>CAVRCO010000001.1:0-107270 GCA_963719605.1 uncultured Verrucomicrobiae bacterium
CAGCCTGCATTACCGAAAATACGGCCGGATCTTGGCGTATTTCTTATCGCCGATTCCGTTCACTTTTTTCAAATCATCAGCGCTTCGAAATGGTCGCGCGGCAATAATTCGAGAAGCCATAACCGGCCCAACGCCGGGAATCATTTTCAATTCCTTTTCCGTCGCGGTGTTGATGTCGATTCTGCCTAGCTCGATTTTTTCTTTTGCATGCGACTTTTTAACCTCGACTGGACCGACAGTGCTTGACCGAAGGACGAAATCCCGGCGCCGCGGAAGGCGAATTTGCCAGAGGCAACGCGGGGGGCCGAGCCATCTTTTCGGCTACGAAAAGACTAAAAGGCGCTGGCTTTTGAGCGTGGACATTCAATCGCCCGGCATCAACGCCCCAACCTCCGATTTTCTCCTGCTTTGCTTCGTCTTCGAATTGTTGAAGTTTTTCTACTTCTAGTCGCGAATTTCTTAATCCCGGCGGCACGGCTTTGAATCCATAGTTTCGTGCAAGCCCATTACAAACCAACTGCTCGCCGAGATCACCGTCTTTAGTCTGCACAAATGCGTAAAATCGCTCGAGTTTACTCCGGCCCATCGCATCTGACATGCGTGTAAACACCGTAAACGGCTCGGACAATTTCGCGCGCGTGAACTCTCTGGCTGCCAGACCCACTTCGATGGCCTGGGGCACGGTGATCGCAAAGTATTTCGCCTGTTCAACGAGGCGCGCCGGATTCATTTCGTCCGTTTCAGCTGCGTCAACCATGTATAGGCGAAAAATGTATTCCCTCGCACCTGCGCTCGCGTGAAAACTGTCACCGTCATTCGCCGGATTTGAAATCAGCCGGCAATTTTTTAGGACGATCCAATCTTTAGACTCGCGTGCGCCAACATCGACCTGGGCCGCACAAACAATTGCAAGGGCAAGGAGCTCTGTCTTGCAGCGCAATTGAGTAAGTCGCCTGGCTGCGAACCTGCAACTGGAAATCGTATCCGACATTAAAGCGTTTGCAGTCGCGCCAGGTACGCTGCGTACATCGCGACGATTCCGCCCAACACACTGCCGGCAATCACGTCGCTGACGAAATGATAATTCATCGCCACAAGACTCACGAGCATCGAAGCCGAGAGAATGATGACTACGACTTGCACGGTTCGGCTGCGGGGCATTGCGATCAGCCACACGGTAGCAAAGGCCAAGATTCTGGCAGCATGACCGGACGGAAAGCTCCCGACGTCATCGCCACGCTGAAATGGATGGAAACCGTACGTCCCGGTGCCGATGAGGGATGGATTATCGTGAGTCCAGGTATTCGGCCAATAGCGACCGAAAACGTCGCCTAATGAGATGCGGAAATCATCGGCAACAATCAGGCTGAGACACGCGACAAACAGCGTCTTCTGCCAGCGCAGAAATGATCCCCACGCTCGTCGAACCATTAAGATCGTCAAAACAAGAGCCGACCAATTCTGCACCTCTGGCGGTGGATAAGTGAGCCATCGAAAGAGCGGGAATTCGCTGATATGGTGACGATAGACAAAGAACGCCACCGGGCGATCAATCCAAAAGTAACAGATCAATACGGCGACGATGCAGAAGGCCGTAGTGATCAAAGCGCGAAGTAGTAATGTGCGGTAATCCAGTTCCGGCCTCGTCCTCACAACGGCACCTCGAACTGGCTCATGAGTTTGAACGTCTCGTAGCGCTTCGCAATTTCTTCCATCGAGAGTGTGCGCAGACGCTCCAGACTAAATGCTTCCACGCAAAAACTGGCCAGCACACTGCCATAAATCATCGCCCTGCGCAGATCGTTGAAGTGCACTTTTTTCGCGGTGCCCGCGAGATAGCCTGCCATTCCGCCGGCGAATGTGTCCCCTGCCCCGGTGGGATCATGAATGTCTTCAAGCGGATAGGCACCGCAGCTGAAAAATTGATTGCCTTCGCCAAAAAGCAGGGCGCCATGCTCGCCTTTCTTTATCGCAACGTAATCTGGACCCATTTTTCGAATGCTACGCCCCGCCTTGATAAGACTTGTCTGTTTGGTGATCTCGCGCGCTTCGCTGTCGTTTAAGATAAGGAGATTCACCCGCCGAAGCAGCGCATCGAGGTCCGGTCGCGCTGTCTCGATCCAAAGGTCCATCGTGTCAGCGACGACAAAACGGGGGCGCTTCATCTGGTCAAGAACATGCGCTTGCAACGACGGCGCAATGTTGGCTAGCAAGACGAAATCGGTTTCACGATATGACTCCGGCAACTCCGGTTTGAAATCTTCGAAGACATTCAGCGCAATGGAGCGTGTTTCGCGCGTATTCAAGTCCCAGGAGTATTCGCCGGACCAGCGGAAAGTTTTTCCATTCGCCCGCTGCACACCTTCGCTGTCGATCTTGCGCGATTTCCAAAACTGAAATTCAGATTCGGGAAAGTCATGGCCTACGATTCCGACCAATCGAACTGATGAAAAAAAACTTGCGCCCAACGCAGCGTAGGACGCGGATCCGCCTAACAAGTCGGAATGTTCCTCTACCGGGGTCTTAACTGTGTCGATTGCAATCGAGCCAACAACGAGGACAGACATAATCAGCGTTAAGTCGTTAAAAAAGTTACAATGTTAAAAAGTCGGTGGTCTATCGTCAGTGGTCTTGCTACGCTAGCATGTCGGTGGCGCAGCGTGCGTAATCAACAAGGCTGTGCGCCTTGAGCAAAGCGGAAACCATAACAACGCGCTTCGCTCCGGCATCGATCACCTGCTGAAGATTGTCGATGTTGATCCCGCCAATGCAGAAGATCGGGACGCCGACGTCGAGATGAACTTGCCTGATATCGCTCAGCCCAATTGGCTCGTAATCTGGTTTTGTCGGCGTAGCGAAGACGGGACCAAATCCGATGTAATCGGCGCCTTCGGTCTGCGCTGTGTGCGCCTGGGCCAGACTGTGCGTCGATTTACCAACAATCAAATCTCTTCCAGCTTTTTGGCGCGCAAGAAGAACTGAATCGTCCTCCTGTCCAACATGCACACCTTCCACGGGAACTCGCGCTGCGATCTCGGCATGATCATTCACAATCAGTGGTGTACTGGCTGGGGCCGTGATTTCATGGATCTCAGACGCGAGGTTGACCAGCTCGTCGATCGATTTTCCTTTTCCGCGAAGTTGAATGAGATCGACACCACCGGTGACCATTTGTTCGGCGACACGATTGCAATCCCGCAGTCGCGGGATGTAAGCAAGGTCAATGATTCCGTAAAGGCGGCAATCGCGTAGCCCTCTCATCGTCGGAGCGCAGCTTTGTAAGTTGCGCATTCTATTACTCGCAAATTACAGGGGAAGCCGCGTCTCGCGGCCAGACACAGTTTTATCTCGGCGCCGTAGTGAGAGCTTCTCGAGTAGAATATCGAATCGAATCGCCCCCGATCGAAATTACTTCGCCGCCAAACGGTGGCGCCGGCTTTGCCGGAAAGAGCGGTCGCAAGACCGCAAATGTTTGCGATACAAACGCAATGGACACAAATACGGACACGGCTGCACACTTCATGTTCGCCGCTCTTAGCAGCATCAGGCGGCATGGCAAGTAAAATTTTCTCGCGTTCACGGTAATTACTGGCAAGCCAACGTGACTCGTAGTTCGCTAAAAGTTTACATGCCTTCGAAATGACCTTTTAACTTTGTAACTTTTTAACGATTCACCTCGCAAAGCCAGATTCTAGTTTGCGATCTTCGGTTTCCGATTAATTTTCCACGCCGATGCCACAGTTTGCATATCGTGCTCGCGACGCGCAGGGCAGCCTGGTTGAGGGCGTACTTGATTGCGCAGATCGAGCAGTCGCAATCCGACAAATTGAATTGCAAAAATGTATTCCTGTCCGGATCGAGCTGGTGGGGCCCGAGGCCAAAACGGCACCACGCGATAGCGCACGAGTCGCGTCCCCCACGCAGAATCTGAAAATCCCGCACGGTCAGTTGCTCGTTTTCACCGAGCAGCTCGCTCATTTGCTCCAGGCGGGCATGACGCTCGACGAAGGGCTGTCAATTCTGGAAAAACGTTTGAAGCAGCCGCGCGTCCAACAAATGACGCATGCGCTGCATCAGGCGCTAGTCGATGGCCGCAGTTTCTCGCAGGCCTTAAGTGAGCTGCCGCGAATTTTCCCGCCGCTCTATGTAAACCTGGTGGCTGCGGGGGAGGCGAGCGGAGCGCTGCCGCAGATTCTACTCAGGGTAGTCAAGCATTTGATGCAGGCTAAAGAACTGCGAGACCGCGTGCAGCAGGCATTGATTTATCCGGCCTTTCTCGCGCTGGCTGGCGCCGTTCTCATTACGATTTTTATAACGTTCATGGTGCCGCAGTTGTCCGGATTCATGGCACAGACTGGCGGAGCGCTCCCATTGCCCACGCGGATTCTGCTGCAAATTCATCATGCGATCACGGGGTATTGGTGGGTTGGCGTGCTGGTAGGAATCAGCGCAATCGTTGGTTTCCGCGCACTCGTTCGCACTGACGAAGGGCGGATTGGATGGGATCGTTTCCGTCTGATGATTCCGGGATACGGGCGCGTCATTCGGCACCGTTACTACGCGCAATTCTCGCGCACACTCGGAACTTTGATGGAGAATGGAATACCCCTGCTTCGTTCACTCGATCTTGTAACAGAAATTGCGGGGAACCGGTTTCTCGAACTAAAACTCGGCGATGTGCGCAAAGCGGTCATCGATGGCGCGACGCTCTCGGCCGCCTTGCAAGCACAAAAATTGTTCCCTGATTTGTTCACCGATATGATGTCGGTGGGAGAACAAACGGGACATTTCGCCGATACCATGCAGGCCATCGCCGACGTTTATGAGCGCGAACTCGACAAAACGGTTGACCTGATCTCGCAATTGATTCCGCCGGTTATCATCGTTGTGATCGCCGTTCTGGTCGGTCTGGTTGTTTTCAGCATTCTGTCGGCCGTATTCGAGATGACACACAGTCTGCAAATCAGGCCGCACTAAAACTGAAAGCTTGCAATCAAGCCTGTGCTCGGATAATCTCGCCCGCTCAATGTTACTTCGCGCCGTCTTTGCGATATTGTTCGCCGCGATTTGCCGTATCAGCGCGCAGGAGGCGTTGACGGATGCTCTCCCCGCTCCGGCTTCTACCAACGCGACGCAACAGCCAGTCCCAGAGAGCGCATGGCTCGATTTGCGCCAAAACGCGCCTCAAAATTCAAAGGCACAGAACGCACCCGCATGGGTTGAAGCACTGGCCCTCCTGCCAACTGAAACGACAGAAAGGGCTCCCATGGTCAAAAGCGTCTTTCGCATTCGCGTGAGGCAACCGAGCCCTGACTATCAGGTTCTTTTTTTCCGCCTATTCTTCGATGATAAGCCAGATCAACAGCCTGAGTTAATAGCCTGGGACGAATCCGGCACACACGTTTTGCGCTCTGGCACGCTCGGTGCGGGAATGAATCTGCCGAGCTCTGATTCGGTACTCATTCCGATGACGGGCGCGTCTTCCATCGATATCGAAGTGCCCGGCGACGGAAAAACGGTGCGCGCGGCGTATCTCGATTGGATGACGAGCAGTGAAATCGTGCATCCTGTGAACACAGAACATCGGGATGTGATTCCCGAACCTTTCTCATCGCTACCAACACTGCACCCGCCGCCTGACGACGTTGAGAATTTTGGAACCGTCACCGCAACGCTCGCGCCAGAAGCAATCCGGATTGACGCACAAAACCGGGAGGGCGCTGCATTTCAATTCCCAATCGAAGCGCTACCGCTGACGGCACTGTTGACTTTCGAAATCGCCAACCCACGCATCGACGCTCCACCGGAAATTTATGTTAACGGCCAGGATATCGGGCCTGCTTCGCTGACGCTGCCAGACCTTGCTGACCCAGCGTACAGGGGTGAAGTAGAACCGCTCTCCACGCAGATGCATTTCAATTACACCGGATGGCTGCGCGCTCAGAAAATTGTCCCGGCCGCGAGCTTAAAAGGGGGCACGAACGATTTGGTCGTTGTGAACGGCGCTGAAACAGGAGCTTCGGCAATCCGGGGCACGCAGATTCAATTAAAGTATATCTGGGACAAGTCGGATTATCTATTGCGCACCGGGCACTAGAAATTCTTGAAGAGCAAGGTAGTGTTACCGCGCACAAGAACGGGAGGGGGGACTCCCATATCGAGATAAGAATGAAAACAAAACAACAGGGCTTCACGCTGCTCGAGATCATGCTCGTAGTAAGCATTATTGTGATCATATTGGGAGTGGCGATTTCAAAACTCGGCAACACTACTGCCATCGCCAAAGCGATGCGGGTTCAAGCCGACGTCCAGGCGATCAAAACTCAATTGCAGCTGTACGAAAGCATGAATGGCTTTTATCCAACAACCGAGCAAGGTCTGCAGGCGCTGGTGACCCAGCCGGACAAGGATCCGAGAGCCTGCCCGATGGTATCAGTTATTCAAAGAGATGCCAAAAGATCCGTGGGGAAGCGACTACATTTATCGCTGCCCTGGTCTCAAAAATCCCAGCGGTTATGATCTGTATTCTGCCGGGCCGGATCGGCAGGCTGATACTGCAGATGACGACTGGGGTGGCGGTTAACCCAGCTACCGAGTCCGGTTCAATTCTTGCTACCGGGCGCCGTCGACGCCCCTCTTGGATTCCGTTGAATTAAACCTCGGGAATGGGGAGATCGAAGCTCTCGCGCAGGTGGAACCAACTGTTGCATCTCGGGAGGCAAACCGGCCGGTAATTTCGGTGCCAGGTTAGGAGTGGGAATATTAGCCCCGGGTGGCGTGAGGGTTCTTGAAGCTAGCGCGTTGGGCGCAGACTGCTGCAAGAGCGCCTGGTTAAATGTGATTGTCGCAAAATTTCCATCCTTGCTAATTGTCACCTTCGTCGCACCCACACGCTCCGACCATTCAATATTGGCGATACTGTAGCCGTCCACAGGTACTTTGGTGGTAAGGTATTTCTTGAAACTGTGATCGGAAGTCGAAGCGAGCGTCACCAAATCGCCATCGGATGAACGTGCGGCGTTGGCCACGTAAAGGTCTTTCGCAAAATCGGGCGTGGCCGCAGGCGCCGCCACTGCCGTTGCGATCGCAAACGGCGAATTATCCACCATCTTTGAGTAACGATCGTAAGCGAACCGCGGTGGCAGAACATCCTCGGCCCGCGCGCAGATCGCTCCGAGCAGGATGGCCGCTGATGTTAGCGTAAGTAAGTATTTCATAAATAGAGCGGACTTATTCTACTTCGTTCGTTGCGCCGGAGCAAACCAGCGGGCGATTTTAAATTTGCCGCGCATCATCGTGGGATCGCTGCCATCAATCGCCAGATTAACATTGTCAACCACGATGAAGGCGTCCGGTCGCTGCACATCATAGAGAAAATGAACCAGCGGGGGCCAGGGACTCTTTGTTTCAATAGAAGCAAAAACCGTCTGATGATATGGCGTCGTTTCCCCGGAACCAATCGCGGGATTTTCAACCAAAACATTATATTTGCCGGCTATTTCCTTTAACTGGTCGAGCAGCGCGGACGCTTCTGCTGGATCTTTGAGAGTTGGTTGGTGCTGGCGGATCCATTCGTCCCGTTTCGTCCAGAGGTCTCGTTCCTTCACGTAAAGAGCTTGTTCGGCTAACATTGCCCTGCGCGCGGACATTAGCTTTTGCGCGCTCGCAAGCGCGCCGAAAATCCAGTTCAAAATAAAAAGGTTGAGTAACACAAACACCGTGCCGGCCGCTACCCACGCGAGCACGCGCTCGCGCGGATTCATTCGCTGGTACCATGCCGGTATCATCGTGGCTTCCCCTCCAATCGGAACTGCGCATGGTCGTTTGGCAGAATGCGAGGCGCAGCCATGTCAAATTGAAAGACTCGCAAATCCGGATTCTTTTTTATCTTTTCGATGAACTGATAAGCGAGGGCAGCTGTATTTGCCTCGCCATCAACCGAAACCTGCCGCGCCGACTGGTTGTACGCCGTAATCCGCACCTCGGGCGATGGCAGGCTTTCGAAAAGATGCAGCAGAATTTCAACCGGGTAATAGCGCGCGTCGATCGCCGGAGCCAGTGCCTTCCAGTTCGCTTCCGTGGCGCGGACGAACTGCGTCCCGGGAGCATCGTGTGCAATGCGCCCGTCAAGCCGTCCTATTTGAAATCGGAGCAAGCCCAGATAAGCGAGCAAAAGAAAGACAAGCGCAACGTAAGCGCCACCTATCCACACAGAGCCGCTTTCGCCATTCTGCCTGCCTGATCGATTGTGAGCGACGACGGCGCCAGCTTTCCGGTAGCAGATTCAGTTTAACTGAGGCGGGTGGCAGTTCGACCCCGACTATCTCCGTAGGGCTGGCGAGGATTCCCTCCACAGTCTCCCGCATCTGGTAGCAGCTTTCATCCAACAGAACATTTGGAAAGGAAGCATTGATGCCTTGTAGCTCGGCACTCATTCGCAACTGCGGCAACTCAAGTTGCAGTTGTTCCCCGTTGCCATTTTCAAACACTCGCGCAAGGCTCAGTTTGCCGTTTTCCGTCATGGCGTAAACCAGCGTCTCGCCTTCAGGATAAATGAGCAGCGCATTTCCCTTTGGTGCATACGTACTGGCGCGCTGCGCTGCATAAACAGTGACTTGCCGCGGGATAAAACCGTGGTCGAGCAAGGGAGCGGCAATCTCGGCAAGCTGTTCATTTCTGATCGCCACGGCAGAGACGACACTTTCGTTTTCGTCTTGCTCGATCACTTCGAAATCCGTAGTCAGGTCTTCGGCCGAGAACGGCAACATCTTCTCGATCTGGATCCGAATCATTTCCGGAAATTCTGCCGGATCGACACTTGGCAGGCGAAATCGTTGGGCGAGCACGGCAGCAACAGGCAACCCGAGGACAAAATCGTCGGTCGCTGAAAGCAACGGCACAGCTTCCCCCAGCGTCTGCAGCTTACGCACGTTCCACGAGCCGTTCTGGCCAGCACTGCCCGCAGCCGCTTCCCGCGGCGATGCAGCGGTGGATGAACGCAGAAAATTCCATCCGTGCGCGGTGGGAATTATGAAAATGGATGGCATCCTGTGCTCGATATCAAAGCTCCTTCCAAGTTCCTGGCATCACCGATGAGCGACGCCATCGGCCCGTGGGCGCGCCTCCTTTTGATACTATCATCTGCACAGTGCGCGTAACGTCGCCTGATTTTCCTGCGCTCACAACGCGCAAGACTGGGAATTTAAATGTAAGCAGGGCCGTTGCTGCTGAGACTGCGCTGGTTAGGTTGCTGCTGAGGCTGCTGCAGGTTAAGCCCAAGTGTAGCCTGGAACTCTACCGGCAATTGGCCGCAGCCGCCGGCTAGGCGCTGGAAGCGCCGCTGCGCCGAATTGATAGATCATCGGCAGTTCCATCGATTCCGTCCGGGCCCCGCCGCAATTGAAGGAAGCGATCGACCTTATCGTCGCTCATACCCGGAAAAATACCGACAAGAGCACGCAATACATCGCGCGAAGCCCAAGCAAGATCGATTTGATATTGGCCGAGGGCATACAATGGTAAAACAGTAAAATCTTCGTCCCAACCCGGCTTGGAAGTAAACTTCATCCCATCCACAGACTTTCTTGAGGTCATCTACAGAAGCAGGGAGCCGCGCATGCGGCGGCTGATAATCATCGGTCTCTGGGCACGCGTTCAGGTGATGAAGACCCTGATTTGGCGACACCCAATCGAGCAGAGAATCTACCATGGTATCAACATCATTCAGTCTCTACCCCTTTTGGCTCAGATATTGGCGCAGAATTTCCAGCTTCGTCGGATCCTCCCCTTAAGTTAGGAAGTTCAAATTTAGGCGACCACACTCGCCAATAATTTGGACGTCGTAACTTTCCCGGTTGCCCATTTGTCTGTGCAGGTTCGGCGAAATCGGAGCGGCGTTTGGGCGCAGTGCAACTTACGCCAAGGAAACATCCGCACCCGACGCCGCCATTGCTTCAGCGTCCAAAACGCGGCTTGCATTGCCTGAAATAACAAGGCGCGAATTAATGTCCAACGCCCATGAAATGACCATTGCGCTGAGCAAGAACAACGCCCAAAGCGCAAGCATTAGTGCCGCGCCACTGCGCGATTTCGAATTTGAAGCCTTCATTTTCAATACGGCGTCCGCTTGAGTGGAATAATCGCTTCCCATGGCACTGGTGAATCCGCGCGTCCAACAGTCACCTTTATAAGTGCGGGCAACTGGGACGAGTTTGACCATCGATCGACCCAAGGATTCACGCCTAAGTTCGAATTGAAGTAACTGATCTGGAGACTGCTCACGTTCTTAATTAATGGCACCCACGTGTCATGTTGTTCCCCGACATCAGAAGCGTCCTTCGGTTTTCGTAACAAGCCCAGGTCGAGCCGGTCACTCTTTTCGTTTTCGGGTTGCAAACGCAACGTGACGATAAACTCACCTGGCGCATAGCGAGTAAGGAGCCCAGGCCCGGCGCTGCAAATCCACGTTATCACATCGCGCTCGCGATCGTTTAGTTTAAACGGCTCCCCTATCATTCTTCCGACGCGTGGGACTCAAGCTTTGCCAGTGCGATGTTAGAAGATCGCGCAGACCGTCATACTGCGAATCCCTCGCGGCTATGTCGGATGACACGCGGAGCGCCGTCATGTTCGCTTGCACGAAACGAAAAATAGCCAGCGACATCAGCCCGAGGATCCCAACTGCAAGCATGATCTCGAGCAATGTGAAACCAACGATGCGAAGAGATTTTCTCCTTAACCTGGACGGTAAACATAAAAGTGGGTCTGTTTTGACTGAGGAATACCGCCCTGCTGCCACTGAGCAGTCAACATGACGAGGTAGAGTCCGTTAACGAGCGTATTATCCGGTTCTGTCAGTCTGGCTGCCGTGGTTTTTTGGACGACCTTTATGCCTCCGTAATTGCTGTCGACCTTGAATTCCTTGGAATCATCGGGAATAACTTTCGCGGCTTGAATTTCTGCCATGCGATTCGACAGAATCTGTCGCACGACGCCTTCTTCGGCGTTGATCGTGCTCGCATTGAGGCAATTCTCGACCGCGTGTCCAAGCGCGATGACGCCGAGCGCGAAAATCGTAATGCCAAGGAGAACCTCGTAGAGGGCAAAGGCGCGATGAAACTTTCGACGTTCGCTTGGGTTAGCGTACCGCATAATTCGTAATCTCTGGCTGTCCTGTTAGCGGTGAGTAATTCGCAGTCCATGAACCAGCGGGACCTTGAAAGCGGACTATTGCCGGTTCGCAGGCGCCCGATGGCCAGAAAATCCATTCAGCTGGATATTTTTCCGTCAATGCCACCGGCAATGAAAGCCTTAGCGTGCTCCCCCTGTTGAGACGAAACTCAGCTTTTGCTTTAACTTCCTCATCTTCTGCAAAAGCTTCCGGACGTACTACGACATTGTTTTTGCCCCAAACAATCAAGTAAGGACGACGCTCAGTAACGCTTCGCGTCTGCGCCTGATGCACAAGATTGTTAAACTCATCCAGCGATTGTTTCAGCCGCCTGTTTGCTATCACGCCGGTAAAACTAGGCACCGCAAGCATGAGCAATAACAGCAGTATGAAGATGCTGAGAGCAATCTCAATCAACGTAAAACCGCGGGCTCGTTGCACCGCGGGAAATTACTCGTTTCACCGTAAATCACAACAGCACACGAGAGGCGTTTCGGTCTGCCTGACGATATGAGCCATCGACGCGGCAGGTGGAGAATCAATTTATTCACCACCAGGGGCGTAACCGTGAACTGCAGTAAAGGCAATCGTTTGCGTCCACCAAGCGGGATCGGCGCAATAGCCGAGTAAAGTGTCAATCAATGCGTTGTTAAGCTTGCCAGAACTCGTCAAGTCTTGGCGAAGTTCTTTGACCGTCTGTGTCCAATAATCTGCCCACAAGCTCGTCCCGTTGTAGATTGCAGTTTCTGCCGTGCCGCCGATTTTCTCGATACCCAGGGCCGCCAATCTCGGGGCCAGAGTGCGACCGATTTGATAATCGATTCCTCGGTCGCGTGCCCATACAAGCCAACCACTCCAGAACGCACGCACTTCCGGCGGCTCGGCGATCGTAACCGGAAGGAAATCCGGTTCGATCAAGAGGATCGCGCCTCCAGGCCGCAAGCTTGCAACGAGATTCGCGATCGCCCTCTCGGCGTCGGCAACATGGTGAAGCACCGCACGAGCAGTTACAAGATCGAAGCCGCCGGGTTCCACGGGTTGGGCCACGATATCCTCCTTCCGAAACTCCAAATTCGGCAAATGAAAGTCGACGAGCGAAAGATCGAGATCCACGGCTATGGCTCGTCCATCCGGAGCGACTTGCCGGGCAAGCCACGCGGAAATTGAGCCGTTGCGGCAGCCAACTTCCAGCGTTCTTGCGCCTGATTTAACGACATCAAGCGACTGAAGATACCGGCGGTGCATGGGATCGAGTAATTCCGACATCAACGCGAGTCGCTTCCCCTCGCCTTTCAAATCGTGACCCAGAACATATTCCGGCATGCGGCGTTCACCGTAAGTTGCCGAGGTATTAACGGCAAATGATTGGCTGAACCTCGATTACGTGCCGCAATCAGCCGCTAAAAAAAAGCAATCAATCGGCAGCAGGCGCATTGGCATGTGATAAACTTTGAGGCGAAATGAAGCCTGCTTTGCGCATCGGCATCGTCGTAGCTGTGCTTTGCGTGGTGGCGATGCTTGTGTGGCAGGGAATTACAGCACACGGCGCGCCTGATCCGACGCGGCCCAACACCGGCCGGACAGTGGCGTTTTTGGACATTGGCATTCTTGTCTTTCGCGAAGGCTTGGAATGTATTCTTGTTCTGGCAGCAATCACAGCCAGCATGACAGGTCCCAAACGCGCCCATCGCCGGCCGGTCGCGCTCGGCGCGGCCTTCGCCTTTATCGCCAGTCTGATCACGTGGTTGATCGCGGTGCGTATCGTTGGTTCGCTTAGCGACAACATGTCGGCACTCGATTTACAAGCCGCTACCGGGTTGCTGGCAATCATCGTGTTGCTCGTCATCATGAACTGGTTCTTTCACAAAATTTATTGGGGCGGCTGGATTCGCGCCCACAATCGCCGTCGCAAGTCATTACTCGAGAATGCGCGCACTGCCGAAATCTCCCAAGGGCGTCTCTGGTTTGGATTAGTCCTGCTCGGATTCACCTCGCTGTATCGCGAAGGATTTGAAGTCGTGCTTTTTTTGCAAAGCTATCATCTGCGACTCGGCGGCGCCGTGGTGCTGAAAGGCGCGGTGTTGGGCATTGTTCTGACAGGGATGGTAGCGGTATTGACCTTCGTTCTTCAGCAGCGGCTACCTTACCGGAAAATGTTGATCACTACCGGCATTCTCCTCGGAGTCGTGTTGCTGGTAATGGTCGGCGAGCAAGCGCAGGAAATGCAGCTGGCCCATTGGATTTCCACGACTGAAATCACGTCGTTAAAAAACTATATGCCGCCCTGGATGGGACTCTGGTTCGCCGTGTTCCCTACGGTTGAGACTCTCGTTGCTCAGTTTATTGCGGCCGTTTTAGTAATTGGCTCGTATTACGCCGCGCGGCATTTTGGTGGCGGCGAACCGGGTGGAACCGCGTTGGAAGCTCCCACCGCCTGGCATGGCGGCAATCAACGCTTAACAAAGATTCCGCGGGGCGTTGGAAAACCCAGTGTCGACGCTTCGCGCGTGCAATTCCAGTTGAACGAAGTCGCAGGCTTTCCACCTTAGGCGGATGATTACGCCTGGTTGCCGTTTTCTTCGGCTGGTTCAAACCATTTTCGCCACTTCTGTATTCGTCTTTTCATCTTTTGCTCAACCCGCTCCATCCCCTACTCCTGCTCCGCCTGGAAAAATTGATGAAAAATTGTTCAGCGGAATGCAGTGGCGACAGATTGGACCGTTTCGCGGCGGGCGCGCCTTAACAATTGAAGGCGTGCCGGGCGAGCCGGACACTTATTATTTTGGCGCTGTTGCAGGGGGAGTTTGGAAAACGATTGATGGCGGCGCGAACTGGGCTCCCCTGTTCGATAAGCAACCGATTTCATCAATCGGAGCGATTGCTATCGCGCCATCAGATCACAACGTGATTTATGCAGGGACGGGCGAAGCGGCCATACGCGGTAATACCACGTATGGCACCGGGGTTTTTAAATCCATCGATGGTGGCAAGACGTGGCAAAATGTCGGGTTAAAAGACAGCCGCCAAATCGGCGCATTAATCGTCGATCCAAGAGATGAGAACGTCGTTCTGGTAGCGGCTCTTGGTCATGCGTTTGGTCCAAACGCTGAGCGCGGAATATTCCGCACTGCCGACGGTGGGAAAACGTGGACGAAAGTTTTGTCTAAAGATGAAAATACCGGCGGGATCGATGTCGTTTTTGATCCGCACAATCCGAACATTGTTTTCGCTTCACTGTGGCAGGCTCGACGGCAGCCGTGGTTTTTTTCCAGCGGCGGTCCAGGAAGTGGGCTCTACCGATCTGAAGATAATGGCGTTACCTGGAAACGTCTCGAGGGCAATGGCCTGCCCGAAGGAATCCTCGGCAAGATCGGTATCGCCGTTTCCGGTGCCGATTCGAACCGCGTTTATGCGATCATCGAGGCGAAAGAGGGCGGCCTTTATCGTTCCGATGACGCCGGACAACATTGGACCCGTGTAAATGATGACGGCCGATTTCGCCAGCGTGCCTGGTATTTCAGCAAAGTTTATGCTGACCCGAAATCCGCTGACACGGTTTATCTGTTAAACACCGGGTTGTTTCGTTCGGTTGATGGGGGAAAAACTTTTAATTTGCTGCCGGCGCGTCACGGCGATCACCATGGGCTTTGGATCGATCCGCAAAATCCTAATCGGATCGCGAACGCCAATGACGGTGGCGTAAGTATCTCACTCGATGGCGGCAAAACGTGGACGACCCAAAACAACCAGCCAACCGCACAGTTCTACCACGTTTCCGTGGACAACGCTTTCCCTTATCATATTTACGGCGCGCAACAGGACAATTCGAGTGTTGGTATTGCAAGCCGGACAGATTGGGGTGCGATTGGGCCCGCAAATTGGTTCGAGGTCGGCAGCGGCGAGGCTGGCTTTGTTCTACCCGATCCGCGCGATTGGCACATCATTTATTCAAACAACGAAAACTCCATCTATCGTTACAACAAGACCAAGGAAGAAACGCAGGACGTCAGCGTCTTTCCTCTGGACAATTCCGGCCATGGTGCCGCCGATGTGGCTCATCGTTTTCAGTGGGTAACGCCACTCACGCTTTCTCCACATAACCCCGACGTTCTGTACACGGGCGCGGAGTGCGTTTTCAAATCGACCGATCACGGACAGAGCTGGACGCAGATCAGCGGCGATCTGACGCGCAACGATAAATCGAAACAACAGCCAAGCGGTGGCCCGCTAACTAATGACATTACTTCGGTTGAATATTACGACACCGTGTTTGCTCTCGCCGAGTCGCCGGTGAAAAAAGGAACGCTCTGGGCCGGCACAGATGATGGACTTGTCCATGTCACAACCGATGACGGACAGCATTGGTCGAATGTCACGCCGAAGATGGCCGAGTGGAGCACCGTAAGCCTCATCGATCCCTCTCCCCACGATGCCAACACGGCATATGTTGCTGTGGATCGGCATAAACTCGACGATTTCAAGCCGTACATTTTCAAAACGACCGACCTAGGGAAAAAGCTGGAGCGCGATTGTGTCCGGAATTCCCGACAACGCGTACGTCCACGCTGTGCGCGAGGATCCTAGAAAACGCGGACTGCTTTACGCGGGCACAGAACTCGGAGTTTTCGTTTCATTTGATGACGGCGCGCATTGGCAGCCGCTCCAATTGAACCTGCCCGTGTCACCGATTCACGATCTGGTTGTAAAGGATGACGATCTGGTCGTGGCGACTCATGGCCGTTCGTTCTGGGTATTGGACGACGTCACGCCGCTGCGCCAGTTGAGCGCGCAATCTGCGCAAGGAGATGTGATTCTTTATCAACCGCAAAACGCAGTGCGATTGCATTATCCGGAGGAATTCGACAAGCGCCAGCCAGTCGGCGATAACCCGCCGTCGGGCGCGATCATCAATTATTATTTCAAAACTGCGCCGAAAGACGACGTCTCGCTCGATATTCTGGATGCTTCGGGCAAAGTCGTCAGGCATCTTTCCAGCAAAGAGAAAAAAGAAGGGGAACAGCCGCCTGAATGGCCCGATCGCGTCGAGCGCGTCAAAACAATTCCTGCAAATGCAGGGATGAACCGCTTCGCGTGGGACCTGCGTTACGAGGATCCGATTCAGATACCCGGTGCGTTTTACTCCGGCGTCGGACCGAGAGGACCGCTCGCTCCGACTGGTGATTATCAAGTGAAACTAACTGTCGGCGGCAAGTCGCAAACTGCGCCGTTGCATCTGGCGATCGATCCACGAACTAAGGGCGCGGAGGCCGCTGTGCAAAAGCAATTTACTTTAGCGACCCAGGTGAATGATTCCATGTCGCGATTGCATCAGGCCGTCAACGAAATCCGCGATCTCAGGTCGCAGATTCAAACGTTGCACAAGCGTTTCGGTGACGATCCGAAATTAAAACCAGGACTCGCAGCAGCAGACGATCTTGACCACAAAATGTCAGAGATCGAACAAAAGCTTATTCAAGTGAACATGAAAGGCTCCGAAGGAAACCTGGCCTTCCCTGATATGCTGAACGAACGTTTTGAAACGTTCAGTCACACAATTGAGTCTGGTGATACAGAGCCGACTCAGGGACAACTGAACGTCTTCCAAATGTTGAGCAACCAATTGGAAGAGCAGTTAAAGAAATGGGCGGAGCTAAAAACCGAAGCTGTGCCGAAAGTGAGCGAACTAATCAAGCAAGCTAGCTTACCTGCACTGATTATCGGCCCTCCGAAGAAAAGTGAGCAGTGACTGGAGGGCGGAGCTCCGCGAGGCCGGGCTCGCGGGAGCTCGCCCCTCCATTTGACCGCGCAGGCAACCGCGCACCGCTATGACCAAGATCGATAGAACAGTGATCCTCGCGGCCGGACGCGGCACCCGCATGCGCGAGCTGACTAATGACGTTCCCAAACCAATGATCGAAGTGCGCGGCAAGCCGGTTTTGCAGCACATTGTAGAAGGATTGCGCGATGCCGCCGTGCGCAAATTTCTGATTATCGTCGGTTATCATGCAGAAACGGTGCGGAACTTTTTCGGCGATGGTCGGCGTCACAACGTCGTCATCGAATACGCGATACAAACCGTGCGTGACGGCACGGGGCGCGTTGTCAATCTTGCCCGCGACTTCACTGGCGGGTCGCCGTTCGTCTTGAGCTACGGCGACATTTTGATGAGCCAGGAAAATTACAAACGCGTAGTCGACCTTTCGGATGATGTTGAAGCGGTAATTACAGTTACGCGCGGCGAAGACGTCAGTAAAGGCGGCGCGGTTTTTGTAAACGAGCAAATGGAGCTCGTCGATCTTCGCGAAAAACCAAAGCCAGGCGAACCGACCAGCCCGTGGTATAACGCGGGCCTCTACGCATTTCGGCCGAGCATTTTTGAATTCATCGAAAAGCTAAAGCCGTCACTGCGCGGCGAGTACGAACTCACAGACGCAATCCGTGGCCTCGCGCATTCGGGCGGGAAAGTAAGAGCACTCGAGCTGACCGGGGAATGGGCGGATGTACGCGATCCTGAAATTCTAGAGAAGCTAAATTCCAAATTGTAGGCTGGCGCCCCGGCTGCAGCCGCAAATCTGCAACCGAAGGGGCTGCTTACAATAAAATGATCGATCTCAACGTACCTGTTCGGCTGTCTCCTCAGAAGGCTCTTCGCCTATTTCTTCTTCAATTTCACGGCGCCAGTCGCGCGACAGCCAGGGCCGCAGAAATCCATAGAGCAAATAAGCCAGGAAAAGAACCGCTGGCATCCATTCATAATTCAGCACGGTGAAAATGAGAACAAGAATGATGACAAGAAAACGTGGGATCGATTTCTTCGTCTTCCAGTTCACGGCCTTAAAGCTCGGATATTGAAACCGGCTGAACATCATGAAGGAAAGAAAAAGCAGTAATGGGGGCAGAACGAAGCGCCAGTTGCCGAGATGATGTTCGCCCTCGGCGAGCCAAAGGAGGAACAGCGTGATCGACGCAATCAGACCGGCTGCGGCCGGGATGGGAAAACCTGTGAAAGTGTGTTGGTGATTGGTTCCATCATTTTTCACCGTTGCAGAATTGAAACGGGCCAACCGCAGTGCTCCGCACATCAGGTAAATGAACGCAATGATCCAGCACGCGCGGGGGAACTCCTGCAATACGACGCGGTAAACCATCAACGCGGGGGCAAGACCGAATGACACAATATCCGCCAAAGAATCGAACTCGCGCCCAAACGCAGTCTCGTGACCACCCAAACGTGCAATGCGTCCGTCTAGAAAATCAAAAACGAACGCGCCGAGAACAAACCAAATGGCAGTGTGAAAAGCATCGCTGGCTGCATCAGGATTAGACGCCTGTAGCAGCGCGCCCTCAAGAATTTTCAGTGTGGCCGTAAACCCGCAAAACAGGTTTCCCGCCGTCATCAAATTGGGCAGGAGGTAAATCTTAGATGGTTGTTCGTTCATCAGTCGGGCAGGCGCGCGATGACTGTCGATCCTCCGGAAACGTGATCGCCTGTTTTCACTAGGAGTTCAGCTTCGAGTGGCAAATATAATTCGGTCCGCGAACCGAAGCGAATCATCCCGAAGCGTTCTCCCTTTTTCAATTCATCTCCAATATTTGACCAGGCCACGATTCGCCTAGCGATCGCGCCTGTCAGCTGCCTAACGACAATCGTTTCTCGCGAATTTTCGAACGCCCATGTCATCGCTTCATTTTTCTCAGAGCAATGTGGATCGCGAGCATCGAGACAGAGACCTTCGTGATGTTGGCGATAAACAATACGTCCAGTAATCGGCGCCCGATTCGTGTGAACGTCGAAAATTGACAGGAAAATTCCTATGCGCCGCGTTTTTGTTTTCAGAACTTCCTCCTCATCCAGTTCAACGATGTCGCTGACCCTGCCATCGGCCGGAGCAACAAGTAGATTTGGATCTGTCGGCACGGAACGATCTGGGTCGCGGAAAAAGGCAATCGTAAAAAGAAAAAGCGCCAGAAAAATGAGCGAAAACCACGCCGAAATAAACCACGTCGCCACTGCGGCCAAAGCCAAAATTAATAGAATCCAACGGGCTTCCAGGAGGGTTTGCGCTCGCATTAAACATCGGCATTTTCCGGTTTAAAAATCACATGGTCAAGCAATGACGAAAGCTCTCTCATGGTCTCGGCCAATTACATGGCTCCAAATACAATATCTTGCGTTTTGTCGATCCGGGCTACCCAATTACTAGGATGAATGTGCTTGGATAACCAACGAGATATTAGTTGTTTACCGAGACAATTCGGGTATCTTCTTTAGGAGGTCTTTCCGGCCTTAATCTATGCTAAAAACCCAAGAAGAAATTCCGGTCGAAAAATCATCTGGCCGGGGATCGACTGGAATCGGTGCAGCACAAAAGTACGACGCCGCGCAAATCGACAAATTGGAGGGCCTCGAAGCGGTCCGAAAGCGGCCTGGAATGTTCATCGGCGACCCTGATGAGAGGGGTCTGCACCATTTGGTTTTCGAGGTGCTGGACAATTCGATCGACGAACACCTTGCTGGATTTTGCACAAAAATAGAAGTGAGCGTCCACGTCGATGGATCGCTGTCGGTTCGTGATAATGGCCGTGGAATTCCCGTAGATATTCACCCCAAATGGAAAATGCCGGCGATCGAGTTGGTGCTAACAAATCTGCACGCCGGCGGAAAATTTGGACAGGGCGCTTACAAATATTCGGGCGGCTTGCATGGCGTAGGCGCGAAATGCACGAACGCGCTTTCGGAATGGTTCAAGGTAGAAGTATCGCGCGACGGCAAGGTCTATCACATGGCTTTCGCCAAGGGCAAGACGACGGACAAACTCAGCGTCATCGGCGAGGTCAAAAACAAAAAGACCACTGGCACACTGATTACCTTTCTTCCCGACCCGACGATTTTCACCATAACGACGGAGTTCAAATTTGAGCGTCTCGCAACGCGGTTGCGCGAACTGGCGTTTCTCAATCCCGGTCTCGAGATCACGCTTACGGATGAGCGCACCGACCCGGCCAAGACAGAAAAGTTCTTTTACAAACACGGCATCGAAGAATTTGTAAAGCAGCTCGGCGAGAACAAACAAGTCCTGCATCCGAAGCCAATCGTGATCTCGCGACAGCGCGATGAAGTGTTTGTCGATGTGGTGCTGCAATACAACGACAGCTACAACGACCAGATTTTACCCTTTGCCAATTCGATCCCGAATCCGGATGGCGGCACGCATCTGACTGGGTTCCGAACAGCGCTCACCAAAGCGGTCAATCAGTACGCGAAATCAAATAACTTTCTCAAAGAGAAGGACCCTTCTATCTCCGGAGACGATGTGCGCGAAGGATTGATTTGTGTGCTCAGCATCAAGTTGCCTAATCCGCGCTTTGAATCGCAGACCAAGGTGAAGCTCGTCAACACGGAGATCGACGGGATCGTGAACTCGGTCGTATACGACGGGCTAATGACCTATTTCGATAAGAACCCGCCAGTCGCACGACGGGTTTTTGACAAAGTTCTCACGGCAGCGCGGGCGCGGGAAGCGGCTCGAAAAGCCAGGGAAACAATTCGCAAAGGCGCTCTCACCGGCGGCGGATTGCCAGGGAAATTGGCTGATTGCTCCGAGCGCGATCCGGAACTCACTGAGCTTTACATCGTCGAAGGTGATTCAGCGGGCGGCTCCGCCAAACAAGGACGGGACCGGCGTTATCAAGCCATTCTGCCGATTCGCGGAAAATTGATAAACGTGGAAAAAGCGCGCGAGGATCAGTTCCTAAAGAACAATGAGATCCAGTCGATGATTACGGCTATCGGCACTGGGATCGGCAAATCGAGAGAGGATGGCAACGGCAAAGATGAAGGGCGTTTCGATATGACCAAGCTGCGTTACGGCCGAATTATTATCATGACAGACGCGGACGTCGATGGATCGCACATTCGTACTCTGTTGCTGACTTTCTTCTTCCGGCAAATGACCGAGCTGGTGCGTGCGGGCAGGATTTACATCGCTCAACCACCCCTTTATCAAATCAAGCGGAAGAAACGCGAAGAATATGTCGATGACGATGCCCGGCTAAACAAAATACTCATTTCGCTCGGCGCAGAGGATGTACGCTTGAGAAATCTGGCCGATGACAAAGAAATTCCGGCGACACAATTGAAGGACATCCTCGAATCGCTCGAGAAACTTGCCAAGTTAAGCGAAGGAGTGCGCCGCCATGGCGGTGATTTCGAGACTTATCTTGCTGAACGAAACGCGAAGTCGGGAAAGCTTCCAACGCACCTGGTGAAGGTACGCGAGGGAAACGAAGAGACCGTGCATTATTTTAATGATGAGAAAGCGGTGCGCAAATTTCATCAAGAGAATCTGGACCTGAATCTGTTCGACACCGAGCTTGGCCAGGAATTGCTTCCGCTGAGCGAAGCCCCAGTGCGGACAGACGGGAGTCGCAGACGCGGCAGACTGGTAGAACTGCACGAATCGGCTGCGATCGAAAAAATTATAGCCGAATTGGCTCGCAAAGGTCTGAAAGTCGCCCATTACGCGACCAGCGACCAGCCGATCTTTGAATTGATTGAAGGCGAAGGCGAAAAAGCGGTTTTGCATCCGCTGTTTTCAATTCCGGAAATCCTGGAGAAGATTTTGGAGATTGGCCGCCGCGGAGTGCAGATCAAACGTTTCAAAGGTCTTGGTGAAATGAACGCCAAAGAGTTGTTCGAGACCACAATGAATCCGGAGAAACGCAAACTCCTAAAGGTGGACCTGAACGACGATAACGCCGTCGATGCCGACAAAATGTTCACGATTCTGATGGGTGATGTCGTCGAGCCGCGCCGGCAATTCATCGAAGACAACGCGCTGAATGTGCGCAATCTCGACGTGTAAATTCCAAGATGGGAGGCCTGTTTCACAAAGTACGCCATCCGCGGCGCTGTTACGTGGTCTGTGCGATTCCGCGTTCGGGCAGCAATTTGCTGACAGACGGTCTGCATGCCACGCGACGGGCAGGCAGGCCCAAGCAATTTTTTCTGCGTAAATATGAAGTGAATTTTGGCGCCGTTCACCATCTCGATTCGAAGGCAGATTTTGCCGCCTACGTCCGAGGCATCGCCACGGCCACGGCAACGTCAAATGAAGTCTTCGGTTTTAAGTTGATGAGCTGGTACCTGGACAATTTCGTTGCCCGGTTGCGGGATACAGGTGCGTTTGGCGACGCAGCGACAGACGATCTTACCATGCTGCGAAATGCCTTTCCAGGCCTCCGGTTTGTGCGCATTGTGCGGCGTCACAAACTCCGGCAGGCCGTATCCAAAGCGCGCGCGACTCAGACTAATCTCTGGAAAGTACAAGAAGGGAATACAACCTTACGGAAGCCAGAATTCAACGCCGAGTTGATCGAGCGATGTCTCGAAGATGGCGTCGAACAAGAGAAGATCTGGGACGATTTTTTTCGGCGAACCGGCATTGCTCCCTTCCAAGTCGAGTACGAAGAACTATGCCGGAATTATGAGGGAACCATCCGCGGCGTGTTGGATTTCCTGCAAATTTCGCTGCCGCGTGGCGCCCAGATTGGTTCTCCCGTGACAATCAGGCAGGCCGACGAACTTTCGCGAATCTGGGAGGAGCGCTTCCTCACTGAGCGTTCTTCCGTGTATTCGCCAGCGCATGGCTAATCTCAAGCACCATGTTAAACCCAAACGAGAAAATTGAGCCAATAAATGTCGCCGAGGAAGTATCGAGGTCCTTCCTCGATTACTCGATGTCGGTCATTATTTCGCGCGCGTTGCCGGACGCGCGCGACGGACTCAAGCCATCGCAGCGCAGAATTCTCTACGCGATGCATGATCTCTCTCTTTTTCCGGGACGACAGCACCGCAAATGCGCGAAGATTTGCGGTGACACCAGCGGAAATTATCATCCGCACGGCGAAGCGGTGATCTATCCTACGCTCGTCCACATGGCGCAGCCGTGGGCGATGCGTGAAACGCTGGTCAACGGTCAGGGTAACTTCGGCTCAGTCGAAGGCGATCCCCCAGCGGCGATGCGTTACACCGAAGCGCGCATGACGCATCTCGGCGCCGCGCTGATGACCGACATGGATAAGGACACCGTCGATTTCGTCCCAAACTATGACGAAACACGCACCGAGCCGACGGTTTTCCCAGCTGCGTTTCCAAATTTGCTCGTTAATGGCGGAACCGGCATCGCCGTGGGCATGGCGACCAATATTCCGCCCCACAATCTCAGCGAAGTGATTGATGGAATCTGTGCTCAAATTGACGATCCGGAAATCACGCTCGAGGAGCTGATGAAACACGTAAAAGGGCCGGATTTCCCGACCGGCTGCGTCATCTGCGGCGTGTCGGGAATCAAACAATATCTTGAGACCGGGCGCGGCAGTATGAAGGTGCGCGGCAAGGCCGGCATCGAGGAGCTCAAGGGCGGCCGGGAACAAATCGTCATCACTGAAATTCCATACAACGTCAATCGCGCAACCCTCGTCGAACGCATCGCGTCGCTGGTGAACGAAAAAGTGCTGACAGACATTAGCGCCGTTCGTGACGAGTCCGATGAAAATACGCGGGTCGTTATCGAACTGAAGCGCGACGGCAATCCAAAGGTCGTAATCAACAATCTCTACAAGCACACTGCGATGGAAAGCTCGTTCGCGGTGATCATGCTGGCAATTGATCACGGGCGGCCCAAACTGCTTTCACTTAAGGAAGCGAATGCCTGCTATATCGAGCATCGGCGCGAAGTTGTGCTGCGCCGCACTCGGTTTGAGTTGCGTAAAGCGGAAGAGCGCGCCGAAACTCTCGAGGGTTTTCTCATCGCGCTCGCCAATCTCGACGAATTTCTCCGCATCATTCGCGGATCGGCCAATCGCGATGAAGCCCGAGTAAAATTGTTGGCCTTCGAATTCACCAAGCGTCAGGTCGAGCAGATCGGCATATTGGTTCGCAGTGAGGCCCGCCTGACAAATGGCCGCTACGCCTTCAGCGAACATCAGGCTGACGAAATCCTTAATCTCCGGCTGTATCAGCTCACGGGGCTCGAGCGAGAAAAGATCGACAAGGAGTACAAGGAACTACTCGAATCCATCAAAGACCTTCGCGACATCCTGGCCAAAGAGCAGCGTGTCTTCACGATTATCAAAAAAGAGCTCCGGGAAATTCGCGACAAATACGGCTCGGCCCGCCTGACGGAAATCGCGCCCGATCAAGCGGAGATCAACATGGAAGATCTCATCGCGAACGAGGGTTGCATCATCAGCATTACTTATGGGGGCTTTATTAAACGCACGGCTGTGAGCGCGTTTCGTGCGCAGCGGCGCGGAGGCAAGGGTGTGATCGGCATGCAAACGCGCGAAGGCGCTACCGAGGAAGAGGAAGGCGATTTCGTGGAACATCTTTTTACCGCGACCACGCACGATTATCTGATGTTTTTCACCGCGACCGGACGCGCGTATGTGGAAAAAGTTTACGAAATTCCCGAGATGGGGCGCGCCGCCAAGGGCCGCTCCATCGCGAATATCCTCGAGCTCAAGCCCGATGAAAAAATCGCAGCGACGATCCGCATTCAGTCAAAAAAATCCGGCACGGGACCGAACGCTGTCGATCAAACGTGGGACGAAAATCTGCACATCGTTTTCGCCACGCAGTCTGGCATCGTGAAAAAATCGAATCTTTCCGACTATGCTAACGTTCGCCGCGGCGGGATCATCGCCATCCAGATTGAGGAAGGCGATCGGTTAATTGATGCGAAGCTAACGAATGGCAACAACGAGATCGTGCTGATTACGAAGGATGGAATGAGTTTGCGATTTCACGAAGAGCAACTGCGCGATCAAGGCCGCAACACTGTCGGCGTCTGGGGAATTCGCCCCGAGAAAGACGATCACGTGGTGGCCACCGCCATTGTCGATCCAGACGCCATGCTGCTGGTCGCCGGCGAAAATGGAATAGGTAAACGGACGGCGTTCGACGATTACCGGCGGCAATCGCGCGGCGGCAAAGGCATCATTACAATGAAAACCGGCGAAAAAACCGGCGACGCAGTTGGCGCACTCACTGTACGCGAAATTGATGAGATCATGCTCATCACCAACAAAGGACAAATGGTGCGCACACGGGTCAAAGAAATTCGCGAGACAGGGCGAAACACGATGGGCGTGAAACTGATGGACCTGCGCAACGGCGAAAAGCTTCAGGCGATTGCGCCTGTAGTCAGCCAGGCCGAAGAGGAAGTGCAAACCGCAGAAGCGCCAGCGGAAAAATCGTAGCCGAGCTCGTTTGCGTTGTAGCTGGCCTTGATGTTTCAGCGCCAAGAGCGCTACTCATGTTGAGCCTGAGACATGCCCCAGGAGAGCTAATTGCCACCGACAAGAGCTGAAAGCGCCACTCATCCGCCGAACTGATGGGTGAGACATGCCTGCAGCATTGTTTCTTGGCTTTTGCGAACCTTGGGGCGTTGGCCCAGCTCAACGGCGGATTGTCGTTTTTAGCGCCAACACAAACCAGGCTCCCGCCGATTAGTAGCCACCACCCACGTGCGTGGTCGTTGTCGTTGTTTGCGACGCCGGCGGCGGCACAGGCGTTGTGACTGTAGTCTGGCGCGTTGTGGTGGTACTCGTCTCAGGCTGGCTGGAACAGGAGGCCAGCATCAAGACGAAAACAGAAAGTGCCGAACCAAGTATGATTACTTTTTTCATAAGTTGAATTGTTTCTTCAAAAACAATTCGTCGCAAGTCCCATCGCCAGACGTATTAAAGCAAAGAATTCTTTTTAAATCTCGACCTTTGCGCGCTGCTTCTTTACCTGTCCACGTTTCCGTTTCGATTCGAGAATTCCCCTCTTGAGCGCACCTGGCCTCGGCGATTTTCTTCGGCGCTCTCTTTCGCGCTTCGCGATTTCGCCCATACGCTGGTCTTCTCGAGCGCTCTCGATCGCATCCAGCAATCGTTCCCGCGCCAGCTTGCGGTTTATCGCTTGCGAACGCGAATCCTGCACTGTCACGCTGATGCCACTCGGCCTGTGACGCAGCGTCACAGCGGTTGCAACTTTATTTATGTTTTGGCCCCCCGGTCCGCTGGATCGCGCAAAGGTTTCCTGAAGGTCGAAATCCCGAATGCCGAGGCGTTCCATTCGCTCGGCCAGCGCGTCTTTCGACATTACTCCACCACTCCGCTACTCCGCCTTAACTTCTGGAATGTTCTCTCGTCCGTAGCAAAGGACACGCGCCATCCAGATCAATTCATTCAAGAATTTGTCGACGCGTCGCACATAACTTTGATCGAGCAAATTCCCCTGCTCATCGAAAAGCTTTTGCACGTTTCCAAAATTCACATCCCAAAAAATTGTTACCAGACCCAGCTCGCGCATGACTGGCAATAGGCCTTCAATCACGCGCGCACCACCAAACGCTCCCGCAGAGACACCGCAGATCCCAACGGCCTTGTGAATGTACTCTTCCAGATTCATGTCCAGAGCGTGCTTCAGAAGGCCGGGGTAACCATGATTATATTCCGGAGTCACTATGATGAGTCCGTCGCAACGTTCGATCGTCGCTGAAAACCTTGGGTCCTTCATCTGCTCGCCTGCGTCATCAAGCTTCATGGAAAGATTGCACACGTCGATCAGTTCTGTCTCGACATCTGCGCGCTTTTTTGTTTGCTCGAAAACAAAGCGCGCAGCGTGTTCGCTTCTCCGTCCCTGGCGAGCGGTCCCGAGAATCACCGGAATAAAAAGTGGGCGTTCCATTTTTCGAAGGCTCAAACGATGAAAATAGGTCCGACGATTCTGTCTTCCGCTTTAACGTGTCAACGACTTAATGGTTCACGCGCTTCGCGCAAAATTGCCGATGGCCGGACTCGAACCGGCACGGGCCGTTTACGGCCCAACGGATTTTAAGTCCGTTGCGTCTGCCATTTCGCCACATCGGCGCATTGTTAACAATGAATATAGAGAACGTCCACAGACGCAACGGACAAAGACTCCTGCCGGTTCGTCGATTCGGCTATGGGGCGGACTTTCTACGGCTAACAATTAATGCCTCCGCGGGGAAACTCATCGTTCCGCTCATAAAGTATCTCCGCGCTACATCGGCAACAGTCTGCCGGGCGCGAGTCCCGCCATTTTTTCCAGCAAAAAGTGCGCTGCTTCCCCCGTAAAAACGGCCGGAAAGTGTGAACCGGTTTGGACATGGAAAAAGCTCAAATCCGACAAAAGTACTCAAATATTCTGTGAAGGAACAGAGTTGTACATTCATTAAATATTTGCGGACTTTTTGCGTGTCCAATGTCCGAAATCGTCGTCAGCCACCTATCGATTTTGAGACTTCTGGCGCGCTCCTAACGAATCGCCGGAATCAGAATGTTCTGCCGGTCGAACGGATCAGCTCCACGACGGCGTTTGCTCCATTGAACAACGGCAGCACGGTCGTCAGCATGAGCAGGGAGAAAGTCGCGGACTCGATCGCGAAGTCCTGATGCGCTTCGCGCGTGAAGTAATCCCGGCTGACAGCATGGAAAGGCGGTTTGCAATACTCTACAGGTCGGCCACGGATACCGTCGAGCGTGGCTGTTTGGTAATCAAAGTCCGTCTTGGGGGACCTACGGCTCATGCGCGCAGCTTGCGCGCTCGATCGATATCGATGATTAATTTGGAATATCGGTTTCATGCTAACTCGTCTGAATTCAGACCTCCAGCCTCTGATCTCTCTGTGATCTTCGGCTCGGCTTCATCCTTCGTTGCGCCGCGCTCAAGGTCTCGGTCGGCACTGCCTTGCGCATATTCCGCGATCCCGGCCTATGCTCTCCGCTAGGGAGCGGCGCCGGCCCGATCTTGATTGCCGGTTGCGGCGGTAAACTTAGCGCAAGCTTCTCAAAAAACACCTGGCGATCCGGGTATAGCATCTGACTAATCGTTGTGTGCATTTGAAGGTTCGGTTGCTTACGATTCAGGGCGTTTCAACGCCGCTGAGGATTCCACCGAGATGTCCAGTGAGCGTGATCACCATCAGCGCGAGCAACGTCACTGCGAAATAAGCGATACGGGGCGGGATGCCTTTCGCGCGGAGACGCGAGCGCATCCAGCAGAGAAAGAAGATAAGCGAAGCGGAAGTCAGCGCGCAGATCATATGCAGCCGTAAGTTGCCCTTTAGGGCTGCGCCTTCGAGCTGCCATTGCCACGCTCCCAGGCCGGTAGCGATCGCTAATGGGAGGG
Organism: uncultured Verrucomicrobiae bacterium; assembly: GCA_963719605.1. Lineage (GTDB taxonomy): Bacteria > Verrucomicrobiota > Verrucomicrobiia > Chthoniobacterales > UBA10450 > Udaeobacter. The sequence continues at coordinate 28,374 of CAVRCO010000001.1, forward strand.
TCAGCGCGGCACCCAGTAGATTGTAATAGGCGACTGATGCAAAAAGCGGTTGCTTGCGCCAGATCGCCAGTAACTCGAAGACGGCGCTTGCGATAAAGAGCGCGATCGGAAAATGAACGATGACCGGATGCTGAGCGTGTCCCGCGAGAAGCGCGGCCTTAATATCGAAAGGATTCACGGAAGCTGCAAGAAACATTTTCATAACCTTCATCGACTGATGCTACAGCGGTCCGATAAAGAGGCTCAATCGCGCCTTACTTCTGGACTACGATCGTCCCTGTCATCTTCGGGTGAACCGAGCAAAAGTAGCTATAAGTCCCTGGAGCGCCCGCCACGATCGTGAAGTCTTGATCCGTATCGAGCGCGGACGATTTCTTGAACTGCTTCTCAACGCTTACGACTGTGTGCGGTTCCTCGTCCCGATTGATCCAGGTAATCTTCTCACCGGACTTGACCGTGATATTCTGCGGATTAAAAGCGAAGTCTTTGATCTCGATTTTATTTTCCTTGGCGTTACCTGTGCTGGCATCCTTCATCTCGCCAGCTACGGCGAAGAGGGAGAAACCGGACAAAAGCGCTGCAATCGTAATTTTGCGTAATGATCGTATTCATAGGTTTGAGTGTTTATAGTTTGAATGAATCTAGCTAAGGGTTGAGTCGACGACCGCGAGCGCCGTTTTGCCTTGTTTGTATTGAACGCTTGTCAGGCCGAGCATGCTGCGCAGCTTTTCCGCCGGCACATTCAACGGGCCGGGCGACGGCGCATCTCCGGGTGCGGCCTGCGGGAAAGCGGTGGACATCGCGGTGTGAAAAGTCACGTTGCCCTCGACCTTTTGCAGGACCTGGTGGATGTGTCCGTTTAGAACTGTCACCGAACCGAAGCGCTTCAGATATCCCAAGGCGCGTTCGCTATCGCTGGTTCCCCAGCCCCATTTTGGATAGACACTCCAGAGCGGGATGTGCGCGAACACTACAATCGGAGTGTCGGCACCGAGGCCTTTTACGTCGTCTTCAAGCCATTCGAGTTGGTCGTCGCCGAGCTGGCCTAGACCGCCGGCCTGGAGATCCAGCACGTTAACTAACCCAATGAAATGAACGCCGTTCTTGTTAAAGCTGTACCAACCTGAGCCTTTGCCTTGGACGTTCTTCAGGTACCGCTCACGGTAAATCTTTCCTCCATCATTGAGCACATCATGCTCCCCAGGCACATAAAAAACGTCTTTAGTCCGGCAGCTCTTGAGAATCTGGTCGAACGTGTCGAACTCTTCCGGCTTCGATAATTGTGAGATATCTCCGGTGTGAATAAGGAAAGACGGCGGAGTAGGCATCGCGTTGATGCGATCGAGAGCAATTTTGAATGTCTCGGTAACATCCTTGTTCGCCGCTTTGTTAAACCCGATGTGGCTATCGCTGATCTGCAGAAAGCTGAGATCAGTAGCCGTAGGTAAAGACGATCCAGTCTTTGCAACTTCGGCGAGGGTTTTTGAGACAAGGACGCCGCCGCTTATGGTCCAAAGCACTCCCGTGCCGGCCCATGCCATGCATTTTAGAAAACCGCGGCGATCAATTCCGTCGTGTTCGTGATCGTGAGAAATGTAATCGGACATAATATTTGTTTTCTTAAGGGTTAGGTTTGCTTGGTAAATTGTCTTTCACCTGTGCTTACTGATTTCGCGTGACTTTATTCCCGAAATCCTTTGCGGTTGCTACTTTCGACGCTTATCTCTGCAAAACACGCCGCGCTCAGGCGTCTGCCTGAAGCGCGGCGTGCCGGACCGGGAAATTCCATCAGCCACCGAGTTCTCTTTCGGCAGCGTCCGCAGCGCTCGCCAACGAATTGATGAGTGTAAGGAACGCTGGGGGTTGTCCCCTGAAAAGCCCGTCGGCAATGAAGCTGTTGATAACCCCTCGTGCGTCTAACTGCCCTGGCCCGGTCGGACGGATAATTGCGCAAGCAGGGAGGTTTCGGTTAAGAAAGATACACGGCTCGGGCATGATCAGGTTGGCTTGCAAGAGCTCGGGCTGCCTTGTCTGGAGGTTCGTAAATGTCACCGTTGAATTGTTAATTGGATCAAAGTCAGTTAACGGAGTCGCATTGCCTGCCTTGTCCTGCCAGGTCTGGAAGTGCATGATCTCCGATCCGCCGATACTAAGGAGGATTCGAAGAACCTCCAGACTGGTTACTTTCTGGGCCAACGTCGCGTAGAGGCTCGTGCCACCTTGTTCAATATAGCCAAAGTGAAATCCCGCTGTGAAGGCGATCGCTTTGACATGGTCGCTGGGATTGTTCGGATCACCCAGTTCATTATTATGTCTGGGAATCGCGGTATGCAGCCCAATGTCCAGGCTGGGGACAGCGTTCGGGAAAGTCGCACCGACATCAGCGTTGTTGGTGCTGCGGTAGCGGGCCCACCAGCTGGTATCCACCGTGAGCTGCTTAAGATTCGTAAGCCGTCCAGTTTGCGGGACGAACGAGACTTGGCTGGGCGGCAGGGTGGCGAACTGGCCCAGATCGACACCGGGCTCGCCTTTAGATTCTAAATAGGCGTTGAGGAAATGGGCATGGCTAGTCTCGTCGTCGGTATTGTCTGAAATATACTGGAGCTGGTCCCCATCCAGAATTTGCAGGGCAGCGGTGTAGCCTGAAGTTGGCGCATTGACTCCTCCAAGTTCGAGGTATTGTCGCCAAAGATCGGCTTCAATCAGTTCGGCAGCGGCGAGGAGCCGGAGGATCGCGACATCACCTTGTGTGAGCGATTCGCTGCTATTAGCTGCTAAAGCCTTGCTAGAACCGCTCAATAAAGCGGCGCCTGGCACGAGAAGGGCTGCGCCCATGCCGAGATTGCGTAGAAATGATCGCCTGGCGAGTCGATTGGGCGCTGAGAGCGACCGTGTTGTTTGGGGTGATTCTATTTCTTTAGCGTCATTATTGTTGGAGTGATGGATTTCAGGTTGCATAACAATATGGGTTTTATTTTGGTTTTATTTTGGTTTTGGTTTTGTTTAGGTGCTTTGGCAGATTGCCTCACACGTGTCTTTACCAATCCGGTGCATTTTTATTCCAAAAATCTTCCAAAAATCTTTGAGAGTAAGACGTGAGATTCTGGCCTTACCCAACCGGATCACCAGTAAGATTTCTGCGCCATTGTTTGCCGCCAGAGCGAGGTTGGCGCTCCCCCATTGGGTAGCTGCGATGGAATTTGCAGTAGCGTTATTGGCAATACTTTGCCTTCGTTCAGCTCATCATTGCACTTTCGCAGCCAGATCACTACGTCGGCTCCTTCACGCGCCACTGCTTCAGCAATAGCTCGCCCGACGGAATGTCTCCCACTGGTCACAACCACCTTCTTTCCTGTAAGGTCAAGGGTCATAAGTCAGGCCTCCAATTCTGGAATTAATCCATAGTCACGATGGAAAAAACTTTTGATTAGATCGTATCCTCTCCCAGTACTCTGGACCTTGATTAAGAATCGCGTGACGCCATTAGCCATCCGAAGAACAGCAAGATCGCATCCGTACGGCTGGAGCTTCTCTCGTGCGATACGCGCGACCTCTGCATCGAGGGCTTCTTGCGTCATGGGTCCGCCTGAACGCAATTGGTCTAATTCCTTTAACGCGATGGCGGCCGCTTTGCGGATTTTCCGGACGCGATCGTGGTACTCTGCCTCAAACTCATTTCCCGTTTCGGAGTTCATTGGTCAGTTGTGTGCTAAGCGCCTTGTCTTCTTCTCCCAGAGATCCAAGTCAACGATCGTCTGCTGACCTTCCTTGATAACAACGAGGACGCGGCCGTATCCGTCTCTCTCCGATCGAGCTATGACGGCGTAAGTTCCAACGGGCAACGCCACAACCTCGGGAATTTCATCGGCCGGGAAACGTTGGTTCTTGACCTTTTTAAAGAGCTTTCCGTCGATCGTGTAGATGGCATAAGAGCTGTGTGGAAAGTACAACGCGTCGCCATCGTTGAATTCATCGATGGCCGAATAGACCTCGAGATATCCTTGTGGTAACTCAGTTCGATAATCCAAATTCCCTGGTCTTATTGGGCCGGGAGACAACGGAATCCTTACCTCCGGCTTGCGCGACCGTTGAACCGCCAAAGCACAAGGCCAGCAGAACAATTAGGAGCGCGCCTTTCAAAACGGACGAGCAGTGTGGTGATTTCATATAGTTTGAATTTGATGCTAGTAGTTTGACGAGGATCTGCTGGGTTGACTTGATGGCGACTTCGAGGGAGCGAGTGGCTGGCCGGATGTATCGGGGAGTGGAGCTGTCGGCGAGTCGGCTATGCCTATTCCAAATTGGTTCGCGTATTCGATTAGGGACGGAGCGTTGAACGCGCCTTTGAAGGCGTCAATGATCCTGCCCATGAACTGCGACAGGGTTAGTGGTGGGGACATCGTTTGCCCAGCCGCCTTGGTCACAACGTTGGGGACGTTGTCATGTTGCTTATGAATAATAATTTCGCTCTTGGTAGTTTCGACAGGTGTTAGCTCTCTGGTTTCAGCCTCCTTGCCACGAGTGGTATTCAGAAGTGCGAGAGCAAGAAACATGATGAAGGCCAGTGTGCCCATATTCAAGTGCCTCAGAAACGGAGTGAGAACGGTCACGCACCTTTCGGGGGCCTTTTGATGGTGAGCAGAGGAAGCGGAAATGATGTGAGGTCTTTTATGTTTTGGTTTCACTCATGAGCGATCGGTAAATTGCTTTACTTATCTATACCGTTTTGCCGCGCGAATATTCCCGTCGTGTAGCGGATGTGAGGTTCCAAAAAGCAGGGGCTCCTGCTGAATGATGGCGTCGAATGACGGCGAGTGCGAGAACTCACCGCCCGTCACCAAAAAACGGGAGCTGACCGCGGTTATCTTGAAAGACGGAGCTAAGCGCTCTCAACGAACTTAAAGCCTTGTCCTGTGACAAAGCCTTTGGTCGATCGTCAATGGTGCGACCTTTGCGCTTCGAACTGCTGCTTAAAAGTCTGCAAATCGTTAGCGCTAACGTCTGAAACGGCCCAGTAGTTGAAGTCCGGGTCAGCCCAATGCAGAAGCTGATAGCCTTGATGCGACATCGCCGATGCAGGTCTGGCTGCTGCTGCTCTCCCGGCCAAACAAACACGTTGATGAAATGCTTACGCCTTTGGTAAACCAGGGCCGCCACCGGCCGGTTATCGAGATAATCAAGACGACCGCCGATCAAAGGAAATCCTTCGCTGGCAAGATCGACCACGGGAGGCGCGAAATCGAGCTTGGCATCCAACCAGGGTTTGACTGTGTGTTGGTCGGAGGAAGCAACATCGGTAAGGTGGTTTGCCATCAGCGAACGCACATGACCGGCGATGAGCTGCGTTGCCAATAATTGATCGGTCCCGGGTCGTTGCAATTGAGGGAGTAAATTCCAACTGATAATTGCGGCCAAAAGGATGGCCGCAGCCAGAGCGAGCCAATTCCATGATGTCCCAAAAAGAACCGTCTGCGGCCGCGGCTGAACATCTCGTCCAACATTTCGCATGGGCCGTGCGACCATCTCTTCTCGCAACGAAGACCGAATTCGCTCACGCAATTCTGCGGGCGCCTTGTAATAGGGAGCTGTGTTGCCAATCACACGAATTAGCGAGCCATGCATTTTGTAGGCTTGATCACAGTTAGGGCATTCTCGCAAATACTGTTCGATTGTCTGGCTGGTAATCGGATCCAGTTCGCCATCCAAATAACCATCCATCAGTTTTGTAGCTTCTTCGCAGTTCATCTATTTCTCCTTACTGATCCGAGCCGCCAAATATCCCTTTAGCTCGGCGCGTGCGCGGGAGAGCCGCGACATAACCGTACCCGGCGGAATTTGCGCGATGTCGGCTATTTCCTTGTAGGACAAACCTTCCAGGTGGCGCAGCGTCAGGATCTCCCGGAATTCTGCAGGCAATTCATCCATTGCCTCTTTGATTAGTTCCGCGTTTTCACTGTGCTCCAGAATGGTTGCCGGACTGACGGACTCGTGGCCGGCCGTATGCATTTCCTCATCAAAAGTCGTGAGATCGGCTGCGCGGTTCTTTTTTAGCAACGTGTAGCAGGTGTTCCGGACAATCGTGAGCAGCCACGCCCGCCCATTGGAACCATGGAACCCGCTGAACGATTTGAACGCGCGCAGATACGCTTCCTGGACGATGTCTTGCGCATCCTGTTCGTTGCGCAGCAGCCACCTGGCGAGGTTGTGGGCGGCATCCATGTGCGGCAGCATCATTGCTTCAAAAGAAGCTAATTCGTGTTCCTGGGCGCCCTCTCCCTGGTGGCCCTGAATTACGGCAAATTTCACAACCTTAGGTCCCGACTCGAGATCTTCAGTGCCAAAAGCATAGCTCGGCTTCGAGTGTTGCGGCCATAATGTTTTTTAATCGATTGTCTCAGCTAGAAACTGCATGTGGAACCAATGCGTTTGTATGGAGATCGCCATGGCAACAAAGGTCTTTTCTACTTGCTTCAAATCGTGGAAAGTTCGTTGCCAATGGGATCGGATCGCGCATGGACGCCTCTGTATCGATTCTTTGTGCAGCATGCACCGGTGCCTTTGAACCCTGTCGGTCATTCGGTCGATCAACTCTTCACTGTTCCCCTGGCGGTACAAGGTCATGAACGGTTGCATTCATCTACGTACAACCGCGCAGACGTATTTTTATTCCACGATTTTCGAAAAAGGGCTGGCGCAGCAATGATTTTTGGGTGTCGCTCTACTTGCCAATAATCTTTACCAGCGTGCCTGGGCACGGCGACAAATCGACGCCGCTGAACCGCGGTTGTATCCTGCAATTTATCCTGGAGCCAGGAATCCAGAGAACAGTCAGAAGCTGTAAATCTTTTCCTGATTTGAAACTGGGTTATTGCCCACAGTGCGTCTCTGCTACCCTCGCAGCTAAACGCCAGTTCGGCTCGGACCTTTCCATGTCGGCTCAATCACCACTCGTTCCATTCGTTAGTGATCATCCGCGGTTGGACGGAAAACCGCGGCGAGCTAAAAACCTCGCCGCGGTTCGAACTGGGATAGGCGCACCCGACAGTTTATTTATACACGTCGTTGATGTTTGTTAATTGCCCCGCAGCCTCGTCCACTTCGTTGCTTCAATGAACAGGAGTGAGGAAGTGGTCGACAACGAAGTCAGCCACGTTTCGGCCGAGGCGCTCTCCGGTGGTGAGGTCAAACCGGAAATGGACTCCGGCAAATATTCGGCTCAAGGTCGCCTCATCGGCTGCGGCGGAGAACCTGCGAAATGAACGTGTCGTTCCCTGAAGGACTTCGGAGGTGACAGTAAAGTCGAAGTGGTCATGGTGAAGGACGGAGTTCAGAACGGACGCCGCCGCCGCGCTAATGACGGCATGCGCGCCAGGGTAGGAGGGATCCGGAGTGGTATTGGTAACCTCTGGCAACCAATTCGGATCGGCTACGGTTTCCGGATTGTTGTCTGTATCGGCCTCCCTGATCGCGGTGACTGGCCGCCAAAAGTTGTAGATGTACTTGGCATCGTAGAAGGCTATTACCCCGTCGGCCAAAGTAAAGTTGACCAGGGCAAACAGCCGTGCGCTTTGCGCGGTGGTCAGGCCATCCGTCAGCACAGCGGTTTGGGTAATCTCGTTCCAATAGTTTTGAATAGCTCCATTCCAGAATCTGCCGGTTAACGCCTGGTCAGCCGTAGCGACAGTGCCGTTGATAATTCCCAATGTTTTCACTTCGTTGAAAGCGTCGCTATAGGAATCGCTATCCAGAGCGGGTGGAGGTCCCGGACGAAACTGGTTTGCGTGTTCGAGGGCAAATGGCGTCACGTTCGACCAGTTAGTGAATTGAGGCTGCGGCGGAAAATTCGGCGGCGTTGATTGATAATCGCCGGGAGCGTTGCCGAAAACATACGGAATAGGCGGTGCGCTCGAACCGTCATTGCTGCGCAAAGCCAGGATGAGGTCGCCAACAGCTTGTCCAACGCTGATGCCTTCTGTTTTAGGTGTGCCGTCCGGAATCTGTGAGAGCGACTGCTGGAGTTCCGCATCGAGCGTCGCCTGGAAAGCGGGATACAATTGTACAAGCACTTCATGCGCGGCGGCAGCAGCGGCCGCTTCCTGTGAAGCGGATGGCGATGCGTGAGGCACGCCGGCCGCATAAGGCTCGTGCGTTTGGTCAATCGCGTTGACCGCGTCATAGATGGCAGCATGCATCATGGCGAAGCTGCGGGTAGGGTGAATGGTTGCCGGCTGCGCACCGTGTGTCCGGACGATCACCAATAGGTTTCTATTCCAATCAACAACGACAGATTGGGCAGAGGCCGGATCGTGGGCAGCGCGCTTGTCCCGCACGGAAGCAGCGTAAGGGTGCGTAACTTGAACCAACAAGCCAGTAAGCAGCAGCGCCAGTTTAACACGTAAGCCGCGTTGTTTGAGACGCAGTCTTCCAGCCGGTGTGGCGATTTCACCGTCTGCAATGTTTGCATTTGAGGTACGGCCGAACGCTCGGTCGAGGTTTTTAATTAGTTTCAATTGTACATTCATCTGTTATTCCTTGGTTTCGATTTCTAGTTTCTGTCCTAGAGGGACGCACTGATTGCGCTTGCTGCGGTCACACCTCACGATGCGATGCAGCTTGTTCGCCTGTCTAAACCGCGCAGCGGTCCAAAATATTCCCTGATTAGTTATTTTTTTGCCGACAATCGGTCCCTGTCTCAGCCTTGCTTGGGAGGCATTGGGGCCATTGGATTGGTCACACCCTGTGGACGAACTAATACGGAACTAGTAGAAAAGGGCCGGTGCGGACGCACGTTTGAGGGCGCGCGCGATAATTTGTTGAATGAGCAGTGCGTTCGTGAAAGAAGGTGTCAATCTTCCGGAGCGCAGCGGACGGAAGCGGTCGGCGTCAGGGCTGCCGCCGGGAGCGACCAATTACATCACCACGCGCGGCGCGAAGCGTTTGCGTGCCGAACTGCGGAAACTTCGCGCGACAAATGCCAACAGCGAGCGCATCATCGGATCTGAGCGTCATCCGCAAATTCAACCTTTGTTCACTCGAAATATGTCACGCTCCTCTGCTCGAGCGGACCAATTCCAAGACGGCGTTCGCTGCATTTACCAATGGTGACGCCGCCGCCATCATTATCACCCAAAACACTACCGCTTCGCAGGCGAAATGCTGGGGCGCTTCTTTTATCAAATAATCCTGGCTGATCCCGTGGAACAACAGCTCACGACTACGAGGGCTATCGAGCTTTGATGTTTCTGTGATCATCGGTGCGCCTGCATCCTTCATTGCGCCGTGCTCAGCCTCTGCGTCGGCACGGCCTTCCGCATAATCCACAAGCCTCGTTTGCGCTCCGCACTAGGCATTGGCGCGGGTCCGATCTTGATCGCGGGTTGTGGCGCCAAACTCAGCGCCAGCTTTTCAAAAAAAACCTGCCGATCCGGGTATAACATCGTAATTTTTTTTCTAAATCAATTTCTTCTGCGAAAAGATTTGCGTGGAAAGTTCCAGTTATCTCGCTTGCGCAATATCGCGCAGTTTCTGCGCTTACTTGTTCGCCTACAGCAACGGGCATTTTCGAGTCTAAATCATAAACAATAAAGGTTTTCATTTTTCCTTTCTATTACACTTATCAATACCGTTTTGGTGCAAGCTATATTCCGGCCGCGTAAAGCATGGAGCTTACTGCAGAAAGCAGAGACGCGATCTCAGCAGCCGCCAGTCCTCCACAAAACAGCTCGATCTACGCCAGCACAGCTTGGGCGGGCGGTCTTATCCGGCCCTCATCATTTATCTCTCAAAAATACTTCCGCTTCGCAGGCGAAATGCTGAGGCGCTTCCTTTGTCAAATAATCCTGGCTGATCCAATGGCATGCTCGACGGACTGTTTGCCACCAGTTAAAACGACCATCTTTCCTGTAAGGTCAAGGGTCATAAGTCAGGCCTCCACTCCTGGAATTAATTCGTCGTCACGATGGAAAAAACTCTTGATTAGATCGTATTCTCTCCCCGTGCTCTAGATCTTGATTAGGAAACGCGCGATGCCATCGTTCGTCCGGTGAACAACGAGATCGCATCCGTGCGGCTGGAGCTTCTCTTGTGTGATGCGCGCGACCTCAGCATCGAACGCTTCTTGTGTCACGGGCCCGGCCGAGCGTAATCGATCTAATTCCTTTAACGCGACAGCGGCCGCTTGCGGATTTTCGCGACACGAGCGTTGTACCTTGCCTCAAACTCATTCGTCTCACCCGAGTTCATATATCATACGTACTTCACGATGATTTCTCCTGTCATCTGCGGATGGATGGGACAAAAAAGTTCTCAAGCTAAGCCTGTCGTCATGAGCAGTCGTTGGCCGATCCTGCCATCGACTGGCAGGCCGCGGGCGTGTTCATATTAGCGGATTGCCTTGCGCGTTCCATTGCCGCTCACGCCATCGATCGAACTATAATAATAGTCTCCCACGAGCCAGACGGAGCTGAGTTTGTTCAACCAACTGGTCGGTGTATCCAGCACTGCCTTGGTAAACAGATTGATTGTACGGATCACCGACCGCCACGAAAGCCACCGCCGCGAAAGCCGCCACCACGAAAGCCGCCGCTGGTAAGGCCGCCGTATCCGTAACCATAAGGATAATAGCCAGGATAATAGCCATGGGGATAGTACCCGTAGTATGGATAAGGATAGTAAAAGAACGGGTCACCAAAATCACCAAAGAAGAACCCATCGTCGAAGCCGCGATCGTTGAACCGACCGCCGCGAAAGCCACCTCCGCGAAAGCCATCACCGTTAAAGCCGCCGCGAAAGCCACCACCACGAAAGCCGCCGCGAAAACCAGCGCCGGCAAATCCGCCTCGAAAACCGCCCCCACCGAAGCCGCCGCCGTGAAACCCTCCTCCACCGAAGCCGCCACCACCATGACCACCACCGCCGCCGCCATGCGCCATCACGTTTGAGCCTGTAAAAACGCTAACAGTAAGAGCAATTGTCACTGCAATAAGTTTTTTGTAATTCATATACATCTTTCCATTTGTTAAGTACAACCGGACAGGCCTGTTTTTATTCCGCTCCTCCTAACTAGAAAGGCCTGGTAGATCGAGCTTCCCTCCCCAGATATCCGCCGGGCATACGATGCGCGAGATCACTTTCTTGGAATATAACTTTGCTAATTCGGTAATGAATGGATTGAACGCAGTACAACTTTCTTACGAAACCCAACAACTCACACTATGAAAAGATTGATAATTCTTACTTCTGTATTTTCGGTGCTCGCCATGATGCTGGTCTCGTGCGCGAGCCAGCCCGCGACAACCGAAACGACGACGCGTCAGACTACGATAAGTACGGCGCCTACGTCCATGCCACAGTCGCCACAGCAGTCGCCACAGTTGCCACAGTTCACATCTCAGACCATAGGCGGCGCCCACTAAGCCGACAGCGAGGTGGATCGAAGGCTGTGACGTGCACCCGGTAATCTGCTTCACTGCTTGTCAACGACGATTTGCGGCGCGGGTCCGCCACCGCGGATTCGTCCTGTGGCGAATTTGCTCAGTTCAGGCCGGTCACTCACTTTTTGAAGGCCCGCAGTAAGCGCTTCAATTTGCTTTTGCTGCTCCACAAGCTGCGACTCAAAGTCCTTCGTTAGCTGCTCTACTTTGCAGTGCTCTTTGAGGAACTCGTTGAGCAACATCGCGTTCACCGCGTCATAGCGCATGGTGAAAGGCCTCCCGTCGCGATCGCGTGCGACCAGATCGGGATTGACCGTTTGTACCTCCTCAGCCACAAGACCGTGACTATTTCGGTGATTTACTGAAGGACGTGCAACGCCATCACCGGGTTAATCTCCGATGCTGCATAGCACGGATGGTGATTCGCCGGTTTGATTGATCCTTGGCAGCGTGGCCGATGTCGAAGAGCGCTGCGAGATTAGCTAAGCAGTAGATCACTTTTTGGGAATATAACTTTGCCAATTCGGTATGAATGGATTGAACGACGCACAACGTTGTTACAAACAAACCTACAAACAAACATATCGGCTAACTAACATGAAAACAAAAATCATCAGCAAAATCCTTCTTACGCTAGCCTTGGTGTTCGTGCTTGGTAGCGCGATCACGGACCTGCATGGTGGCACCCAGGGGAGCTCCCCTTCTGTAATAGGCCCTCCGGATCAGCAATTCCCGGTGGTCACCATCCATAGCACTGACAATGTTACCCGAGGAAAAATCGGGACATTCGTGCTGAGCGTGAATCCTAAAATCCTGCTCGCTACAACTTTCGTAAAGTTCTCTGTCAGCGGCACCGCTATCCCAGGAGTTGATTACACTCCGCTTGTCTCGCCCGCCTTCATCGGACAATCCGGCTTCGGAGCGCTCCTGGTCAAGACGTTGCCCGATCCCCGCGCATCATTCGTCCGCCAGGCGTACAGCGTTGTGATAACTCTGGAACCCGGCCTGGGATATGCCGTAGGCGAACCTAGCTCAGCTGAAATGTTCATTAAGCCTTGAGCTTGAGCCTTCGACATCCTTACAAAACAAACATATCGGAGATTTCTTTATGCCTATTATGATCGCCAGTATCATGAATCTTATGGGGCCGGACATGATGGTAATCCTCCTCATCGTGTTGCTCCTGTTCGGAGCTAAGAAGCTGCCCGAACTCGCCCGAGGGATGGGTCGAGCGGTAAAAGAGTTCAGCGCAGCGAAAGACGAGATTGAGAAGGAGTTAAGTCAGCCCGGTCCCAGCGGAGTAGCGTCGTCCAAACTATTGGACACAAAAAGCGAGCTACCGTCTGCGCGGTAGTCCTGGCGGCATCTACAGGTTTTTCGACGACTTCTCACCGGCAACTCAGCTACAAAAAGAACTCGATGATCGCTCGCATCACTCGTAGGCCGCGCAAAAAACGAATCGTCATTCTAGGCGGTGGTTTCGGCGGGGTTTATGCCGCCATGAATCTCGAGAAATTGCTGGCACGAGGACACGCTGTGGAGATTTGCCTCGTTAGCCGCGATAACTTTTTCCTGTTCACGCCTATGCTCCACGAAATCGCGGCGAGTGATCTCGAGGTCACAAACATCGTAAATCCCCTTCGGAAGCTGCTCCATAAGGTCGAGGTATTGGTGGGTGACGTGAATGAGATCGACCTGCCAAACAAGCGGGTCCTGATTTCGCGCGGTTACCGCAACGAGTCACGACAAGTCGACTACGATCATCTGGTCATCGCTCTGGGATCAATCACCAATTTTTACAATCTCCCCGGTTTTCCAGAGCTAGCGTTGGCAATGAAATCGCTTCCGGATGCGATTCGATTGCGCGCCCAAATCCTCCGACACCTAGAAGAAGCAAATTCAGAATGTAATCTGACCAGTCGACAGTCATTACTTACTTTCGTGGTGGCGGGAGGAGGCTTTGCAGGTGTGGAAACGGTTGCAGCGCTAAATGACTTCGTGCGGGAGGCGCTGCCCTTCTATCCCAATCTGTGTGAAGATATGTTGCGAGTTATGCTCGTGCATTCCGGTTCGGTAATCCTGCCAGAACTGGGCGAGAGTCTGGGACGATACACGCAGGAAGTGCTCGCGCGACGCGGTGTGGAAGTCCCGCTTAACACTCGCGTCAAGAGCATGACGGAAAACAGCGTATTGTTGGTCGATGGTGCCGCGATTCCATCCCGCACTTTGGTTTGGACTGCCGGAACAGTGCCTAACCCCCTAATCCTTCCGCTCTCCTGTGGAAAGGAACGAGGCCGAATCCGCGTGAACCAATTCTTGCAAGTCCCCGATTGGCCTGATGTCTGGGCGGTGGGTGACTGTGCGTTTGTGCCGGACATCAGAAATCCGGGGAAATCTCATCCGCCAACTGCGCAACATGCCATTCGCGAAGGCGAGGTTGTGGCGCAGAATATCGCGGCTACCCTGTTGGGTGATCGCTTAAAGCCATTTTCGTTCAGAACCATCGGGCTTCTGGCCTCAATCGGCCGTCGGACGGGCGTGGCGCGGATTTTTGGTTTCAATTTTTCAGGCTTCTTTGCATGGTGGATGTGGCGGACGGTTTACCTCAGCAAGTTGCCCGGCTTGGACAAAAAAGTTCGTGTGGCGTTTGACTGGACACTGGACCTTCTCTTTCCTAAGGACGTTTGCGCAGTATATGACCTCGACCACAGCCGCGATTTCGATCGCCGGGACCACACTAGAAATGCGCTCGGGAATAATGGCGATTACCAAGTAATGGCGCGCCAGCCGGTGCGCTCACAGCATAGGAACGGCCTAAGGAGAATTGAACCGCTGGGAACCGAGCGAGATGGACGGGCAAACCCAAGGGTCGAGTGAACGGGAGCGTCAGCTCACCGTCGTGCTGCGCTTATGATTGTATTCTCACGACGCTTTCCAGTCCGCGCCACCTTTTACGTTAGTGTTCTTGGCGCCGCGATTTTTGTCATCGCGCTGATAATCTGGCAAGGGGTCACTGCACATGGCACGCCCGACGCGATGCAACCGGACACGAGCTCAGCGGTGGCGACTATGGATATCGGAATCCTGGTATTCCGCGAAGGACTCGAATGCATCCTGGTGCTCGCAGCGATCACCGCGAGCATGACCGGAAGCGATCAGGTGCATCGGCGTCCCGTGGCGATGGGTGCAGGCATGGCATTCGTCGCGACATTAGTCACGTGGTTCATCGCTATCGAAATCGTCGGACAACTTACGGAAAGTATTCCCGCGCTCGACTTGCAAGCAGCGACCGGCCTTATCGCGGTCATTGTTCTGCTCGTGATAATGAACTGGTTTTTCCACAAAATTTATTGGGGTGGCTGGATTAGGGCGCATAATCGCCGCAGAAAAGCGCTATTCGCTAGTTCGAATGGCGAAAGCTACCGACAACCACTTTTCTGGGGTTTGATTCTGCTTGGATTTACATCCCTTTATCGCGAAGGCTTCGAAGTTGTTCTTTTTCTCCAAAGCTACAATCTGTGACTGGGCGGCAGCGTCGTGCTAAAAGGCGCGTTGCTCGGCCTTCTCCTCTCGGGGACGGTTGCTGTACTTACGTTCGTTCTGCAGCAGCATCTCCCATATCGAAAGATGCTGATTACCACAGGCGTTCTGCTGGGAGTTGTCCTGGAGGTAATGGTGGGTGAACAAGCGCAGGAGATGCAACTCGCGCACTGGATCTCCAGAACGGACGTAGGTTGGCTGACCAACGTTATCCCTGCTTGGATGGGGATGTGGTTTGCGGTGTTTCCCACTTACGAGACGATGGCTGCTCAGCTATTGGCCGCGATCTTGGTCGTGGGCTCTTATTATGCCGCAAGTCATGTGCGGCGCAGAGTACGAGCGGACAGTAGCGACTTGGCAAACGCGACCGAAGCCAGCTCGAGACTTTCCCAGGCCGCTGTCCGTTAGAACACTCATGGATCGATCGTGGGTATGATGTTTGCGGCAAAACGCTCCATCTCTTCAAATTGCGGGCTACATTGCAGCAGGAGGAGGTCAACGCCAACCGATTCAAACTCAGCGATGCGTTCCGCAATTTGGCCGGGTGTGCCGAACAGTCCAGATCGCAATCCCCGATTACTGACGGAGTAATCTTCGAGCGAAACATGTTGGTCAAGCTTTGTGCCGGCCAGCCATTGCTGATAATTGTCGTAGCCGGCGGCGGATTGCTTCACGTCGGTAATGCGTGCCAGTTCTCTCTGCGCTTCCTTTTCGGTATCACGAACAATCGAATAGGCAGCGACTCCGAAAGTCATAGGACCGAGACCTTTCTTTTCTCTTCGCTCAGACATGTCAGCGATTTTGGACCGGATACGATCGGGAGGATCTCCATGCATGACAAAGGCATCGCAGCGTTCACTAATCAATTCCTTCGCTGCTTCCGATTCGCCACCAGCGTAAATCACTGGTCGTGGCTGTGAGATTGGCTTTGGCTGCAGGACCGTATCCTCCACCTGATAGTAACTTCCGGAGAAAGAAAAATGATCTCGTTTCCACATCTGGTCGACGACTTCGAGCCACTCCGTCGTGCGGGCGTAACGATCATCATGCTGCTCGAAATGGACACCGTACTTCTTTGCCTCATCCGCCCACCAGGATGAGACAACATTGAGAGAAAGGCGGCCCGGGCCAGCGATATGATCGATGTTCGCGGCTTGTTTGGCGAGCAGGGCGGGCGAGTGAAATGTGGGACGGACCGCAACCATCAACTCGAGGCGTTTCGTCACCGCTGCCAAGGCTGCGGCTGTAGACCAGGCGTCCAACGCAGGCGCTTCGGGACCTTTAATGTCATTGAGGTTTAGTTCAGCGATCAGCGTGAGATCGAATCCGATCTCTTCGCTTCGTCGCGCCAGACGGCTCGCGTATTCCCACGTCGCCTCCATCTGTTCGTCTTCCACGTTTCGTAGCCAGCCGCCGAAGACTGGGAGCCAATACCCGTAACGCATTAGGCCCCCTCCTTTTCCTTCTCAAGGTAGTCGACCAGTCGCACGTGCGGATCAAAGCCAAGAATCTGAAGCGCGTTCGCAACAAAATTGGAAAGGGCATTGATGTCGTAATAAACGACGGTGCCATCGCGATCGTCGACGATGTATTCAACGCTGCCCACTTCGATTTGTGCGGCACCGACGATTTTTTCAACTGCCTCAATTATTTCCTGCGGAGGCGTGTAACCCTCCACTTTCAATCCGGCCTTCGGTGCATCAACGAGGCCCGTCGCGTTCACAGCGGAACCGCCGTTTTCGGTCCTGCATATCTCAGCCGGACACAGATTAAAGTTCTGTCCTGAGGTATCGACTTTGATCGCATACAGAAATTTTCCACCAAGAGTCTCGACGCGCGTAATATGTCCGCCACGGACTGGAAGAAACTCCTGAACGAGAGCGGTGTTATCGATCCCAAAACCGATTTCGCCAGCCGCGGCTGCACGCTCCAACGCCGGCGCAGAATCAAAACGCATAATCCCTGCGCCCCTGCCACCGATATTTGGTTTGACGATGACCGGAAATCCAATCTCCTGTGCTGCGGGAACAGCTTGGATCGCGCAATTCACGATACGCGAGCGAGGGGTAGCCAGTCCCAGGGAGTGTAGGAGCGCGAGTTGCGCTGCCTTCGAAATCTCGAGCGAAAAGGCTTTGCAGCCGTTGATGACACGCGTGCCAATACGATCAAGGTGGGCGAGATAGTCGCGCGTGAAGAAGATGCCTTGTGCGTTACCGCGCAGGTAGGCGGACGCGCTCATCCGGTTGAAAAACAAAGCGTATTTTCTATCGGCCGCGGTCGCGTCATATACGTGACAGCCGGCATCGATACGAAGGTACTGAATCGAGCGGCGATCCATCTCCGCAAAGAGTGGGCGGAACCACTCTGGATGCTCGTAATAAACCGCGAGTGGTAACTGCTGGTTCATCACTAGTATTTCTCAATCATTAAGAATCGACTAGACCTGCACGAGGGACGGTCACCTTTCCGCCCATCAATACAGACCGGTTTAGGCTCGTTTTATTCCGCTCTCGCGGAGAAAAAGCCCAGGGGTTGCAGACTGCGAGTTAGTCGGGCGAGCACACGAACCAAAGCGATTTAGCATAACTGCAGTCAGGCCGGCCCTCTCTTAGTAACGCTAGTTATTCTTCTTGTGTTCGTGAGAGTGGAGCTGGTATGCATGTATCTCATCCTGGGCTGCTCGGTGTGATGATTCTCCTGGCGTCGCCGTTCTTCTCTAGGTAAGCTTCATCAAAGTTCTTCCAAAACGCGGTAAATGCGTAGGTCTCGCCAGGTTTAGCGTTAACGCGTCTTTGAGTCGGCGCTGTATATCTATAGATCTGTGGAGTCGTGTTTACCGACAAGACATGCTGCCCGGGCGGCAACACCGCCTCGTAACTCTGACCAAGCCCCAAATCCGCAACGTGGACACCGTCGACAAACAATATGAGGTACTGAAAAGTACCAAAATTGGCTGACCTGCTGACAACCAAACGAGCGTTATCGTGTTGCGCCTGAATGGGTGTGCTCGCAGCAAAGCTGCATGCGATTGCAACCATGATTAGTTTACCTGAAACGTAGTTTAATATTTTCATAATTCACTTTTCAGCCGGAATCCCCTCGCACCCAGTCCGGACATGTTTATTTCGTAAAAAGCTGTGAACCTTCAATCCATTCATACCGAATTGGCAAAGATATATTCCAAGAAAGTGATCTCCCGCACGGTGTGCTCCGCGAATCTCTGGGGAGGGAAGTTCGAGCCACCGAGATCGTAAACGCGGGTCACAGCGTGATGTGAGTGGCTGAAGAAATTGGTGAAATCGATTGCATTGCTGATTGCGTCCGTGTGCAAGAATTTGTACAAGACTGGGCCTATTTCTCGGCGCCCCCTGATATGCAGCAGATATTGGCAAATTTGGGTGATCTACCCAAGCAAGGTGCGGCCGATTTGATGTGCGGCGAAAAGCAAAGAAATGGCCAAAACCGCAATTTTAAGTCCGTTGCGTCTGCCATTTCGCCACATCGGCGCTGCGCGTCCCCAGTTTAATCCTGTATCGCAGCCGGCGAAAATGAATTTCGGAGTCGAAACTGAAAGTTCGCCGATGGCGCTGCGCGTCGATCATTAAATTGCCGAGAGAGCTGCGGTTTTTACCTCGCAACATCGCGTTGTGTTGTTTATGACTCGATTCATGAAAACATCCATTCTATCCACAAATTGCGTTCACCGTTCGCTCAAGTCGTTTCTTGCCGCACTCCTGATGGCCTTCTTTGCGCTTCTGGCAAAAGCGCAGGCGGTCAGTCCGTCCCCGGACGGCGGCTACCCTGGCAACAACACTGCTGAAGGTGATAGTGCGCTTTTGAGCCTTACCGTCGGCCAAGACAACACGGCTACTGGGTTTCATGCGCTCTCTTTCAACACCTTCGGCAGCGCCAACACAGCCATCGGGTCTGACGCGCTCATCGATAACACCACTGGCAACAGCGACACGGCCACCGGGTTTCACGCGCTCGCTTTCAACACGACCGGCAACAACAACACTGCGACCGGTGTCAACGCCCTCGAGCGCAACACCACCGGTGGCAATAACACAGCAGCCGGCCTCAACGCGCTCGAAGGCAACACCACCGGAAGCAACAACACGGCCACCGGGTGGGAGGCACTCTTTAACAATACCACTGGCAGCCAAAACACAGCCGCCGGTTTTGGTGCACTCTTTGAGAACACCACTGGCAGAAATAACACAGCCGACGGTTTTAGGGCGCTCTATGACAACACTACTGGCATCCATAACGTGGCCTTGGGCTATGGTGCGGGATTAGGGCTCACCACTGGCAGTGGCAATGTCTATATCGGTGCCGGGGTTCTGGGGGTTGCTGGTGAGAGTAACACCTCCCGAATCAGAAATGTTTATTCCTCGCCCGCATCTGGCCGAGCCGTGTACGTCAATTCCGACAACAAGATCGGCACCCTTTCCTCCTCGCTACGTTACAAAGAACAGATTAAACCCATGGACAAGGCCAGCGAAGCAATCCTGGAGGTTCGACCGGTCTCGTTCCGTTACAAAAGGGAGGTTGATCCCCCTCGCGTTCCAATGTTTGGGCTCATCGCCGAGGAAGTGGAGAAAGTGGATCCCGATCTGGTCACTCGCAATGAAAAAGGCGAGGCCGAGACCGTCCGCTACGATGCCGTGAACGCAATGTTGCTCAACGAGTTCCTAAAAGAGCATCGTAGAGTCGAGGAGCAGGATTACAAAATGCAAACACAGGAAGCGACCATTGTTGAACTAAAATCCGCGGTGGCGCAGCAGCAGAAGCAAATTGAAGGTCTTACTGCGGGATTGCAGAAAGTGAGCGCGCAGCTCGAAACGACCGAGCGGACACCGCAAACGGTCTCAAGCAATCAGTAAATCTTCTAGCTGGCCAATTTTTGTGAGGGCGGGGGTTTTACCGGGTCGAATCACGGCTGGCGGAGGTGATTGTGGCTCCGAGGCCTGGAGTGGTAACAACAATCCTTTTTCCTGGCGCTATTCCGCTTCGGCCATGCTTCGGCTTGCCCCTGAGCGTGCGCTCATGAGATTCTTGTGAGACTCCTATGCCGTTCCGGCAAACCATAGCAGCAAAGATTTTCGGGCTAGCCATAGTCTTGCTGTTACTCACTATTGGGCTTGCCTCTTTTTTGCTGTTTGAGGTAACGCGCACGACGCAGGATCTCATGGTCGTAGCGAATTTCGATGTGCCGCTCACGCAGTCCGTGGCGCGGCTGCATGAGTTCGGGCTTCGACGACGTCTTGCGTTTGAACGTTGGTTCGGGGCCCTGAACGCTGCCGAGCCAAATCCCGAGATCGTTGCGGAGGCGACCGAGAATTACGCGCTTTTTACTCGCAAACTTACAGAGGAATTTTCCGCAGCCCGACGCATCATTGGCCCCTATCCGAAGAATGCACCGGGCAGTCAGACGCTGGCCGAGGTAGCGACGCTCCTGGATCAAATCGAACCTGCCTATGAGATTATCAATAATCGCCAGCGCGAGGTGCTCGACATGCAGCTCGCCGGCCAACATGACAAGGCCAATCAGCAGTTAAACCTGCTTAATGACATTCAGCGCACCGTCCAAAATCAACGCGAGTCGGTAAATTCGAAAATGGCAGCGTGGAGCGCCTCCGCTGCGAAGGCAACCGAGCAACGCGAGCGGCGTGTATTCTGGTTAACGATTGCTGCGACAATATCCACGGTGTTGCTAGGCATTACCGTGGCGGCGCTCATCACAAACCGGCTTAGCAGACCTGTGCGGTCGTTGGCTACCGCTATGCGCGATGTCCAGCAAGGCAATCTCGATATACAATTACCGGTCGGTTCTACTGATGAAGTGGGCCGACTGACGGATTCGTTTAATTTTTTCGTGAAAGAATTGCGCTCGAAGGAGCGCATGAAGCAGACCTTTGGCAAGTACATCGACCCACGAATATTGGAGCACGTGCTTGCGCAGCCCGGTGCGGAAGCTGTAAGTGGCGGGCGGCGCGATATGACCGTGTCGTTCGCTGACCTGGTCGGATTCACAAGCTTATCGGAACGGCTGACTCCTTTGCTGATGGTGACGCTACTCAACCGGCACTTTGGTTTGCAAGCCATCGCGGTCCAGGAGCACCACGGGGTCGTGGACAAATTCGTCGGCGATTCGGTCATGGCATTCTGGGGTCCTCCCTTCGTAAAGCCGGAAGAACACGCGGTGCTGGCGTGTCGCGCCGCACAAGCCCAGTTGGGCGCGCTCGACGCTCTGCGCCTGGAACTGCCGGACATCACCGGATTACGCCGGGACTTACCCGCCATTGATCTATGCATTGGCATTTGCACCGGCGAAGTCGTAGTCGGCAATATCGGTTCGGACAACACGCGCAGTTACACCGTAATCGGCGATACTGCGAACCTTGCCGCGCGACTCGAAAGGGCCAACCGCGTCTATGGCACGCAAATTCTGGTTGCCGAAACGACCGCTCAGATGACCGGCTCGCAGTTCGAGATGCGCGAGATCGATACCATCTCCGTCAAAGGCAAGACGGAAACCACGCGAGTCCTTGAATTGATGTCTGCGGCCGGACAATTATCGGAAGAATTGGCACGCTTGCGCGAACGCTATGAGCAAGCTCGGCAAACATATCTCGCCCAGGAATGGGATTTAGCTGAGGCGATTTTCCGCGAATGTCTCCAAATTCGTCCGAATGACGGCCCTTCCCGTGTTTTCGTTGAGCGCATTCAAGTCTTACGCCGAAATCCTCCCGGCAAAGATTGGAATGGCGTATGGCAACTGGTAGAAAAATAATCAGGCCTGTTGTTCAGTCGCAGTTTTGCGCGGGCATTGTCTGACTCTCTTCATTTGTTGTTTAGTTATTTCGGCTTTTCCGCCTGGTAGTACGATTTTGTCATTGCCGTGTGGCAAGCAAAAAGGCCATGATCCAGCGCCCGAAGTAACGGGATTAGCTCATTCAAAACGTCAACGCAGACGAAATCCCCACATTGTATTGTCAATTC
Organism: uncultured Verrucomicrobiae bacterium; assembly: GCA_963719605.1. GTDB lineage: Bacteria > Verrucomicrobiota > Verrucomicrobiia > Chthoniobacterales > UBA10450 > Udaeobacter. Next base: position 50,351 of record CAVRCO010000001.1, read on the forward strand.
TCATACTCATGAACGGATATATTACCTGGATCCTCACTGTAGTTATTGCGTCCTGTAGTTTCTTAGCACAAGCGGCACCCCAGCCCACGCAATCGGGAATTGATTCGGCCGATCGACTCTTTCAGCTTGGGGAATTTGCCGAGGCTCGCGAACTCTACTCGCGAATCGCCGCTCAAAGCCCTAACGACTATTCAGCAACGCTCCAGTTGGCTCGCATTGCATTGCTTTCCAACCGACTGGATGATGCACAGAAATGGCTGAAAAAAGCGATCACGCTGCGTCCTAAGGACACCGACGCGAAAGTCATGCTCGCCGAGGCGTTTTATCGTCGCGACGATTTCCAAAAGGCAGCGGCTTCGCTGAGCGGCGTAGATGTAGGCAGCAACAAGCTGCTTACTTCGCAGTATCCGGCACTCAACGTTGCGAAGTTGGAGAGCTTCAAGGGGCAGACGCCCTATGAATTACATGGCAATGGGATGAGCACGCGTCTGAAGTTCTTAAAAACCGATCCGCTGCCGATAGTTAACGTGCGCATAAACGGTGGCGACGAAGTCACCTTCTTCATCGATACCGGGGGTTCAGAGGTCGCACTCGACACCGACTTCGCCAAGGAGCTCGGCGTTCCACAATTCGGGGCGGTGCAAGGCACTTTTTCCGGCGGTCAGCACGCTGAGGTTCAAAACGGGCGGATTGAATCACTCACCATCGGCGACTGGACCGTCAACAACCTGCCCGTTGCAATGCTTCCTCTGCGCCAACTCTCAAAAGGATTCGGAGTGAAACAAATCGACGGAATCATCGGGACCACTCTGTTTTACCATTTCCTGACGACGATGGATTATCCACGCGGCGAACTTGTGCTGCGCCGAAAGACTGTCGAAAGCCTGGAACAGTTCACAAAATCATCAGACAAGAGAGTCGTAGTTCCTATCTGGATGGCGAGCGATCACTTCATGGTGGGCTGGGGTCGCATCGAGACACTCCCGCCTTCGCTCCTCTTCGTTGACACAGGACTGACGGACGCGGGTGTTAAGTTGGCGGAGTCGGTTATCAAGGAAGCTGGGATCAAGCTCGATGAGAAGAAAGCTTCAGAAGGAGCTGGCGGAGGCGGAAAGCTGAAAATCGTGCCATACACCGTGCATCAAGTTTCCTTCGGCGACATAAAGGAAGCGAACGTCCCGGGTCTCTACGATGGACCTTTTCCGTGGGAAAACATGTTTGGCTTTCACCTTGCAGGCATGGTCGGCCACGATTTCTTCAAGCCATACGCGGTGACCTTTGATTTTCAGAACATGCAGATTTTCCTGCAATAGAAGGGCGGCTCACAGCATGATGTGAGCAGTCGCTTCTTATTGTCGAGTGCTATGGGACACGACATAGGGCTTCATAACCCCGTTACCGGTATCGTGCGCTTCGGTGAGTCTGTGCGAGTTAGGTGTAATATCAGTCCAGAGATCTTGAATCCTGGTCCGCTTACCATCGATCACTTCCTCGTAATCATTGACAAATGTGTCGCCTTCCCAATGCGCAGTACACCGCAGCTCGCAACCGGAATCTGCTGGCGTTTTGAAGCAACTGAGAAAGCGATAGGTCTTCGCGTTCGGATCCCACCGTATGGGGAAAGAACGATCCCTTCTTCCTGCCGCAGCGGGCCGAGGCGTTCAGACACGACATTCCCGACGCGAAGGTCCATTTCTTCGACACGGGCCACTTCGCCCTTGAGACCCATGCTACGGAGATCGCGGCAACGATCCGCGACTTCTTCGCGAACTGAGTCTATAACGCGACGCAAGAGCTGACATCGCGCTGGCGATTACTTTGGTGCGTACTTACGCGATAGTCGTCGACGAGCTCGGCCGACTTCCTAAACGTGTTGTGAGCCAATCATCGCGCCCGGTCGGGGGGGCTGCTGCTGCAACAGAATCCACACTGCGGCTGGAAAGAAGTCTTGAACTCTGGTTCTCAAATCTTGTAAAAGAATCAAAACGCAGGCGGTGGCCAAGCACTGTCGGCAGAAATCAAAATGACAATCCTCCAATCGTGCGTTCCTCCTGATGGAACGCACTTCAACTCTCAAATCGTGAACAAATGAAAAAAGTAGCAAAAAGAAATGGCCGTCCCGGCTTGGGTTGGATGCCGGACCTTCCCGATAACCGCGATCATCTTTATTCCGCCCCTCTGGCAAAGCTGCGTGTGCTTCCCACCAAGGCGGATCTGCGCAGGCGATGCCCGCGAGTTTATAATCAAGGGCAAATCGGCTCCTGCACTGCGAACGCAATCGCCGCGGCCATCGAGTTCGATCGCAAGAAGCAAAAACTGCACGACTTTATTCCATCGCGTCTCTTCATTTATTATAACGAGCGAAGCATCGAGCACAGCGTACCGCTCGATAACGGCGCCCAGATTCGCGACGGAATAAAAAGTGTCGCAAAACAAGGAGCGTGTCCGGAAACCGAATGGTCCTATGACGATACTCCTGCCGATTCAAACACTAATCTCTGGCCCCCCGGCGCCAAGCCGAGGCAGAAACCGCCGGCGTCTTGTTACAAAGACGCAAAAAAGTTCCTCGCGGTCAGTTATCAACGAGTTGATCGGGCGCTTTCGCAGATGAAAGGCTGTCTCGCAGACGGTTTCCCGTTCGTTTTTGGTTTTACCGTTTACGACAGCTTCGAGAGCGCCGAAGTCGCCAGGACAGGAGTTCTCCAAATGCCTAAGCCAAGAGAAGGAGTTGTGGGCGGCCACGCCGTTCTGGCTGTTGGCTACGATGACAAGACGGAGCGTTTCATGGTGCGCAACTCATGGGGCGCTAGCTGGGGCAAAAGAGGTTATTTCACCATGCCTACTCGTATTTGCTCACCGGCAATCTTTCAGACGACTTTTGGACGATTCGCCTGGTGCATTAACCCACGAACCCGCTTAACAAGATGCCAAAATATTGGATGATAAATAACCGGAGCCAGGGCGGTGTCGGACCTGACGTCAGCACCGCTGGCTTGACTTATTGGGTTAGCGATAATGAGCCGCTCATTGACATTAACAACTGGCGGAAGGTTACCGCCGCCAACTTTCAGAAGCTCCTGGTCGCTGCAGCGGATGAGTTTCCGACCTATGACCAGGCAGAGAACGAGAAACAAAGTCACGTCACAATTCTGATTCATGGTTACAACCAAACGTTTGCAAAAGCCGCGCAGTTTTATCAGGACCTTTGCGGTAGACTCTTTGATGGGTCAGACAGCCTCGGGCTTTGCATCCTGTACGACTGGCCATCGCGCGGCAGCCTCCTTGGGTATGAGCCTGACCGTTCGCATGCACGCCTGTGCGCTTACGATCTAACAAACGTGTTGAGCGCGTTATTCGATTGGCTGACCAAGAAACAACAGCAAACCATAAACAATCCTACGAAAGCGTGTAAGGCGAAGGTGTCCCTGATCGCTCACAGCATGGGCAACTATGTTGTCCAGAAAGCAATGGCCGCTGCCTGGACCCGTAAGAATCAGCCGCTACTCGTTAGTCTCATTAACCAGTTGCTAATGGTCGCCGCGGACGTTGACAGTGATTTGTTCGACCAGGGCGCACCTGATAACGACGATGGCAACGCCGTGGCTAATCTCAGCTATCGAATCACTGCGCTTTACACCGGACGCGATACTGTCCTCGGCGCGTCTGCAGGTCTCAAGCATTTTGGCATGCGACGCCTGGGTCGCAGCGGTCTTTCGACTCGTCCACCTCTGGCAGATGCGTCGTCACCAACAGATAATGTTTGGGACGTGGATTGCTCGGGCTTCTTCCAGCAGGGCGTCGGAGACATCCACGGCGCGTATTTCCTCACCGATGGCACGCTCAATTTGATGCGATACATTTTGCGCGGCCTCGACCGCGGGGTCCTCGATACGCTTGGATATACTCGTGGCAACGCCTGGCCACCGCAATAAGTAAAGGCGAATGCCGGAACGCAAACATAAATTAAAGTCGAGCAAGCCTGCTTCGGAGCATTCGCCAAAAAAACCTGGCGTTACGAAGAAGGCGACATCTTCGTCCAGGAAATCCCGGTCGAAGCTGCCGAGAAAGGCCGCCGCAGCGCGACCGTTACCGGCGCGGCCTGAGGAAATTCTTTTTCGTGTGGAAGGCCAAATGTCCACCTTCGGCGGACCGCACGATCTCGGCGTAGCTGCGAACGAAGACCTTGCTCTCTTTACCAGGGCAGATCTCCAGGACCCAAAGTATGCATATTTGTTCCTGCCGGCGTCACCGCCTGGAACAAGCGGGCTGGGACGCCGACTCAATCCCGATCAATACTATTTTGCCTGTCGTTGGGATTATGCCGCAACGCCGAAGGAGTTTTTGCGGCGCGCTCTTGCGCGAGTCGAGAACCCCGCGAACGGTCGCGCCGCGGATGCGCGTCCGGTTGACTGGGGACCGCATCCTTCCACCGGACGTGTCGCAGACTTATCACCAGGACTGGCAGCTGCGGTCGGACTAAACACTGACGATATTGTTAGGATAACAATTTCAGCGCGCCGAGCCATACCGGTAAAGCCCACGCTAACCATGAAGCGCGTAGGTCATGGCAGCAGTAATCCGCATGTAAAACCGGTAATCAAACAGTTCATTCAGAGCCCGAATCATTCATGCCGTAACGGAGCCAGGATCGACAAGATTGTCTTGCACTGCACTGAGGCTTCACTTGCGGGCACGATCGAGGAGTTCCAAAAATCAGGCGGCCGCCAGGTCTCGGCGCATTACGTCATTGATCGAAACGGCGATATTTACCAAATGGTAAGCGATAGCGATCGTGCCAATCATTGTATGGGCGCAAACGAAAGCTCCATTGGCATCGAACACGTCGGCACTGAAACTGATTCTCTCGCGACGCCGCAGGCGGCCGCGTCCGTAGCCCTTATTCGCTGGTTGCTTGAGCAATACCATATTCCACCGAAAAACATCTTCGGCCATGATTTCACGCCGGGTTACAGTCGGCCCGGTGAAACCAGTTGCCCTGACAAACTTTTCGGCGGGACGCATGACCAACAGACGATCGCTGCCTGGGTGGAAGCCAATGTGTGAGCCGCGTTATGGCGGCGGATGGGACTGCGCTAGCGGCCAGGTGAATCGCCATTGCCAGACTCACGGCACCGCGCTAGCGGTGCACTGAGAGTAGGCCCGCGCTCTAGCGCGGGTTTTCGGTGTAAAACGCCGCGTAGCGTAGCGACGGCTGAAGTCAACCTAGGAGATAACGTTCGTCATAATCAATACGATGCCGTGCCAGAAACGCGCGATATTCCTCGGCAAATGTTTTCGTTCGATGATGCTCAGGCTGGGAACGAATGTATGCCTGCGTGTCATTAAGTTGCGACTGACTCACCGTGAAAGCCGCATATCTATCCTGCCACGCAAAATCAACCATGTTAGGAAACGTCTCCTTCAGCCAATGTGACGAACCACCCTTTACGAACTGGACTGCCTTCGACACGGCAAGAGACGCAGGGATCGAAAGAAGCAAGTAAACATGATCTGACGCGCCGCCGATCTCCTAAGCCTTCATCCCGTTTTCGCGCGCGATACCACCGAGATAAGCAAAGAGACGTTCGCGAACCGGCTCGACGAGAAGTGCCTGACGATTCTTCGTGCTGAACACGACATGATAGTGCAACGAGGTGTAGGTATTCGCCATCCGTCTCAACCGTCGCTACGCGACCCGCTTTTGTTGCTATTATACCTGGCGATAAACCGCCGGGCTAGGTTCATCTGGCGCTAACGCGGCTCTCGCCCACCGAGGGCGCCTAACTAGCCTTCCTGGATCACCGGCTCTGCCTCTTCTCCTTTTCGGAAGATCATCCACATGCCGGCAAGCACCAGGCACCCGCCAACCAGTGACCACACGGAAAATGTCTCGCCGCCAAGTGCCCAACCCAACGCCACTGCACCAGGCGGCGTGATGAGCGAGATCGCTTGTAACCGAGCGACAGTCATTCGCGGCAATAACCAGTAAAGAAGCAAAAAGGTGAGCGCCGAGCCGATCACCGCGAGATAAAGCAGGCAAAGGATCGAGACCGTATTCCAATGAAACTTCAACGGATTTCCTTCCACTTTGACTCCGATCAAGAGCAACGGCGCTGCACCAAAAATCATTTGCCAGGCAGCAATCATCGCCGGAGCAAGCTGCACGTTGCGCGATTTTAGCAGTACGTTTGAAAAAGCAGCGCTCGCGGCTCCGAATATGATCCCAAGGCCGCCCCAGAACGCCATCAAGCCGTTGAAACCGAGAAGACGCTCGCAGATTATTGCTACTCCGCCGAGCGCAAGGAGTGCCCCTAGAAGTTTGTGCAATTGCAATGGTTCGTCGGGAAGCATTATATGCGCCGAGAGCATGCCGAAGATCGGGATAGTCGCCTGCAATACCGCTGCCAGACCAGATGAAACGTGTAGCTCGCCCCAGAAAAGGAGACCGTAATTTACGGCAAACATCAGAACGCCAGTAAAGGCCAGCAGCAGGTAATCGAACCCGCACTTTGGTAACAAGCCCACTCGCCCGGCGGATACAGCGAAAAGGACAACGATTGCGACCAGAAAACGGATACCCGCATAAGAAATCGGCGGCAGATCGCGCAATCCAATCTTGATAACGAGCCAGGTCGAGCTCCAGACAACGCAAAGCGTGAGCCAGGCCACAGGCACACCCCATCCGGCCTCTGGCTGCCAATTGCGTTTCGGCGACGCGCTTTTCGTTTTCATTCTTGATCGACCATCGCGTCTTGACTGCGATCCGTAAAGCCACCTCCCGCGGCGCAATTCGTTCCGTAAGGTACAGCCTTCGACGAGTGTTGAAATCCTATTCTCCTTGTCTGGTATTTGTCAGACGTAACCGTTCATGCCTATAACCGTGTCAGGAGATGTCAGACGCCTCCTGGAAGCAACCGCGTCGCCAAAGATTTTGCTTGCCCATTAAAACGCAACCCGTTAGACCTGAGCCATCAACGTCCTAACCCATACGATATCACTTATGCAAAATCTCCTCATCAATAGCCTATCGCTGTTCGCACAAGTCGAGTACTCATACTCGTCACACGGCCAGACCCCTGGACCAGTCTTCTGGATCTGCTGGTTCGCATTCGTCGTTTTGATGATTGCGGGGCTGTGGAAGGTTTTCACAAAAGCCGGACAACCAGGTTGGGCATCGATCGTTCCGATTCTGAACACCTATTTCTTGTGTAAGATCGCGGGCCGACCCGGTTGGTGGGTCATCTTGATGTTCATTCCGCTCGTGAATTTCATCATCTGGATCATCCTTTGCATCGACGTGGCAAAGAGCTTTGGAAAAGGCGCAGGCTTTGGAATTGGTTTGCTTTTGCTGCCGTTTATTTTCTTTCTGATCCTCGGCTTCGGCAGCGCGCAGTACCAAGGCCCTTCCGCTTCGCAAGGCGCAGCCGTTGCGCCGCCGCCGCAACCTGCTTAAGTCTCGAGACTTTCACCATCCTGTGCTCGACCCAGCAATTTCGGTTTGTCCGGGAACCGGCTGCTCGCTATCGTAGTGGGCATGGCAGTGATTTTCGTTTCCCCGAGTCAAACGCAAGCCGGATTAGACCCATAAATTGGACATTTCTCTTGAAAGGTCCAAAAATTGGGCCGAATTCTCGTTAGGCGGCCCCCAGCGCCTACATCAATCGTAATTTGTGTGATCAGTCGAACCCGAATGAAAGCGAAGGACAAAATGGTGAACCCTCTGTCGCTACAACGGCGCTGGAGGTCGCCTAACGGAACGGAGCTGCTACGCCAACGCCGCTTAGTCGGCGCTGGGCGCCGCCTAACCTGCGTTGGAGCCGAAATCCCGGCCCCGCCCGGGACTCCCGCCCCTCTCCTTCAGGCAGTCGGGCTCCGCCCGCCTGTCCATCACTCGGAGGTTTCGCTCAACTCCGTTCCGTTAGATGCTTATGCCGCGGTTGGTCAAGCTCCTGCCCGTTGCACTATTGATCGCTGGGTGTGCGACGAATGAATCTCGCGAGATGATCTTGGTTGATTCCTACTCGTCCCACGAGATAAAGACACTGCAGTCCTCGCCATATGAGGTTTCGACTTGGGCTTGGTTACGTGGCATCTCCCGAGCAGACATTCGTGCCATTGAAACGCTGGTAGCGCAGCACCCTACGATTCGCAAACCGATTCTTCGTATGTTCGCAGCTAAAAATGATCGCGTGCAGGTAATTACCGGCCGCGATGAACATCGCGGTGACATTTATAATTCCTTTCATGTCGTTAAACGCGATCGAAAGTGGCGACTCGAAGATTCCCAAATCGAGGACATTCGTGTTACCGAGGATCGCGCCAAGCTTCTTCGGCGTGGTGGATCCAACATCTAACCAGTCGATGAAGCCAACGGCCCCATTGCGAAATAAGTTCAGCGTGTTTGCCACGACACCCTGCCGTGGTTTATCTCTTTCTCGTTAGATGGCATTCTCGCACGTTGTCCCTGAACTCTATCGCAGGGGTGGGTCGCTGCGGATTCTTTCGCGCAAGGGCCGTAGTCAAAATTTCGTCAAACCAATAGACATTTGCGTCATCCACAGCGTCAATTGAATAGAATGATTAGGAGTAGGCAGCGCGCCAGGTTTGCCCTTGCGTTGATCACGGCCGGCTTTCTTTCAATGCTCGTTTCGCCGGCAAATGCGGAATCGGACCCCGCCGCCGATCAGGTTTCCTTTCACAAACTTCAGCAAGATACACAGGTTGCCGAGCTTCTGCGACGACTACAAGCGGAAGCTCCTCACGGCGTGCCGATCGTCTTTCGCAATGTTCGAGTGGTCAATCCGGAGACAGAAATTGTAACCCCAGCCCAAACCGTGGTGGTCACCGGAAGCCGTATCACCTGGGTGGGAGACTCAGACAAGGCACCACCTGTCTCTTCGGGCATGGTCATCGAAGGTAACGATCGATTCTTGTCGCCTGGCCTCGTCGACATGCACGTGCATTCATCCTCGACCGCGGGGTGGTTACTTGATCTCGGCAACGGTGTCACCACGGTTCGCGACATGGACGGCTTTCCATGGCTTCTCAAATTGCGCGACAGTGTGAACGCTCGTCGAATGTTGGCCCCTATCGATATCGTGGCCGGCACAATCATTAACGCGGTTCCCCTCGATGGATATGCCGTCGTCCCGCGGACCTCTCAGGATGCGCGGCGCATCGTCCGGCAACAGGCAGCCTGCGGCTATGACTTCATTAAGATTCACAATAATGTGCCCCTCGCTATGTTCGATGCAATTGCCGACCAAGCGCACAAGCTGGGCATGGACCTGGTTGGGCATGTCCCACATGACATCAGTCTGGATCACGCGATCCACTCGGGCGGCATGCGGACTACCGAGCACTTAAAGGGATTTCTTATCGATCAAACTCTTCTTCCTAGTGCCGAAGATTTCAGCAAAGTTCTCAGCGGAGCTGAAACTTGGATTACGCCCACGCTCTACACGCGCTTGGGGTATGATCGTGGAGAGGAAGGGAGACGCATACTAACAGGCCCCATGGCGAATTACGTGCCCCAAAGAAAGCGAAGGGAATGGGCAACACTCCTCGACGAAGCTCCGACCTCTGAAGATCGAATCCAATCTGAGAAAACCGGGGCACTGTATCGTGACACGCAAGAAAAAGTGATGAAACGGCTGGTTCCGCTTCACCCTCATTGGCTCGCCGGCACCGACGCCGACGGCTATTCTTTCAATGTTATGGGTTATGCCCTGATCGAGGAGCTTCGACTCCTGCGCAGCGAAGGCCTCACTCCTGGCGAAGTTCTGCGCGCGGCGACCCTTGAACCGGCACGAGCGATGCGGGAACCCGAAGAGTTTGGGTTAATCAAACCACATATGCGAGCTGATCTCGTGCTACTGGAGACTAACCCAATGAAAATCGGCGCGGATGCCTTCAGAATGAATGATGGAGTAATGGCGCACGGCTATTGGTTAGATCGCACGAAGCTCAACTCCGCCATGGAGGGGCTTTCGGCAATTTTTGATGAGCCCGATGCGAATGCGAAAATAACTCCAGATGCGGGGTCATTCCTCCTTCATCACATGAAGGAGCTGATGGAGAACGGTTTTGTTTTTGACTCGAACGAGCTGGTGGGTGCTGCGGCGGCGTTCCGCCGATCGGGAGTCCCGGAACTAGCTCGTCAATTTGAGTTGCTCGCCGATGTGCCAACGAACGGGCCTTGCGCAGAGTTCTTACCCAGTCAGTGATGAGTCGGATCACGCCGAGAATCCACCGATGAAGTCTAACCTATCGATGAAGCCAACAGCCCCATTTCGAAATAAGTTCAGCGTGTTTGCCACGACACCCTGCCGTGGCTTATCTCTGTCTCGTTAGATCATGAAAATACCAAAAACCAATGAAGGAGCGTGTTATGCGATCTGCTAGCGTGCCGATCCTATTCTGCTTAGTACTGTTTTTTCCTAACCATCACCCCTCTGCGTCTGCGGACACAGCCAAGCCGACGCCACTCATTCTCGAGAAGAACGAAGGCGAGCGACGAGTATGGAGACCTATCGAGGGTGTGGAGGGCTGGCTGGGTCAACCCTCTCCGTTCATTTTAAAAGTCGACCCACAGAATGGCGGTTCATCACATTTGGTTTTTGTGACGGAAGACCTGCCACCTGGAGGAAAAATAGAGACTCACAGACACCCAGGTTCAGACGAAATCCTGTTTTTACAGAACGGAATGGCAAAGGTGAGTTTGGGCGACGTGGTGAGAGAAGTGCATGGCGGTGCTACTGTCTTCATCCCAGCTAATACATGGGTTTCCGTTAACAACATCGGAAGCGACCCGATTGGTTTGATTGGCATCTTTTCCGCTCCCGGTTTCGAGGAATACATGCGTGCGGAATCGGTTCGCGAAGGAGAGAAAGTTGTCCCCCTGTCGAAGGCCGAAGATGAAGAGATTATGAGGAAGCATTTGCATGCGGTAATTTACAAATGAAGGCACGAAGATGATCTAACCTATCGATGAAGCCAACAGCCCCATTTCGAAATAAGTTCAGCGTGTTTGCCACGACACCCTGCCGTGGCTTATCTCTTCCTCGTTAGGCAACTCAGAAGCGCACACAGTCAACATTATCGATATGAAAAACGTGAGTTTAATCAGAACCGTTGAGTGGATATTTCTTACTACCGTCGGTCTGGCGGGCGGGATCATCGCTGGGCTGCTGCTCGGAATGCCTTTAGGGCAAATTGCTAACGCGATGGTCACTACGGCGGCCGTGACATGCGTAGTGGGCGGCGTCCTTGGCAGCTCGCAGGCTATCGGCCTGCGGAGGCGACTGCGGAATCCGTTGTGGTGGATCGTTGCCACGGTCATCGGCACCGGCATTGGTCTCGCGGCTGGGGTTGTCATAGTTGAGCAGGTTGGTATTCTCACAACCGGAAATCGGCCAAATATCGCGCACCTGAACGCCGTCATGCGAGCGGCTAGCCTAGTCGCTGTCGGACTCATAGCGGGAACTTCTCTGGGCGTTGCGCAGTGGCTCGTTCTTCGAGTCCAAATCCCACAAGTGAAATATTGGGTGCTGGCAAGCGGCTGTGCACTTGCGACCGCATTCTCCGTTAGCTCGCTCTTGGTGGATCTAGCAGGTTTTCGAATCGCATCAGCGTCCGGAGGCATAACGTTTGTGCTTTTGTCCGGTGCTGCATTCGGTTTGATGACAAGCTGGCCACTGCGGGACCAAGCCTAACCAAGTGATGAAGCCAACGGCCCCATTCGGAAGTAAATCCAGAGTGTTTGCCATGGCGCCCTGCCGTGGCTTATCTCTTTCTCGTTAGACCACGCGCAGCCCCACACACTTCAGGAGAACTCATGTTTGACCACGTCAAATTCGGAGTCAGCGACTATGCAGCGAGCAAAGCGTTCTTCCTCAAGGCACTCGAACCGCTCGGCGTATCTGTTGTCTCGGAGGGCCCGCCGACGTACGGTGTCGAGCTTAGCCCAAAGGGTAAGGCTTCATTGTGCCTGTACCAAACCGAGGAGAAGCCAGCGCATCTTCACTTGGCGTTCACGGCCGAGAATCGCCAGCAAGTCGAAGCTTTCTATCGCGCGGCTCTGGAGGCGGGTGGCAAAGACAACGGTGCACCTGGTCTGTGCCCGGACTACCACGCGAACTACATGCAGCTTTCGTCATCGGTCCGGACGGGCACAACATCGAAGTGGTTTGCCACGAACCCGAGACCTAACAAATCGATGAAGCCCACGGCCCTTTTCGCCGTGGTGCCTTAGCTTTTTTTGCTCGCTTTCCGCTTGGCTCGCTGTTGCAATGCTCTTCTTAGCAAGACTGATGCCCACCCTAATGAAAGCTTTTCGATCTTTCACTTCCGTTGTCGGCATCGTGGTGTGTATTTGCGGATGCGCCACTTCGGGGACAGACCGCGTCGTTCAAATCGGACCGAACACTTACAAGATGGGCGGTCTTGGCAAGTCTACTGATTTTTCCGGCAATGCGGTCAAAGCGCGGCTCTACCAGCAAGCTGCGGAGTTCTGTCGGAGCAAAGGTGGCGAGATGATTCCATTAAACAGCACAGCACAGGACTCGAAACCAGGCCAGTTTGCATCTGCGGAGATTCGGTTCAAGTGCGTGCCTGCAAGTAGATGATCGTGCGAAGAAGGCGAGCGTGATGATTACGCGAACCATCTAACCGATCGATGAAGCCAACGGCCCCATTGCAATACAATTCCAATGAACTTGCCCGTACACCCTGCCGTGGCTTATCTCTTTCTCGTTCGATGGTTGCGCGATCACATAATCCCGAAACGCAGTCCCCGACCAGCTGGCTTCTAACATCCTCGGCTTTGAGATTTGATCGCGGCAAAGGTTCCATCTTTAATTGCAGAGGCAATGGAACCGAATGAGGCTCTCGGTATCGCCGCTCAAGTGGCGGTGACGCTCGCTGGGTTCGCGGGCATTGTGGTGGTTTTTCTACCTGAATCGGTGCACCAATGGTCGCGCACGGACCGGTTTCGCCTCCGGTTGTTGCTCAGCAATTCCATTTTTCCGCTCGCTTATTCGTTGTTTGGAATGTTGCTGCTCACGATAAAGCCAGCGCCGGATTCTATCTGGCAATGGTGCAGTGCGTTTGCCGCAGTTTTCCAGGTGCCGTTTGCGATCGCAAATTTCAGAACGCCGCGTCACTTTAGTCCAGACGAATTCAAAGTCCTGCCCAAAATCTTTTTTTATCCATTGTTTGCGATCGGGATCGCCACGCTTTTGCTGCAATTTTACAACATCGCAGTGCTGAACCGGTTTTGGCCGTTCTTCGCCGGGATCTTCGTCCATCTCATGGCTGCGATGTTGCAGTTCGTGCGGCTTGTTCTTCCTCGGCACCCCGTGATCAAATGATATCTAACCAGGCGATGCAGCGAACCGCGGTTTGTCCTTATGCTTAGCTTTTTGTGTTATGCGAACATCACTTCTAACTCGCGCGGTCGCTGATCTTGTGGCTCGTTAGGCCACTTCCCCATGCACCTTGTCATGTTCGACATCGACGGCACGCTTACCGAGACCATGAAGGTCGACGAGGATTGCTTCGTTCGCTCATTCAAGGACGTGTTTGGTTTCGCCGACATCGACACCGATTGGTCACATTATCCACACACGACGGATTCCGGTATCTTTCACGACGTTTTCACGGCGCGCATTGGCCGGTCACCCACAGCGCAGGAAGTTTCGCAGTTTCGCCAGCATTTCATCCAATTGCTCGCCGCCGCTTCATCACAGTCTCCATTTGCACCGGTTGCAGGGGCTGACAGATTGTTGTCTCGGCTCGCACAGGGCGGACCGCATCGGGTGTCGCTTGCTACTGGAGGTTGGCGTGATTCCGCCCGCCTCAAGCTGGCCAGCGCCGGGATGTGCTTTGACGACCATCCGGCGGCATCAGCGGATGACGCCCTCGACAGGGAGTCCATTATGAGGCTTTCCCGGCAGAGAGCCGCCGAACGATATGGCGAGTCATTTGCCTGCACGGTGTATGTTGGTGACGGAGTTTGGGATGCTCGTGCATGTCGCAGTGTTGGCATTCCGTTCATTGGCATTGGCACGCGGAGTCGAGCGACACGATTGTCCGCAGAGGGTGCTGTTTGTGTCTTCCCTGATTTCAGTGACGCGGATATATTTTTGAGGAGTGTGTATGAGATTACGAACGCGGCCTAACCATGCGCTGCAGCGAACCCGGCCAGCGCGCTCCGATTGCAATCCACGCGTCCTTTGGGCCGGGTCGCTGAGCTTGGGTTGTTAGATGAGTAGCCTAGTTTTCTCGGCACGGGAACTGCGCAGAAGTTTATAATACTAAGAACTGATCCCGTTATGTCCTACAGCATATCGACCTTGCTGACCCGCAATCTTCACGACGTTTTCGGTGAAAACGACCCCGCGCGTCGACGCGCGGCCGTCGACGAGATCTTCACCGAAGATTGCGCGTTCTACGAGCCCAGAGGCGTCTACCGTGGCCGCGACGAGATCGATCGGGTCGCGGGCGCGATCAAGGCTACTCACCCTGACTTTCAATATCAGCCGATTGCCGAACCTGAGGAGTTGGGCAATGTCGGTCGGATCCACTGGGTATCGGGCCGTCCTGGTGAGGCGCCAGCTTACGCCGGGACTGATTTCATTATTGCCCGGGACGGCCGGATTGCCGCCGTTTATCTCTTTTTCGACAAGCTACCCTGAGCTGGACTCTGCGGCGCGAGCGTCCTATGTATAGGATCAGTGTGCTGGCACAACTTGCATCTAGCCAAGCGCTGCAGCTAACCGCGCCCGGCTTGTTTCCCCGCGCAGAGTAGCGATAACCTTTCGCTTGCAGCCACGCGCGCTTCCGGGCGCGGTAACTGATCTTGTGTCTCGTTAGATGGATGAGCATGCGTCCCGGTTAGCTTGAGCCTAATGAGTTCGAGATTGAGCTGCTTAAACGCTTCGCAGCACAGGATCCACCATGATTGCCGCCAAGCGCGCCGTAATGTTGTTCAACGCTAGCCGTGGCTTATCTCTGTCTCGTTTGGCAGACTCGACAGGCCAAATGATCGCAATCGGTGAGGATCGATGAAGAGAGGCGTGACTAGCGGAAAGCGACTGAACCATGAGCCGCCGGCCGTGACAGCGAAGCTCGGATGGCGGTACCACCACATCGGGATTCCACACACGCAGCCTCGTGTTCAGGAGCATCATGTCGCGCACCTCGGTGTTCACGTCTCCGGTTTTGAGACCAGTCCCTACGGGATCGAGTGGATCCGGTTCGAGCCGCGTTGCCACGTGCCCGACATCGTCAGAAGTGTTCCGCACATCGCCTTTGCCGTCGACGATTTGGACGAAGCCCTAAAAGGTAGGGAGGTTTTGATCGCACCGACCGAGCCATCGGTTGGAGTTCGTGTTGCGTTCATACTTGACGATGGAGCACCGGTCGAGCTGCTGCAGTTCTACACGGCCAAGGCGGTCTGCCCAAAGACAAGGCGCGCCGCCGAACAACGCGCTGCACCTGACGACGACCCGCGCGCAAAGGGCAAACGCCGTCGCAGGTGAGCGCGAACGTTAGGTTTTGAAAGAAGCGCAGAATTTGGACCTAATCCGCTTGCTTTTGTAAGGTGAAGTCTCACGATCACGCCATGAAGAAGATCATCCTACCGATCGCAATCGCTGCTGGTGCGCTCGCGGCGCAATTCGCGCCGGCCGCTCCACCTCCCGACGTAAAAGAAATCATGTCCAAGCGCCTCACGGACATTCCCGGCAAAGAAGGTCTCGTCCTTACGGTCACCTACCCGCCTGGCGGCGCTGACGAAATCCATCGACACGATGCGCACGCCTTCGTCTATGTGCTCGAGGGTTCGATCGTGATGCAGTTGCGAGGCGCCGAGCCCATCACGCTCAAAGCCGGCGAAGGATTCTATGAAGGCCCGAATGACGTTCACATCGTCGGACGCAACGCGAGCGACAGTAAACCGGCGAAGTTCGTCGTGTTCCTGGTGAAAAACCAGGGTGTTCCGGCACTGCTTCCGGCCAAGTAACGCAACTAGGCTTTTTGAGCGCCCGCGATGGGCGAAACAGGAGATTCAAACATGAAAATCGTTGTCATCGGTGGAAGCGGACTCATCGGGAAAAAGGTTGTGACGAACCTTCGTCAGCGCGGCCATGAGGTGGTGGCGGCATCACCCTCATCGGGTGTCAACACCGTCACTGGCGAGGGACTGGCGCAAGCGCTCGCCGGCGCTCAGGTGGTCGTCGATGTCGCGAATGCGCCCTCGTGGGAGGACAATGCAGTCCTGGCGTTTTTCGAGACATCAGGTCGCAACCTCCTCGCCGCGGAAGCTGCCGCGGGCGTCGGCCATCATGTGGCGTTGTCGGTTGTCGGCACCGACCGCCTGCTCGCGAGTGGTTACTTCCGCGCGAAGATGGCCCAGGAAAAACTAATTAAGGCTTCCCCGATTCCTTACACGATCGTGCGTGCTACGCAGTTCTTCGAGTTCGTGGGTGGCATCGCTCAAACGGCGACTGAAGGGCAGACGGTTCGGCTTCCACCGGCTCTGATGCAGCCCATTGCGGCCGACGATGTCGCTGCCGTCATAGCCGATGTGGCTCTTGCAAAGCCGTTGAACGGCACGTTCAATCTGGCCGGTCCCGAACCGATTCGGCAAGACGACCTCGTGCGGCAGTTCCTGACCGCAACCGGGGACGCACGAAAGGTTATCACCGACGCCAGCGCGCTCTACTACGGCATAAACGTGAACGATCAAAGCCTCACCCCGGGTGAAAACCCTCGACTTGGAACGACGCGCTTCAGCGACTGGCTCAGCGGCAACGCCTAACCAGACGATGGAGCCGACCGCGAGCCGGCGTACTATCCAGCTTTTTATGAGTTCAACCCGTCAATCCCGCAGCCACCCGCGCCACTACTCGCGGCAGCTCATCTTGTTCTCGTTAGGCCGTAATGACCGAGATCAGGCTATTTTAAAGAGAGCAAACCATGATATTGTGCTGGAGATTGAGCTGAAACGCTAACCAGGAGCACGGCAACATGGCACTGCCTGGCAGTGTTGGTCTGGTTCCAGTGGGTGGTTTCGAGCCTAAGCATCTAACCAATCGCTGGAGCCAACCGCTGGCCGTCGTGATCACCAGATTTGATCTTATGAAGCAGTTCTCGATGTTTACCACGCTCGCCGCCGCCAGCGGTGGCTCAGCTCCCTCTCGTTAGGTCTAATGTCGCCAGTCTTTCTTGCCTTTTCTCTGATGTTGGTCGCGTTCTTGCTGCTTTCTCTGGCGGCCGCGGCTCGAACCATCTGGCTTCGTTTCCGCACCTCAGCGGCGGCATATCTTGCGCTCGTTTTCGCGGGCACCTTGTTGCTATTTCAGGCCGCTGCAATGGCAGAACCAGAGCAGCGGCCTGGATCGACCGATCACGCTGCACCGAGCGGACTCGTTGTGGTTAGACATGTAAATAACTCGCCGCAACAGGATCGAGCACTGGAGGAACAAGCGTTGAACAATCCCTTCATCAGTGGCGTCGGGTTTCAGATCCATTGGAGTGACATCGAGCTGGTCGAAGGAAAGCCGGATTGGTCGAAGCTGGATGAGCTGTTCGCCGCTGCAGAAAAATCAAAGAAATGGGTACAACTCTGCATCTACCCCGGCTTTTTTTCTCCCGCATGGGCCTTGGAGGGCGTAAAAACCGAAAAGTTCCCGGTACAATATGGACCTGAAAAAGGCACAGTTCTGAGCCTTCCGATGCCGTGGGATAGGGCGTACCTTAACCATTGGTTCGCATTCCTGAAACAACTGAGCGAGAGGTACGGACAGTCGCCTGCTTTTAGGATGATCGCCGTCGCCGGACCGACATCGGTTTCTACGGAGTTGACGCTGCCAAGGGATCCGAAG
Source organism: uncultured Verrucomicrobiae bacterium (assembly GCA_963719605.1). GTDB lineage: Bacteria > Verrucomicrobiota > Verrucomicrobiia > Chthoniobacterales > UBA10450 > Udaeobacter. Next base: position 68,239 of record CAVRCO010000001.1, read on the forward strand.
AAGTGGCAAAATAACTCTTATACGCCGTCTAAATATATAGAGGCATACCAGAAGGTCTTCCAGGTTTATGCCGCCAACTTTCCTAATCAGTACGTCTCTCTGTCGGTGGGAAATGGTCTTAATATCAATGACCGGGGCAAAATCGCTCCTGGCGAGGGTATCCGCACCCGGCAAACAATCATCGATCAGGCAATGGGTCTCCTGGGACGCAGGTTTGTACTTGAGAACGACAATCTCCATGCAGGCTCGAACAATCAGTGCGACCCCACCAGTTTTGTGATGAGTTATAGCGGTCGTGTTATCACCGGCCTTGAAATGCGCAGCTCTGCCGAACGCGGCAGCTCAGGGCAGGGCGCTCCAGGCAATCCCCCCTCGCTTTGAGAAGATCAATCGATAAAGGGATGCAGCCGAACAAGGCCGGTCACCATGTCAATTATCTGGAAATTTATGAACCGGACGTCCTGGCGGACGAAATGCAGCCGGTACTGCGTTATGGAGCGTCGCTATTCGCACGATAGCGCCTTCACGGAGCGGTACACGCCTCGAAGAAAACCGTTGTATCTCTTGCCGAGCGGGGAAGTGACAACCTTTTTAATCTTGAAACATATTGTTTTGACCACAATCGTGGTCAACGGGACACAATGGCCTAACCAATCGCTGGAGCCAACCGCTGACCGCTATGATGACCACATTTGATTTTAAGAAACAGTTTCCCACGTTTGCCGCACTCGCTCCCGCCAGCGGTGGCTCAGCTCCCTCTCGTTAGGCTTATGAAGAATTCTGCATGAGACGAGCACTCTTTATAGCTGCCCTCGTCCTTACAGTGGCCCCTATGGGCGAAGGGCAAAAGCAGAGCGCGACGGGCAGTCACAGAACAAGTGTCGAGGAGGTCATCAGGAAACTGGATAACGAACGCATTCAAGCACAGATTCATGCTGATGCGACGGCCCTTGATCGCATCTACGCTGCTGATTTCATAGGCGTAGGGCCAAGTGGCAGAGTGAGAACCAAGCCGCAGGTGATTTTAGATTTCACGTCAGGTGATTTGAAATTTCAATCTATCACTACCGATGACGTTCAAGTGCGCGTCTATGGAAACACGGCTGTGGAGACTGGCCGCTCAATAATGAATGGGCAAGACAAAGGCCAAACTGTCCCCCGCGACACTCGCTTTACCAGGGTGTGGGTAAAGCAGCAAGGGCGCTGGCGGTTGGTTGCCAACCATTACTCGTCCCAGACTACGCGCCAATAAGCAGTCACACCAAATGCCTAACCAATCGCTGGAGCCAACCGCTGGCCGTTGTACTAAGAAAGTTGAGGGTTGAGAGATGATAGTTGAGAGTAAGGCAAAGCTCGCTGCCGCCAGCGGTGGCTCAACTCCGTCTCGTTAGATGTAATTAAAACTCACAAAATTATGTTCACCAAACACGACAAAAGTTTAGTGGAGACAGCAGCCGACCCAGCGCATCGCCGCGTTGCCACCGCCGATCATTCCAAGCGGCGCACTTTTTTCTTCCTGTTCGCACTGTTCTGCCTTTGGCTGACTTGTTCCGCTCTTCTCGCTGATGAACAAACGCCTTTCGAGGTTTTCAAAAGTCTTCAGGGTCAGTGGTCGATAAGAGCAGGGGATAAAAGACTGCCTTTCCACATGACTTATAAACTTGGTTCCAACGGCTCAATAGTGACCGAACAGTTCGGTAAAGAATTGTCGGTGTTTTACAGCGATAAGGGCAATCTATTAATGACCCATTTCTGCAATCGAGGGAACCAACCGCGATTGAAGTTAAAAGCGGGCAGTGCTGCCAGACGCTATGAATTCGATATGTTCGACATCACCAACCTGAAAGATCCCTCAGATGACCATGTTCAGACAATAATCTATGAGATTCCTGACCCTCAGCATATAAGTCTGGAGATCATTTGGAAAAAAGGCGATGCCGAAGAATCTGAGAAATACGTTTTGACCAAGCTGCTTTAACGAAGCGATACGCTAACCAGTCGATGAAGCCAACCCCTCCAGCTGCGTCATATTTTAGGAAAAATGCTCGCTTTGGCTTCAAGTGGCGGAGTGGCTTATCTCTGTTTCGTTAGACGCATATGAGGGAGCTTATCGCCCGTACTGTTGTGTTGCCTCTTCTGATTGCCAAAAGCCCGCGCACGTCCGATCTTTTTGCCGTATGAACATTTTAATCGCGCTCCTCATTGGTGCGCTTATGGGCGGGCTCAACGGCGTCGGCATTTTCTTTGAACCGCGCGAACCGTATAAGATCGAAATCCTTTTGGCCGCAACTCTAAAGGGAGTCCTCATCAGTTTGTTAACCGGCTTTTCGTTAGGCCCGGGGAGCTCGTGGTTACGCGGCGCCGGATTTGGAATGGTTTACGGTTTTGCTTTTGGATTGGTGATCTTTCTCGCGAAAGGCGCTTTCAAATCTAAAGACGCGCCATACGTCGTGCCGATGAGCATTGTCACCGGCCTCATTACCGGGGTGCTATTGGCGAATTTTGCCTTTTGACACGCGAGGCCCGAGGTGATGCCCGCCGACATGACATCTAACCAATCGCTGGAGCCAACCCCTGGCCGGTGCGATGAACAGATTTGATTTTATGAAAGAGTTTTCGATACTGCGAAGGCTCGCCGCCGCCAGCGGTGGCTCAGCTCTGTCTCGTTAGGTCTCGCACCCGTGCACCTGTATGAAACACATTTGGCGGTCGCTGATACCGAGGCAGCGCAGGCGTTCTACACTGGAGTCGTGGGTTTGCAGTCTGCACACCGCGACCTCACACGCGACATCGTTTTCCTATGGGCTGGCGATCACAGGCGATCCATGCTTGGGCTATGGGGGCCGACCACCAGCTACGGTCGCGACGTTCGCAAGTCACATCTCGCTTTTGCCGTGTCTCTGGCGGACCTGCTTGGGGCCGGCGAGAGGCTGCGCCGCAGCGGTGTGACGTGCCAAGACTTCCGCGGTGAGCAGACCGACGAGCCGTCAGTCATCGGCTGGATGCCATCGGCTCAGCTGTATTTCCGCGACCCAGATGGGCATTCCGTCGAGTTCATCGCTTTGCTGGACGACACACCGGAACCGAGCTTTATTGGATCACTGTCCGAGTGGCGCAAAAGACCTAACAGGCGATGCAGCGAACGGCTGCCCGTTCCGATGCCTAGGGTATGGTAGCTACAACCTCTTACTCGCAGCCACGCGCGCTCTCGCCAGCGGTCGCTGATCCTGAGTCTCGTTAGGCGGCGCTTTCACCAGTCGTCCGATCACAGTGCGTTAAACAACGAAAGGAATACGAATGTATACTGTCATGGGAATTACCGGCCAAATCGGAGGGGTCGTGGGACATGCCCTTCTCGCCGCAAATCAACAAGTCCGGGCTGTCGTGCGGGACGCTGATAAAGGTCGAGCGTGGGCAGATCGTGGCTGTGAAGTCGCGCAGGCCACGATCGAGGATGTGGCCTCTCTCACGACCGCGTTCCGAGGGGCGGAAGGCGTCTTCGTGCTCGTGCCATCGAGTTTTGACCCGACACCCGGGTTTCCCGAGGCCCGGACGATCGGTGTAACTCTGCGAGCCGCACTGGAAGCGGCGTCTCCGGCGCGAGTCGTTTACCTCTCTACGATTGGGGCGCAAGCCACCCGGTCCAACCTTCTGACCCAGCATACAATCATCGAGGAGGCTCTCGGCACTTTGCCCACGCCGATTACCTTTCTGCGGCCCGCATGGTTCATGGAGAACTGCAGTTGGGACGTGGCTCCGGCGCGTGCGCAGGGCGTGATTCCAAGTTTCCTGCAACCGCTCGACAAGCCGGTGCCGATGGTGGCAACTGCGGACATTGGCAGGGTGGCTGCCAGACTGCTTCAGGAAAACTGGACCGGTCGCCGAGTAGTGGAACTCGAAGGGCCGCAACGCGTGACGCCAAACGAGATTGCGGCGACCTTTGCCGGGCTCTTGCAGCGACCAGTGCGCATCGAAGTGGTGCCCCGCGAGTCGTGGGAGAAATTGTTCACGGCGCAGGGGATGAAGAATCCGACCCCGCGCCTGCAAATGCTGGACGGTTTCAATGAAGGCTGGATCGATTTCGAACGAGGAGCCAGCGGATCGGAAAAGGGAAGCGTTCCCTTGGAGACCGTCCTAAAGGCCCTGACCAAACGAGAGGCCAAGTCTCCCTGAACCTGACAGATTTTGACCACTCACTCCTCAAATTCTTCCGCGAAAGCCCCAGCGCCTAACCATCCGCTGCAGCGAACCCGGCCAGCGCGCTCCGGTTGCAATCCACGCGTCCCGTAGGCCGGGTCGCTGAGCTTGAGTCGTTAGGCAACGCAATACCACCCATGGGACACCGCCAGCCGCTACGACAGGATTACCGTCACGCAAAAAAATGGGGAGAGGTTCAAAACCCTGACCAAAAACGTCGTCGCAGCGACGGAAGGCGCCTAACCAGACGATGCAGCGAACCGAGGTCTGCGCTTGTGCCTAGCTTGCGATGCATGCGAACATCAACCGTAATCCGCGCGGTCGCTGATCTTGAGTCTCGTTAGACCTAATGTCACCTGCAATAATTTTGCTATTCCTGCTGGCGGTTTCTACACCAGCAGCGACCAACGCGCGCAAGTATCTAAAGTCGCGCGACCGTCCATTTGAGCTCGCTCTCACGGGTGTAACATTGAGCCGCGGTGACATGCGCACGCTGAGGCGTTAAACTGACTCGTTTGAAACGGTCTGCTTTGTCTACTTTGTGGCCAGAACGGCCCCTTGCGCTGGCATCATATCTGCGTGCTGTACGTCACTCGCCGGCCGGATTGCGGGGAGCGGTTGCACGGAAATTATTTCCCTATCTCTTCAGAAGGGTCGCGAGATCGAAAGTGGAGATTTGTGAATTTGATTCGCTGAAAAATTACGATGTGACTTATCGGCATCTCGCCGAGTCTTTGGATCACCGCGAGAAAGTCTTGCCGCCGGGCGAAATCGAATTTCTATTTTCGATTCGAAACCGCGGTGTGCATCCGGGGACGATTAGTTTGCGTGAGTTTCTTTTCCTCACTGCGTTCACGAGCATTCTTGCTCCGCAACGGGCGATTGAAGTTGGCACGTTGGCCGGTTTTTCAGCCGCTATTATTGCGGCTGCAATTCATCGCCGACGGCCTGCTCAGCGGGGAGTTTTAGTCACTACTATTGACCGCAATACGCATAGCGTGATCGAACCGGATAAGCCTGTAGGTTTTCAAATACCGGATATCATTCCTGACTTGCCAGACGCAGTTCGCGTGCACTCACCAGCGAACTCATCAGCTATTCGTGAATTCGCCGGGCGAGATGAACTTCAACTCGTCTTTATTGATGCGGATCATCAACATCCGCGTCCACTTCTCGACTTACTGCGTGCCGCGCCATGCGTCGGAAGCGGGGGCTGGATTTTGCTGCACGATATTAAGTTGGGCACGATAGGGCTTAAACCAGGTCAGGCTGTCCAAAGGATGGGCCCGACAGCGAGCTACGGAGCGGAATGGCTTTTCGATTATTGGCCGTTTCGAAAAATCGCTGGCGGAAATATCGGCGCCGTTCAATTACCACCGCGAAAATCCGCTATTATTCCAACTGCGCTACGATTGATGACACTACCGTTTGAAATGAGTGCTAGTAGCCATGCCAGGATTCGGCGTGCACTCTACGCGTGTCTTGCGGAACTGCCCTGATAATGATTGAAAGAAAACCTGAAGATGGTGCTTACGGCGGGTCCAAAGTTCTGGCGCGATCACCCGCAGTGGCGCAAGGAGGTTGAAGATATTGCAAAGCGCGCACACGCAGTCTAACCAATCGATGAAGCCTCTATCTTCTTTAAACGGCCCTTGATTTGGTGCAAAAGGGCGGCAGGTGCGAGATCCTCGATGAAGCCGTTTCTGGTTAGACCAAGAACGTCCGTTAGTTCGATCCGCGCCTGCCCTTGGGCGTGGGAAGGAAACTCGAACAGTTACTGGAGCGACCAAGCCGGTCTTAAACCCCGAGGGCAGGACCGGCCTGGCCAGCTCGCATCTTAGAAGCAGGAGTTATTTATCACGTGAAAGAGCAACTTGTCTATTTAGGAGTTGATATCGCCAAGTCTTATTTGGACGCGGCAGTGGGGAATGAGAAACGCCGTTTCTCTAATGACGCGATTGGTCATCGCGAGCTGATCAAGTGGATTAAACAGCTCAAAGCATCAGTGCAGGTGATTTGTGAATCGAGCGGCGGTTATGAACGCAGATTGGTCCAGGCGCTTGCTCGTGCGCGGATCAAAGTCAGTTTGGTCCAAGCCAACCGGGTTCGGCAATTTGCGCGGGCGGCGGGAATCTTGGCTAAGACCGATCGCATCGACGCGGAAGTACTGTGCGAGTTTGGCAAGGTGATGCAGCCGCAGACAGTCACCGCTGCGACATTGGAGCAAGAACATCTGCGAGAGTTGGAGAGCCAACGCAGGCATTTAACTCACTTGCTCGTAATGGAACTGAATCGAGGGGCGCGGGTCAGCGATGCTTCCGTGCAAAGATTGAATCGCAGTTTGATCAACCAAATCAAAAAGCAGATCGAGCAACTCGATTTGCTCATCAAAGGGCACATCGACCAATCACACGGACTCTCGGCCAAAGCAGCCAAACTGACGTCGATCAACGGAGTCGGTGCGCGCACGGCAGCATTACTCCTAGCGCAGTTACCGGAATTAGGAGAACTCAATCGTCGTGAAATTGCGGCTTTGGTCGGAGTCGCACCGTTTAATCGTGACAGCGGCCGGATGCGTGGCAAACGAGCAATTTACGGTGGCCGCAAACCAGTGCGTCACGGGCTTTATATGGCCGCGCTTGTGGCGGCGCACCACAACCCGATCTTGCGCAACTTTTATCAGCGACTGCGAGCGGCTGGCAAACCAGCCAAACTGGCCCTGACGGCGACCATGCGAAAACTACTGATCGTCCTTAACAGCGCACTCAAAACGGATCTAAGTTATGCTTGAAACCAAGACAGTTGCTAACGGCCCCATTGTGGAGTAAGTTCAGCATGTTTGCCACAGCACCCTGGATTTCATCCAGGTGCCCGGCTTCCCTTGTGCGATTTGCCTCTTCGCGCTCACACACTCCCACCGTAATGTTGTTCAATGCTACCCGTGGCTTATCTCTGTCTCGTTAAGCGAAGGAAAAAGTTATGAATGAAATTAAACGCATCATACCACTGCTCGTTTACAAAGACATTGCTGCCGCTCACGATTTCCTCGTGAACGCTTTCGGCTTTGACGCAGGCAGGGTCGACCGTGACGCCGACGGTCGCCCAGTCCATGGCGAAGTACAGGCTGGTGATACGACGATATGGCTCCACCGCGTTACGGCTGAGCACGCTCTGGACTCGTCGGCGATAGCCAGTGGTGGGCTAGTCGTGCATGTCGATGACGTAGATGCACACTACGAGCGCGCCTATGCGGCCGGTGCAAAGATCGAAACCGAGCCTCAAAATCAACCCTATGGCCAGAGAGAATATGGAGTGCGCGATCCTGAAGGGCATCGCTGGTGGTTCGCGACGCCTGGTCCAGCAGATTCCTGACGCCTAACCAAGCGCTGGAGCCAACCGCTGGCTGCTGTGAAGTCCACGTTTAATTTCATGAAACAGTTCTTGGTGCCTGCCACGCTCGCCGCCACCAGCGGTGGCTCAGCTCCGTCTCGTTAGGCGACTCAGAGAGAGTCCAAGGAACGCCAAATAACCAGATAACTAAAAAACAGAACGCATGAATGCAATCACACGCGAAAGCAGAAAACGGATCGCGAGCGCCGCACCACTGCTCACATTTACGTTTGCCACCTTCCTGGCCGCCCTGCCGGCAGCATCCATTGCGGCCGATCCAGAGACAAAGAAACACAAGCCGGTTATCGTGCAGCCCTCGGAGTTGCAATGGTCAGACAGTTCGGCTTTGCCGGCAGGAGTGAAGGTAAGTATTCTGTATGGCGACACAAAGAAAGCCGAACCTATCGGATTCCGAGTTAAGCTTCCCGCCGGAGGTATGATCGCACCCCACACGCACCCCGTGGATGAAAGGGTTACGGTTATTTCTGGGGCGTTCGCGATGGGCGAGGGAGAAAAGTTTGACAAGGCCGCGCTCAAAGATATGCCGGTTGGCAGCGTGGCAATCTTCCCGCGAGGCTGTGCGATGTTTGGCTTCGCGCGGGAAGATACGATGATCCAAGTGAACGCCGAAGATCCATGGACCATCAACTATATCAACCCCGCCGACGATCCCCGAAAGAAGTGAGCGCGAGAAAAAATCGCCTAACCATGCGATGCAACAAGCCGCCGGCCGCACCGCGTTCTAGCTTTCGATGATTTCCACATTTAAACACCGGTCACACGCGCCCTCGCCAGCGGGCACTGATCTTGTGTCTCGTTAGCCTAGCAGCGACGTTACTATCCTGTGGCAAAGAAGACGATAGACTTCGATGTGGTTCGGGAGATTGCTCTGGCGCTACCGGACGTTGAAGAAACTACCATTCACGGCGCTCCTTGTTTTAAATTGCGTGGGAAGTTTTTGACCTGCCAGGCTCTCGACAAATCGGTCGAGCCCAACACGCTTGCCGTTCGAATCCATTTCGATCAGCGCGCGGAGTTGCTAGCAGCGGATCCGAGCGTCTGTTACGTGACGACCACTACATGAACTACCCGACGGTGCTCGTGCGCTTATCGCGGATCGATCGGAAATCTTTAACAGATTTGCTCGGCTTGGCATGGGGTTTGTAAGTTCGAGGACTAAAGCGAGCGGAAGAAGAGGCCCGAGACGGCCTCAAGTGACAAAGGAGTGACATGCCACACGCTCGTCTAACCAATCGATGAAGCCAAACGCTGGCCGTTGTGATGTCCATGTTTAATTTTATGAAACAGTTCTCGATCTTTGTCACGCTCGGCGCCGCCAGCGGTGGCTGATCTTGTTCTCTTTAGATCGTGAGTGCGCTGTTCGCAAAACCCGCCATCGGCGAAATGGCGGGCGAAAAAAATCGCCTAGAGCGGTCGAAGGAGTGGGGTTAACGTTTCCGGGCAAATGCAGGATGACGAGAAGACCAAGCCGCGCCTGGAGATCGCACATGTCTTGTTTATCGATATCGTCGGGTATTCCAAGCTGCTGACCGACGAACAATCAGAAGCGCTTCAGGAGTTGAATCAGATTGTTCGCAATACCGAAGCAGTGCGTGAAGCAGAAGCGGCGGGGCAGCTGATCATCTTGCCGACCGGCGACGGTATGGCCCTGGCCTTCACCGGTTTAGTGGAGGGGCCTGCCGAGTGCGCTTTGGAAGTCAGCCGGGCTCTTCGCGCGCAACCCAGCCTGCCGGTAAGGATGGGAATCCACAGTGGGCCGGTGCATCACGTCAGGGATGCTAACACGCGCGAAAACATTTCCGGAGTAGGAATCAATATCGCGCATCGGGTGATGGATTGTGGCGACGCAGGTCACATTCTGGTGAGCAAACGCTTCGCGGATGATCTGTCGCAGCATCGTCGTTGGCAGCCTTACCTGCATGAACTAGGCGATGTGGAAGTGAAACACGGAGTTGTTGTTTCGTTAGTTAACCTTTATGCCGAGACGATTGGCAATCCCGCGCCCCCGGCGTGTGTCGCTGGGGTGCGACGCACCGCGTCTGGCGCCACAACGCGCAAAGGACTTTCTCCGGTTGCGCGCGGGATCTTTATCATCGCGGCGTTGCTCCTCACACTTGCCATTGTGTCAGTGATTTTTGCGCCGGCGATCATGCGCTCGGTTGATAAGAACAGAGCGACGTCAGCACCTCAACCGAGCGCTACTGCGTCACCTTCGTTTACCGATGCCATTCAGAACATGGTCAAACAAAGAATCACAGATGAGTTGCAGAAAGACCTTTCCGGGAAGCGTAACGCACCTACACCAAGAGTAGCCCCGACCCCAAAGAGTCGACCAACGCCCCCACCGCCCCCGTAGTTTGAGCGCTGCATCTAACCGATCGATGAAGCCAACTCCGAAAGCATTCGCGAGCAGGCTAGCCCCGTTGCGAGGTGACTTCGGCATGTTTGCCACGACACCCTGGATTTCATCCAGGTGCCCGGCTTCCCTGGTGCGATTCGCGTCTTCGCGCTCACGCACTCCCGCCGTAATGTTGTTCAACGCTAGTCGTGGCTTATCTCTTTCTCGTTAGGCCGCAAGTTTGCACATCGAACATTTATGAATAATGCCGACCAGATTAAACTGTTGCTCTCAATGTTCGCGATACAGTTGCCTACGTTGCTCGTTTGTTTTGTGGCTGGCGTTGTTATTCTCGGGAGGTGGAAGCAGGGCTCCAAGGGCTCGATTTGGGCGCTTTTTGGATTCGGCCTCGCTGCGGTTCTTTGTTTTGTCGTTCCAGTCGCGCAGACTGCTGTGCAAGATTGGATCAGACACGGCGGCCACACGACGGTCGAGAGCGCATCGGTAATGGCCGGCATTTCGATCGTGTGGTCAGTGCTGCGCGCTGTCACTTACGCTTTACTCTTGATAGCGGTATTTGCAGGACGCTCGACCTCGCCTCCAGTATCTAGGCCTCTTTGATCCAGATAAGAACACCTATGAGGCCTAACCATGCGATGCAGCGAACCGCGACCCGCGCTGCGTCCTACCTTTTGCGTCTTTGCCATCTACCCTTCGGCTGCGTGGCACGCTTTACAGGGCTCGCGGTCGCTGATCTTGTGTCTCGTTAGGCCCATGACGCGCAGCCTGATTTGGTTCTATCCTCTGTTCGTTCTCGCCTCATGCAGCATTGCGCCGATACCATAGCCATGGTGCGGGTTTGCTTTACCGTTGCCACAGTGCTGCTCTTGATTTCGTGGCTTCCATGGCACTTGCTAATCTTGTCGCGTCCATCCAGCGGTGCTACGCTCAGAGATGATGAATCGCGTGATCAACATCTGGGCTGACGTAATTCGACCGTTTTGCTATCTGGGCTCAGTTTGGGCCGAACAAGCGGCGCGAGAACTGCAAGCTAATTTGCGTTGGCTTCCTTTCGAGATTCATCCGGACACGCCGCCCGAAGGTGCACCGAAGCCGTTTTCGCCGGAGGAGTGGCCACAGGTTCGCGCGAGGCTCGAGCGTTTAGCTCAAGAAGTCGGACTTCCAATCGACCCGCCGCAACGTAACGTGAACTCACGTTTTGCGCTTGAGACTGCTGAGCTCGTGCGCGCCCAAAAGGGCGACGGCGAAGCCGGCGCTTTTTGCCACGACGTTTCGCGCGCGTTTTTCACCGAACACGCCGATATCTCGAAACGCGAGGTCATCGTCCCAATCGCTGAACGCTTCGGCATCTCTGCTTCAGACGTGGAAACCGCCTGGCACAAGCGCCGGTTTTCTCCGACGGTCGACGCGTTCATCGAAGATGGGCACAAGGTCGGCGTCAGGGGCGTCCCAGCCATGGGGTGGCCGAATCGGCTGGCGATCGTCGGAATGATGCCGCCGACCGAGCTCGTGCTTCGACTTCGCGACGGTTGACACAGGAGTTTTTGGCAGCACATCGCGATGATTACAATGCGCATGGCTACCTGGGTTATATCTATTTTCAGATGGGCGATCTAGCACATGCAGAGGAGGAGTATTCGCGTTCCTATGAGTTGTGGCTTTCAGAAGACACACAGAAGCACCTGGAGGCGGTCCGAAAGCAGAAGCAAAGTGAACCTCAAGCAGAAATAAGACTAACCAATCGCTGGAGCCAACCGCTGGCTGTTCTGAAGTCCACATTTAATTTTATGAAACAGTTCTCGATGTTTGCCACGCTCGCCGCCGCCAGCGGTGGCTCAGCTCCGTCTCGTTAGACCCGCGTATTTGAGACAAGGCATGACAAGCGACGCCTCAAATCTGCCGAAACACGTCTCGACGCCCCTGATCGAAGGGCGAGTCGCACCACCGTTTGACGATCCCGTCGCGGCCAGCCTGCGTGGATTCGGGCCGCTCGGGCTTCTCGCGATTCTCCTCATCGTCTTGACTTCTGTCTTCAAGCCTTTGAGCGCCATTCTGGTGCTGGTGTGGGCCTGGTGGTCACACACGCCATGGCGTGAGATCGGCTACGTGCAACCCAAGAGCTGGCTTGGCAGTCTTGCCGTCGGCGTCGTTTTCGGCTGCGCGTTGAAACTCCTTATGAAGGTGATCGTCATGCCGCTACTCGGCGCCCCCGCAGTCAATCCCGCCTACCATTACCTTATAGGAAACAGGGCTGCACTTCCCGGAATGGAATTTACGATGATTGTCGGCGCCGGCTTCGCAGAAGAGACTTTGTTCAGAGGTTACCTATTCGAACGCCTCGGCAAGCTTTTCGGGACTGGGGTCGGCGCAAAAGTATCCATCGTCCTGCTCACCTCTGCGTTGTTTGCCCTGGGCCATTACTCTAACCTAGGGCTTCCTGGCGTCGAACAGGCAGTAATCACGGGTCTCGTGTTCGGGACGATCTTTGCAATCACGGGCCGGATCTGGATGGTGATGTGCGCGCATGCTGCGTTCGATCTTGCGGCGGTCGCGATAATTTATTGGAACTTAGAAGCCACTGTCGCTCACCTCGTGTTCAAATAGCCGCTGTGACACCAAAGAGATCTAACCAGACGATGAAGCCTCTATCTTCTTTAAAGCCGCGCTGATTTGGGACAAAAGGGCGGCAGGTGCGAGATCCTCGATGAAGCGGCTTCTGGTTAGACCAAGAGCGTTCGTTAGTTCGATCCGCGCCTGCCCTTGGGCGTGGGAAGTAAACTCGAACAGTTACTGGAGCGACCAAGCCGGCCTTAAACCCCGAGGGCAGGACAGGCCTGGCCAGCTCGCATCTAAGAAGCAGGAGTTATTTACCACGTGAAAGAGGAGCTTGTCTATTTAGGAGTCGATATCGCCAAGTCGCATCTGGATGCGGCCATTGGAGCACAAAAACATCGTTTCTGTAACGACACCGTCGGCCATCGAGAGCGAGTCAGGTGGATTGAGCAAACTGAGGCTGCAGTTCAGGTGATTTGCGAATCGAGCGGCGGTTATGAACGTAGATTGGTCCAGGCGCTTGCTCGTGCGCGGATCAAAGTCAGTTTGGTCCAAGCCAACCGGGTTCGGCAATTTGCGCGGGCGGCGGGAATCTTGGCTAAGACCGATCGCATTGACGCGGAAGTACTGTGCGAGTTTGGCAAGGTGATGCAGCCGCAGACAGTCACCGCTGCGACATTGGAGCAAGAACATCTGCGAGAGTTGGAGAGCCAACGCAGGCACTTAACTCGTTTGCTGGTGACGGAACAAAATCGCGGTGCGCGGGTGAGCAATGCCTCGGTGGTGAGATTGAATCGCAGTTGGATCAACCAAATCAAAAAGCAGATTGAAAAACTCGATCTGCTGATCAAAGAGCACATTGAACAGTCGCCCGCGTCTATCTGCCAAGGCAGAGAAACTGACCTCAATCAAGGGAGTTGGGGAACGCACGGCGGCCTTACTGCTGGCGCTAATGCCCGAGTTGGGGCAACTCAATCGTCGTGAAGTTGCAGCTTTGGTCGGAGTAGCGCCATTTAATCGCGATAGCGGAAAGATGCGCGGCAAACGCGCGATCTATGGTGGAGGGCGTTTCGTTCGACATGGACTTTACATGGCCGCGTTAGTCGCCGCGCGTCACAACCCAATCCTGCGCAATTTTTATCTGCGCTTGCGAGCGGCTGGCAAACCGGCCAAACTCGCCCTCACTGCCACGATGCGAAAACTGCTGATCGTGCTCAACAGTGCGCTCAAACGCGATCTACGTTATGCTTGAAACCAAGACAGTTACTAACGGCCCCTTGGCGAAGCAACCCTCAGCATGTTTGCCACGACGCCCTGCCGTGGCTTATCTCTTTCTCGTTGGGCGACAGCCTAACCAGTAAGGGCGGAGGTGCCGTACGATGGAAAACCGTGCGTTCATTGTTGGCTTGACTGTGGGTATCCTTGCCACCGTTACCATGGACGTCGTGGCCGTGATCGCTCTCCGGCTCGGCATCGCCGGCCGGGGGCCGCGCCGAACCGGTCCTGATTTGATCGGACGCTGGATCGGCCACCTCTTGCGGGGCAAGTTCAGGCACACGGACATTCTGCGGACGCCGCCCTTGCGAGGAGAACTACTCTTGGGATTAGCAGCGCACTATTCGATCGGCATCGTGCTGACCCTTGTGTACCTTGGCCTATTGGTTGTGGCGCACGCGACGCCGACCGCCCTCAGCGCCATCCTCTACGGAACGGCCACCACGGTCTTCCCGTGGTTTCTCATGTTCCCATCACAGGGGATGGGCTGGCTGGGACGGGATGCGCCGGGTGATGCTCATCTGGCTCGCGCAAGCCTGTTCAATCACATCACCTTCGGCGTGGGTATAGCCCTGTGGATGGCAGTGATGAGGCCAATCTGAAATTCAGCTGCTGCCCAACTTGATACAGGGCCAATTTCGATCACAATTTGCGATCCGTCTCATCGAATGGAATGATGCGCTCTACGCTCCCGCTTGAATCAAGGATCCGAATCTGGCCGGCACGAAAGCACGCACGGGTGAGAGCGTAGTCAATCCCTGGGCTTTTGACCCAAGACGGCAGCGAGTTGAGGCCGCCCGTCTCGAGTCGTAGCGTAGGCGCAGATATAACGCTGGAAAGCAGCGAGCAAATGCCAAAATATCTCGCCGGTAAATTGGGCAGGCAGCAAATGATCGTCATCACCAGGTGTGGTGGTTTCACAGAGACTAAAGGTAACGCGGTCGCTACCTTTTACCTTTTCCAGTGCCGCAACTTTCGAATCCCGGGGGTTTCAATCTTTAGAAACCTATAACGCTATGAACTGGAGAAAATTCGTTCTCCTTGGTTGCGTGGTAGCATGCGTTTTCGCAGCCTCGACTGCGACGGCGCAGATGAGGGGGCACGTTAATTCGATGACGCCACGTTCGATTGCCCGAATGCCGATGCACCGCGCTCCGATGCCAGGTTCGATGGGACGGATGCCAATGCACCGCGCTCCAATGATGAATTAGCCTTGGGCCTTCGACGCTTTAACCGTTTCAACGATGGAGACTTTAATCGAGATGATCGGTTTCGTCGGTTCAAGCATTTCAACGAAATCATCTTTATCGGCGACTTCGCCTCTCCATGGTGGTGGGGTCCTTGGTCGGGCTGGAACTGGGGCTACCCATACGGATCCTACGGATATTCCTATCCGTCCGACTACTCCGGCTACGGATACGGGTATGGTAACTATGGCTATGGTTATGGGTCGTTTGGCTATGATTACGGATTTGGCTACCCGTCTGGGAGTTACTACGGCAGCTATTACAGCGGCACGAACTACGGAAATGACGATGAAATTGCTGTGCGCAATGTTCTCGCCGAATACGCAGTTGCTTGGAACCGCCATGACATGGCCGCCTTCGGTCGTCTCTTCACTGAAAACTGTGACTACGTAAACATCGCCGGTGTCCACTGGAAAGGAGTGCAGGAGATTGTCCAGCGGCAGGCGGAATTGTTTCAGAACAGATTAAAGACCGCCGTTCGGACTCTTACCGGTGCAGAAGTTCGTTTTTCAACACCCGATGTTGCGCTTGTCCACGCTACGTGGGACGTGACCGGTTGGAGTCGTCCCACTGGAGAGGCCGTTCCAGTTCTGAAAGAAATCACCACGATGGTGATGGTCAAAACTAACGGGAAGTGGCTAATCACGGCTTTTCAGAACACGGAGAGCGGGGGCTCGACAAAGTAAAGAGCAGAATCTTGTGATTCGCGTTCACGATCAAGCTGGCAATGTGATCGAGACGCACGACCAAGCGGGCGAGTTCAAAGAATGGTGAATTTTTACTCGCATCGCGTCGCAGTTCCCATTAAGAATTTCCCATAAGCTGCTTAGGCCGGAAAAACTCGTAATTAAAGGCGGGATTTTCGGCCCGAATTATAGTTGGACGTTGTTCCAATGTGCATATTGACACCAAGAACACTAAATATTTGTGGGTTGATTTTGGCGTTCATCGGTGCCGTGATGCTGTTTATTAGATTTTTGGCGCATCTCATCAGGGCTTCAGGGCGACCTATCTGGCATTCGTGGTTCGTGCGTTGGTGCGGTCGCCTTGGAATCGCGCTGATTACAATTGGTTTCCTTCTCCAACTCGTCGCTAAATTTTCCCAGTAGAACCGCCTAACCGCAGCTCATGAATGCCGTTCGCTTCATCTTACCTTCCGACAAGGATGAAGATGCCTGCCGCCAGCGCCAGTACGCCTGTAATAACTCCCGAGATGGCAAGAGAGGAGATTGTCGAGAGGCCGATCACGATGAGATAAATGGCAAGCAAGAGCATTCCGATGTTCTTGGTGAAGATGAACTTCATTAAGTCAGTATTCTGATCGCGGCCGAAATGACAATCCTTAATCGCTAAGATCGCCCGAACACGGGCCGCCTCTACACCGAGAGGCCGCGATCAACGACCGCGGCTAGAGTTTTCCTTTTTCCTGATTAGAGAACGCGGGGAAAATGGATATTCAGCTTGATGCAAACGTAGAGAACCAGGATCGCGCCAAGGGTGGAAAAAATGAGGCCGGCGGGATGAAATCGTTCGTTTGTCGGGTGCGAAAACATGTGGGTAACCGCGCCGCCGATGATCGATCCGATGATGCCGAGCACGATTGTCCAGAAAATCGTCATGTGCACGTGCATCACCGATTTCGCGATAACTCCCGCGATCAGCCCAACAACAATGTACCAGATTAAGTGAATCATAATTTTCCCTCCGTCGTTTGCCCGCAGAAAGTTGCCGAGTATGGCCAGGCAGTTCACAATTGACGAGATTTTTTTCACCGCAGAGAAAGGGCTTGCGCGGAACGAAGATGTGGATCCTGGCGTAAAGCGATGTCTTCTCGGGCGACGACAATCCGTCGTCGTTTGACTTCCGGCGTGACAAGCCGGCGCGACCCGCGTTCACTTCGTTTCGGTGTGGCAAGCAAGTGACAAGTGCGCCGGGCATCGAACAAGGGAACGCTGCCCACTTTCCGCAATGCTGACCGTTTCTCAACTTTCAAGATCTTTCGCGGGCCGAGCGCTCTTCGACGACGTCTCGCTCCGGGTCAATCGCGGCGATCGGATCGGATTGGTTGGCCCACGGCTCTAATGGTCTCGGGCAATCGGGGTTGGGTGCTTTAGAATGGCACAACCATTGCTTGACGACTGAACAGCGTTCACTAGTGTGAACTGTGTTCATGCAAGCGGAGGCGAGACGAGAACGTTACCGGCAGGAAACGCGATTAGAAATCCTAGGGGCGGCCCGCGAAATCTTCGTGCGCCAAGGGTTCGAAGGCTTTTCGATGCGTACCCTCGCGCGTTTCGTCGGCTACTCCCCCGCTGCGATCTATCTGCACTTCACGAGCAAGGAAGAACTCTTCGACATTCTTGTAGAGGAAAGCTTCGTCCATTTGTATGAAGCGCTCGGCATCCTGCTGAAGGAGCGAGGCAAGGATCCGGTGCGGCAATTAAAACGCGGGTTGCGGCTTTATGTGGAATGGGGATTAAAACATCCCAGCGAGTACCAAATCGCCTTCGTCGTTCGAAATCCCACGAAGAAGCCGTACCGGACTCATCGCGCGTTCGATGTTGCGCGCGCCCTGGCGAAACTTTGTTTGGGCAGTTCTAAGGCCGAGAGTGAATTGGAATTGCGCACCCAGGCGTTGTGGGCCGCAACGCACGGCATCACTTCCCTTCTGACGCAGAGACCCTCTTTTCCCTGGGTTTCGAAGCAGCGCCTGATCGATCACGTGATCGACAGCGCTGTGCAAGGAGCACTTGGTCCCACGAAGCGACCGAGATCAAATCGAAAAAATTAGACGGGCACTTATGCAAACGAAATTCGAAACACCGGCAGAAAAATCCAAAACATCATTCACAAACGGGCCAACGAGAACTGGGTCCTGGATCCCCTTACTCGTCGCGATTCTTCTTCTGCCATTTGCCAACGGAGCGAACGTCATCGCGCTGGCTGCGTGGTTGGCGCCGCTTTTTTTGCTTCGGTTCACTCGAGCGCAGAGGATCATTGTCGGTGTTCCCTTAGTCCTCGCGGTGCAAGTCGCCGCGCTCGCGATCCAGTATCGCGGAATGGTGCCTTTTCCAACGGCTGTCTACGTAGCCGTGATGATCACGTATGGCCTGTGCTTCACGCTGCCCTATTTGGGTGACCGTCTGTTGTCGCACCGACTCTCCGTGTTTTCGGGCACGCTCCTTTTCCCGCTGATCTGGACATCAATCGAATATCTCCTGTCGCTCGGGCCATTCGGAACCTGGTTTGCGACAGCCTATTCGCAGTACGGTAACCTGGCATTGCTCCAAACGCTTTCGGTCACCGGCCTTTGGGGTGTCACATTCCTGATCGGATGGACGGCCGCGGCGGGAAATGCGCTGTGGGAAAAGTGGACCATTTCGCGACGCGTGCCGCGGGTTACGGCGATGTGCGCTCTGCTTGTCATCATCACCATGCTTGCCGGTGGTGCGCGTCTTGCGCTGTTCCCGCCCGCGGGAGAAACCGTCCGGGTGGCGACGCTGTCACGGGTGGACAGCGAATTGCATCCTGATCCGAAAGTCGTTGGACGCTTCTTCCGCCATGAACCGCTCACTCCTGAGGAAATCGTGACGATTCGGGAACGCTCGGCTGCGGTTGACAATGATTTGCTGAACCGGAGCGAGCGCGAAGCAAAAGCTGGAGCCCGCATAATCTTCTGGGGCGAAGCGAATGCACCGGTGCTCAAGGAAGATGAGAGCGATTTAATCCAGCGCGGCGGGATTCTCGCGAAGGGCAACGGCATTTATCTCGGAATGGTGCTTGCGAGCTGGCATCTGGAAACGACGCCGCCCCTCGAAAACAAGATCGTTCTCGTTCAACCCAACGGCGATCCCGCCTGGGAATTTTTCAAAGCCCATCCGGTGCCGGGTGGGGAAGAGGCGATCTCCATCCGAGGCAATGGAAAGGTACGCGTGCTTGATAGTCCCTACGGCCGGCTAAGCTCGGTCATCTGTTTCGACGCCGACTTTCCCCAACTCCTCGCACAGGCTGGCCGACTAGGAACCGACCTGCTGCTCGATCCGTCTAACGACTGGAAAGCAATCGACCCCTTGCATACTAGGATGGCTAGTTTCCGGGCAATCGAACAGGGGTTCAATCTAGTCCGACACACGAGCCAAGGTCTTTCGGCAGCTTTCGACTACCAAGGTCGGCAGTTAGCTTCGATGGATCACTACCTCACAACCGATCGAGTTCTCGTCGCACAGGTTCCGACCCGCGGAACGCGGACCGTCTACGCCTTCCTAGGAGACTGGTTTGCCTGGGCTTGCCTCGCTGGGCTGGCAGGTGTGGTAACCCTAGGAATAAAATCTCGCCGATAACTGCATTTTCTTACTAGGCTCGATGAGTACACGTTCCTCTTTTACCCCGAATCTCGACCGTTCCACTCCGATCCGCTCACGCTCTCAAAATTCGCGAGCAGCATATAATCGCGGTCACGGCCAAAGCGTTCTTTGATGAGGCTCGCGCACCCGCGAATCATTCAAACCAACGCACTACACCAAAGGAATACGCGGTGTAACCTACAATTGAGCGCAGTGGAAGCCAGTTGCGCCGACGCATGTTGCCTTTCGCGCCTCCTGACGCGCAAGCACCGCGCGGGAAGGAGGCACGCCCCTTCCAAGCTCGTTCATCGGCAAAATCGCATCGACACAAGCCGCTCTCTCGCGAGAAGGCGTTGCAAAATATTTTGGAACCTTCGCCGTCTAGTTTCCGTAGATGTCAGCATGAACACGACTCGACCGCTGAGAAAGATTCTTCCGGTTACAGGCAATGGTCTACGGTCGGCCGGTGATGCAATGAACCCGAGTAAGTTGGGAGGTAAGCTGGGAAAATGCGAGCAGATTAAAGACTTGGCGGCAATGCGCTACTACGAAGGGTGGCAGCGCGATTGCACAATGATGCTAGACCTTCTGTGAGAGTTTGCTCGCGCGCGAAGATCTAACACGCCGGAGCGCCGCTTCAGATTTCCTTTCGTGCCTCCTGGCGCGCGGGCCAAGCTCCAAGCACCAATGCCGCGCGGGAAGGAAACACGCTGCGAATGGCCATTGCGCCCGTTCGTATCATTTTGTCGTTGCCGTGTGTAGAGCAAAAGAGGCACAATTCGTCGCGTAAATTACCAGAATATCATAGCTGACACTCTCGACAGTCTGAACAAGGCGCGATTATGAAATTTACGTAATCTTAGAGCGCACCACGAGATGTCCGTTGAGAGCAAGAAAGAGATCCAGCTCGAAATCGCCCATGTTTTGTTCATCGACATCGTTGGCTACTCGAAGCTATTAACGAGCAGCGCGCAGCTGTTGATGAGCTCACGCAAATCGTCCGTGCGACCGAGCAATTTCAAAAAGCCGAGGCGTCGGAGCGTCTGATCAAAATTGCCACCGGCGATGGCATGGCGTTGGTCTTTTACACCAGTCCTGAGGCGCCTGTTCGCTGCGCGGTGGAACTGAGCCGAGCGCTCAAAGATCACCGGCGCTTGCGCGTACGCATGGGAATACACAGTGGGCCGGTCAGCGGAGTGGTCGATGTTACGGGTCGCACAAATCTCGCCGGTGCCGGTTTAAATCTGGCGCGACGTGTGATGGACTGCGGCGACGCGGGCCACATCCTGCTCTCTAAACGCATCGCCGAAGATCTGGCCGAATTCGAGGAATGGCGACCGTCACTGCACGATCTGGGTACATGCGAAGTGAAACACGGGACGCAGGTCGCCATGGTCAATCTCTGGTCCGACGACGTGGGGAACCGTCAGCTCCCACAAAAGTTTCAAGCTCTCAAAAAACAGCGCGCCCGAGCGCGCTGGGCGGCAATGACGGCGGCGTTGCTCATGCTCGCGGCAATTGCCGCTGGTATCGCAATGTTTTCGCGTTATCGCGTGCGATCAGCGCTGACTGCGCCGGAAAAAAGCATCGCCGTGCTTCCGTTCGAGAATTATAGCCGAGATCCAGACAACGCTTACTTTGCCGACGGTATCCAAGATGAGATTCTGACCCGCTTAGCCAAGATCGCTGATCTGAAGGTAATCTCGCGCACATCGACGCAGCATTACAAGAGCGCGCCGGAAAACTTGCCTGATATCGCCAGGCAACTTGGCGTCGCCCACATTCTGGAGGGAAGCGTGCAGAGGAGCGGCGACGCCGTGCGGGTGAACGTGCAGCTAATCAGAGCAGCCAATGATTCTCATCTGTGGGCCGATACCTTTGATCGTAAACTGACCGATATCTTTTCGGTCGAGAGTGAGGTAGCCAAAGCCATCGCCGACCAGTTACGAGCGAAACTTACCGGCCAAGAGGAGCAAGTTATCGCTGCTAAACCGACAGACAATCCTGAAGCTTACGATGCCTACCTGCGCGGTCTCGCCTACACATTGAGAACGCAAAACACACCCGCGAACTACCTTGGCGCCCAGAAACATCTTAGAAAAGCTGTGCGCTTAGATCCGAAGTTCGCGCTTAGTTGGGCGCTATTGTCATACGTCGATGCGCGCGGCTACCGCACACAGAATCTTCAACCAACCGTCGCTCTGCGTGAAGAGGCGCAGCAGGCGGCCGAAACCGCGCTGAGGCTCCAGCCCAATCTCGGCGAAGCCGTAGTGGCCAAGGGACAATACCACTACGCCTGCCTGAAGGATTACGACACCGCGGTGCCTTACTTTGAGCAGGCACGTCCGTTACTGCCGAATAGCAGCCGGATTCCCGAGTCGCTGGCCTATATCGCGCGGCGGCGAGGCCAATGGGAGCGGTGCGAGTCGTACTTTAACGAAGAGGAACGGCTCGACCCCCGCAACGTCAACCTGATCACCCAGCGCGCACAGACCTACCTTGCACTTCGCCGTTTTCCCGAAGCGCTGCGGAAGTTCGATCAGGTCCTAAATATTACGCCAGGCGACACCGATACCGTTGTGGAAAAGGCTGCTATTGCGCAAGCTGAGGGCGATCTGCCGCGTGCCTCGACGCTTCTTGCTCCGCTCCAACCGGCTGCCGGCGACCCCACTGCGTTGGAAACACAAGCTTATCAAGGCATCCTGGAGCGGCGTCCTGGACAAATTATCTCTCGACTAAAGGAGATCCTGGCCAAGCCCGATCGGGCGTTGGGTTATTACAATGGCGAGTTGCGCTTTTGGCTGGGCTGGGCCCAAGAGGTTGCTGGTGATCACGCCGCCGCCCAGGAAAGTTGGCGACAGGCGCGCAGCAAACTGGAGCCTTTTCTCAAAGAACAACCGGAAAATTTTATCCTGATTGGAGATCTCGCGCTGATCAATATGGGCCTTGGTGAAAAAGCCGCTGCCTTAACTCTGGTCGAACGCGCCATGGCTGGGAATCCGATCGACAAAGACGCAATGGAAGGTCCCCAGACGATTGAAATCCTCGCCCGAGTGGCAGCGCGCACAGGGGAACCCGACCGCGCCATTGCCGCTTTACAGAAAATACTTTCGATACCGGGCGATGGCGCGCTGGCTGCGGGGATCGGGCTTACTCCCGCGCTGCTCCGCCTCGATCCGATGTTCGATCCGCTTCGGAACGATCCGTGTTTCCAAAAACTCTGCGAGGAAAAGCAGCCGTGAAACGATGCTGGGAAATAATCGCGGACAATCTCAGCAAGGCGGGTTGGAGCCGGGACTGTGTTTCAGCGATTGATTCCAACGGGCGAGCGCTTTGGATTGCTGCCGCTCGTCTTGGTGTCATGAAGCACCCGAGAGCAGGTCGCTTGTTCCCCCGGCTGACCCGAGCATATCGCGACGTGGTGCACACGAACGAAATGATATCCCGATTTGAGACAAGATATTTCCTTCTCCTTGCGAGCTATTTTTCATCCCATTGCCGAATCGGGATCACCAGATATAGCTCAGAGTGACCCGCAAGATGGTTGACGTAAGCCTGGCCATTCGATCCATCGTGGTTCAATGTCTGTAACATCTTTTGATCCAAACCGATGATCATGATGTGTGGCCCAACGTGGAATTCATTGCCGTTTCCCATCGCATGCGACTTGTTAGGCACCCAGAAGCCACCATACATATATGAAACCCCGATACTCTGCATATTGGGCGTACGTCCGGCGATACTGTCCTTCATGAACTGCAGAAAGACCTGGTCAAAGCAACCGGGCTCATCGTGGGCGGCTTGAGGAAAACCCGGAAGACAGGTCCACCCGTTGGTTCCAGGCCGGAGAACCCGGAAGTCACCGCCGGGCGAGCTTGACCAGTCGAGCACGATCGCGTTTTGCGTAACAAACTTCGGACCTGCGCCCATCGCGGACGCTATCTTCTCCGCATCAGACTTCGGCTTCGGCGGTGCTGGCGTTTGACCGTATGTGGCAACAGCGGTGATCAGTAGTAGAAAAGCAAACTTTTTCATAACGGTTCTCCTTGGCATTGAGTTCAGTGTGTTCCATAACGGAATCGTTTTCACCGGAAAACGCAAAGACCGTGAAGCGCTTTCGCATATCTTTACGCGTACTCGCCGCTCCATCACGTCGCCAAAGGTTGTTGTTATCCGGCGACGTTCATCACGACCGCCGACCACGACGATCGCGTAGTCCCGGCGCACAGTTTCAAATTCGCCGCGGCACTCCAGGCAGCACAGGGTTGCGATAAACCGACTTTGATTCGAATCGAAACCAAAGCTGCTCACGGCGCTGGCAAACCGACAGCGAAAATCATTGAAGAAACCGCCGATCGCTGGGCGTTCCTCGTCAAGGAACTCGGGATGAAAGTCTCGAAGCAACCAGCGCTTTAATAAGGCAGTTTTCGCGGGATCGTTTACGCAGCGATCTGGCCGAGAACAGCGCGCAGTTCGTGAAAATCCACCGGCTTGGTCAAATGAAAGTCAAAACCAGCTTCTTTGCCACGCTCAATATCGTCAGGTGTTCCAAATCCAGTCAGGGCTACGGCCTTAACGGGTCGTTTTCGCTTGGCCTCAGCAACCACATCGTAGCCGCTGCCGTCAGGCAGGGCGATATCGGCCAGAACGACATCGAACTCTTTTGAATGGATAATCTTCCGTGCACTCTCCGCATCGTCGGCTACGGAAATCTCGTGACCGAAATGTGTGAGCAGACGAGACAAAGCTTCCAGCGTGTCCCCGTGATCTTCGACGACAAGAATACGCAACCTTTTATCGGGATATGAATCTCTCGTTCGATCCTCGTTCATCTTCGCCGTTGCGGGGAACCCGTACACTGGAATCGCCGCGCCGTCCAATTTCTTTGAGAAATCATGGATCGGTTGTCAGCTTCTCGCGGTCGTATGACTGAGTAAGGTCGACAGCTATGCCCGACAAAGAGATTGCTGCGCGCGGGGCTGGGTCGTCTCGCTCTTTCAACTCGCTGTCACTGTCGGCATCGTCGTTGCGTATCTGACCGATTACGCGTTCGCGGGTGTTGAAGGTTGGCGCTGGATGCTCGGTCTGGCCGTCGTTCCGGCGTTGGTATTCGGCACGGGCATGTTTTTCCTGCCGGAAGCGCCTCGCTGGCTCATTCGTGGCGGCCATCATGAAGTCGCGCGCCGCGTTCTCGTGCGGATCCGCGAGCTTTCTGATATCAATGTCGAGATCGAAGAGATCAAGGCGAGCCTGGCGCAGCAAACTGAGAGCGGACACTGGACCGATTTGTTCCGCCGGCAAGTTCGCCCAGCTCTTGTCGTTGGATTAGGTCTCGCCGTCTTCCAGCAAATTACCGGCATCAACACGGTGATTTATTACGCGCCGAACATTCTTCAGACCGCTGGATTCAATTCCGCTTCCGGCGCGATCCTGGCGACCGTGGGCGTAGGCGTCGTAAATGTTGCCATGACGGTCGTGGCGATGTTTTTGGTTGATCGCGCAGGCCGCCGACCACTGTTGCTCGTCGGCATCGCTGGAATGATCGTCACGCTTGGCGTGCTTGGCCTGAGTTTCCGCGTCTCAGATCCGTCAGGACAGCTTGCCTGCATCGCTGTGATATGCCTGATGGGTTATGTCGCTTCATTTGCGATCAGTCTTGGACCGATCTTCTGGCTCTTGATTGCCGAGATTTATCCGCTAAAAATTCGCGGGCTCGCTGAGGGCACAGTGGCCACGTTCAACTGGGCTTCGAACCTGATCGTTTCGCTCACGTTTCTGACATTGGTCGAGAAACTCGGTGCGAGTTCAACATTCCTGCTCTACGCCTTTGCCTCGGTGGCGTCGTGGCTCTTCGCCCATTATTTTGTTCCAGAAACGATGGGGCGCACGCTGGAACCTATCGAAGCCTTCTGGAGAGCAAGGCATGGTGTGCGCCAAGCAGCGACCCGAATTTCCTAACTCAATCGCTCGCGATTATGCGGTTTCCCCAGGTCAAGCACCGGGCCGATTGGAACGATGCGAGTGGGATTGATTTGAGGGTGCGTCATGTAGTAGTGGCGCTTAATGTGATCGAAATTGACGGTCTCGGCGATGCCTGGCTGCTGATATAAATCCATTAGGTAACCCTGAAGATTCGGGTAATCGATGATGCGTCGCAGGTTGCACTTAAAATGGCCGTGATAAACCACGTCGAACCGGATAAGCGTACAAAAAAGTCGCCAGTCCGCTTCGACAATGCGATTACCGAACAGATATCGATTTTTGGATAAACGTTCCTCCAGTTGATCGAGCGCTTCAAATAATTTTCGGCAGGCAATTTCGTATGGCCGCTGACGCGTGGCAAAACCGGCCTTGTAAACGCCGTTGTTCACGTTGTCGTGTAGAAAATCAGAGAGCTTTGCGTGCTCGTCCTCGATCTCTCGCGGAAAAAAATCGACGTCTTTGTTACGGGCAAAGTCATTGAACCGATCATTGAACATGCGGCAGATGTCGTCCTCGCAATTGTTCACAATCTTCTTTGTTTGTTTGTCCCAGAGCACCGGCACAGTGACACGCTCGTTGTAATCTGGATTGGTTGCCTTGTACGCCTCGCGTAAGAATTGGAAATCGTTGATCGGGTCGGTTGATTCAAACGGCGCACCGGGTGGTATTTTGCCGCTTGGATCGCGAAACGCCCAGCCCTCCTCGTCGCGAATTGGATCGACAATGGTCATACCGATCGCTTCCTCTAGTCCTTTTAATTTCCGGAAAATCACCGTGCGGCTAGCCCACGGACAGGCCAGCGAAACATAAAGATGATACCGATCTGCCGCAGCGCGGCAGGAGGTAGATCCGTCGTTAGAGATCCATTCGCGAAACGCGTCGGGCTGCCGCTGGAATTCGCCGGACTTGGTCTGCTCGTCTGGAAATTGCGCTTTCATTTAGCCGCGAACGAAAAACCCTGACCAAGCGGGTGTTAATTGGTGGTTGACCTATGAGCTTGGCTTAAAAAGTGCCGCGTCCAGAATGGACCAGAGATGGATGATCCATCCGAGCAGGAAAAACCAAAGAATTGCCGCCAGACAAAACTGGATAATCGCCATTAGCAACCGACCCTGGAGCAATTGCCCGAGGCCGGGAATAAAGAAACTGCAGAGCGCCGCGAGAACATTGCCGGCTGAACCTTGGCCTGCCATGCTCTCGACGTTATGAGCAGATGCAAAATCAACAAGCTGATTTTGCGAAAATACATCGCATCAGCCACATCAGTCTCAATTTCTCATGAAATCTGCGCCCGAAGATCGCGAGCTTCGGTCGTGCCCTCCCGTTGACAGCGAAAAACCCGAATGTTACCGTCGCGCGAATTTACGTGGAAGTCCGCAAAACGCGGTGCCCGTAGAGATGTGCATACTGTGTTAAACAGTCAGGTTTTGGTGCTTAACCGCCTCTGGCAGGCGGTGAACATCTGTTCGGCGCGTCGCGCCTTCGCGCTGGTGTACGCGGGGCATGCCCAAATTGTTTCATCGGACGAGGCGAACAATTTCCTGACACATGATTTCGAAAGCTGGCGTGACTTGTCGGCAAACGCTCCGGATCACGAAGTAGTCACGACGATTTCGTTCAAGATTCGTATCCCGCGGGTGATTGTGCTTCTGGTTTTCGATCGGCTTCCAAAGAAGGAAGTGAAATTTACCCGGCACAACGTGTTCGAGCGCGACAAGAACACCTGCCAGTACTGCGGCGAGATTTTCGATCGGAGTGAACTCAATCTTGATCACATCGTGCCGCGCGATCGCGGAGGTACAACTACCTGGGAAAACGTCGTTTGCTCGTGCATCGCCTGTAATACGCGCAAGGGTAATCGCCTCCCGCGCGAAGCGCACATGAGCCTGATCCGCAAACCAAAACGGCCAAAGTGGCGGCCGTTTGTCCAGATTACTTTTACGGCTCCCCAGCACGACCTCTGGAAACACTTCGTAGATCTCGCTTATTGGAACGTCGAACTGAGCGATTAGCGTCTTTCAAGGAATGACTGCTTCGAGCGGTCGTTCCTTATTATCGCTTCAACGCATCGAGAATCGGTTGCGGATAAACGCCTAGCCAAATCGTAGCGAGGATCAATGCGCTGATCGCCAGGCGCGACAGGCCATTCACAGGGATCTTGTCTGTTTTGGTCGCGGACTGCCAATACATCGCGCGAACGACTTTAAGATAGTAGTAAAAGCCGCAGCCGACGGTGATCACTCCGACGACGACGAGCATTGTTTGGTGCTGGGCAATGGCCGCGTAGAAGATAAAAAATTTTCCCAGGAATCCTGCCGTGAACGGAACCCCTGCTAAGGAGACCATTCCAATTAACATTGCGAATGCGAGAAACGGCGATCGTTTCGCTAAACCATCGAAATCCGAAATCTGCTCGCCTGTTTGCTGGGCGACGATTATCAAGACCGCGAAGCTTAACAAGGTCATGAGCAGGTAAGCGGCGAGATAAAAGCTGATCGCTAACGCGTCGAAACACGCCACGCCTATCAGCAGATAGCCGGCGTGCGCGATGCTCGAGTAGGCTAGTAGTCGTTTCAGATTCGCCTGCGGCAAGGCCGCGAGATTTCCGTAGATCAATGTGAGTAGCGCGATGAGAACAATCAGGCGTTGCGTTTGAGGCAGCGCCAGGAATGGCTGCAACACCCGGAGCAGCACTACGAAGCCCGCCGCTTTCGAACCCACGGAAAGATACGCAGTCACCGGCGTCGGTGCGCCCTGGTAAACATCCGGCACCCAGATCTGGAAGGGCACCGCAGCGATTTTGAAACCGAGCGCTACCAGGACAAGTACCATACCTAACAGCGCTCCGTTGCGGTCCGTAGCCGGATTAGTCATCACCTCCGTGATTCGCTGCAGATTTGTCTGACCGGTCACACCGAAAATCCACGCGATTCCGTACACAAGAAAGGCTGTCGAGAGCGCGCTGAGTACGAAATATTTGGTCCCTGCTTCAAGCGCAATCGGATTGCGCCGCGTGAAACTGACCAGCACGTAAAAAGAAATCGTTACCAGCTCCAGCGAAACAAAGATGAAGACGAAATCGATAGCCGACACCAGGTACATCAGCCCGACGCATGTGAAAATGGGCAGCGCAAAAAATTCGCCAAGACCTGCCTGCGGTGCGGCGCCAGGAAAGGAACTGCGTACCACCGGCGCGTAGTCGATCATCAGGATCAACACGAGGATTGTGGTCGACAATGAGAATTGCTTGAAGAAAATCGACAGTCGGTCTGCAGTGTAAAAACTCCAGAAGCCAGGTGCTTGGCTTGTAGACGCACTGGGGGCTACGAAGAAGCTCGCCACGAGGACCAGCCCGAGACCGGCAATTGCCACGAACGCCAGGATCCGCTTGTCAATTTTCGTGGTAAACGCTTCCACTAACAGGATCGCCATCCCAAGTACCAGCACTGCGATCTCAAGCTCTGGCGCTGTGATCATGGTCATCTCCGAACGATCTGCCAGATGTTGTCGCCGCCTCGCTGCGTCGAGGCGCTCGGGCAATGTTGCTCCGTGAAGCACGGCGACACAGCGCCGTGGCTACAGCACTCCATTTCTGTGAGATGGCGGTCGCTGGCAAGGTAAGTGTGCAGGACCGGTGTTACGATTCGCACAAGAGATTGCGAAAAAAATCCATAGCAAAGAAGTCCTCCAACGACTAATGCGACAGGGACTCGCAGCGCGGGACGAAGATCGACAATCTCTTTCCATTGCTCATTCATCGCGCCCATGAATGTCTTGCGATAGGCCCGCAGCATATAAACCGTGGAGATGACCACTCCCCAAAGCGCAAGCACCGTCGCGATTTGGAAGATGTGAAACCGATCCATCTCCCAGCCATTCTTGAACGCACCAAAAAAGATCATGATTTCCCCGGCAAAGTTCGCAAGACCAGGCAGGCCGATCGCAGCAAATACGCCGAAGCCAAAAGCGAGGCTGGCAAAGGGCATCACTTTTCCAAGGCCGCCCAGCTCATCAAAAACCAACGTTCCGGTGCGCTTCCGCAGTTCTCCTGCCAAGGCAAACAGCAGGGCAATCGAAAGGCCATGAGCAAACATCAGAACAACTGCGCCCGTCGTGGAGAGAATAGTGGCGCTCGCAATTCCCAGGAAAATGTAACCCATGTGCATCACGCTCGAGTAGCCTAACATCCAGTCGAGCCGTTTCTGCGCGATCGTGACCAGACCAACGTAGATGATGTTCCCAAGTAGCAGCACGACGAGCAGATCGGTCCATTGACGCGCGCCCTCGGGTAACAACGGAATAGCCAGACGCAACAGACCGTACAACCCAAATTTTTTTAACACTCCCGCATGCAACATGGCTGCCGGCGCGGGAGCCGACGCGTAGGCCTCCGGCGCCCACGTGTGGAAAGGGAACAGCGAAACAAGGATTCCAAAACCGATAAGCAACAGCAGGTAAACATGGCGTTGTGCGTCCGGCGTGATCTGACCCAGGCCGGCGGCGGCGTTTAATGCGCGAATGTCGAAGCTGCGCACAGAGGCGGGAAAGCTTTGATAAAGAAGAATCAGGCCAAGCAGTAAAATGAAACTGCCGATTGCCAGATAGATGGTGATTTTCCACGCGGCAGCGAAGCGATTTCCACTGCCCCAGATCCCGATCAACAAGAATGTTGGAATGAGTGCGAGCTCGTGAAACGCGTAAAAGAAGAATAAATCGATTGAGGCAAAGGCGCCGATTGCGCCGCCGGAAACGAACAAGAGACAGGCATAGAACCCATTTTCATACTTCTCAATCGTGCCTGTAAACCAAACCGCGGCCAGCGTGACGATCGTCGCGAGTAAGATCATTA
Organism: uncultured Verrucomicrobiae bacterium; assembly: GCA_963719605.1. Classification (GTDB taxonomy): domain Bacteria; phylum Verrucomicrobiota; class Verrucomicrobiia; order Chthoniobacterales; family UBA10450; genus Udaeobacter. The sequence goes on from CAVRCO010000001.1 coordinate 98,455, forward strand.
CGAGGCTCAGCCCATCGATACCGGTTGTGAAACTCAGGTGCCACTCGGGAGATATGGTAAAGGAGGTAACATGCTGAAAATCATGTTGGCCCCTGTCGAAGGAGACGAGGAGAAACAACGCCGCCGCAAACGCTAAAACCGATGAGCCTAAGGCGGTTTTCCGCGCAGGCGCGCCGACCATGATCAAAATGGCGGCAACAATCGGGCAAAAGATTACGAAAAGAACCATTAGCGGAAAACGGCGAAGTAAACCACGGCAACAACACCAAGGCCGAATAAAAATACGTACCCTTGCAGGTTTCCAACCTGGATCAGTCGCAGCAGCGCCCCGATCCCCAAAATTGACCGGCTACTGCCGTCAACAGCACCAGTGTCAATGATCCATCGATCAAAGAAAGCCGAGACGCGCGCGAGCAGTTCCTGCGTCCAGTTAATCAGCCAGGAATAAAATTCATCGAAGTAAAGCTTATGGCGCAGGACCTCCATATCGATCGGTTCGCTCGTTCGGTTGCGGTAGATGGCAATCGCCAGTCCGCTTCCCACGATCAGTGCGCCGAATGCAAGGGCAGGAACCAGGAAAGCCGCTTCTTTTTCTATCGGAAGCGCGAGAAAGTTTCGCGCGAAAAATCCAAACCCTCCCAACGCCGCGAGAATTGCGAGCACGATCAACGGTCCGGTCATGACGAGCGGTGATTCCTTGCTTCGGCGTGCGACTTCGCTGCGTGAATTGCCAAAGAAAACAATGACCAGCAAACGCACAACGTAAAAGGCCGTTAGAAATGCTGTGAACAACCCCGCGACGAAAATCGGTGTGTTGCGTTCGTAGGCGAGTGCAAGGATTGCGTCCTTGCTGAAAAATCCGCTGAATGGTGGACAGCCGATCAACGCCAATGCGCCAACAGCGAAAGTGACAAATGTGATTGGAAGTTTCCGAGAAAGCCCTCCCATTTGCCAGATGTTCTGCTCGTGATGAAGCATCACGATGACCGAGCCAGCCCCAAGGAAGAGAAGCGCTTTGAAGAACGCATGAGTAAACAGGTGAAACATCGCGGCGTCGTTTGAGGCGAGACCGACAGCCATCATCATGTAACCAAGTTGTGAGAGCGTTGAATAAGCAAGAATGCGCTTGATGTCGTTCTGTTGTGTTGCAATCAACGCGGCCATCACGGCGGTGCTCGTACCGATCCACGCAACGACGAGAAGCGCAGTCTGAGACGCTTGTATGACGAACGCGACGCGCACCAGCATGTAAACACCGGCGGCGACCATCGTCGCGGCGTGGATCAACGCGGAAATCGGCGTCGGGCCTTCCATCGCGTCCGGCAACCACACGTGCAATGGAAATTGTGCCGATTTACCAACGGCTCCGCAGAAAATCAGAAGCGCGGCGATTGTGACAAATGTCGGATGACTGGCGAGGACTGACATCCGTGGCGTGATCTCGGCAAAAACGACGGAGCCAGTCGCCATCCAAACCATCAGGATTCCGATCATGAATCCGAAATCGCCGATGCGGGTGGTAATGAATGCTTTGTTGGCCGCATCTGCAGCGGGGTCGCGATAGAACCAGTGACCAATCAGGATATAAGAAGTAAAGCCAACCAGCTCCCAAAAAATGAAGAGCATGACGAAATTGTTCGAGAGAACGATTCCAAGCATCGCGAACATGAAGAGCGAAAGCGCAGCGAAATAACGAGACTTGCCTTCATCATCCCGCATGTAACCCAGCGAATAGATATGGATGGTTGCTCCGACACCGGAAACCAGAACGAGCATCGTCTTGCTCAATTGGTCCAGCGTAAAGCCGAGCGGGACTTTGAAGGCGCCGGCAATATCGATCCAGGCGAACTCAGCCGCGGCGATGCCGGACTGCGTGAAGATCAAACAACTGCACGTAAAACTGACGAGCACTGCCGCAATCGAGATAAAACTGCTCACCGGTTTCCATCGCTGTGTGAACAGCGTGATGACCGCCGCGCTAACCAACGGAGCGAGTAGAGTGATCCACGGCAAAATTGAATTCATCGAATTCTAGAATCTCATGCTGCTGATGTCGTTGACGTCCGTTGTTTGGCGCGCACGATAGAGTGCAACGATAATTGCCAACCCGACCGCTACCTCAGCTGCGGCGACAGTAATAATGAAGAAGACGAAAACCTGCGCGTTGTAGTCGGGTAAGCCGATTGAATTGACGCGGAATCGTGAAAACGCAACGAGCGACAGATTTGCTGCGTTCAACATCAGCTCAAGCGACATGAGAATGATGATGAGATTGCGGCGCAGCATCACTCCGGCGAACCCAATCGCGAAGAGGATGCCGCTCACGATGAGGTAATCGCCGAGTGTAACCATACTAGCGAGGCTCGCGTTTGCTCAAAAGCACCACACTAACCGTCGCGACCAAGACGAGAACGCCGACGATTTGAAATGGCAGATTGTAATTCTTGAAGAGGACCGCGCCGATATTCCGAACATCGTCGATTGTCGATCCAGCCAATGGCGGAAAGAGATTTTGCGCGAATTTTAGATGGCTGATTACAGAAAAAATCTGACCCAATAGAATCAGAGCAACGGCAAGTCCGGCCACTGACGCCAGCCAATTGATCCGGCGCGCTTCTTCGGCGCGCAGATTGAGAAGCATGATGATGAAAAGAAAAAGCACCATCACCGCGCCAGCGTAAACCAGCACTTGAATGATCCCGATGAAATGGGCGTTGAGCGACATGAATAGCGCCGCGAGACCCAGAAACGACACCACCAAGCTCAGGACGCTCGCTACGGGATTGCGGTTGATGACCACGGCCGCGCCGAAGATCAATGTCAGCAAAGCAAAGATCCAAAATAGGAACGGTGACATCGGTTATTGGAGTTGGGGAGTAGAGGAGTAATGGAGCGATGAATTCCTATCCCCGACCGGCACTCCATTACTCCCACACTCCGTTGCCCGAGTTCTGCTCATTTCTTCTCGTTCCATTTCAGTACGACGCCATGCATTACTCCGCCGATCTCGAGCAGCTTTTCCTTGTGATGCACCATGTCCGCGCGCGTAAAACCGGTGATGGCGTAGTCCTTGCGCAGAAAAATCGCCTGCTCGGGGCAAACTTCTTCGCACATTCCGCAAAAAATGCAGCGGATCATATCGATATCGAACGCCTCAGGGTGTTTCTCGACTTTGGCGAACCGATCGGTTGAGAGGATTTCTCCCGGAATAATTTTAATCGCTCGTGGCGGGCAAATGAATTCGCAGAGCTGGCATGCCACGCAACGCACACGCCCGTCTTCATCGCGGACAAGCGCGGGCGCACCGCGATAATAGTCCGGCAAGTTGCTGTCCCATTTTTGTTCAGGGTACTGCATCGTAACTTTCGTGCGTCCCAGCAGCAGGTTTTTGAAATGCTTAAACGTGATAGCGAGCCCTGCGGCGATCGCAGGCAAATACAATCGTTCGCGCCAGTTAAGCTTTGGCCGTGAAACAGTGATAGCCATCTTTCAATCTTCCTCTACCTCTTCCTCTTCGTCTGCGATCTCGCCGTATTCCCGTGAGTCCTCTGCGATCCTGCAACCCAATTGGTCGAGCATTGTGAAAAGCATCTTTACGATCTCCTCCAATATTGCCTTTCCGCTTACAATCGCGTCGCGGGGACAGCAGCGCCGCGCAACAAGGAGATCGAGACACGCCGCTGACTCCAAAGCGGAGCCGTGCGCGATCGAGGAAGAACCGGGCGCGGTCTTTCTTTGAGAACTTGCCATTCCCCTCCGCGATATTCAAAGCAATGCTATCGCCCGAACGCTCCAAGTGATCGCGGGTAGAGGTCTTTTTTGTCAACGATTCGATCAGATCTGGCGACCAGCTTGCGAATTCTAATGCGCGTTGATAAACGGTAAGCTTCTCGTGATGGAATGGCATGAGGAAATCTGGGTTAGATTAAGATTAAGAGGGAGAGGAAGAGGAAGCTAGAATCGAAGGAACAGTAAGATCACTGCCACTACGAAAATGTTAACCAGCGCGATCTCGAAGAAGAAGAGCCAGCCGAGACGCATAAGTTGGTCGTAGCGAAATCGGGGTAGAGTCCATCGCACCCACATAAAAAAGAAAATGATGACGGCGACCTTTGCGAAGAAGACTGCGATATTGATGAGGCCAAATATCCATCCGTGCGACCCATCGGGAATTCCCGGAAAATGCCAGCCGCCGAAAAATAAAGTCACGATCACGGCGGATCCGGTGATCATGGCGGCGTATTCGCCAAGGAAGTAAAGAGCGAACTTCATCGAGCTATATTCGGTGTTATAACCGCCGGCCAGCTCCTGCTCGGCCTCAGGAAGATCAAATGGCAGCCGGTTTGTCTCGGCAAAAATTGCGATCGTGAAAACGACGAATGAAATGATCATCGGAATGGCGAGCAACCATTTCGATGGGTTTGCCCAGTCGCCGATGAACGGTGCGATGAACCAGCCGTGCTGAATCTGGTAATGCACCACGCTGGTCAGACGCAAATTGCCCACCAGCAAAAAAACGGGAATGACAGAAAGACCGAGCGAGAGTTCGTAAGAGAGCATTTGTGCACTGGAACGAATTCCTCCTAGAAACGGGTACTTGGAATTCGAAGCCCAACCGCCAATGACGATCCCGTAAACGCCAAGCGAAGCGATGGCGAATACAAACAGAATTCCGACGTTCACATCGGCGATTACCATCGGGACCCCGAACAACGTGCTACCAAAAGGAACAACGGCGATCGTGATGATGGCCGGCATCACCGCCAGACAGGGTGCGAGCCAGTAATAAAATGTGTTTGCCGCGCGCGGCGTGAAATCTTCTTTCAGCAACAATTTGAACATATCGGCAATTGGCTGAAGAAGGCCGGCCGGTCCGACACGATTCGGTCCGAGCCGGTCCTGAATTGCCGCGCTGACCTTCCGCTCGGCGTAAACCGCATAGGAAACCATTGGCAGGATCACGACAAAAAGGATCCCGATGATCTTGAGCAGGGAAGTGATGATGAAAAAGGATTCCGGAGTCATGGCGATCTTGGGCGGACTGCGCGGCGTCTTGCCTGCATTGCAACCGCTTGCTCGATTTTCTCGTCGTCGCTGGGATCGGCGGGCGGCAGCTCCTCCATTTGCAGGATGTCCGCGCCGAGATCGCCGATTTTATTCAACGTCAACCCAGCAAATTGCGGGACCGTCTCTCTGATTCGGCGAAAAACATCGTCGATGGAGAGAAGAGAGTCCCCTCCGCCGATTGCCTGGAGCAAGTCCCGTAAAATTTCCCAATCGTCGCGCGCGTTACCGGGCGGCCGTACCGCGCGATTTAGTCGTTGTAGTCGGCCTTTGCCATTGACCATCGAACCGCGTTTTTCGGCGAAACCGCATCCAGGCAAAACCACTGTCGCTTTTTCGGTCGCCTCATTCGGCAAAACATTCATCATGATCAACACAGGGAGTTGCGCGAGTTGTTCAATGGATATGCCCAAATGCATTGTGTTTTCTTTCAGAATCACCAGCGCCTTGATTTTTTCGTCTTTCACGGCGTCGGCGATCGCAAGCAGGTTCGCGCCCGGTTCAGATTGCGATCCAAGGATGAGCCGCGCGCCATTTGTATTTGGATTACGGTCGTTACTGAGCAGGATGTTATCACCGGGCTCGCGGCGCGGAACAATGTCGATTCGCTGCGTACCTAGCGATTTAGCTAATTGCGATGTGAGCCAAAGCTCTTCGTTCGTCATCCGACCAGAAGCAATTATGGCAATTTCCGAACCGGAGAACCCTTTTAGCTGAAACGCCGCCTGCGCGATTGCGGTGGGCCAGTCCGTTGGCACGAGTTTTTCCCCGAAACGAATCTGCGGTTCGAGCAAACGGTTTTCAGCTTCGAGGTATTTAAAGTTCAGCCGTCCGTAATCACACATCCAACACGAATTGACGTGATCGTTCCCACGCGGCGTTTGTCGATAAATCACATCCTCACGGCTGCCGATGATGGTGTTGCAACCCGTGGCGCAACTGGTGCAGATGCTTTTGGTTTCCTTCAGGAACCAGACACGCATCTTGAAACGGAAATCGGTGGAGGTAAGCGCACCGACCGGACAAATATCGACCGTGTTAAGCGAATAATTATTTTCCAGCAGTTTGCCGGGATGCGCGGTCAGCACCGTATAACTGCCGCGATCGACAAACCCGAGTACGTCATCGTGCGCGATCTCCTGACAAAAACGAATGCAGCGGGAACAGAGAATGCAGCGCTCATCATCGAGCGTAACGCGCGGTCCGAGCACGACGTTTTTCGGTTTCTTGACTTTGTTTTCAAGGAAACGCGATTTGCTCGTTCCGAAATCGACACTGAACTCCTGTAGTTGGCATTCTCCCGCTTGATCGCAGATCGGACAATCAAGTGGATGATTGATGAGTAGAAACTCCATCACGCCGCGCTGGCATTCCTTCACCAAAGGAGAATTGGTCCTGACGCCCATTCCCTCGGCGACATCCTGGGCGCAGGAAATTTGTGGTCGCGGCATCCAGTTGATGATCGGTTTGTTATCCGGACCAAGCTCCGGTTTCCGGTCTGGCCCGAGTTTTGGAAATCCCATTTCCGTGAGGCACATCCGGCAATTGCCAGGCGAGCTTAGTTTCTTGTGATAACAATATCGTGGCACATAACTGCCGGCCCGTTCGCACGCTTCGATTACTCGCGTTCCTTTTGGAAACTGATGCCACACGCCATCAATCTGGATGTTCAGGAGTTGGGGCGATGTAGCTGGATCGACCATTATTTTTTCACAAAGGCTAGATCGTGCCCGCGGCTCCCGCTTTTTCCCAGCCCGGATCACGAGCCATGGGAACTGTAGGAATCGACTCCTCTTCAATGAGCTCGTCCGACGTATATTCAGGCGGCAGCGGCGGCGGCATCGGCTTTTGAGCGCAAGCGGCGAATTCTTCGGGAAATTTCTGGACAAAACTTTGCGTCGGCCACGCGCAAGCTTCGCCAAATGCACAGATGGTGCGCCCCGCGATATTGTCGCCAATGGTCTTTAGCGTACTCGGATCTTCTGTTACACCGCCGCCGCGCAACATGCGGTCGGTGATTTTCTTCATCCAAAGCGAGCCCTCACGACAAGGTGTGCACTGACCGCAGCTTTCGTGTGCATAGAACTCGTTGATGTTATTGAGCACCCAAACCACGTCGCGGGAGTCATCCAGCACAATGACACCGCCGGAACCGGCCATTGAACCGGCTGCGGTTAGCGAATCGAAATCCATCGGGATTTCGTCAATCGACATCTCGTGTTCGATCATTGAGCCGTCAGGCTGGCGCTGTTTGAGTTTGAATCGCTCATCTGCCCGAAGAACCTTTGCGGAGCTGCCACCCGGAATGACTGCCTTGAGTTTTCGGCCCGGTCTCAATCCGCCGGCCATTTCATAAATAAGCTGACCCATGGTCACGGCGCCGACTTCAATTTCGAAATAACCGGGCCGCTGGACGTCTCCGCTTACGCACACTATTCTCGTGCCGGTGTTGTTGGGTCGGCCCAGCCGGGCATATTCCGCGCCGCCCATGGCGATGATATGTTTCACGTTGCAAAGCGTTTCCACGTTGTTCACGATCGTTGGGCACATGTAGAGACCTAGTACCGCGGGGAAATACGGCGGCTTGATTCGCGGATAACCCCGTTTGCCTTCCAGCGATTCGATCAGCCCAGTCTCTTCGCCACAGATATAAGCGCCTGCCCCGCGATGAATATAAACCTCGGCGTCAAATCCGGAGCCAAGAATGTTTTTTCCAAGAAAATGGTGTTCGCGCGCTTCTTCGATAGCACGTTCGAGGATTTTCGCGCCTTCTGGGAATTCACCTCTGATATAGATGTAGGCTGTGCGCGCATTCAATGCGAAGCAGGAGATCAAAATTCCCTCCAATAGCTGATGTGGATCCTCGTGGATGATGTAGCGGTCCTTGAACGTTCCCGGCTCGGACTCGTCGGCATTACAGATCAGATATACCGGCCGTTTTTCGTCCGGTTTGATGAAGCTCCATTTCAGCCCGCACGAAAAACCGGCGCCACCGCGGCCGCGCAACCCGGAGTTCTTGACTTTGTTGACAATCTCGGCTCGCGACATCGTTAGGGCTTGCTTCAATTGCTCGTAGCCGCCAGCACGCAGATAACAGTCGATGTCGGTGGTCCAATCTTCGCGTCCGATATTGCTGAAGATCAATCGACGCTCCAGGAGATGCGGAGGTGTTCGATGTCCGATTTGTCGGGTTTGATTTCGGATAAGCTCCGTCACGGAGTCGGGATTTACGCTTTCGTGCAGCTCCTCGTTTACCATGCAAACAGGCGCCGTGCCGCAGCTCGGCAAGGCACTCAACGAACTCGACGCTGTAATTTCCATCGGCACTAACATAAATGGGACCATGCATTCCTTCGCCTTGTCGTTCGCGCTTAATTCCAGTCGCCGCGCATAAATTTTCCATCAACTGAAAGCCCCTGCCATTGCGCAGCTAAGCGTGCGGCAAACACGGATGCGGGTCTTGCCCGCAGGTTCCTGACGAAACATCGGGTAAAAGGTGACCCGCTCGAGAATGTTGATCGGCTGGAGGCTGAGCTTCGCAGCGATCCAGATTACGGCGTCATCGCTGATGAAACCGAAGTGTTCCTGCCATAGTGCAGCAGTGGCATCGCCGCGCTTCGCTGGTGATCGTGCGGATAGCGCGCGATTGCCGCATCCATTTTCCGCTCTAACTCGGCGGGAACACGCGGGTTCGTCGAGTCCACGATAACGCCAGACTAATTAGACAATGTGCTCTCCTTCGATTGCACCTT
>CAVRCO010000002.1:0-405021 GCA_963719605.1 uncultured Verrucomicrobiae bacterium
TAAATCCGGAGAGTTTGGTGTGCCGTGCCTACATCGCCGGACGAACAGGCGGCCATCGCGCGGATGCTAGATGGAGTGGACAACGCGCTGCAGCACACTCGCGCCGCCATCGCAGGAGCCAAGACTTTGAAAAACGCGCTGCTACAGCAATTTTTCTATTCCGCGCTGGGCGAGACCGCGTATGCGGATCGCCCGAAAAGGAAATTGCCCAAAGGCTGGGAACTTTTGCCGACAGAAAGATTGCTTGTCGGCGAGCCAAAGAACGGAGCGTCCCCAAAGGCATCAACACAGCCGCCCGGCACTCCAACCTTCAGCATTGCCGCCGTGCGCGACGGCCGTGTGAATTTGGATGACGAAGAGCACATCAAGTATGGGCAATTGCCGGGAAAAGTGGCGCAGCAATTCCGCGTGAGACGCGGCGATGTACTCATCGTCCGCGGCAATGCGAATCCCGATCTCGTTGGCAAAGCTGGAATGATCGACCGTTTTCCGGAAGGCTGCATTTACCCCGACATTGCGAAGCGCGTCGTCTTCCGCACTCAAGGGGAACAAACGGTAACGCCGGCTTTCGCCGTGCTGGCATGGAATCACAGCATCGTTCATAACCAGGTTCTCTGTCGAGCCAAGACCTCCAACGGCACACTGAAGATCAACAGCCGGGATGTGAAGCAAATCATCATGGCCATTCCGCCGCCTGATGAGCAGGCTAACATCGAAAAACTTGCCGCGCGTGTGGATGCGAAAATTAACGCTTTGACCAATGTCGCACATGCTCAAGAACAGCTGAAGCGTTCCCTCATGCACGACCTACTCACTGGCCACGTGCGCGTGTGGAATTCCAAGACCAAAGCCGCATGAGCGAAGCGGGCTACGTCGAGTTGCCAGTGATCAAATGGCTATCCGGATATCCGACGCCGGCAGAAACGGGTCTCGGCTGGACATATCGCGACGAGACGACTATGGCCGCGTTCGACCGCCCGCTGGAAGACCCGCTGGTGGAAAAGCTTTTGCTCGCGGCGATTCTGAGAATCAACTCACACGTCAAGAACGAGGCGCAGGCAAAGTTAGCAGTCGCGGCGTTGCGAAAGACGATGTCGCATCCAGACAAGCTCGCGGCGAATCGGCAGACGCTCGACCTGCTGCGTGACGGCGCAAAAATCGTGCTGAATCCCGGTGAAGACGCGAAGACCGTTCAGTTCATCGCGTGTGAATCTGATCGACAGCATTTGAACGATTTCACCGCGACCAACCAGTATCGTGTCCAAGGTGTCCGGCAGTGTCGTGATGACACCGCGCTTCTTGTTAATGGCATCCCGCTTGTGATCGCGGAATACAAAAGCTATCTCGTCAGCGCCAAAGATTGGCGCGAGGCAGTGCATCAGCTCCACCGCTATCAACGACAAGCCCCGCTCATGCTTGCGCCAAATGTTTTCTGCGTTGCGGCGGATGAAGAAGAATTCCGCTATGGCACAATTCTTTTCCACGATGTGAGCAAGGAGGACATTGAGATTCACATGGACAACTGGGGGCGCTGGCTAAGCCTCTACCCCGATCAGCGTGATTATTGGAATAAGCCGGAAGCGGAGAATCCGGATGATCCGCTCGAAGTTCCGGTGAAGGGCCTGTTACGGTTGAAGCCGTGTCATGTCTTGGATTTTCTCCAGCACTTTGTCGTTTTTGAAACGAAAAAAGGGAAGACGCTTAAGAAGATCGCGCGTTACCAGCAATTCGAAGCTGCTAACGATCTTGTGGAGAGAACGGTTGAGCGGATCGGCGAAGAAATCGATCCTCAACAACGGACCGGATTAGTCTGGCACACGCAAGGGTCGGGAAAGTCTATCACTATCATTTGCACGGCCTACAAGCTGCGGCGTCATCCCGCCCTCAATAATCCGACGGTGCTGATTGTGGTCGATCGGCGTGATTTAAAGACGCAGATTAGCGATGACTTCGAAGCTTGTGATTATCCAAATGTCGAAAAGGCATTCGGTGTCCAGGACTTAAAGAAGAAGCTACGAACCGGCTGGCGCGGAACGCTCGTGACAACCATCCAAAGTTTCCAGCAGATGGATGACCTCGATCCAATTGACCGTGATGACATCATCTGTCTCGTAGACGAGGCCCATCGCAGCCAAAAAGGAAACCTAGCCATGCCTGGAGAAAGTTACGCCCTAACAATGCGCGCGAAGCTGCGCAACGCTTTCCGTTTCGGTTTCACGGGAACGCCGATCGACAAGACGATGAAGAACACTCATCGCGATTTCGGTCCGATCAAAGACGGCGAGCAGGAACGTTACATCAGCTATTACGGAATTCGGCGCGCAATCAAAGACGGTGCAACGCTCGAGGTTCATTACATCCGCGACAAGGTCCCATTCAACGTGGACGAGAAAGCCTTGAACATCGGCTTTGAGAAAATGTGCGAGGAAATGGAGCTGGAAGACGAGGAAGCCAAGGATTTCGTGCAGCGGCAAGGTCGCGCTGGAAGGAATTCGCCCGCGATCCGAAGCGGATCGAGATCGTGCTCGAAAAGATGCTCAAGCACTTCCTGGAATTTCCTGACCCGAACGGCTTCAAGGCACAGCTGGTGGCCGTAGATCGGAAGGCGTGCGCGCTCTACAAAGAAGCGCCTCGATGAGAAACTCCGGAACGCGGCCTGCCGGCTGAATGGTCCGACGTAATTATTTCTGCGGCGCAAAACAGCGAACCGGACATTGCCAAATTCGAATACGAGAAATCGAAGCAGGACGAGTTGATTGATTATTTCAAACTCACTCCCCACGAGTGGGAAAAATGGAACAAGGAGAACTACGGCGAGGACCGCGCAAAGTGGCGACCGCCGCTGAAGATCCTTATCGTTTGCGATCGGTTGCTCACAGGCTTCGACGCACCCGTCGAACAGGTGATGTATCTCGACAAGCCGCTTCGCGATCACAATTTGCTTCAGGCGATCGCGCGAACAAATCGCCCATTGCCGAGAATGAAAAAACGGACCGGCGTCGTAGTCGATTACTTCGGCAATTTCGACAGCCTAGAGAAAGCACTCAACTTTGATGAAAGCGTCCGCGAAGAATCACTCATCGATTGGGATGCCTTAAAGGCGACCGTTCCCGACGAAGTGGCGCGGTGCATGGAATCTTTCAAAGGCATCGCGATTGCGGATACGCGCGAGTGTTTGCTCGCCGCACTCCGCGCGCTTCGAGACCTGAAGCCGCCAAACGATTTCGAGCAAAATTTCAAGAGTCTCGAACGACTTTGGGAAGCGTATCGCCCGGATCCATGTCTTTACCCATACAGGCATAATATAATTGGTTATGCTGCATTTATGTCGCTTATCGTCGCCGGCTTCGCGGCAGCCGAGACACCTATGGCGAACTTGCCGCCAAAGACGCGCCAGTTGATTCAAGAAAATACGTCATTCTGCAAGCCGCGGAATCATTGCCGGTATTCCAAATTGACGAAAACTACGTGGCCCGCGCTCGATGATTTGCCGTCGGCTTCCGAAAGGCAGCCGCACTAGAAGCAGCGCTTACCGCGGAACTTATCGGAAGATGATCCGAGCTTCATTTATCGCATGCTCGGTGAGCGGTTGCAGCGGCTGAAAGAACGGAAAGACGCGAGTGACAAGGCTACCGAAAAGCGCCTGCGGGAACTCGAAGCTATCGCCGCAGAAGCTCGCGAAAACGAAGCAAGAGCCATGAAAGGCTTAATCTAAAGAGCCGGGAGAGTATGGCATCTTCACCGTGCTTAGAGCGGAATCAAAGTCGAAGGACGAGATCCTATCTCGCCGAATGCGCGCGACGAATGGTCGCGCATCTCCGCGGCCATTCCTTACTCACACCGGGCTGGAGCAACTCCACCGGCGGGTTGATGCGTGTTGAACAATCGTTGCTCGCGGAATCTTGGAACGACTTCTACAAAGACTCGGTTTGATCCCGAAAGCACCGAACCGCCATTTCTCAAAGCCGGCCATCGCGGAACTCGCAAAAGCCGACTCCGCGCCTTGAAAAATGAAGCGGACTCTCGAAAAGATCACGCTTGGCACGCGTCGTCTGGATTATCATCTTTAATTCGCCAACGGCAAGAAAAGTTCGAATCCGTGTTGGGCCGGCCGGTGTTCAAGTCATTAAACCAATCGCGCGTGACTCAAAAGAGGTAATTGAATTCTTGCGCGCTAACAAGCCATGGATTCTCAACCAACTAGAGAAGCTTGACAGACTCGGACACATCCGGATCGAGCACCGGAAAAACGGCCAGATTCTCTTCCGCGGCGAAACTACAAAGATTCAGAGTTGAGAGCGTTCAAGGACGGCAACGCGAAAATCGCGTCTTCATTCGACCGGGTAAACTTGTATCCAACAAGGGCGGAATTCGAGAATACCGGCGGACCGCAGTCTCGAGAACTGGCTACGGAAACAGGCACGGGAGGAAATCCAACGTTGTCTTTCAGATATAGCGCGGAGACTAAGACGCGAGCCAATCGAGTTTACGTAATGAGCCAGCGCACGAAATGGGGGAACTGTTCCCGCAAGAATAATCTTTCGTTTAACTGGCGGCTTATCCTCGCCCCGCCCATGGTTCTCAAATACTTGGTCGCGCACGAGGCGACACATCTAGTAGTGAGAGATCATTCTCAAAAATTTTGGCTTCTTCTGCGAAGCATTTATCCAGAGACAATGCAAGCGAAGCGCTGGCTCGAACAGCAAGGCCACAGACTTTCCATTGCTGACGCGATCGAGGGTGGACGGTGCGGCCTCAAACCCCGAGAATAATAGATGAGCCGAAATTGGGAAGCGACGTTCTCCAGCTGGGGCGCGTCGCCCGGACCCACCGAGCAGGCCAAAGCCGACAACGCGGACCGCGCCGTCCGCAAGGCAATTGATGCTAGCACGAAGCTCAGTGCAAAACCGATTGAAGTTTTTGTCCAAGGCTCCTATGCCAATCGCACCAACGTTCGCGAAGACAGCGATGTTGACGTCTGTGTGCTCTACACGGGCGCTTTCTTCCCCGACTACTCGCTCAGCGAAGGCTTGACCAGTGAGGCCCTTGGCTACGGAACAAGCACCTACCTTTATCCTGAATTCAAAAACGATGTCGAAGCCGCTTTGGTTTCATACTTCGGCCGCAGCGAGGTTGTCCGCGGGCAAAAAGCCTTCGATGTGCATGCGAACACGTACCGCACCGACGCCGATGTGGTCCCGTGTTTTCAGCACCTCCGGATTTTAGGCTCCCTGCAAAGCCATTGGCAGCAAGCTGGCACGGAGCTCCATCCCGACAATGGCGCCATCATCGTCAACTGGCCGCAACAAAACTATGATAACGGCGTCCAGAAAAACACCGACACAGGCCGGCGTTTCAAAGCGATCGTCAGAATTTTGAAGCGGCTTCGCAACGAAATGCACGATGAAGGCCATACAGCCGCCGGCCCGATCCCTTCATTTTTAAGCGAATGCCTGATCTGGAATGTGCCTAACGAGAGCTTTGAGCATTCGACGCTTACCGCCGATGTCCGCTATGCGCTCGCGCATTTGTGGAACAACACGCGGACGGATGAAGCATGTAATAAGTGGGGCGAAATCAACGAGAAAAAATATCTCTTTCGCGGCCAGAAATGGACGCGCCCGCAAGTGAACACGTTTTTGCAGGCGGCGTGGGATTACATCGGCTTCGAGTGATGACAGCGCAACGCTACGTTAAGGCGATCATCTACACAGCCGTCCTTGCCTGGACGGTCGTTCTTTACCTGAAATCATGAGGCGATAAAGTCGCCCTGGCTACAGCACCTCTCGACCGTGATCACGATCGTTCTATATGCTGTCATCGCTTTTGATCTTTGGCTGTGGAAGCTGCCCGTATTGCATGACTGGTTTGTGAAGCGACCGGTCATCGACGGAACATGGAAGGTTGAGCTTCGTTCGAACTGGAAAGATCCCGAGACGGCAAACACCATCCAACCAATTGAGGGTTACATGGTCGTTAGGCAGACATTTTCCACGCTTAGCATGCGACTTCTGACAGCCGAATCTCATTCCGAGCTCGTCGGAACGGAAATCGTTTGCTCAGCCGATCGTCAATACTGCGTCAGCGGCGTATACCGAAACGAGCCACGCTTCCAAGTGCGAGAAAGAAGTGAAATACACTACGGCGCTGTTTGGCTCAGGATCGTTACGCAGCCCACAAAACAACTGATCGGCCATTATTGGACCGATCGCGGAACAGCTGGCGAAATGGAGCTCAGCAGCCGCTATCGGAAAAAGTTTCAGAGCTTCGATGGCGCGCGGGCCCACTTTGACTCGCTTTAGGAGAGGTCAGAGCCGATTCAACACCACGCGGCTGACTGCTCGCGCTATCAAAGACTACGGCGAATCTGCGACTACGACGGAGCATTGATGCGGCTGCGCCGCGGCGAGACTATGTCCCGCCCTGTCTCCCCACAGACTCGCGAGTTTGCTGCCCATTTCTCGGGGGTGATCATCTGCTCCGTCCTCGCCGGCTCTCGCCTTCGTCTCTGCTTCGCGTTCGCTCCGCTGCGCTCCGGCTGACGCTCTACTGCGGGTGCGCAGATCATCACGGGACCAGAGCCGATCGCTATTTAAGCGCGGATAGCAACGCGCACGGATCGCCCCTCGATTGTATCGCTCGAAGATGTTGTTCGCTGCATCGTGCCTCACCTTAATTTTGCTCGCTCGCCAGGGAGAGATCGTTATTGATCACGCGGAGAACTCGGGGGTGAGAGGAAGGCGGACCGCTGTCGGATTGGCGTCCCGATATTCTCAATGCGGAAATTGCGGTTACACCGTCGACGGCGTTATTACTCGACCATTCTCAACCTACACGGCGTCGGATTAATCGTCGCCAACAGCGGTCTGGTCATACTCATCGTAGAGATGATTGCTTGTCCGGCTGCCAGATTCGGCAGCCGATTCCAAAGCGACTCGTCGATGCCGCCCACGGATTTTCGGAGGCGGGAGATCACATTCGAATCGCCGATCTTGTGAAGGATATAGTTGTTAACCAGACTGAACAATTCGTCCGGCAAATGCTGCGGAAGCTGCGTCACGAACATCAAGCCCAGCCAACGTTTCCGGCCACGACGAGCAATACGCGCTACCTGTTCAAAAAGATTATGCATCTTCGCAATGCGTTCCCTCGATAAGAATTCATGTGATTCCTCGATGATAATCATGAGTGGCGTCGGGCTCTTACCAGCGGCCTCGGCGGCCTTGTACGCAATTTCCTGCTGGAGTTGCAGCCCCCGGAGAATATCTGCGATCACGAGATTTCGGATGTACGGCGACTCAGTGTCGTGTAAGTCTATCAACGAAGTTCTGCCTGCTTTAATAAGCTGGTCGAATGCGATCGGCCCGGCACTCGGGTTATCAAAAATCTTCAGGCGGTTCAAACGATACAGTTTTCCTAGCAATGCCTTCCAACTGATCTCGTTGCTCGTCTGTACGGCAGCTAATCGTTTCTTGATTTGCGCCTTCGCAGCGGAACTTTGGAATTCGGAATTAAATGGCTCGAAATCAGTTCCGGCTAACGAGTTAAGGACGAAACTGGCAATGTCAATGAGATGCGACAGCGTCATACGAGGATAGCCAGTCTCGAACTCATTCAGCTCAATAGCTTGACGTTCTTCCTGGGCTACGCCTTTCTTTGGGAAAATATTCAGATCGCGCAGCACCAGCTTGGTCGTGTCATACGCCTTAATGAATCTGTCCATCTGCGGCTCGGAAAGCTCGAGAATCTCAGCCGCCGCATATGGCGAGAGACTCGAGAAATCGACCTTAAATTGGGTGATCGGAGTTGGTGCCGATGCCGTCGTCTCAGTGCCGACGAGATGGTAAACATGAACGTCCTTAACGCCGGCGGGCTTGC
Source organism: uncultured Verrucomicrobiae bacterium (assembly GCA_963719605.1). Taxonomy (GTDB): domain Bacteria; phylum Verrucomicrobiota; class Verrucomicrobiia; order Chthoniobacterales; family UBA10450; genus Udaeobacter. Next base: position 7,879 of record CAVRCO010000002.1, read on the forward strand.
GTCCCAGCCTCGCCAGCAACCGGATCATGTTCTTGTCTTCCGTCGGACTTCCAATTTCAGTGTATTCACCCTCGATATCTAAGACGACAGTCGCGATACCGGCTTCGCTAAATTGCTGAATCGCCCCGGATACTGTTGTCGATTTTCCGCCCCCAGTCGTGCCCATGACACCGAAATGGCGAGGCAAGACGGTTTTCTTGTTTGAGGGAATCCGAACCGGCATGTTTTCGAAACCGACCGCCATCCCAATTTCGATGTCGCCTTTCAAACCGAGGATATCGCTCGTCTCTACATCATCGAGAGCGAACACCGGGCTGTTCGGCAGCGGACGGAAACGCGGCGGCACTGAGCTTCCATCCAGCTCTTCCCCGATGACCTCAACCTGCACGCGGCCATGATATTTCGGCATGAACGCGGCACCGCGGACGGTAGTCGTAATAACGATCGGGGCGTCTGCCCGAAGTCCATCCGGCTCCGCGAACGGCCCTTGCACTACGGCACCGACGTACTCTCGACCATCTCCGCCCGCTTCCTTCGCGCGACTCTTGATGCGGATGAGCGATTGCGACGGGATCTTGCCGATTTTATCCGGCGGCAACAACACAGTTACCGTATTGTCCTTGCTGCTCGGCGTGTCGAACATCGTTCGCCCCACGGCGCCTTTGAATTCCTCGGATTCCTGCCATTCGCCGCCAGCAGCGGCGATCTCTTCCTCAAGGTTTGCTGCGAACCCTTCCGGCATCTTTCGAAGCGCCTGCGCCGCTGCCGAATCGCTGGCTTCGTTTGAATTGTTAGTTGTAGTTTCCATAAGGTCGTCTCATCGGGTCTCGCGCTCGGCGAGGTACCGATACGGCTGTCCGGCTTCGGCATAAGCCATTTGAATTGATGGAGTGAAACTATCGACGCCAAAGGTAGTGCTGCAGACCGTATCAGCGAGATCAATGAGCATCGGAAATCCGCGGTGCTCCTGAAGAACGCTGTCGGCGATCGCAATGTGCGCAGCCATTTCGGCATGATCAACGTGAGCGTAAAAAAGGTAGGGCGGTGCGGCTTCCCAGACCCGGTAGAGACCGATAACAATTTTCGGCGCGATCTCGTCACGGAAGGCTTCCATGGCTTCGCGCACCGCACCGCGATAGCCCCCCGTTTCGATCATATTGTCGATCTCGGGCTGGATGGTCTGGACGATCGCAAACTCAAGAGGATTGAGCGCGTGCCCAACGGTCAAAAAATGCCGTTTGCGGGAGCGCTGGGGACGAAGACGAACCGCTTGTGCTCTTCCACAAACCAGCGGATCAGATCGAGGCTGACGTTGATGCTGTCCACGTGCGAAGACCACAAACCGGTTAGAATTTCATATGGGGCCGGACTTCCATGTCCCATTCGCCACTGCGCATCCGATTTCTCGCGCAAGACCGCGCGTTCCGCGTAGGCCATGATTCCTCGCCGCGCGAGCTCACTCAGGCGATCGCCACCTTGTCCCTGTGCTTCCCGCTTTTCGCGTCTCTCCAAGACGGAGAGAACCTCCTCGACGGGATCGCTGATGCGGGAACGAAGATCGCGCCTGAATAAACGGTGCGCCCACGTGCCCTGCTCGCCGTTGTAGGAAACTAGGCAAATTCCAAGCTGCGTAATCGTCAACGGCAGAGTGTCATGAACGACGCTGATGCCGTCACAAGCCTCGACACCACCATTGAACAGCAGCCCGATGTGGACCCGCTCCACATCGGCCCGCCGCACCTGGTAAACGCCAGCGTTGGGCGGCGCGCCCGGCGCACCCTGCAGACGGGCAAAAACGACCTCGCGCACATTCTTGCGAACTCGATTTTCCTCGAGCACAGCAGATGCGACCTCCTGCTCGATACGACCGTATGCGGAAAGCAGATCCTCGCCGAGGGTCCACGTATCTAGGTCAAGCGTCCGCGAAAGGGGTTCGTCGTAAGCTGCTTCAAAATCCGCAAGCTCAGCGCTTGGCTTCGCGAGCGACTTATCGCCAGTTAATGGAGATTTGCGTGTCTGCGTCATTCAAAGTTGCAGGAGGTTATCTTCCTATCTCCTGTTCCGCCCACCAACCGCAAAGTTCGACAAAAAATTTCAAACGATGGTTTCGGCCCAGGTTGGGCCTTTGCCAATCGCAGTCAGCAATGATCGGCTGTAGGCAGTCGCCACGGCAACCGGAAGGCCAAACCGAGTAGTTAACGCGTCCGCGATGCTCCGCCTCCGGTCCTTGAATTTAGGTGCGGAAATGTCTGAGCCACTTAAGACCGATTGGGGTGGCGCGAGCAGCCCGAGCGCGATTCTGTCGGCCTTGTTCTCGATTTTCCCTAAGTCCGCCGCCACGCCGACTCCATCGCCATGTCTCTCCATCAAATTAGTATGAACGCCAATCGCGACGCTGACAGTACCGCATTGATCCGCTCGTCGGGAGTCGGCGGACGCGTGCCGTCTAGAACTTCAGAAATCCCCGCTCCGAAGACTGCGAACGCTTTTTGACGCGGCAACCAGTAATCGACTAAAAAGTGCGCGATTTCGTGAGCGAGGGTGAAGCGTCGTTCGTCTTGCGGATCTGTTCCGTCGAGAAAAATCAGTCCCTTACCGGCAAAAGCAACGAGGCATCCCCGCATGCTGCGCTCGCTGCAGCCGAACTGATGGGGTGCGCCGCGTACGTTTAACCACTCCTCAACAAGCGTCACGCGCAGGCGGGGAAGCTTAATGATTGCGATCGGTAGTGCCAATAACACCGCGCTTTCAAGGTCACGCGGAAATGGTTCAATTACGCCAGACATCCGCCAGAACACGTCGATTGCATCCTGGCTCGTGTTGTCCAGCCACATCACTTTTCTTTTGAACGCGGTGACTTCGTTCGTTCTGACGCGGCCTAGACTCCCGATCTCGCGCAGCTGCTAGGAGTCCTGCCTGAAACATCATGCCCATCTTTCTTTCCAGATACAGGCAGCTGCACAACTTTTCCCTTACTAGAGAGCGCATCCAACGCTTCCACTTGGCGTAGAATTGCAACGAGGACTCCAGCATCGGTCTGCGAGCTCAAACGATATTTGACGAATCTTTTGAATAAAATCCGGCGAATCCGAAGCCGGACGGCGACAAAGCGCAAGTCGCGCAAATATATCGTAAGTCGTCTGGGCAAACGTCGCATAAGCCGTCCTTGGTTAAGCTCTCTTGTTGTTGAAAAACATGGAGAACTGCGCCAAGAATTCGTGTATTTCCGACATATGCTCCGCTAAGGCGGCCAATGCTCGCTACGTCCAGAGGATCCGCATATTCTACTCAGTAACAGGGTTTTCGCGATTATTGTTCGAAGCGCGCTGGAGCACCTTCAGCGAGTTGATCCTTGTGCCGCTTGACACTTTCGCTGCTCGGATCGGGACAAGTGAGTGATTTCAGAAGTACGGCCGCATACGGTCGAGTTTCTGAATTCCCTCGGCCATTTAGCGATACGTAGCTCTTCTATCGGTTTCATTTTCCACGGTGTTCAAGATTCGTTTAGCTTTTCATCTATCGGTTCACTACGGTGTTCCTTCAGCTGATCCCTTAATCTTCGACATTTTCCGTGAACCCGATCGTTCTATTTCCTTTGTCCGGCTCGCCAAGTAATTTTTTCAGGTCCGGTCCGCCGACATGAGCAGGACCTTTCCCAGCGCAACTGTTGGATCAGACTTCTCCGGCCTCTTCAAATAGTCCAAAAGCGTGTCCGCTACTGCCGTATTAATCATGTTGGGATGAACGTTTTTTTTTGAACGTGTAGTCAGCTTTCGCGACAAAATCGGCAGGAAAAACTCCGCGACGCGCGCAGGCGCGGTGACATCTCCTTTGAGCATTAGCTCGTGAAGCTCGAGTCCCAGCTGCTCCGCTTCTGTTTCCGTGTCCGTCATGCTTCTTGCGGAAGATCAGGACATATTCTGTAGACATTCTCTTCCCGAACTCCTTCTGCATGTAAGGCAAAAGTCGGCGGCGAGCGTCGATTGTCCGCGAATATTGTTTTTGAGTTTCAGTCCCCACCCATCGGCAATCTCCGCAAAGACGCTATGGGTTGGCACATCGACTTTCCGAATGTGGGAAGGACAAACAATAATTAGTGCATGGCACCCCGGCTCTAGCACCCGCGCCGCCTCGCCAACCACTTTACCCATATCGAGAAAATACCTTTGAATGACCACCGCATGTCGCGGGGAGCTCTCGGCGAGTTCTGAAATGACTCGTTTGGCAGCGGTGTGCTTTTCGAGATTCGCATCCAATGCGAACTTTCGGCCTATCCCCCGATCACTCCCGATGTAATCGCCGGCTTTCGCCCGGTATTTTGCAAGATCAACGCGCAGAACCTTCTCCATCCACGCAACTGCCAAGAAATGGGCACGTGGATAATCGAGTGCGGTGGCATAGGGCGGGGACGTAAAGATGAGGTCAACAGAATCGTTTTCGTCCGCCAGCAAGCGCGCATCACCGAGCAGTGCCACGGATTTGATGTGCTCGGCACCCTGGCACTCCTTTCTAAACTCGGCCATGCGCTTGCGCATGTGATCGACCCGCATTTTAAATCGTGCGAGCACGTCTGGCATTTGCTCGTGCGCAAAAAAATGATGCCGCGAGTGGATAATATCGCGCGCATTCGCAACGCTCTTTTTCGCGAGGATCAGCGATGAAAATGCAACCCAGAGGAAGCGTCGAACGACGGCATTTGTGCGGACGACAGTGATGTGGTGGGTCAAAAGCGCGAGCGCCTCAGCAACGCCACGGTCGAACCAATAATCGCGATTGGGAAACTCGGGCGGCACAGCCCGTTCTCTTATCTCAACCGGAACTCGCCGCTTTTTGAGCGCTTCTAAGTCAGCTTCGGTCCGCTTGAAAACGGTAGGTAAGCTTTCTCGATCGCATCGTCAGCAATGTCGCTGACCTTCACTGCGGCGATTAAACGAGCCAGCGGATCAATGTCGTACCCCACGGCATGCCGACCCAAACGCCGCGCTTCGGCCAGCGTAGTTCCACTCCAGACATTGGGTCGAGAACCGTCTCGCCGGGCTTTGAATAATAGCGCAACCCATAGCGAACCAACTGTGGTGGGCACTTCGCCGCATAGGGGTGCAGCGCATGGGCTCCAGACCGCGTGTCGTGTCCGTCAAAATCCAAATTCGGCATGCCATGCACTTTGACCGATCTCACGCCTTTTAACCACCCTTTCCAGTTTCCGAGGGTTAGCCAACCCCTGTCGGGATAATGTGGCAATTGCCGACGGCAATTCGCATAGTGTCAACGGTAAGCTCGGCGACCCAGCGATTTTGATGCGGCTGCGCCGCGGCGAGACTGTGCCCGCCCTGCTTTCCCGCACAGACTCCGGGTTAGCTGTCGTTAGTAGGGTGATCATCTGCGCCGTCCTCACAGCGCTCTCGGCTTTCCGGCTCCATGCTCCCTCGCGGAAGCCGGCCGCGCTGCTGCGGGTGCACAGATCATCACGAGAGAAAACTCAATGCATCGAATTCTCGGATGGTGCGACCATAAGCCCGCCATCACGAACGCAGAAATTTGCCCGTGACTGAATGTCGTTGCGCAACATGGCGCAAAGAGGCTCGACGATAAGCCTACGTCGTCACCGCCCCGAGGCGGCTTCCCGCGAGCGTCAACACTTCACTTCCAAGTGGATGCTGCAATGCGCCAAGCTTAAGGGCGAAAGCCATGAATGCATCCCTTATGCCAGAATCGCGGGCGATTTCGTTCCAATGTTCTTGTTGAAGGAGCCGCAAGAATCTGGCGAACGCGTCTCGTATGCTGTCTTCGTTCCAGAAGTAATGATTATCGATCGGAACTTTGTTGTGCAGTAACCGCAAGCCGTCGATACGCAGACGCCGCGCGGCCGGCGTCATCAGGAATCGGACAAAGGAACGCGCGTCATCGTCATCGCTTACGTGCGCGCGAGCCCAACGTTCATGGAATTCGCGCGCAGCTTCAACGGCAGAGGCAAGCTTGTCCTGCCAGAAATCGCTGGAGTAAACCGAAAAGCCAAGCAACTCATCCCAGAGATCACGCGATCCCGAAGGGCCGCGACTTCGTGCTTTCCAACTCGCGGAATTTTCCGCGTAAAAAAGCATGGCAAGCCATTGCTCCGAAAATCCCGGAGCCGGTTCTTCGGGGCCAGCAGCTTCGATTAACCAACGGCCGATGAATGCTTCGACCCATCGCCCACCAGGACATCCCAAAGCAAGAATAGGTTCCCATAATGCGCGATGATCTTCGCCGGGACCGAGACGAGCCACGATGCGCGCAACTCGTTCCAACATCCGCCGCTCATCCCCATAAGGCCAATATTGTTGAACGTCGTAAGACGGCTCTGGCGGCGCGGGTGAGCGAATGAGTTCCCCTATCCGAGTGAGTGTGCAAAGAAGAACTTGCCGATGGTAATTCAACCATTGCTGACGCTCTTTCGCGTTGTGAGCGTTGGAAAAATCTTCTGCCCAATCTAAGGCAGCGCACATATGTCCGATGTCGGAGCCGCGATCACTCCGCGGCGATCTTCCACCGCGACGGCGCTGTGGAGCCAGCAAATCGGTCCAGTTTTCGGGAAGTAGCTCTGTTTTACCGGCAAGAAATTTCTCCAAATGCGCGCGTATCCACGCGTCGCGATCGAACGTTTTCTCAGGAAGATGCCGCTCCATCCGCGCTCGATGTCGCGCTGGCGCATAGCGAATGGTGTGAGCCAAGAGTCGCTGGAAACGCGAGCCGAGCGCTTGTCGATGTTTGGCCGCAATCGTCATCACTCGTGAGACAACGAGATTGCGATCCCACAGCACCAACGCTCCTACGGCCTGGAGCACACTCGGCTCGTCGGGTTGTTCGCACCACAAAGTTGTCAATGCCCAGGCCGCGAAATTATCCCACTTAAAATCGGTGGTGTCGTCGTCCACAGACCAGAATGGCGCAGGAGGGTGTTGCCCAATCGCGGCCAAGATCGAGAATGCTTCTTTCTCGCGCGCCGGATCAGCCGCGAGCCACGCGCGATGTTTCACCACCGCGACGGCGACAATTCCGCAAAGTGCATCCTCAACATCTCGAAAGCCGCGCTCGCTCTCATCGGTGGAGAGCGACCGCAAGTCCTCCAATTGCGACCACCATGCGATCATTTGTTCCTCGCTACATTCTGCTTCTCCCATCAAGATCTGCCGACATTGAAACGGCAGCAATGTCAGAAGCTGCATCCGATTGTGCCGCTCGAGTTCGTCCGGTGTTGGTTGCGGTAAACTCGGCGGCGGATCGTAGGCAATCAGCACATCGTGTTGACGCCGCTCGGTATGCCAATTTTGTAAATCGAATTGCGACGCAATTCTCGGCAGCCAAACGGGCGTTGGATTCTCCGGAGTAGCTGCGTCAATCCGCGCCTGCCAGGTCGGCCGTAATTCGGCGATGGCTTCTCGCCATTTGGGATCACTGAGAAATTTGCGCAGCGCTAGACTACCTAGTGCCTCTTTGCGGTGCGGCATTTGAATCCATTCGCGCCAGACCTCGATGATCGCTTCCGACCGCTTGTAAAAGAAGGAAGTTCTGTAGCCGCCTTCCGCTCGGTTATGCAAATACTCCTCGATCCAATAAAAATCGATCGCTGCCAACATTGGACGAAGCGGCCCGAGAAAAAGATCAGGCTGCCGTTTACCAACAGAAATCAAAACTGCGGCCAGGGCGATTGAGCGACTCTCGTGAAGAATCGTCGCGAGATGCTCTTCAATCGGCTGCTTTTCATCCTGCAACAAATAAAACCATTTTTCGAGGGAGAGCAGTGCGCATCCCACTGCGTCAGGACCGAAGACATGCCCTTGCGGCCACAGATACGAAAACTGATGGCCGCGCCACATATGCGTTTGGCCGTCGACAGTGACCGGAACTTCGACGTGCTGATCGAAAATCTTCGCCTAACTCGTACGCGCGCTCGGTTGCAAAATTTACCAGACGAATAATTGCGGGTAGCGCAACCGACGGATTGATCCGCAGGAAATGCAGGAATGGACCGCTGATCCAAAGCGGAGATTGAAAACGAAAATCACCACGCTGAAATCCATGCTCATCGAGCTCACCGGAGAAATCTCTCGGATGCCAACCTTCGCGCGGCAAACTCAGCAAAACCGCGAACATCACTTCGGCCGCAACTTCGGGCAGCGCGCGAATGAATGGAGTGGCGTGGTTACCACTCATGAACGCTTTTCGGAAAACCTCCGCGCCGTGACATTGCGGGCCTTCCGGCCACGGCTTCAGCGGACCGTAAGGATGGAGGAGCGATCGTGATCGAGGTGCTTCGTCATCGGGCGGCAAGTTGTCTTCCGCATCGGGGGGTCGGCGACCGCTGAGTTTAAGTGCGAGGTCGCTTACTTCACTCGGCATCTCCGGCGCGGCCGCGAGCAAAGCTTGGCAGATTTTTTCTTCCGGAGAAACGTCGCTATGGCGGCGATGGCTCCCGTGCCAGCGTTCTCCGCTGCGGTACAAACGACGCGCACTATCGACAGCGAGTTGCGCCGTTTCTTTCATCCCGGATCTAAGCAATCCGTGAAGCGGCAGCCAAAGCAGACAAAGGTCGGCGATTTCTTCTGGGACGAGAGCAATGACTTTTTCGGAATGCGAGCCTAGGAACTTAACGACTCCTCGCCAGGTACGGCACCCACGGCAGCCGGTAGAGAGCCGCGACTTCCATTTGCAGGTCGGGTCCGCGCGCGTGAAAACGCGCCACCATTTCCTCATCAGGAATTGTTGCGATGCGCAGGAACTGGCGGAGAAAACGACGCAGAAGTTCTCCATCGTTGGCTTCGAGAATCGGCCAGAGCCGATCTAGCACTGCTCTTTGTGTGAGGGCAAAAATCGGCGCTTCCAGCAGGAGATTGCGCGCCATCTCATCGCTAGGCGAATCGCTCTCAAACGTGAAGAAAAGACGCTGCCACGGCTCCGCGTCGCTGTTACTCTCTAAAAGATCGAGCCCGTGAAAACGCGTGGCGCGATGCCACAACGGCGAATGCATTCGGGTACGAAGAAAACCACCGTCGGCTTCTCCTTGAACTTGTAGCTCTCGTTGTCGCGCCCAATCACCGATCAATTCATGGGCGAAGCGAACCGTCCGGCGCGTCGGATTGATATCGAGATGGCCATCACGTGCCAGTTTCTCCAACACTTCAACCTCATCGGATGGAAAATTATCCAGCGACGCGCTTGGAGCCATCCTATCGCCCAAATAAACGGCGAGCTTCCGTGCGAGGCAATCGCGAACGCTCCCAAGTTCATTTTGACAAACGGCGCTTCGCCAAAACCAGCCCGCGAAATCAGATTCGGTGACCCAGCCCAAAGAAACTTCCGGCGTTTGCCAGTACGTTGCGAGAATATCGAGCGCCTTCGGCCAACGCAGAATCGCACTCAAATGCTGCCGATGAGCAAGCACACGCAATGAAGGCACTTGTTCGCACACACTCCGCAGCTCCGCTTCACTGAAGCGATCAATCACAACGGGCTCGTTAGGCAGGATTACGCTGCGACGAATTAGTTGTCCGCGCACTCGTTCCCAATCCTCAGGACAACACGTAATCGCCGTTTGCCACCGGTCCCGATTTTCCGAACCCGACGCGCTGCGCAAAAGCAGTGCAGCTTCATCAAAGGCCGCTTCCTCAAAACATTTGTCGAGGCCATCCAGAACAAGACGCGACGGAGTACTCATTGCGAACAAGTCCGGGATCGAATATTCCAGATTGAATAGTGAACGAATGCCACCCGCTGTCCCTAGATCGCCCGCTCGGAACCAAGCGGTGTTTTCTACGCCAGCCCAATTATGAGCTAAGACACTTTTGCCGTTTCCTGAGCCGCCTAACAAAACGACTGCTGATTGCTTGTCGACCTTGCACGTGATTGCGTCGAGAAGATCCTTGCGTTCTACAGAAACCTGGCCGCCGATTTTTGAAGGCAGCGCCGCCAGTCGCTGGCGACTCGCAATTATTATTTTGCTCCAATCCGCTGCGTATCGGGGATGCTGTTTTAGCGGAAAGCGGTGCGCTAGCTCTGCTAATAAAGAAGGCAATGTGATCTCCCCTCCCTTTCGCCTAATGCTCGCGCAATAGATAACCAGCGCTTCCCAAACTTGAATCGCCTGGCTCCGAGCCGCGTCGCTCAATGCCTGCTGGCAAAGCATTATCGCCTGGTTCACACTGAGCGATTCGCTGTGCTGGAAGTCGTGTTCCGCCAGGCGAAACCCGTCAGCAAATTTGCGATCTCCACCGCGTCATCGGCAAGATTGTGATCGCGCTCCACCTGCAAGCTCTGGAAAGCGTCATGCCGCATTTTCGACGGCTCCGTTTCGCGCACCATTCGATCTGCCAAAATTGCCGCCGCCAAAGCGCGAGCGGAATCGCAAAGGCCGATCCATGTCTCGCGTATCTCCGGCGTGTGCTGCGCCGCGAAAAGAGTTAGAGTATCTTTCTCCGGTTGGAATCCAGCGGAAGACGTATTCCGCCATTCCTTCCAAATCGATTCCACAAAGTCGCCTGGCGCACCGCGCTTTCCAAAAACGGTGAAGCTCTTAATCGAGCAGCCGCAATTCCACAACACATCGGCATCGCGAAGCCGCAGGATCACATCATCGAAAAACCATCCATCCTGCATCGCCTGGCATTGAATTCCTTCGATCTGCCCGCGACCTGAACCGACCCAGGGCACGCGGGCCAACATGTGCGCGGCGATATATGCCACGGCCAAATCTTCGACGGAAAAACCTTCTCCAGAAGTGCTCTTTACCGTGGGCAATTGCGGCATCGCGCAATTTCCGCCTTTTCCCGTTTTCGCGCAACGACGCTCATGTTTGGATGAAACGTTAATGGAATTTGAGCGAGTGCTCCCTGATATGGGTGGGTAAGGTTTAAGAATCGTTCCTTACCGATACTGAGCCGCGCGGGCATTGAGCTGCAACGCGACGCCAAGTGTTAAAGAGAAAAGGATAATTTGGTTTGGAAAACCTTTGCCAATTCGCACCTTGCCCCGATTTCGCTCCAACATAAACAGATGCGGCGTCGCCGCGGCGAGACTGTGCCCGCGCTGCTTCCGCACAGACTCGCGAGTTTGCTGCCCGTTTTCCTCGGGGTGATCATCTGCGCCGTCCTCGCCGGCTCTCGCCTTCGTCTCCACTTCGCGTCCGCTCCGCTACGCTCCGGCTGCCGCTCTACTGCGGCTGCGCAGATCATCACGGGACTGGAGCTGATCGCGTGTTAGGCTCAGAGGGCCGTACGACCAATTCGTTAGCGCAGACGACGAACTCCAATGTGGAGCAGCGAACCTCAGCGAACGTCGCATCCGCAATTGCACCGCGCAGATGTTTCTCAATTGCATCACGCAATGGCCGCGCTCCCAAGCGCGGATGAAAGCCGCGTTGCATAACAAACGAGATAACCTGCGAACCAGCGATCAGGTGAAAACCTTTATCCCGCAGGAACGAGAGTTCGCGCGCGATGTGGAAACGCGCGATCTCCATTTGCACGTCATAACTCAGACGGTTGAAGACCAACTTCTCCGCGATGCGTGCGTAAAGCTCCGGACGCAGTGTTCGTTGCGCCTTCGCCAGGACGTGGCGCTCCATTGTCGTGAACGAGGAGTGCTGCAGTGTCAGGATTTCGGATGCAGCGATGTTTGACGTGAAAACAACGTAAAAGCCGCTGAGGTCAAGTGTATCGCCGCTGGCCATTGTGACGCGCGCGGCATCGAGAATTTGCAGAAATAAATCGAGCACGCGGGGATGCGCTTTTTCAATCTCGTCGAAGAGCAACGTGCCAGTTGCCGATTTCGAGCGCGCCAGGCCGAGTAGGCCCACCTCGCCGACTCGGCCGCCGATCAAAACAGCAACGCTTTCCTGCGTCTGATATTCGGACATGTCGAAGCGAAAGAGCTTTTCGCTGCCTAACAAGTAGTGGGTAAACGCGATTGTCGTTTCTGTTTTCCCGACACCTGTCGGACCTAAAAATAGAAAACTGCCACGCGGGCGGGTGGAAGTCGTCAGGCCCAGCTCGCCGCGATGGAGCGCGGCCACGATGCGAGGAATCACGTGATCCTGCCCGCGAATCTGCTCGCAGAGATGTGCTTCGAGGTGGCGAAGATGTTCGAGTCGCTCGGCGGAAATGTTGAGTGCGTTCATCGAACGCAGAATGCCCGCGCACGCATCGCATGGTCGCTCTCGCGTTGGAGCAGCGTGCGCGCAGTGGTGCGGTAAAAACGTCACCACATGAAAACACTTCTCGCAAAACAGTTCCTTCCCATCCTCGCTCAAGCTTCCGGCGGCGGCCTCGCCCAGGGCGCGAGCAAAGCGATGGGCATCGTCATGCTGATTGGGTTTATCTTCGGCACCATTTGCGTGGTCGGCGGCGGCTTCGCCATTCGCCGCGGCGACACTGATGCTGGCAAGCTGTCGATCATCGGCGGCCTGATCATCGCTGGCGCGCCAATCATCGTGAAAGCGCTCTTCACCGCGTTCGGCATCGACAGCTCGACTGTCGACGTTGGCTCCTTCCAGTGAGCATCGTTTCGACACACGAACTGCGCTTTACGGAAACGAACAGCGCGGACGACTCCGCCGGCAAAACGTGGGGCCTGGAGGGCAATCTCTTCTGGTTCGTAGCCGGCGGAGCGTTCGCGTCCGTCGTGATCCTTCTCCTGCTCTTCAGCATGTTGCGCTGGACACTTCTCAGCGCGCTCGTGCCGTCTCTGATACCGATCGGTCTGGCGTTGCTTTACGTCTTTGCTTTTCGCCAGGGCAAACCGCCGGGTTACGACATCGATCTCTTCGAGCTCTGGCTGAAAGGCCGCGGGTTCGGTCCTGAAGTCTCCGCGCATCGCCGCGCGGTCATCCTCTTCCATCCGACAATGTTTGAATCTGCTCCCAACGGTTACTTCGTTCGTGATCTCGATCGTCTTTCACGGACTGCGCAAAGGCTGTTACGTCTCGAAAGGCTTCATCATCGAGCCGGCAGATCTAAGTTCCGCCGCGCCCGAGCATCTCAATGCGAGCCAGGATCAGCTCGCGCTCTTGCTCGGCTGTCTCCACGACAAGCTGCGGCTGCAAGTGCAATGGTTCTGCGATTCTGATTATCGCGCGGAGCTGTTGCGCTATCAGGAGCAGACAGAACGCGCGACCAACGTCTGGACGCGACGGTGCCGAAACGAACGTTTTGTCCGTTACTGGCAAGCGATGGTCGAACGCCGCCTGCGTCGTCAACGCCTCGTATTGCTATTTTTCGCGCGCGATCGAGACTTCGCCGGCAGTTATCGCCACCGCCGCACGAGCAGCACGCGCACTACAGCGCATTGCTCGAGGAAATGGCGACCGAGTTCGAGCAACTCCACCAGATGCTAACAAACATCTTCTCGGGCGCGCGAATCACACCGATGAAAGACGCGGATCATTACCGCCATTGCACGACGTTCCTGAATCCCTCGTTAGGCTCGCGATTCGATTACGACACGATCGAAACCTTCGATCCGCAGCTTTCGATTCAGGACAACTGCTGGCACAGCGAAGCGCAAGGTCTGTCGGATGGCTCCGGCTTCTACATGGACGGCTTCTACCATTCCGTCCTCGTCATCAACCGGTGGCCGAAGATGACCCATCCCGGAATTGATCCACCGTCTGACCGGACTTCCACTGCTCGACTACAACATCACTGTAAACCTCGCGTCACTGTCCTCTCGCGCTGAGATCAATCGCGAAGAGAAAGCACATGATCGTCTTGCCGGCGATTTCGCGAGCGAGAAGCGACTCTCGCTTGCTCACCGCGATGGAGAAGAAACAGAAGAAGATCGCGGCGTTGATGCAAGGGCACACATCGCCATTCAACGTGGAATACATCATTCGCGCGTGGGACCAGACGCGCGAAGGTCTCGCTGCAAAAACTGCCGCGATCAAGAACGCGATCAACGGCATGAACGGCGCGCAGTATCTCGCCTGCGTCCTCCCGACGCACCGCCAAGAAACTCTTCTACCAAAGCTGGCCGGGTTGTCCCTGGGGCCGCTACTCGCATCGGAAGCTCTACGCGGAAACGCGTTATCTCGCGGATGTACTGCCGTTCAGTGCAACGTTCACTGGTCACCTCGAACAAGCGGAAGCGCTGTACGAAGGCAATCAGCGCAATCTTGTCGGCGTAACGACTTTCGTCGGATCAAAAGGAAATGAAACGCCGCAGCACGCGGTGCTTGCTCGGCATGAGCGGCGCCGGCAAAAGCGTTACGGTCTGCGACTTCTCTCGCAGACCGAAGCGTTCTACGACTACACGGTCATCATCGAGGAAGGATTGTCGTACGAAATCTACACGCGAACGGTAGAACCAAACGCGCGCCCGATCATCATTCAGCCCGATGGCGACTTGACGATCAACTATCTCGACACGCACGGCCTGCCGCTGACGGCCGAACAGCTCGCATCAGCAATGGCGCTCGTCGCCAAGATCGCCGGTGTGAGCAGCGATGAAGACAAACAGCTCTCTCGCGAAGCGCAGATCGCGAAATACATCATGCTGCTCTACGAAGATGTCTTCGAAGAATGGAGTCGCCGGAACGCCGAGCGAGCTGCTGGAGATTGCCCGACACGCTTGCACACTCGCGAAACTGAAGCGCTGGCGGCCGGGCGCGACGACGCTCGATGTGTTCGTCGACTTCCGCGATCGGCAGCGAACGGACCCTGAGTCGGAGCAGTGAACAGCTCGCCGAAGTGACGGAAGAGGAAGCGCTGCGTTTTCTCAAAGAGCCAAACACGCGGCGCGAAGTTCGAAATCTCGCATTCGCCTATTTCACGCCTGCTGAATATCCGACACATCGAATGCTCCAGGAATTGATCCATCTCGACGCATCCGATTCTGCGGCCGGAGATCTCGCGACACGTTTGCTGCCTTGGTGCGCAGATGGAAATTACGGCTGTCTGCTCGACGGCGCGAGCAACATCTCGCTCACCGGCAAGATCGCTCACTTCGAGTTGGGCTATATTCCCGAAGCCGCCAAGTTGTTGCGCGCTGTCGCTGGATTCCTGATTACCAACTACACGCGACAACACATCATCACGATGCCGCGCCGTCTGCGGAAGCGGAATGTCTATGAAGAAGTCGCGCGCCTTCTCGACATTCCAGGCGGCGAACAGATCGTGAAAGAGAGCTATGCGCAGATGCGGAAATTCAATTGCTGGAATATTTCCATCGTCCAGCAATACAGCGGCTTCAAAGAAAGCCGCATTCGTTCAGCCGTTTTCGGCAACTCCCGCCAATTCTTCCTCATGCGCCAAAACGACCGCGCCGACCTGGAAGACATGAGCCGCGATATCGGGCTCACTGAACTGACGAAACACGCCATCCTATCGTATCCGCTTCCGGACCAGCAAAGCGGCGAGAAATTCGCTGCGTTCTCCTATTTGCACAACGACGCGCAGAACCCGATCTGCGGCACCGCGCACAATGTCGCTTCGTCTGAGATGCTCTACGTCAGCGGCAGCAGCGGCGCGCAATTCGACGAACGAGCCCGACAGTTGCGAGGCGCTGACGATATCGTTTCTGCGATCGCTGCCGGCGCATCAACGTGATTCTAGCGAGACACGAGATCAGCCACCGCGCGAGTTACAAATGACTTTATGGAAAAGAGAAACCTAGACATAAGGAGAGCCCGGAATGAAGCCGCTGGAGCGAGCAACGTGGACCGGAAAGCCGACGGGCCGAACAAGCGGCAGCGAGTCAGTCTTCGCTTGGCTAGGCCTCGGGTCACTTACCCGAGTTGCCGCGCCGAACCAAAGCTTCCCCGGTGGCTTCAATGTTCGTTACCGACTCGGTAAAAGTAGGACCGATCTTCGGTAAGAATGCAGCCGGATCGTTTGGCAAATTCCAAATTCTCTTTTGCTTCTGGATCTGCGATCAACTTCGCTCGGTCCTCTTCATAAGCCGCCAGGCTTTTGAACCCGATTAGCGTCATCGCGATGTTGTCGGGACCGCCATATCCCTTCTTCGGCAAGAAATAGCCAAGCGGCTCACCGCCGGAGCGTTTGATGATTCCACCCTCCATCCAGCGTCGGGCGTAAGTCTCGAAATCATCTAGCTTCTGCGGGTCGATGGTATAACGAATGCAATGATAAATCATAGTAGAAGGCGCTGTGGCTTCGGGTGTGACCGCTACTGAGGAAGGCGCGGCGTTCTCGCCGCCGTAAGCGCCCAGTGTTACTAACAAAATAAGGCCGGTAAAGACCAAATAGAGCTGGACCGGCTTCGCTGAAGCGAAGTTTTTAATGTATGAATTTAGATCAGGGTAGTTCATAAAGTTCCGCAATGTCTAAGACGGTTTATTTCGCTGGGAACTTAACATTCTCGATCAGGGTGCTCGTGTGATGTCTTGCTCCCAGTTAGTTTCCCATGTCTCGCCGCCGTCGCCTAAGAACGCCTGCTCCCAGTGACACGACGTTGGAGTAATCTTAGACCATATAAATCGCGCCCGCACCGGTCGCCCCCTGAGGGTGTCGTCCCCATAGAAGGTTCCCACGCCGTTCTGGAAGTTTCCGATCATAGGGGGGCGAGAGGTCCAAGCGGGTCACGACTATCGAGCCACCAGATTGCCCACTGGTGGGTCTTCGAGTCGAAGGCAGTATCCGTTTGATTTTCTCGGGGAGTAGAATGTTGATTAGGCTGGGCAGGTACAGATGCCGGAGTGCTTAGACTGAAACTCAGCAGCGCCATCAAGGCCGTGGTTCGGGAATAGCTATTCATGGTGACCTCTTTCATTCTCGTTCTCCTTTGTTGTGCGTTGTTCGACGCCCATTTGACGACTGGTACAATCAGCATGGCACTGACAACAGCCTCGATCGTGGTTCGTTGAGTTTCGATTCCATTGAGCACGTCACGTAGTTTTCGCCATATTCTCCGGTGTGTAAGCGGCGAACTGGCGTTCCAATGCCTTGGTCGTACCGCTGCGCCAGCCTCGGCGATGCCGCTCGACATCGGATCGGGGAAGATGTCCTCTTCTTCGTTTTCCATCCCGTCGAGGATAGCCCGCGCAACAGACTCCGCAGAAGCTTTCGGGATATCGAGGCTTCGAGTCATATCGGTGTCCACGGGACCCGGAAACACTGCATACACCTTCACGCCTCGTCCCGGATAAGAGAGCGCGCAGCGATTGTGTTAGCGAGAACTCAGCGGCCTTCGAAATCGCATATGCCGGACTAAACGGTACGCTTGCCAATGCCGCTAACGACAGAACGTTGACGATGGCTCCCTGAGAGTGAGCCAGCAACGGTAGGAAGGCCTGGATCACGCCGTGCGTACCGAACAAGTTGACGGCTAGGTGCCGGTCGATCCCAGCGCGATCGCTAAGATCATCGTGAAGGTCTATGCCCGCGTTGTTGACCAAGATGTCGAGAGAATCGACACTTCCGACCGCATCTTGAATCTGCGCGGCGTTAGTCACATCGAAGACCAACGGCACAACGCGCTCATCCGAATGTGCAAAGGGCTGGCGCGTACCGGCATACACGCGTTTCGCGCTCTCTCTTCAATGCTTCCTCAATCAAAGCCCGACCGATGCCGCGATTAGCCCCAGTGATCAAGATGTGTTTTGTTTTTGATATTCATAATCATTTTCCTCTCCGCTCAGCGCCTTCCGATAGGGTGACGCGCCCTCGTAGCGGCACCGGTTCCCAGATCGTCGGAATACCCGGTCTTCAGGCGAGACCACTGGGCGATGGGGCGCCCATTGGTGCGCAACGGTCTGGCCATCGATTTCCCTTTGTGCGGCCATCCGGCGGGCGAGTCCTCCCATGTCTCCTGCCGCCCGTAGACGGTCAAGTCGAGCAAGTGATAGTTGTTGTCCATCACCTCGACGCCGCGGATCGTCGTCCAGTAAGTCTCGAAGACACTTGGATTCTTGTCGCAGGTAGCAAACGATGTGCATCCTGCCCACCCGGCGTCCAACCAAGAGTGTTTCGAGCGAGTCCTCTGGCTGAGTACCAAGGCATTTCCCATCCCATGAAGTTGCGGTACCGGGCGCTCTCTTTGTACGGGCCTTGGCAAAATACGGCGAATGTGACGTCGCGAGAATGGATATAGGACAGCTCGCGGACCTGCGATGTAACCCAGGTGCACCCCTCGCACTGCTCCGCCGCAGGTTCGCCCGCGGAACCACATGAAGTAGTAGGCAATGAGCATTCGGCGCTCTCAAACGCGTCCAATAATGTTACCGCCCCATGTTGGCCAATAAGCGGCGTGGTCGCCGTCTATCTCGACCATGGGAAGTCGGCGACGGGCGGCTGCAATGGCGTCGCCTCTCGTGTGTGTGCGCCTTCTCTCGAACCCGCAACGCGTCCAACTCCCCTTGGAAAGTACTCCGATCGACTATTTTAGGCGCTCCAAGTTCTCCTTTATTAGTGTCTTTCATCGTTATCTTCCTTTCTAACTCGATCGTTTCGCTCTGTGTCGCCTTGAGGCGTCTGGAAATCGCAGCTAGACCCATTTAGGGTGGCCAGATGGTCTCGGACGCCGTAGTTGTCGTGCCAGTTCCACCACTTGTATGGCGGGGTTTGCGGATAGCCCTCTGGCGAGTCTTCCCAAGTCTCCTGCCGACCGAGCGGCGGTCATGTCGAGGTAACTCCAAGTGATGCCCATCGCCTCGTCGCCGCGCTTGTTAATGAAATATGTTCGAAACACCCGTTCGCCGTCGCGAATGAAAACATTGTGGCCGTGCCACTCGTCAACGCCGAAATCTTTGTCGAAGTCGTCCGTCATAGTGTACCACGGCATCGTCCCAACCCATCCGCGCCTTCAGTCGTTTGATGTCAGGTTGCGGCGCACGGGAGACGAACACTAACGTCGTGTTGCGCGCGTTGAGGTGCGCGAGATTGCCGACATGGTCGGCGATCATGGAGCACCCGATACAAGCACGGCCGCGCTCAACCCCTGACACGTCGGCGGGGCTGCCATGCACGCCGGGGTCAAAGAAAGCGCGGTAGACGATCAATTGTTGACGGCCCTCGAACAGGTCGAGCAGGCTCGCTTTACCCTTCGTCCCATTAAATCCGTACTTTTTCTCGACGGCCATCCACGGCATTCGTCGACGCTCGGCGGCTAATGCGTCCCCGGCCCGCATGTGCGCCTTTTCCTTCACGAGCATTTTCTCGCGCGCCGCTCTCCCATTCCTCCTGCGATACGATTGGGGGATGTTTCATTGGTTTCTTCTTTATCTTTGATTCCATTTGTTTCGCTTTTATTTTGCTCCGCTCCGATTCATTGCTTCGTTCTCTGAAATTTCCTTATTACGGCGATCGACAATCCACTGCCTGAGGCCGCGCCAGCCGCGATCAAAACGGCATTCGTTAGGCAAACCGGACACATCGCTTAAGCCTTTTCGTTTTTCCCGTCCAATTCTCTTCAAGATTGCTTGTCATACTCATCGTGACGACGCCACCACGGGCCGGGGGCGTCCTCATTGCGACCGAGCGGTGCGCGGTCGAGCCACTGGTACATGCCCCAGAGGACATCTACGCCGCGCGCGTAGGCCGAGTAGGTGTGGTACACGACACCATCCTTGAGCGCGAACGCACTCATGCCAGGCCCTTCTCGCGTGTACGTTGCGATAGTCCACTCCAGATGCCGCCGCGAACATGGCCACCGCGGAACCCTCCGGGGGCTCCGTATTGGCTTCGTGTCCTCCGTGCGAAAGTTGTACTCGGCGACTCCTGACTCTTGCTGTTCCTTTGTCTCCGACACGTGGAAATCGTAGTTGAAGTCGCCGCCGTACGAAGACGCCCACGGGAAACTCCAATCCATACGCCGCTTGTACGCTTGAAGTTTTTCCAGCGGAGCCTGCGACACGGCCCAGAACGCGACGTCGTGGTTTGCCAGATGAATCCAGATGCCGTTGAAGCCGTCCGCGATCGCCGAGCAGGATAGACACCCTGCCTTGTAGTCGGGGCCGAACATGAAGTGGTAGATAATAAGCTGCGAGCGTCCCCTAAAAAGATCGGCAAGCGATGCCGAGCCCTTGTCGGTCTCGAAGCGGTATTCTTTGTCGATTCGAACCCATGGCAACTCCTGGCGTTGCCGCGCTAGCTCGTCGCTGCGGTGAGTCAGCTCTTTCTCGGCCTTGAGCAGCTCAAGCCGGGCTTTAAGCCATTCAGCGCGCGAGCCCACTCGCGCAGGATTCTTCTCTGGTTTCGTTTTCATATTATTAGGTTGCAGTTGGTCTGCCATATTTCCGGGCGCTAAACCGCAGCAGTCTTTTGTTCGTTCAAATTCTTTCGATTTGTAAGCGCAGTTGTTCGAGGCCAGAACCCCAGCCCTCGCCATAATCGTCTGCCTTATCTTGTTCGGCGGGTGGCAGCGCATCCCAGCCGGAGTGAACCAGCGTGACCCGCGTCGCCTTGCCTTCCTGTGCCAACGTAATCGTCACCAGGCTGTCGGCCTTTGGGATTTCCGATCGAAGACTGTAAACTAGTTTCTCGTTAGGAATGATCTCCTTCACTACGCACCAAAGTTTTCCTTTGTGCGGGCAGTCGATAAAAAATTTCTTGCCAATCTTCGCCTCGAAATCATTTGGCATCAGCCAACCAGCTATTTTCTGCGGATCGGTGATATGCTCCCACACTTTGGAAACGGGAGCTTCGATGACAATTTCCCTTTTGATGATTTTCATAAATCGGATTCGACTTGTTGTTTGAGGCGAAGCAGATGCTTGTCCCATTGCGCCTCGAATTGCGCCATCCATCCCTTCACTTCATGCAATGGCGAAAAATCAACGCGCCGGTTTCCTGCGCGTCTGCGCCCACGCGTTTGCGCGAGCCGCACATGGCGCACGCGCCCACGCTTCTCATGTGAAATAAAACCGGCGCGTTCCAACACGCGCAGATGTTTGTGAATCGTGGGCAAGGCAACGCCAAAATCTTCTGCAAACTCACTGACGGACGTTTCATTGCGTGAAAGACGGACGAGCATTCCCCGCCGCGTAGCGTCGCCCAAAGCAAGGAATGCTACATCGAGCGGTTGTCGAGAACGCTTAGCCATATGGGTAAGTATTGGAAAATGAGTTTTGCGTCAACTGTGTTTCTGAATTTGGGGGATTATGCCGGCGCGTGAAGCATCGCCGCCATTATTACCATTCTCCTTAATTTCAGTTGCACAATCCTGTTTCCTTTTTCTCTCACTAAAAGGGTTGGTGACGCCCTACTCAAAGGGCGTCGCGCATCGACGTGCGCGGTACGCTACGGCGCGAGCCGCGTATATTTGTTGATCCAGTTGGTTTCCCAAGTCTTCCCTCCGTCGTCTGAAAATGCCTGTTCGGATTGCGCTGTCTGGGGCGTGATGCCCCAGAGTGAAAATCGCACGAGGATAGTTTTGCCGTTGATCGATTCCTGATCGTAGAAGTCGCCGCGACCGTTCTTGAATTCGCCGACGCCGGGGACATTACCCAGGACACCGCCTTTCGGTGTCGCGAAGTCGATATTCCACTGATGCGTCGTGGGATTGTACCAGCGCAGGGCCATGAGTTCGACCTCTCCCGCCGGACCTTTGGCCTTGTATTCCGCCAGGTTGGCTTTGCCGCCCCAGAGTTTCTTCACGGCGGTGACGCCATCCATCTCGACCCAATCCTTCGATCCGGTCAGCGGATGCAGCAGACGCGACGAATGCGTTTTCCATGTGCCAAAGTCGAAATCGAAATCGTGCGCTCCGTCATGCTCGTCACCAATTTGATTGGCGCTGGCATCGGTCGTCGCGGGTGACGTAGTCGACGCTGACTTTTCTCGTGTCAATTCAGCGATGAAAGCCGGCACCCAGGTTTTGCCTCCGTCATCGGAATACGATTCTTCAAAGTGATGTGAGTCGGGCTGGATGTTAGACCACATGCCCCGAACCAGAATCGATCGTCCTTTGAACGTGTCCTGCGAAACCAGTTCGCCGCGTCCGTCCTTGAATCCGCCGACGAGAGGAGGCGTCAATTCGCCGCTCCTACTGTTGATGAATGACTGGTTCCACTGATGTGCTTCGGGGTTGTAGAGAAACAAAGTCATGCCTTGCCAGTGACCATTCGGACCATCCGCCTCGATTTCCTCCCACTGCGCACGCCCACCCCAGATCGGATACACGGTTACGGTGCCATTCAGCTCGATGGATTTGTTCGCTCCCGATAGCGGGTCGAGAACGTGTTTGATGTGCGTTTTCCAAACACCGAAATTGAAGTCGAAATCATGCTGGCCATCGCGGACGGAGACGTTCGGTCTGGTCCGAGTCGCTTCCTGCGCTTTCCCCTCCTGCCACAAGCTCGATAGGGCGACCATAGCAAACGGCAAAATCCACCTATTGGTTTTCATATTGTAATTCTTCCTTTGTTATAGCTTTGACGGTGTGATAGACCTCAGAGTGGTTCGTATCAATAACCACTTTTGGCAGTTTTGTTATGACCACTTCAAAGACACAGCTTCGTGGAATCGGCAGTCTCATCAGCGTTGACCGTCGCGCGTCGGAACCCCTCTATCAGCAGATTTACGAGTCTTTCCGGAACACGATCATTCGCGACGGCCTTCGTCCCGGCGAATTGGTGCCATCCACTCGTTCCCTGGCGCGGGCTCTTGGCATCTCCCGCTTGCCCATATTAAATGCCTACTCAAAGCTTCTCGCCGAAGGGTACTTTGAGACTCGGGTTGGAGCCGGCACGTTCATTGCGAGTTCACTTCCGGGCCGGGCAAATGCCCGGATTACAAAGTATGCCCCCAGCACTAGTCGAGGAAAGCGGCAGATTTCTAACAACGCCGCATCTCTTCCGCCATACGAGAGACCTTCATGGGCGGAAAGCCTAGGCCCCTTCCAGGTCGGCCAGCCGGACCTGCACAAATTCCCGATAGAGATTTGGTTGAAGTTGGTGGCGCGTTATTCGCGCCGCATCCGCGTGAAGGCACTGCAATACGGAGACGCGATGGGATTGACGCGACTGCGTGAAGCTATCGCCACTTATGTCAGAACCTCACGCGGCGTTCGTTGCGGAGCCGAACAGATCATGATCGTCAGCGGATCCCAGCAGGCACTCGATCTTGCGACTCGCGTGTTGCTTGACGCTAGAACGGCGGCCTGGGTCGAAGAGCCTGGCTATTGGCTGGTCCACCGCGTTTTGCAATCTGCAGGTTGCCGAGCCGTGCCCGTGCCTGTGGACTCCAATGGTCTCATCGTCGCGGCTGGTATCAAACTAAATCGAAAGGCTCGAGCAGCATTTGTCACCCCTTCTCACCAGTATCCGTTGGGAGTGACCATGAGCGCGACGCGTCGCCTGGAATTGATGGAGTGGGCGCAAAAAGCAGGGGCGTGGATAATCGAGGACGATTACGACAGCGAATATCGCTTTGACGGCATGCCGATCGCGTCCCTGCAGGGACTCGATCGCAACGCCCGCGTCATTTACATTGGGACGTTCAGCAAGATCATGTTCCCGTCACTGCGATTGGGGTACATCATCATTCCGCCGGACTTGGTCGAGCGCTTCGCAGCGATGCGCCAAGTCTTGGATCTATGCCCGCCGCACCTAACTCAGGCTGTCATGGCCGACTTCATCCGCGAAGGGCATTTCGCTCGGCATATTCGGAGGATGCGGCCGATCTATGCGGAAAGGAGACGCGTGTTGATGGGGGAACTCGAACGTGAGCTCGGCGACCAGTTACAGATCGTGGGAGATGAAGCAGGAATGCACTTGGCAACGTTCCTGGCCGGTAACCGTAACGACCGTGAGATCGCAGCAAAGGCCGCCCGGCAATCGCTTTGTCTCTCTTCGCTGTCGTCACTTTACCTAGGAAGCGCGTCACGCCGAGGTTTCGTCCTAGGGTTTGGAAACGCGAAGGCGAACGAGATATCACAAGCCGTTCGCCATTTGAAGAGACTCGCGAGCTAAAACCGGCTTAGTTTTCTAGCCTTGCGGCTGGACATCGCTCTCGCGCTGGAGCAGCCCCGACTGATTAATCGAATATCACTGGTCGCGTAATGAAAAACGCGACACTTCTTCTTTCAATTCTCGTTAGCGCAGTGCTGACGAGCTGCGCGGGCGTTAGCCCGACGCGCGTCATCGGTGATACTGTTGCCGCTGCCGGCGGTGCATTCATCGGCAACAAACTGAGCAACGGTAATCCGCTCATCACCACCGCAGCCGCAGGCGGCGGCGTGCTGTTGAGCGAAACGCTCCAGGCGCAGAGCAACGCCTCTTCGCGCAAGTCCTACGATGCCGGTTATGACAAAGCTCGAAGCGATTCTGCGAAGCAACAATTCCAAGTGCTCAACGATCGCCAACGGTTCGGACCGCAGGGCGACGACCGCATGCACGTGCGCTCAGTCGAAGTGCCGCTGCCGGAGCGCGAGGAAAACGGAGTCATTCTCGCGCCGAGCACCGCAACCATTCGCATTCAGGAGTAACTCGCCCATGAAATTCATCGCTTCACTCATCACCGCAGTTCTTTTCGCCGCACCCGTGGTGCGTGCGCAGCTGGTCGTGACCGATCCGGTCGCGCACACGCTGACCAGAATCGATCACGCGCAGGACCTCGCGAAGTACATCGAGATGATCAACAACCAGGTCACGCAGATCAATACGCTGACGCAGCAACTTCAGCAGATTCAGGCGTACGTTAAAGCATTCGGTAATCCCGCGAGCCTACTAAACATCACTGGCGCCAATCAACTGGTCGGCAGTCTGCAACTCAACGGCATCGGTCAAACACTCACGCAGTTGCAGCGAACGGCGAACGGAATCCAAGCGCTGCAATAACGGGTAATGGTCTCTACACGAGCCTCGGGCAGAGCTTCACCACACCCGGAGGCACAACACTTCCTTTTAACCAGCAGCTCTACCGGAAGTACGGAGCGATTCAGGACGATTCGCGCAATCTTCAATCCGTCACTGACGACGTGCTGAGACGTCGCGAAACGCTTCGCAACAACATCGCGAGCACAACGAGCAAGCTGCAGGCGTCCACGACCGATGCGGAAACGCAAAAGTTAAACGGGGTTCTAATCGGTTACAACGCGGAGCTGGCGACGGTCGATCACGAGATCGACAACGCGACCGGTCAGATCGTGGCGCAGGACACGGAGAATCGCGCCGATCGCGAGCGGCAGGAAGAGGCGCGTCGCGAAGAACGCCAGGCGCAAATGGAAGAGAGCGTTCGCCGTTACGGCGAAGTCTTCCGCCTCGAAGACACACCGCCGCAATTCCTGACCGGGCAATAGTCTGACCTGCCTAACAAGCTAAAGCCCGCATCACAATGAACGACTTCAACACGCTCTTCCCGAATTTCCTCAGCCAGTGCGCGGAGATGAACCGCGTCCTTACGCCGATTGCGTTCGTGCTGCTGGCGATCGGTGTCGTGTCTTCGACGGTCACCGGCCACCGCAGCCCGAGCGCATATCTACGCACTATCGGTCGCACCTTCGCGATTGCCGCGACACTCGCTTATCTGCCGACTTGGTCTAACGAGCCGCCACGTTGTCGATACGACGGTAAGGGAAACGCTGCACGCCGATCCGGCCCGCGTTTACGAGCAATACAAGCAGGCACTTACGCTGAAGAGCGGCAATCCGAACGCAGGCAGCTTCAAGTCTTGGTGGGACCTGCTCGATGCGCATGCGCTCTTCGAGATGTTCATCTCGGGCGTGATGTGGCTGCTCGGTTTTCTCGCGAGCGTCATCGTCTTCTACGCGTATCTCGTTCAAAAGTTCATTCTCTACGTCGGCTATGCGCTCGCGCCGATTTTCATCGGGATGCTGGCGGTGCGAACGCTGCACTCGATCGGCGTTGGATTTCTTCTCGGTTATGTCGGCGTGATTTGCTGGCCGATCGGCTGGGGCGCAGCTTCGCTCCTTACATACGGTCTGATCCAATTCATGAGCGACCAGAGCTTTCTCGCATCTGGCGGATTCACGGGCGGGCCGGTTACGGACTGCAAAATTTGATGGGTCTCGCCGCGCTCGCGCTGTGGCTGATCTCCAGCACGATCGCGGCGCCGATCATTCTACAGAAGGCAATCGCGACTGGCGCGCAGGTCGGGCAAGGACTTGTGGCTACAGCCACCACGGCGGGCGTCGCCGGTGCGACTGCGGGCGCAGGAGCTGCCGCGACTTTCGGGGCGGCTGGCGGTTTTGCCGGATTCGCTGCTGGCACAGCGGCAGGTGGAAGCGCAGCGCTCCTCGGCGCTGCTGAAGCTTCAACCAGCGGGAGCAGCTATTCGCCACTCGGAAACATGGTCGGATCGCTCGGTGCGTCGCGCTCCCCACGCCGGCCGCGCAAACCAAAAAAGAACGACCCGACCGGCGACGACGCCGTCCGTGAACTCCTTCGTACGTCTCGGAGTTAGCAATGGAAACAATTTCTTCTGATCTACGAACGACGACGCCAAGCCGCGCAGCGTCCGCGTAATGTTCGGCGTCGCGATGTCGATCCGGTGCGCGTGTTCGTCGATAAAGATCGACTCGCCCGCTTTTGGTTTCTCGCTGCCGTTGCGGTGCTGATTGCCGCAGCGGTCGAAAGAATTCATCTCGCGCGCGTGCTCAAAGAGCGCGAGCGCGTAGTGATTGTCGATCCAGCGGGAACGTTCTTCGTTTCACCGCTTCTGCAATTCCAGGAAGCGCGTGAACTGCACGCGCAACAAAGCACGCTGGCCGCTATCGCGTTTCTGGAGCGCAATCCAAAGGGTTTCGATCATCCCGAGCTGC
This sequence comes from uncultured Verrucomicrobiae bacterium, assembly GCA_963719605.1. Classification (GTDB taxonomy): domain Bacteria; phylum Verrucomicrobiota; class Verrucomicrobiia; order Chthoniobacterales; family UBA10450; genus Udaeobacter. Next base: position 34,585 of record CAVRCO010000002.1, read on the forward strand.
TCAAGCAGATGTTTCTGAAAGCGAGCGCTGGAAAAGGCGCAGGCGGAATGGTCGGCGGAACAAGCCGAGTTCAAGGCCAAGGAGCTGCACCAGAAAGCGGAGATCGCGAAGATCGACTTCCTCGAAACGCGCAGCGATGCCGTCCTGACGCAAGTCAGCGGACAGCTGATCCGCAGCGGGATTTTTCAGGAGCGCGCATTCAGCGAAGCCGTGCCGTTCACGCTCAAGCTCAAGATGCGTCGCAATCCAAACATGGTTGAGAACGGCCGTTTCCCGACTGCCATCCAGGATTTCAAATATGAACCGACTCGTTAGGCTAATTCTGCTCAGCTTTCCGATCGTCGCATGCGCGCGCATGCTGCCGAGCAGCGCGTGCAGGATTTCCCGCTCGACGATCACACCGTCTATTCGGTGCCAGTTTCAGGCGCGCGGGTAACGACCATCAGCTTTCCGTCGCCGATCTCTGCGATCGACGGTGCTCTATTGACGCTAGACGGCAAGACGCCGGGTCTTTTTCAAGTCGCGCATACGAAAGGAACCGCGTTCCTGTCGCTGCGCGCCCTAGCGAAGGACGCCACGACAAATCTGAACGTGCGATGGAACAATCGCACCTACGCATTCGAGCTGCACGAAAGCGCCGGACCCATGGTTATCCGTCGTGTTGCGAAACGGCGCGGAGAAATCGACGCGCGCGCCGCGGCCGATCACGCCAGCGCGATTGCTTGGTTTGATCGATAAGGCGAAAGCCTTCGGTTTGCTGCGGACGCAACAGCCCGACGCAGTGGCTGACATCGAGTACGCAGATCATCGCGAGAAGCCAATCGTCAGCGATTGCGGTGAATACCAAGTACAACTGACGGAAGCGTTCCGGTTTCCACAGGACGACGCGATTGTGTTTCACGTTGTCGATTGAGAATCGGAGCGATCAAGCCGCTCGAACACACGCCCGAAAAGCTCGCGGTCCGGGTTGCTGATCGAGTCTTCAATCCGTCGCTGACGGATCTTGTGAGCGGCATCGCGCCGCATGAATCGACAATTGGCTATGTCGTTGTCAGCGGCGGAGCGAACGGCCGCAACAATCTCTCGCTCAAGAACGACTTCACATTCGTTCTCTCCCGTCGCGATCCGGTAGTCGAAGTCAACACACCGGATGGAAAAGACATCGAACCTCAGCCGCTCCCGCAATGACACCGCGTCGCTTTCTCAATTTCTTCCGCTCGCCGACTGGCGCGCTGACACTGTTCCTGCTCGGACTGCTCGTCGTGCTGATCCTGGTGAACAGCCGCCGACCGGCTCAAGCAGCGCGTGTCGCTACATTCCGCAGAAGCTGCTGTCGAAAAAAAACAACGCGCCGCAACTACCGGAGACAATTCGGCGCGAGATGGTGCCGTTCGATCCGAAAACCGCCGATCAGAAGCAGCCCTCACCTGCGCCCGCTTCAGCGAAACCGGAGACCACACCACAGATGCCGGTGCTCACCGTTGTTGCGGAAACGCCGCCAGCTGCAACAAAAGAGGTTAAGAAGTTTAGCAATGACTTCGCGCCGTTTGGCCGGCTGATTCCGTGCGAGCTGGTTATCACGGTTGATTCGTCCTCAATTCAGACGCCGATCATCGGACTAGTTACCGAAGACATTTTTCACCATGGGCAGTTGATCATCCCGGCGGGCACGGAGGTGCATGGAACTGCGCAAGTCGACCGCGCGCGCGAACGCATCGCCAGCAACGGCCGCTGGACTTTGGTTTGGCAAAATGGTCAGGAGCTGAATGTCTCAGGCCTCGCTCTCGATCACGAGCGCGAGCCTGAAACAGGCTCCTGGGGGATCACTGACGGAAGTGCCGGACTGCGCGGCAAGCTGCTAAAGACAGATAACCTGGCCGAGGTAAAACTCTACGTCGCGGCGTTGCTCAGCGGCGCGGCGCGAAGCATTCACCGACAGGGAGATCACCGCGTTTGGAAGCTTTGCGTTGCCGAGCCTGCAAAATGCACCGCTGAAAGGCGCGCAAGCCGTGCTCGATCGTTACGCGCAGCAGATTCTTAACGCGATTGAACGCGACGGCTTCTACGTCCGCGTTCCTGCCGGCAAGCAGTTCTACCTCTACGTCACGCAAACGGTGGACGAAGAGGACGCGAAGATCGGCGGAACTCAAACCGCGGCGTTGCATACCGTCGATGGTGCGAGCCCGACACCGGCGCCAACAACTCAACAATCGCCGCTCGTGCCGATGCGCCCAGAGGCCAACGACACATCGCGCGATCTCGCTCCTTCAATTCTCCAACCGACTTCCACTCGATGAAACATCTCGCTATCCTCTCGTTAACTTTTCTCACCGCGTGCGCTTCGCATGCACCGCACAAAATCGCGGCTCCTCCGGCCCCTGCGGGAACACCAGTAACTTCGGACGGCCTTCGGACCGACGAGCAATTGAAAGAATACCACCTCGGCCGCTACGCCGATGCGCGCGATCCGTTCGTTATGCACGAAGCGTCATCCGCTCTACCGCGTCGAAACGAGCGCGCGGTGGGATCTGCATCCGAACACCAATGCGTCTGTTCCGCCGCGCAAGACCGTTCCGGCACCAAGCATTTCCGCCAATGACGCGGTTGTCGCCGAGGTTAATAAGCAACGAGCCGCAACGCGCGCGTTCACCGAACAAACTGCAACGCTCAATCAGCGCCTGACAGAACTCGGCCACGCTGTCGAACAGACGCAGGAAGTCGCAAAACAGAACCTCGAATTGAAACGCGACGTGGCGACATTGCGTGAACAGCTCGACGCGCTCGATTCGAAGCTCCGCGAACGGAAGCCCGCCGCGCCTTCCTCTTCACCATCACCGGAGGACAAATGGTGATGCTCTCTGACTCTATGAAAAGCACCGACAACCAACCTGTCATCGTCACCGTGGCTCCGACCACCGTCTCGAGGTACTCGGAAGCGAGCGAGGAGGTCGAGCAAAGGCTCGGCGCTTCGCCCGGTCCTGAGTTCCTCATGAGTCTGGCGGTCGAGCACGAGGACGCATTCGAGCTCGTTGATCTCTTCTGCGGCGAGATCATCGATGCTCTCCGTCAACCTGCCGCTGCCCACTAGTCTATATATATATGAGTCTGAAACGATCAGATAAAACCACCAACGGCAATGGCGCCGCATCGGGTGATGCGGCCGGCGAGCCGAAGTATCGCGACAACGTTGAGATCAACGCCAAGATTGACGCCTACATCCAGTCGAACCCGAAGGAATGGGCGTACATCCAGGGACTCCCGCGCGAGCGGTTGGAGCGGATGCTCGTCTTGCAACAGGTCAATAAGCTTGATCGCCGCGAGCGCATTCGCGCCAGCGTGATGAAACAACTCGAAGCGAATCCCGAGCTGAAGGAAGCGTACAAAAAGCTGGTGAAGAATCTGCCTGCCGAACAGCAGGAGCGCGCGATGATGTCGATCGCGTCACGGACGCTGCGCACCATCACACCGCGTCAGCAACAAAGCAAAGGCGCGCGAGTTTAGGCAACGCGCTGCCAAACGCGAAGACTCCAGGCTTCCTCCGGGCGTGCGCCGCTCCGCGCGCCCGGAGACTTCGCGGACCGTTTTCGGATTCTCAAAATGCCACGACTGCGCCGTCGCATCGGTCGGCGAATCAACCCCGCTTGCCGAGTCCTTGGGTAAATCTCCAACTTCAAACTAGGGTGACTTACGTCGTCAACCCCGCTGGATCGCAGAAGAGAACTTCCTTTACAGTTTCCTGCGATCTTTTGGCCACCGGCCTTCACTCGATGATCGGGTTGATGCGACAATCGAGATGAACTTGTGGAAAGCACGCGGTGGCTTCGCCGATAATCCGGCCGCTCCGGATTGCGGTCGATCCCACGCAGTCGCTCTTCCATCCAGACGCGAACACTCAAGACTCCGCTTTCCGTCTGTCGAGATTAGTTTTAACGTTCTTCTTCAGAGGTTGCGCGCCCGCAACTATGACCCACAAGCATGGAATGACGATGATGAGCCTGTCAGCCCAGCCGGCTAGTCCAATGACGCCAGGCGGAAGATGCTTGGGAGCGTGTTGAGGAAGGTGTCCGCCATTTGCCTTCGCCAGTTGCATGGTCATCAAGATCAAAGTGGCAATCAACAACAGAACACCTAGCCAGCTCAGATTTGCCAGCCAAAGCAGCGGCTTTCTTGCCCGCTGCCATGTCTCCACACGCCCCAGCGCAACACTTAGCAATACTGCTGCCACAGGGAAACCGAGGACGCCAAGTAACCCGGCGATGCCATGACCAACTTCATGAGTGACGTCGAAGACCGACGCCAGCGCTTCGCCTAGTCCAGCGATAATTAGAAACCACCATCCTATTCGTCCTCCTTTGGTGCTAATTTGTGAGCGAATCGCCGCTGCCAATGCCCAGGAGCTAATTGCCCATGAGAGGAACATTAGTGTCAGCACCCGACCGTAATGGCCGAGCGCATACTCGCTGACTTGGCGAAACGAAGGATCGAATTCCGGACTTAGGAAGTGCAAGCTAATTAGTGAGACGAGCGTGACAGCGGCAGCGACCGTGGCCAGCGCAGCTACTTTACTTGGCGATTGATCATTAGTTAGTGCTTGGTCTTTCATAGCAATTCCTTTTCTGTTTGTGTTTGACTAAAGCGAAAACCACTTTGCCCATTGTTTCACTCATGATCTCTCCGCGATTCGACGCTTTACCAGTTTGCGCACGAGCGCGGCGGGCAAAGGTTCGCCAGCAGTAAATCGGATCGTGCCTTTGCTCGTATCGTAGCTCTTAAGTTCCTTTGCGAAGGACTGCACAGTCGCACCCGGATAGAAGGCGCAATGTTTTACCCCTGCGCCATAACTGACAAGCGACTTCCCGTCTACACGAAATGACGGAAGCCCGTAGCTGATGCATTCTTCGGCTTGCGGAGCGGCGGCGCGAATGGTTTTTCGCAGTCTTTCCAACGCGGCCCGCTTATCGTCGGGCAACTTGGCCAAGTAGTCATCCGGTGACTTTATATTACTCGACTTTGTTAGGCTCACAGGGCGTGAAGATCGCTTTAGTTTCGTTTTCATATTGTTTCGAATGTTCAGTGCAGTTTTGAGAGGGTTCGCTGTACAGTTTCATTGTTTGCAAGGCCACAATAACCGTCCACGCCGCATAGGTTAGAATGGTTATCCGCGGTGGAATTCCGATATTCACTCCCGGACCAAAAGCATGCGGGCCGAGCGGCACGATGAACAAAGCGGTATAGAGGACAAAACTAGTCCAGCCTAGTAGCGGCAGCCACGCCGTCCATCTAAGAATACACCGCGCCGAACGCGAGGCGTCACTGCGGCGAGCGAGACTACGAGTGACCAGCAAAGCTGCGAACGGCAACAGCATTAGTCCGGCGGTACCGAAAGTAGTATGCAATAACCCGGTTATGGTTGTCTTAGATCCATCGAGTGGATCCGTCGTAAAAGTACCAACCCCATAGGTCCCGATTATGCAGACGAATAGAAGAACGAGTCCTGTTTTCCCCAGCTTGCCATTAACTTGCCGTCTAACCGCGACGAATAGAGCGGTGTAGCTCACTGCCCAGAGGAAGAATACCATCCTCATAAGCCAACCATAGGGTCCAATCACCCACTCGCTGATGGTGTGCCAGGTTGGGTCCAGATCCGGCCTGAGAAAAATAAGGGTGATGAGCAACAACTGGTAAAGAATCGCCGCGAAGATCGCTGTCCACGCCGCTTTAATTGAAACCGATGCCGTTTGCTGCGCGGTCACTCGCTTCGCTTCGGTTGAAATTTCGTCATCTGCCGAATAGCTACAACCACTTGCAGACAGTCGGTGAATGATGAGGCGATCAGCCCATCCGCCCAGCCGGAGCACGCCGGGTGCTTTTCCGCTCTTTGAGCTATTGGCCGACAACATTGTGTCTTCCATAACCATCTTTCCTTATTGATCTAGGCTCTGCCTCAACCTCGCTGCTCTCAGCAGGAGAAAATTTCTTTCCGGCACGCTGGTAGTTTTGGCGGCCGCCAAGCGATAGAGTTTTTCCGCGGCATCGAGTTCGCCGGCACGGTCCAATAAGTGTGCGCGCGCCGTGTCGAGCCGGTGATTTCCCCGCAAGCGTTCGTCGTTCTGCAGCAGCGCGAGTAGTTCGAGCCCCGCATTTGGCCCGACTACCATTGCCGTTGCGATGGCGTGGCTGATCGCGATCATTGGGTTGTCGGTCATCCGTTTCAGCACGCCATATAGTGCGAGAATCTGCGGCCAGTCGGTCTCCTCGGCGCGGGTTGCTTCGTCGTGCACGGCGGCGATCGCGGCCTGCAGTTGATACTCGCCGATCAACCCCTTTGAAAGAGCCGCACCGACGAGCGCGACACCTTCGGCAGATGCGCTCCTGGTCCCATCGCGTTCGATCCTGTTCATCGAGCGGGATCAATTCACCATTCGGTGCCGGTGCGAGCAGCGCGGCGTGCATCGGTAAGGAGCATCAGTGCGAGGAGGCCCGCCACTTCCGGGTCTTCCGGCACAAGCTTGTGGACTCTTCGCGCATGAGACGCATCGCCTCGTTCGACAAATCGGTTCGGTGAAGTTCCGCTCCCTGCGCTGGCGGTGTAGCCTTCGTTGAACACGAGATACAGGATATGAAGCACAGAGCTCAACCGTTGCGCCCGCTCCTCGGCATCCGGCATGCGGAAAGGAATGCCCGATGCTTTAATGCTCTGCTTTCGCACGGCTGATTCGTTGTCCGATGGTGGATTCCGGCCGAGGAACGCCTTTGCGATCTCGGTCGTCGTTAGGCCGCCGACCGCACGCAGCGTAAGCGCGATCGCGGGAAGCGGGGGTTAACGCCGGATGACAGCACATGAACAGCAGCACGAGTGCATCGTCCGAGACGCCGTCATCGTAACTTGCCGGCCCGATTTCCCACTGCGTTTCCGTTCCAACGACCGCCTCGCGATTCCGGCGCGAAATTTCAACTCGCATGTGGTCTGTCAGTCGACGCTGTGCCACTCGGATGACCCAGCCGAGCGGATTATCCGGGATACCATTACGCGGCCATTGATCGGCCGCGGCTATGAGAGCCTCCTGCACGGCGTCCTCAGATGCGCCAAAGTCACTGACTTGACGCACCACCGCACCGAGCGCCCGCGGCGCAAGGTCGCGCAACAGGCATTCGATGCGTCGATTCACCGGTTCGCTCATCAGAGATCGTGGTGGCTGCCCAGGACTTCACGCACTTCAAGCACCATCTTGAAGGGCTTGCCGCCAGCGATGGTCGGCGCGTGGGGAGCGTCCGGTACCTTCGCCGGCGATCTCATAGGCGCGCTCCAGGCTCTCGACGTCAACAATCCAGTAGCCGGCGAGAAATTCCTTGGACTCGGGAAAGACGCCGTCAGTTACTGGCTTGCCATCTTTGCCAGCGCGAACCGCTTTCGCCTGCGTCGGCGACGCCAGTCCTTCGGCGCTCACCAGCTCGCCTGACTTCCGCAATTTCTCGCCGAATGCCTCCATGAAGGCGAAATGCGCCTCGAGGATTTCCTTTGGCCAGCTCATGAACTGGTCATAGCCGTCGCGCGGCGAGTTCATCATAATCATGTACTTCATTATTTACTCCTTTGCTTTGCTGCGGCCCTTAATGGATCGCATTTTGTCATCAAGTCGGAGCCGCGATCGTGTTTTCGACATGACGACGCAAATATTTTGCTTTTATGCGCTTGGCTTCCTAACGTCGCTCGCCAAGACCGCGTGATCACCACACCCAATAACTCAAGAGGACATCAGCCGGGTGGGCGATAGGCATCTTCCATCCTTGGGATCTTTTCCGGCGGATACCACATTAGTCTACGTCTTGTATTGATCGAAACAGCGTTTGCATTTCGTCGTAGGAAGCGGCGTGTTTCAGCTCGTCGAACGTCCCCTTTTCCATCAACTCCCTGGCTGAGCGAGTGAATACGCCCCAACCCGCGCGAGCAAACGCACCACCGACGCTCACCCTCCGCGCGCCCAGCTCTGCCGCGTCACGCATAGTTAGGCCGCCCGATCCGCCGATTAGAATGTTGACCGGTTTTGGCGCGACGGCTTCGACGATCGCCCTGTTGGAATCGCGGTCCTTGAATCCGGGCGCATACAAACAATCGGCGCCGGCCTCGGAATATTTCACGAGCCGCTTTATCACCTGGTCGAGCGTTTCACGACCCACGAGGAACCCTTCCGCGCGGGCAACCAAGAGAACTCCGGTGCCGTGAAGTGCGTCGCGAACCGCATGAATTCGTTCCACTGCGAGATTCACGTCGTAGAGAGGGCTTTCCTTCCGATCGGCCAAGTCTTCGATCGAGAGGCCGCCGACGCCGGTTTCAGCGCAAAGGCGCGCATTCTTCTGCGCGCCAGTTGGATCGTCGGCGTAACCGTTCTCAAAATCCGCGTTGACCGGAATGTCCGTGGCGTCGACGAGGTCGCGGATGTGCGCCAGCATGTCGTCGCGCGTGACCGAACCGTCGGGCAATCCACGCGAGAAGGCAAAACCGGCTGAGGTAGTTGCGATCGCCTTGAATCCGAGATGCTGCAAATACTTGGCGCTCCCTATATCCCAAGGATTAGGAAGGGCGAAACAGCCTCTCTCATGCAGCTTTCGAAATTCCGCACGCTTTTGTTCGATCGATTTCATAACGAAATTAACCACGAATGCACACGAATTAACACGAATCTATTAAGTCGTTTGGTGCCAATTTGTGTTTCCTACCTGATCGAACAATCGCCAGGACGCGTCCACTGGTCGATTGTATCGCTCGCTGTGCGCCGTAAAAGGTATTGCTCGCTGCGCTGCGCTCCACCTTGACTGTGCTCGCTCCGCGGAGAGAGGTGCGTATCGTTTGCGCTGGAGGAGCAGTTGCTCGTTAGGCTGATGGTTGCTCGCTACCGCGTGAGCGAAATGCGTCGAAGCTCCTGCGCGATGCTCGCTTTCACCCGTTCAAGTTCTTCAGGCGGCACTAGCCTGCCCTCCTTTTCTTCGATCAAATGATCCAGCAGGAGTTTGCGCCAGCGACCTTTTCGCCGGTCAGCGAGTGTTTTTCGCGTCAGCGGGCTCCCTTTCCCGCGATGATGCCGCTGCTGCGCAGCCGCATCGATGCGCGACAAAGCGCTTCGGACACATTAAGGTGCTCTCAACCCGACAGTGCTCCACTCGGTGTTGTGCGCTGGTCCGCGAGCGGGAGACCCTCACATCGCCAAGTCTGATGGCGGACGAATAAGCTGAATAATTCCGTATAATTCTCGTTAGATGCATGCATTTAGCTGTCGGAGCTCACCAATGAAGTTCCCTAAGCTCAAAGCGCTAGGTCTGGTCTCGGGCTTTTTGTGGCGGTTTATGTCCCTGCATTTATGGCAGCAGCGCTTGTTCGACCGCGCATTGAACTAGCCATTGCTCTGATCATCGCGATCACCCTCTCAGTCGCGATGCTCCTCATAATCCTGCTCGGGCGGGGGCGCGGAGGTGCAGAGTTCGGATTCCGAATACCAAGGTCGCGCTATGTCGGAATCGCGCTTGTCTCCGGGCTGACGCTCGGGCTTGTCGCCGCGTTCCTGAATCATTTGCTTCCATCAAGCCGCCCTTTGACGTTTCGGGGTTTACGCCTTGGAAGATCGGACTCTATTTCATCGTCGGTGCTTCAATCCAGGAAGAGGTTATTTTCCGAGGCTTAATTCAGTCCATGGTGGAGAAGCGATGGGCGGTGATTTTTTCCTTGTGTGGCGTCTCGCTCTCGGGTGCGGTCGCGTTCACGGCTGTACTATTTGCCGTCATCCATTTAGAGGTAGGCGCAGTGGTGGCACTGGGCGCGGTTATTCTTGGGCTCGTTGCGGGCGAATTGAGGCGACGCAGCGGCAGTCTTCTGCCAGCGATCATCGTCCACGCTCTTTTCAACTCCGCCGACATTTTTTGGCGTTAGCGGACCGTAGAATCGACAGGACATGGTCGATCTCATCGTTGGTGTTATAAAGGTGCGGTGAAAAGCGCAACTTGCCTGCTCGGAAAGCGACATACACGCCGCCTCTCTTGAGCGCTTCGTAATTTTCGCTGTTTCGACTCGCGTCTTGGTGAGACGCGATCACCAGCGTGGAGCGAGTTGTGCCTTCTCGTGGACTAACGAGTGCATAACTCTGCGCGGCGAGTCCATCAATAAGACGCAAAACGAGTTCGTTGTTGTGCGCCTCAATGCGCTCAATGCCTTTTTCCAGGAGATATTCAACCGCTGCGGTCCAAGGCATGAAATTGAAGAAGTTAGCTGTGCCAAAGACATCGTAGCGACGCGCCCCTAGATCGCTTCGCAGTCCGACATCAGCCTGTTCCTTGGCAAGATCTTCGGCGGTTAGAACCGACAGCCAGTAAGCCTGATTGTAATCCAGCGACTCGCGTACGTCCGGTCGAATCCAGCAGAAACCCGTGCCGTAGGGACCGCACAACCACTTGAAACCGACACACGTGATTGCATCCACCGCGACCTTCGCCAAATCCAGAGGCCGAGTGCCAAGCGCTTGCGAGCAATTGAGAACGAACGTCACTCCGCGCGCACGGCAAATCTCGCCCAAACCGGCCAAATCGATCGCGTGCCCGTTGAAAGAATGCACCCAAGTAAGACAAAGCACTCTGGTGGAGTTCGTCACCTGAGCTTCCAATTCCTCCGCTTGCAGGACCTGCTTGCGCGTCTGAATTCTTCGGACTCGCACACCCTTCTTTTCCAGGCCCAGCCATGGGAGAACGTCTGCCGGGAAGTCACCGCGGACGACAAGCACCTCATCGCCAGTTTGCCAAGGAATGCCATTCGCTAGCAAGTGCAAACCATAGGAGGCGCTGTTCCCCAGAATGATATCTTCCTCGGGAACCCCAATCAATTTTCCCAGCACACGCTTTAGCCGTCGAGGAACGTCCGAGAACAACTCGTCTTGCAAGTGATATGGAGCCGTTTTTAGCAAGATCGCCCGATGCGCTTCGGCCACGGCAATGCGCGGAAGGGGTCCCTGATGAGCGCAGTTGAGCCAAACTTTTCCGTCAAATGGTCCGAAATCCCGCGAGTAGTCTTGCATCATCCAAAAGCCTCGGTAAGCCGAAATTCATTCAATCCGTTACATCCATCAAATCCTGATCCGAACCTTGATTATCTCGTTTCATCGCCGACCGATCGTTCGATTTTATCGCTCGCTGCGCGCCGTAAAGGTATTGCTCGCTATGCTGCGCTCCACCTTGACTGTGCTCGCTTCGCAGATGAGAGGCACGTATCGGTTCGCGTTGGAGAAGCAGTTGCTGTTCGAGCAACATTCTGCGTCAGCGCGTGAGCGACATGCGTCGCAGCTCCAGCGCGATACTCGCTTTGACTCGTTCCAACTCTTCCTGTGGCACAGGCCGTCCTTGTTTTTCTTCGATCAGATGATCGAGCAGGAGTTTGCGCCGGCGTCCTTTGCGCCGATCGGCGAGTGTTTTTCGCGTCAGCTTGCGCTGTAGTTTCGATCTGCAATCGGCCGTGGTTGATGCGTGCGGGCCGCCGACGAGCAGGTCGTAGCGGATTAGTCCGGTGATGTACGCGGACAAGGACGCATAGCCGAGGTTCTGCCAGCGCGGATCTGCAAGACGCCAGATGTCGGCCGGAAACGTTACGCGTTCAGGTACTGCGCTCAGGGGTGGTGTCCGCTCGTGACGATTGCGTTCCGCGAGGTTTTGCAGGTATCCGATTCGTTCGACGAGTTGCACGAGCAAACCTTTGCGCGGTTGACCAGGTCGGTAGTGTGCAGCCAGCTCGCGATCGACTGCGTCTTGCGCCGCTTGGGTGTCTCGCGCGATCTGAAGCGTGATCGTGTGTTTTGCGTCCGAACGGAGATCGTAGCAGACCAACTCCACTGCATACGGCGTGAAAATCCTGTGGCCGAATTCCGCACAGCGAAGCTTCACCGCTGAAGCAAGCAAGCCAGGAATCGTGATGCTTTTGCGAACTCCTTTGGCCATTGCGTGATCCCTCCAGACCCGCCCGTCATTCTTGCTTAAATCCCGGATGCTTGGCAAGCCAACCATCGAGCCGCTGTAACGTGCACTTGCCGAGGGAGAACGGCGTATCCGTGGCATTCTTGATTTGCGACATAGCCGTGCGTCCGACGCCGGATAAAACGGATAATTCCGCGCTGTTGAACTGTCGGTGCGGAAATTTCGCGGCCAAAAACAATAGCGCCGCAATCGTTGTCGTGTCTGAAAATAAGCCGCCTCCCGCGGCTTCTACTCGGTTTCTAGTGGTGGCTTGTTTCGTCATCTGATCTCCCTTTTCTGTTGCTGAGAAATATACGTTCAGATGAACACTGACGGCAATATGCGATCAATGGCCACTTCTCCATAGGAGAACAAAATCGCGCCTATCGGTGGCGTAACGAGGCGCGGTCGAACACCAGTGCGCAAACCTGTCAAAAAATTTCGCAGGTCGGCAGAGAACGACTGAAGTCGTTCTGAGAACATCGGAGAAAGAGTCCGGGCCGTCTGAGCCGGTCGCCAAAAAACGGGGTGTAGAGCGTTCGTGTCGCGCGAGTTCTGGAGCAAATGCGCCAGGCCGAGCGCGGCGAGAAACCTCAACTGGAGCCTGTTTATGACCGAGAACGAACTGAAAAAATTGGTAAACGAAGCGGTGTCACTGCATCGCGCACTAACGACCTACGGCGAGCGCCTCAAAACCCTCAAAGGCGAGCTCATCCGTGAAGCCAAACGTCACAAGGAAGACTTCATTATTACCGATGGCGGCGGTTCCCGGTGGACCGCGAGTGGAACCGATGGCTGTATCGCGCGCGTTAATTTTCCCGCGCCATCGCTCCTCTCGCACATCGCAACCGAAGACGAGACTTTCGACAAGGTGCTCGCTCTTGCTGGCGAATCACTCGACGATCTTTTCGAGTCGCGCCATTACTTGAAACCGGTCGCGGACTTCCGTGACAAAGCCGCCGACGCATTGCCGAGGCGCACCGCGCTTCAACTCATCGATCTTTGTCAGGTCGAATGCTCACCGCGCGTCAGCTTTGAGACGGCAGAGACGAAAACCAAGGAGCGCTGAGGCGACATCATCGTGCGCTACAAAAACAATATCGGTCCGCAGGTGCGCCGTCGTCGATACGCCCTGGGCTGGTCGCAATCCGACCTCGCGACGAAACTGCAACTCGCCGGCTTCGATATCAGCCGAAGCGGCGTTTCGAAGATCGAAGCACGTCTCTCGTACGTCGATGACAAAACGATGCTCTACTTAGCCGAGGTCCTGAAAGTGCCGGTGCAAGATCTCTTCCCGCCGCGCACATCAGGCAACCGCATCCACGACTTTATTGAGAAGCTGGAGACGACGCGATTTTGATTGCCGGAACTTTGAAAATTAAGCCGGCGAGGAGATTCGAACTCCTGACCGGTCGATTACAAATCGACTGCTCTGGCCAACTGAGCTACGCCGGCAATTTCGCGAAAGCTAATCGAGAAAGGCGAACGTGAAAGCGCATTCTGGACGTTGATGAACGACAGCCTTTGTTCTGTTCCGTACAACCCGCTTCTGATCTTTGCCACAGCATTTTCGCTACGCGCGCAAGCCGTGCCGATTCCGAAGAACTGATGCAGTTACATGCATCGATTGGAAGGCCGAAATTGTACCCCTCGATTGTACCCGTTAGCTCCGAAAATCAGCTAAAAGTGGCTAATGCCAGCTAATGCGTAAGTATCGGAAGTGCCTCATGTTAAAGAAGTAGAGTCAGATGGCTAACGATAGCAAAACCCGCAATTTTCTCGATTACAAATCAGCTGCTCTACCAGCTGAGCTATGCCGGCAAAAATGCGGCGCACATTAACGCACACCGCAGCTTGGAACAAGTTGCGTGTCTTAGAAACGTGAACGCGTCGTGACGGAGAGCGGTCCGGCCGTCTCCAGGTTCTTGATCACGGTACTGAGGTAAACCGATTTGGGATAAATTGCCCTGTATTTGGTGATCTCGGCCCGGTTCAGCACTTTGAATCCGTAGCGCTCGAACATTTTCTCTCCGCGTCGGCTTTCGAATGTAATGATCTGGCCGTAAACACGTTTTTCGCCGGAGCGATAGAGATAACTCAAATACGCGCTCATTAGAGCGCGTGTCGTCGAAACCTTTCGGGCGTCTGGCAGCAGATTGATATGGAAATGTGGGGTGCGGCGCGGCGCGGCCGGTACCTCACGCCAGCCGTGCACGAGCAGCCACCGAATAAAGCGGCGCGAGCGTTCGTGGTAGCGGAAATATCGCGTCAGCGCTCGAAAAAAGAGCCAGACATTTTGATAAAGCGCGTAGAGCTGGTTTTGCAGAGGCTTGCGAGAGCCGAGAAGGTAACCGCGAATTTCGCCGTCAACCTCCAGAAGAAAACACGATTCCGGTTCGTGATCGGTGTAATAGGTGGTGAGAAAATCAGCAAACAATTCTCGATCTTCATACACAGGATCAATCGGATCGCCCAGAAAGCCGGTATCGCAGCAGAGCTTTCGTACCGCTTTGCGGTCCGATCTGCGATAGCCACGAATGAGGAATGGCTTTTGGTCGTCGTCCGCCATCTAAAATTGGCGGTAGTTTGCGCGAACCTCGCGATAAATGCAAAACAGTTCCTCAAATACGCGTGGCCAGCTATAAAGCGTTTCCGTTGCTCCTGCGGCAGCCTTCCCCAAAGCTGACAATTTTTTAGCGCTAAAATCTTCGATCGCATCGGCCAGCGCCTCCGGGTTGTTCTCTTGCGCCCACGATTTCTGATCGTGACAAATAATGCGATCCATGTAACTCCCGCGAATTCCCACTACGGGTGTGCCGCACGCCTGACTTTCAAGGGCTACAAGTCCAAACGTTTCCTGAACGCCCGGATGAACGAAAAGGTCCGCAGCGCGATAGTAACGGGCGAGATTAACAGAGTCTGCGCAGTAAGAGATCCATGAGACGTTTCCGATCCGGCGTTGCAACTTTTGTACTTTGCTCCGCTGCGGTCCGTCCCCGATGACCAGAAGATGAAATTTATTCTGGTCCGGCTGGCCCAGAAGCTCGAAAGCTCGAAACAATGTTTGTGTGTTTTTTTCTCTGGCCAATCGCCCCGCGTACAGAAGCAGTGTCTGCCAGCGGCTGACGCCTAACGAGTGGCGGGTGGCAGCTGCGTCATCTGGCGCAGGCTTGAAAACGCCAGTGTTCACCCCGAGTCGCACGGGACGCACATTGCGCACACCCCATTCGGAAAGCAGCTCCGCCAGCCTTTCGGATGGCACTAGCGTGGCTTGAAAACGATTGTAGAGCCTGTGCACATAAGCACGGGTCAATTTCATCGCTCGCTGCGTACCGCGTTTGCCGAGGAATTTCGTCCGCCCGCGGAGATACGCTTCCGGGAAATGAGAATGATAAAAGCCAACGACTGGAACTCTTAGCGCGCGACCGGAGGCAATCGCTTTCCATGCAATCTGATACGGATCGCTCGATTCGATGAGATCAGGACGCTCACGCTCCAGAATTTCTTCGATCGCGCGAAGATTCAGCAGCGCGCGATAACGCGAGCTTCTCGATACTAATGGCGAGCGAATCGAATAGATTCGCGACCGGCCATTTGTTGTTTCCTCATTTTTCGGTCCGGGGATGATAAGCACGTGCGTGTCGTCAGGCGAACAGCTGCTGATGTACGCAATCTTTTCATGAATGTACCGCTTCACGCCTCCACTTACCGGAGAGTAAAACTGGGTGAGGTCGCAGATTTTCAAGTTTGCACTGTAACCGCCGCCCTGTGGACGAAGCAATGCATGGATGCTGAAAAGACCAACCCGGCGCTTCGGACCCGGCTTCGCTGCACTTCGGCGTGGCAGGCAGCGAAGCGGCTACAGAAGCGACAATCAAACATCGCACTCCAATTCGCTCAGGTATTTCTCCGCGTCCATTGCTGCAGCGCAACCCGATCCAGCTGCCGTCACGGCCTGTTTGTAAACGCGATCGGCCACGTCGCCCGCAACGAACACGCCAGGGTGCCTGCTCTCGACCAGCTTCTTGGTGACCAAATAACCGTCCCCATCCATGTCGAGCTTGCCGCGATACGCCTTGGTGTTGGGATCGTGACCAATTGCCACAAAAACAGACGCCACCGCTAATTCCCGCTCTTCATTCGTCTTCAGATTGCGCAAACGAACAGCGCGCATCTCGCCTTTTTCGTCGGGGATGTATTCGGTAACGACGGTGTTCCAGATCGGTTCGATCTTCTTGTTCGCAAACACGCGATCCTGCATGATTTTGGAAGCCCGCATCTGATCGCGTCGATGAATCAAATAGACCTTTGACGCGAAACGGGTGAGGAACAATGATTCCTCCGCCGCAGAATCGCCCCCACCAACGACGCAAACCGGAACATTTTTGTAAAATGCGCCGTCGCATGTGGCGCAGGACGTCAGTCCGTGACCGATCAGCTTCTCTTCATTTTCGAGTCCCAAATACCGCGCTGAAGCTCCGCTAGCGATGATCAGCGCCTCGGTCTCCAACCACTCATCATCGGCCTTAATGCGAACATGCCGGTTGTTTGCATCGAAATCGGTTACCTCGGCGTACGAAAATCGGGCGCCAAATTTCTCGGCCTGTTTGTGCATGTTCAAGATGAGCTGAGGCCCGTCGATTCCTTCTGGAAAACCGGGATAGTTTTCAACGAGCGTAGTAGTCGAGAGTTGTCCGCCGGGCTGACGACCTTCCAGCACCAACGGGCTCAAATTCGCGCGGGCCGCGTAAATTGCCGCTGTCAATCCGGCGCAGCCGCTTCCAACAATGATCACTCTTTCCATCGATAAAATCTAGCACACAGCGCAAGTTGTTGCGGGGCGACGTCGCGTCCCAGTGGCAAGCCGCCTCACGCGCCAGATGCGTGGAGACACCGCCAGTTACGCCGTCACGCGCACGCCAATCTCATGCAAGCCCGCTACGCCGGAAAATGGGCCTCTATCTTCTTCCCATTCCTGCACATCGCCTTCTCCGTCGGTGGCCCGGACGACCAGCGTGTAATCAGCCTGCTGCATCTGGCATCCATTCGGTTTTCCAAAGCGACCACGCCAGATTGCCGCCGGGAATAATAGATCTCAGCCTCGCGCCACGATTTGCCGCCGTCGCTGCTCAATTCCACGCTCGAGATACCGCGGTTACCACCGTAGGCGATCCCCTTCACTTCAATCGGCCCGTTCAATTTGCCTAACGCAAACGACGACCAGGGATCCGGCACATCAATTCTCGATCTTGTCGGCGTGATAAAATCGGGGCCCCAGCCTTGTGTCTCGTAAAATCCTTTCGCGGTCGCGTTGGTCACTTCAATTCGGGTGAGCCACTTCACATGTTTTTCGCCGAAATAACCCGGGACGATGAGACGCAACGGATAACCGTGCCGATCTGGCAACTCTGCGCCGTTCATTTCGAAAGCAAGTAACGTGGTTGGCTCCAGCGCCTTCTCGAGCGGAATTGTGTCGGTGTAATTATCGACACCATGAAAGCGAACGCGCGCTGCGCCGGACAGTGGCACAGCCCGGTCCAGAACGTCACGTAGCGGAAAACCTTTCCAGACAGCGTTGCTGATCAAGCCCGCGTCTAGACCGTTGCTGATGCACATCAGCGTTGTTTCCTGCTCCTTCATTTGGAATCCCAACAGATCATCAAATCGCCACGTAGCAGCGTTCTTCACAAGGCCGCCTACTTCAAGGTGCCAAAGATCGACATCCACCCACGGATCGACCACGTTCTTCGTCACGCAGTAAAACAATTCGTTAGGCGTGATCGGCTGGACGATGCGGCCTTTGTACTGCGTGCCGTCGTAACTGAAGGTCGCGGCACGATAAAGCTTGCGAGCCAACGCGATCCCACCGCCCGTAACCGCAACTCCGATCGCGCCGAGGACAAAAGCACGGCGTCCGATTGCGGGACTGAACTCATAATCCTGACTCCCGATTTTTCCTCGGGCAAGAAATCGAAAACCTGCGACTAGGGTTCGTTCGAACAGAAAAACGCACAGGGCAAAACCGACGAGCGTGACCAGACGCGCAGCGCCGACGGGCAGGCCAATGTAACTCGTGCCTAAAACCGGCCAAAGGGCGATTGCAAGCACAACGATCGGCAACAAAACGAATATCGACATGGTCCAAACTGCTGAAGCTCGCGCAGGATTGCGGCGCGAGAATAATCCAAAGATCGCTCCGGCAATTGCACCGACAACGAGTTGACCAGCTATCGTCGACCCAACCCCAAGTTGCTTCAGATGATTGTAACCGCCGACCTTGCCCATAATGGAAAGAAACGGACCGGGTGGGATGAAAGCCGAAAGGCGATCGCCGATAATCACAAGTGGTGTAGCCACACCCAGCACAGCGAGCAATAACATCGCCGCGGTCATCACGAGTCCGGCGAGCAATCCGGCAAGTAGCCCAGCGAAAATTGCTTTTGTCCTATTCACAACGCAGACTCATTTTAGATCGTCAGCGCACCAAGTGAATCAAATTGCGCGCCCGTCGGTAGCAAAGCTCCCCAGTGCTCTAGTGTCGCTGTCCTCAGCGGATGTGTTTGCTGCCCGCGGACGGCGGGCTGAGGACAGCGCACGTTACAGTGGCCGATTCAGTCGCGGGTGTGGCCGAAAGAATTTTCTGCACACGTTCGACCACCATTGCCGATGTCACCTGCTTCATGCAGGCGTGACCAAACGGGCATTGGCTCAAACGACGATAATTGCATGGCGAACACGGTAGATCCACGCGCACGACCGATTCTGGTCGCTCGTATGGGCCAATGTGAACTGGGTTGGTCGGTCCGAAGACGCTGACCATCGGTTTGCCGAGCGACGCTGCGACGTGCATCGAGCCGGAATCGTTGGTTACGGCGACCTCAGCACGCCGAATAAGCCCCGCCAAATCTGCGGGCGTTGTCTTTCCGGAAAGATCGCACGTTCCGGGGGCCGCGGCGGCGATTTGCCGGCAGCGCGGCTGGTCGCGTTTGGTGCCCGCCAACGCCACGGCAAATCCATCGCGGAGAAAATGCCGGGCGACGCCTGCGAACCCTTCAATCGTCCAATGCTTCGTTTCCCAAATGGTTCCCGGCACCAGAACAATCAACGGCTGGGATGCATCCACACCTTCCTCTTTCAGCAACCGTTCAACGTTACGTACCGTTTCCGAAGAAAGATGAATTGTTAGATCTGGCGGGTTGTCGTCGAATCCAAGCAGTTCTCCGACCCACAGGTAACGATCGATTGCATGCACGTCGAGCGTCGGAATAGGGATCCGGTGCGTATACGCGATCCATGAACCCTCGCGCGCGCCGCGCCAGCCATGGCTGGGTACATTTTTGAGATCGTGCTCGGTGGAAATTGTAAGCGTCCGTTTGACCGGTCGATCAAACCCGATGCGCACGCGCGCGCCACTGATAACGGCGAAAAAAGCCGAACGCACCTGGCCATGCATGTCGATCACCAGATCGTACTTCGCGCGGCGAATTTGTTTGAGCAGATCGAGAAATTCCAGCATCGCGCGCCACCTGCGACCTTTTTTCGAGAAATCGCGCCGAGCAAAAAGAACGACATCCGAAAGCGCCGGATGGCAGCGCACGATTTCCGCGTTCTCAGGCGTGATCAGCCAGTCAATCCGCGCACGCGGATAACGCGCGCGCAGCTTGACCAGCACGGGGATTGTATGCACAACATCGCCCAGCGCCGAGGGCTTGATCAATAGAATCCGCGAGAATTCGGCGGATCGCAGTGTCAATGCGTCGGAATTCCTTGGGGTTTCAATCTGACCGTTCAATTGCTGAAAAGTAAATCAACCTGGGCAGCGTAGCTACAGCTCCCTGGTCGCGTGCTCAGGCCGCCTGTTTTTCGCCTGCCAGCGCGCCACGGAGTTTCTTCATCCACGCGGAAAACCGATGCCGGTTTTGCTCGCGCCGTACTACCGCCTCGCTTGTGACCCAGTTGAATTGAATGACGCGGCGCGAGCCCGAGAATGGCTTGTGACCGTGCCACGAATTATTGCTGCGGCGAAACGCCAACAGCGTGCCTTCGGTTGGCGGGACTTCGAGAATGACGTCTTCCAGATTCGTCCCGGATCGCAGCAAGCGAAGCTGGCCACCGGCCGATTCCCAAGCCGAATTCATGTAAACAAGAATAGTGATGATCTTTGTCTCGGAGTCCGTGTGTATTTTACCATCTTTCTCGCTGCAACGTCCGCGCACGGTGATCATGTCCGGGCGATTGGTCAGATCGACGTCAAATTTTGCCTCGAACGCTTTGCGAAACTCTTCGCTGCGCATTTCCTCGATCAGCTTCGCAAACGCCGGGCCATAAGTCACCTCTCGAAGTGGAAAGCTACCCGACCGGGCAACCTCGGGATAATCCTTATCGATTGCAGCGCGCCCCTCAGCCTTTACAAACTCTGGAACAATTAAGAACTCAAACGGTTCGCGAGTGAGCGGCGTGGTGCGAAATCTCTCGAGATCAAGCATCGAAACCATAGGGCGACGCTACACAAAAACTCGGGAACTGCCAGATGGAATCGACTATCCGAGAGCGACGCGCACCAATGTCGCAGCAATGCGGGCGCCGGCGATAAATGTGCCGCGGAACGTGCCTGACACTTTGGATTCGCCACCGGCACGCCGGCGATGGTTTACGGGGATTTCGAGAACGCGCAGGCCGGCGCGCGCGGCTTTCATCTGCATCTCCAGATTCCAGCCGTAGGTCTGCTCGCGCATGTCGAGCCGTTCGAGCGCATCACGACGAATGGCACGAAATGGGGACATGTCCGTATAACGAACCCCGTAGAGCAGTCGCAAAATCAATCCGGCGAATCGTCCGGCAAAGATTTGTTGGAGATTCATGCTGCCCGGTTCGCGTTGTCCGCGGGTTCGCGAGCCGATCACGAAATCGTGCGTCCCGCGTGCCACGGGTTCGACAAGCTGATTCATGAACGCGGGCGCATCACTGCCGTCGCCATCGAGAAAAACCACAATGTCGCATTTGGGCGAAAGCGCACGAACGCCGGCGGCGCAAGCGCGTCCGTATCCGCGCGGCGCGGTCACCACTCGCGCACCTGCTTCACGCGCGCGCTCGACAGTTCGATCCGTACTGCCGTTATCAACGACAATGACCTCGTTGGGCAAACCTGTCGCGAGGCATTCTCGCACAACCCCGGCGATCGGTTCCTCCTCATCAAGCGCGGGAATAATGACTGAGATGCTGCTCATCGCAGGACCAGCCACGCACTGGTGAAATAAATCACCAGCGCAAAAAAATCCGCTAGTGCCAGCGTGACCGGTCCTGCCGCAATTTTTGGGTCCAGCTTGAACCGGTGAAGAAGCGACGCCACGCCCAGGCCAAATGCGCACGCTGTAACAAGCGAAAGCGCGATGCTGCCGCCGATGACCAACGCAGCGGCGCCATTATTTCGCCACAGCCAAACAATCAAGCCGACCACAAGACCGCACGCCGCACCGAGCAATAGCGCGGTCACCAACTCTCGACGAAATGCTGTAGCCAGCCAGCGCCACGTGACCTGAGCAGAACGCAAGGCATGAATCGTTACGCTCATCGATTGCATGCTCACGCTTTCATTGAGTCCCAGTACCATTGTGAGAAAGAACGCCAGCACCAAACTGTGCGCGAGTGTCGCTTCAAAAAAACCGGCTAGGATTGCTGAGAGCGTGCCGCCCGCGACTGTGACCAGCAACCACGGAAAACGGAACCGGAAAACTCGCCATGACGACGCGCCGCGGATTTGTTCGATGTGAAAGCCGAGAGCCTCAAAAAATTCCGGACTCACCTGCGTGATGGGACTCCCCGCCTCTCGGGCTTCACCGTCGCCTCCTTCCAAGATTTCCTCGGCGAAAAGGTTCGCGTCAATGATGCCCACGACGCGGCGTTGCTCGTCTACGACTGGGAATGCGAGAAATTTGTAGAGCACAAAAAATTCGCAGGCGTCAAGAATCGTTGCGGTCGCGGGAACAGCCACGACGCGCGGCACCATGATCTGGCGCAACGGTGTTTCCAGCGATGCTGTCAACAAACGCCGTGTAGGAACGACGCCAACTAGCCGCTCCTGTTCGTCGATCGCATAAAAATAAATGACACGTTCACCCACGCCCTCACGCCGGATGCGCTCCAGCGCTTCACCTACCGTCATGCCCGCGCGGAGCAGCGGAAAATCCTTGCGCGCGTGATCGACGACCGGCGCATTAAAATCGGGAATCTTAGCAGCGATGTTCATCGCTTCACTCGATGAACGATGCCTTTGTTCTTCAAAACTTCGCTGGCTTCGCTGAAGTAATCACGAATGTCTGATTGTGTGTGGATCCAATCAATGTAACGACCGATGCCTTCGCTGAGATCGACACCCGGTTTGTAGCCGGACCGATCGAGCGAGCTTGGTGTCGCTGATGAGATGACGCATTTCGCCCGGACGAAATTCGCTGTTGATCTCAGGCGCGATGTCGATCTTCAGAGCATCGGAAAGTTGTTCGGCAATTTCGCGAATCGGCGTGCCGCTGCCGCTGCCAATATTTACTGCCAGGCCGTCCAGCTCGTCTGTTTCCGCGGCAAGCAAATTCGCTCGGGCGATGTCTTCCACGAACGAAAAGTCCCGCGTTTGCTGGCCGTCTTCGTACAGCACAGGTGGCAAATTGTTCAGCAAACGTGTGCAAAAAATCGCGATAACACCGGTGTAAGGATTAAAGATCGATTGGCGCGGTCCGTATGTGCAGGAGTAACGCAGCGCGACTGTGGGAACACCGAGCTGTTTACCCCATAGGAGGACCAGCCGCTCTTGATCAACTTTCGTCAGGCCGTAAACGGTTTCGCCACCGACCGGCGCATTTTCCGGAGTCGGAACGCTTGTTGTAATTGCGCCGCAGAGTGGGCAATGCACCTGCCAATCGCCTCTGCGCAATTGCTCCACCGGCCGCAGCATCGGAAAAACCAATCCATGTTTAGGACAATCGCCGGCGCCTTCGCTGTAAACAGCCTGCGAGCTGGCAACGACGACTTTCTTAACCGGCAGGTTTTTCTCGCGAATGACTTCGAGCATTTGGGCAGTGCCGAGCGAATTTACATGCACAAATTTTGTAATCTCTGGCATATAACCGCCGTACGCAGCCTGGTGAAAAACGACGTCTATCTTGTCTAGCGCGGCGATGATCGTGTCGCGATCACGCAAATCGCCGTGAATGAATTCCGCCTTCTTATTGATCCATGCCGGCTTTCTGCGACGGTGGGTTTGCGGTTCCAGATTATCGAGTGCCCTAACCTGCCAGCCTTCGTTTACGAGAAGATCGACCACATGTGAACCGATCAAGCCTGCGCCGCCGGTAACTAATACGCGTTTCGCCATGCGAACATGAGGCTAGTCATGTAGCTCTTGTACGGCAACCGCTTCAGTTGCCCTGAGGTCTGGCACGCAACGCGTCCGTCCTACAACGACCAAATACGTTCACGACCGTCGTGTGCGATTAGTTCACGCAGAAACTCCTGGGTCTGAGGCGCGACATTATCGCGGGCATTTTTGCCGAATAGTTCGTCACAAAGTCGATGCAGGGTTGCGTGATCATCGACATCAAATCCGCGCGGCAACTCGTGAACACCGACACCAATTTGCGTCGCGCGCTGTCTCGTCTGCTCGAAAACCCGCCCGGTACTCCAGTCGATTCGCTCGAAGACTTCTCGGTGCAACTGTTTTAAGCCAATCAAATAATAGCCACCATCGTCGCAAGGGCCCAGGACGATATGGTCCTCCGGCAACGAAAGAAGTTCCACAGCCCTGGCAAAATTCTCAGCGGGAACTGTCGGGCTATCAGAATCAATCAGACAAACGCTCTCGAAACCGCAGTTAAACAAGTCCTCGGCCGCAAAATAAAGGCGTTCACCGAAATTTTTGCCACGCTGTGGCAGCAAACTGAAATCGGCTGGCAGAATATCGGTATAGTCTGACTCGGAACCGACCGGGGTGTAAACCGCGACCGCGCGTACTCTTGGCCTGCCGGGGCTTGGCGCAGTGAGGCCGCTGCAACAAACCGAAATCGCGGCACCTGTGTCCTGCAAAAAACACCTGTTAAGTTGCGCGGCTTCCTCATTCGTGAGCGGCGGGACAAGGCGTGTTTTTACCTGTCCGGCGCGAGGCGCCTTGGTCATCAGCGCCAATGCAGAGCAGCCATCAAATTGTCTAGCCTCTCCGTCCGAATCAACGACGCGGTTCCCTCTTCTCATTCGTTGCGCCGTCGCTTGCTATCCTTTTTCGCAAAGAGCGTACTGGTAGCGTCCATCCTTCCAAGTCCTGATTTTTTTCCATGGTTGTGCCAGGAAAAGGTTCGCAAATGAGTCCGCTGAAAATACGGTTGCTTTGTATGGTTCCCGATAGCCATTTTCGGAGGGAACTAATCCCACGAGGAGCCACATGGCCAAAAGTGGAATCGATGCCCAAAAGGCGTGGCGCGGTTCGGCAACGAAACAGCGACCTCCTGTCTTCAACACACGATAGATCTCTGCAATGACGCCAGCTTGTTCGGGCAAAATTGTCAGTAATCGCGAAGCCAGGACCACATCGAACGTTGCATCGGGACACGATAACTTGAGCGCATTGATTCGTTTAAAACAGCAATTGCTCAGATGAAGCGCCTGGGCGCGCTCGCTAGCCCACTGCACCTGTTTGCCAGAGCGATCGACTCCAGTAATTGACATCTCCCGAAAGCGCTCTCCTAATCGGCAGGAGTAGAACCCGGGCCCGCAGCCAAGTTCAATCAGAGTCGTTCCCGGAGCAGGACGTCCCTCCGGCCAAAGTGCCGTGATAATGCGTTTCGTATCGTCACGAAAAAGATGTTCGCGACAGAACGCGTAAACCCAGGTGGCGTGTTCGAAAAGACTGTCATTTTTGTATGGTTGGTACGCACGCGCGTTTGGAATTGTTGTTGCCTCGCGAAGTGGAACCTGTTGCTGCGGCATTTTATCGTTGTTTCCAGTAGCACAATCGGTTCTCGTTCCGCTTTTCGGCGTCAAAAAGTTTTCCACAGTTCGTAATGAATTTGATGAAAGTTTCACTCTTCTAATAGTCTTCTTCTAATTGCGAATAAGTCGGTCCAATGCACGACGTATAGGCCTCATGCTTTACCGTCGGGATGAGCTGTTGATAACGTCAGCATGGAATATCGACATCTTGGTTTTTTCGAAGAAGGACGGGACTTATTCAAAGTTATTCGAAGATATTGGCTTGTTAATCCTAAATGCTTTAACAAGGCCAGATGGCCATTAAGAAGATCTTCTTGTGGAGTGTTGTGCTGTCCGTCGCAGCACATTCCTCGGTATGGAGCGGCGAGGAACCATCGCTTTGGCAAATTCAACAGATTCTCGTTAGCAAACGGTACGTAGACCTGACGCACGAGTTCGCACCGGGAATTCCGCACTGGCCCGGGTTTCCCGATGAGGCGCGCAAAACAATTTACTGGTACGAGAAGCGCCCCAACGTCATGGGAAAAGGTTTCTTCTCCGAACTGTATACGCATGTTGGCCAATGGGGGACGCACGTGGATCCACCTGCTCATTTCATAAAGGGGCTTCGCACCGTAGATCAGATTGATGTGAAAGAAATGGTGCTGCCTGTTGTTCTCATCGATGTGCACGACGAGGCTGCAAAAAATCCCGATTACACGCTGTCGCTTGAGCGCGTGAAAAAGTGGGAGACAGATCACGGACCAATCCCCGCCGGTGCGTTTGTTGCGATGCGGACTGATTGGTCCAAGCGCTGGCCCGACGCGGCAAGGATGGCCAACAAGGATGCCAATGGCATTGCACATTATCCCGGATGGGGTTTGTCGGCATTGAAGTATCTTTATGAACAACGCAAGATTACCGCGTCAGGTCACGAGACGACCGATACCGACCCCGGAGTCGCCACCAGTAAAGACGATTACTCGCTTGAGACATACATTCTCAGCACAAACCATTATCAGATCGAACTGCTTACCAATCTCGATCAGGTCCCCGAAGCCGGCGCGATTGCCATAGTAAGCTTTCCAAAACCAAAAGGCGGCTCAGGGTTTCCAGCGCGGGTGTTCGCGATTTTGCCCTGAATTTGATTGCGCTGGCGGCGCGACGAGGAGCCTGCTGTTTGATCACGAAGTCCTGGACAACCGCTATCTGGAGGAATTGGTGTCAGCGAACTACGCCAATTCATGGGGTTTACCCGAATACATCGTAGAAAATGTTCTTTCGCTGAGTTGACCGAAAGTCGCGGGACGAACGAAGGTAGGCGCCGAGTCCATGCACATTACCGATATTATGCGGGGGGATTCTCCGACGTTTTCGTTCGAGTTCTTTCCACCGAAAACGGCACAGGCGGCCGAGACCCTCTATCAAACGATTCGCGACCTCGAATCTTACATGCCGCATTTTGTCAGCGTGACGTACGGTGCCGGCGGCTCAACCCGTGATTTGACGCACGGTCTCGTCGAGCGGATTAGACACACAACAAAGCTCGACCCTATTCCCCATCTTACTTGCGTCTGTCACAAAGAAGACGAGATCGAAGCCATTCTCCTTCGATACGCCAAGTCGGCCATTGGAAACATTCTCGCCCTCGGCGGGGATAGGCCGATTGGAATGGCCTACGATAAATCGCGGGACTCTTTCCAACATGCAATCGATTTGGTTAAATTTATTCGCCGGTTCAATCAGTCCGGGGCGCATCCAGACCGCCGCGGTTTTGGGATCGGAGTGGCGGGCTTCCCTGAAGGACATCCTGCCACTCCGAATCGGTTGCTCGAAATGGATCACTTCAAAGCGAAAGTGGATGAGGGCGCCGACTACATCGTCACTCAGCTCTTTTTTGACAATCGTGATTTCCTCGATTTTCGCGAACGCTGTGCGCTCGTCGCCATCAACATCCCCATTATCGCTGGCATCATGCCGATTACCTCCATTAGCGGCTTCAAACGAATAGCGGAACTGGCAGCCGGCGCGCGATTTCCTGCCAGGCTTCTGAGGGCTCTACATCGTTGCCAAAACGATCCTGAGGCGGTCAGGCGTGTCGGCCTGCATTTCGCGATAGAACAATGTCACGACCTTCTGGACAACGATGTCGCCGGGATTCACTTCTACACACTCAACCGTTCCGACGCTACCCGGATGATCTTTGACAGCCTCGGTATTCCGCGTCGTAGAAATGCAGAGCCCTCGAGTGTCTAGTTAGATGATACGAATGTCTAGCCCGACAATGCAAACAGACGAGATTTGCGCTAAGTCAGTGACGCGAGCAGAATTTGCGGATGCCGAAGGTCAGCCGCGCGATTTGCTGGCAAGTTGGAGCGCTCATTAGTGCAATTATAATGGCAATTGTGCTTTCGCGCTTCCTTCCGATCGTCAGTTTCATCGAAACCTCGCAACAGCGCGTGATGAGCTGGGGTGCCTGGGGAGCCGTTTGCTATCCGCTGCTTTTCGCGGCTTGCAATATCCTCCTGCTTCCTGGTGGCATTCTCGCCGTCGGCGGAGGTTTCTTTTTTGGGTTGTGGTGGGGATTTTTTATTGTGCTGGTGGGTAACCTCATTGCTACAGCAATTTCCTTTGCGATAAGCCGATGGATCGCGAGACGATGGTTTCAGCAGAAACTTTCACGTAATC
The DNA here is from genome assembly GCA_963719605.1 of uncultured Verrucomicrobiae bacterium. Taxonomy (GTDB): domain Bacteria; phylum Verrucomicrobiota; class Verrucomicrobiia; order Chthoniobacterales; family UBA10450; genus Udaeobacter. Next base: position 62,209 of record CAVRCO010000002.1, read on the forward strand.
CAACACTGCGTGCGCTGGGACCTGCGGTAGAACGCGAAAGCTGGAAGATTATTCTGTTGAGTCAGCTGCATCCACTTTTCCCAACGAGCTTGCTGAATTATTTTTACGGGATTACGCGAATCCCATTTGGGACCTACATGGTTTGGGCTTCGATCGGAAGGGCGCCTGGTCTTTTTTTGTACGTTTACGCCGGAACCCTAGGTCAGTTTGCAGTGCGGATCATGCGGGGCAAAAGTTATCCTCGGATGATTGAGTATTGGATATGGGGAGGCGCGTTTGTGACGACAGTCCTGCTTTTGATTGTGCTCGGCCGCATGGCATACGCTGCAATACAGACTTCGCAAGATTCGATAAGACGAACAAAGGAAGCGGCCGCTTGCCATCGTATAGAGATAAATAGCTGATCATTAAATATTTACATAAAGTATGAGATTTAAGCTGCCAACAGAATATGAGGTATTGGTTGTCGGGAGCGGCCATGCTGGAATCGAGGCGGCACTAGCCGCCGCACGAATTGGATGCCGGACTTTAATGTTGACTCAAAATTTAGACACGATTGGGCAAATGTCGTGCAATCCAGCTATTGGTGGGCTCGCCAAGGGGCATATTGTCCGCGAGATAGACGCCATGGGGGGGGCAATGGGCTTGAACGCCGACGCTACAGGAATTCAGTTTCGAATGCTTAACAGGACAAAGGGGGCATCGGTGCGAGCGCCAAGGGTGCAGTGCGACAAGAAGGCTTATCAATTTCGCATGAAGGCCATTTTGGAGTCGGCAGAAAATCTCGACCTTAAACAAGCAACCGTCTCAGGCATCCTTGTTGATAATGGAAAGGTGGTTGCGGTAGAAACCGATTTGGGGCTAACAATTCCCGCCCGAACTGTCGTGATCACTTCAGGGACATTTCTACGGGGCCTCCTGCACGTTGGCGAAGCGACCAAAGTCGGAGGACGAATGGCCGATACCAGTTCAAGTCTGAGCGATAATCTTCGGCAGTTAGGCTTCCAGGTCGGTCGGTTCAAGACAGGCACGCCGTGTCGCTTAAATGCGCGCTCGATTGATTTTTCCCGGTGTGCAATCCAACCTGGCGACGAACCGCCGCCGGCCTTCTCCTTTTATGAAGAGGAGATTGGTGACTACGCGGAAGAGATCTTTACGTTGAACCGGGTTCGCAGCGGAAAGTTCCACGTAGAACAAGTGCCCTGCTGGATAACTCATACCACCAAAAGGACGCACGAGATCATTCGCGCCAATCTACAACGTTCGCCGGTTTATGCGGGCCAGATCAAGGGCACCGGACCCAGGTATTGCCCCTCGATCGAGGACAAGATTCTAAAGTTCTCGGACAAGGCATCGCATCAACTTTTCCTCGAGCCGGAAGGCCGCCACACAAAAGAATATTACGTAAACGGCATCTCGACCAGTTTGCCATACGACGTTCAACTTGAATTCTTACACTCAATCCCCGCTTTGGAGCGAGCTGAGATAATGCGCCCGGGATACGCTGTGGAATACGATTATTTTCCACCAACCCAGCTTTTCCCGACTCTCGAAACGAAGCTGATCGATGGATTGTATTTCGCCGGCCAAGTTAATGGGACTTCAGGGTATGAGGAGGCGGCTGCCCAAGGTTTGATTGCGGGAGCTAATGCCGCATTGAAGCTTCAAGGCCGTTCGCGACTAGTTCTCGAGCGAAGCGAAGCGTACATAGGAGTTCTTATCGACGATCTTGTGTCTAAAGGCACGGAAGAGCCTTATCGCATGTTTACAAGTCGTGCCGAGGATCGGTTGTTTCTGCGACACGACAATGCTGATCAGCGCCTGACGCCCCGTGCATTTGACGTGAGATTAGTAGATAAGGGACGGTGGACTCGGTATCGGGAAAAAAAGCGTCTTTTGGAACAAGCGCGACTGTTAGCAGCCCAGACCAAGCTCAATGGCCTCCCGATCTCTCAATTACTCAAAAGACCCGAATTTAGAGCCAATGACCTACCGTTAGAACTTCTTTCTCTTCTGCCCATAGCAATCTGGCAGTTGGTTGAAACTGATTTCAAATACGAGGGTTATGCAGCCCGACAGTCAGACCAGAATCGACAGCTCGAGCGTAGGCAGCAGCAAGTGATTCCAAATTGGCTGAATTATAACGAAATTCCTGGGCTTCGCTCTGAAACGAGACAAAAACTAGCGACGACTCGACCCAATTCTCTGGGACAGGCCGCCCGGATAAGCGGAATTACACCGGTTGATGTCTCTATAATATCTATATGGTTGTATAAGAATAACTTATGTAAAACGTCGGCTATGGAAGTAGCCGCAAATTTCGAGTAACCTCCGATGCTCGCGTTCGCCGTTGTAGTGACCGGGAGCTATCTGTTGGGATCAGTTCCGTTCGGCTATCTCGCCGGTCGAATCGCAGGAATTGACATTCGAAAGTGCGGTAGCGGCAACGTCGGCGCGACTAATGTTATACGCACACTCGGAAAGGGTTACGGCTATCCGGTGTTCGTGGTGGACTTTTTGAAGGGCTTCGGTGCCGTCAAGATGTCGATGCTGATCGCCACGAGAGTGCAGCCAGAATGGAACTCGCCAGAAATGTTTGGAATTGTCGCGGCGATAACTAGCGTGTTGGGGCATTCTTTTCCGGTCTGGCTACACTTCAAAGGCGGCAAAGGCGTTGCGACTTCAGCCGGAGCGCTGTTCGGCCTGGCTCCGGTCGCTGCGCTGGTCGGTGCCGGGGTTTGGATACTAACCTTTGCGATCACGCGCTACGTTTCGGTGGCCTCAGTGGCAGCTGCGGCGGCGTTACCCGTCATCATTTTGATTGTAACGTGGCTACGTCAAACCGCTGGAAAATCGTTATTTTACTCGTCGGTTTGTCTCGCGGCAGTTGTGATTTGGCGCCATCGTTCAAATCTTTCACGGCTCGTGCGTGGGACAGAGGCGCGTTTTACTCGAAAGTGAAAATCGGCGAAACAGCAATTCTTGGTGCCGGCAGTTGGGGAACGGCTTTGGCCTGGTTATGGGGCAAGGATGGACGTCAAGTTTCGCTTTGGGGTCACAACGCTGATCGCGTGGCGCGCATGCGAGAAACGCGCGAGAGCGGTGACTATCTACCAGGACTTACACTACCTGGATCAGTGCGTGTTACCTGCGATCTCAGTGATTGCGCCCGAGCGGATCTGATCGTTTTCGCGACGCCATCAACGGCCTTGCGAAAAGTTGGAGCTCAGCTGCGAGAAGCGATTGGCAATGTTCGCTCAGTGCTATTGAGTTGCGTGAAAGGGATCGAGCACGGTACCGGGATGCGGATGAGTCAAATCCTAAGCGAACTTTTTCCAAAGCAGAAGATCGCGGTCTTATCGGGTCCAAATCTGGCGGTAGAGCTCGTGCAAAACTTTCCGACTGCGACCGTGATTGGTTGCAACGACGGTGAGTGCGCGACAAGTCTGCAAGGCAGCTTGGGCAGCCAACGCTTTCGTATTTACACTAGCCAGGAGGTCGCCTCCATCGAACTGGGCGGCGCTTTGAAAAATGTGTTTGCCGTGGCGGCTGGGATCAGCGACGGGCTCGGATTGGGCGACAATTCGAAAGCGGCGTTAGTGACGCGATCGTTGGCGGAGCTGGTGCGCCTCGGAGTTGCCATGGGAGGAACCGCGCAAGCTTTCTATGGTTTAAGCGGCGCGGGTGATCTGATTGTGACTTGTTATAGTGAGCGAAGCCGTAATCACACTGTCGGCAAACGTCTCGGGCGAGGTGAATCACTCATGCAGATTACTCAATCCATGAAGATGGTGGCCGAAGGAATTCCCACTGCGCGGAGCGCTTTTGAGTGCGCGCGACAGTTGAAGATCGAGACGCCGATCATCGATCAGGTTTATTCCGTGCTGTACGAGCAGAAAAAACCGACTGTTGCACTGGAAGAGGTACTGAGTCGCGGGCAAAAAGCAGAACAGCTCTAGACGCTCGAATGAAATCGTAGCTAGCGACTGAATCGCGAGATCAAAATTACAAACCCGCTGCTTCGTATTCTTCGCAAAATTCCGCGATCACAGCCGGGTATAATTCGCGTTCGGCAATTTGAATCCGTGCATGCAGACTTTCGGGCGTGTCTCCCGGCACGATCGCCACTTCGCGCTGAGCGATGATCTTACCATGATCGATTTTCTCGTCTACATAATGAACACTGCAGCCGCTTACCTTTTCGCCGGCAGCAAACGCTTGTTTCCACGCTTCGAGTCCGGGAAATTTTGGCAGAAGCGATGGATGGATATTGATAATGCGCCGCCGGAATGCTTTGAGCATCGGCGCATGGAGCACGCGCATAAAACCTGCGAGCACTACGAGCTCGACACCTGCCTCGCGTAACATATTCACGAGCTCGTTTTCCACCTCCCGCTCTAACCGCGTGCGAAATTGGCCAGGGGGCAAGTATGCGTTAGGAATCGAAAATTCCCGCGCTATGTCGAGGATTGGCGCATCCAGGACGTCCGAGATTACAAGACGCGCTTCGGCTGCCAGGTCGCCTGAGCGGATACGCTCAAGGATTGCACGGCAGTTACTTCCTTTTCCTGATCCAAGAATTCCAATTGGCAGCTGTTTCACTTACTCATCCTGAGGTTAACGATACATGGACATCGATTGCGGCAAGCGCGCCACAATTTTTAGCACCCGCTCTTGCATATTTGTTCGAGCAAACGCGAAGTGGAATAGCCAGCCTCAAATGGGATGAAGCGAATCTCGGCATCGATTTTCTTCAAAAGTGCGCGTTCCTCTTCGTTGAGCGTTTCTGGACTGTAATCCCCGCCTTTGACATAAATGGCAGGATGGCTTGCGCCGATAAACTGCGTCGCTCTCATTTCCGGAAAAATTGTGACGAGATCTACGCACTGTAGAGCGGCAAGAATTTCCGCACGATCGCGCTCGCCGGTAATCGGACGTCCCTTTCCTTTCAATTTGCGGACTGAACGATCGCCATTCAAGCCGACCGCTAACAAATCGCCGAGCGCACGCGCAGCTTGCAAGTAGCGCACGTGCCCAACATGCAGCAAATCAAAGCAGCCGTTCGTCGCGACCAGTTTTTTCCCGGCAGCACGTAACTGCTCGCTGCGCTCCGAAAGTTCTTCGAGACCGACGATCTTTGCGCTCATGCGTTTTATCAAAATAGACGACAACTATGCGTTAGACGCGCCAAAAAGGCGCGGGAAAATTCCTCAAACAAGTCGAGATGGAATTTTTGAGTAATCGACGTTTAACCGCAAAAATCTGTGGTTGGTCTTTTGTCGATTTGAACCAACTTGAAGAAAATGAAGGAGAGAAAGACATTCCACATTTCCAGAAAACCGATGGTCCCTCGCGCGGAAGGTGAGGAGTCACACGCTTTGGAACTGCCGCGCTTTCACGGTCCACCGCATCTTGTCGCCATTGCGCGCGACCCTTGGACAATCTTCGCATATTGGAATGTTGACTGGCCATCAATTTTCAAAAATGCCGCGCCTATCGATCGACAGGCTCATCTCCGGGTTCACTGTACAGATGGCCTCGAGGAGAAAGAAGCGGCTGTCGAACCGATGGCAGCAATGCATTATGTTACAATGTCGCAACGGCATCGTGCTTGTCGCATTGAGATTGGATATTACCAGCCCGCCGGCATTTGGCATTCAGTGGCGATGTCGAATGAAGTTGTGATCCCGCCCGCAGAAACATCCGAAGCTGCGCATGTGGATCTTGCGACGATACCATTTCACCTCGTTTTTCAACAGCTTGTCGATTTGTTTGGAGCCGCGAATGACGATTTATTGGCCACTGTCATCTCGCGATTTCAAACTCGCGCAGTAAGCAGCCGAAGGCGCCAGAGGTTGTCATCCGAACAGCGCAAGATTCTCCAGCGAACAGGCGTAGCGCTATCAGAGCTCGCCGATGCACGGCGCGCTTTCAATCAAATCGATCGCGAAAAAATCAAGAGACGCGCCGAAGCACTTCTCGGGTTAGACCCAACTAGCCCGTCGCGCGGCTTCAACTGGACCTAAGCTGGATCTTAAAGCCTGTTGCTTCTTTAAAATCAGCGGGGCCTTTTTACCGAGTCAGCTGAATGCCTTCGGGCATTTCTGGCGGCGGCGCATTGATACGGCTGTGCTGTTTGCCATAGCTGAAATAAAAGACCAGTCCGATCACAAGCCAAACAATCAGCCGCATCCAATTCGTCCAGCCGAGACCGTAGATCATCGCGCCGCAAACGATAATGCCGAGCGTGGAAACAATCGGGACAGCCGGTACGCGAAACCCACGTTCCAAATCAGGACGCGAGACGCGCATGATCCAAACTCCGGCGCAAACGAGAATGAATGCAAACAGCGTTCCAATGCTGGTCATTTCGCCGACGATGTCCTCGGGGATGAACGCCGCGAAAATTCCAGTGAATAAGAAGAAGAGAATATTGGACTTGTATGGCGTTCTAAATTTTGGATGCACATCGGAGAAGACTTTCGGAACCAATCCGTCGCGACTCATCGAATAAAAAACGCGCGATTGCCCAAGCAGCATCACGAGAATCACGGATGAGAAGCCTGCAATGATCGCGACTGTCACAGACTTGGACAGCCATTCATAGCCGGGCATGTATTTGGTGATCGCGAACGCGACGGAAGCTTCACGGCCAGCGCTGCGGAAGTCCTGCACAGTCGCGACGCCGCTCAACACGTACGAAAAGAGCACATAAAGAATCGTGCAGATGACCAAAGAACCAAGGATGCCGATCGGCATGTCGCGTTTAGGGTTTCGCGCCTCTTGCGCCGCGGTACTGACGGCATCAAAGCCGATGTATGCGAAAAACACAACGCCCGCGGCGCCGAGTATCCCGAGAATTCCTCCATACGAGTGGGTGATGCCTTGCGGTGTGACGTACGTTGTCGGCGCCGGAATGAACGGCGTGTGGTTCGCCGGATTTATAAAGTGCCACCCGATTCCGATCACGAGCAACACGATACTTACCTTCAAGACGACGATAAGCCCGTTGACGAATGCCGATTCTTTCGTGCCCCGAATCAGTAGTAGCGTCAGTAATAGCAGGATGAACACGGCCGGTATGTTGAGAATCCCGTGAACACCGCTCGTGATGTCGTGTTCAAAGGGCGAGTGCGCCCATTGGTACGGTATGCGCAAACCGAACCAGTCGAGTACGCGATTTGCGTATTCGCTCCAGGCAATTGCCACCGTCGCCGCACCGACGGCGTATTCGAGAATTAAATCCCAGCCGATGATCCAGGCGACGAATTCGCCCATCGTTGCATACGAATAAGTATAGGCGCTTCCAGCAACTGGAATCATGGATGCGAATTCCGCGTAACAGAGACCGGCAAACGCGCAACCGACACCCGCTACGACAAAGGCAAGAACAACGGAGGGACCCGCCCGATCCGCGATAGCCGCCGCGGTGCGAACAAACAGACCGGCACCGATAATTGCGCCAATACCAAGCGCCACGAGGTTTATCGACCCCAGAGAGCGCTTCAGACTGTGCTCGCCGACATCCCGCGCTTCTTCCATCAGGCGATCGACCGGTTTTTTCGCAAATAGATTTGCCATGCGTCGCCTCCTTTGGTTCAAAATGCCGAGTTGGTATGCGAAACTAGTCGCTCAGCGCTTATTCACGTCTGTGATTTTTTCCTCGCAAGTTTCCAGAAAAAATAAATTGGCACGCCGCTGAGAACGATCAGCAAGCCCGGCCAGGTTGTTTGCACTCTATAAGCGAGCAGCACGAGCATGATCGCCGTGGCGCCGACCATATAGAGCGCGGGGAGAATTGGGTAACCAAGCGCGCGGTAAGGCCGTTCCACTTCCGGACGGGTTCGACGGAGGACGAACACGCCTGCAATTGTCAACACATAGAAGATCAGAGCCGCAAAAATAATGTAATCCAGCAAGTTACTGTACAGATTGCCGTAGGTGACCGCGCCGCTGGCTGGATCAATGTTTCGCGTGCGTGGCAGCACAAGCAACGCAGTCCAGATTCCCTGTAGCACGAGAGCGATGGCCGGCACGTGTTTCGAATTGAGCCGGGCCGTCGCTTTAAAAAACAAACCATCCTGCGCCATCGCGTAATAGACCCGCGCGCCGGCGAGGATGAGTCCGTTACAACAACCAAACGTGGAGATCATGATCGCTACTGCCATAATGCCAGCGCCTGCACCGCCGAACATCACTTGCATCGCCGCGGTGCCCACGCGGTCATCGGGCGCATGTTGGATTTTGTCCAACGGCAACACACAGAGATACGCCACGTTCGCTAGCAGATATAAGCTGATCACCAGCCCGGTCCCAAACAAAAGTGAGAGTGGAATATTTCGCCGCGGTTCGCGCACTTCACCCGCGGTAAATGTGATGTTATTCCAGGCGTCTGCGGAAAACAGGGAACCAACCTGTCCAACACAAATCGCGATAACCATTCCAAGCGCGCTGGCGGTGGCGGAGACCACGCCGACGAACGGCAGATCGGATGTGATCGGAGAAACAGCGGTCGGCGTCCAGAAATTCGCGAAGTTGGCGTGGAGCGCGTCGGAGTTGCGTCCGATAAAAATACCAAGCACCACCAATGCGAAGAGCGACAGCGTCTTCGCGGACGTGAAGACATTTTGGATGAGTTTACCAAGCCGCAGGCCGCGCGTATTTACGATGGTCAAAAATATGATGATTACGATCGCCACTAACTGCTGCGTCGACAGGCTGACGGCATAGCGCTGCGAGAGCATGATTGGTGGGAGAATCCAGCGTGTCGGCGAAACGGCATCAGTGAACACACCGAGAAAACGAGCAAATGCGACCGCCACCGCGGCGATCGTTCCGGTTTGAATCACGAGGAACAGCGTCCAGCCATAAAGAAATCCCCAGAGCGGACTGTATGCCTCGCGCAAATATACATATTGGCCGCCGGCGCGCGGCATCATCGCCGCCAGCTCGCCGTAACTGAGCGCAGCAACGAGCGTGAGCACACCGGTCACCGCCCACACGACGAGCAACCATCCGGGAGAACCAACAAGCCGCGCGATGTCCGCCGAGACAATGAAAATTCCCGAGCCGATCATCGAGCCGGCGACCAGCATTGTTGAATCAAGCAGGCCGAGGCCCCTGACGAATTTTTGGTCGGCTACGAGTGTTTCAGTTATCGCCGTCGTCATTTGACCCGGTTGCATTTAGCGGAGAGTAAATCATCACTCCGGTCTGCCGCGCAATGACAAAACTCTCTGTTTGCCCTCGCTAAGCCATCGATTTAAAAACGCGAAATTGCTTTCACGTAAAAAGAACCGTGTTAGTCTCACGCCCCGTGACTCGTTCAAGCCAGCGCCGATCGTGCCGGACGTTTTTGTCGATTTCGTGCGCTGCAGTCGTGCTGGTCGGCGAATTGGCTGTCATGCCGCACGTCACTTACGCGCGAGCAGACGCGCACTTCGTAGCGCTGCCCTTGGTGCGCTCTCGGCAAAATCATTTGATGGTGCGCGCTTTTATCAATGGCAGAGAGGCGTGGCTGACGATTGATAGTGGTGCCCCGGTAAGCGCAATCGCTTTAAATCGCCGCAATTATTTTCGACTTAAACCAGTCACGGCCAAGGCGAACCTGCCGTCGCGCGTTCAGATCAACGGCGCATTCAATAACGTAGCCCTCGCGCGCGAGCTTCGGCTCGGAGGGCTCACTCTGATCGACGAACCGATGGTTACTGTCGATCTGGGAAACTCTGCCCGAGCGGCGCGGTTGGTTCACGAAGAGGAAATCGACGGAATCATTGGAGCGGATATTCTTTTTCCAACCCAGGCGGTGCTGGATTGTCAACGGCAGTTGCTGATCTTGAAGACCGATCCCGACGTTTTGGGTGGCGCTCCTGGTCTCGACCGGCGCGGATTGCAAGCTGTTCCAATTCAAGTAAGCGACGATTTTAATTTGTATGTGAATGGTTCGATCAATGGGAAAGCCGCCAAGTTTATGGTCGATACCGGTTCGTTTGCCACGCTCTTGCATCGCTCTTTCGTTAGGCGAATGCGAATTGCCACCTGGGAGACGCCGTATAGTTCTTCGGCGGTGAACCTGAAGGAGCGTGGCCTGCGCGTGGCGAGGATTCGCAAACTATCGGTGGGCTCGGTCGATATCGTTGGCAAGGACGTAGGCGTGATCGACATGGAAGGACTAATTCACGATGGATTGTTGGAAGGTTCGCCGCCGGTTGCCGGCCTGCTTGGCGCGGAAACGCTGCGGCGGCACCACGGCATCATCGATTTCGGCACGCGCACACTTTATTTACAAAAGCGCGAGCTTCCCTGGCAGCGAGCCGGTTGGCGGCGTTCCGCTGGGCCTAACTTGACCTACTAGGATTCCTGAGTAACCGCGCGGTTGCCTGTAATTTGTGATGGAAACGGAACCAGAGAAGACGATTTGCGGCGGTTGCCTGTGCGGTGCTGTGCGATACGAAGGCATCGGCGAGCTCTACAACGTCACTCATTGCCATTGCGAAGATTGTCGTAAGAGCGCTGGTGCGCCATTTGTGACCTGGGCTTCATTTCAGCGGAGCAATTTTCAATTTACGAAGGGAAAACCGCTTGAAATCGCATGGGCCGGCCGCATCCGCTCGTTCTGCGCGACGTGTGGCAGCGCGCTAACTTTCGCGAGCGAACCCGATCCTGATGAACTCGATGTCACTGTTGCCACTTTCGATCAGCCCGAAATCTTTACTCCAGCCGACCATATCTGGACGGAGGATCGAATATCGTGGATTAGGCTTGCCGATAATTTACCGCAGCATGCACGAGGCAGAACGGAATGAGCTTGAGTCCATGCGCGTCCGCGCGTTGGCGATCGGAGCGCAGAGCGTCGGAGCTCTCGCGCTCGGGGCGCTGGCGATTGGAGCGTTTGCATTGGGCGTCGTCGCGATCGGCCGCCTCGTCATTGGTCGAGCGAAAATCAGGCATCTTGAAATCGGCGACCTTGTTGTGAACAGATTGCGAGTGACGGATTCGCTGGAAATTCCACGCGATTGAGTTAATCGCGCTTCCAATAGTTTTCTTTCCCCTTAACTGAGTCTGTGGTGCGATGAACAAAATCACGCAAGCTTTCGTTCTCGCTGCTGGGCTCGGTACACGCCTGCGGCCGCTGACAGAGGATTTGCCGAAGCCGCTCATCCCGATTTTTCAAAAGCCGCTTATTACCTTTGCGCTCGATCATTTGATTGCGGCAGGCGTGCAATCCTTTGTGATCAACACGCACCGGCTGCCGAACCTGTTTCATGAATTTTTCTCTGGGAACGGTTACCAGGGTCATTCCCTTACGCTCGCTCATGAGCCGGACCTGCTCGAAACCGGGGGTGGAATCAAAAATGTCGAAGGCATTCTCAGGAAAGAACCCTTCATGGTTTACAGCGGCGATATTTTGACCGACGTCGCGCTCGAACCGCTGATTACCGAACATTTTCGCGCCGGCAATGATGTGACGCTGGGCCTTCGGCGGAACACCGGCCTCGGGGCCGGCGTGGTTGTGCGCGATGGTCGCATCGTCGAAATCTCAACAAAATCCAACCCGAAGGAAAACTTCGATTACGCTAACATTTCCGTCTGGAACCCGGAAATTTTCGCTCGCATTCCTGCCAAGAGGAAAATTTCATTCATTCCCATCCTAATTGATTGGATCAACCAAGGCGGAACGATCGGCGGCCTGGCGATGGATGACGGGAATTGGTTCAACATCGGGTCACGCAAGGAATATCTCGACGTGCACCGCGCAATTTCGAACAAACATTGGCGACCGGCTTACGTTAAAACGCGCGAGTGGGCCGAGCCGGTCGCGAAAAGCGCGCATGTAGATCCGACCGCACAAGTTCGCGGCTTTTCTGTGGTTGGGCCGGACTGCTGCGTTGGAGCGGAAGCCGTTCTTGAAGACACAATTTTATGGCCAGCCTCACAAATTGCTTCCAAAAGTGAGCTTCACGGTTGTATTGTCCGCTCCCAAAAAAAGGTCAGCGGCGCCTATCGAAACAGCGACATCTAGTATGAGGACCGAATTTCTTCTCCGGCGAACACGGATGCATTTCCCGCTGTTGGATGCAACCGATGTAAAAATTCACCCGATCGAAAAAGGCGGGTCCGATCGAAAATTTTATCGGATTCGTTGCTCGGCGAATCAGGCGCTCATCCTGGTTAAGTACAATCTGGAGCGCGACGAAAACCGCCATTACGTCGAGATCGCGAAATTTCTCGACATCCACGGAATCCGGGTCCCTAAAATTTATTTTCACGATGAAGCGGAAGGCCTCATCTGGATCGAAGATCTGGGCGAGCAGGATCTCTACAGTTGTCGGCACGACAACTGGCTGGTCCGCCGCGCGTTCTACGAATCAGCGCTTGATGAAATTATCAAACTTCACAGCCTGGCGGAGTCCGTGTGCGTGGAAATGAAGGAGCATTTGCCCGCCGAGTTTAACAGCGCGCTTTACCGCTGGGAGCAGAGATACTTTTTCAACAATTGCCTCGGCCGCCATTTCACGGTTAGCGAGTCAAAACGCAAGGAGCTGGCAGCTCTTCCCGGTTTGCGCGAAATTGCACAACGTCTGGCGAATTTACCAAGGGTCTTGGTCCATCGCGATTTTCAATCGCAAAATATCATTATTCAGAACGGACAGGCACATCTAATTGATTTTCAGGGGATGCGACCGGGGTTGGCTGAATATGATCTGGCATCATTGCTTTTTGATCCGTATGTCGAGCTTTCAGGCGCAGAGCGATCTGAGTTGATTAGTTATTACCGGCAAAAGCAGACGGGCAGTGGGCGAACAGTTGACGGACAGTTCGACAACACCTTGCAACTATGCGCGATGCAACGCCTGATGCAGGCGCTGGGTGCTTATGGCTTTCTGGGTTTGGTCCGTGGGCATGAGCATTTTCTGCGATACGTCCCAAGCGCTGTGCGCTCGCTGCGGGAGATCGTGGCGAGGATCGACGACCTCAAGCCCCTCGCTGCTCTTCTCGCCGGCCTAGACTAGTCCGATCTAGCTGCTGACGCTACGCGAGGCCGACGAAAGGATTAGTGCGACGTTCGGTTCCAATCTTCGTCGGCGGCCCGTGCCCGGGGAGCACGGTGACGTCATCGCCGAGAGGAAATATTTTTTTTCTGATCTCTTGTACTAACAGATCGATATCTCCGCCCGGCAAATCACCCCGGCCGATGCTGGCAGCGAACAGCACGTCGCCCCCGATCATCAATCGATCGTCAGACAAAAAGAAACAAAGGCTGCCGGGGCAATGACCAGGAACTTCCAACACTTGGAATTGGGAACCGAGAAAATCCCGGCTCGGCGTTTCTTCGATAAGAAAATCAGGTTGCGCTGGCTCAATTTCGAGTTCGAATCCGAAGCTGCGGAAAAATTCCCGATCCGAAATCATTGGCGCAGTAAGCGCGTGACAGCCGATTGGGCAACCGAACTGCCGCTTGATCCTGGCGACATCCTGCACGTGATCGACATGTCCGTGCGTCAGAAGCAAAAGTTTCAGATCGACCCCGAGTGACCTGACCCATTCAGAGGCACCCTCAGGTGCGTCGAAAAGAATCCAGCCCTGTGGCGCCTGAAGCAGGTAACAATTCGTTTCAAAAATGCCACCGCAGAATTTCTTGTAATTCATCGGGTTTGATTTTAGCGCGATTTGCCTACAGCTGAAGCCGGAAGCTTTTACGAATATTTGAATGTTCCCGACTGTGGATTGTCTCATTCCTACTTACATGCCGATTTTGTCTCGTTGTCTTGCACTTCATGCTGAAATCTGCGAACGTAATTAACCCTTCTTTTTACCGATGAGACTATCTTTGCGACGATCAGCGGCGCTTTGCGCCATCCTGTTAACGGCCACAATCGCGGCTCCGCCGGCCATGGCGGCGTCGAAAGAAACAATTGCCATGTCGGTTGGCCGCCTCCTGGAGGAGGGCCATTACACCCGGCAAAAACTCAATGAGGACGTTTCGAGAAAATTTTTGCAGACGTATCTGGAGATGCTCGATTTCAGCCATCTCTTTTTCACTCAGAAGGATGTCGATGAGCTAAGTGCCGAGTATGGCAGTTCGATGGCCGGGGACGTCCTGCTCGGCAACCTCAAACCTGCCTACGAGATTTACTCCCTCTATACCAAGCGCGTAGATGACCGTGTCGCAAAAATCAAAGACCTATTGAAGCAGCCGATCGACTTTAAGGGCAACGCGACGGTTGAACTGAGCCGTCAAAAGTCATCCTGGCCAAAAGATGAGGCCGAAGCCGATCAACTCTGGAGCGGTCGGATTGCGAACGAACTCTTACAAGAACATTTGAGCGAGCATCCTATTGAGCCTCCTGCGCAACTCGTTGCGCGCCGCTACGATCGCCTAGCCCGGAACGTCCATGAGGAAGATAAGGACGAGCAAATGAAGCTCTATCTCGATGCCCTTGCCCAGGCGTATGACCCGCATTCGGAATACTTAAGCAAGGCCGACATGAAGAATTTCAGCATCAACATGGGCCTCTCGCTGGTAGGCATCGGCGCCATGCTTCGGTCGGAGGACGGATACGCGAAAATTGAAAGCTTGGTTCCTGGCGGGCCGGCGCAAGCGGATGGGAGACTAAAGGTAGGCGACCGGATCGCTGCAGTAGCGCAGGGCCCGGCCGATTACGTCGATGTTCGCGAGATGCGTTTGGACAAAGTTGTCGAGATGATCCGCGGGAAGAAAGGCACGCACGTGCGTTTGCTCGTGATTCCTTCGGATGCCACAGACCCTTCTCGCCGGAAAAATGTCGAACTGGTGCGCGATGAAATTAAGCTGAAGGATCAGGAAGCCCGTGCCGATATCATTATTAGGAAAGACGAGAACGGCGATCCCATAAAACTTGGATGGCTTACGCTGCCTTCTTTTTATGCGGACATGGACAAGCACCAGAAAAGCACGACGCGCGACGTGCTGGCATTGCTCAAACGGCTGAAGAAAGAAAACATCGCCGGTTTGGTCATTGACCTGCGGCGAAACGGCGGCGGCTCGCTGGAGGAAGCCCTCTCGCTAACGGGATTATTTTTGAAATCTGGTCCGATCGTTCAAACGAAAGATTATAACGGAAGCATCAGGGTCTCGGCCAATCCCGATCCGGGAATCGCCTATTCCGGGCCGATGGTCGTCTTGACCAGCCGGCAAAGCGCGTCCGCGAGTGAAATTTTCGCGGCCGCCCTCCAGGATTATGGTCGCGCCGTGATCGTTGGTGACAAAAACACGTTCGGCAAAGGCACGGTGCAGACGATTCTTCCGATTGGCAGGTTCGCTTCACTGCTGGGCAGCCATTCGGATGAGGATGGTGCGTTGAAACTGACGATCCAAAAGTTTTATCGAGTGGCAGGCGGCTCCACACAGCTTCACGGCGTAGCTTCCGATATTGTTCTGCCGAGCTTGAGCGATCTTCCGGAATTTGGCGAAGGCGCACTAAAGAACGCGTTGCCCTATGACGAGGTGGCTAAGGCGAGATACACGAAATGGTCGGACAGCCATTCATTGTTTATCGATCAACTGCGGCGACGCTCGGAGGAGCGGGTTAAGAACGACCCAGAATTCCACTACGTGATGGATGATATCGGGCGTTTGCGTCACAAGCTCGATGAGAATCGGATTTCGCTAAACGAAGATCAGCGAAAGAAGGAGCTTCAGGACGATAAACTCCGCAAGGAAACGCGGTCGAAGGAACGCCTGGCACGAAATCAGGAGGAGCCGCGAATTTATCGCGTGACGCTCGACACGGTCGATAAGCCGAATCTCCAATTGATCATGTATCCCGGGAAATTGGCTGAGGCAAAGAAGAATGGCACTGCTCCCAAAGTTGATCCCGACGCTGCTTCGGATGCAGATACAGATTTGATTGGGGGCGCTGGCGGCGCGGATGATGATACAAAGACACCGGCGATCGATCCGGAGCGCGACGAAGCGCTAAACATCTTGGCTGACTTGGTCGATCTCTCGCGTGGACCGAAGACGGCCAGTGCGAATAGTGTTGATAAGACCGCGCCCGAACAGCGGCCATAAAACACAACACCATTCGCTTTTCGCTTTCTCTGTTCTGTGGTGGCAGCCGTGTCGGCTGCTTGCCACTCGGCGCGCAACAAGAGAGTTTAGGGACTTATCGCCACCAGCAAGGCGGCGGAGGCCGAGCAAATCTTGGATCGAAGCGCGGCTCTGCAAATCTATTAGGACTTCTTTGAAACACCGGTCGTGATTGCTCCAGATAGCGCCCGGTTGGCGTCCTCCCGTACACCGTAACCGGAGCGCCAACACTAACTGCGTTGAAGAACGCGATCGCGTACTGTTCCGGCATCCGGACACACCCGTGCGAAGCCGGATAGCCCGGCGGATATCCGCCATGCATTCCGTCGGCGCCGGCGAACCGCATAAAGTAATGCATTGGCGCCGGAATAAATTTTCCTCCGGGCGGGATCGACATGTCCGCATCGGCGTCGACAACGATGGTGTTCCCACGAGAATCGACGATCTTGCCGTACATACTCGAATAATGGGTTCGTTCCTTTTCCAGGACTTTAAAGGAACCCCTTTCGGTGAGATGCCCGTAACGACCGCTCGAAATTGGCGAGGCGAGAGCGACCCGCCCGTTTTGCAGTAAGTAAGCCATCTGTTCCTCCAAGTCGATTTCGACTGAAGTCTGTGCCCGCAATGAAATAGCGGCGCAGAAAAAGATCGGCAGCGTAACCGCGATCCTCACACTGCTTTTAAACCCACGCGACCTGCGAAAGTCGCAGCAGCGAAGTTCTAATCTTCGGAAAAGCACTACACCGCGATAGGCGCTTTGATCGATGGATGCGGGTCGTAGCCGACAAGTTCGAAATCTTCGAATTTAAAATTGTGAATGTTTTTTACCGCGGGATTCAGTTTCACCCGTGGCAAGGATCGACAATCCCGTGAAAGCTGCTCGTGCGCTTGGTCGAGGTGGTTTTTGTAAAGATGCAGATCGCCAAAGGTATGGACGAAGTCGCCAGGAGTAAGATCCACAACCTGCGCCACCATCATCGTAAGCAGTGAGTACGAGGCGATGTTGAACGGGACACCGAGAAACAGATCTGCGCTTCGTTGATAAAGCTGGCAACTGAGCTCGCCGTCCTGAACGTAAAACTGGAAGAGGAGATGACATGGCGGCAGCGCCATCTTGTCGATCTCAGCAGGGTTCCACGCGCTCACTATGAGGCGACGGCTCTGCGGACTTGATTTGATTTGCGCGATCAACTTGTCGATTTGGTCCACCCGCACTCCGTTTGCGCCACGCCAGTCGCGCCATTGCGCACCATAGACGCGACCGAGATCGCCGGTTTCATCAGCCCACTCGTTCCAGATGGTCACACCGTGTTCGTTGAGATAACGAACATTGGTATCACCGCGCAAAAACCAAAGCAGCTCGTAAACGATCGATTTGATGTGCAGCTTTTTTGTCGTCAGCAGCGGAAATCCCGGTCCATCTGTGCGCAAGTCAAATCGCGTCTGCGCTCCGAAGACGGATAACGTTCCCGTACCTGTCCGATCTGTTCGCGTGCTGACCTTTCTCGAGTACAAGCCGGAGCAGATCGTGATACTGTCGCATCCCGGAAATTTATCGCCTCAACTGTGCGCGCGAAAAAGAAATTTGTTTCGTATTGCCTGGGCAAAATTTCAAGGTCAGTCGGAGCGGTCACTGTTCGGTCTTGCCAGCTTTCCGAGAGAGATAATCGGCACGTTCTCTGAATTGCCATGCACAATGTGTTTGCCAGCAGGGTTCCCGGCAACTGCAGACAGGCAGCTGCGCCTCCAGAATTAAGAGTGCCGTGCTGGCACACGGCGGCGACTACGATCGTTAGAATCGCGCCGAATTGGCTCAGTTTGGATGGCAGCCGTCAAAGGTGCAATCAACAGTAATCCTTGGTAAAGAACGGTTTAAGCTGCAGAAGGCAAGCTGGCCCAAGCCTTGCTATAGCACCAACAGGTTTAACTAGCAGTTTCGCCGCGGCAAGTCCGTTCGTCGGCGCATTCGAAGCAGAAAGGAATTTTCAACTATGGCTAAAGTTTTAGGTATCGATTTGGGCACCACTAACTCCTGCATGGCCGTGATGGAGGGTGGCGACCCGGTAGTTTTGGAAAATAGTGAAGGCGCTCGCACGACACCATCGATTGTCGCATTTACAAAGAGCGGCGAGCGATTGGTCGGGCAAGCCGCGAAACGTCAGGCGGTGACGAATCCGCAAAACACAGTCTCTTCAATCAAGCGTTTCATGGGCCGCAAGTTCGATGAGGTGCATGAAGAGCAGAAGCGCGTGCCGTACAAGATTGTGAAGGCTGCCAATGGCGACGCCCATGTGCAGGTGGAGGTGAACGGCCAATTAAAGACATTTTCGCCGCCGGAAATTTCGGCGATGATTTTGTCGAAGCTAAAGGCCGACGCGGAAGCGAAGCTCGGGCGAAAAAATCACGCAGGCGATCATTACTGTGCCGGCGTATTTCAACGACTCGCAGCGCAATGCTACCAAGGACGCGGGCAAAATCGCCGGCCTGGAAGTTTTGCGAATCATTAATGAACCGACGGCCGCGTCGCTGGCTTACGGCCTTGACAAGAAAAAGGACGAGGAGATTGCCGTGTACGATTTGGGTGGCGGCACCTTCGATATCTCCGTGCTGGAGATTGGCGATGGCGTTTTCGAAGTGAAAGCCACCAACGGTGATACGCACCTCGGCGGTGACGATTGGGATGCGAAAATCATGGACTGGATCGTCAACGAATTTAAAAAAGATACCGGCATCGATCTAACGAAGCAGCCGGACGCGATTCAGCGAATCAAAGAAGAAGCTGAAAAAGCCAAGATCGCGTTGTCGAGCTCGCAGGAATACGAAATCAATCTGCCGTTTATCACAGCGGACGCGAGCGGGCCGAAGCACATTCAGAAGAAGTTGACCCGCGCAAAACTTGAACAGCTTACGGATGATCTGGTTCAGCGAACTGTTCCACCTGTGAAGGCTTGTCTTAAGGACGCACAGGTCACGGAGAAGGACATCAACGAGCTCGTGCTCGTCGGCGGCATGACGCGAATGCCAAAAGTGCAGCAGGTCGCCCGCGATCTAATTGGCAAGGAACCACACAAGGGTGTGAATCCGGACGAAGTCGTTGCGGTCGGTGCGGCGATTCAAGGCGGCGTGCTCAAGGGCGAAGTCAAAGACGTGCTCTTGCTGGACGTAACCCCGTTGACGCTGGCGATTGAAACCGCGGGTGGAGTGGCCACACCGATGATTCCGCGCAACACAACGATTCCAACTCGCAAATCGCAGATCTTTTCGACTTACAGCGATAATCAGCCGGGTGTGGAGATCAAAGTGCTCCAGGGTGAGCGCCCGCTGAGCCGCGACAACAAAACGCTCGGCACATTCCATCTCGATGGGATTCCACCGGCGCCCCGCGGCGTTCCGCAGATCGAAGTCACCTTCGACATTGATGCGAACGGAATCTTGCACGTCTCGGCGAAGGACCTCGGTACCGGGAAGGAGCAGAAAATTTCCATCACCGGCAGCTCCGGCCTTTCGAAAGAGGAAGTCGACAAAATGCAGCGTGAAGCCGAAGCGCACGCTGAAGAGGACAAGAAGGCGAAGGAAGCGATCGAGATCAAGAACAACGCCGACATGCTCGCTTATCAATCCGAGAAGCAGTTGAAGGAGCTGGGCGACAAGATTTCGGGCGACAAGAAAAAGCAGGTCGAAGACGCCATTGCTGCGGTGCGTGACGCGATCAATCGCAACGACGCCGACGCAATGAAGCGGACCTACGACGAGTTGCAGAACAAGTTCCAGGAAATCAGCGCCGACCTTTACAAGCAAGCCTCAGCGCAAGCCGGTCCGCCCAGGACCCGGACCCGAAACGGGCGGACGTCCGCGGTGCCCGAGCAGGACGCGGGCAAACGAGGGCGACGTAGTCGATGCGGAGTTCGAAGTCGTGGACGACGACAAGAAGAAATAAAGGAAACAATTTGCCGATGGCTCCGGAAATTTTCGGAGCCGCGGCACAACAAAAAAACCAAAGGAGTGATAATAACAACTTATGGCAACAGTTAACGTAAGACCGCTCGGAGATCGGGTGCTGGTGCAGCCGATCGAAGAGCAGGAAGTGAAAAAAGGCGGGATCATCATCCCCGATACCGCCAAGGAAAAACCACAAGAGGGAAAAGTGGTCGCTTTAGGCACTGGCAAAATCGACGACAACGGTAAGAAAATCGATTTCACGGTGAAAAAGGGCGACAAGGTGCTGATCTCGAAATACGGCGGCACCGAAATCAAGATCGACGATCAAAATTATCTGATCATGCGCGAGGACGACATCCTCGGCATCATTGGATGATTCCGACGATCAACAACCAACCATCAGCTATCAATTAAACTTATGGCAGCTAAACAACTACAATTCGATGAAAGCGCGCGGCACACCCTGCTGCGCGGTATCGAGAAACTGGCGAAAGCCGTGAAGGCCACGCTCGGCCCTAGCGGTCGCAACGTTATTCTCGACAAAAAATTCGGCAGCCCGACGATCACCAAGGACGGTGTGACGGTCGCGAAAGAGATCGAGCTCGAAGATCCGTATGAAAATATGGGTGCGCAGCTCGTTCGCGAAGTCGCTTCCAAAACTTCGGACGTCGCGGGCGACGGCACGACGACAGCGACGATCCTCGCGGAATCAATTTATCGCGAAGGTCTGCGCAACGTCACTGCCGGCGCGAATCCGACTTCGTTGCAGCGCGGCATCATGAAAGGTGTCGATGCAATCGTCGAGGACTTGAAGAAACTCTCCAAGAAAGTCAGCGATCGCACCGAGATCGCGCAGGTCGCGACCGTTTCGGCCAACTGGGACAAAACGATCGGCGAAATCATTGCCGACGCCATGGACAAAGTTGGCAAGGACGGCACGATCACGGTCGAGGAAGCGAAATCGATCGAGACCACGCTGGACGTGGTCGAAGGGATGCAGTTCGACAAAGGTTATCTGTCGCCCTACTTCGTCACCAACGCGGAGGCGATGGAAGCCATTCTCGAAAATGCGTACATTCTCATTTACGAGAAGAAAATCTCGAGCTTAAAGGACTTGCTTCCGTTGCTCGAGAAAGTCGCGAAAGCCGGCCGTCCGCTCCTCATCATTTCCGAGGACGTGGAAGGCGAAGCGCTCGCAACCCTCGTCGTAAACAAATTGCGTGGCACATTGCAGGTCTGCGCGGTGAAAGCGCCCGGTTTCGGCGATCGTCGCAAGGCGATGCTGGAAGACATTGCGGTGCTGACTGGCGGGCGTCTGATCAGCGAAGATCTCGGCATCAAGCTCGAGAACATCAAGCTCGAAGACCTCGGCAGGGCCAAGCGCGTCACCATCGACAAGGAGAACACCACCATTGTCGAAGGCGAAGGCAAAAAGGCCGATATCCAGGGCCGCGTCGCTCAGATCCGTCGTCAGATTGAAGAGACGACCAGCGATTACGATCGCGAGAAACTGCAGGAGCGCCTGGCGAAACTAGCAGGCGGTGTTGCAGTCATCAACGTCGGCGCTGCGACTGAGACCGAGATGAAAGAGAAGAAAGCTCGGGTCGAAGACGCGTTGCACGCTACGCGCGCGGCGGTTGAGGAAGGTATCGTTCCAGGTGGCGGTGTCGCGTTGCTTCGCGCGCAAAAAGCGCTCGACAGCATCAAGGGCCTTGAAGGTGATGAGAAAGTCGGCGTGGCGATTGTCCGCCGCGCGATTGAAGAGCCGACGCGTCAACTTGCTGACAACGCGGGCCGCGAAGGCGCGCTCGTTGTCGAGGAAGTGAAGAAGCGCAAAGGCAACGAAGGCTACGACGTCGCCAACGACGAATACACCGACCTGGTGAAGGCCGGCATCGTCGATCCGACCAAGGTCACGCGCTCAGCGCTGCAAAACGCCGCGTCCATCGCGGGCCTGTTGCTCACCACCGAAGCATTGGTCACGGAGATTCCTGAAAAGGAAAAAACTCCTCCGATGCCTCCAGGCGGAATGGGCGGCATGGACTACTAATCGACAGCCGAAACAACAATTAACAGACAGCCGAGCTCGCAAGGGCTCGGCTGTTTTGCTTTCACAATGAAGCCGGCAAACTTTCCGCAAATGCCTTCGTAGCCGAAACCGTAGAGTTTTGATCTATATATTTTGCCGAGATCAAGCATTTTGAAAAAGTGACGAGCGAGACGCATCACCGCCAGAACGCGCGCGAAAAAATAGATTTGCGAATTGCTGACGATCCGGGGAAAGCTCGAGGTTAATCTTCAGTATGCGCCGGATATTATTTCTTTTCGTTCTTTGCGGTTTGGTGACTGTGAATGGAAGCGCTCGAGCGGCGGCAGACGTCATGAATGCTGTCGCCGAGCGGTACGTGCATCTCGTGCTGGCTCTGGGACAACATGATCCTGATTACGTTGACGCATTTTACGGACCGGCTGAGTGGAAGACGCAAGCGGAGAAGGAAAAGAAGTCACTGGATGCGATCGGTGCCGAGGCCGTCGAATTAAGCGCGACTTTGGCGAAAGCTCCTAACGCTGGCGACGACCTGCTTCAGTTACGCCACGAATATTTGCAGAAACAAGTTTCCGCGCTGGCTGCGCGAGTCCGGATGTTGAAGGGCGAAAAATTAAAGTTCGACGACGAGTCGCGCTCGCTTTACGACGCCGTTGCGCCAACTTTTCCCGATTCGCACTTCGATCAGATCATTGCCCAACTGGAGGCAAAGATTCCGGGGAAAGGTCCCTTGTGGGAGCGCTACGAGAATGTGGCGCAAGCCGTTTGTGATTCCGAAGGAAAAACTCGATACCGTGTTTCAACTCGCGATCAAGGAATGCCGCGCCCGGACGCTGGCGCACATTTCGCTTCCGCCTAACGAGAGTTTCACCGTCGAGTACGTGACCAATAAACCGTGGGGCGGTTACAATTGGTACAAAGGCAATTTCCACAGCGTGATTCAGGTGAATACTGATCTGCCGATCTTCATCGATCGCGCGGTCGATCTCGCGGCGCACGAAGGTTATCCCGGCCATCACGTTTACAATTCGCTGCTGGAAAAGAACCTGGTCCGCGATCGCGGCTGGGTGGAGTTTTCGGTTTACGCACTGTTCTCACCGCAATCGCTGATCGCCGAAGGGACGGCGAATTTCGGCCGAGACGTTGCGTTCCCGACCAAGCCGAGCGAATGAAGTTCGAGAAGGAAGTCTTATTTCCCGCCGCGGGAATCGATGCATCACGCGCAGACGAATATTATGCCGTGCAGGATTTGATGAAGGATCTCAGTTATGCCGGAAACGAGGCCGCGCGAAGATTGATCAACGGTGAGATCGACGAGAACGCCGCGGTGCAATGGTTGCAAAAATACGCAGTGATGGAACCAGCTCGCGCTCAGCAGCGGGTGAAATTCATCCAGCGTTACCGAAGTTACGTGATCAACTACAATCTCGGGGAAGACATGGTGCGCCGTTACATCGAGAAACGAAGCGGCGCCGATCCCGAGAAACGGTGGAGCGAATTTGGCAAGCTTCTCGCGTCGCCTCGATTGCCGAGTGGATTGCGGTAGACTTTCTCGGGAGATGATTAGTCGTCGGCAATTTACGAAAACTTTGGGCGGGGCAGTGACGTTGACCGCGATTAAGCCGGATGCTTTGTGGTCGGGCGAACCGACCGCTACCGCTACACCGGCATCGGTGTCGCCCGTCGCGGCGCAATTCTATCGCAAGATGTTTGTACTCGACGGGAACGTACTGGGCGAAATCGGGTTTCCGATTTCGAATAATGATCCGGTGGGCGTGACGAAGCGGATTGTCGGTTCCGGCGTGAACGTAGTGAAGTCGACACTTGGCGATTGAAGCCGTTCAATCGGCGCAGATTGATCTGCACATTAAAGATCCGTCGTTCGAAGTGGACGGCACTTATTACGCGGCGCGTCCGGGTAAAATGCGCATCGATGTTAGAGCGGAAGGGAAGCATGTTTTCACCGAAGCGTTTGATGGACAGAGCGGCTGGCAATGGGAAGGCAAGAGAGATCAGAAGCCAGCGACTGAAAGAGGTACTGCGGCTCTGAGGCATGGCGTCGAATTGCCAGGAAAGCTGTTCGATCACCACGCGGCTCACATGGCGCGGCAACAAGGAAGATCGCGAATTGAAAGCGTTGGCGGAGAAAGGCGGCGTGATCGGAACTTACATGCTGCCGTTTCTGACCGAGCCGCTGAAGCAGCCGATGCTCAAGGATTATCTCCAGCATCTCGACCACGCGGTTAAGGTTTGCGGCGAAGATCATGTGGGGATCGGGACGGACGTTCCCTTTCTGCACGTCGGCGAAGAGGAACTTGCCGAACTGAAACGCAGGACCGAGGAACGGAAAGCCGCGGGGATCGCTGCGCCAGGCATGGCGTCGAATTGCCAGGAAAGCTGTTCGGTCTCCACGAGCTCAAAGGGCGCGGCTACAAGATAAAATCGATCGGGCGCGAACAAATCGACGCCGTTAACTATCATGCGCTCCAGGTCATTCTGAATGATGGGTACACCGTCTCGTTGTACGTTGACCCGAACAGTTGGCTGGTCACCCAGCGTCGCGATATTAGACCTTTACATGTCGATGTCGATCCTACGCCGACGATGATCGAGCAGGTCAGCTCCGATTTCCGCGAGGTCAGCGGCGTTAAATTCCGTTCGCAACGACTGAAACGGACCTCAACACGGGCAAGCTGCTCGAAAGCACGGTAACCAAAAGTGTCAAGGTAAACGCAAGCCTGCCGACGACATTCTTTGACAAGCTTTGACTTTGTTTAGCAGCGGTAATTCGAAAATCGTAACGCGTTAGCTGCGCAAATTTGCTTTAATTTGCCGGGTGAACCGTGCAAGGTCGAGTGCGGAGGTTTTATGACCATCTGGCAAATTATTCTGCTTATCGCCGGCTTTGGAGCAATCGGCGGAATTGTTAACTCCGCAATTAGCGGTGAGTTCAATTATCCGCGGCTAGACCCTGCGGCGAAGGTTTGGCGGCCGGGTTGGATTGGGAATGTGCTCGTTGGCGCGGTAGCGTCTGTTGTCGTCTGGGGCGTTTATGGTCCACTGGCGTCGTACGATTTGGTAACCGGAACAACAATTGAGCTACACCTGACCGTCGCTCAGCTTCTGACATCGCTTGTCGTTGGCTTGAGCGGTGGTAAAATTCTTACATTGATGGCTGAGAAACAGGCAGCGACGATTTCTAAGGATCAACTCGCGGCTACGTTGAGCGCGCTGACGAAAGGTTGATATGACTATCGAAGACGGAAAAGCCGCAAAGATTCAGGAGCTTTTGAAGCAACTCTCCAACGCGGACACGTTCCAATCGGTCGCGATCACGAGGCAAATCAGGGATATCGCAACAGAAAATCCGAAGCAGGAGCCGGGCACTACAAGCAACCCTGTCGCAATTAAGCCGGCACAAAGGTAGTTGGGTTCTAAGGCGAAATGCGCAGATCCCGGGGTGGTCGGGGTCGATTATTGGCCCCCAGCGTGACCGAGAACAACACTCCAATCGAACAGCTCTCGTCCGAAGAGCGCGCTCAGCTCGCCGCGTGATTCCACGGTTGGAACGATGACGAGTGGGACCAGCGGATGAAGCGTGATATCGCCACGGGCAAATTTACGCTATTTTGCGCGAAGTGGACGATGACATCGAACCGGTGCGCCTTCGAGATATGGCGCGAAATCCAGAACGCATCGGCGGTTCTCGGATCGCTTCGACAAGCTGTGGTGGTAAATACCATTAGGTAATCGGCAGCCGCAGCCGTATGTTGGCTCCGTAATAATCGCAGCGTCAATCGATCGCGCACGTGTGCGGCCCCTTCTCTCTGCACACCAAACTGAATCATGAATGCTATCGCTGCACATAAAGACGAGCTCGAAAGGTTGCTCGTGAACTTGTCGGGCAATACTGCCGTCTCAGGGATAGGTTTCGCGGCGTTCCTGGATGCTTATATCACGTGCCTCGATACGAACTGCTCAGACATCGGCGCCCGCGTCAATCCGCCACCAGCGCGAACAAACGGAGAATTAACATGGAACCAACATTGACCCAGAACTGCGCGCTTTACTACGCCCAACATAAAACTTCAAAAGGTCGTGCGGCGCTTTTCAAGAAGCTTCGCGCTACGGCCCGCAAGCGGCGGCCGAATGTTCGGCGGCAGCTGACCTCCGGCGACTTGTTCATCGCAGCACGACTTCATCAGGACAACGGGCGCTGAGCCGCTTGCCTGATTGCCTCATGGGTCCCCTGACTTTTGCAAGTTCACAAAACGAAGAAACCGATTTTGCCGCAGAGCGACGTTGGGAAAACGAAGGGGGAAATCCCGGGCAACTTCAGCAGTCACTATGTGACGATCGCAAAGAGACGCCACCACCGCGAGGCACGCTGAAGGCATTCTCCCACGAGGTCAACGGCACATGCACCTAATCCAATTCCGCGAAATAATGCGAAATGCTGAAGTCGCATATGCAATTGATCCTATCGTGCGCAAGTACCTCCTAACTGCAAAGGACACGATCAAAGCCCTGATTGCATGCGGCGTGCCGAGGGCTGCCAATGTAGCTCAGCTTACGAGCGCCTGGATATGACCGCGACCAAACGCCCAAAAAGAAGCAGCCTGATCTGCAACGGCCGTGGACGGGGCGCGATTTCCGTGACTTCGCAGAGAAGAATGACGCAACCGGGCGCAGCTCGATCCTCTGATCATGAAGTGATGCGACATCTGTCGCGCTCCCAGATTTTCAAAGATTACGAATGGGCTTTCAGCAAAGCCACGGGTTTGCCGCTCAATATCCGAGGACGCGATTCATGGTCGCCTGCACACCATGGCAAAACGGATCACGTTTCATTCGCCGCGATTCTGGCTCGTTTCAACAAGGCTCGCGCCGCATGCCTGAGCGCCCAAACCAACGCATCTGAAGAGCCGGACTCGACAACGCGCACCGCCACTTGGTTTGCGGGACTCTCCGAAAGTGCAGTGCCGGTGTATGCAGGTGACCATATTCTTGGTTTTCTCGAGACGGGTGAAGTGATGCTCAAGAACCCGACTAAGAAACACTTCGCGACCATTACTCGACAGCTCCGCGCGTGGGGTTACAAGACAAATTGGAAGCAGCTCGAGCGGGCTTATTTTCGGACGTGCGTTTTATCGCCGGATCGATATCGAGCGATGTTGCGGCTTCTGAGCATTTTTGCGCAGCACCTTTCAATCTTGTCAAATCAACTGGTCGTACGGCGTGAAAAGGATGAGTCCGCAAATATGACGCGAGCGCGGCAATTCATCGAGGACCATCAGGCGGAGCCACTGTCGCTGGGGCGGATCGCCCACGTGGCTAATATCAGCAGGCATTACTTTTGCAAAATGTTCAAGAAAGCGACCGGGATTAATTTCATCGACCACCTCTCGAGAGTCCGAGTAGAAAAATCGAAGACCCTTTTGCTCAATCCCAATTCGCGAATTAGCGAAGTTGCCTTCGCATGCGGATTTCAATCCATGACGAACTTCAATCGCGCGTTTAAGCGGATCGTCCGTCGTTCTCCCACCCAATTTCGCGAATCGCTTCCGAAGCTGCGACGCTCGGTATAGCGCTGTTCGTCCGGTGAGAAAGCCACGGCCGCAACCGTTGTCTTAAACGAAATCTTGAAGAGGCAACGACTGCGCGGGCTCAACGGTGCGGAGAGGTAGCTACTTGGTGGCCGTGCTAATTCATAAATACCGGCTGGGTTAGTCCCCGTTTAATTCCTGGCTCCCCGCAGTTGTTGAATGAATTCTCACACTGGAGCGAACGCACGGAACCCTCCGTACGCTCGACATCAGTGTTAGCGCATCATTGTACTTTAACTTGCGTGGCCTTTGATCTTTCGATCGCCGTTGTCGGGAGGTGCACTTTCAGCACTCCGTCGCGGAACTCCGCTGTCACTTTCGTGCTATCGGTATCTTCAGGCAATGTAAAGCTGCGTCGGAAAGTGCCAAGGGATCGCTCGATGCGATGGAATTTCTTTTTCTTATCTTCCTTCTCGCTTTTGCGTTCTCCGGAAACGCAGAGGATGCCATCTTCGACTGTTACCTTAACGTCTTCCTTCTTCATTTCAGGAAGGTCAGCTTTGATGAGGTACCCGTGATCGTCCTCACTGATATCAACCTCCGGTGACCAATCTGCGACCGTCAGGCTGTGGGGTTCGCCACTATCTATTCTGTTCGGAAAGCCGCCCAAAAAACGATTGAAGCGAATTTGTGCTTCTTCCATCTCTCTAAGCGGATTCCATGTTATTAATTTATTCATATATTTACCTTTCTAAATCGAATTAAAGCCAACTCGGCGCATCGCGCTCACCGCTTATTGTCAGAGTCGAGCCTAATCTTGTGTGCGTTGAGGAAAAGGGGCCCGAGTGAAGGCAAACGCTTGGCGACTTCCCCAGATCGCGATCTTAGCCCACCCGGGCTTCCACCCCACGTGCTGCTTCAGGCAAAGATATCCTTTCCGATGGCGCATAGCGGCAGTTAGCAATCTGGCTTGCCATACGCGTCTCAATCGCGCATTATGAAGTCCCGATGATCAGGGCGAATTGTCGGGCGCGGTTTACAGCCGCCGATTTCGACTTCATCGTGCGCACGCTCGCGCGTTCGCAAACTGACCAAGTCTCGCTGGTCGATCTTTTGAGCGATGTCGAAACGCGCGATTCGATTCTCGATCATCCGCGATTGGTTGACGCGATCTTGAATCACTGCGGGCATCTGCGGATCTCGTCGCAGTTTTATTTTTATGTTCTGGCCCGGTACGTTTTGCAACAGAGCGGGATTGGCGACCGGAAGCTTTGCGATTATGTCGCGTCGTTGCTTGAAACGTTTTCGCGCGCGAAGCAATTGCAGTTGCCGCAAACCCCGGGGCGCGCCGAGTCCGCCACGGCGGATTCGTCCTGTGGCGAACAATACATTTCGGACATGTTGATCGCGCTGACCCGCGCGACGCCCGAACAGGCATTTTTGCTTCGTGCGCATATCGGTAATTACTCACTTTTCATCAGCGGAATCTTTCATCCCGCTGTCGCGGGACAGCGCAGTTTGCGCGGCGGCCCGGATCTCGAATTTTATGAACAAGTCGGCCGAACGAACTATCAACTTGTTGCGTCACACGCTGCTGCGCGTCGCTGCGAATCTGGATGACGTTTTCGAAGGATTGGCCGATCGGTTTCGCGATGTCAGGCTCGCGCTAAATCAACTTTCCGATCGATTGCTGAACTTGGACGATGACGCGCGCCCGTCGCTTTCGCCTGTGAACGAGACGCTCTTTAGCCAGATCCAGAAATTATTTGAGCGAACCTACGCGCAGGTGGGGATCAACTTGGAAGATTGTCTGATCGATCGCACGCGTTGCGCGCAATTGTCGACTTCTGGCGGGAAAATCAGCCCGCGAATTGAGCGAGCTCGCCCGCACGTTTTTGCGTCGTGCGGGCGACCAGCTTTACGTCGGTATTTACTATTCGCGCTGGCTCATTGAACAACTCGAACAGCACGATCCGCGCGCGGGCGTAGGTGATCGCAATATCCGGTCGCTGATCATGTTCGTAGAGGAACTCAACCATGCCTTGCATGCGGCGCTTCAGTTCAAAAGCGGAATTCGCGAGATCGCTTCCGAAGATTTTGCGCGCAATCTGGAGCTCCAGGCGCAGGTCGATACTTATCTCGTTCTGCTTTTGTTTATCGCGTTCTTTCGAAAAACCCAGCGCGTCTCGCGTATGGACCGGCGTTGGCTGCGTTTTCATCTTTTCGCGCGCCAATGCCCGGAAGCGTTTCGGGATGCAAATTTGCGTGGCCGTTATCTGGAGACGAGCCAGCTCGCAGCGAGCTACACGCATTACCTCGATACTCTCAACGGCCACCGCCGCCTGGATGAGATTCGGCGCTTCCATTCACTCGATTACGGCGAAAAGAAAGCGCGAATTCTCGCATTAACGGATGGCGACGCGAACTAAGAGGAGCACATCCTGTCAGACCTGCTGCGCCTTTGGAAAGTCTCCAGTCACTCGAGAGCGATGCGAGGACGCATCGCACTCCAAAGCACTTCGTGCGAAATGATGAAGGCGCTCGTTCTGTTTCGCGAAGGATTGCGCCGCCGCAGTTGCACGAATCCAGCGACACGGCGATTACTCTGGAATGACGACTTATCCGAGGAGTCCGAAAGAAATGGCAAAGGGCATGATGTATTTCCCGCGAATGCTGGACAAGATTCGGCTGCACGCCCGCGGCGGGCTGCATGAGGATTATTTAAAAAATTTCGGCGCACCCCAAACCCTCGATAGCGCGTGCTGCAATTTCCTGCGGGTCCATCATCGGGACTTGCGCGAGCGCGTGAAGCAAGGTGGGACGGATGAGGAGATTCTTGAATGGTGTTTTGAAAAAGGGCGGCGCCTAAATCAAGGCGATTTGGTTGTCTGGAATGCCTTCGTCTCGAAGTTAGGCTGGCGTGACTTCGCTACGCCAAATCTGGAGGAGGCAAAGCGCAAACATGGCCTCACGAATCGCGATGACATCGTTACAATCCCAGACCTGATCGATTTCGACGAAGGCCGGTCCCCTGAGACAACCAAGACGGCGTGACTTCATCGAATTTGATTCATCGCCGACTTGGCTTCGGCATCGCCGTATGCCTGTGCATTCTGGCTTTCAGTGCGTGCGAATATGAAGTTCCAATCACATCAAGCCCCACTCAAAAAGTGCAGGAACGGTTGCTTGGCGATTGGACTTCTACAGACGGCACAGAAAACATGAAAGTGCGCAAGCTCGACGACAGCGTTTACATCATTTACTACGATGGCGATTTGTTCCGCGCTTATCACTCCGACATCGCGGAGACGCCGTTTGCCAGCGTTCAGGACCTCAACTCGAATGATCGCAAGTATGCTTACGTGGTTTGGAAACTGTCCGATGACGGCAAGCATTTGAGTTTGCGCAACGTAAACCGCAAAGTCATCCCAAAAGAAACCAGGGATTCAGCTACCGTTGCTGCGCTTTTGACGAAAAACGCACGTAACCCTGAGCTGTTTGGCGAAGCGATCGAGTTTACCAGGGAGAAGTAACTCGCGCTAGACTTCACGATGTCTAAATCGAATCAATTCTGCGTCGTCTTTTTTCTCTCGTTTTCATTGTTTTTCTGCGCTCAACGAGTTGAGGCGCAACAAACGCCAGCGGCAGCATCGAGCCCGAACGTCGTCGCCATCGCCGACGCCCGCTGTCTTTTCCGCGGGGACACTGGCGGATCTGAAACGATTGCAACAGGCAGCTCTGACCAGCGACTACGCTTACAGGCAGGTCGCACATCTATCGAATAACATCGGGCCGCGATTGACCGGATCCGCGCAGGCGGCCAAAGCCGTTGAGTACGTCGCCAGCGAATTGAAGGCCATCGGCTGTGAAGTACAGCTCGAAAGAGTGATGGTGCCGCATTGGGTGCGCGGTGAAGAAACAGCAGCGCTCGTTCAATTTCCCGGACAGGCAGCGAACACCACGCAGAAAATTGTCTTGTGCGCGCTTGGGGAAAGCGTCGCGACGTCTCACGGATGGAATCGAAGCAGAAGTGATCGCTGTCAGAAATTTTGATGAACTAAAATCGCTGCCTCGCGACAAAGTCGCGGGCAAGATCGTGCTCTTCAATTATCCCTTCGACAAACAAATGGCCGCGGAAGGTCGTGGCGGCGAAGCATACGGAGAGGCAGTTGTTTATCAGAGCCGATGGTCCGAGCGCCGCCGCGCGACAAGGCGCTGTTGCCTGTTTGATTCGTTCAGTGGGCGGCGCCGACTATCGGCTTCCACACACAGGACAGACGGATTACGCAAATGATGCGCCGAAAATTCCAGCCGGCGCAGTCACCGCGGAGGATGCGGATTTGATCGCGGACCTGGTCCGACAAGGACCCGTAAGAATGAAATTGGTTCTTACGCCCCAAACTCTGCCGGATGTCGAAAGCGCAAATGTGATCGGTGACATCAAAGGCAGCGAACATCCCGAACAGGTAATCATCGTTTCCGGTCACCTGGATTCGTGGGACCTGGGAACGGGCGCAATTGACGATGGTGCGGGCGTCGCAGTTTCGATGGAAGCGGCGAACCTGATCCAAAAAC
Organism: uncultured Verrucomicrobiae bacterium; assembly: GCA_963719605.1. Lineage (GTDB taxonomy): Bacteria > Verrucomicrobiota > Verrucomicrobiia > Chthoniobacterales > UBA10450 > Udaeobacter. The sequence goes on from CAVRCO010000002.1 coordinate 94,388, forward strand.
TTCATCTCAAGCCAAAGCGCACAATTCGCGTGATCGCGTGGATGAATGAAGAAAATGGGCTGGCCGGATCAAAACAGTACGCAAAAGATCACGAAAAAGAATGGATGAATCATTTCGCAGCCATGGAAACAGACGGTGGCGCCGATCATCCGCTTGGCATCAACATCAAAGCAAAACCAGAAGTGAAAAAGACGTTCGCACCGGTCGCAGCAATCTTGCAGGGGTCAGGCGCGGGCATGCTCAACCTGGTCGAACATTGTGGCGCCGACATTGGCCCAATCGAAAAAGCCGGCGTCCCTGCTTTCAGTCCGATTCAAGACAGCCGGTTCTATTTTAATTATCATCACACTGCCGCTGACACGCTGGACAAAATCGTCCCGAAAGAACTGGCGGAAAATTCGGCTGTCGTCGCGGTTGCTGCGTACGCGCTCGCGAACATGGAACAGCCATTACCTCGTTGATTAGGCTATTTAAGCGCCAAGGGGCGCTGTTCCCATTTTAGCCTGGGGCATTCGTCCCAGGAATTAGGAGTGCCATATCAACAAGCGCTGAGGGCGCGATTCAGCTCGCCGGATGGTTTTCAATGCGAAACGAACTGGCGCCGAAGTGAATCGCGTTTTCAGTGTTGCCCGTCATTGGGTTACGATTTGTCCTCGGGCGCTGCCCAAGGCTAACGGGGACGGTCGCGTCTTTGGCGCTAAGTAGACACAGCCGTCAGCGGCGCTTCAAATTGCGCAGCTCGTTGAGCGCAAAATTCGCTGCTCGCCGGCCGCGATTGCGCACGAATCGCCACGGCCCGGCATCGACAAAATAAGTGAGCAGAATGCTGTCGCGCGTTTTCACTTCAGTTCCCACTGGGTCGGCCGAATGCCACGTGTTATCGGCAACTGCGAATGCATAACCGCTGTTAGGCGAGAATGGCATTTGCGCCTTCTTTGGTTTTCTCCCATTGGGGAGCACCTCATGAAAGATGGTTCCGATATGCGGTGTCGAGTTGTCGGGCGGCAGATAGAACTGGACCGTGATGCCTTTCCAAAGGCTGTCGGTATGTTTGAAAATGCGATATCCCGGAATATCGCGAGTGAGGATTGGCACGGGATACATGCTTACCTTCGTGAAGTTTTCGCCGAACCGGCGCTTCAAACCTGGCGCTAGTCGCTGCACAAAGGCCGTCTCCAACTCTTTGGAACGAAGAACGCGACCGGCCACGTCCCAGACTGCACCTTTGTTCGGCGGCAAATGGCGGATGTATTCCGGGAAAAGATCAATCTTCGCGCGAGTCGGTTTTCCGTCAGGTCTGCTGCTTCCCATTTTGCTTTTGCCGGACATCGCGCGGTAGTCCTCCGCCACTGGCATCGCCTGCAACATCTCCACGTAGAAATCGTCGGGAAACACGCGGTCGAATCTCAAATGATAAAACGGCGCTTCGTCCGCGTGCGCCGCTTGAACAGAGTCGACGACGAAATCCGTCAAATTGTTGACTGACCACGATTGTCTCATTGATTGAATTGTTCCCGTGAACCATGAGTCAAACAACTGAAAAACGCTCGCATTTCGCGCGCTTCGCAGGCTGGGTTGCGGAGCTGGTTCTGGTGTTTATTGGCGTTTACGCGGCGTTCTGGCTCAGTAATTTCCAGCAACACCAGCAGGATGCAGAACGACGCGACCGGATCCTGGCGTCGATCGAGCAAACATTGCGCCAAGGAATCGAGAGCGGAAAAATTGCCGGCGCGAAACAAGAACCAGCAAGCGGCCAAGTTCCGACGCGCGCTCGATGCCGGCGAAATGCCGCCGCTGCGTCCCTTTGTTTTCACGACCGATTACAGCCCGGGCGACTTGGCCACGCTGCTGCAATCCGGCGGCGTTCAATTGCTCGACGTGAAAACGCTCATGGCCTTGCGCAACACGAATCGGTCATTCGCTGGGGGCTTGAGCGACATGGCAGCGCTACCAGAAATTAAGCGACGAGCTGATCGTGCCGAATCTCGATCAGGACATTTCCTTCTTTTACGATCCTGCCACCAAGAAATTGCGAAAGACGGTTCGAAATCTATCCCGAAGCTCTGGAAGCAACAGTGAAATTCGCTCACGATCTGGAACGAACCAAAACCGAATTGCTCAAGCAAATTCAAGCCGAACGGCAACGAAATCATTAATATGAATCCAACACTCCGAATCTTTGCACTTTTCTTGTCCATTTTCGCCGCCCGTTTCGCGTCGGCCGCCGATTATCCGGCGCCGACGGAAAGCGACTACACGATTCGCGACTTCAAGTTTGCCTCGGGCGAAACATTGCCAGAGTTGCGCCTCCACTACCGGACTCTGGGAAAACCTGAGAAGGATGCACAAGGCAAAACGACCAATGCCGTTCTCATCATGCATGGCACCACCGGCAGCGGCGCGCAATTTATTCGGCCGGAATTTGCCGGCGAGCTATTCGGGAAAGATCAGCCGCTCGACGCGACAAAATTTTTCATCGTGTTGCCGGACGGAATCGGCCACGGCAAATCGAGCAAGCCGAGCGACGGCATGCACGCGAAATTCCCGCGCTACGGTTATCTCGACATGGTGGAGGCGCAGTATCGTCTGCTTACCGACGGACTCGGCGTGAATCACGCGCGACTGGTAATGGGAACGTCAATGGGCGGAATGCACACCTGGCTGTGGGGCGAATTGCATCCCGATTTCATGGACGCGCTGATGCCGCTGGCGAGTTTGCCGACGCAGATTTCCGGGCGCAACCGTGCATGGCGTCGCATGGTTATTGACGCGATCCGCAATGATCCGGCGTGGAACGGCGGCGATTACAAGACGCAGCCGCCGAGCCTGCGCACCGCCGCTGAGATGCTTTGGTTCATGAGCAGCAATCCCGTTCTGCGTCAGAAAGATGCGTCTACACTTGCAAAAACGGATGAAGTTCTAGACAAATTTGTCGATGGAATCGTGAAAACTGACGACGCCAATGACGTGCTTTACGCGCTGGAAGCGTCACATGATTACGATCCTGGGCCGAACCTGGAAAAAATCCGCGCCCCGCTCTTGGCGATCAACTCCGCCGACGACCTAATTAACCCGCCCGAGCTCGGCATTCTTGAACAGGAGATCAAGCGCGTTCCGCACGGTCGAGCAATCGTGATTCCGTTCAGCGACAAAACGCGCGGCCACGGCAGTCACACACTGGCTGCATTGTGGAAAGATCAGCTCGCCGCCTTGCTCAAAGAGACCGAAAAGTAATTAGCGGATCACGCCGTAGTTGTACGCGCCGCCATAATAAGCGTACCACGGATAGTACGGATAATAGTACGGCCCATAATACGTATTATACCGGGATTCGGGGGCTGGGGTCTCAGCGTAATAGGTACCAGCGCATCCACCGAGCGAAAGCCCGAGGAATCCTGCGCACAGGAGCGAGAGGACGGTTCGTACTGCGCGAGATGTGTTCGTAATCGCTGATGTCTTCATGCGGTCATTTAATGATAACCGCGCAGAACAACAAAGCTAAATTAAAATATAATTTGTACGCCGCCGCTGTGCGAGCGTTGATTCGATTACCTCGATCGGTGTGCGCCATCATGTTCGCCGTGGTTCGGGTTTGACAAGAAGCGCCGTGCAACAGCGCGCCGCGAAATGTGGAGTCCTTAGTCACACGCTTTGAGCGCATCGGCGCATCCGCCAATGGGGCGGACGACACCGACGCGTCCATCCGAGCGCGTCGCAAATCAATACCGGTCGCCGTGATTAAGTTCGCGCGGTCCGTATCCGGAATAGGAGTACGGATTGCCGTAGTAGTCGTGGTAGCCCGGCGTATACCCAGTGGGATCGTGGCGGGTTGCGTAAGGACTCTCTGCACAGCTGCCGAGCAGCGTTGCAACAGCGCCCGAGCAGACGATTGACAGCAAGAATGTTCGACTGCGACGCATGGATTTGAATTTCGTTATCGTCTTCATCAGATGTTCCGCTTTCATTGAATTCTGATTTCCCTTCGATCTCGAAGCCTTTGGGGGTTTAATCGGAGCTGCGCTTTATCGCGCGGCCTGCTTCGATTCGCTGACCCAATTCAAAGGCAACAGGCCTCATATTAAGAATCGCGTCGCGTCGCTCTCTTGTCCGTAGTCAGCAGCATGCCAGCCGCGCATCGCTACCTGATAAGTGTAGGACCACTTCAAGGCGAGCGAAGACGCCACGCACTCCAAACGTCTGGCAACTGGCGGGCGAGGCAGATCAGTGTCCGCAGAATTTAGTAATTTGGAGTGCACGCTGTTGGTTAACGTTTTAAGATCGACAATAGCGGAACATCTTTTTTAAATTCGAGCCATGGAGTACGCCTTAGTCAATGTGCTAAGCGCTCCGCCAGTTTTCGCTCAGCGATTGCAAGTCATCATCCAAGATGGACTCGACGCCGGCCGATGCATGACCCTGGCATAGGAGGGACGCATGGCTTTTCTCAAAGCGATCTTGGGATTTGTTTGCGTCCTTCTGCGCACTTTGCTTTATGGCTGGATCCCCGCTCTGATACGGGTCCTGCGAAAGTTGTTCGCAGAATTATGCCGCAGCTGCCAACGAAAGCATTTATCAGGAAGACGAGGGAAGATTTCACCGAAACAGTGCGTCACTCTGAGCGATCCGGCAGTTAAACGGCCAGATCCTTTAATTTATGACCAATACTATCTAATGGCGCTGGGTTTTGGGGTAACCTGGGACAATCCTGATATCTGGCTGGAGCAGGGCGGTGTTGTTGTTCCGCCAGATAAACTTTTGCCCGATACCACCTATGACGTAGTGGCGAGAATTTGGAACGGCTCTACTGAAGGAAGCTGCGTTGGGCTGCCTGTTGAGTTTTGGTACTTGAGTTTTGGAATTGGTGTCCAGAGTCATCCGGTCACGCCCGGACCTCGGGAAGTCGCGGTGAACCTGGGAGTAAAAGGGGGACCGAATTGTCCCGTTTACGCCAAGACAAAATGGAAAACTCCCGCCTTAGCGGGACACTATTGCCTACAGGCCTCTTTCAGTTGGATTGATGACTCGAACCCTTATAACAATCTTGGGCAGGACAATACGCTGGTCGGCGTTTCACATTCTGCAGTTGATTTCGAGTTCCAGCTTCGAAACGCAGAACGATTTGCTCAGGACTTCCGATTTGAGGCCGACTCGTATGCCATTCCGCGTCTTCCGCCTTGCGGCGATGATCGAAACGAGGTTCCCGCGCGACCCGGGCGATAGGTCGGCGTCCGTTTGATCCAATAACAATCCCGTCCCAGCATCTTCGCTCCAATCACCCGCTGCCGGCCGGTTGGAATATCACATTTTCTCCCGCGAATCCGCTTCTTGAAGCCGGGCAGGAAATCACAGTACATGCCACCGTCAATCCGCCGAATGGGTTTACGGAGCGACAGCCCATTAACGTGCATGCCTTCACAAGATCAGGCCTGGCAGGAGGCCTGACACTTTATGTGCAAGCAAGTTAGGAACGCGCCATCATGAGCTACCGCCAATACACCAAATGCACGCCGATATCCGGCTTCGTTGGCTTTACCTGGGTTCAGTATGTGATGACCGGTGGAGCTCTGGTCGTGGCCGCCCTGCTGGCGGCCCTTGTCGGCGTGGCGTTCGTGCCGGGCGCCGAGATCGCCGCACTTTCAGCGATCATTGCCTATTGTCTTTGGTGGTTGTACCAACGGCTGATTTGTCTCGGAGGCGATGTTTGCGCCGTTGGATTTGCTCTGAGTGTGGAAACGCCAGACGAAAAATCCGGACTCGATAGTTTCGATACGGATTACAGTTTGAACCTTGTCTTAGCTCCAACTACCGTCGGGATTTCGCAGCAGAATTTGGAGAAATCCCCGCTGCAAGGATATCTCGCTCGAAAAACTTCGGACATCGCGAACTACTCGTTCCTTGGCTATCATCTTCCGTTTTCCGGTGATCTTATTGAGAAGTTTGCCGATCCCAGCTCTTATCCTCCGTATTCCGGATTTATTACGACGGCGTGCATGCATGCCGAATTTGAAGGCGGAGGGGTTTACGATCTGTTGCAGGCATGCTACGCGGCGCTGGCGCTCGCTACTGCTGCGGCGGTTGCTTGCGCCGTCCCAATCATCGGGTGGATCGCATGTCTGATCCTAAGCATCGCTGCGGGCGTAGTCACGCTGGCGGGGGCTGTCAACGCCTTGAACGATAGGGGTAACCCTGCTGACGTAAACCCTAACATCACGTCCGTCCATGCCGCTGGAACCCCGGACGGCTCTGGCGCCGACGTTCTGGTTATCAAAGGCACATGGGTTTACGATTCAGCGCACACCGGCTGGAATGAGATTCATCCTATCAAGCAGTGCCAGTTGATCGGAACGATGATCGACCAGGGATGGAATGCGATCCAGATCGCGAAAGATCCGAAACCGGTGGTCCTAAGAATTCCAGACATGAGGCAGTTTATCGACACTTGGTGCGGCATGCTGGGTGACGCCGTCGATCCGGGAACAATTCGTAATCAACAATTACCGCAGAACCAGTGGGCGATCCATCCACTTGTCGATGGGTGCGAGCCGACTCAGCCGCCGCCCCGATAACGTTCTCAATGAATGCAGAGTATATCCTAGTGAATCATCAACAACGATTGGAGGTATCAGATGGATTGCATTGAACGTTTACTTTATCTCAGCCTCGACTGCGGAAGGGGATCGTTTGAGTTGGGTATTTTCATCGGAGCACTTGTTATCGCACTCATGACGCGAAGTCTGTTCCTGGTCAGGCGTCATATAAAAGAGCGCTAAAGAGCGCCTGAGAGTTCTAGAATAGGAAGCGGAGATAAGTGACTCTTCAACGAATTTTCGCCGGGATTTTGTCCACGTCGCTGGCCATTACTGCTTTTTCGGCCGATGATTTCGATGTCATCATCCGAAACGGGACGGTTTACGACGGCTCTGGCGCCGAGCCGAAGCAAGCCGACGTCGCGATCCGTGGCGATCGGATCGCGGGTATCGGGGATTTCAAGGCTGCGGAGGCCAAGGCCGTTATCGATGCGAAGGGACTCGCCGTGGCGCCCGGGTTTATCAATATGCTCTCCTGGTCCACTGTGTCGCTAATCCATGATGGCCGTTCACAGAGTGAAATTCGGCAAGGCGTAACGACTGAGATCATGGGCGAGGGCGAATCGATGGGCCCGGTGAACGATCGGGTGCGCGAGCATATGATTCGTCAGCAAATCGACATCAAATACGAGATCAAATGGAACACGCTCGCGGAGTACTTGCAGTACCTCGAAAAGCGTGGCGTGTCGTGCAACGTCGCCTCGTTCATCGGCGCGACGACCATCCGCGAGTACGTAATCGGCTTTGAAGATAAACAGCCGACGCCCGAACAACTCGACCAGATGCGCGAACTCGTGCGCAAGGAAATGGAAGCCGGCGCGCTGGGGATTGGCACTTCGCTAATCTATCCTCCGGCGTTTTATGCGAAGACGGAGGAGCTAATCGAGCTTTGCAAGGTGGCCGCAAAATACCAGGGCAAATACATTTCGCACATGCGCAGCGAGGGCAGCCGCCTGCTCGAAGCGCTTGATGAATTAATTCGCATCAGCCGGGAGGCGAAAATTCCGGCAGAAGTTTATCACATCAAAGTCTCGGGCCAGCAAAACTGGCCAAAGATCGACGATTTGCTTTCGCGAATCGAGGTCGCGCAGAAGGAAGGGCTGAAAATCACTGCCGATATGTACACTTACACCGCGGGAGGAACCGGCCTGGACGCATCGCTTCCGCCTTGGACCGAAGACGGCGGTTATCCTGCGTTATTCAAGCGGCTGCGCGATCCCGCGACGCGCGAGAAGATTAAGGCAGAGGTGCAAAAGCCCACAAGCGAATGGGAAAACCTGTATTTTGATGCCGGAGGTCCACAGCACATTCTGCTGGCAGAGTTCAAGTCGGAAAAACTGAAGCCGCTTACCGGGAAAACACTGGCAGAAGTAGCCAGAACGCGGGGAAAAGATCCCATCGACACGGCGATGGATTTGATCGCGGAAGATGAATCGCGCATCGGCACACTCTATTCCATCATGTCGGAAGACAACGTGAAGAAGGAATTCGCGAAGCCGTGGATTTCGTTCGGCTCCGATGAAGCTTCGCAAGCGCCTGAGGGTCTATTCCTGAAATCCAATCCGCATCCGCGTGCCTATGGAAATTTCGCGCGAGTGCTGGGCAAATATTCGCGGGACGAAAAAGTGATTCCAATGAAGGAAGCAGTGCGGCGACTGAGTGGATTACCTGCCACAAATTTGGGGCTCGATCATCGTGGGTTTCTCAAGGAAGGGATGTTTGCCGATGTGGTGGTGTTCGATCCAGTGACGATTGCCGACCGCGCCACGTATGAGAAACCGCATCAATATGCGGTAGGCGTGAAGCACGTTTTCGTAAATGGTGTGCAAGTGCTCAAAGATGGCGAGCACACAGGCGCGAAACCTGGCCGCGCGTTGCGGGGCCCGGGGAAAACGAAATAATTTCCCTCCTACCCCGTTTAGGGCATTGAAAACCGAACAGCCGCGGTGGAAGTTTAACATTCCAATGGACCCAATCAGGAACATTAAGTTGCGCTGGCTGCATGGCGCGTTGCAGGATGTGACCTACGAACTGTCGCGTTCGCATTTCTCCAGGTTTGCGCCGCATGCCTGGGAGCCTGCAATCAATGCGTATCGCTGCGAAAAATCCATTCGTATTTGCGTCGATCTGGCGGGGGTCGATCGCCCGTTCATTAATCTAACTGTCGAACCGCGGCGCGTGGTGATTCGCGGCACACGAGAGCTGCCTGAGCCGACTGATGACGAGGGATGCGCCCTGCAATTGTTGGCCATGGAGATCGATTACGGCCCGTTCATACGGGAAGTGCCGTTGCCCGCCGAAGTGGAAATCGAGGAAGCGCACGCCGAGCAGCGCAACGGATTGCTCTGGATTTCGCTGCCCCTGAAAGACGTCATGAGCTCGAAAGAACTCAGCACTTTGCGGGCCGGGGTCGAAGGGAAACCGGGAGTGGACAGTACCATCGCTACGGGCATTGAGGAGAGCGCGATGCCGCGGATCCCCGAAGAATTATCGATTTTGCCAGTGCGCGGACTTGTCATTTTCCCCGGGACAATTATCCCGCTGAATATCCAGCGTGCGGCGTCACTTAAACTTCTCGATGACACTTTGCCACGTACAAAAGTGATCGGACTGGTGACGCAGCGCGACGAAATAAAGGAAGATCCGACACCGCAAGACCTGTATACCGTCGGCACAGCCGCACTCGTGCTCAAGCTTCTGCGTCAGGCGGAGGACAATGTGCTGGTCATAGTGCAAGGGTTGCGCCGCTTTTCGCTTCGCAAAATTGTTGCCACCTCGCCGTTTCTGCGTGCCGAGATCGATCTGCCCGAATCGATCCTACCGCCGGCAAGCAAGGAGTGGGAAGCCACGTTCCGAAATCTGCGAGATTCAGCTGCGCGATTGTTCGAACTAGCGCCGGACGCGCCGGAGCAGGCACGCCTCATGATCCTGAACATAGAGAATCCCGAGCAGCTCGCTGATTTTCTGGCGCCAAATCTAAACGTGGATGTCGCGCAGAAGCAGGCACTTCTCGAGGAGCTCGATGTCGAAAAGCGCGTGCGTGCAATTCAAAAACAGATCTCGGCGCAACTCGAGATCGCAGAGATCCAGCAGAAGCTGCAGAAAGATGTGGCCTCTCAATTTTCCGATGCGCAACGACGCGCTTATCTACGATCGCAAATCAAGGCGATTCAGCGCGAGCTGGGCGAAGCCGAAGGTGGCGGCGAAGAACAGGCCCAGCAATTGCGTGCCCGGCTCGAGGAAGCCAAACCGCCAGAGGAAGTGATGAAACAGGCCGAGCGCGAATTGAAGCGGCTGGATTTCATTCCTCCAGCAAGTCCGGAGTTTTCGGTGATCGTCAGCTACATCGAGATCATCGCCGATTTGCCCTGGAACAAACTGAGCGAGGACAATCTTGATCTCGACCAAGCGCAGAAAATCCTGGATCGCGATCATTACGATCTGGAAAAAGTGAAAAAGCGGCTGATCGAATATCTGGCCGTGCGCAAACTCAATCCACAGGGGCACGGCGCGATCCTCTGTTTTCTTGGCCCGCCTGGGGTGGGCAAAACCAGCCTCGGCCAGTCGATTGCCGACGCGCTGGGCCGCAAATTTGTGCGAATCAGCCTCGGCGGGATGCGCGACGAAGCAGAGATCCGGGGTCATCGCCGCACGTACATCGGCTCGATGCCGGGGCGTATCATCCAGGAGCTGCGCCGGTGCGGCACGCGCAATCCTGTGTTTATGCTCGATGAGATCGATAAGATCGGCGCCGATTTTCGTGGTGATCCAGCCAGCGCCTTGCTCGAGGTGCTCGATCCGCGCCAAAACGACAAGTTTGTCGATCGCTATCTCGATGTGCCGTTTGATCTGTCGCAGGTGATTTTCATCGGCACTGCGAACTATATCGAAGGCATACCGGAACCGTTGCGCGACCGGATTGAAGTGATCTCAATCCCCGGTTACACCGAGCGTGAAAAACTCGAGATCGCTAAGCGGTACCTCGTGCCGCGGCAGCTTGAAGAAAATGGATTAAAACCAGAGCAATGCGAATGGCAAGAGGACGCGCTCCGCCGCGTGATTAACGATTACACGCACGAAGCCGGCGTGCGTGAGCTTGAACGACAGATCGGCGCGATCTGTCGCGGCGTCGCAGCGCAGGTTGCCCGCGGCAAGACCGACCACGTCACCGTCACGCCGGATGTGGTTGCAGAAATGCTCGGCCCGGCCAAATACGTGCGCGAGACCAAACTCAAAACGAGCAAGCCGGGCGTTGTCACGGGGCTGGCGTACACGCCTGCCGGCGGTGAAGTGTTACATATTGAAGCCACGCGTTACCCAGGGAAAGGCAATATCATCCTCACCGGACACATTGGTGAAGTGATGAAGGAATCCGTCCAAGCTGCGCTGAGTCTTCTTCGCAGCCGCGAGGGCCAACTGGGCGTGAATCCAGAAGATTTTCGCAAAATGGACATTCACGTGCACGTGCCCGCTGGCGCTGTGCCCAAAGATGGTCCTTCGGCCGGCATCGCAATGTTTACCGCGTTAGCGTCGCTGTTCAGCAATACTCCGGTTCGGCCGGATGTCGCCATGACTGGCGAAATCACTTTGCGCGGCCTGGTTCTGCCAATCGGCGGTCTGAAGGAAAAGAGCCTGGCGGCGATGCGTGCGGGTATTTCCACGGTCATCATTCCCAAGCTCAACGAAAAAGATCTTGTCGATGTTCCCGAGGAAGCGAAACAAAAACTCAAATTCGTCCCGGTCGAAAATGTGGATGAAGTCTTGAACGTCGCGCTGGAGAAAAACGAAGCGACGAAAGAGCAAGCAGGTGGATCGGCTTCTCCGAAGACGATGGCAAAATAATCTCGCAGAGTCGCCTAGATTTAATAACGCGTTGAGGACAAAGCGTTCCACCATTGGCTGTCGCGGCGAGTTAGCTGCCTGCTACTTCCATTCCCAAAATTCGGAGCGCGTGTTGCGCTCTGCGTCTACCTCGTATTCGAATACTACCGCGACTTTGTTCAAGCGTGCCCATCGTGGGGGCATAGTTTGATAATAGACGGCACCACGATAACTCGCCGTCCCATCTTTCTTCATCGTCCCAACACCATGGCCTGTCCAAGTCGCAATTTTTCCGTCCTTGAGAATCATTACTCCTTGCCCTTCGCCGTAGAGCGTCCCGTCCGGACGGACCACAGTGCAATAGGTGCCTGTCTCCTTTACGTCTGTGCCCAGAATCGATCCGCTCGCCTGAAACGACGTCTCCATTTTTGGACCCCCGCCCAGGTTCCGCAAAACGCGCTGCGAAGTGATCTTGCCGGATGTTTCACCAATCTTCTCGCCTAGCATCATTATCCTCTCGTTTAGATTTACTTTGTCGACTCCGTTAAGTCAGTTCACGAAACCGAGACGTAATTGTCACGATTTTTTGCGACGTTCGTCAAGTCATCAGTTCCATAAATAAAATATCAAAATTATGAAACCTCGCCAACTGGGGGGATAACGCGCGGCCGGCTCGCCCATGCAGGCCGTCGTTCGCGTGACTCCGACAGATCAGCAGCCGCGCTACGGTGCGGCCAAGCTCCAGCCCGCGGGGAGAGTGGGACCGAAAGCAGAGCCAATGCGAACATTGTTGTTCATATACCAAATCGCTGTTTGGTGCGTGGTCGAATTGTAAAGCAGATAATCGGGTCTGCCGTTGCCGTCGAAATCAGCCGCTCCTACCAGGTCCCAGTCTACAGGGAGTGTCGGGCCAGAGTTGCCTGAGACATGAACGTTGTTGTTCATGTACCAAATGGCTGTGGCATGGGTGTTGGCATTGAACAGCAGGTAGTCAGGGTGACCATCCCCGTTAAAATCCGCAACCCCCACCACGCTCCAGCCCACAGGAAGCGTAGGGCCGGTCGCCCCTGTAACATGAACGTTGTTGTTCATATACCAAATCACTGTGGCGCGCGAGTTAGCGTTGAACAGTAGATAGTCGGGGTGACCATCCCCGTTAAAGTCCGCCGCTCCTGCCACACTCCAGCCCGCAGGAAGCGTAGGGCCGGTCGCCCCTGTAACATGAACGTTGTTGTTCATGTACCAAATGACTGTCGCGCGCGTCGCTGGGTTGAATAGCAGGTAATCCGGATGACCGTCATTGTTAAAGTCCGCGACACTCGCTACAGTCCAGCCGCCGGGCAGAGTAGGGCCGTTAGCGGCGCCAATTCGAACATTGTTATCCATGTACCAGACCGCTGTTTGGCGCGTGATCGGATTGTTCAGGAGAAAATCTGGTCTGGCGTCGCTGTTGAAATCTGTGACCGGCGATTAGCGGAGCGATCCGGACATAATAGATGTCTTCTTCACCATTAAATGTCGCTGCATACGCGACATTGGCACCCGCGTTATCCGAAACGATTGTGATGTAATCGCCGAGCTTGTCCTGATTCGGATAACCGAGGAACGGATTAAACGAATTGCTGATCGCGACATTCAGCGACCAGGTATTTCCGCCATCGAGGCTGTATGAATAGAAGAGCTGCGAGTTGGTATTGTTCCCAGCGTTACGCGTGTCCAGCCAGACTGCATCGATTCGCCCGTTAGGCGCAACCGAAAGCGTGCCAAACCAGTGCCACTTCGCGTGATTAACAGGATCGTCATTGATCCGACGCGGTGCGCTGAAGGTTTGGCCTCCATTTGTGCTTCGCGCGAACATCACGTCCTGCCAGTGGCAAAGCCGGCGGGCTGAACGCTCGCAAGGATGTAAATATTGTTGTTCGTACTTGTGCCGGAACGATCCACCGCCAGAAAAACCTGGCCTGCTAATCCTTGCGGATTAATCGGCTCGCTAGAAGCGATATGGCCGCCAAGATTTACTGCAGTGCTCTGGTCGAAAGTTGGGGCAACGGCGCCGTTCTTTGCGTTGGTGGACCGAATACACCAAATTTGATCGGTGGTCAGGTTTACGCCGCCGATAAAAAGATTACCGTTTGAATCGACGTCCAGTGTGCCCCACGCAGGAGAATTGGGAATATTGATCGGATTCATCCAGGTGAGTCCGCCGTTGGTCGATCGAGTGAATTGTCTGCCAGCGAAATTGTTGCCGTCACTGCTCCAGTATTGGTACTGGAATCCATGTCCCGGTGCTATTGGTTTTGTCGATCGTAAACCACTCTTTATCGCCTCCATCCGCCGGCGCGATATTCGCCCATGCTTGACCGCCATTGAGTGATCGCCACAAATCGTCAAAAAATGTCTGCAGAAGGCTGAGATAAAAAAAATGGCCGGCGTTATCGGAGTTCAGAACAGGATCGCTGCGAAAAACGTTGTGCTGGAGAACGCCAGCAGAAATCCACGTCCTGCCGCCATTGATCGTATGCGCGAATCCAGCTTGCCGAAAATTAGACGAAACGCTATCGAATTGCCTCCAACCGATACTCATTTTATTTCCGTTCGTCGGATCGACGCAAATGGACGGCTCATTTGCGGCGTCGCCAACAATGTTATTCCCGTTCGCATTAACGTTGACTTGATAACTCGTGTAAGGACCGAACTGCGAGATCAATGCTGGCGACGTGCCTACGGCTGGGGCTAGCGGCGGCGGGTTATCATATTTTTCAAGCGGCCCTTTCGGAAGCGGCTTGGGCGCGAGCGGTCTGACTCGAAGCGACGGTGACTACAGAGATGAAAATGAAAAACGTGCTCAGGCTCGTCCGTGGCATCGCTTCGCTATTATAACCTCACCAGATCTTAAGTGCGATCCAGAAAATCATAGATCACCTGCGGGCGCCCCTGCTAGCGGATTTGCTTCGAACGATCATCAAGTTTCAGGTCTAGCCCCCGCGGAAGGCCTGTTCACATAATCGCCACGGAAACGTCACCATTTTTTTGCGAGGTCGTCATCTGTTTGTCACGCGGTGCTGCAATGGTGCCCGCGAATGCAACGAAAAATATGAAACCTCGACAATCATTCATTGACGTACTGAAGCGTACCGCCGCCGCTTTCACCGCGACCGCGATGTTCGAATTCCGATTTAATCTTGCTTCGCTGGCGGCGCGCGACGCTGATCCTGTCGTGAACGATCTGGTTGATGCCTTTACGCAGTGAACCAATCGCAGGGAATTTGCTACCGATAGGTTAGGTTGCGCCACAGATAGACCCAGAGCCGGGCGCCTCGGAATAGAGCTTTTTCTGGGGCGCCCGTTGCTTTTCATTGAACTTAGCCAGCTTTGCCTGACTCGGCGATCAAGCTGCCGGCTTGATCCCGCCTGCCCAGGCAGCGTGACAGGCCGCCTGCCGAGTCAGGCTGGCAGGCCGACGTCCTGGACGCGCAAACCGATCGGCATCACCACGCTTCCGTGTTAGCTCGTCGCTCGATCTGCTCAAGACTTGGATCGGCATTCTGAATCCAATCACGCGCCTCGTTAATCTCAGCCGGATTCACTGGAATTGCGCGCGGAATCGGCTCGGCTCGAGCCACCAATTGCCCTTCAAACTTGACCGGTTTCGCGCGTTTGATGGGAAACTTCCAGTGATGTCCGAATTTGTAAAGCGCGTAAAACATGGTCTTGGCTTCTACGGCGTTCACCCCGCTGCAACGCATGGCGTAGTAGAACATTCGGTCGCAATCCTGCCATGGCCGTTTTTTCTTCTCGTAAGCGACGTCATGCAGCACAGACGCGTTCCGATATTGTCCTTCGAATGGTCCGCCCATGATCGACCAGAGATAACGCGGAATCGATGCGCCGTCGGTGACCGAGCCCGCCGGCGCCACCCACACCTCGCCTTTCGGATCAGTGTAACGCAATTCGGTTACCACTGTCATGTTCCGGCCGTCGGAGTTCCAGCGTGTCACCGGCTCGCCGCTGTAGTACCCCCATTTGGTTGCACCTGGAACGGTTTGATTAGCTCCTGCTGGCTCTTCATCCGACGCGCATGCAGCGAAGGCTGCAACGAAAAACACGAACAATTGAAGGATTTTTCTGTTTTTCATGTGAGATCAAGAACGTTTAACGCTCAACGCTCAAGATTCAACCCTCACCTTGCGTTTCGCGCTTACCGTAGCTCTACGAAGGCTGGTCCGCCTCTCCAAGCGAGGAAGCAGAATCCAAACGCCGGAACAAAAGTCGCGCCATCGTTGCCGAGACTAGCGGGTGATTTCCGCAACGGCTTCGCCTTTGACAACTTCATCTTCTCGATTTGGAGCTGAAGCCGTGATCGGCTCACCTTCGGTTTGTTTTCGGTACGGCTGGAGATAAAACATCATGAACACGCCGATCACCACGAGCAGCGAACCAATCCATTTCAATAGCCAACCGGGATCGCGCAAAATCTGCACGGTACTTTGTCCGAGGTTTTCCGGGTTCCAGGACGCCTGAGAAATTTTGTACGTGAGTCCCGTCCAGGTACGCCACCAAGTGCCTGGATAACTGAATGGATGGTTCATCCAGCAGGAGCCCGTGGCAGTCTCGCCGTCGGGGGTAACAATGCGCAGGGTACTTTTGAATCCCGCAGGGCTGTCACTGCCTTCATTCCGTTTTACTTCGAAGTTCAGCAGTTCCAGTCCGATTGGCAGCGACACTGTTTTCCAGCCGTAGGCAACCATCGTCGGGGTGGGTAAAGTAGGAATTGTAATCTGCCAACCCGCTGGAGCCCATCGTTCAAAGGTTTCGCCATTTTGCTGAATCTGGACGCGCACTCCATCTGGCAAATCGGCGCTCGCCGGCACTGTCTCGGAATTAACGGGGTTGAAATCCATCGAGCTCGCCGCGTGCGGTATCGTCTTATCAATCGTTAGTTGCCAATCGGCCCAACCGGTTGCCAGGGGCTTGTCCAACTCGATCTTACTGCTTGATTTACCGTTCTTTCGTGAAGCGAGCTCGTAACTGAGCGTTCCGTCGTCGGCAATAAACAGCGTTAGGTGATTCGGCGTTCCTTCACCGGGGGCGGGCATTGATGGTGGGCCTCCCGTGGTAGTGAGGTCTTTAGCGCTACCATGTGGATTTGTTTCGGGCTCGGTGGCGGGGACACCTTTGCCTCGGATTGTCACAAGCACCGCAGGATTGTTTGGCTGATCGCTGAAGGAACTGGGTTTGCCATTCTCGATTCGAAAATCGGCCCAGTAGTCATCGATTTTGAGTGTGAACGGCGTACCGGCGATTGCGGCATCGCGACCGAGATTTTCTGCAACGTCGAAACTGACTTTCTTTTCGCCTAAAGAAATAACAACCCGTCCTTTATTGCCGTTCTGAGGTTGTTCCAGGCGTACTTTCGCTCCGATGCTGCCGCCCTTGCGGACATGGCCAATCTGCTCCTCAGGCGCTTTGCTAAAGGCGAATATTGATTCCTCAAGCTCTGTCATTCCGAGCGAAGTCGAGGAATCCCGCTGCGGAACCTGTGAGCCGGCTTCATCGGGCTCCCCCGACTTCGCTTCGCTATGCTCGGCATGACCCTGCGCCGCTGTCCCCCGTTTCAGTTCGATGTTGGCCAGACCCATGGAGAAATTTCCGTTCTGCGGATCGTCGGCTAGCAGCCAGCCATCGAGATGTTGGTTCATCATCGCGGTGGCAATGGCGAAATGCAGTGCCGGCGCTCCGCCGTCATTCAGCGGCTTTGGGTTGAGCTTTGCTTCGATCGTCGGGGCGTAATCAATAATCTTCAAATGCGCGCCGCTCGTCAGCAGGCCAAGGTCGCGTGGATGCTGCGGCGTCGGCGGATGATGCAAAAACTCGGCGGGATAGCCTTTTACGATCCCATCGACATCGTGGACGCGCAGCTGGCGTTCATCGACCAGGAGCCGATTCGTTGGCGGTTCGCCTTTGAAAAGCGTGATGGTTCCTTCAATTCCCCAAATTCTGCCGATGAGGGATCCGATCAGCAGCGTAATGATACCGAGATGCGTGATGAGAAATGCGAGATGATGTTTGCGCCAGGGCCAACGAGAGAGCGCGGAACAGGCAAGGTTTGCCCCAAGCAAGACAAGCCAGAGATTGAACCAGGGTGCCCCGTAAACGTAGGCGCGCGAAACTTTCGCATCGAAACTCGACTCATAGAGTGTTCCTGCTATCGCGGCGACAATGATCACCGCAAGCAGGACGACCGCGAGTTTAAGCGATGCGAAGAATTCGAAGATCGGATTGCGTTGCCACGCGGGCTGCTCAATCGAACGGGAGTGTGCCATTTGTGGATTGACACTTTCAGCGATGTGACGCGACGCTTCAATGGTCGATTTGTCCAATGGCAGCTGAATCCTTAGCGACGATCCCAATCGATGGCGCGAAAATCGCTTATCGTCGAATTGGAAATGGCCGACCGCTTGTAGTCCTGAACGGCTTTGCCGCGACAAGTGCGGACTGGGATCCTTCGTTTATTGACGTGCTCGCGTCTTCCAACGAGCTCATCCTCGTTGACAATCGCGGGATCGGTTCCTCCACGAACAACGGACGGCCATTTGGTATCGACCAACTCGCCGATGATGCCGCGCGAGTAATCGAGATGCTCGACGTGGGGCGCCCAAGCGTACTCGGGTGGTCGATGGGCGGATTCATCGCTCAAAGACTCGCCTTGCAGCACCCGGAACGTATTAACAAACTCATCCTGTTATCAACGGATCCTGGAGGAGCTAACGCAGATCTCGCCTCGGCCGACGTGTGGTCAAAGCTCATCGACATGTCCGGCACACCTCATGAACAGGCGCGTCGATTACTGTCACTGGTTTTTCCGAGGGCAATCGTCGAATCCATTTATCGCGAATTCGGCGATATCGTAGCAGCGGCGCGTGCGCAGTTATCTCCCGATCTCGTTAATCGTCAGGTCGCGGCGATGGACGCATGGCACCGCACCGGTATCGGGAACCGGGAGCGAGAGATAAACGTGCCAGTGCTAATTGCCACCGGTACGGCCGATATCGTGATCCCGCCGTCCAAATGCGTTGAAGCTGGTTAACGCCATTCCTGGCGCTTGGCTTGCTCAATTCAATGGCGGTGGCCACGCTTTCATGTACCAGTATCCGCGTCCGCTCGCCGATCTCGTCAATAGCTTTCTCGAGCTTGGATGAAGAATTCGGCGCCGATCTGCCATCAACGCTCAGCGCGTCCAGGCTTTCCAGCGTTTGCGGATTGGCTTTGCGTAGCGGTCCACGTCGATCTTTTTCAGTTGTTTTACGCCATCTTTTACTGCTTCAGCCGAGCTTTCATACTTTTCCCTGGCTGATTTGAACAACGGCCAGAGAAAAGGCAGCGAAAGAATACCCCAGTCGAAATTTCCCAGCGGCGACTTCACCTGTATTTCGGCCTTTCGCTCGCTGGTAGATGCAAAGCGGATAGCTAATCCGATCGCGATTCCGAGCCCTAACGCGCCAAGGATGGTCGGCACGGGATTTTCGCGGACGAAGAATTCAGTACGCTCCCGCGCGCGGCCGGCTTTCTCTTTTGTCTCATCCCACGTCTGACTCATGGCCGTGGAAAATTTGTTTGTTACTTGACGAAACTGCTCACGCCCACCCGGGTCAATTTGTTGCTCGCCCGGCTGAACCGGCGTCGGCAGCGGTTCGTCCCCCGTAAGATTGTTTTCGTTCGGATTAATCATACACAAATGCAATCGTATCCGGTGGCCTGATTGCGTCTCTCCACTTCTGTAGCCGTTTCGCTGTGCGAAGCTCGACCCTGATGTCCTATAGAGCAAGTGTGTCCGCTGCCGAGCAGTCTTCGCTAACCTCAGACGTGCCGCCGGAGGTCAGCGGCTACAGTAGTTGGCGATACGCGGCGTAGATGTCCTCGCCGCAAAGAACGAAAATTACTTTGTCCATCCTGCTCTGAATCGTGAGAAAATCTCGCGTGGTTTTTAGTGCGATCTGCGCTGCTTCTGGAATCGGATAACCATATGCGCCGCAACTGATCGCCGGGAAAGCAATCGTCTTGAGTCCATTTTCAACCGCGAGCTGCAATGAGCTCTGATAACAGTTCGCCAGGGTCTCAGGTTCATGGTGTTTTCCGCCTCTCCAAACCGGGCCGACTGTGTGAATGACAAAACGCGCAGGCAAACGAAATCCGCGAGTGATTTTCGCTTCACCGGGTCGACAACCCCCAAGGGTCCGGCATTCTGCAAGCAACTCAGTTCCAGCGGCGCGATGAATCGCGCCATCGACTCCGCCACCGCCGAGGAGCGTCGGGTTCGCCGCGTTTACGATCGCATTCACATCGAGTTTCGTGATATCGCCCTGAATGATCTCGATCTTCGTTTCCTGGTTTTTCTTCATGAACCCGTTCTAACAATGACGAAGCACGAATGACGAATCGAAGATCAGAATGACCAAATGACGAAACCTGGCGGTCGGAACGGTTCGCGTCATTCCGAATTAGTCATTCTTTGCGTCATTAGGCATTTGTCATTCGTCATTGCTCACGGTGCCAGCCGCTCGATCAGCCAACTGCCATCCGCCTGGCGCGTGTAACGAAAGCGATCGTGCAGGCGATTCGGGCAACCCTGCCAGAACTCGATCATATCCGGTTTCACTTGATAGCCGCCCCAGTGCGGCGGTAACGGAATGCGCTTGTCGCCGAAGCGTTCCGTCATCTCGGCCATGCGCGCATCGAGCACGCGGCGCCCATCGAGGACCTGGCTCTGACGCGATGCCCATGCACTTAGCTGACTGCCCACCGGACGCGAATGAAAATAAGTTTGCGATTCTTCGCGCGAAGTTCTTTCTGCTTTCCCGCTAATGCGGACCTGCCGGTCCAGTTCGATCCAGTAAAACGCCAGCGCCGCGTAAGGGTTGGCGTCGAGCTGCTTTCCTTTCTCGCTTTCGTAGTTGGTAAAAAAGACGAACCCGTCCTGGTCGAAGCCTTTCAGCAGAACAATGCGTACCGACGGCCGGCCGTCGCGTCCAGCTGTGGCCAGGCTCATTGCATTGACGTCGCGAATACCGGCTTCAATGGCCGCGGTGAACCAATTTCCAAATTGCTTGATCGGATCTGGGTCAAGATCGCTCCGGCGCAGGCCTTTCGCAGCATGTTCGTAACGCGAAGCAGTGGGATCACGTGGTGTTTCCATCACGGCAAGACAGTTCTGCACAATATTGTGCCGCTGGGAGATTGTCGAACGGCTTACGGAGCCGTGGCTACAGGCGTCGGCGTGCCGCTTTGCCGCAGCTTCTCGATGACTTTTGGCACGACTTCAATGGCGCGATCGATTTGCGCCTCGGTGTTGAACCGGCCAAGCGAGAAACGCAGACTCCGCCTGGCATCATCGCCGGTCGGATTCATTGCACGCAAGTACGTGTGAAGCTTCCTGTGAACCGGTCCGGCAGGCTGAGCCGGCCGAGCAACAGATACCTTGTCGGTCCAACAACAGGAGCGCCGCTGAAGACTCGATGCCGTCAAATGAAAAACTGGATGTGTTTGGGATTCGGTCGCGCATCCGCGCCATTCACTGACGCGCCGCTGACCGCGTCGAGCACTGATTCTTCGAAGCGATCGCGCATGGAGCGAATATTGCATTTCCCTTCTGCGAGGTGCTTCAGAGCCAGCTCGGCTGCTTTTCCAAGGCCAACAATCGACGCGACGTTTTCAGTCCCGCCACGCCGCCCATTTTCCTGACCGCCCCCGGCAATCAATGGACTGAAGCGGGTTCGCCGATCGACGTAAAGCGCCCCCACGCCTTTTGGGCCATGAAATTTGTGCGCCGAAAGAGAAAGAAGATTGATCGCCGTATCGCGCAAGCGCATCGGGATTTTACCGGTCGCTTGTACCGCGTCTGTGTGAAAGAGCGCGCCTTTCTGACGACAGATTTCAGCGATTTTCTCGATAGGAAATATCACGCCGGTCTCATTATTCGCCCACATGATTGAAACAAGCGCCGTTTCCGGGCGAATCACAGCTTCTAATTCGCCAAGATCGAGATTTCCATGCCTGTCTACGCCTAGGAATGTGACGGCGCATCCTCGTTTTGCGAGATCCTGGCAGGGGCGCAGCACCGCGCTGTGTTCGACCGCGCTCGCCACCACATGTCCGCCATGACGCCTGAAGCTGCAGCGCAGAATTGATGACCGCATTATTGGACTCTGTGCCGCCGCTGGTGAAAATAACTTCCGTCGGTTCACAGCCGAGCAATGCAGCGAGCCGTTCCCGCGCAAGATTTATGGCTTTTCTAGCCATGGCCGCGAAGCCGTATCCACTCGAAGGGTTGCCGTAATACTTGGTCAAAAACGGCAGCATTTCCTCGATCACGGCGGGATCAAGCTCTGTCGTAGCGTTGTTATCGAGATAGATGATTTCGTTATCTGCTATCATGCATTTTCGCGTTCATGCTTTTACTCTTTAGAAAGAGCATGAGCAAGAGTTACAACAAGAACAAGAAGAGGAAGACTAGCCGATTGGAAACTTACCGTACTTCCATTTAACCTCCTGCGCATGATTTCGATCTGGGAGCTGGCGAACCCGCAACTGCGCGAGGTCACGGTTTACCAACCGGGAAAGCCGATCGAGGAAACGGCCCGCGAACTTGGCCTCGACCCAAATGCAATCATCAAGCTGGCTTCGAACGAGAATCCGCTGGGTCCCTCTCCCAAGGCAATGGAGGCAATGCGTGACGCTTTGGAAAAAGGTCACCTTTATCCCGATGGCGGCGGATTTTGCCTCTGCAACGCAGTGGCGACAAAACTAGACCTCGCTCCAGAGAACGTCATTCTCGGCAATGGTTCAAATGAAGTGCTCGAATTTCTCGGTCATGCCTTTCTCAATCCCGGTGATGACGTCATCACCGCTCAGTACGCCTTTGTCGTCTACAAATTGATCGCGACCTCGTTTGGCGCGCGCACAATTGAAGTGCCCAGCCCGAATTACCAGCAGGATGTGGATGGAATGCTGGCTGCGATCACGCCGAAAACTCGGGTGATTTTCCTTCCCAACCCCAATAATCCAACGGGAACATTGCTTTCTCAGCGCGAGATCGACCACTTAATGTCGCATGTTCCGGAGAGGGTCGTCGTCGTTTTCGATGAAGCCTATTTCGAATTCCTCGATCGTCCGCCTGATACGCTTCGATTCGTTCGCGAAGGACGAAACATTGTCGTCCTGCGCACATTTTCGAAGATTCATGGACTGGCCGGCTTGCGTATCGGGTATGCCGTTGGGCCGGCTGATCTGGTCCAGATACTTCATAAAACAAGGCAGCCATTCAACGTGAACAGCATTGCTCAAGTCGGCGCGCTCGCAGCGCTCGAGGATGACGAGCATCTGCGCGACACAAAACGGGCGGTCGATGAAGGCCGCGCTTATCTGCACGAACAATTCTCCAAAATGAAAGTTCGTTTTGTGCCCGGGACCGTGAATTTTGTGATGGTAAATGTTGGCGACGGACATGCGATCTTCGAGAAACTGCTGAGGCAAGGCATCATCGTGCGCCCGCTCAAGGGGTACAACTTGCCCGCATGGGTCCGCATTTCGATTGGTACAATGGAGGAGAACAAGAAATTAGTCGCGGCATTCAAAGAAGTGATGCGCAGCGTAGGTTAGGCAGCTTGCCTGACTCGGCCGGCAGGCTGCCAGCCTGCCGATTCGGCACAGAAGTTGCCGGTCGGGCCGAGACAGCCTCGCAGGGCGTCATCCTTTCTCGCAGCTGCAACGCCGCTGCTTGATGTACCTTACTCCCGAGGCAAAATGTTCCTGCTAGGATGATGACCGTTTCTGACACGATCGCTGCCATCTCAACTCCGCCCGGAGAAGGCGCTATTGCGCTTGTCCGCGTCTCCGGTGCGAATGCAATCGAGGTAGCAGACAAAATCTTTCATGGCAAAGAGAGGCCATCGCAATTTGAGCCGCACGTGCAGCATTTTGGCGAAATTTTTGGGCCAGAAGGCCGGTTGATCGATCAAGTAATGCTTTCCGTCCACCGCGCGCCGGTCAGTTACACCGCAGAGGATTTGGTCGAGATCAGTTGCCACGGAGGAACGCTGGTTTCTGCAAAGGTTCTTGAAGCATGCCTGCGCGCCGGTGCACGCGCTGCGCGTCCGGGCGAATTTACGGAGCGCGCCTTTCTCAACGGCAAAATGGACCTTACTCAAGCCGAGGCGGTAATTGATCTGATCCGGGCGAAGACCGATCTCGCCCTGCGCTCAGCCACCGAACAACTCGAAGGCAGGCTCGGAGAACAAATTGGGAAAATTCGTGATGAGTTGGTCGAACTACTCGCACACATCAATGCGTCAATCGATTTTCCCGAGGAGGACATCACGCCGGATGAAGGTGAAACACTGCGTGCGCGACTCGATTCTATCCGTGAGGAAATTGCCGCGTTGCTCGCCACTGCCGACCAGGGACGCATTCTGCGTGAAGGAGTGCGCGTCGTAATTTACGGAGCAACGAATGTCGGGAAATCGAGCTTGCTGAATCGACTCCTCGGTTACGATCGCGTGATTGTGAGCGATACGCATGGTACGACTCGTGACACCATCGAAGAGACAGTGAACCTGGACGGCGTGCCCATTCGGCTGCTTGATACAGCTGGATTGAGAACGTCCACCAGCGAACTGGAGCGGGAAGGCATCGCGCGCACGGAGAAATCGCTGCAATTAGCCGATCTGCGGCTCCACATCGCAGATCGCAGTACCTCGAAAGCACCGCATTTCCAGGAACGCATCCGCAATGCCAACGAAATTGTCGTTCTAAACAAGAGCGATCTGCCCGAGAACAGTGACTGGAAAGATTTCCATGCATTACGGATTTCGTGCCTGACAGGGGAAGGTCTGCCGGAGTTGCAAAAAGAAATTCTGACCCGGATCACGAAACAAAATTTAAAGCCGGAGAGCACGCTCGCGATTAATGCGCGCCATCGCGATTGCCTTCGCCGTGCTCTGGAATCATGCGATCAGGCAGCGACAGTACAAGCCCAGGGATTGTCGCCGGAATACACTGCGATTCATTTTAATGAAGCATTGCGAGCAGTCGGCGAAGTAATTGGCGTTGTCGATGTGGAACAGATTCTCGACTCTGTGTTCAGCCAGTTTTGCATTGGGAAATGAGCAGTGGTAAGTCGCGACCGCCGGGCGCGTCACCCTTACGTGAAAAATCTCTACGAACGACTCGTTAGGCCGCTATTGTTTTTGCTTGAGGCGGAGACCGCACATCATTTCACGATCGCCTCGCTTCGCAGAGCGTCGCATGTCCAGCCTGTGCTGCGCGCGCTGAAGCGGTTCGCGCCGACGTCGAAACCCAAGACTCTGTTTGGCTTGACGTTTCCGAATCCAATTGGCCTGGCCGCCGGGCTGGACAAAAGTGGCGTCGCCTTGCCAGCATGGGCGGCGCTTGGGTTTGGTTTCATCGAGATCGGGACGGTGACCGCCATGGCCCAACCAGGAAATCCCAAGCCGCGCATGTTTCGACTGCCCGCGCAGCAAGCCCTGATCAATCGTCTCGGATTTAACAATGACGGTGCCGACGTCATCGCAAAACGGTTGCGCAGGCTGCGCCAGAGCCGGCGATGGCCTGCAGTTCCAGTTGGAATCAATATCGGCAAATCCAGGACGACTCCCCTTGAACGCGCAGCAGACGATTACCTCTATTCGTTTCGATTGCTTCGCGATTTCGCCGACTACATCACATTAAATGTGAGCTCACCGAACACGCCCGGCGTAAGGGAACTGCAGGAACCTGCGGCGTTGTCGCAATTGCTGCACGCGATCGGGAGTGACCCGGAGCCGGTCGCGAAGCCGCTCGTTGTAAAGATTTCACCTGATCTGTCGCCGGTCGAATTGGAAGCGGTCCTTGCGGCCTGTGAAGAAAACGGAGTCGCGGGGATCATCGCTACGAATACAACGCTGGATCATTCCTCGATCCCGTCCGAGCTCGACCAGGAAGGTGGTTTGAGCGGTGCACCGCTGCGGGAAAAATCCACTGCACTTGTGCGCAGCATCGTCGCAAGCTCCAAAATTCCCGTGATCGCTTCTGGTGGAATCTGTGATGCAAACTCCGCCCGGGAAAAATTTGAGGCGGGCGCACAGCTTGTTCAGCTTTACACCGGATTCGTGTATCGCGGGCCGCAACTTCTTCGCGAGCTCATGGAGGCAATGTAGTCACGGCGCTGTGTCGCCCCGCCCGACGCGTACGCCTCGACACAGTGAGGCGGCTACAGCATCTTGGAGGCTACTTCGCAGAACAAGAGATGAAACTTTCCCGAAAAATCCTGAAATTTACCAAACGGCTGACCTACCGTCGCGGCTGGCGCAGAGCGCAACGCTCGATTTTTCGCATTCCGCTTCAGCCGATGCTGGCGAAAATCGATGCGGCACGCGCCCGCGAAATTCAGCAGCGTTATGCGAATTCCGGTGCCGGATACGCCAAATACGCGAACATCGAGCCGTGGTTGCGATTAAATCGGGAACGCGTGCAGGATTTGAAACTCCATCGTTCAGAGCCAAAACGCGTGCTCGATCTCGGTTGTGGCGGCGGATTTTTCTTGTTCGTCGCCAAAAACCTCGGCCATTCCGTCCTGGGTTTAGACATAGAACACGTCGCCCTTTTCACCGAATTGCTCGAGCTTTTCGGGGTTCCGCGCGTAGTTTGGAGGATTAGCGCTTTCGAACCATTGCCCAATCTTGGCCAAAAATTCGACTGGATCACCGCGTTTTCGACCAACTTCTATCTTTATCATCCGTCGAAGGAACGCTGGGGGAAAGCGGAATGGGATTTTTTCCTGGGCGATTTGCGGCAACACCTCGCCCCGGGCGGCAAGATTTTCTTTGGACTAAATCCTCTCTACAACGGCGATTACTACACGCCGGAACTGCGCGATCTTTTCATAGGCCGCGGCGCAGAGGTCGAGCGCGAACGAATTTTATTCGAGAACGGAATGCGCTTCTAGCGCTCGCTGCGGAGCTGAATGGAGGGGCGAGCTCTGCGAGCCTGAGTGCTGCGTAAGAAATGCGATAGGCGTCGCGGAGCTCCGCCCTCCATCGTGGGCTACGGAGTAGGTGACGATTCAGGAGCGAACTCATGAGGGCCGTGATGGTGGCGCCACTGGCGGTGCCGCTCTTCGATTTGTTGAAGTTTTTGCCGTTGTTCGTCGGTAAGATTGGTCGCGATCTCCTTGTGCGCTTCCGTCATGATTTCATGGACGCGCCGGCCCGTGTCGCGCCGTATCTGCTGGAGCTGCGAAGCCGTTTTATCGACAATTGGCGAAACTTTGGCGACCTGTTCAGGTGTCAGACTAAGCTCCGCGCGAAGCCGCTCTTTCATTCTGTCGCCCACTGTTCCCGGACGGTGAATCTCAAAGAAAAGATGACGAGCGTACCATCCGCCCAAAGCAGCGCCAGCGATTCCGCCAGCGACGAATACAAGGACAAATCCGGCAACAAGCTTCCACTTTAACGCGCCGTTCATTGAGAAAATTCATCCTGAATGGCGGTGTCCGCGATGGCGAACTCGTTCGTGAAGTCGTTATACTGTTCTCGACTTTGCCTGATTTCACGAACAGCAGCGAGCGTCGAAAAAGCAATCACAGCTGCCGACAACAGCGCAACACGCCGGAGAAGTGACGCAACACCGTTCGGCTTCGAAGCCAACGCATGCCAGAGCGCGATGACGCGAGTATCGAATCCAAACGGCATCTCAGCCGGCACCTCGTCCGCCGTCGCCTGCGCGGCTGATCGCAACAACCGATCCATTTCGTGATCTTTCATACTCCTTCCTTTGCCGAAATCCTGGCGAGGTATTCTTTCATTTTTTGTCGCGCTCGAAACGCTCGTACTTTAACGAGCGCCGCGCTCCAGCCCGTGATTTTGCGGATCTCTTCGACCGAACGTCCCTGCAAATATAGCAGATCAATTGCCAGCCGCTCGACCGGCTTGAGCGCAGCGAGGAGATGCTCGACCAGTTGGCGTGAAGCAAAACGCTTGTCCGGGGCCAACTCATCGGCGGAGGTTGTTAGGTTCTCGATCACGGCTTGTTCTTCCACGCTCAAATCCGCGTGACGAAGCTCGGGCCGTATTTTCTCCCACTGAATCTGGTTCAGGCAAGTGTTGACTGCGATGCGTGAGACCCAGTGCTCCAGAGGCACCTTGCCGGAAAATTGCGATAATTTCTGGAATACCTTGATGAAAATCATTTGGCAAAGATCCTCTTCATCCGTTCGATGCGGGCGATGAGCGCGGACGATTTTGGCCACGAGCGGATAGAGTTGTCGCACCAATGCGCGAGCCGCCTCATCGTCATGCTGGAGCGCAGCATGAACAAGCGCACTTGCGTCAGTATCATCCATGTAATCGAGAGCGCATCCACACTGGTAGCAATGACAGCCACTTGCGCGCTTTGGTTACAATCTTGGGTGTAGAAGCGCTTCTGCCAAGCCCTTGTCGTAGGAAAGCGCCGTTGCAATGAGCGGACACAAGAAAAATTGTAACCGGCCAGACTGCCAGGCGGTCATCACCTGGAGAAGCGAAAGAATATTTCGCGGAGACAAAATGAAACAAACTATGAAAAGAAACATATTAGCGTTTGTAGCCGCAGGTGCGATAGCGCTTGGCGGCTTTGTTGTTGTGCAAGCACAAGCGGGTCCTGGTGGCGGTGGACGCGGTCACGCGTTCGGCCTTCAGGGAATCACCAAGCAGTTGAACCTGACCTCTGATCAACAGACAAAGGTTCAGCCGATTCTCGATGCGAGCCAAACCGCAGCTCGCCGCCATTCATCAGGAGGCGATGCAGAAGGCGAAAGGAGTCATCGACAGCTCCCTGTCGCAGATCCGGCCGCTGCTAACGGCTGATCAACAGAAGAAACTCGATGCCATCCAAAAAGCGCATCAGGACATGATGAATGCCCACAAGGAGCTTCACGACGCAATGCAGCAATAACTTGGTTATTCAGAGCGGTGGGGACGGCGGCGATCCTGAGGAGGATCGCCGCCACTTTTTTAGCGCTGACCCCGGCGTCCGTAATCTCACTTTCAGCTCTGCTTTTTCGTAAACGAAAACAGAAACACAAGAACACCCAAACCCGCGAAGATCGCGGCGGCGACGAAGCCTGTCGTCGAAATCTCAGCGCGCGATTGAAAACCCGCTTTAAAGTGAGCAGCGATGCCGATCAGAAAGAACAGAAATCCCAGGCAGATCAGAATCAGACTGATCGCTTTTTGGTCGTCGGACGAAATCTTCATTTGGTGGTGAGCATTCACATATAATCGGCAGACTAAAATTCAAGTGCACTCTTTAAGTAGAAGGCGTTAATGTGGCCGGTGCGCTGGATTAAATTCAGCTTTGGGCTGTTGGTTTTGTTGTTCGTCGTCCTTCGTCTTAACGCCCAGATCGATCGCATTACTGGAAAGAATTTCGCCACGCGATCGGAAGTGCTGGCACGGCACGGAATGGTTTGCACAAGTGTGCCCGCGGCCACTGAGGTCGGCATTGATATCTTAAAAAGTGGTGGCAGCGCGGTGGATGCGGCGATCGCCGCAAATGCAACGCTCGGTTTGATGGAGCCTGTTTCCAACGGAATTGGCGGCGATCTGTTCGCAATCGTGTATAGCGCGAAGGAGAACAAACTTTATGGCATCAACGGCAGCGGACGTTCACCGCTCGGTTTGAGTTATGACCAGATGAAGGCCGAGCTGGCGAAACTGCATCGTGAATCGATTCCGCCAACTGGCATGTTGCCGATCAGCGTGCCCGGAACAGTGGATGCCTGGGTAGAGCTGCACAAAAGATTCGGCAAACTGAAACTGAGTGATGACCTTGCGCCTGCCATTCGATATGCCGAGGACGGTTTTCCGGTTACTGATTTAATCGCCTATTACTGGGCGTTTGGTCCGCGGCTATACAAAGGATTGCCCGGCGCCTTTCTCGAGACCTACACGCTCGACGGAAAAGGCCGCACGCCGGCTAAGGGCGATATTTTCAAGAATCCCGCGCTCGCGAAAACCTTGCGACTGATCGCTGAAAAAGGTCAGCGACGCTTTCTACAAAGGTGAGATCGCGGACAAGATCGACGAGTTCATGCGGGCGAATGGAGGCTTTTTGCGGAAAGCCGATTTCGAGAAACATACATCGACATGGGTCGAGCCGGTTTCGACGAGTTATCGCGGCTACGACGTCTTTGAGCTTCCGCCAAACGGGCAGGGCATGGCGGCCCTGCAGATATTGAACATTCTCGAAGGATTTGATCTGCGCGCCATGGGACGCAATTCACCCGAGACGCTGCACACGATGATCGAAGCGAAGAAAATCGCCTGGGCCGATCGGGCGAAGTTTTACGCCGATCCAGCATTCGCAAAAATTCCGCTAGCCGGTTTGCTTTCAAAAAGCTACGCAGCCGAACGTCGCAAGTTGATCGACCCAAATCACGCGGCAAAGAAGGTCGAGGCCGGCAATCCGGCACTGAATCAAGGTGACACGATCTATCTCTGTACCGCCGATGATGAAGGCAACATGGTCTCGCTCATCCAAAGCAATTATCGCGGGATGGGCAGCGGCATCGTGGTGCCCGGGCTGGGATTCATGTTTCAGGATCGCGGCGAACTCTTTTCCATGGATCCGAATCACGCGAACGTTTATGCGCCGGGCAAACGTCCGTTTCACACAATCATTCCTGGCTTTGTCATGAAAGACGGTAAACCGTGGGAAGCATTCGGCGTGATGGGTGGCGGCATGCAACCGCAAGGGCACGTGCAGGTGCTCACGAACCAGATCGATTTCGGGTTAAACGTGCAGGAAGCCGGCGACGCGTCGCGCTGGCAGCACGAAGGCGATAACGAACCGACCGGAGAAAAAATGACTGAATCAGGCGGTTACGTTGAAGTGGAGAGCGGTATCCCGTACGAGACTGTGCGGGAACTGCGCAAGAAAGGACACGATGTGCGTTTCGACGTCGGCGGATACGGCGGTTACCAAGCGATCAGAGTCGAAATGCACGATGGCCAGCGCGTCTATGTGGGGGCAAGCGAATCACGCAAGGACGGGATGGCGGCGGGATACTGATTGGAATGACGAAACAATGGGCGTGCGCCCGTAGTTAGAACCTCGTTCGACGGGCTCTTAATTCTTCTGCGCCTTGAGCTCGGCAAGTTTTTCCTCGGCGCGAGTGACGTCGGATTTTTGTCCGATCCCAAGCTTAAGAAGCTTTTGCTGACGACGTAAGTTTGCTTCTGCGGCCTCGAGCTCGGCGCGCTCACGCTTCGCCGTTGCCGCTTGCGCGGCTTCGGTTAATTGCGCCAGCGCTGTTTTCATTGATTCCAGTTCATCCCTGGTAATTTCGCCAGTTGCGAGTTGAGATTCCTTTTCAGCAAGTTCTTCTTTTGCGCGGGCGACCCGCGCATTTGCCAGGTCCGATTCATACCGTACTACCTTCAACAACCGCTGCTCCACTTCCACTTTCGCAAGCACACCAATTTTATTGAGACGTTCCGCGCCTGCGGCATTTTGCTTTGCGCGTTCCAATTGCTTTTCCAAACGTGCCATATCGCCGTTCGGCAATGGCTCATCCGAGAGGTTTTGTTTCAATATCGGTGGCTCGACGTCGAATGAATCGGGTTCCTCCGATTTGTTTTCCGCTGATTGATCCGCCGCCCACACCGCCATCGCCAGAGCGAGAAGCGTGACCGGCAGCGCCAACATGCGGGTCATCCCACGAGATTACCACCAATTAGCCGTGCGGCATAGACGCATGCCCTCGATCAGGCGCTTACGGGACCTTGTTTTTGCTTCCCTGTGCTTCGAGCAATTCTGCCAGCCAGACGGGCGGTTCGATCTGGAGGTGGCGCTTTAAAATGTCGGCGAATGAAACAGCGAAAATCTCCATCGCAATCTGTGCAAAGCTTCTCCATTGTGTAAGCGCCAAGCATGCGATAGCTCTCAAATTGCGACTCAGAGAAGAACTGATCGCTTGTGCTTTCGTGCGGGAACGTCGGATTTATCTTGAAGTATTCGTAAATGTCACGCGGCTCGTCGCCGTAACAGGCCGGTTTGATGTAAACAATAACGCCATCCGGAGCATCGTCGCCGTCGACTACCGAGTAGCGAATGCGACCCACTGCGCAGTTGTGGCCGGGAGTTTTAACGTGTCGATCGCGCTGCGAGGGTAAATGGTCATCGTGCCGAACTCGATTGGGATTCCAAAATCGATTCGGATTTTCCGAACTGCTTCGCCGAGATCGGCATAGGCGCATTCGGGATCCTCACCCCCGTCGCTCACGACAATAAAATGGCAGCGACGCAACACCATTTCGTAAATTCCAAGATTTTCGAAATGACCGCCGTCGGACAGATTCACATATTTGTAGTGGTCGGTCGTGTTTCCGAGCGCTTCGGAAAACAGCGGCCCAACGGAATATCGGGCCCGTTTCGGCGCCAGGTTTTGGCGCCTCGCGGTCCCGGATTTCCCAGCCACCAGCCCAGGCGCATATTGAATAGCGCCATCAGGAAACCAGCGACCGGCGAGGAATGATAGCCCATATTCGGATTCGCCGCGGCGCCTGAAATGGCCATCGCGGTTCCGAGTGTAATCCCTTCGCCATATTCGGCCGATGGCCGGTAACCAACCTTACAAGCAGCCGCAGTGCAGCCGGCTCATTGTGAACGATTCAGCCTTCCGCTCCTGCCATGCCAACTGCTCGCCCTTGACGAGATTAAGCGCGCCGTTGAGCACATGAAGAGGCTTTTTCTGCAGACAAGTCGCCCAGCTTCAAATTGTCGTCGGGGTCAAACCCCGTAAACAAGTTCGGCCTGCGCGTCGTGCGCGATGCGGCAAGGTAGGCACGGATCAGCCGATTCCGATAGGTCGCGTGAAGGGAAAACTTGTTCGCGTTGATGAAAAATCCCATCACAATTCCGAAAAGCAGCATGGTGCCCGTGAGGAGGAAGACAACGAAGAGTTGAGCTTGCCAGTCATTTGGCTTTTCCAGCCCAAGCTGCGAGCCAAGCAACAACAGAAGCCAGGAAAATACGACCACTACGAAAACAGCCGCCGCAATGATCAGAGGCCACTGGGAGCTGAGTTTAATACCAAGCTTCTTGCTCAGTTTCGATCGAGGAGCCAGCAAAGCACCGACAGTGACAGCCACGACCCCGACGGCACCGAGGACAGCCTTTGCCTCAGGGTTCGCCTTGAGCTGTCCAAGAAAAGCGACTAACTGATGCACCCAAGGCTGAGAGCCGATCAGCAACAGAATCCACGAAATTACGACCGCTAGGAGAACAAAGAAAACAACCGCCGCAATGATCAGAGGCCACTGGGAGCCGAGTTTAATACCAAGCTTCTTGCTCAGTTTCGACCGAAGAGCCAGCAAAGCACCGACAATGCTGGTTACGCCCCCGAAGGCACCGAGGATGGCCTTCGCGATCGGATTTGCTTTCACATCTCCGAGAAAAACTTGAAGCTGGTTTCCTGTCGTCGTCGCGGAAATCGCTTGGGCCCCCCAAAGAACGATTACATTGACCACGATCCAGCCGAAAATCGTGATGAGAATCCAAGCCGCCGATCGTGCCCACCACTCGCGGTCTTCATCTTCTGTGACCCAGCTGGTGAGGCCGGTAAAGAGGAAATTTACTAGCAGCATCACCGCCGCCATGATAAGCGCGGGCGCGAAGCAGACGTAGTTGACAGCGTCTTTCGCGGGCGCGGGAACGGGGTTCATGTCAAAGGCATCAAAATCTTTCTTAGCAATACGCGCCAGGCCTTGATCGGTTTCAACGGTGTCAGTCCCCTCGATGGTTTCCATAATCCAGCCCGTGGCCCCATGCGGGATGACCGTTTTCTGCCCACTCGGAATCTCGGTCGCCTCGCAATCGCGTTTTAATGTGAATTCGGTCAAGTTAGTTATAGGCTCGGGCACAGGGTTCATTTCCGAGGGATCGAGGTCTATCTTCCCAATGCGCGCCAGCCCTTGATCAGTTTCGACGGTGTAACTTCCCCCGTCGGTTTGCTTAATCACGCCCTTAGTCCCCTGGGGGATTATCGTTTTCTGCCTGCTAGGAATCTGAGTCGCCTCGCAATCGCGTACGAATGTGAATTTCGGCTGTCTCAGTTTCAAGGCGTCAAGATCTTTCTTCGCAATACGTTCTAGGCCTTGATCGGTTTCAACGGTGTAACTGCCCTCGACGGTTTCCATAATCCAGCCCGTGGCCCCGTGCGGGATCACCGTTTTCTGCCCACTCGGAATCTGAGTCGCCTCGCAATTGCGTTTTAATTTAAATTCCGGTTGTCTTAGTTCCAAGGCATCAAGGTTTTTCTCCGCAATACGTGCTAGGCCTTGATCGGTTTCAACGGTGTAATCCCCTCGACGATTTGCATCCAGCCCTTGGTCTCCTTCGGGATCAGCGTTTTCTGTCCACTGGAAATCTCGGTCGCCCCGCAATCGCGTTTTAATGTAAATTCTGTCAAGTTAGTTTTGGGGTCGGGCACTGGGCCCAGTTCGAAGGCATCAAGGTCTTTCTTCGCAATACATGCTGCCAGGCCTTGATCGTTTTCAACAGTGTAACTCCCCTCGACACTGTCCATAATCCGGCCCTTGGTCTCCTTGCGGGATCAGCGTTTTCTGTCCACTGGAAATCTCAGTCGCCTCGCAATCGCGTGCTTAATGTGAATCCCGTTTGCCTTAGTTCCAAGGCATCAAGATCCCTTTCCGCAATACGTGCCAAGACTTGACCAGTGCCAATGGTGTCACCCCCCTCAATGATTTGCTTTTGCTTAATCACGCCCTTTTTTCCGTGCGGGATTGTCGTTTTCTGCCCACTGGGAATCTCAATCGCCTCGTAGTCGCGTGTGAATTCAACTTCTTTGGGGTCCAAAAAAATTCGGGTTGCCATCGCCCACAGGCAAAACCCGGCGAACGCGCTTGTGACCATGATCGCAACGAACCGCCAGAATTCACCGGGCCGCGCCTTTTGCTCGCGCTTACGAAATGAAAGCGCGACCTTCCCAAGCAACCCGCCGCATAAGTAGGTCAGAACGAAAAAGCGACAAACTTGGGCCACCAATCGGCGGCTCGAAACGGCTCATCGCCATGAACGTTGCAAAACACAGCCCACCATGCCGCGAGAATTAGGGACGCGAGGAACAATGGAAGCTGGCGGTATATTAGAAAACCGCGTTG
Source organism: uncultured Verrucomicrobiae bacterium (assembly GCA_963719605.1). Classification (GTDB taxonomy): domain Bacteria; phylum Verrucomicrobiota; class Verrucomicrobiia; order Chthoniobacterales; family UBA10450; genus Udaeobacter. The sequence continues at coordinate 129,009 of CAVRCO010000002.1, forward strand.
CGATAATCGCGCGTTGCCAGTGGAAGGGACATCGATAATCGCGTAGGCCATCGCCACAGCGGTCAATGCGAATCCGACCGCGAGCAAGATCGTCAGGCCTATGTCCCACGGCCGCTTAACAGAAGCCTCCCAGGCATCCCAGTCCGGCGATAAGTTGTTGGACAACAGCCGCCAGGAATACGACGTTGCCAGACCTGACCAGTCCGGCTGTAAGTTGATCGCTGCCAGATACAGCCTGGGAATCATCATCGCGGATGCCAGCAACGAGATCAGCACCAGCCAGTTCAGGAACATATTGCGGATGAAAGTGGCGATCAGGGTCCAGAAATCCACGGAAGTGAGGCCGGTTTTCGGCGCGAGATAATTGCTGAATTCCCGGAGATGGCGGATCGGTTGCGGCTCAGGATCCAGAGTGGAATCGGGACGGCGTTTCAATTCTGCGACAACGCCGCGAATGCCGTTTGGATCATTCTTGATCCACGCGCTTAGCCAACTACCGATGTATCCGCCGCCCGAGACGGTGGAGAGATAGTGAAATTTCTCCAGCAGCCCACAGCGCGCCAGGCCTTGCAGAATTCCCAATCCAAACGTTGCGCTCCGGATACCACCGCCAGAGATGCAAAGCGCTGCGCGTTTGTCTTTTAGTCCGTGAACCGCATGCCCATAATCCTTTTAGACGCGTTTCGGGTTCGCTTGAGCTCGGATAGTCTGATGGGAGCTCTCCATGCAGAGCGACAAACTCAGCTTCCAATACTTCGTGCAATGGCAGCGACGAATCACTCGATGAAGTCTGTTTCGCCATGGCGCGCAAACGCGGCGGTCTGCGCACCAGCGTTTATCAAGGCGCGGATCGTTGGTCAATCTTGTTCTAGAATGTTTAAAAGCAGCAGTAGGAATCGCGCGAATCCAGTAGCTTTTATTCGCCGCGAAACGCGGTATATGTCTCGTTCTGCGCCCGTAGCTCAGCCGGATAGAGCAACGGATTTCTAATCCGTAGGTCGGGTGTTCGAGTCACCCCGGGCGCGCTTCATCATTTTCCATCTACAACCCTATTTTATGATAGGAACTCGTTAGGACTTGTGCTTCGACCGTTGCGAACTGTCGCGCACGAAAACGCACCAAAACGAATCCTATTTGTCGAGTATTCGTCAAATAACTTTGAGAACCATCTCGATCGCGCGAGCCAGTCGGTGCATACCGCGAATGGCCTCCATTTAGTTTCATGAGTAGCTGATTTGTAATTCAAGACTAACGAATTGCGAACGTTTTCGCTGTGTTGCACAACATTGCGAATCATAGGTAAGCCTAACGAATGGGGTTTGCAGCGCGTTGCGCAGAATTGCGCCGTTTTGCGGCCAAAAATTGGCGGACCGTAGAAGAGACCGTAGAAAATCTGCACCGCGCTTTTAGGCCGTTGTAGCACGCGACCCCGGGCCTCGTCGCCACGGATTGCTACACTGTAGAAAAAGATCGAGGCCTATCTCAGTCCCCCAAAATTATTTGTCGAGTCGTTTTTCGTCGCGTGTCTATTTTCGGGAGATTTGCAGATCGCGCATGTGGTGCAATGAGTTCGAAGAAAACGGTTGGACATATTGCGCGGGCATGTTAAAAAATTGGACGTGGTCTATCGAATCAGAAAGGAAATAGAATATGGCTCAAGCAAGACAAAAACCGGGGCGCAGGACACGCGAGGCGAAGACGCTTGTGCGAGGATCGGACGGATCGTTATATTTGATTAGTCACCGGGACTTAGCCATTCAAAGTCCACGAGACAAAAGCGAAGAAGCTAGATCAGCTTCTGAAGAGCGCAAAAAAAAGTCCCGTCTGTTCAAAATTGTCGGCGAAGCTTGTGAGCCGAATTCAGGCGGATCCGATGTGCGTTGCGGTGGGAGCTGCTCCTGACATACACGTCAATACGTAGGACGAGCATTGCCGCGGGCCCGCCCGTGGATTTCCATTCTTTGTTGCGACCCTTGGGGTGCAGGACACGAGCACGCAAGGTGGTGCGGCACGGGACTCACCGATCCCAACCGCTTGAATACACTATCAGACGCGTGATGCGGTTGGCGTCAGTCATGGGAATCACGCGCGTCGCCAACGTGACCGGTTTGGACTCAGTAGGCATCCCAGTAGTTATGGTATGTCGGCCGAACTAGATCGGTCGCCGTTTCACAGGGAAAAGGGATTGATCTCGCCAGTGCTCGCGCGTCAGGGCTGATGGAGGCAGCTGAATTGTACCACGCCGAGTCCATTACTCTACCACTTCGTTTAGGGAGCTACGAGGAACTTCGATATCAACACAAAGTCGTCGATGTGGACGACTTGCCACGCAACTCTTTCTCCATGTTTCACCCAAATCTGCGTCTGCTCTGGTGCGAAGGGCGTGACATTCTTAATGGAGAAACCGTTCTTGTTCCGTATGAGATGGTTCATGCGAACTATACAACTCCGTTTCCAGACGGTCATGGCTGCTTCGTGGCGACTTCAAATGGTTTAGCATCGGGCAACGATGAAATTGAAGCAATCAGTCATGGCATCTGCGAGGTTGTTGAACGCGATGCAGCGACCTTATGGAAATGGAAATTACACAACGGGGGCAAGTTCGATGATGGTCAGCTTGATTTAACGAGTGTCGACGATCCAACATGTCAGCAGCTTATGTTAAAACTAGAACGCGCTGGCTTGAGTGTCGCCGTATGGGAGATAACCACAGACATTCGCATCGCCGCCTTTGTCTGCTTGATTCTTCCGCGACACGATGATACAGCGTGGCATTGCTCGGTCGCGATTGGGTATGGCTGCCATCCGTCCAGAGAAATCGCGCTCTCACGCGCCCTGACCGAAGCCGCACAGTGCCGTCTCACGTTCATTTCGGGCGCGCGCGATGATCTTGCGCGTGAAAGCTATAAGCAAGATCTGGACTTCGATGTTATGAAAGCATTTCGCAAGGAGATGTCGAGATTAACACCGACGCGCACTTTCTCCGAAGCCCCAACTTGCGAAGGCAGAACTGTCGCAGATGACGTTGCGTGGGAATTGAAGCATATTCGAAAAACCGGGCTGAACCGAGTTATCGTCGTCGATCTTAGCAAGCCACATTTCGGCTTGTCAGTCATGCGGGTTATCATCCCTGGTCTAGAGCCAATTCTAGGACCGAACTACGCACCGGGCCCACGAGCACTGCGTAACCAATGACGAACGTTTACATATTTACGGGGCCGACGCTTTCGCCGAGAGAAGGGCTTCCTGAACTAGATGCGATGTATTTACCTCCGGCGAGTGAAGGCGATGTTTATCGCGTAGCGCTGAAACAACCCAAAGCGATCGGCATCATCGACGGATGTTTTCACTCCATCCCGGCGGTTCGTCACAAGGAAATCTTATGGGCGATGAGCCGCGGTATTCATGTGTTTGGCAGCGCGAGTATGGGTGCGCTTCGCGCCGCCGAATTGGCAGCCTTTGGTATGAAGGGCGTAGGACTTATTTTTGAATGTTATCGCGACGGAATTTTAGAGGATGATGACGAGGTTGCGATAGCTCACGGCCCGGCAGAAACCGGTTTCATCGCTGTCTCCGAAGCAATGGTCAATATCAGATACACTTTACGGAAGGCCGAGCGAGCCGGTGTCATTTCGCGACACTTCCGACAGGAATTGGAAGGCATCGGCAAAGAATTGTTTTATACTGATCGCTATTATTCTCTGCTTCTGCATCAAGCATCTGGCAGTGCAAGAACAAGAGCCGAGTTGGCCAGGTTGCGGGGGTGGTTGCCCAAAGGACGGGTGAACCAGAAGCGAGATGATGCGATTGCGATGTTGCGATTAATTCGTCGACGCTTGTCGAAAGCTTTCAAGCCCAAAAAGGTTTCCTATTCATTCCAACACACGTCCATGTGGGAGCATGTTCTGCGCAATAACGGTCCGGACATTGCTTAGGTCTTGGTGGTCTGATTTTTCCGTCGCGCCACCGGCTGGACAAATTTCCGCTTCGCAGGGTTTGGGTGTGACGGAGGATGTGAATTTTGCGTTCACCGACTTGTATCTGCGCCCGTATTTGAGTTAGCGAGTTTTTGGAAACGCGGATCATTCCTGATTGCATCGAAGGCTGGATCCAAACGAAGCAACGCCGGAGTAAGCGGGATATCCGGAGCCAATGGATTCTCATACGGCCCCGCGATGAGTTTTTCGATCGCCGCAACCGCCATATCGTTCTCCTTCAAGCGAGCCGCTACTCTCGCCAGAATTTCATTCATCCCCGGGCCAGCAACTGCGTCCTGAGCGCTTGGAATCGCAGCGGCCGCTTTGTTCGCTGAGAACCAAAGCAACCTCTTTGTTGCCCAGAGCGGCGTTGGTCAGCGCGAGATCGCCAATGAGGTTGTAATTGTCCGGCTGTTCTTTGAGGAAAGGTTCCAGTTCGCTGCGCGCCTGTCGCCAACTTTCCTTGGCGCCGGCATGGTCGCCCGCGACTTCCTGCGCCCAACCTAACCAAAAGCGCAGTTCGCCATTGAAGTAACCCAACGCTGGATCAGGCCTGGCCAATATCTCCCTTAGCCGAGAGATCACTTGTGCAGGGCGGCGCTCCAAGATGGCTTGGTAAACTTGTGTTTGCAACGCGCCGGAGTCGTCGGCCACTGGATGGAGCGGAGCTACGAGCGCCGAGGCCCGCGGCAGATCGCCCTCGGCTTGCGCGATACCCGCCTTTAATACAAGGGTATCCGGGTCGCCCGGTGTAATGTTGAGAACCTCATCAAGCTTTCGCAGCGCTTCTGGGAAACGACGAAGACAGATGTAGTTAGTCGCGTGCTGGGTGAAGAGATTAACATTACGCGGGTCGAGCCGCTCGGCTTCGTTGAAGTAGGCTTCGCTCCGGTCCCACTGGCCTCGCCTGCGTGCGACATAAGCCAGCCATTCCGGAATCGAGCTGCTATTCGGTAGCAGCTGACGTGCTTGCTCGAAGTACCGCACGGCGGTGTCGTAATCTTTCAGACAGTTGTAGTGATAAGTGCCCTTCGCCAATATGGCCTCACCAAGATTGGGCTGAAGAGTGAGCGCGGTCTCGGATGCCTGCCGTGCCTCTTCACGCAGGGCGACCGTTGGTTGAAGACTCTGTGTAAGGTAGTTGCGCGCATCAACGATTGACAGCAGCGCCCAACCAAGGGCGAACTTCGGATCCAATCTAACCGCTTCTCTGAGATATTTCTGTGCGCCAAGGGCGTTGACGGGCGTGGGGAGAGTTTTCAGCGTGTAAGCCAGACCGCGCAAATAGGCATCATAAGCCTCGGGATTGTTCGTCGGCTTGACGGCGATGACCTCCACTTCCCGGCCGGTGAGATGGACGCGCAGTTGGTCGGCAATGGCTTTGGCCACTTCACTCTCGACCGAAAAGATGTCGGTCAGTTTGCGGTCAAACGTATCGGCCCAAAGATGAGAATCATTGGCTGCTTTGATTAGCTGCACGTTCACCCGCACGGCGTCGCCGCTCCTCTGCACGCTTCCCTCCAGAATGTGGGCGACGCCAAGTTGCTTGGCGATCTCAGGCAGGTTTTCAGGCGCGCTCTTGTAATGCTGCGTCGATGTGCGCGAGATTACCTTCAGATCAGCGATCTTGGCTAAGCGGGTCAGAATCTCATCTTGGATACCGTCGGCAAAGTAAGCGTTGTCTGGATCTCGGCTATAATTCTCGAACGGAAGCACGGCGATGCTTTTTTCCGGCGCAGTCAGCGCTGATCGCACGCGATAACGCGAAAACATTGCGATGCCACCGACAATCACCGCGACTGCGAGCAAAGCTGCTGTCATCGCCGCTCGGCGCATTCGCGCCCTGCGCTTCTTTAGCGCTTGGAACTTTTTTGGCAGTTGCGGATTGCCCACTTGATCGGCATAGAGGTTCACGACCGAGATGCGCACACCATGCTTCACTTCGCATGAACCAAGATCGTGGAGACGCGGTCGCCACTGCTCGTATTCGTCTAAATCCTCGGCGACGCGTTTGGACAGGAGGATGTGCCTCGCGTCGCCGCAATCCATCACCCGCTGCGCGATATTGATTCCAGCGCCGGCTACATTGGTCTTACCGCTTACGTCTATCACTCCGCTAACCGGGCCGCTGTGTACTCCCATCCGAAGTTGTAGGCGTGGATGTTCCTTGAGCCCGTGGCTAATCTCCACAGCGCATTGCACAGGCGCTTCCGGACTGGTGTAGAAAACCAACGCTATTCCGTCGCCCGTTGGAATTTTGATTAAGCGACCCGCCGCTTCGGCTCGTTGAAATTGCTCGGAGGCGCGAACAATCTGGTTTAATTCCTGAATCGCCGCGTGCTGGTCGTTAATCGAAAGCTTCGAGTAACCAACGATGTCGATGAACAAAACATGGGCGATTTCGAGCTGGATCTCTTTCTTGCTCTCAACGGACATCTCGTCGTGCGCTCTAAGATTACGTGAATTTCATAATCGCGCCTTAGTCAGGCTGTCGAGAGTGTCAGCTATGATATTCCAGTAATTTACGCGACGGAGTGTGCTCTTTTGCTCTACACAGGGCAACGACAAAATGATACGAACAGGCGCAATGATGCGCGAAACGTTCACGATTGTGGTAGCTGGGTTTCTTTGCATCGCTGGGCGTCACGTTTGAGTCACCTTGCGAATGTCGTGGCGCTCAGGGAAAGGACCGTATAGCAATAAAGAACGAGCCTTCAACTCCGCCTGAGGACGTAAACGCAATTCAACGCGTCACACCTAGCGACATTTACAGTTGGCCGGGACCAGACGTAGATTTTACGGGACAATCAAAGCACACCGGGATTGAGAATAACTGGTACGGGCTCACGGGCGATGCAGTTGCTGTAAAAGGTCAACGACAACACCAGCAACGACTTTGGGAATCGACATCGCGTGTTTGGGAAAATCAGTGATGGTGCTCAGAATACGGCGATCAACCCTAGTATTAATCGATCACTGATTACGGTTCACTGATCGCTTCGTCACGTGGCGACGCTCGTGGTCTAGCAACCATTTCTTGCGCCACAACCCGCCACCGTATCCGCAGAGGGTACCGTCAGCACGGATCACGCGGTGACACGGAATGATAATGCAGATCATGTTTGTGCCGTTCGCACGGCCGACGGCCCTGCGCGCGTTCTCATCTCCCAGGCGTTTCGCCATCCAGGAATACGAGCGTGTTTCGCACACTGGAATTGATTGCAAAATTTTCCAGGCCCGGAGTTGAAACGGCGAACCGACCGGCGCCAGCGGAATCTCGAACTCCAGGTTTTTGCCCGAGAAATAATCGGCCAATTGCGAACGGACTGCTTCAAGATGCCGGTGTTTGCCGGGGACTACATTTGTTCGCAATCGTTTTCGCAAGAGCGACAATTCACGTTCGGTCGCGCGGCGGTCGATAAACTCGAGCAGCCGCAGGCCTTCGTCATCCGCTACGGCGATCATCGCTCCGAGCGGCGTATCGATTCGCTCCGCAAGAAGCGGTGCGCTCGTCTTTGCATTCGTCGGGGGTTCGCCAAAAATCCTCGTGAACGCTTCGCGAAACCCGCTCTCAGATTCAAACCCGCTGCCGTTTCGCGCTTTGTCTACGCGGCCGCCTTGCCGCACCTGGCTCAAGGCTAGACCCATCCGGCGCGCGCGATGATAAGCTTGAAACGTCATTCCGTAGTGGCGTTTGAATTGACGTCGCGCGGTCGAGGGATCGATCGCCAGTGCTGTCAATTCCTTGTCGGTGAGCCGGCCGCCCGGGGCGCGCTCGACTTCGGTTCGGAGACGCTCGACCAATTTGGGCGGGCGTTGATTCGGATCCATAGGGTGGCAGCGCAAACAGGGACGATAACCGCTCTCCAGCGCTTCACCCGATGTCGCGAAGAAATCGACATTGTCACGTGCTGGTTTTTTCGCCGTGCAGGTCGGCCGGCAGAAAATTCCTGTTGTGCGCACTCCTACAAAGAATATGCCTTCAAAACTCGAATCGCGATTCACCAATGCGCGATACATCGTTTCGGTCGGAGGAAGAAGTTCCATTGTTTTCATGTTAACAAATTAATGGCTCGCGTGCATTGACGCATCGACGAAATTCGGGCAGCGAAATTTTACACTAATCCTCAGGCGCGCTGGATTCGAAACGTAAAACAACCGCGAGTAACGCTGCGCGCATCCACGAATTCGGTTTTCGAATCTTGAAGCAGCTTCTCGATGACTTCTTCCGGTTCGCGTCCGTTCACGAGCTCGGCATCGATCATATTGTAATTTGCATCGTAAGCGCGGAAGGCGCGGCCATTGCGAAAGTCTGCCGGATATTCCCGCGTCGCGCTGTACCGTTCGCACGGCTCAGCATGAACGAAGATCGGTCCGGTCTCGGAATACGGATGACCCGCAGGAATCGAAGCGTAGGGAAAAAGGATGACGCGCTCGCCAGGTTGTGCCCAACGCAAACAGTGCCGGCACGGATAACCAGTCGGAGAATCCACTTTGATGACAGCGTGGTCCGCGGCCCGAGACTCTGCTACGTGTCGAGCTTCCTCTGCGACTTCCGTGGGAAGTGGAACAATGCGAAATGTTGACGTTTTCATGACGCAAACTGAGCGCGCACTGCGAATTGCGCATCGACGAAATTCAGGCGTCAAATTCCGAGCGTTGCTCGCGATCGCTTTTGGTTACATCGATTCGGCGACAATTTTTGCTACCTCGGCGATGGCTGCCGCTCGATCGTTCGGCGTTGCTGTCGATCCTACAGAGTAAATGGCCAGCAGAATCGGCGCACGACCAGGCGGACGCATGATGGCAATATCGTTCGTCGCGCCGTTTGACCCGCGCCCGGTCTTGTCGCCAATGATCCAGTTTTTCGGAACGCCGGCACGAATCATCGGCCCTCCAGTTTCAGTTGCGCTGTAACCAGTCTTCGAGCTGGCGGCGGGATGTTTCTGATAAAGCGTCGCCGAGCAACAGCCTCCGCATGTCCGAACAAATCGCCGCAGGCGTTGTTGTATCGCGCTCGTCACCGGGAATGGCGCTGTTCAATTCCGGCTCGATCCGATCGAGGCGCGTCACTCGATCGCCGAGGGTGCGCACAAAATTCGTTAGGCCGGCAGGCCCGCCAATGGCATTCAAGAGGAGATTGCCCGCGGTATTGTCGCTCTGTTCGATCGCGGCCACGCACAGCGCGTCCAAGGTCATACCGCCGTCTTTGAGATGTTCTTTCGTCACCGGCGCGTATTCCAGGATCTCCTTTGCCCCGTAAGGCACGAACCGTTCCAGTTTCTCCTGTTTCTCATCGACGCGCTTCAGTACGGCCGCGACCGCTAGAAATTTGAACGTGCTGCACATCGGAAATCGCTCGTCTTGTCGATAATCGAGACGTCTGCTGTTACCGGTATCGAGCGCGGTTACACCGATTCGGCCGCCAATTCGCGCCTCTATTGCTGCAATCCGGGCTGCCGAATCATTTTCTCCGGATGCCGCGCTTCCCGCGAACAAGGCTAACAGCACCAAACCTCTTACCATCGATGATAGGCAGGATGGCCTTCTTTCACTGCGACGAAAACTCCGCGACACGTTGCGCAAACTTTTCCACCGGCGGTGAGTGTCCCTTCAATGGTCGCGCGGGCGTCAGTCAGATCGGCAACCTTCGCGGAAAGAAACACCGAATCATTCGTCGGCGTTGGCCGGAGCAATTTGATTGCATACTCCGCTGTGACAGTGCACGGCGGGTGATCTTCGTTCGCGCGCTTCATCAGATGATAAGCAGCCGTCCAATTGCAATGGCAATCGAGCAACGTGCCGATGACGCCACCATTCAGGACTCCCTCAAAAGCTTCGTATTTTTTCTCTGGTTTCCATTCTGCGATGACTTCGCCGTTTTTTGGGAAACTTCGGATATGTAGTCCGTCCGGATTCGCAGGGCCACAGCCCCAGCAGGCATTGTGCGGCGCGTATTGCTCCTGGAGAGATTTATCGCCCATGATGCTTGTCTGGATCGGCGCGCCCGCTGGTCGTGCCTGCCGCGGCAAGGTTATCCGCCGCGTGCAGACGAGCCCGGATACGGACGCAATTCATGCCCAACGTAAAGCGAGCGTGGCCTGATCAGACGATTGTGATCGTGCTGCTCGGTCACGTGCGCGCACCATCCGGCTACGCGCGACGCAGCGAATAGAGGGGTGTTTAACTCCGGTGGAAATCCGAGCATCCAAAACACTGGCGCAGCATAAAGATCTACATTGGCGCAAAGATGCTTTTCGCGGTCCATCACTTCTTCGAGCTTCTCGCAGATTGGAATCCAGTTTTCCTTGCCAGTGCGCTTGCCCAGATCACGCCCGATCTCACGCATTACTGGCACGCGTGAATCCCCTTTTTTGTAAACGCGATGGCCGAACCCCATGATCTTTTCCTTGGTCTCCAATTTTTTCATCAGCCAGGCTTCCGCCCGATCCGGTGTCCCGATTTCCTCGAGCATTTTCATCGATTCCTCATTCGCGCCCCCGTGCAACGGACCTTTGAGTGTCGCGACTGCTGAGGTCACTGCAGCGTAGATTCCTGCCAGGGTCGAAGCTGTGACACGCGCAGCAAAAGTGGACGCGTTAAACTCGTGATCGGCGTAAAGATTGAAAATCGTATCCAGCATTCGGATTTGCCAATCCTGCGGAACTTTGCCCTCTAACTTGTAGAAGAAATTGCCGGCCTGAGTGAGATCGGGCTTCTCCGGCAAGGGATCTTCTCCGTGCGAGATGCGCCAGCCGTCGGTGATCAAAGTGGAAACGCGCGCGATCAGGCGGATCGACTTGCGGATGTTGGCGTCGTGTGAGTTGTCGCTTAGGTCCTTATCAAAGGCGCTCAGCATCGAGACGCCGGTGCGCAACATATCCATCGGATGAGTCTTGCTCGGCAGAAGCCGCAGCATTTCGATTACCGGCCCCGGCAGCGTGCGTTCCGCGGCAATTTGTTGTGTAAACTCCACCAATTGTTTCCCATTGGGCACCTCGCCATTGAGCAACAGGTAAGCGACTTCCTCAAAACTCGCCTTCTGCGCCATGTCATGAATGTCGTAGCCGCGGTACATCAATCCGGCATTCGGATCTACCCAGCAAATCGCCGTTTCACCCGCGATCACGCCCGCTAGTCCCGGGCTGTATTCTGGTTTCTTTTCAGTAGGCATTGGTTTCTCTTTACTTGCGAATCGCAATCGTTCAACTCATCGGACTTAACCAGTTCAGACTCAACATCCACCCTTCCAACTTTCCGCTGCCGGATCGTAACCGAGCAACTCGTAAAGCTGGTCTCGCGTTTGCATTTTCTTTATCCAACCCGATTGCGTCCCTTGTCTTTGCAAGTCGCGCAGAAATTCCTCGCTCGATTTCATCGACACACGAAACGCGCTCTGTGGGAAAATCACCATTTTGTATCCAAAACCAGCAAGCTCGTCGAAACTGATGAGCGGACTTTTACCGAACTCAGTCATGTTTGCCAGAAGCGGTGCTTTCACTTCGCGGACAAACGCCTTGAATTCATCCGCGCTTTGCAACGCTTCAGGGAAAATCGCATCCGCGCCTGCCTTGAGATAATAACGGGACCGTTCCACGGCCCGATCGAAATCTTCAACCGCACGCGCATCTGTTCGGGCGATGATCATGAAGTCTTGGTCGCGGCGGGCGTTGACGGCCGCTTTGATTCTTCCGGCCATCTCATCAACGTCGACGACTGATTTCCCTGCGAGATGTCCACAGCGCTTGGGAAATTCTTGATCTTCGATATGACAGCCGGCCAGGCCTGCCTTTTCCAGTTCGCAAACGGTTCGTGCGACATTCTCCGCACCACCAAAACCGGTGTCCGCATCGACAATCGCCGGAATTGCCACCGCATTCGCAACATATCCGGCAAGCCTCACGACTTCCGTCATCGACAGCAACCCGATGTCCGGCACGCCAGCCGTTGCGTTCGCCATTCCCGCGCCGCTGATGTACACGGCGTCAAAGCCCGCGCGTTCCACTTGCCGTGCCATCGCAGCGTTCGGGACACCGGGCAGCATCACGCAACGTTCTCCGATTAACTCGCGTAATCGTGCAGCTTTGCCTTTCTTTGTCATGTCGAGCGAAAGTCTTGCCCTGAGCGAAGTCGAATGGGTCGAGACATCTCTTAATTACTTCTCCGGCATCACCAGCGCCTTCATCAGCTCGTCAACGCTTTTCGCTTCGTCGAGCTTCCACACAACATCGATAATCTTTCCTGCGCGATCACTGCCAAGTATGGGTTCAACCAAGGCTCTAAACTTCTCTTCCACCTCCGAATCTTTGAGGCGGTTCTTCGCGTGCCCCAGTGGATAATCGACTCGCCTGGTCAATCGACGGCCATCCGCAAGATCTATATGCACGATGTTCGCGACCGCGCCGGGATACATCGAGCTCAACTCAGAATTGCGTTCCACCTTCACGTTCTCCAAAAATTTCCACACGTCTGGATGGCTAAAGCGCTCGCGGTCGAATTGTTTGTCGGTTACTTCGCCATCGATCAGCGCAATCGCCGTGATGTAAGGCAAGCTGTGGTCTGCCGTTTCGCGCGTTGCCGGTTTCCATTTCTCCGGCTCACTTCCGATGATATCGACCGAAGCATCATGGCTTTCGATCGTCATTGATTTTACCTTTGCGAGATCGCCAACTTCCTCGCGCAATGAGAGCGCTGCTTCGATCGCGCTTTGGCTGTGATATTCCGCCGGCCAAAACTTGATGCTGGTATTCAAAATCATTTCCGGCGCGCCGCGGAATTTTTCTCCCACGTTTCCGAGCGAAACACCGAGTTGCTTCTCGAACGCCATTTGCCCTTCGAAAATTGGCGCCGGTCCGGTCATTCCGGCTCGGGCAAGCAACGCCGAATAAACGCCGCGCCGTGCTGCGTCAGCAAAAGCAACGCCTTTCCAATGCGAAAGTTCGCCTGCACGGGACTGGCGCATCGCCGCGCACGCGACTCCGGCAATGTTCACCGCGTGTCGCGTTTTTTCCGCATCAAGTTTCATCAAGCGCGCGCAGGCAAGCGCCGTGGAGAACGCGCCGTAGGTCACATGGTCCCAGCCACGCGCGCGAATACTCGCGGCATCGCAAAGTCTGCATTGCACTTCGTAAGCAAGTGCGATCGCGGCAATCAATTCACGGCCGCTTGCGCCCACGCTTTCCGCCGCAGCCAGCGCCGCGGAAATATTATCGCTCGGATGCGCCGGCTCCTTCGACAAATACGTATCGTTGTAATCGAAATAACGAATGCAACAGCCGTTCGCGAAGGCGGTCCAGTCCGGCGGTGCCTTGTGATTCGTGCCGATGATCGTCGATCCGTGTTTCGCCGAGAAATCGGAAGCGACGTTTCGCGCAATGACGCACGGCTCTTCGTTCCACGCGCCCAGCGCGCATCCTAGTGAGTCAATGACACGCCGTTTTACTTCGTGTACGACTTCTTTGGAAAGATCCTCAAACCGGAACGAGGAGGCATAATTGGCGAGTTGATGAGCAAGCGTTGTCTTCATGAAAAAGTTGCAATTTCAATCTGCCGACGAATTCGTCAGGGGCAACCCCACTCCCGTCATTCTGAGCGTAGCCCGTTCGACTCGCTTCGTTCGCTCCGGGCAAACTCCGCGGAGTCGAAGAATCCCGCGCGTTACCCAACGTTTTCATCGCGGGATTGCTAGGTTAATGGGCGTCGATGCCATTAACCTGGCGAGCGGCCCATGGTATGAGCCTTCAGCCCTCGACTTCGCTCGGAATGACAGCAAAATAAGTCGGTGAGCGAATTTCAATTTGGCGGCGATTCGTCCATGTTATTCGTGTAATCGTGATTCAAATTTCCTCGACATGAGCAAAGTTTATCCTAACGCCACCGCCGCGCTTAACGGCCTGCTTCACGACAACATGACGATCGCTGCGGGCGGGTTCGGGCTGTGCGGCATTCCGGAAAATCTGATCGCGGCGTTGCGCGACAACGGCGTGAAGGGCCTGACCATTGTCGGCAACAACGCTGGCGTCGATGGTTTCGGAATGGGAGTTCTGCTCACCACGCGGCAGGTGAAAAAAGTCCTGGCCTCGTACGTTGGCGAGAACAAGGAGTTCGAGCGTCAGGTGTTGTCGGGCGAACTTGAACTCGAGCTCATTCCCCAGGGCACGCTCGCGGAGCGGTTGCGTGCGGGCGGCGCGGGGATCCCGGGATTCTACACACGCACCGGCTTCGGCACCAAACTGACTGAGGGCAAGGAAACCAAAGTTTTCGACGGCAAGGAATACGTGCTCGAACCCGGCATCACGGCCGAGCTTTCGCTCGTGAAGGCGTGGAAGGGCGACAAGTCCGGCAACCTCATTTTCCGGAAAACCTCACGGAACTTTAATCCGATGATCGCCAGCTGCGGCAAAGTCTGCGTCGCTGAGGTGGAGCAACTCGTCGAGATTGGCGAGCTTGATCCCGACCAGATCCACACGCCGGGCATTTTCGTCGACCGCATCATCCAGGGAGAAAAGTACGAAAAACGGATTGAGTTCCGCACCGTACAAGGCAGCACGGCCGCAAAAAAAGAAAATCCGATCCGCGAGTTGATGGCGAAGCGCGCTGCGCAGGAGTTGCGCGACGGTTACTACGTCAATCTCGGCATCGGCATCCCGACGCTGGTGGCGAACTACATCCCCGAAGGCATGAACGTTACGTTGCAGTCCGAGAATGGCCTGCTTGGCATCGGCCCGTTCCCAACTGAGGATGAAGTGGACGCCGACTTGATCAACGCCGGCAAACAAACCATCACGACGATGCCTGGCTCGGCCTTTTTCTCCAGCGCCGACTCATTCACGATGATTCGTGGCGGCCACATCGATCTTGCTATTCTTGGCGCGTTCGAAGTGACGGACAAAGGCGACATCGCAAACTGGATGATTCCCGGCAAGATGGTCAAAGGACCAGGTGGCGCGATGGACCTGGTCGCCGGGGTGAAGCGTGTCGTCGCGGTGATGGAACACACCTCGAAGGACGGCAGCCCAAAAATTTTGAAACAATGCACGCTGCCCATCACTGGCTTGGGAGTCGTCAACCTCATCATCACCGATCTATGCGTGTTCGAGGTGAAACAAGGCGGCGGCCTCGTTCTCATTGAATTGCATCCTGGCGTTACAGTGGACAACACCCGCGCAAAGACTGGCGCGCCGTTCGACGTCGCCCTCAAGCGCTGACTTGTTCTGCAGCAGATCGGGTAGATCGCGGACTTCCTCTTAGCGCCGCCGCCATCGGCAAATGGATGACATGGACACGACGCGGATCCCAACAGTGATTTGGCCGCAATGGACGACCAGCGCGTAAGCTAGAGGCACGCGTAGAGCCCGTTCCGCATTGCACCAGTCCTCTACTCATAGTCTGTCGCTACAAAGGGTGCATTTGGCCATGTATTAGCATGGGAATCAGGCGACAAGCTCTTGCGAGCGTTCGGCCAGGCAGTGCGGCACGAACGGGAACGCAATGGTATTTCTCAGGATGTCTTCGCAGAAATCGCTCATGTCCACCGCACGTATGTCGGGAGCGTGGAGCGCGGCGAACGCAACCTCACCCTCAAAAATATCGCTGCATTCTCGCAAGCACTCGGACTTCCTGCGTCGAAGCTGCTCGCGAAGGCTGAAGCGCTCATCGACAAGCGATGAAACGGGCTATTTGCGGATGTGTCAACAGCATGAACGATCGCGCGCGCCAAGGTCCCTCCCTTCCCGTCGCTGCAGCCCGGAAGTGTAAATTACGATTTACGCCGTCCGCTCGCGCGGGCATAGCAGCACCAGCAGTGATGCGATTATCCAGCACGCGACCATAAAAATAAATCCGCCGCGGAATGAGCCGGTGCGCTGGCTCAGATCGCCAATGATCTTAGGACCAAAGAATCCGCCAATGCTGGCCGTGCAATTGATGAAGCCGACCGCTGCTGCAGCCGCCGAGCTGGTGAGAAATGAAGACGGGAGCGCCCAGAACGATGGCAGATATGCCACCGTTCCGAAGCCGATCAGCGTGAACACCACGATTAGCAGTGCGATCGAATGCGGAGCAAGGAACCACGCGCCCAACGCTAACGCAGCGGTTAATTGTGGGACGGCAAAATGCCAGCGGCGCTCGCGCGTGCGATCGGAGTTCCGGCCAAGCAGCAGCATTCCGATGAGACCCGCAACAAACGGAATCGCGCCGATCCAGCCAATGCGCTGAACATCAGTCCAACCGGTGAGCCGCTGAAGCATGGTCGGCATCCAAAACCAAAAGGCGTAGCCGCCCGTATAACAGAAGAACAACCCGGCAGTGAGCATCAACACCGCCGGATGCCGAAGCGCTTGCCAAATCGTAACGTCTTCTACATCTCCTTTGGCACGCCGCTCTTCAGCAAGACGAGCACTTAACCAATCGCGCTCGTTAGGCTGCAACCATCGCACTTCGTTAGGCCGATCCGGCAGCACGAACAGTGTCGCGATTCCAAGTAAGATCGCGGGCACGCCTTCCAGCAGGAAGAGCCATCGCCATCCGGCAGTGTCGAGCCAATGAACACGCAGGATCATGCCGGCAAGAGGCCCGCCGAGAATGTAAGCAATGGGAATAGCCGACATAAACCGCGCCACCGCCTTGGCCCGATCCTGATAAACGAACCAGTGCGAAAGATAAACGATCACACCGGGGAAAAAGCCTGCCTCGGCTGCGCCGAGCAGGAAACGCGCGCCGTAAAGCTCCAGCGGCGTGCGGACAAAACCAGTGAGTGTTGTGAGTGCGCCCCAGATTATCAGCGTTATCGCGAGGAGAAGTCTAGCGCTCCAGCGTTCCACCAACAGCGCCCCGGGAATTTGCAGCGCAAAATATCCAATAAAAAAAATTCCGCTGGCCGTGCCAAACACTGAATCGCTTAAACCCAGGTCGCCTTTCATTCCAAGCGTCGCATACGCGATGTTTGTGCGATCGAGGTAATTCGCGACGTAAAGCAGAAACAGAAACGGCAGAAGCCGCCACGCGATTCGACTGCGCGCACTTTCGCCGGCGTCTGCTTGCAAAGAAGCCATCGTCGCGCGCAGCATAACGCCGTTCGAAACGCTCACAATTTAGAAAACGCGTTCGCCGCGCAACTTGGCAAAGCGCTCGCTCCCAAGGAAGTTTTGGTCGTCGGCGACATTCCCAAAACGCGAAACGCAAAAGTCATGCGCCGAATTGTCCGCGCCGCGTAAGCCCGAACGTGTGTCAATACGTTTCCTAAATAATATCTAATTAGATAGTTCTTAATATGCCTGAGTTCGGGGCTAGCCGATCCCGACGTGCCGGGACACAGCGTTTGGAAATCGGAAAGAACGGCGCGCACCGGAGTGACGCGCCCTACCGACGATTCGCGCAACCCTCAGCACGTCGTGTGGAGCAAGCCGCCGACCGCCTCTGCTTCCGCGAGCCTGTTATAAAGCGCCACTGCTTCCTTTGTTGGCAAAACGTGAACGTCGATTTGCCGTTCCGTCAAGAAATCGAGTGTCTCGCGCGGGACATGAAGGCACTCTGCCATTCCACGCGAGAGGACGACCGCTTTTGCACCGTGATCCGGCAATTCCTGCACGTCGGCAATTTGAATGCCGGGGCGGTGACTCGTTTCCATCTCGCGCCAGTTCGATTGGCGTGAACCGCCGGGAAAAAGCTTAGCGTCTTTATAAGGTTCGGCTTCGCCCTCGACTTCGAGCCGGCCCCAGGAAACGTGAT
Source organism: uncultured Verrucomicrobiae bacterium (assembly GCA_963719605.1). GTDB lineage: Bacteria > Verrucomicrobiota > Verrucomicrobiia > Chthoniobacterales > UBA10450 > Udaeobacter. The sequence continues at coordinate 146,714 of CAVRCO010000002.1, forward strand.
TAATCCGCGGCGAACAATTTCTCTCCGGCATGATAAGACAGATGATCGCACGCGAATTCAGAAGCGACTAGCGTGTCCGCGATGAACCTGACGTTCCTCGGCACTCGCGGTGAAATCGAAGCACGCACGCGACGGCATCGCATGCATACAGCGTTGCTTGTGTCCTACCGCAGCGCGCACGTGATGGTCGATTGTGGCCTCGATTGGCTGGGGAAATTTGAGCGGCTTCACCCGAGCGCGATCGTGCTCACGCACGCGCATCCCGATCATGCGTGGGGATTGAAACGCGGGGCGCCTTGTCCGGTGTATGCGCCGCAAAAGACGTGGCAGGAACTACAGCATTACCCGATCAAAGATCGCCACGTCATCGAAGAGCGGACGCGCACAAAGATTTGTGGGATCACATTCGAAGCGTTCCCAGTCGAACATTCCATTCTTTCCCCGGCGGTCGGATATCGCGTAAGCACTGCGCGCGTGTGTATTTTTTATGTTCCTGATCTCATTTTTATCCATGATCGCGCCGCGGCGCTGAAAAATGTGCAGGTTTACATTGGCGATGGCGCCACTGTAACGAGTTCGTTTATTCGAAGGCGGGGCAAAACTCTCGTTGGCCATTCGCCGGTTCGCACCCAGCTGACGTGGTGCGAAAAGGAAGGCGTGCCGCAAGCTATCATTACGCATTGCGGCTCGGAGATTGTCACCGGCGACGAACGCAAGCTATTCGCAAAACTCCGCGGCATGGCTGCCGAACGAGGTATCGAAGTGCGCATCGCTTATGATGGAATGAAGCTGGAGCTGTGATGGTAAACTCGGTGTCGTAGGTTGAATCATGTCGTTGCGCATTTTTCTCTGCGGCGACGTGATGACTGGACGCGGTATTGATCAGGCGCTGTCGCATCCGGTAAATCCAATCCTTTACGAACCGTATATGCGCGATGCGCGCGAGTATGTCGCTCTTGCTGAGAAAGCCAACGGCCCGATACCGCGCCCACTAAGCGTCGATTACATCTGGGGGGATGCGTTGCCCGAACTGGAACGCACGGATTTGCGAATTGCAAATCTGGAGACCGCTATCAGCTCGGCTGAAACGCCATGGCCTGAAAAAGCAATTCATTATCGCATGCACCCGCGGAACATTGGTTGCCTCACGTCTGCAAAAATCAGCGCATGCCCTTTGGCGAACAATCATGTGTTGGACTGGGGATACGACGGATTATCGGAAACCCTGAAAACTTTAGACGCGGCCGGAATCGCTCACGCGGGCGCAGGCAACGATGCCGAAGAAGCGATGCTGCCCGCAGTCTTGGACACGGCCGGCGATGGCCGCCTGCTGTTATTCTCATTTGGATCAAGAACCAGCGGTATCCCGGAAGATTGGAACGCCACCAGCATTTGCCCGGGAGTAAATCTGCTCGATGACTTTTCAGAAGCGACCGCAGCGCGAACGGCCGATCAAATGCGCGCATATCAGCAACCGGGCGATTTGATTATCGCTTCCATTCACTGGGGCAGCAATTGGGGTTACGAAATTCCGCGTGACCAAATCATGTTTGCTCATCGCTTGATTGAAGAAGGCATTGCAATCGTGCACGGACACTCCTCGCATCACGTGAAAGCAATTGAGGTTTCCAAGGGCCGGCTCATTCTCTACGGCTGCGGAGATTTCCTGACGGACTACGAAGGAATCAGCGGTTACGAAATGTTCCGCGGCGATTTGGCGCTGATGTATTTGATCGAAATTGACTCGCACAGCGGCGAATTGATCACGGCGCGTTTGGCTCCTATGCGAACGCGGCAGTTCAGATTGGGACATGCATCAACTGCTGACGCCCAGTGGCTTTGCAAGCTCCTGAGCGAACTCGGCGCGCCATTCAGCACCGGCGCAAGATTTGAGAAAGACAACAGCTTTACGCTCGAGTGGTCATCACGTTAGTGTCGCAACGAGTTCGCGCAGGAAGCGCTCAACTTCAGCCGGGTCCTTGAGCGAATAACGCGCCGCAGTAGGCCTCGGTTGTTCGCTCACGAGAATGCCGACGCCGCGCTGCCCAAGCGCGCGGAAAGCATCTTCGTCAGTGCGATCATCGCCGATGTAAATCGGGCGGACCGTCGCGCGCTCCAAGCCGAGGGTTTCCAATAACCAGAGCACGGCCTTGCCTTTGTCCCAATCGATGTCAGGCAACAGTTCGTAAACCTTTTTGCCGTGCATTTTACGCAGCTCTCGGTGTCGCGCGGCCACTTCGCTGACAGCTCGCTCCACCTTGGGAATGTCGTTTTCATTCACGTTTCGGTAATGCGCGGCGATGGAGAAACGTTTTCGCTCCACACGCGCGCCGGGGATTCCAGCAAGCTGTTTACCAAGCTCCTTTTCTACCATGTCGAGCCTGGGCAGAAACTCCGTGGCCATTTCTTTGCGCAGTCCGCGAGGGCCGGCGATATCAAATCCGTGGCTGCCAGCGTGAACGATCGCGCTGATGTTCACACGCTGACGAACATCATCGAGGTCGCGGCCGCTGAGGATGGCGACCGGCGCCCGCATGGCCAGCGTTTGCACCGTCTGCCGCATTGAATCAGAGAGCAACGCTTTCTCCGGTTGACTGACAATGGGCGTAAGAGTGCCGTCGTAGTCGAGAAAAACGGCGAGCTGCCTGTTGCCGCCTGCGATGTCTTGAACGTGCTCCAGCGCAGAAGGAATCATACGAATTCGAGATTCGAGAATCGAAATTCTATCAACTATAAACTATAAACTAACGAGTATGAATCGCCTGATCGTCGTTTCCAATCGATTACCATTCGCGCTGGATTCGACGGGCGAAGATCTTTGGACTGTCACACCCGCTGCCGGAGGACTCGTCTCTGCGGTGGAGCCGGTCTTGCGCGAACGCGGCGGAATCTGGATCGGCTGGCCCGGCACTGCTGGCGAAATCCCAAAGCGCCCGTTCGCCGAAGCGACACGAGACGCCGGTTACAAGGTAGTGCCGGTTGCTCTTAGCGAAACCGAGCGCGATGAATTTTACTACGGCTACTCAAACGGAGTCATCTGGCCGCTGTTCCACGATCTGCAAAACTTTTGCAATTTCGAGCCGGCATATTGGCAAGCTTACAAGGAGGTGAACGAGCGTTACGCCGACGCGATCGCTCGCTGCTCGGAACCGGACGACTTCATCTGGGTGCACGATTATCATCTGATGTACGTCGCCCAGGCATTGCGCGAGCGCGGCTTACGCGCGGCGCTCACATTTTTCCTGCACATCCCCTTCCCGCCGTATGACATTTTTGCAAAGCTGCCTCAACCGCAGCGGCTACTACGCGCTCTCCTGCAATTCGATCTGCTTGGATTCCAGACACGGCGCGATCTTCGCAACTTTCTCGGGTGCGTACGGCGCGTGATGTCGGATGCCCAGGTCGTTCCTCGTCGCGGACTGCAACTAGTTCGTTTCGAAAAACGCGCGATTCGCCTGGGGCATTTCCCGATCGGAATTGATTTCGACTCGTTTGAAAATGGTGCAATGTCCGACGGGGTCGCGCAAAGGTCGCAGGAGTTGCGCGCTAATTTCCCTGATTGCCAGTTGATCCTGGGCGTGGACCGACTGGATTACAGCAAAGGAATTCCCGAACGATTGCGCGCGTACCGCGACGCCTTGGAACGCCATCCGGAACTACGCGGCCATGTGGTGCTCATTCAGGTCGTGGTGCCGAGCCGGGTGGAGATTCCCAGATATCACGAGTTCAAGCAGCGCATCGACCGCCTGGTCGGCGACATCAACGGGCGCTTCTCAACCAGCACGTGGTTGCCGGTGCAATATCATTTTCGCAGCCTCGCTCGCGAAGATCTTCTGGCGCACTACTGCGGGTGCGACATTGCCTTCGTCACGCCGCTGAAGGACGGAATGAATCTGGTGGCCAAGGAATATTGTGCCTGCCGCATCGACGAAAATGGCGCGCTTATTCTCAGTCAATTCGCTGGCGCGGCGGAGCAGCTCAAAACCGGCGCGCTACTGGTTAATCCTTACGATGTCGAGGAAGTTGCTGACACAATCTTGAAAGCATTCCGGATGACCGATGCCGAGCGCACTGCGCGGATGAAGCGCATGAGACGGGTGGTGCGCGATGAAAACGTTTTTCGGTGGGTGGATTCATTTCTGCGCGCTGGGGCGAAGCTCACGGCTCGCTCGGAACGAGTGGTTAGCCAGAGGGCGCGTTAGCGTTGCGCGTTAACTCGAAGCCTCTCCAAGAAACTAGAGCCTGCTTTCGATCGTCCTTATCTAGGAGTTGGGCGCGGCGCCGGGGTAGGGCGAGGCCGCGGAGCAGGTATCGGTGTAGGTGTTGGCGTCGCGGACGGCGTAGCAGTTGCTGTCGGCGTTGAGCTAGCAGTAGGTGTAGGTGTCGCGGTGGGCGTCGGACTTGGCGCGCCAGATTGCGCGCAATATCTCCCGCCGGTGTTAAAAGAGTTCACGTTGTTGGTATCCGCCCCAGACGATCATTTCGCTGCCGGTCCAGACCGCCGTGTGCCAGATCGCGCACGGGCGCATTGGCGATGCTGGTTGACAGTCCAACTGTCCGTGCCGGGATTATATCTCCCGCCGGTGTTAAAATATGTGCTGCCGACTGTCTCAGCCTCCCCACACGATCATCTCGCTGCCGGTCCACACCGCCGTGTGAAGAGTCTCGGCCGCGGGCGCACTGGCGGTGGTCGGTAGCAGTCCAACTGTCGGTGCTGGGATTATATCTGTCCGCCAGTGTTCAGATAGCACCGTCGTTATCCGCCCCAGACGATCATCTCGCTGCCGGTCCAGACTGCGGTGTGAGAGTCATCGGCCACTCCGGCGCGTTGGTGGTGCTGGTGGCCGTCCAAGTATCCGTGTTCGGATTATATCTGCCGCCAGTATTAAAGAAGCAGTTATTATTACATCCACCCCAGACGATCATTTCACTGCCAGTCCATACTGCGGTATGCCACTCTCGGGCAGTAGGCGCATTAGTGGCGCTGGTAGCTATCCAGCGTATCGGTGATTGGATTGTATCGCCCGCCTGTATTCTAGTAGCCAGACTGCCGATTCTCCGCCCCAGACGATCATTTCACTGCCAGTCCAGACTGCCGTGTGAACGTTTCGTGCGGCAGGCGCGTTGGTGGTGCTGGTGGCAGTCCAACTATCGGTAGCTAGGATTGTATCTGCCGCCAGTGTTAAATTCGTTAAAGTTACTAGTAAGATCCACCCCAGACGATCATTTCGCTGCCGGTCCACACTACGGTGTGAGCATCTAGCGCGCATCGGGCGCATTCACAGTTGTAGTGGCAGTCCAAGTGTCATCGGTGCATGGAGGACCCGCTTCGGAAATCTTTGGAAGAATGTAGGTCGCGTTTCCTGATGTTGTTGTGATACTAAATGTTGCTACCGGTAACCCTTGGGTGCGCTAGCGGACTCAAAGCGCCTTGCCGGGTCTTGCGCCGGACAAATGGGCAATCAAGCGCTCGGCCAATGAGGGCTTGGCCAGAGCACTCCGCAATAACAAAGGGATCGTTTCCAAGTGCCTCAAACAGTTCGCGCAACACCTTCTGGCTGTTTGGTGTGCCCGGCCATGCGCTCCATTTCGGCTTGGAAGTGCTCGGCAGTAATTGGTCGTCTGCCAGTAATCTTCCAGCACCTCTGAGCTGCGCAGGTACTCTGCGACTTTCTTTTCGAGTTGCGACTGGCCGACATCACCGCATCGAATGACGGCTTGGGATCATGGACGTTCCTTTGGCCAGATGCGATGACGCCAGTAAACTTCTTCAATCGCTCGCTGATAGGCGACGCGCTCTTCAAATGTCAGAGTCCGCGACTGCGGGATGGGAAATCTTCAAAGGCGCATCGACACGAAAGAAAGCCGGCAGCCCTCCGCTTAGCATCGAACAGGCGGCGACCGAACAAAGAAACAAAGCTAGCAACGCGCGCGGAGTGAAGAAAGCAGATTGCGGCGTGGGCTTATTTTTCATAGACAAAGCTACGGCCGCCGTGTTGGCGCGGGGCGAGACCTTGGCGTTGGTGTAGGTCTCGGGCGTCGGTGTTGGACCTTGCAGTCGGAGTGACCAGCTCCTGATCGATAAAGGCGTCCTCCTGGGAAGTGCCGTTGATCGTCACACGACCGTCCACCCATGAAGATACATGCTTGGTGAGAATTGCGGAGCCGTAGTCATAATCACTGGCAGCGTTGCCCCCTCCAGGTTCGGCAGGGAGTGGGCTGACTACGTCCGAGAACGGTATGTCAGTCAACCAGGTCACACCGTTGTCGTTGGACTTGCGTGCCCACATCCTGTAACAGGGAACTGTTGGGTCACCAACGGTGCAAGCTGGCGCTCTCGCGTGCGTCATACCACACCGCGAAGAGGCTGCCACTGGGGCTGACCGATAGATTAGGCTCCCATTAGGCCGGCTAGTGGTGTCGGTGTTCAACTTGAACGGAGCGCTGAAGGTCATACCGCTATCGGTGGAGCGGATGTAGTAAACGTCGGCAGGGTCGCTCCCTGCGCCGTGCTGGTCATAGACGTAGTGAACAATGCCGTTGAGGGCGGCAGGCTCACCCCAGCCCTTCGTGTCGCCAGTAGCCACCGTTATCCGGAAACATAAAGGCAAAGTAGCCCACAGCGGTCACCCCAGGTCCAGGAAACGGAGTGCCGATGTAGGTATTGATCCAGGTGTTGCCGCCATCGGTGGAGCGAAAGAAGTAATTGGTGTCGTTATGGGGGAACCCTCCTCCGCCTTCGTCCATGGCGGCGATGTATACGTCGCCGGTGGCCAAGTCGCCGGTGATCTGCACGTCGCGGATGAAGGGGTTGCCACTGGTGACCTGGTGTCGGGGTCCAAGTGTTCCCATCGTCAGTGGAGACTGTGACAAAGAGGGCGCCGCCGCCCGCAGCGACGCTAAAGTCGTTCCAGGAAACGTACAAGTTCCCGTAATGGGGAGAGGATGGATTATTGTCCGCCCAACCAGACTCACGGTCGTCCATGGAGCCGTCTATGAAACGCAGTAATGGGTCCAGCTGGTCGGCGAAGGGTCCCAGGGAGTGGTGGACTTATAACCGCCGAAGCCTTGGGCACCGCAGGCAAAGTCGTACCAGACCGTGTACCACGTGCTGCTGTGGCGGCTGTAGAGAACGACGGGACCGCCGAACGTATTGCTGAAGGGACTTTGACCGTTGTAGGTCAGGCGGGTAAAGGTGGTGCCGCCGTCAGTAGAGACCGATGCGCCAGAATCGTTGCTGGGGTTGGCGTTGCGGCCTCGTGAGTCGTTGTAAGCGACGACGATCTGGTTGGGGTTATCTGGGTTAGCCGTAGAGAATGTCGTTGACTGGGTAACGTAAGGATAGGTCTCGGTGCCGGTGATGAGGTCCACGTCCGTCCCGCCATAGGCCAGCGGTGAGAACAGTTTTTTGATAAACTGGGTCAAGCCACTCAGAGAGAAACTCGGCGAAACCGCAGAAGTCCCACCTCCCTGCGCCTGGCCGCAGGCAATCATGATGGCGCCGGCCCGGAAGTTCATTTGCTTGTCGATGCCCAGCTCGTGAATTTTGGAACAATCAAATCCATTTGGAACCAGAGGGTCCTTCGAATTGGTAATAATCTTATGCTTCTGCTGCGCTTGTGCGAGCTCTGAGCAAGTGCGGAGAACGCGCCAAGACCCGCCAGCGCCAGAAAGACGCCGGCCAGAACTATGAACAGGCCAATTAGAACGCGCAGATTAAGGAAGGCGGATCGAGAACTGTATCTCTTTTTCATCGTGGGACGCACGACTCTCCTAACTGAGCAGTGGACAATGCAACCCTATTGCTATTTGAGCAAGAGCAAAGAGTAAGAACGATTGACATGGCGATCATTGATAAGCTGCAAAAAATTGCCGACACCGTCTGGGAATTACCGGCGGCTTACAAGGAAGGCATGCGCGTGCCGGCACGGATCATCGCGACGGAAAAACTGGTTCGCGAAATGGACGAGGCGGTTTACCAGCAGATCAGCAATGTCGCGACGTTGCCCGGGATTACACGTTATGCGCTCTGCATGCCCGATGGCCATAGCGGTTATGGATTCCCCATCGGCGGTGTCGCGGCGATGGACGTGCACGAAGGCGGCGTCATTTCACCGGGCGGCATCGGGTTCGACATCAACTGCGGCATGCGCCTGGTGATTACCAATCTTACGCACGACGATGTGCAACCTTATCTGCATCGGATTGTTGACCGGCTCTATGAGCGCGTTCCGGCAGGAGTTGGAAGTCATGGGTTCTTGAAATTATCGCATCAGGATTTTCGCGACCTGGTCGAGCAGGGCGCGCGCTGGTGCATCGAACACGGTTACGGCTGGGAGGACGACCTTGAAGTTACCGAGGAGAACGGTTGCATCGCCGGGCGCCGATGCTTCGAAGATCAGCGAACGCGCAGTTGATCGGGGTCACAACCAAGTCGGTACCCTCGGCAGCGGCAACCATTACCTTGAAGTGCAGGTCGCGCGACCAGAAGACGTGCGCGATAAACAACTCGCGGAAAAATTTGGAATCACGATCCCGAACCAGGTCGTCGTGATGTTTCACTGCGGCAGTCGCGGTTTCGGGCACCAGGTCGCCACGGATTATCTCCAGACGTTTTTAAAAGTGATGGAACCGAAATACGGAATCAAAATTTTGGATCGCGAACTTGCGTGCGCGCCATTCGAGTCCCCCGAAGGCCGGGATTATTTCGCCGCGATGAAATGCGGGTTGAACATGTCATTTGCAAACCGGCAGGTGATTCTCCATCGGATTCGCGAAGTTTTTTCCGAAGCGTTCGGTCGCAGCGCCGAAGACCTCGGGATGCAGATGATTTACGACGTCGCGCACAACACCGCGAAGCTGGAAAAGCACACGGTCGATGGAAAAGAAAAGAGATTACTCGTTCACCGCAAAGGCGCGACCCGCGCCTTCGGTCCCGGCCACGACGAAGTGGCTGCGCGTTACCGCGAGATTGGCCAGCCGGTGATCATTGGCGGCTCGATGGAAACCGGTTCCTATCTGCTCGTGGGCACAGCATCGGGCGCAGAAACATTCTTTAGCACGGCGCATGGAAGCGGCCGCACAATGAGCCGCACCAAGGCGCGCAAACAATGGCACGGCAAACAACTCCAACGCGATCTGGAGGCGCGCGGAATTTACGTCCGCAGCACGTCATGGGCCGGTCTCGCCGAGGAAGCCGGGCCTGCCTACAAGGATATCGATGAGGTGATCGCCGCGACGGAACTGGCGGGAATTAGCAAGCCGGTTGCGCGATTCACACCCATTGGGAATGTGAAAGGCTAAATCAAATGACGAAATCCGAATGACGCATGCCGCAACAAGACAGTTGAAGACTCGACGGCTTAAAGCCGTCGAGTTTAACGAGCGGGCTTTTGAAATGGGATCGCGCACTCCAATCACGTTGATCAACGGTCCCCTGGGCAGCGGCAAGACAACATTGCTCCGTCACATCCTTGCCGTGCGCCCGGCGAAAATCGCCATTGTGATGAATGAATTTGGCGAGATCGCCATCGATACGAAAGTGATCGAAGGGAAAAACGTACGGATTGCAGAACTCGGCGGCGGTTGCGTTTGCTGCTCGTTGCTCGGTGAATTTGAGGCAGCAGTAACCGAGATCATTAAGAAAGTCACGCCGGAAATTATCATTGTCGAGACCACCGGCCTCGCCGAACCCGAAGCGCTTGTGTTTAACATTCAGGAAGCGCTGCCTGAATGCCGGCTGGATGGCGTCATTTCGGTTATCGATGCAGACATGCTGGTTCGCTTTCCCGAACTGGGTCACACCACCCGCTTGCAGATCGAAGGCGCGGACATCTTGCTTTTGAATAAGATCGATCTTGTCGATGCGAAGCAAATCGAGCCGCTCGAAACCAAGCTGCGCAAAATTAATCCGAGCGCCGCAATTATTCGCACCGAGCGCTGTCGAATCGATCCGGAACTTTTGTTCGGCATCCCGCAGTCGCGTGAGAAAAAGATCGCGCCGCCCCAACATGAACATCAGCCAGAATTCGAGTCGTTCACATTCACCTCAGACAATCTTTTCTCTCGCGATTGCTTCGAACATTTTGCGGACACTCTGCCCGCGAACGTGATCCGGGCGAAGGGTTTCGTCCGCTTTCCCGATAGCGTGCACCTTTTCAATTTCGTCGCCGGCCGCTGGGAGTTGGAGCCGTTTGAATCCGAGGAGACTCAGCTCGTTTTCATAGGGAAAGCGGTTGCGGCTCAAAAATCGGTGATCGTTGACGCACTGAAGAAGTGCGAGGAGTGATGTGAGCAGTTTTCATTCAAGTCATTCCGAGCGAAGTCGAGGAATCCCGCAGTGTTACCTTTAAGGTTATTCCACGGGATCCCTCCACTTCGCTTCGCTGCGGTCGGAATGATGTGAGTTTTGTCATGCCTTTTCATTACCTTGAAGACGTAGGAACGGCGGACATCGCGTTTGAAGCGACGGGACGCGACCTGGCGGAATTGTTCACGGCGGCGGCCGACGCGACGATGAACGTGATGATAGATAATCTCGACGCAATCGAGTCACGCGAGGCGCGGCAAATCGAACTCTCGAACGACAACATTGAAATGTTGCTCTTCGATTTTTTGCAGGAGTTTATTTATTTCAAAGACGCCAAGCGTCTCTTACTGCGAGCCCGCGAAACTCAAATCGACCGCAAAGGCGAACAGTGTTTTTTGAAAGCCAAAGTCGCTGGCGAACGATTGGACGACTCACGTCATCAGCAGCGGGCTGACGTGAAAGCAGTCACGCTTCATGGTTTTTCTGTCGAGAAATACGACGGTGGCTGGAAGGCGAAGGTACTTTTGGATATTTGAGGTGCCCTAGAAACAAACTCGGCAGGCGAGAGGCCGACGCCCACGCTGCGCACACAGGCAAGATCGCTGGCAGCTGACATTACAGCACTTGTACAAGGGACTTATTCGCTTCCAGCGCGACGTAACCGCTGGGGCCCTGGCTATAGACGCGCAGCAGAATTTTTTCGTTAGCTTTCAATTTCTTGCTGATGGCGAGGAGATCCTTTGCGTTCTTGACCGGCTGCTTATTCACTTCCTGGATCACGTCTCCCTCGCGCAGACCAGCTTTGCCAGCCGGCGAGTCGGCATCAATTTCTGCGATCACGGCACCCTGAACCTCCTTGGGAAGATTCAGCGCCGAGCGAACGTCGTCAGTGATATCAGCGACCGCGACTCCGCCGAAAACAGTAGTTTTCTCAGGCTGCGCGCTTTCTTCGGGAGACCTTTCGGGACCTTCCTCGGTCGTACCCGGCGGCATCTCAGCAAGCTCTACATCGAACGTTTTCGTTTGCCCTTCGCCGATTCACTTCGATCTGCGCCTTACTGCCGGGCGCCATTGAGCCAATCATCAAGCGTAACTCGCGCGCGTCGCTTATTTTCTTTCCGTTCACCGCGGTAATCACATCGCCTGTTTTGAGCCCCGCTTTTTGCGAGGGGGTATTCGGCGCAACTTCACTACCAGGGCGCCGGTTGGTTGCCCTTTGAGTTTCATCGCGTCAGCCAACTCCGGGGTAAGCGTTTGCACTGACGCGCCGATGTAGCCGCGCACAACCCGTCCTTTGTCGCGCAGACTCTGCATTACCTCGCGCGCAAGATTGGCGGGAATCGCAAACCCGACGCCCTGGTTTCCACCGCTTCGGGTGAAGATCGCGCTGTTGATCCCGAGTAGTTGGCCTTTGATATCGACCAATGCACCGCCTGAATTGCCCATGTTAATCGCCGCGTCGGTCTGGATGAAATTCTCATAATCAACAATGCCCATCCCACCGCGACCGACGGCGCTGATGATTCCCATCGTGACCGTTTGCCGCAGACCAAATGGATTGCCCACCGCGAGCACGATGTCGCCCGCGCGCGCTTTATCGCTGTCGGCGAACGTGATCGCAGGCAGGTTTTTCTCATCGATTTTCAACAACGCAACGTCGGTCCCCGGATCGGTGCCGATTTTTTTTGCCTTGTATTTGCGCAGGTCTGTGCCGAGTCCCACCATGATTTCCTCCGCGCCGGAAACGACATGATTCGCGGTGAGAATGTATCCGTCCGGACTGACGATCACGCCCGAGCCAAGGCCTTGCAGTGTTTGCTTGCCTTGCTTCTGCGGAACTTGTCCGCCGAAAAACTGTCGGAGCGTGTCATCGGAAAATGGAAACGTCGTTAGGCCCCGCGACACCGTCTGCGTAGTAAACACCGTGACAACGCTCGGCGCGACCTTCTCGACGATCGGCGCAAAGGTCGTGATAACTCCCTGGCTGCATGCGCGTAGTTTCCTGTGCCGCGGCCGAAAACGCGCTCGTCAAGACGCACAGCATGGCGCCGATCAACAACCCGCAAGGACTAGAAAATTCCTCTTTGCATAAAACGTTTCCCCTTCAGGGAATCGCACGCTCGACCGCGGCCGGCCCCTTTTTGCTAACCCGATTGGCAACAAAGCTGAACGCATTGTCGCGCCGCGCGATGCGAAAACAGTGGTCTAAGCGTTACCAAGGATTTCCGCGAAAGCTTTCCGGTAAACTATACACGGTCGTTGTGGTGCTGCCCATACTCCACTGAGCAAAGCTGCGTGCCTCACGATGTCGGCTACAGCCGATCACGGACTACGCCGATCACTATCCACAACTCTTGATCCGGCCTACTGGCGTAGGGCGCGGGATGCGGAGTCGGGCGTGGCCGCGGAGTTACTCTTGGCGTTGCAGTCGGTGTTGGCGAATTGTCGTGTGTCGCTGTTGGTGTAGGTGTAGGCGGTGGTGTCACCGATGGTGTAACGTCGGTGTCGGTGTCGCGGTCGCTGTTGGAGTTGGGGTCGGCGTTGGCGTTGGTCCTCCTGCGGCGCAGAAGATCTCCATCGACGCTAGCGTGGGACGCCAGTCACAATCGTAGCCGCCTGACAGGCCAAATCTCGTCGTGCCGTCGGTGTCGGTTGGGAAATTCCGCCGCGCAGTGATGAATGGGTCACCGGTTGTCCAGGTGTTCGTGCCCGGATCATAGATGTCCACCTCGGTGGATGGATTGGGCGCGACTCTGCCGCCACCCATCACATACATCTGCCCGTTGAAGTTAAGCGCTCTCGTCTCCCCTGTAGCCCTCGGTATCGCCGCGATCGTGCCAATGGTGTTAGCCGACAGGATCGAAGCTGAACGAGTTGGTGGTGTCCACCACTGTGCCACCCTGGATAATCCGATGCACCTCCCACGTAGATGATGCCACCTATGGTGCAGGTGGGCGCATACATGATCCCTTCCGGCGTGTTCACTTTCTGTGTCCACCTGGAGCCTGCCGCAGCATTGGGGTTAAACTCCCATATCTCATTGGTGGAAGCTACGTTGATGTTGAATCCGCCCAGGATGTACAGCTTGTTGTTGGCTACCGTAAACCCACCAGGCAGGATCGTGCCTGCGGCGTCGCCAGGCCAGTCGTCGCTGCCAAGGAGGGCCGGGGTATCAGTGACCGGATCGTAGGTGAACACGCGAGCTGTGGCTGTGGTCGCTCCGGCCGCCGATCCGCCGACGCAATAGATCAGAGGAGTGCCGGAGACGGTGAGCACGCCACAAGCCATGTTATTCATCTGATTGTCGGGCAATGTCGATGCCATCTGGGTCCAGCTGTTGGAAGTGGGGTTGAACTGGAGCACGTGCTGGAAGTCAGAGCCTGCCGTATCCGCGGTTCGGCCACCCACAGTATAAAAGTTGCCATCGGCTTGGAAATAAACGCCAACTGCTCTGACCAGTACCGTAGGCATGTCCGGACCGGCTGACCATCCCGACGGCGCGCAACCACCCGAAACATTGACCACGCCAGTCATGCCAATAACGCAGTGCGCCAAGCAGTGGTAAGAATAGACGCCTGGCTCCGCAAAAGTATGTGTATAAACCGTGCCTATGATTGGAAAGAGTTCCCGGACTGCAGTTCATGTCGTTAGGGGAACAATATTGCGAGTCGGCCACGCAAGGCGGGCCGCTGGTGACGCTGTGGCCGCTAGCGACCCAAGTCCATCGCACGGTGTCGCCTACCGAGATGTTGACTGTGTCCGGCACAAACTGGAAACCATTTCCACTCTCCCACCATCACATCGACAATCGTGCTGGTCGCCGATGGAACGCCGTTTACGGCTGGTCGGCCGTTTTGATCGACGATGCGAATAGGCGGCGCGCTCTTTGCGTGAGGCATACTCGCGCGCCTGTCGCCAGATTCAGCTCGCACAAAAAATACGATGGCAAACGTCATTGCCAGCCAAAAAATTGCCCGTACTGCTGCTTTTGATCTTTCCATACTCTTATTCCTTCTTCTGCGCGCCAGCATCTTCGGATTTCATTTTAGGATCGACGCCGGACCGCAGCTGACGCTCTCCGATTCGGCGTTGAGGCGCGATGCTGCGCAGGGACGCCGAAGGAACGCAAGCAAATTTTTTATGCGAAAGGCCGCGGAGAATACCAACCTTTGGCAAAAAGAGTAACAGAACTGTTACCTGCGCTCGAAAACCAACAACGTTTGGTAGGGCGCGACCGCCGACGCGCCGCGCCGAGTGGGACGGAGACCTCCCGCAACGTGGCTGCTATCAGGGCGACGGCGTCGGACGAAGTGCGGCGTCGGCCTGGGCCTCGGTGTTGTTCTAGGTGTTGCAGTAGCCGTCCGTAGCCCTGATGATTATTCCATTCTCGCCAACTGCAGTTCCTGTGTTTGCATCGGTAAATGAAACGGCCAGCAGGCCATTACTCGTTCCACTGGTTTGGCTAGACCACGTGTTACCGCCATCGGTGGTTCTCACGATTGTGCCGGAAGCGCCAACGGCTGTCCCGTGATTTACGTAGGTGAACGAAACCCCGTACAACGTATTTGTGGTCCCACTCGATTGAATGACTCAGCTGTTACCACCTTCGATCGTCCAGACGATGGTTCCATTGTCGCCAGTGGCAGTTCCCGTGTTGGCGTCGGTGAAGGACACGGCATAGAGCGTGCTCCCCTGAGGGAGAGGGTTCTGCCAGACCCAGTGCGCCCCTGTTGAGCCAACTCTATCATGATTCGACAGGTTGATTGCAGCGCCGCTTCGAGCATAATCAGTCTGAATAGCCGGATACGTCGCGCAGATAGCCGCAAGGCTCAATATCAACGAGGCGATTCTCGAATTCTTGATCTTCATGATTTATGTGTGTTTCGGCGTTCTTGTAGCCGCCTCGCTGTGTCGAGGCGCTCGGTGGGTTGCTACCCCGGACGGCGGCACAGCGCCGTGGCTACAACCTTGCACATCTTGTCAGCCTGCGTGAGCTGCGGCGGTTTGTGACAACGCTAAACGCATTCCTATTTTTGTCGAAGTTGTTGTTATAAATTGCCGACGGTCTTGCGCCCTAGCCCGGCGGAGTCGGACGCGGTCTTGGTCTTGGGATGGGCCTAGGTGTTGGAGTTGGCCTCGGTGTAACACTCGGTGTAACGCTCGGAGTCGGAGTTGGCGTCGACGTCGGTGTTGGCGTTGTGCTAGGCGTAGCTGTAGGAGTCGGGGTAGGTGTGCCGCTTGGGCAGTGATTGAAAGCCATATGCGCGCTGAGCGCACCGTTCTGAGCGCCGGGCGTCGCAGGGTTGACCGTGCCAACATTGCCGTTCACCGCAGGCCAGGCATCCATTGCCCCAAACGTGCCGCCGATCGGTGTGGGATCGCCGCGGCGCGCAGCGATCAACAGATTGCCGTCAGTCAACCCAAGCACAAGGCGGTCGCTCGTACCGTTGCTATCAAGGTTAGCCCAGAACACGACATTCCCTGCCGCGTCGATTGTCTGCAGGATTGCGCGAGAATGCCAGGCCAAGGCATTGCCCTAACGACGGTCTTTGGCACCGTTGGCACTGCGAAGATTGTTGAGTGACGTGTCGGAGTTGGTCTGCGGCCTGCTGCTACTCTGCGGCTGCCCCTGCGCAAGCCGGATCATGTCGATGGCGATCAAAAGTAGAGCGAGGAAAAACGCACCTCGAAGAAGGTGGGTCACGATGGTAGTAATCGGCTTTTTATTCATACTTTGTTACCCTTGATATAGGTTTCAGTGATTTCAGGACTTTGATATTTATCTTAGTAACGCAAAAAACAGGCTGATTAAAAGACGACGGTTGGAAAAGGCGAATTGAGAATTGAATCTGTGTTTCATCGGTTAGGTTGTGGTTGATGACGTGTTAGCGGGCCAGCCTAGGAGGAGTCGGGCGAGGTCTCGGGGTTGGCCGAGACCTTGGTGTCGGCGTAGGCCTTGGAGTGGGTGTTACAGTTGGTGTAGCTGTGGGTGTCGGACTAGGCGTTGGCGATGGTTCGCCGCCATTTGTTGTCCGAAGAATAGTGCCGCCATCGCCGACCGTGATACCTGTCAACGCGTCGCTGGCAAACGAGATGTCATGTAGATTTGCAGAACTTCCGCTTGTTTGATCAGTCCAGGTAGTTCCGGTATCGGTGGTGTGAAGGATTCGGCCGACTGCGCCAACGGCAAACCCGCTGGCCGGGGTTGGGAAAGCGACGCCTTCTATCGGCTGATCGAAGAATAACGTTGACCAATTCATCCCGGCGTCGGTGGTTCTTGCAATTGCACCCGTCCCGTCAAAAACGCTTCCTGAAACAACACCCGTATTTTGATCGAGGAAAAACACATCATTAGCGCCGCCCTCGTTGCCGTCGAAGTAAAAGGGCTGAAAAGCCCAACTGGCGCCGCCATCTGTGGTATTGCCAACCAGCGCTTGAAAAATCGAGTTCTGTCCCGCAACGAACCCAGTGGTCGCACTCAGCATCTGGGCGCCCAGGAATCCGCCGCCGAAGAATCCACTCTGACTGACCTGCCATGAGGCGCCGGAGTCGGTCGAGTAAAGGATATCTTGCGAGTCCCCTCCGCAGATCCCGTTTGTCCCGTTAAATGAAACTGATCTAAGGCTGTCTTTCACGCCGCTGGCAATGCTTTGCCAGGCAGCCCCTCCGTCAGTTGTGCGAAGAATTGCGCCGCTGTCGCCGACAGCGACTCCTTCATTGGGATCAAGAAAATAAACGCCATGCAATGTGTTGCTTGTCCCCGATGTAAGCGGCGTCCAAGTCGCTCCGGTGTCAGTGCTCTTCAGAATCGTGCCCGTATCTCCCGCAACGAAACCCGTTCCAGAATCAAGGAGGACAGCGCCGTTCAAGTTGCTAGTCGTCCCCGAATCAACCGGAGACCATTGCCCAAAGAGTCTTGGGCTCCAGAGAACGAGCAAGGATGCAAGATGAATTAGCTTGAGGCGAAACATTATGACCTCCCTTTGTTAGCAAGTTAAATTCCCGGCGCGGCTCAAGCGCAGAACGCTCCATAATTGCTAGCGACAACGTCAGCGACGTCAACCCGGCGTTGCAACTCGAATTAATTTACGATCGCTTGTATTGCAGATTTTTTCAGCGCAAGATCAAGCTACCCATACAAAGAGAAGTCGGAATCCCAACGCCGATAGCAGTTTTTCCGGCTGCGTCCGAGTTCCTCAGGCAACTCGATCTGGATCTGCTGAATCTCGGACTTATCGTGCCCTTCGCGCAGACGGGCCCGCAGTGCATCAGTCACCCTTTACCAATTCCGCGAGAATCGCCTTCTGAACGTGCAGCCTGTTTTCGGCCTGATCGAAAATAGTTTGTGAGTGAGCCTCGAACGTTTTCTCGTCGATCTCCTGGCCGCGGTGCGCCGGCAGACAATGCATCACCAGCGCGTTCGGTTTGGCCAGTTTCACCAGCGATTCATTGATCCAATAGGGGCCAAGCTCGGCCTCACGCCGTGCCTCCTCGCCTTCCCGTCCCATCGACACCCAGATATCGGTGTAGAGCACGTCGGCATCGCGCGCCGCTTCCTGTAGATTTTCTGTGCAAATCACGCGTCCTCCCGCGCTCTTCAGCAGTTTCACTTTCGGTTGATAGCGTTTTGGTGACGCGATACGCAATTCAAAGCCGAGCTTGCCAGCGGCGAACAGCCACGATTGCGCTGTGTTTGCCGCCCCGTCGCCGACAAACGTGATGACATTGTCCTCGATCCTGCCGCGTTTCTCCTCGATGGTAAAAATGTCGCCTAGGATCTGGCAGGGATGTTCGTCATCTGTCAGCGCGTTGACCGTAGGCACACCGGAAAACTCTGCGAACTCTTCGATGTCGCGTTGCGAATAAGTTCGGATTATCGCGCCATGAGTCATCCGCGCCAGCACCCGCGCGGTATCTTTGATCAACTCGCCGCGCCCCAGTTGCGCATCCGCAGCTGTCAAATAAATCGATTCCCCGCCGAGTTCGCGGATCCCGACTTCAAACGAAACCCGCGTTCGCGTCGATGGCTTGGAAAAGATCAGCGCCCACGTTTGTCCAGCCAACGGTTTGGACGAAATCCTGCCGCGATTCGTTTTGAATTCGGCGGTTCGTCGCAATATACGGTCGATCTCCTCTCGCGAGGTCTGTTCGATGCTAAGCAAGTGTTTCATTCAAATCCGTATTCTTACTTTTTCTCCTCCTCTTCTCCTGCTCGTTAAGATCGATTATCACCTCTTCGATCGCGTGCAATCCTTCATCGGCTTCGCTTGCGCTCAAATTTAGCGGTGGCAACAAGCGAATCACGGAAGTCGCCGCGGGAACAGTCAAGACACATTTTTTATGCAATCGGTTCACAACTTGAATTGCAGGTGATTTTTGTTCTCGTGCCAAGGCCTGAAGGCCCGGCTGCAATTCGATGCCAATCATCAGCCCTAAACCCCGGACTTCGCGCACAACGCGCGGATATTTGCCTTGCAATGCGGCGCAACCGATCGATCAACAATTCACCGATGCGTCGCGCATTTGTCGCGAGATCATCACGCTCCATCACATCGAGAACTCGCAATGCGACAGCGCACGCCAGCGGCGTTCCGCCAAACGTGCTCGCATGCGTCCCCGGCGAAAGAACATCGGCAAGTTTTTCGCGTACCCAAATCGCGCCGATCGGAAACCCGCCGCCAAGTCCCTTGGCCATTGAGATTCCGTCAGGCAAACAATCGGCTTTCCGGTCTTCCAGAATCCTTTGCCAGCTGTGAAACTTTCCCGTCCGAAAATGCCCAGCCTGCACTTCGTCGAACAGCAGAAGTAAATTCTGTTCGTCACACAGTTTTCGCAGTCCGACTAAATATTCGGGTGTCGCGATCATGATACCGCTCTCGCCCTGGATCGGCTCAACCAGGATGGCCACTGTTGATTTTGTGATCGCCGCGCGCAGCGCCTCGAGGTCATTAAACGGCACATGCTTGAATCCCGCGACAGCGGGATCGAATCCCTTCTTTACTTTCTTCTGACCGGTCGCGGCGATTCCGGCCAGTGTCCGTCCGTGAAATGAATCGAACGCTGTGATGATCTCGTAGCGCCCTTGGTCCTGACCGAATTTTCGCGCCAGTTTGAAAAGGCCCTCGTTCGCTTCCGCGCCGCTGTTACAGAAGAAGACTCGTCCCGGAGCGATGAGATCGACAATTCGTTTGGCCAGTCGCGCCTGCGGTTCGGTGTAATAGAGATTCGAAACGTGAACCAGCCTCTTTGATTGCTCGACCAGCGCCTCGGTTATTTCCGGGTGTGCATGTCCGAGGACGCACACGGCAATGCCACCGCCAAGATCCAGATAACGTTTCCCATTTGCATCCCAAACATGGCTCCCCTGGCCGCGCTCCAGCACGAGATCGAACCGCGCATACGAGGGCAGAACGTAGTGTTCGAACAACTCGCGAATTTCGTTTTCAGTTGAGCGTTGAGGATTGAGCGTTGGGCGTTGGACGTTTTCTTCAATCTTCATAGAACCACCTCCGTCCCTACTCCAGCGTCGGTAAAAATCTCCAGCAGTACCGAATGCGGAATCCGCCCATCAACAAACTGGACCTTTTCCACGCCGCTTTCGATCGCCGCCGTTGCGCTATCGACTTTAGGAATCATCCCCTCCGCAATGATGCCGGACTCCTTTAGGTCCGGAACTTCCGCTGTGGAAAGATGGCTAATCAGCGTCGCGCTGTCTTTTGCGTCGCGCAGCAATCCCGCGACGTCGCTCATGAAAACCAACCGGCGCGCTTTCAGTGCGATCGCTGTCTTCGCTGCGGCAATGTCCGCATTGCAGTTATACATTTTGCCGTCATCGCCGCGCGCGGTGGGACTAATCACCGGCGTGATGCTGCGCCGAATAGACTCGCGCAGCGGCTCCACGCTTACATCGACAACTTCACCAACAAAACCAAGATCGACATTTTCTTTTGGCGGCGAAAGTTTCCGGCAACGAAAAATGTCGGTCCCGGCAAATCCGCGAGCTTTGCCGCCAAAACGCTGGATCGCCTTTACAATTTCTGGATTGATCTCGCGCGACAGGACGCGATCGACTACTTGCGCTGTTGCTGCATCGGTCACGCGATGACCGTGAACGAATTCTGCGTTTACGCCGGCCGTTTCTAGCGCGCGCGTGATGGCTTTCCCGCCACCGTGCACCACGACCGGATTAATGCCGACGGCTTCAAGAAATACGATGTCGCGGGCGACACGGTGCCGTTCCTCTTCATCCGGCGAATCCATGAAGCTCCCGCCATACTTCACGACGAAGACCTGGCTGCGAAAGCGTTGAATGTACGGGAGAGCTTCAAGTAGTGTGGCCGCTTTGGAAATAATCGTTTCCATTAACCTCCGAGTGTTGCGGGATCGCTCACGTTGCCCTTATTAAACGCTACATACTCTTCTGTAAGATCGCTCGCCCACATGGTGAAAGCAGCGCGCCCGAGGTGAAGATTGACATGCAATTCGAATTCGGGTGCGCTGGTAATCTTTGCGAGGGTTTTCAAAGCAAGATTTGTCGGGCGGCCTCGGCGAAATGCGAAAAGTATCTCGCGGCTGTCGGGCTTCGCATAGCCGATATCGACAAGCGATTCGTTGACTTTTGCCTTGGAATAGCCGAGCGCGCACAGAATTCGTCCCCAGTTGGGGTCGCCGCCGCACCAGCTGACCTTCACGAGTGAGCTGTTAGCGATTGCGCGCGCGGCCGCCTCCCCTTCAGCCGCATTGCGCGCGCCATGAAGATGCAGGGTAATGAAACGTGAAGCACCTTCGCCGTCGCGCACAATCATTTTCGCTAGCTCCAGACAAGTGACGTTGAGCGCCGCTTGAAAAACGCTGAATCTCGAATCTCGACTATCGAGTCTCGGATTTCGGGCGAACCCATTCGCCAACGCAATTACGGAATCGTTTGTGCTCATGTCGCCATCAACCGTGATGCGATCGAAACTTTGCGCGACCGCGATTCGAAGCGCGTGCTTTAGCAGCTTCGGTTCAATCGCAACGTCGGTTGTAATGAAGGCGAGCATGGTTGCGTGCCTTGCAGCCATCCTTGGCTGAATCATTCCGGCGCCTTTACAGATTCCGCCAATCCGCACTATCGATGTTCCAATTTTAAGTTCGATTCCAATTTCTTTGCGGCACGTATCGGTCGTCATGATGGCTTCCGCAGCTTGGCGGGCATTCGTGGGCGATCTTGCAAGTAACGGCGCGCATGCACGAACTCCTCGCTCAACATTTTTCATCGGCATCAGCACACCGATTCGGCCCGTCGAACAAACGAGCACATCGCCGTCTCTCAATTTCAGGACAGCCGCGGCGGTTTCAGTCATTCGTTTTGCGTCGGCTATTCCCTGACGGCCGGTGCACGCATTTGCATTGCCAGAATTCACCACGATTGCTCGTGCAAAGCGCTTGGCCGCGCGTGACGCGCTCAATTTCACGGGCGCAGCGCAAACCTGACTGGTAGTAAACATTCCCGCGACCGCGGCTGGCGCATCCGAAACGATCAATGCGAGATCGCGTTTTTGCCCTTTTTCCGATCCTTTGCCGGTCCCGAGGCGTTTAATGTCGCAAAAAACCGACGCCGCCTTGAAGCCATGCGGTGCGCAAATTGAGCCTTCGATTCTCTTGAAAATTTTTCGGTAAGACATGGCGGTTCGAGGCGGCCGAATTCACGGAATTTGCAATCCGGATGTTTCGGGATAGCCGCACATGAAATTGAAACATTGAATGGCCTGTCCGCTGGCGCCTTTCACAATGTTGTCGATCGCGCTCATCAAGATCGCGCGGCCGGTGCGCAAATCCAGCCGCCATGCGATGTCAATAAAGTTTGTGCCACTAACGTTTTTGGTATCGGGAAAACGCTCGGCGCCGAGCAGTCGAACAAACGGCTCATCGCCATACGCCTTTTGGTAAATGGAAGCGACCGAGTCAGCGTCGATCTTTTCGCGTAGATCGACATAAATCGTGGTAATGATGCCCGCGATTCACCGGAACCAGATGGGGCGTGAATTGAATCGTGATTCTCTCACCTGCGAACGCCGATAACTGCTCTTCGATCTCGGAAAGATGTCGATGTTTCGGAACTCCATAGGGGCGCATGCTTTCGTTACATTCGGCAAACAGGTAATCTCCTTCGACTTTGCGGCCGGCCCCGGTCACACCACTTAGGCTTGTCACCAGAATGCTTTCGAGACTGACTACTCTTTCGCGAATCAGCGGCAGCAGCGGAAGCAAAATGCTCGTGGGATAGCAACCTGGACAGGCGACCAGAGTCGCATCTGCAATTTCCGCGCGATAAATTTCAGGTAACCCATAGACAGCTTTGCCTAACAAATCAGCAGCGGGATGATCATTGCCGTAAAATTCCTTGTAAATCTCCGCGTCCTTGATTCGGAAATCTGCGCTAAGATCGACAACGCGTGCGCCAGTCTGAACTAGCGGTTTGGCAAATTGCGCAGCGAATCCGTGCGGCAGCGCGAGAAAAATAATTTGTGCTATCTGCGCGAGCTGCACCGGATCCGACGCGCCGAAGCGGAGGTCACCGGCTTTCTGGTGATGTGAAAGGCGCGGAAAAATCTCGGCCAACGTCTTTCCCGCAAATTGTCGCGACGTGATGGCGGCAAGGTCCGCATACGGATGTCGCAAAAGCAGCCTCACAAGCTCTTCGCCAACGTAACCGGAGCCGCCGATTACAGCGACTTTGGTCTTGCTACGGCTGCCGAGAGCCGCCTTTGCAGTTTTTTTCACAGCGCGCAATGCGTATTTGGTTTCGATCCAATTGCAACCGACATTTGTGAGACACTGGTCAGTCGAAACGGGAAATTGTCGTCTCGTTTGTTGTGGCCGCCTGGCTGTGCCGAGGCGCTTAGATGCTGCTGTCCGTTAAACCGCACGGCGACACTCGCCGTGGCGGGCAGGCTCTGCCGTGGCTACAATGCTGCGTATTTACGAGATGGCTGTCGAGGCATTCGTCAAAATCAGCGTTCAGCTTTTGCGTTTCCGTCCCAGTTCTTCCAGCAACTCAATTTGGATCTGCTGAATCTCGAACAAACGGTTGTATTGCCGGCGCAACAGATGGTCGATTTTTTCGTGCAAATGCCGGATCTCAAGCTCGGCTTTCAGATTGACTTTGTAGTCGTTCTCCGCTCGTAAACGATCTCGCGCTTCGGCTCGGTTTTGACTCATCATGATGACCGGCGCCTGGACGGCGGCGAGACAGGAGAGAATCAGATTGAGAAGGATGAACGGATAAGGATCGAACACTCTGGTAACGAACAACGCGATGATTCGCACCGATCCACACGAAGATAACAGCGCCAAATGTAATGAGGAATTTCCAGCTGCCGCCGAACTCAGCGATGCGGTCTGAAAGACGTTCGCCAAAGGTCAGCTTCTTTTCGAATTGCTTCTCAATGTCGCTGGAAAGAATCTCGTGCTGTTCCAGGCTTTCGATGACTTCTTGGTCGAGCGCGGAAAGTTCGCCGATCTCGTCCTGCAAGACTTCTTTTACGTAATCCTTCCGGAAATCGCCCAGATCGTCGAAACAGATGAATCCTTTGCTATCCAGGCCGGGCCTTTCTTTCTTGGCGAACTCGAGGAGCGAAGGCCGGATTAGCTCGGCGACCATTCCGCTGTTAGGCGATTTCGGTTTCTTGCAGATCTGACAGACCAACGGGGTCGTTGCAGTTTGGCTCATCGGAATTTCGCTGCTGAATTAAGCTGCTGTCCTGCCACTTGTCGATGTTGGCTTGAATCGACGATTGTCAGCCCTAAGCTTTCGCGATGGAAGAAGCGGAGGTTCCTCTCGAGCATTTGCACGAGAAGGTTCACGAGAGCGCCGAACACAGTCGCGAAACGTGGATTTCGTGGGTGGCTTTGAGCACTGCGATTCTCGCTGTCCTTGCCGCGATCGCGGGGCTGCTGTCCGGACAGCACGCGAACGAGGCGATGATGAACCAAATCGAAGCGTCCGATCAATGGAATTACTATCAGGCGAAAAGTATCAAGGCTTCGGTGCTTGACGCCAAGATGTCGCTCGCCGGTGCGCCTAACGAATCGGACCAATCCAAGCGCGACCGTTACGAGAAAGAACAGGAACAAATCAAATCGGAAGCCGAACATAAGGAAGCCGCGGCGAAATCGAACTTTCACAAGCACGAAGTGTTTGCGCGCGGCGTGACCATGTTCCAAATCGCGATTGCCATCGCGGCAATCTCCGCGCTTACTAGAAGGCGCAAATTTTGGATCGTCAGTTTAGTTTTTGGGGTTGTCGGCTGCGTCTTCCTCGTGCTCGCAGCGATCTCAACGTAGGGGCGATTGACCATTCGACTTTCGCTCAGGGCAGGATCTCGATCGCCTGGGCTCGCTCTTTTTCGAGAACTTCGACCGGTAATTACCGGAAGTATTTTCGTAGAATACGCGAATTTACGATTGCCGCAGCTTGTACTGTTGTAATGATTTGTTAAAACTTGCATCACCCGTGAAAAATGGCGCGCCAGCTCGCGCGGGCAAAGAATCTTGCAGGACCGTAGTGGTGGGAGACACGTGTGTCAGTCAACAGGGGCTCGCCGCAATCGTCGGACGCGACAAGAGATATCAAGCTTGCGGCGGCGCACATGGTTTCTTCGACGCGCCGCATGTAACGAATAACTTATCACGACCAGAGGGCATCCGTTGAGTTGGATCACCATCGTCTGGTCGATGAATGCGGCCGCGTGTTTGACACTCGGCGCGATCTATTGCGTCGTGTGGTGCAAAGATCGCGAGAACTGGGTTCATTTGCTCTTTTCGGTCAGCGCTGTCGCGGCAGCAGCCGTTGGCGGGTTCGAGTTAGCGATGTTGCATGCTAACACAGTCGGGCAATACGAGGCACTGATTCGCTGGATACATGTGCCCGTATGGGTGCTCAGTGTGTCCTTCGTGGCTTTTGTGCGACTTTACCTCCGCGCCGGACGGGCATGGCTGGCGTGGAGTATCTACGGCGTGCGGACATTGGTGCTTGTTCTTAATTTTGTTCTGGCGCCGAACATCAACTTTCTGGCGATCACAAGGATTCGCCAGTTGTTATGGTGGGGCGGTGAGAGCGTCTCGCTACCCGTGGGCGTGCCGAATCCCTGGGGTGTCCTCAGTCTCGCGAGTCTCCTGTTGCTGCTCATTTTTTGCGTTGACGCGACAATTACCGTCTGGCGGCGCGGTGACCGGCGCCGCGCTTTGGTCATCGGCGGCAGTATGATCTTCGGCACGATCGTGGCATCACACGTCCCACTCGTGACCTGGGGAATCCTCAACGTCCCGTTTTTTCTGTCCTTCGCGTATTCGGGAATCGTGCTGGCGATGGGCTATGAGATCAGTAACGACATGCTTCGAACAGCGCAACTCGCCAGGCAGTTGGAGGCGAGCGAGGCTGATCTGCGCGAGACACAGAAGCGCATGGAGCTCGCAGCAAACGCTGCCGAATTGGGCATGTGGATGTGGGACATAGTGCGTGATGAAATTTGGATCACTGATAAAGGTCGCGCTGTGTTTGGATTTGGACCTTCGGAGAAACTCGATTTCGATCGCTTCCGAAGCAGGTTACATCCCGACGATCGTGAATCGGTCCTCAAAGCGGTGGAAAACTCTTTGCGCACCGGTGAAGGATATCGATCTGAGCACCGGGTGGTGCTACCGAGTGGACAACTGCGCTGGATTGCCGGACGCGGCCACGTCGAGTTTAACGGCAAGGGTCAGCCGGTTCGAATGCGCGGCGCTTCACTCGATATCACTAAGCGCAAGCAGGCCGAGGAGCAGGCGGCGCGTCAGCGCGATGAGCTGGCGCATCTCTCGCGCGTTTCCACGCTGGGCGAACTCTCTGGCTCGATTGCGCACGAGCTTAATCTGCCGCTTAGCGCCATTCTCAGTAATGCGCAGGCTGCGCAGCGGGTCCTGGCAAACGGCCACCCCGACCTCACCGAGCTACAAGAAATTCTTAATGACATCGTAAGCGAGGACAAGCACGCCAGCGAAGTCATTCACCGCTTGCGCCAGTGGTTGAAAAAAGAAGAGGCGCAGCAGCACTCTCTTCAGATTAACGAAATCGTGGAGGATGTCTTGAAGCTGATCCGCAGCGATCTCGTGGATCAAAATATCACCATGGATACTGAACTCGCCCGGCACTTGCCCGATGTTACCGGGGATCCGGTGCAGCTTCAACAGGTCTTGGTGAACCTGGTGGTCAATGCTTGCGACGCGATGACTAATTGCAATGCTTCGGAGCGCCGGCTGCTGATTCGTACTGGAATCGAGAATGACAGCAGCGCAGTGATCGTATCCGTCACCGACCGCGGTGGCAGCATTCCGGAAGAAAAAATGGAACAAATCTTCGAGCCTTTCTTCACCACAAAAGCCAAGGGAATGGGGCTGGGCCTTTCGGTCTGTCGTACCATCATTGCCGCGCATCGAGGAGAACTTTGGGCTACAAACAATGCTGATTGCGGCGCGACGTTCCACGTCAGCCTTCCTATAGGTATTCCAGGCACCGCGGTACCGATAAGTAGCAACGGACAACTTGATGACCACGCCTAGTCCCACCGTTTTTGTTGTGGACGATTACGCGCCGGTACGAAGATCCATCTCGCGCGTCTTACACGCGGCTGGCTTTACTGTGGCCGCATTTGCGTCGGCAGAGGAATTCCTGGCGCAATATGATCCGCGCACACTGGGCTGTCTCGTACTCGATCTAGCTATGCCTACCTTGAATGGACTCGAGCTCCAAGGCATTCTCGCCAAAGCAGGCAGTGTCCTGCCCATCATTTTCCTGACCGGTACCGCTGATATTCCAAAGAGCGTCCAGGCGATGAAACACGGCGCGAGTGATTTCCTCACCAAGCCCGTCAACGATGAAGACCTGCTTGCAGCTGTTCGCGCGGCGATTGAGAAAAACCGTGCCCTTCGGCGAGAGCAGACCGAACTTTCCGAAATCCGCGCGCGCCTGGCCACGCTCACACCGCGTGAGCGGGAAGTGCTCGAATATGTCGTTGCTGGCAAGTTGAACAAACAAATTGCCGGCGACCTGGGTACCGTCGAGCAGACCATCAAGGTCCATCGTGCCCACGTGATGGAGAAGATGAGGGTGCAATCCGTGGCTGAATTAGTTCGATTGACGCAGCGTTGCGGCATCAGCGCAAGGGGGCTTAGGGACATGGCCAGGTAGGGGCCATTCACCTGAATGAACCGAGCGGGTGAACTGAGAAAAGGCCCGGTAATCAGACAACAGACTCAGCCTGGCGCCCTCTTTACTGGCCTTTCCGCATTGTACTAAGGTATAATAGACAGACCGGCGCGGGCATCGCTACTCTCGCGGTTCCAATGCCGGACCAGAGTCAGGATTTTTCGCATTTCGGATCATCTCCCAAACCTTGGGTCGGCAAATCTGGGCGACGAGTGATGAAAGGAAACAGACGAAGGCCGGAACAAGAACGGCCACATCCAGCGACCACACCGTGGAGTGGAACGCGCGGCCGGCCACGCGCCTATGCGCACATGACGATCACGCAGCGCTACCAAGCGTTGTTCAACTGGATTGCATCATGACAGCAGAACGATGGCACACGATCATGCATGATGACGCGCGATTGACTGGGGCGGAGTGCAAGGCGGGCTGGCACTTCTGCCTCGAATACGACCTGTTCTTATGTAAGGTCGGCGAGATGCCCGGCTGCGATTGCGCCAGCCTACACGCCGGAAGCTATAGCAGCCAAGACGAAGGAGGCCGAGTAAAACGCCTTCTCAAGACTAAGCTATACACGGCAATGACAAACTGATCTGAACGGGGCCTAAATGACGCACGTGCTACAACGTCCACCGGCCTTCCCGCATTAAACTAGAGTTTATTAAACTATGGTCCTATAGCGCGGCCTGCCTTAAAGGAGGCTATTCTCGGCACGATTCGAGACACAATCTCAGGAAAAAATACATGAAAACCTTTGGCAGCAACTGCGAGCACTCACCGGTGCGGAGAGGCGGTTATTGGACACCGTGCTGATTCATTGTTCACCGCGCCAGGTTAAGTCCCCGTGCAATTCCTGGTCCCTCGCAGTTGGTTGCCCTCTTTCTTCCCCACAAAATGCCGTGGATTTTTCTAACGAATCGTCCTGGTCTCACGTCAACGCTCATGGAGTGCACCGCTGATTAAATCGCTTTGGAGTTTCGGTAAGACCCCACGGCCGCGTGTACGGCTAAAGTCTCATATTACTCGCAGCTTCGATCCAACCTACCGTCAGAAAGAAAAATAACTATGAAATCACTAACAAGTATCATCGCCATCACATTATTTAACCTGTTGCCGCTTACAGCCGTTCATGCGCAGGGAACAACGAAGTCCTCGGAAAAGAGCGCCGCGCCCGCTGGCGCCGGCAAACGCACTGACGTTTATCATGTCCATTTCACCAAGGCCGCTCTCGGCAAAGCGGTTCAATTGGGTGATTGGCTGAAGACGCCAAATCCCAATGAGCCGATGCCAGACCATTTCATTGTCCTTCGCCATCAGGATGGCGACGCCTGGGATTACGTGGTCATTACGCATCTAGGCCCAAAAGCGACTGTGGAAGCTGCTGGCACTGCTGTGCCTCCAGACAAACGTGATCTGAGCGCGTGGCACAACGACACTTTTGTGAACGGACCGTCCTGGGATGAGTTCGCCAAGGCGATGGGTATTGACGGGGGTTCAGCGTCGAAGACTTCGGGCTCGGTTTATTCTGTTTCTTACTATCGCCCTGCTTCCGGGCATCGTGAGCAATTGGAAAAAATGCTCAGCGAAGTGCCAAGCGCACCAAGTGACACTACTGCGGGCAACGTGTTGATGCAGCACTTGGAAGGTGGCCCCTGGACGTTCCTGACCATCGCTCGCTACAATTCATGGGACGACTTTGCCACCGGTGAGAAAAACAGCGTGGCCCAAACAACCAAGAAGGACAGTCCATGGTCCCGTATGCGTGACCACACCGATTTTCATACCGACACGCTCACGGATCGTATTTCGCCGTAATCGCAGCTAGTTCGAAATCGGTAAAGCTGCCGGGCCGGTAGGCTGGTCACTCGACTCTCATCGTCGTTACGGGAGTGAGATTGCAGCCCGCCCACATACCAGGCGTGTGCAAACGGTCATTCCCGGACGCCGGCAGGCTTCTTCGCGCGTCGGTCACTTGGTACGTGGCGTTTTTTTTCGTCCTGCTCTGATCCGCGGGTGGGCAGCGCGCCATTCCCGCTGTTTCCGGGTGTAATACTCACGCCAGTATTGAGCCGTGCGTATTCGAGGTCGGCCACGCTTTTTAATCCTATTCATTAGATCAAATAACCGACCGCGTGACACAAACAGATGGTCGAGGCTCTTCAGAGCGCCTCTAATTTCTAACCCGCGTAATCAAGTGCGTTGCCAATTGCATCCGCCTCGCCATGACCAAACGGTCCGGAACCACCGCGATCGTAAACCTGCGCTTTCCGCGAAAGTATTTGTCCTATCACGTTTCTACGGAAGTGGCGGAGCGAAGTTCTCGGAAACCTTGCAAAGAACAGAGACATTAAAGTCCGAACGCTTACCAAACTGTTGACGGAACGTCGGCGGAATCGGGCAGAATCCTATGCGATTGAGAGCCTGTGCCTAGGCGAAGTCGAACGGCTCAATCGCCCCTACCTGCGTTGTCACCCCTCGCCCAACAACAGGATAGGGCGTCGGTGGCGCATCACCCGTTTGAGACCGAATGGTTCTATCGCTTTGTTACGGATATGCGCGATTGCTTCATCGACCGAATCGGTCGCGTAGATCAGTTTGAGATCGGAAGCAGCGATCATTCCTCGCTGCGCCATTGTTTCGATGAAATGGAGCAGTTCTTTCCAATAATCGGTTCCCATGATCACAATCGGGAAATTTTTGATCTTCCCGGTTTGAATCAGAGTGAGCGCTTCGAACAACTCATCGAGCGTGCCTGCACCGCCGGGCATGACAACAAAGGCGTAAGAGTACTTAACCAGGAGAGTTTTGCGGGCGAAAAAGTAATGCATCCGCACGCAGCGATCGAGATAAGCGTTCGTCGGTTGCTCAGACGGTAGCTCGATAGTGCAGCCAACAGAACGGCCCCCAGCTTCCTTTGCACCACGGTTTGCCGCTTCCATGATGCCGGGGCCACCGCCGGTTATTACTGTGAAACCGAGCCGAGCAATGGCTGCACCCATTTTTCTGGTTAGCTCGTAATGCGGATCGTCGCGTTTGATCCGGGATGAGCCAAAAACAGTCACGCATGGACCAACAAAATGAAGCGTGCGAAATCCGCGCAAAAAATCGCGCATTACTCGCAAGAGGGTGAAGAATTCAGCGAAACGTGAACGCGGTCCTTCCAGGAAAATTTCATCCTCAGGTTCCGAAGGAGCAGTGGTCATTGTCGAGTTAGAGACCTCCGGCATTGCCATGACTGAGTCGTCGTTAGTTTGTACGAAGAATTTGATTAACCTTACAGGCAACAGACGTAAAGCTAAACGGCAGAACCTTTCGGGGTCGTGCGGCTGCGACTAGAAACAACATCAATCTTGATATTTTCAACGTTCCAATCGCTTAGGAGACGTTTCGTCCACGAAAGGGAGCCGATCGACTGTCTATTCTGAGAGCGAGGTCTCATCCTCATAACATCGTTGCCTGCAACGAGAGCGGATCGGTGTTGGCGGCGAACCGATTAGCCTTTTATCGCGGCGCGCAAACGGTCAAGAAGAGGCACCTGCGCCGGCTTAAGTTTTCGGCGCGCGACGGCTTCGGTGAAAAACTTGGCCTGATCAACCTCTGGAAAACTTTGGAGCCGGCCCGAGCGCGGTGGCCATTCCATTTCGAACAAATTCGATTTGAGCTCGAACGATTCTGGCAGATCGCCTTCGAACGCCCAGGCGTGCACAATTTTGCCGCCCTTTTGTTTAATTGAGCCGAGCTCAATCCAACCCTGAAAGCTTTCGGGACGCAATCCGACCTCTTCTTCAAATTCGATCTGGGCGCGCGTCAGGAGATCTTCTCCCGGAGCAGCTTCACCCTTTGGGATTGTCCATGCGCCATCGTCTTTGCGAGTGAAGAACGGTCCGCCGGGGTGCGCAAGCAGAACTTCGAAAGCGCCGCGCTTGCGCCTAAACATAAGTAAGCCAGCGCTAATTCGGCTTCGGGGAGATTTATGGTTTTCAGGCATTATTTTGCGCCGGCTACCCTTGTCACTGGCTTTCTCTAGCGGGTGATTGATCTCAACGGCCGATGCGGTCCGGTGGGGGGCTCCTAGCCCAGAGATGAAACGTGTACGTGAAAACTATGTAGCCAAACAGATCGTGCTTTGGACCATTATTGACATAAAGCGCGGGATTGAACTGGAAGTCTGGTGTGACGTTGCAGGTGAAACCGATCGTTGACGAGTTTTCAGAGCCGCTTTGCCAATCGACCTGCACACGCCACCTTTCATTGAAGTCGTAGGCGTAACCGAGGATTGCTTCGTTTTTGTAGCCGGCATGAATGGCGCCGACAATGACTTTGTGATGCTCGGTGTAGTAGCCTGCTTCGATGTATGGTTGAGGATCGACATCCAGGTGAGGCGACCAATTGATGAACCCAACGGAAAGAAGAAAAGGCTCTTTCGTTAGCAATCCGATCTCCGTCCCGAAAATCCAATCGTCCGGTTGAAATCCGCGAAACACCGCTACCTCAGCCCATTTCGTTAAGCCCAGCTCGGCTTGCAATTCATACGGGTTCGCAATCCGCTCGTCCTGGATTTGCAGACTCAACGAGAGTTCCCCCGTCGGTTGCAAATCCGGGGTCACGATTTGACTCAAGCCTTTCGTCGTAGCGAATGATGAAGGAGCGCTCCAAAGAATAGCGATCATAATGACGATGATCTTTACGCAGCTGATTAACTCTTCGTTCTTCGTTCGTTTATGCAAAGCGTTCGACATTTTGCCGGGAGTAAAGCGGTTGCCGAGGAACTTGTCGATTCCGTGTTGAACCGCGGCGGGGTGATTTTAAGATTAGCAATAATGCGCGTGCTCGCCGTTGACGCTTCTCTGCGCAACACCGGTGTCGCGATTGTCGATGCAAACAATGGCAAACCGCGGTCCATCTATTTCGGGACGATCCACAACCCCAGCTCACTGCGTTCCTCGTCCTGTCTGGTTGCGATTCGCGATCGGTTGGTTGAACTGATTCGGGAGCACGAACCGGATTGTTGCGCACTCGAATCGGTCATTTACGTGCAAAGCCATAAGACCGCGATTCTTCTTGGAGCCGCGCGAGGCGCTGCGATCCTGGCGGCCGCAGAAAACGGATTACCAGTTTTTGAATATTCCCCGAGACGAATTAAACAATCCACCGTTGGGCGCGGCGCGGCCGGAAAAGATCAGGTAGCGTTCATGGTGCGCGCCCTTCTCGGTTTAACGGAAACGCCCGACGCTGACGCAGCTGATGCACTCGCGATCGGATTGACGCATCTGCGCTCGCAGGAAGTTGCGAGCTTAGGCGTCCCTGGAGCAACGCAGATATGAATGCGGCGACTGTTGATCTTCACGTGCGCTGGCTCGGCCGGATGGAGTTCGCACGCGCACTGGCGTTGCAGGAAAAAATTGTGTTGGAGAAGCATGACGACGGGTCGGTGGAAGACCAATTGCTTTTACTCGAGCACGAAGCGGTTTACACCATTGGGCGGACTCCAGATCAATCGAGTTTGTCCGCCACAAGACGGATTCGCCGTGGCGAACTGGACGCCGTGCATTTGCCGCATCCTTTTTTCGCCACCAATCGCGGTGGCCAGGCCACTTATCACGGGCCGGGACAGCTGATGGGTTATCCGATTATCGATTTGCGCGGATGCGGTCAGGATTTGCACAAGTATTTGCGCTGGCTCGAACAATTGCTCATTGACCTTCTCGGTGAGTACGGGATTGCTGCTTCCCGGCGTGAATCGCTTACCGGAGTTTGGATCGGCGACCGCAAGATCGCTTCGATCGGCGTAGGCGTTCGCCATTGGATCACCATGCACGGCTTTGCTTTGAATGTTTCCGGCGATCTTTCGCCTTTTGATCATATCGTACCCTGCGGCATTGATAATGTCGTAATGACTTCCATGGAAAAAGAAACGGGCGGGGTATTTTCTGTTGCCCGCGTTGCCGCTTCCATTGAGAAATTGGCGCTGAATCGGATTGGTGATTTGCGCGTTATCCGAGAGGCACGACCGATTAACATTTAAGAAATAGAATTTTAGCAACAAGATATGATCTCTCTCGAAGACAACGTTGGTGATATCATCGGAAAAGCGCAACGCGGTTTGGGCATTTCCGATTCCGAGCTGGCAAAAAACGCCGGCGTCGACTTGCAAACAATCCGCAAACTACGCGAAGGCGATGTCGATGAGCAGGCCCTGCTGCGCGTCGCGCCGGTCCTGGATCTTGCCGCGGGCCCGCTTTGCGAGCTGGCGAAGGGCGAATGGCGTCCGGAAAGAATCGATGAGCGCGACGGGTTCGCGCAATTCAACACGCGTTATCACGATATGACCGTGAACGCTTATCTCGTGTGGGATCCGGCAGATCGCGTTGCCGCAGCCTTCGATACAGGAGGCGATTGCAGCGAAATGGTGCGATTTGCCAACCGCCACAAATTGAACGTGCAACTGATTCTTCTGACCCATGCGCATCCGGATCACGTCGCGGACTTGCCGCGTCTGCGCGAGGAAACCGGTGCGGATGTTTTTGTCCCTGCCCGAGAACCTGTCTCCGGTGCGGCGGCTATCGACGAAGGAAAGCACTTTCACCTCGGCAATCTGGAAATTGATACACGGCTGACCTGGGGTCATTCTCAAGGAGGAATAACATATGTGGTGACTGGCCTGGCACGCCCCATTGCGATCGTGGGAGATTCGCTTTTTGCCGGGTCGATGGGCGGTGGAAATGTCTCCTACCAGGACGCGTTACGGAATAATCTCGAGAAAATTCTCACATTGCCGGAGGAAACGATCATTTGTCCGGGACACGGCCCCATGACAACGGTGGGCGAAGAGAAAGCGCATAATCCGTTTTTTGCCGGAAAGTTAACGAGCTCAAATTAAGGATGAATGACGAAGCACGAATGACGAATGACGAAATAAGCTCGAATGCTCAAATGGCAAAGTTGCGGTGCAAAGCTTTCTTTTCGTCATTCCGGTTTCGTTATCGCTTCGCGCTTCGTCATTCGTCACTCGTCATTTCAGAGCTATGAACATCGGTTTTGTTGGAGTAGGTCGCATGGGCGCGAACATGGCGCGCAGATTGAAGGATCGACAGTTTCATATCACGGCTGTTTACGACACGAATCGCGCGGCCGCTACGTCGCTTGCCGCTGAGCTTGGCTCCGCTGCCGCCCAAGACTTGTCGGAAGTAACGGCAGAATCTGACGTGATCTTCACTGTCGTGACCGATGACAACGCAATGCGAAAAATCTTCGCAGGAAGCGGCGACAATCTGCTAGTGAACGCGCGCGGCAAGCTGTTCATTAATTGCGCGACGATCTCACCGCAGGTGCATGTCGAGATTGAAAAACTGGCGCACCAGGCTGGGGCGCAAACGCTAGAAGCCTGCATGGCATCAAGTATTCCCCAAGCGCGTGAAGGTAGACTTTATTTGATGTGTGGCGGAACGGAAGATGCGTTCCGCAAAGCCGAACCGATTTTGAAGGAGCTTGGTTCAGACGTGCGCTTTATCGGGAAGGCTGGCGAAGCTGCAAAGGTGAAAGCGCTCGTCAACATGGTGATGAACATCAACACTGCAGGGTTGGCGGAGGGACTTGCCCTCGGCGCCGCGCTCGGCCTCGATTTGGAAACGTTGAGGAAGGTTTTTTCCCAGACAGGCGCGGCCTCCCGCGTGCTGGAAACCGATGGCGAAGATATGCAAAATCGCGAGCACAGCTGCTTTTTCTCTGCTGCGCATGCGGCCAAAGATAGCGGAATTGCTCTCGAGCTCGGGCGCAGCCTCGGCCTCGATTTACCACTCTCCCGCGCGACCAAGGAACAATACGACCGCATGGTGGCGGAAGGCTTGGGCGAGCTCGATAAATCAGGGATCGCGGAGCTTACCTTCAAAGGTCGGCACAAACACTCCGGCGATCGGGTGTGAGTAAGGAGCAGCGGTTTCCAAACCGCCCTTCTCTGTTTGCGAGTCGCCGAACCCAAAGCCCAGTTCCTTGAGCATGATCTTGCGCCTCCGACGATTGGTCTAGCATCGTCCCACCAGCTTTCGGGTCAATCCACCGAGCGGAAGCTGTGAAACGTTCCTGTTCCTCCGCACAGCGTATCGGTGCCAAGGCAGCCAAATCCGGTCTCTGCTCAATGCCTGCAGACTGGTGAACCGGCAATTTCTGGAAAACTTTACACTTCCCGAGAACTCTGTTGCGAAGTTTCCGGAGAAGGAAGTGACAAGATACTAACGGGGCAGGGACGAATCCTTGTTCCTACCTAACAAATCAAGCACCGGGCTAAGTCCGGGTGAAAAAGTTCGCCTGCCTGAGGCGGGAGGAACAGCCTTGAGCAACCCCAGATAAAAAATGAAAACTAACAGCATAATCATACTAACGATATTGACCCTTTGTGGGTTGATGATCAAACCAACTGCTTTTTCAGCACAACTGCCACACCGGCCTCTCCCGTTGCCTGCAGTCAGGTCAACGCCGGTGCCGCGTCCGGTCGTAACACCTACTCCAGCACCAAATCCTGCTGTCAATCCAATCGCGATTTCCTATGAAACATCCGCGGCGTCGAATATCGCTATCAACGTAACTGCAGGACAAACCGGAGCGCCAGCCGGCTTCTCAATCCAATGGATGACATTGGCCGACTACGTGGCCCTGGGAAACCAATGGCCCGGAACTTCAGACGTTCCCAACGCGCAAGCTCCGAGCTTCTGCAAGGCAAACTTTAGTGGGATCGTGCCTTCGTCTGGTTGCATTCCTTACAACCTTCACCCAGGACAAAGCGTTACCGTCGTCATCGGCGACGATAGCCTCTATGACAACTGCGCCGTATCCAGTCCTTGTTCCGGGGCTTCGCTACTGTGCAATACAGCATATGTATTTCGTGCCTCCGCGCTTGATGCTACCGGCCAGCTCAGGGTTAGTGACACCATTACGTGCGCGACCTTGCAGTGTGTCGGAGGAAGCTCATGCACCTATTCGCAAGGCTACTGGCGTAACCATCCAAACGCGTGGCCGGTAACCAGCCTCATGCTGGGAACAGTGACCTATCAGGCTGCGGAACTCATGGCGATCCTGGATAACCCTGCGCGGGGCAACGGCCTCGTGATAGTGGTCCACCAATTGATCGCCGCGAAGCTGAACATAGCCAACGGAGCGGATCCGTCAGCTGTTCAGCAAGCCATAACTGATGCCGACAACATGATCGGAGCACTGGTGGTACCGCCGATTGGCAATGGCTACCTGCCACCGGCACAGACCGGCGATCTGACTGAAACCCTCACTGAATATAACGAGGGAACCATTGGTCCTGGTCACTGCAATGATTAAGTGTTACACAAAGGGAACGAGGAGTCCGAATAACCGGAGTCAATCCTTGAGTCACGACATCGTTCGATAGGATTCCTTACCTAGCGATTTAATGAACGGGGGCACAAGCATTGTGCCCCCGTTCCGCTTCTCACGGGGACCTGAAGCTCGACGGCCTGTTTTTAAAAGCATTGCAGCTCTGCTGATCGATCCGTGATCGATCGACAAGTCCGAAGGTGTGCCTCGGCTTTTGACCCCTGAAACGGGCTGCACACTATTAGAATTCCCGAGTAATAGCGGATCCGCGGCCCTCCGCCGTTTACTTCTATTGAGCTAATGAGCACCGGCGTGGACGAAACCGAGCATGGCCAGCGCCTGTTTTTCAACAGAGCAGAAAGAAAACCTGGAACTTTGACGCGTCGCTTCCGGATAAAGACCTAGGACGTGGTTACCATTGGACTTCTTAGTTTACGCAGGAGAGCTATGTCCACACGTTCTGCTTGGACAACTTAAGATCGGTGTAACAACCCAGGGCTATTCATCTTAAAGAAAGGCTCGAAGCGCCTAGTTTTCTCAAGCAATGGTCATCGGAGGCGTGTGCCTAGAAATGGTAGTGACTCCTGTTACTAAGCACGCTTCTGTCGATAAAACGCGTAACATGGTTAGTTACATAACAAGATCGAATAACAGGAGAATGTTTTTCGGGAACCCGGTTGTGCGGTTTCCGGATAAAGACCTAAGCAATGACAAACATCACCTGCCTGTGTGTGACGCGGTAAGGCTCGTGCCAAGACAAAGACATGAAAAGCAATTTTTTAAGACAGATAGCAGCTGTACTAGCCATTTTAGTGGCTTTGGCGCCACTTGCGCCACTTGAAGCAGCAAAACAAAGTAAGAGAAAGAAACATCGCAACCATCGCTCGAAGGAGCTTTTGGGCGCCAGAAACATACAAAAGAAGGCAGCGCAATATGCCCATCAGCTCCTTTCGGAATTGCCACCGAAAACGCTTGGCAGTGTGTCCATCACAGAAGGAACGGACTTTGACGCTGCAATTCAAAAGAATGTCGACGGTCTGAAAGCAGCAATAGCTAAATCCTCGTGGCCGCAAGCTGCCAAACACGCCGCATTCTGGCATTTTCCTGCCGGATTGACTGGCGGCGGAGGAGGAAGCGGAAATTGGTCAGGAGAAACGTCCGTTGGTGGCTACTGCTTTTGCTGGACGCGCACCACTATCTTTTTCAAAGACCCGTGGTACGTGATTCGATTCACGGTGAAAATATGTTGTACGCCGACACCTACTCCTACGCCGACTCCGCCTCCTCCAACGCCGACCCACCTCCAACGCCGACTCCACGCATCACCTCCAACGCCGACCCCGACTCCAGTTCCTCCAACGCCTACTCCGACGCCACCTCCTCCAACGCCGACACCAAGTGCGCGCCCACGGAAACCGACTCCTATGCCCAGACCGGATCCAACTCGTCCTCCAACGGCCGACGACACCCACAGCGACTCCAACAGCTACCGTTACGCCTTCTCCGACTGTGACGCCAACAATTACTCCTACGGCAACACCGACGGTGACTCCTACACCCACGCCAACTCCAGATCCGACACCGACAATTACGCCTACGGTAACTCCTACACCAACTCCGGATCCAACCCCGACACCTACTCCGACCCCGACAGCAACGCCGACTCCGACAGCTACCGCGACGCCTAGTCCGACTGCGACGCCAACGCCAACCGTGACGCCTACAACGACACCAACTCCAACACCTACGCCAACAGCGACCCCGACAGCCACACCAACTGCAACCCCAACGTGTACTCCAGGTGCACAATGTGTTTATACACGTGATGAGTGGACTGCAATTCCAAATTGGCCAGGTACAGGAACTGCAATTAGGAAATGTAATTTACGACCGGGAAGAACTGCAATCCATCATGGACGAGTCAAGCGGCGACAACGGACTCATAGCAGTAGCCAAAGAACAAATTGCAGCAAAGCTAAATATTGCAAATGGCGCAAACTTCGACTGTATCGAACAAACAGTTACCGATGTTGACGTGTTAATCGGGAATTTGGTGATACCGCCGATTGGTAGCGGGTTTATTCCACTTGGTAATGTGCAAGGATATGTAAATCAACTTGCCCAGTACAATAAGGGCGATCTCTGCTGCGCAATGCATTGCTCAGCAATTCCCAGTCCGACCCCCACAGCAACCGCAACACCGACTCCGACGCCAACAGCTACGCCTACGGCTACTCCGACAGGTACGGCAACTCCAACTGCAACGCCTACCTCAACACCTACAGCGACTCCGCCACCTACCCCTACGGCGACGCCGAACGCCAACAGCAACACCTACGCCATGTCAGTTAGACGAGCCGTCAATCGCGTGTAGCACGTCTTCTTCTTCAAACATAGCAATCGATGTGACTGTTGGTGACTCCGGCGCGCCGAATGGATTTGTCGTTGAATGGATGACGCAGGCCGCCTTTATCGCTAACGGAAATCAATGGCCTGATAATCCAGACGAAGTTTGCCAGGCCAGTTTTCCCAATAGTCTCGCGCCAAACCAAACTCTGGAGGTGGTCATCGGCGATGATCGATTGTTCGACTCCTTTGGCGTGCGAAGTGATTGCTCGGGCGACCCGCTCTTGTGTGACACCGCTTATGTGTTTCGTAGTCGCGTGAATGAAACAGAGTCTTGTGATGCAAGCCCGTGGAGTAATACCATTGCCTGCGCGACGCTACCGTGCAATCCGGGACAAAATTGCACGTATACGCAAGGCTATTGGAAAAACCATTCCGATGTTTGGCCCGTTGCAAAATCTGACGCTCGGCGCCGTCAGCTACAATAAATTGCAGCTAGTTCAAATCCTGAATCGTCCCGCCCAGGGGAACGGGCTTGTAATTCTGGCGCACCAGCTCATTGCCACTAAGTTGAATATCGCCAACGGAGCGGATCCAACAGCCGTTCAGCAATCTGTAATCGACGCGGACAGCATGATCGGAGGGTTGGTTGTGCCGCCGATTGGCAATGGTTATTTGTCACCAAGCCAGATTAGCGAGCTAACTGATACCCTCACAGAATACAACGAGGGAACGATCGGCCCTGGACACTGCGATGACTGACGCGGCGCCACGGCGAGCACCTAAGACAGAGAAAATACTCATTGTAGAACTGCGCGGGAAAGCTGAAGGCTTCCCCGCAGTCTCAGGAACTGATGTCACCGGGGGATCCTGCCCCGGAATCCTGTGCCAATTTTCATAGCCCCGTTTTTTTCACGATACCCGACGTGAGACCTGGTCGGTACCACCTCCAGTGCAGCTCGTTCTGCCCCTACGCGCAGTATTCCGGCAGCGGGCGGAAAATTCCGAGCTTGCCTAACAATCGTACAAATGAGATGATCCGCGGCTGTGAAATCCGAAGCATCTCCGGCCGGCGCCCGCCGCCCCGACCGCTTCATGACGACGCGATGGAGCATCGTCTTGTCGTGCACGGATTCTGACAATAACGAAGAGAAGGCGCACGCCGCCCTTGCCGAGCTTTGCAAAATCTATTGGCGGCCAGTCTTCGCGTTCATTTGCCGCCAGGGTCACTCCGTCCCGGACGCTCAGGACCTGACACAGGATTTTTTCGCGATGGTGCTGAAAGGCCGGCTTTTGCAGCGGGCGGATCGGAGCCGGGGAAGGTTCCGTTCGCTGGTGCTGAAGGCATTGCAGAATTTCCTACACGACGCCGTGGACAAACGTCACGCCCGGAAACGCGGTGGCGACGTTCAATTCGTTTCGTGGGACGATTGGATGGCTGAGGCGCCATCGCACTTGTCGATCCCGGAGCAGGACTCGGACAAATGGTCGCCGGAGCGAATCTTCGATGTGCGCTGGGCGGCGACGGTGGTCGAGCGCGCGTTGCGGCGATTGGGCGATGAATGCGAAAAGCGTGGTCGTCGACGTGTTTTTGATGTACTGAACAATTGCCTGGCGGCTGAGCGCGAAGATGTTTCGTATGCGAAGTACGCAAAAACGCTGGGCCTGCAGGAAGCAGCGGTGAAACGCCTTGTGCACAGGTTACGCGAACGCTATCGCGCGCTGCTCCGCGAAGAAGTTGCCCAAACCGTCGAAGGACCGAACGAGATCGACGACGAACTTCGTTATCTCTGTGCTGCGTTAAGCGCGGCAGAAATTTAGTAGAAATTCGAGATCCGAGCTCGGAATATCCAAATTTCCGACGGCGCAGTTGCGACTTCGGCGGATAAGAGCATTCAAGAGCCTGCGAATCGGCCATTGACGCGCTCGTGAAGTAGGCATTCGGGTTTCAGGCGAGAGCCTTCCGACTTCCCGAAAGCGCGCCTTCTGCGTCGCGCACTTCGAAAGCGTGCTACTCTGTAGAGCAACCTTTAGACGCATCGAATTTCGGACGCATTTTCGCGAAAGACCCTCGACCACTAAATCTGTTTCGTTGGTGCAACAATTTCGGTCGGATGTTCGATTCGGATCCGGATGTTCATCAGTCCTGATCGAGGAGTCACTTAGCCTCCGGATGGCGTCCATTCGTATTGATTAGCGATTACATTTTTTTTCGAGAACTCCGCTCTACCAATTCCGGAGAAAGCATAGAGGAAGCTTGGGAGCCGACAGCCGATACTC
Source organism: uncultured Verrucomicrobiae bacterium (assembly GCA_963719605.1). Lineage (GTDB taxonomy): Bacteria > Verrucomicrobiota > Verrucomicrobiia > Chthoniobacterales > UBA10450 > Udaeobacter. Next base: position 188,215 of record CAVRCO010000002.1, read on the forward strand.
GACTCTCGCTCTCGCTCCCTCCCATTTGCAGCCCTTTTTAAGTTTTCAGAATCCGATGAGCGGCATTCCTGTTTCAATTCGTCTGCAAAAGGAACCGTTCACCTGCCCGCAATGTGGATCGGCATCGCGCATAGGACGCAGTCTTTGTCTGAGCTGCTTGCTTGCTCAGGGCCTGCGCGCTCGAGTCCCACTGCCTCGGTCAGAACAAGCGCTTGAGGACGTGCTCGGAGAACTCGATGTGCGGGACGCCGAGTGGCGAGTAGGAGATTATCAAATTCTGGAAGAAATCGGGTGCGGTGGCATAGGCGTCGTTTATCGGGCGCGAGATAGGCGCCGCATCGTGGCACTGAAACGAATTTTGCCTTATCATGCCGAATCACGGGAGACGCTGCTGCGTTTTCGGCGTGAGGCGGAGACTGCAGCGGACCTCGTTCATCCGAACATTCTGCCAATCTATGAAGTGAGCGAATGCGACGATGGGCTACCGTTTTTCAGCATGAAGTTTGCCAGTGGGGGCAGTTTGCTGGATGCGGCCCCGGCGTTGCGCAACGAGCCGCGGCGAGCGGTGGCGTTGATGGCGAAGGCGGCGCAGGCCGTGCAATATGCGCATGGGCAAGGGATTCTGCATCGGGATTTAAAGCCTGGGAACATTTTACTGGATGGGCGGGGCGAACCGCTGGTAAGCGACTTCGGTCTCGCCAAATGCCTGGAACCCGCTAGCAATCTGACGCGCACGCTGACCGCCTTTGGCGCGCCTGATTATGTCGCACCGGAGCAGGTCGATCCAGCAGGCGCCGGGTCGGGCAAACTTGGTCCTGCGGCCGATGTTTATAGTTTGGGTGCGATTTTATTCGATTTGCTGACGGGTCGTCCGCCATTTTTGGGTGAGCACGCGCTTAAGGTGATCCAGCAAGCGAGCGAGAAGCCGGCACCGAAGCTGCGCTCATTGGTGCCGGGTCTGGATCGGGGCCTGGAAACGATTTGCGCGAAATGTTTGGAGAAGAAACCAGGTGCGCGTTATCGCTCTGCGGGTGCTCTTGCCGAAGACCTCGAACACTGGCTGGAAGGACAGCCTATCGCCGCGCGGCCCCTTTCGCCGCCTGCGTTGGTCTGGCGCTGGACTCGGCGGAATTTAGTAGTTACGGGAGTCGCTGCGCTTCTGATGGTGTTGGGATTGGTTGCAGGGGCGATGATGTGGAAGGGTGGCGCGGCGCGCCCGCTAACAACAACCGGCATTGCTGTTCTGCCTTTCGAAAGTTTGAGCGACGATAAAGAGGACGCCATTTTTGCCGATGGCGTTCAGGATGACATTTTGACCAAACTCGCCGGCATCCGCGATCTCAGGGTGATCAGCCACACCAGCGTGATGAAGTATCGAGGAAAGCGGGATATTCGGAAATTGGTGAAATTGGTAAAGCGCTTGGCGTTTCTCACATTCTGGAGGGCACGATGTCCCGCAGCCGCGGGAGCGCGCGTTTTCACCTCAAGGCTCGGTTGATAGACGCTCGCACTGGCACGCTCGTTTGGGCCGAGGAATACGAGCGCGATTTGAATGACCTGTTTGCAGTCCAAAGTGAGCTTGCGGGGACGGTCGCTGAGCGCCTTCGCGCGAAAATTTCGACTGCGGAGAAACTGGCCGTTGAACAGCCGAAAACAACGGATCTCATCGCTTTCGACCTCTACAACCGCGCCCAGAATCTTCTCGCGCTCCGTCTTAGCAGCGGCCTCAAAGCAAATTTACTTCAGGCGGTCGACTTGTTGAACCAGGCCGTCGCACGCGATCCCGCCTTTCTCCATGCGTACTGCCAACTCGCCCACGCACATGAACAGCTCTATTTTCTCGGCTTCGACCATACGCCAACGCGACTGGCATTGGCTGAATCGGCTATCGAGCGGGCATTTCGCCTTAGTCCAGACGCAGGTGAAACGCATTTAGCCAATGCGCGAATCCTTTACCACGGGCACCTCGATTACGATGGCGCGCTGGCTGAATTGGAAGTTGCTCAGCAGACCCTGCCTAATGATGCGCGGATATTCCGGATGATGGGATACATCCAGAGGCGGCAGGGACGCTGGCAGGTCTCCATGCAAAACCTGGAGCGCTCAGCCAACCTCGACCCGCGCAACGTTGAAACGCTTCAGCAGATCGCGCTCAGTTATGGAGTTCTCCGGCGTTACGCTGAAGAAAAATCCGTTCTGGATCGCGCGCTGGCGATCGAGCCGGAGGATGTGAGCACGAAAGTCGCGCTAGCGGCCGTCCAATTTCATTGGAAAGCGGATACCCGCCCATTGCATCAGACAATCGATTCCATTGGAGCGGCGAGAGCTGGCGCCTTGTTGAGCGCAGCTGACGAGGGGTTGAGTTGTGCGCTCGCCGAACGCGACGTTGTTGCAGCAAAGAACGTGTTAGATGCAATCCGCGACACGCCGCTAACGGACTACTCGGTTCACTACGATCGTCTGATAATCCAAGGCCTTATTGCTCGCATGACAAAAAATGATAGCGACGCCCGCGCCATGTTCACGGCGGCCCGCGCTCAACAGGAGAAAACGGTTCAGGCCCAACCAAATTACGGCCCGGCGCTTTGCGTGCTTGGTCTGATCGACGCAGGTCTCGGCGGGAGAGAAGAAGCGCTGCGTGAAGGGCGGCGTGCAGTCGAGCTCGTTCCAGTGGAAAAAGATGCACTGGTTGGTCCGACCATGATCAAGTATCTGGCGATGATTGCTGCGTGGACCGGAGATAAAGATCTGGCTTGCGAACAGCTGGCCATCGCCATTCGTCCACCAAGCACGGTCAGTTATGGTCAATTAAAGCTCTTGCCGTTTTGGGATCCACTCCGGGGCGATCCACGTTTTGAAAAAATCGTCGCGTCACTCGCGCCGAAAGAGGAAGCAAACAAATGAAAAGAGATGCACGTGTTCCCATGGCAAGAAACGTTCGAATCGTGTGAGTAACTCGGAAAAACATTTTCCATTTTTTAGTTGGCAATTCACTAAAGCTCATCTACCATCCTGACCTTCATGCGCGTGCCCTCCACTTCGGACCCGGTCGACCTCCAAAAGGAGCCGGGAGTCTGCGCCGAGTGCGGATCAGCATCGCGCGTCGGACGAAGTCTTTGTCTTAGCTGTATGCTCTCCGCAGGCGTGGGCGCCAATGGACATAACGGCGACTTGTCCGACGAAGCCTCGACGAAAGCGGAAACGCTTGATGACCTGCTCGGTGAGCTCGATGTGTGCGACGCCGATTGGCGCGTAGGCAATTATCAAATCCTTGAAGAAATCGGGCGCGGTGGGATGGGCGTGATTTATCGGGCGCGGCAGCGGCATTCGCGCCGCATCGTGGCACTGAAACGAATCTTATCTTATCACGCCGATTCGCAGGAAACGCTGGCGCGTTTCCGGCGTGAAGCGCAGGCTGCGGCGAGCCTCGATCATCCGAACATTCTGCCAATCTATGAAGTGAGCGAGTGTGACGATGGGCTACCGTTTTTCAGCATGAAGTTTGCCGGTGGGGGCAGTTTGCTGGATGCGGCCCCGGCGTTGCGCAACGAGCCGCGGCGAGCGGTGGCGTTGATGGCGAAGGTAGCGCGTGCCGTGCAATGCGCGCATGGGCAAGGGATCCTGCATCGGGATTTAAAACCTGGGAACATTTTACTGGATGGACGGGGCGAACCGCTGGTAAGCGACTTCGGTCTCGCCAAATGGCTGGACACTAGCAGTCACTTGACGCGCACACTTACTATTTTCGGCACGCCCGGATATATTGCACCCGAGCAGGTGAACGGATCGGCGGGCAAACTTGGTCCGGCGTCGGATGTTTATAGTTTGGGTGCGATTTTGTTCGATTTACTGACGGGTCGTCCGCCATTTTTGGGTGAGCACGCGCTTAAGGTGATCCAGCAAGCGAGCGAAAAGCCGGCGCCGAAGCTGCGCACATTGGTGCCGGGGCTGGATCGGGACTTGGAAACGATCTGCGCGAAATGTTTGGAGCGGGAACCAGGTGCGCGTTATCGCTCTGCTGGCGATCTTGCCGAAGACATCGAACGCTGGCTCGAAGGCCGCCACATTATCGCGCGTCCTGTTTCGCCGGCTGCGCGCGCGTGGCGCTGGACGCGGCGGAATCCGGTTGTCGCGGGAATGGCAGCGCTTCTGCTGGTGTTGGGATCGACAGTTGGTGCGATGATTTGGAACGGCGAAATGGCGGCCCCGCCATCGGCAAGTGGCATAGCGGTGCTGCCTTTCGAAAGTCTAAGTCCAGATAAAGAAAATGCATTTTTTGCCGACGGCGTTTATGACGGTGTTTCCACCAAACTGGCGAAAGTGGCCAATCTAAAGGTGATCAGCCACAACAGCGTGGCAAAATATCGCGGCGCGCAGAACACACAGGAGATCGGTCGTGCGTTGAATGTCGCATACGTGCTCGAAGGAAGCGTGCGCAGGGAAGCAGGCAGGATCCATTTGAACGCCCAGTTAATTGATACGCGCACCGACGCTCACGTGTGGGCGCAAGAATACGATCGGGATTTGAGTGACGTGTTCACGCTCCAAAGCGAGATTGCGCAAAAAGATCGCAGATCAGCTCGGGGCCGAGGTCTCATCGACCGAAAAAGCAGCCATCCAAGAGCCGCCAACGACAGATCTTGTTGCTTACGACTCTTATCTGCGAGGCAAAGACCTTATCAATGGCATTTCATTCAGCACGCGGGCTAAAGAAGATTTGATGCAGGCGGTGCAACTGCTTGATCAGGCCGTCGCGCGCGATCCTTGTTCTTCTTAGCCTATGGCGAGCTCGCGGGCGCACATGACCGAATTTATTTCCTCGGTTTCGATCACACGGATGCGCGCCTTAAATTGTCCGAAACAGCCCTCCAATCGATTCGACGTTTGCGTCCCGAGTCTGGAGAAACACATCTGGCCCTCGCTCAGCATCTATTACTGGGCGTATCAGGATTACGATCGAGCTAGGGAGGAGTTGGCTACTGCGCGGCACACGTTGCCTAACGAATCGCGAATTCCGCTTTTGGCTGGCTACATCGACCGGCGGCAGGGTCACATGGGAGAAATCCCTGGAGGAAATGAAACAGGCGTTGGAGTTGGACCCGCGCGATTTTTCCATACTCCAGCAAATCTCTCTTACTTACCAACTTTTGCGCCGGTATCAAGAAACAGCCGCAACTTTGGATCGCGTGTTGGCGATAGCTCCAAACGACATTCCTACCCGCGTAAGGCGCGCCTGGGTTGATTTTCAATGGCGTGCAGATCCAAAACCGCTACACGCCATAATTGAGACGGTTCTGGCCCAGGACCCGAACGCGGCGCCTGTTATCGTGAACCAATGGCTCGACCTTGCGTTAGGCGAGCGAGATCCAGCTGCCGCCGAGCGCGCACTGGCCGCCATGCCTACAGACGGGTGTTACGACGAAAACATTCCATTTCCTAACGGTTGGTGCGAGGGTCTTGCTGCTCGGTTTCGCGGCGACGAGATTGCTGCTCGTGCCGCGTTTACAAAAGCTCGAAAAGAACTCGAGCAAGATTGTGCGCGATCAACCCGATTATGCGGCGGCTTTGTGCGCGCTCGGCGTGGTTGATGCTGCTCTGGGAAATAAGGAGGATGCCATTCGTGAAGGCGAACGTGCTGTCGAGCTGATCCCGGTCAGCAAAAACGCCTCGAGGGTGCCGATGTTGACTCAATATCTTGCCGTGATTTATGCGTGGACCGGCGACAAGGATCGCGCAATCGAACGATTGGCGGAAGCAGCGAAGCTGCCAGGGAGCCATGTGACTTACGGTCATTTGCGTCTCAATCCGCTTTGGGACCCGCTGCGGGCCGACCCGCGCTTTGAAGCAATTGTCGCTTCCCTCGCGCCGAAGTAAGGTTTCGCACAAAGTGCTTTCGGAGTGCGGCGACGTTCCGTCCGCTTTTCCGATTGCAGCAACGCTCATAATCTCAGCGATTGTTTTTGCAAAACGGAGAAACTAACAGAAGGAGACGAAGAGAAGGAGGAAGAGCTGTCTGAATTTCGGTTACGACCGGTCCTTTCTGTTCCCTCGATTTCCCCGTAAGGCGTTTCAAGGTTTCGCATCTCACACCCGAGAGCCTCGTCTAGTATAACCAGTTTGATCACGCGTACGTGAGCTTTAAGACATTGAAAAGTTGAATTGTTGCGCTTGTTGGCACGCCGTGGTCGGTGCTTCGCCCATTGGGTTTTGTTAAACGCCCCCGATTCTACCTAGGGGAAAATCCTACATATTTCAGGTATCAAGCCCAACTTGACCTACCCTGCCTCAAATGTCATTGTAAAAATTTTTTGATTTTTCTAGTTGACACTTATTCACATCGCCTGTACCCGTCGCAACTTATGAACAAGCTCCAAGCAAAAATCACTACACGCTTGGTCGCGGCAATGCTGGTTGCTATGGCTGTTATCGGTCTTAGTGCCCTTGCAATGCATGCGCCCACCCAGAAGCCAAACTCGCTGACCCGTTCCTTGAAGAACATTCAAACGGATAATGCCACACTGTTCTACGCGGATCAAAGGGGGGACCGAAGTTGGTGCGTCGAGATGGTCCTGCCGGGAACCAGCGAGAGTAAGGCGGCGACTGAGAACCTGAAATTGGTAGCAGCGACACTTTAAGTCGCTCGCCGGTTTAGCTAACGAATCAATGGGCCAGTCCCGAAGGTTTCGGGCTGGCCGTATTGTCTTTCCGAGTGGACGCTCTTTGGGAAGGGTGTGTACTGGCGGACGGAGCTCTGCGACGCTAGAACGACCTTGTTTAGCGCCGGTCGCACCGTCCGCTCGCGACTTGCTCGTCCATTTTGCCATTGGGTCGCTTTCAAAGTCCCAATTATTTCCGGGGTAATAGAAGGAAAATGAGGCAACGGAAAGAATTTAATGAAATCTTCATTTCCTTCGTTGTCTTGTGTAAAAACATTCTGCGATGCTCTCCAAGCGCATTCACGCGGCCTGGTTCGGAATACATTTTTTTCTCATCACAGCAGTTTGCCTTGCCGGCGTATTCTCGCTTATCGCTGAGGGCGCGACCATATTGCCATCAGCCCTCGACAAGTATGCGCGCAAGGCCGAACTGACAGCAGCATTTGTGTTGGGAAAGGAAGCGGCTGCATCCAGTCCAGTGCGGCAAGGTATCGCCACCTATTTGCATGCTGGCGGTATCCAGGCTGGATACAGTTTTTTTGCGCCGAATATTCCAGGTTACCACAAGTTAATCTTCGAACTTTATCACGAGGACGGCCGAGTAGAATACGAGTCGCCGCACGTGAGCGGGAGAGCAGCTGCTTTGCGTCTGGCTAGTTTATTAGATCGACTCGCAGACAATCGTTATGAACCGTTAAGGGAAGTGGTGGTCAAGATGCTCGCCTTCTCTGTCTGGCAAGAGCGCCCTGACGTGAAGAAAATTCGAGCCACGTTCGGGACGGTTAGCCCGCCTGACATCAATGACTTTGAGCATGGAAAGAATGAATCTTTCCAGCCCATGTTCAGCTACAATTTCAGCCTGCGTGAAGAGCAGAAGCAATAAGAGGAACCACAGATTGTACCGGATAGCGCAAATTAAAAGACTTAAGCATCCTCGTTTCGAAGAATCGCAACTTCCGATCGTCCTTCGTCATTTACGCTTTGCGTTTCCTGATTCGCTGCTGTTATGCGTTTAATCCGTGTCTGAATCGCACATTGTGCAAGAACATGGCGCAACGACCCTGCTGCGGCGGTGGTCCGGGAATTTCATGGGCTTTCTGTTCCCCCCAGAAACAGACAAATGGCTTGGCGCCTTGCGTATCGGTATGGGACTGCAAGTAGCCGTTTATGCGCTGTTCTTGCGAAGTGACTGGCACTACTTGTTCGCCAGTACCGCCAGGAGCCTTGTCAGCCGCAAACTCGGAGAGGCCATTACATCCTTCGACAGTCCACTCATTCCCAAGCTTGGCTGGCTTGTTGCTGTTGGTGGTTACGCTCACATCGACGAGGACGCCGTGCTTTCCATTGCCTGGGGCTGTTTGCTTTGTATGGGACTGCTGTTATTACTCGGCCTTTTCTCTCGCCCGGCCGCAATCATTGCATGGTTTCTTCACCTCTGTGCAGCGGAAAGTGGTGGGCTATTCGCCTACGGCGCCGATAACTTCATGACTACCGGCCTCTTCTATTTGATGTTATCGCCCTTGCCAGATCGATACTCATTCGATCACTGGCTGCTACAAGTAGAACTAAGAAATCCACAATTTTTAGGTTTCTGGCGGCGCGTTTTGCAGGTCCATATGTGCTTCGTTTACTTTATCGGTGGTCTGGCGAAATGTCTGGGCAACGGCTGGTGGGATGGCTCCAATCTCTGGCGATCGCTGACCCGGCCGCCTTTCAACCTTATTTCCCCGGACATTCTTGTTCGATTCAAATACGTCCTACCGATCCTCGGAATCTCGATCTGTCTAATCGAACTCGGTTACCCGGTCTTCATTTGGATAAAGAAGACCCGCTTGTTTTGGTTGGTTTGTATCTTGGCAATGCACGCGGCGATTGGGCTGGCAATGGGACTGTACCTTTTCGCCCTTGTGATGATCGTTTTGAATCTTGCTGCCTTCGGTATCGGAATGAGCAGGGAGGAACCTGTCTCCACTGAGGTTGCGGGCCAAAGCACAGCGCAACGCACGGGCATTTCAGCGCGATCAGCCCTCGGTGCTTCGGCGCTTCGCGATTAAATTCAACCGACACGAAAGCGCACGTCGCGAATCGTCCTGCCACCGAAACGCTGTTTAAGTTTTCGCAAAATTTCGGACTTGGAAATCTGTTCCAGTTCGTAGTGCAAGGCTGGCTGGAGTACGCGAACGTAGAGAACGCCTTCGCGCAATGCTACCGGCGTCGAGTGCGTAGCAATAAATTCCCCGACGATTTTTCCCCACGCGTCCGCCACTTCCGTCTCATGCAAACGCTCGCGTAACCCGAGGCGCTGCATCAATTTTGGAACCAACTCCGCCGGCAACTGCCAGCGGTCGGCTCGTATTTTTCTCTCAGGAAGACCTCGCCATTCGGCGATCACGGCGGCGCGAAGAGAAGGCGACATGGTATATAAGGCGAGCCTCAATATTTCCGCCGCATATGACTTGGCAGAATATTCAGCTCGGTGCGGTATTTGGCCACGGTGCGTCGCGCGATGGGGATACCGCGCTCGCTCAGAATCTCAACGATCTCATTGTCGCTCAACGGGTGATTGCCATCCTCACGCTTCACCAGGTCCAGGATAGCTTCTTTCACGCTGGTGTTGCTCAGCGATTCGCCGGTGGCGGTCTGGTAGCCGGGCGTAAAAAAGTATTTCATCTCGAAAATACCTTGTGGCGTGGCCATATACTTCCCGGAAACAGCGCGACTGACCGTAGTCTCATGTACGCCGACCGCGTCGGCGACTTCTCCCATGGTCATCGGTTTCAGATGCGATCGCCCATGCTCGAGAAAATCGCCTTGCCTCGAAACGATTTGGCTCGCGATGTTGGAAATCGTCTGCTGGCGCTGATGGATCGAGCGGATCAGGAATTTCCCGCTCCGGATTTTGTCGCGGATATAATCTTTGACTTCACCGCTCCGGGTGTTGCCCGACGCAATGATGTCTTTGTATAGATTGCTAATTCGCAGATGCGGAATCTGCTCGTCGTTCAAAGTGATTTGGTAATCGCCATCCATCTTTTCTACGGTCACATCCGGCAGTACATAGTTTTGCGGCGCCGCGGCAAAAACCTGGCCGGGACGCGGATTCAGCCGCCCAATGTTGTCGGCCGCCTTTTGCACGTCCTCCACGCTGATCCCCGTCCGGCGAGCGATTTCGGGAAAGCGCCGCCTGCCCAAATCCTCCATGTGTTCGGACACGATTTTGTATTCCAGGCTGTTTTCTTTTCCGTCTCGCCTGAGTTGAATGAGCAAACACTCGCGTAAATCGCGCGCGCCAACTCCTGGCGGATGAAAACCCTGTATCAACACCAGCATTTTCTCGAAATCTTCCTCGGGGATTCCCGAGTTCAGCGCCATTTCTTCCGGTGCGCTTTGGAGAAATCCGTTGTCATCGATGTTGCCAACGATTAGCTCCGCGGCTTTGCGGTCGCTGGCGTTGAGTGCGGTCTGATTCAGTTGTCCCAGCAGATTTTGCTGAAGTGTTTCCTGCACGGCAATGGAATCGAAAAAGAACTCGCGCTTATCTTTCGCTTCCCGTGAACTCCGAAAGCCGTCCGCGCCGGAGCTGGTCGACTGTGCCATGTAATCGCGCCATTCTTCATCCAGGCTGGCGAGCTTCTCGAATTCGTCCTTGAAATTATCCTCAACGGAAGACTCGCCTTCGTCCTGAGCATCGGGGCCGGGCTCATCCGGCAATTCCTCGAGAACGGGATTTGTTTCCATCTCCTGCTGAACGAGGTTGCGCAGCTCAAGCAGCGGTGTCTGGAGGACGAGCAGGCTATGCTGGAGTTGGGGCGAGAGAACTTGTTGTAGGGCAAGGCTCTGCCCGGCAAGAAGTCGGGTCTGCATGCCTTGTCCGGCCATACGCCGAGTTTACGGGCGTCGCAGACCACGAGCAAGCAGTTCAGGGGAGAACCATTTCGGATTCAAACAGAATCAGCCGCAGGTGGATTGGATGCTCTGCGTCTGTCCGTTTACCATGATCCAATCAACTTCCCCGTCGAACGCCACGATTTCTCCGAATAGGTCTCGGCCTTCAGTGCAAGGAATGGCTATGAGATCCGCTCGAAATCCGGGCTGAATCCAGCCAAGCGTCTTCTCCTGATGTAGCGCCGACGCCGGATTCACTGTCACCATCTCAAAAATCTTCTCGGGTGAAATTTCCGGGTCACTCCGCTGAAACGCACGCATCTCCGCAAACAAGCTCAGACTCTCATTGCTGGCGAGGCTATCAGTCCCCAGGCAAATGTTGAACCCAAGTCGGCGCAACCGTTCGGATTGAAATGGGCTGTGACCAAAATAGCCATGGCTACGCGGTGAATGCACGACATGAAATTTTGTCTTCACTTTTTCAAGCAGCTCGAAGTCGCTTTCGGTCAATTCGTTTAAGTGCGCGATGATCCAGTGTTTCGGTTGGGCGCGATCGCAGGCCGCGCCAACGAACAATTCCAGCGGCGTTTCATGCCCACAGTCGCCCATATCACGTCCAATATTTTCCATGAATTCGTAAAGGGAACCTGACCCATCGCGAAACATTTCCATTTCCTCTCGCGATTCGGCCAGATGTGTAGTTAGCAGGACATCCTTGCGGGCTTCCTCACATCGATGATACAAATTTTTGGATGCCGTAAACAGTGCATGCGGTGCTAACCCGGGGTTTTGCGCAGGCTTGAGCGACTCGATTGCAGAATCGAAAAGTTCGTTTGTCCGGTTCGGGGAACGCACATCGATTAATTCCGCAAACCACCACGTCCGAATTGGCGTATCATGGAGCTGCCGGATCAGTTCCGGAAACGCGGTTAGATTCGCAATGGTTGTCGTGCCGAATTGTTTTGCCTCCGCGAACCCTTCGTTGATAGAGGTGACGTAATCCTGCGGTGAAAGTTTCGATTTCTCCGCGTTAATCGCACGGATCCAATCGGTGAACGATTTTTGTCGGGGAATCTTCCCGCGCAAAGACGTGTAGTCGAGGTGACAATGCGCGTTGACCAGCCCTGGCATGAGAACTTGTTCACCAAGGTCGACAATCTGCTGGCCGGAATATCGCGCGGAGACTTCGGGAAATTTTCCAACATTGACGATTCGATCTCCGGAAACTGCGACGGCGCCGTTTTTGATAGGCGCTCCATCCATCGTCACGATAACGCGGGCTCGAACGATCATTCCCCTTTCACCACTTTCCGGCATGCGGCGACCAAAAGATTGCACGGCTCCTGGCAGAGCAGCGGAATCGTAGCCACAATCGTCTGGCCCATCGCAGCTTTAGCGAAGGCGGATGCGTCCGCCTCAACCGGCACTTGGACCTGATCCCACGTCGGATCAAACTTTTCCTTTGGCAACCTTGTTGACGCAATCGCTTCGCGCTGGTCGCGCTTCCACAAAATTGTTCGCAAACAACCACCATTGGATCGGCAAAAATCGGCAACCAGATCGTCGATCTGTGCATCCGAAATCCTGGCGGTTACACGATACATTCCGGATTGCCGATCCAACGTCTCACGCAGGCGTGTTGTGCGCAGCTGGCCAGTCTTCCACGCAATGAAGATGGCCAGTCTGCCCGGATAAAAATGATCAAGCGCGCGTTTCAAGTCGTCCGAAGTCCGAAGCTCCATGCGCCAGTCATGCTGCAGATTGGGCGCAGTTTTTAGTGCACGGTAATTTCCCGCGTCGTCATACCTTGCGATCTCGATCGCATCTTCCGGGTCTTGAAAGATTTCCAAATCATCGCATGCCTCGTCATCGCGATGGCAAAGAACAAAATCGCCGCGGTTTTTTCGGACTAAGATTTGGCCGAGACAAAAAGGAACAGCTTCGAGGACCTGCTCGACGGAATATTCCATCGCTAAGGCGCGACCGCCGGGCGCGCGCCGTGCTAGTGCAAACAATGCGCAATTAAGCCGCCGGCGCGCTCCAGAAATTCTCGATCCTCTTCGCCGAACGCATTCAACTTGTCGCTCTCCACATCCAACATGCCAAGGATGCGCCGATGCTCGTTGTTCCTCATCGGGACAACGATCTCCGAGCGTGTCGTGTGAAACGCGGGCAGATGCCGCGGATCTTTGTGCACGTCGCCGACAATAATCGGCTTGCCCGAATCCAACGCCGTGCCGCAAAGCCCCTGCGTAATGGGAAAACGCGGGTAAGTCGGCGGCTCATCGCCTGTGCCGGCGAGAATCACGAATTCATCTTTGACGATTTTGTAAACCGCCAACCATCGATAATCCCGCGCCGCGCGAATCATTTCCACCAATTGTTTCATTCGTTTTCGGGTGCAGCCGCCAGCCAGCGCAAATGCCCCGATCTCCTGCAGTTTCTTGCACGTGGTTTCCTTCATTCGCGGGAAGGCAATCTTGCGCAAAAAGAAACCAAGCGCGAGCGGGATTTCAACTTTTTGCGTTCAACGCTTGCTCGATGATGATAATGGTAGAACCCCACGGAGCGGTGCACCATGGCGTGGCTCAGTAATAACGAAATGTGGGAAGCGTTCGGGACGCGCGCTCTGTTTTGGGCAGGGATAGGGTCGGATTTTGGCGAGGTGAAGACCACTATCGACCGCATCGGCGCGGGCAATCTGCATGACTGGCATCGCGAACGGACTGCCACGGCTGAGCGCACCGAGTCGATTGGAGACGTGTGGGTCAGGCGGAAACATTCCGTTAGCGCGCGCGAGGCGTACGTCCGGGCTGCGACCTACCATCGGACGGCTTACTACCCGCTTTTTGGTCAGAAGGTAGAGCGTCCAGTTTCCGAATCGTCGCATCGCGAGTGGAACGCGATGGCAAAGGCCGCGCCACTGTTCGATCCTCCAATTGAGATTTTCAAGATCCCCTACGAGAACACGACCCTTCCGGCGTTGCTGATGCGTGCCGATACTGCTAATGAACCTCATCCGCTCATCGTCCACACAAACGGCTACGATTCCACAGTCTGCGAGATGTTGCTTGGGAACGCTCTTGCCGCCGTCGCGCGCGGATATCATTGTCTCCTCTTCGACGGGCCGGGGCAAGGCCGCGCACCGATTGAGCAACGCCTTCCAATGCGTCCCGACTGGGAAAAGGTCGTTACGCCCGTAGTGGATGTCGCCGTCAAACTGCCGGGCATTGACCCAGAGAAGATCATCCTTGCTGGCTGGAGTTTCGGCGGCTTTCTCATTGTGCGGTCATTGCCGATCCCGGGCAATGGGATCAACGCGACAACGTAATTCGCGCTCTTCCTCTATCTGATGAACAAAAGGCGAACTTTCCCAATATTGACCCCAAATGCCTGGACCCAATGGTCGAGTGGCTAACGGGACCGTCAGGGGATCCCAGTGCTTTGTTGGAAATTGCTCCGGCGTAGTCCGCTGGTTCACGGGGTCGACAACCTGTTCGATTACTTAAAGGAACTTCTGGCTTTTGAACTCTCGGCGGTCGTCGGCAATATCAAGTGCCCGATTCTGGTCACAATGGCGGATGGCGACTCAACCGCGACTGGCGCTCCTAAGATCATCGATGCCGTAGCACCAAGGAAAAAGCAGCTTGTGCATTTCACTGACGCTGAGGGAAGCGGCGGGCATTGCGAGGGAACAGCACGCACGCTTTATCACCAGCGGACGTTTGATTGGCTCGACGAAGTGCCAGCGTTGAACTGATCCGAGGCTTGATCCAGCAACCTCTCTACTGTTCTCTGCCTAACCGGAATTTTTTCGCTTGTTCGATGATGATATTTGCGACTCCGGGATCGGTGCCGATGGATGGCGCGTAGAATAACGAGCGACTCTCGATCCGATAGGGATTGCGTCTGAAAATCTCGCCGCGCGGCGCGTGCGAAGTATTTGTTGATCCTCCACTCGCGATTCCAAGCAACGCGGGAATGTCCTCGTAGCTATGCAGGCCGTCGGAAATGAAGAACGGAACAACGACCACGTTCGCAGTCTTGGTTAATGTCCGCCAGTCGGACACCAAGGGTGGCTCCTCCATGTACACGTTCAGCACCATCCCATATTTTCCGACGGAACGAATCTTTTCAACCTCTCGCTTGGCTGCCACGGCGCTCTTTTCATTTAAATCCGTTCCGTGCGCCACGATCAACAAGCTCGTCTCGACGGGATCTACGCCGGGCGCAATCTCAAATGCGCGTTTGAGCAGCAATTCAGTCATCGCAGGATGATTTCCAACCGGCTCGCAATACTTCCAGATCTGGCCAGTCGCTCGTTTTGTAGTCCCTTCGGCCAGCTCAAGCTCGCGCGGGACCACTGTCTGAGTGAAGTAGCCTTCGCTGATAAAATTCGGCACAACGTAAACTTCGCGAATCGATTCTGGATCAAATAAAAAGAGCGCGTCGCGCAAACTCGGCTCCTCTTTCCAGAAGGCGCAACCGACATCTGCAAAAATTTTCCGACGCCGAATCTCCGCCGCATGCGCCAGTGTCGGTGCGCTCGAATCCGGGTTCACCGTCGATCCGTGCGCGACAATGAGGAGGGCCGCCTTTGATTTGTCGATCACCGTCAAATGCTCAACGTCCAACGCCCATCGTTCAACGGGTAATTTAATTGAGTGTTGGGCATTGAGCGTTGAGCGTTGGAAGTTTAGACTCAAACGTATGCGTTTTCGCACGTACAAGAACACCGACTTAACGGTTAGTGAGGTTGGCTTTGGGTTGTGGACGATTTCCACTGGTTGGTGGGGAAATTTTACCGAAGGCGAGGCGGTCGCGCTCATGCACAAGGCGTTCGACCTGGGTATCACCTTGTTCGATGCGGCTGATACCTATGGGAACGGCTTGAGCGAAGAGCTGATAGCGAAAGCATTTCCAAACCAGCGGGATGAAATCGTGATCGCGACCAAGGTCGGTTACGACTTTGTTAATTACGGCGAAGCACGCGGGCGAGGGCAGCGGGAAATTCCACAGGACTTTTCGCCGGAAGCAGCGGCGCGCGCGACGGATGCAGCGCTGACGCGCCTGAAAACCGACCGCATTGATCTCCTGCAACTGCACAACATTCGGATGGAGCAGGTTTATGATGATGCGCTCTGGACGACGCTCGAGAGTCTAAAATCTGCCGGTAAAATTCGTTATTACGGCATCGCACTGGGGCCGGCGATTGGCTGGCTTTACGAAGGAATGAATTGCATTCGCGAGCGCGACGTCACGAGCGTGCAGCACATCTACAACATGCTGGAGCAACATCCCGGACGTGCTATTCATGGTGCGGCCACCGGCACAGGCAAAGATACAATGTTCCTCATTCGCGTGACGCATTCGTCTGGAATGCTCGAGGGAAAATACACTGCCGAAACAACGTTCCCGCCTACCGATCATCGCAGCCATCGTCCGCGCAGTTGGCTGCTGAACGGGGTAGAAAAGGTTGAGCACCTGCGTTTCCTCGAAAATTCGCAGCGCACACTCGGGCAAGCGGCATTGCAGTGGTTGCTCGCCGATGACCGTGTGGCTTCGACGCTGCCGAATATTTACAACGAAGAACAGCTCGTTGAATTCGCTCAAGCACCGGAATCCTCGTCGCTTACTGCCGACGATATGGGGAAGATCGAGGGACTCTATTCTGAGAATTTCGGTGTCGAAGAGGAACCACCGAAGTTCAAAGGTACCATGGAGCTCTCGAAGGAGACGGCGGCCGCTTAGGTTGGGGCGGTTCACTCGAACCGCCTTACCATCTTGCTCTGGGGGAAGGAACCGAGGCGATTGAGGTCAATCGCCCCGGTAGTGTATCATTTTGAACTGACACACTACCAATCGCCCCTACCTAATCTGAATCGTCTTCTTCCTCTACCGGTTCGGCACGGCGAATTTCTGTTTGTTCGCGAACGCGGTGCTGTTGCCGGCTGGTTACCTTTTCACCCTTATAAATTTCCTTGAAGATCTCGGCGATCATTGGCGCAGCCGCAGAGCCGCCATGGACTTTGCTGCCGACGTCCCCTTCGTAAAGAGCCGCGAACGCATATCGCGGTTGGTCGGCTGGCAAAAACCCCGCAAACCATGCCGCCGTGCGTTCCTTATTTTTGGGTCCCCATTGTGCTGTGCCGGTTTTACCGGCGACCTCAGCGTTATCGAGGCTGGCCTGGTGCGCGGTGCCGCCCCCGCCATTTACAACATCGATCATTCCCGTGTGCAATTCGTCCAGCGTCTCGGATGACAGATTTAGCGTTCTCTTCGCTCGCACCTGATAGGCAGTAACTATTTGGTTATCGAATGTCTGCACCTGTTGGACCAGCCGTGTTTGGTACAGTGTCCCGCCGTTTGCTACGATGCCCATCGCCTGGGCCATTTGCAACGGAGTCACTTGCGTATCTCCCTGGCCAATCGACATGTTTGCGATATCGCCGTTGAGCAGCCTCCGACCGTGCATTGCCTTCATGTATTCATCGTTGGGAACACGACCTTCCGCCTCGCCGCGTAAAGGAATGCCGCACTTTGCGCCAAAACCCAGCGCCAACGCCCAATCGATGATAGGTTGCGCGCCGGTCCTGATCCCAACTTGATAAAACCATGTGTCGCACGATTCGGTAAGCGCTTGTACGAAATTCAACTCGCCGCGATTGGCTTTTTTCCAATTATGGAAAGTGACATTGCCAATCTGAATTGACGGAACGCATTCATATCGGTCGTCCGGTTGGACAGCACGGCTTTCGAGCGCGGCGATTCCAACGGCAATTTTGAAGGTCGATCCAGGCGGATAAGACGAACGATACGCTCGCGGCAACAGTGGAATATCCTTGTCATCTTGCAACAACTTGAGTTGCTCGGCTGATATTGAAGGGACAAACAAATTTGGATCGTAGGTAGGCCAGGAGGCCAACGCCAGAATGTCGCCGTTGTTTGGATCGATAATCACAATGGCACCGCGTTTTGCTTTCGCTTCCAGCGCCTTTTCAGCGAGTTGCTGAAGACGCAGGTCAAGCGTGGTGACCACGTTGTACCCGGGGTCGGGCGGAGTGATTAGTTTCTCGGAGGTCTTCCGACCGTCCTTATCAAAGGTGAGTTTATATTCGCCATGCTTGCCTGTGAGCATTTCATTGAAGGTTTGCTCGAGGCCTTCGCGTCCTTCGGTTTCAGGCCAAAGCGTCTCGTGATTATCAACAATCCCATCCGGATTTCGCCCGGTCTTGCCGGTGTAACCGATAATTTGACCCGCCACTTTTCCATTCGGATAAACGCGCACGTAGATCGGGCGCACAATCACGCCGGGCGGCGGAGCACTTTTGATCTGTTCGTACTCCAACTGGCTAAGATTCTGCGCGATCTCCATCGGCATGACTCCCCGGTTGTGGTAATGGCGAAGAATCGCTTCGTCGGAAATCTTGATTTTGCGACCAACGAGCCTGGCGGTTCTGTCGATCTTTTCCCTCGCGAAGCTGAGTGTTTGGGCATCGGAAAAATCAAGCGGCGTAGGGAAATTGATGGCGAGATTGTAGCTGAGCCTATTTTGCGCAAGGGATTCGCCGTTGCGGTCGGTGATCTGACCGCGCGGCGCCGGAACATCAAGGATGTAAGTCCGCGCGAGTTTTTGTGTTTCAAACGTCGGCACAATTGTTTCCTCTTCAGTTTGTGGAGGTGTGTTTGTGCTCGGCACAGCAGACGGCGCTAGCGCCTGGGCAAATAATGCGGTCGGCGGCGCCAGTATCGAGAACGCGACGCACAAACTGCCGGAAGTTCCCCGGAGTGATCTCATTCAAAAAAAGTGAATCTGCGAAATCTACGGATAAATCAATGTCTTTGCAGGAATTGATGCACTTCTTCGGCCAACTTTCGGCCAATCCCTTTCGTGGAAGCGATTTCCTCCACCGTCGCTGTGCGCAGGCGATTCACCGAGCCGAACTTCTGTAACAGTAAATTTTTGCGGTTCTGACTCACACCGGGGCAATCATCAATAATGCTTTCGCCGACTCGCCTTTTCATGAGCAATTGATGATACGCGTTGGCGAAGCGATGCGCCTCGTCGCGAATGCGTTGGAGCAATCGCAAGGCGCCGGAATCCATTGGAAGTTGTAAAGGCAACGCCTGGCCGGGCCGATAGATCTCTTCCCGTTCCTTGGCCAGGCCGATGATGGGAAGATCATGCAAGCCTAATCGCTGCAATTCGCGGCACGCGGCGGAGAGTTGTCCTTTTCCGCCATCGACAATGATCAAGCCTGGCAAGCGGACGGCAACAAAACCTTCGTCATTCTGAGCCCCGAAAGCTTTCGGGGTCGAGGAATTCCGCGCCGTTACCTGTGGCTTTTGCAATGGCATCCGTAGATTTTGCTCAGGATGACGGCAGATTCTCGCCAGCGCATCCGCCGCATTCTCTTGCGAAAACTCGGCGACATCGGAGTTCGCGTCACGCGCCTCCAGCAGAACACGCGAATATCTGCGACGGACAACCTCGGCCATACTGGCGAAATCGTCCTGTCCTTCCACTGTTCGCACTCGATAGCGCCGGTAATTGTCCTTATCCGGTACGCCATCCCGGAAACAAACCATTGAGGCGACCACGTGCGTCGTGGAAATATTTGAGATATCGAAGCATTCCATCACGCTAGGCACCTGCGGCAGTTGCAACGCATCAGCCAACGCGCGCACGTCCGCCATTGGATCGATCGAGCTCGGCAGACTGCCACGGGTAAATCGACGCATGGGCCTTGTCGTGCTACGCAAGTCGTCAACCATGTTGCGTAGTTCGGCGGCTTTCTCGAAATCCATTTTCTTGGCCGCTTTGCGCATTTCCTCTTCCAACGTCGCGATCATTTCCCTCGATTTTCCTTCAAGGAATTCACACGCTTGGAGGACGCGCTCGCGATATTGCTCTGCGCTAATTTCGCTCAAACGCACCGGCACCTGATAGGTCGCTGATTTCAACTCACGCTCGGTGGGCGAACCTCGTCCAAAGGTCAGCACCCCAAATTTCTTGCGCATGAAATTCAATGTGTGTCGCAATGCCCCGGCATGCGCGTACGGACCAAAGTAGCGACTGCCGTCGTCTTTTTTGAATCGAGCGAGACGAAAACGTGGCCATTCCTCCGACATATCCACCCTGACCAGGAGGAACCGCTTATCGTCCCGGAAGGAAACATTGTAACGCGGCCGGTATTCTTTGATTAGTTTGCCTTCGAGTAAAACGGATTCTGCTTCGCTGCGAACCGTGTGTGTCTCAAAATCCCAGGTCGCTTCCAGCATGGCGCGCGTCTTCAAATCAGCTTGCGCCAGCTTGGACGGCAAAAAATATGAGCCGACGCGTTTCCGGAGGTCCCGCGCTTTGCCCACGTAAATCACGCGGTTAAACCGGTCCCGCATCAGGTACACACCGGGCTTGTGCGGCACTTCGTGCACCTTTTTTTGCAAATCCGGCTTCTCTTTTCTTGATGCAGCCATTCGGCTGCGAATTTACGCAAGAAGCCGGCAACTGGAAACCCGCTTCATTGTGTCCGGCTGAACGGCCAAAGTGGCAGGCGCAAAACAACGCGCGCGGTCGGCGTGACCGCGCGCGTCTATGATACAGCTTGTCTAATTTAGGGTTTTGTCGTTGTGGTCGTAGTCGTTTCCTCGTGCTTAATTACCGCGGGCGGCTGACTCAAGACGACTTTGCGCACGACTACCCGGTCACCAACGTTCGTGTAATAGATTGTTGCCGGCATATCTGGCCGAATTGCTGACCAACTTACGGTGCGACCTTCCGGATCCACGATGGCCGTGTCTCTAGTGTAGTAGTAACGCACCGGCGCCGCACTCGGCGCTGTCCGGAACATAAAGTAATCCGAATCCGGCGTGTACGTCACGATCGTACCGGCACTGTTGGTTGTTGTCGCCTGAGTTGTCGTTATACCGGTTACTGGGTCGGCTGTCGTGGTAGTTGTTGTGGTCTGCTGCGCTAGCGCTGTCGCCACCGCCGTCGCACAAGCCACTCCAGCCGCCAACATTTTCACTAATCTCGTTTGTTTCATATTTGTCTCTCTGCTTTGATTGAATGGATGTTCTCCACTGTGTATCTCTCCGGCTCCTTAGTGCCGGAACTTTTTCAGTTACGCCCAAATATCGTAAATTGCGCCTCGCGTGGTCGCATCCATGGGCGTAGTCCGTTTTCTTGCACTCGAGGAACGTAACGTGATGTTTATGCAGGCTTTACCCGGTTTTCGCGATTTCCTTCCCGACGACTGCGCAGTGCGCAATTATATCTTTGCGCGCTGGCGCGAAGTCACGCGGCGCTACGGCTTTGTAGAATGGGACGGCCCCGTTCTTGAACCGACCGAGTTATACAAAAAGAAGAGCGGGACGGAAATTGTCGATCAACTTTTCAATTTTACTGACAAGGGCGAACGCGAAGTCGGGATGCGTCCCGAGCTAACACCCACGCTTGCACGCGTAGTCGCCGCGCATGAGCGCGAATTTAAGAAGCCGCTCAAATGGTTTTCTATCGGCCAATTTTTCCGTTACGAAAAACAACAGCGCGGAAGATTGCGCGAACATTTTCAGCTCAACTGCGACATTATTGGAGAAGCGAACCTTCCTGCTGATATCGAGCTGGTGGCGCTTTGCATTGATATCCTGCGTGGCTTCGGGTTCACCGAAAAAGATTTTGTGGTACGAGTCAGCGACCGCGATTTCTGGACCGATTTTCTCCGCGAGAAAGATGTCTCTGCGGACCGATGGGACGAAATACTACAGGCAATCGATAAATTCGGGCGCGAGCCGCGCGAGAAAACAGCCGAGAAACTTGGCAAGCTCGCCGAGCCGGTCTTTGCGGTTCTAAAAAGCGGCGGAAAAAGTGAGAAGCTCGATAGACTTGTCGATGGCCTTCGTGCGCGAGGATTGGCGGATTTCGTTTCGATTGATGTCGGGATCGTGCGCGGACTAGCCTATTATACGGGCATCGTATTCGAGGTGTTCGACCGCGCAGGGAAATTTCGAGCCATTGCCGGGGGCGGCCGTTATGACAACCTAATCGCGCAACTAAGTGATGGTGCTGTCTCAATGCCAGCACTCGGTTTTGCAATGGGCGACGTTGTGCTGGGCGAGTTAATAAGTGAAACAGCTCATGTGCGTCAGAAATTGGAGAATGCAATCGCGAACGGCCGGAAGATCGACATCTACGTTGTTATCGCAAAGGAACAGTGCCGCGCTGATGCGCTAGGGCGAATTCAACAAATTCGCGACCGCGGCTATCGCGTGGACTATCCGCTCACGAGCGAAAAGGTCGGCAAACAATTCCAAACCGCTGAGCAACTGGGAGCGCGCGTTGCGGTCTTGTTCGGAGATGAATGGCCGCAAGTGAAATTAAAAGACATGAGCTCCGGCGAGCAGCAGCTCGTCTCAAAAGACGATCTTATGTCGCATGTGGAATCTATCCTGCGCTAGATCGCGCAGTTCTGGAGCCCAGAGGGTGCCAGCCTGCACTTCCCAAATCCAGTTGGCTAATCGCTTGCGAGATTCTTCCCTTCGCTCAGAATGACGCGTATTTTTGAGCATCGCATGTATCGCACGCACGATTGTAATTCTCTTCGCAAGAGCGATATCGGCAGGCAAGTCGCACTGGCCGGGTGGGTAAATGTCACCCGCGATCACGGCGGGGTAATTTTCATTGATCTCCGCGATCGCGAAGGCGTGACGCAAATCGTGTTTCGTCCCGAGGAAAACGGCGAGCTCGCGAGGCAGGCGCATACATTGCGCAGTGAAGACGTGATTCAGGTTTCTGGTCACGTTGCTGCGCGGCTGTCGGGCACAGAAAATCCAAATCTCGCTACGGGCGATATCGAAATCATTCCGAGCGAGTTGAAGATTCTGAATCGGGCGGACGATCTTCCGTTCCCAATCGACGCCGAGCCGCACAACGAAGATTTGCGGATGACCCATCGATACTATGATCTGCGCCGCCCGCGGTTGGCGCGCAACCTGCGGTTGCGACATATCGCGGCGAAGGCGACGCGCGATTATCTCGACAGCCAGGGCTACGTCGAGGTTGAGACTCCGATTCTTTCCAAGAGCACCCCGGAAGGGGCGCGCGATTTCTTAGTGCCAAGTCGAATCACGCCCGGGAAATTTTATGCGCTGCCGCAGGCGCCTCAGCAATACAAACAACTACTGATGGTCGCCGGCGTGGAAAAATATTTTCAGATCGCGAAATGTTTTCGCGACGAAGATTTGCGCGCGGACCGGCAACCGGAATTTACCCAGATTGACATTGAGGCTTCGTTCGTCACCCCAGAGGACATTTTCACGGTGACCGAGGGAATGCTCGCTGCAATCTTCAAGGCGGCGCGAAACATCGAGATCCAGCTTCCGTTTGAGCGACTTACTTACCGCGAAGCCGTTGATCGCTATGGGAGCGATAAACCCGATCGCCGTTTTGGGATGGAACTCGTCGACCTTGGAGAAATTTTTCGCGAGAGCAGTTTCAAAGTTTTTCGCGGTGCGCTGGAATCTGGCGGTGTGGTGAAAGCAATTAACGCGAAGGGCTTTGCCGGGATCACCATTGGGCAGGCAGACGAATTAACTGAAATTGCGAAGTTGCACCGCGCAAAAGGGCTCGCATTTATCAAGATTGAGAATGGTGAGTGGAAATCGCCTATCGTGAAGTTTTTTTCCGAGACTGAAAAGGCAGCGCTACGGTCGAAACTGAAAATCGAGGAAGGCGACTGCGTTTTCTTCGGCGCGGACAAATGGGAAATCGCTTGTGAAGTTCTTGGGCGGTTGAGGTTGCGCATCGCAGAAATGCAAAAGCTTACGCCTGTTGCCGAAATCTGGAATTTCCTCTGGGTCACAGATTTTCCGCTGTTTGAATGGAGCGCGGAAGAAAACAAATGGAACGCTATGCATCATCCCTTTACGCGGCCGAAAGCGCAGGACATGCCGCTGTTTAACGAAAAGAAGTTTCCCGATGTTCGCGCCGAAGCGTACGACGTCGTTTTGAATGGCGTCGAGATCGGTGGCGGCAGCATGCGAATTTACGAACCAGAGTTGCAGGACAAAATGTTCGAGGCTCTCGGCATCAGCCCGGAAAACCGGCAGATACAGTTTGGTCACTTGTTGCGTGCGCTGCATCTTGGCGCGCCGCCGCATGGCGGCATCGCACTCGGGCTCGATCGTTTGGTCATGCTCATCGCCGGCGAACAGAGCATTCGCGATGTGATTGCATTCCCAAAAAACAATCGGAGCATGGACCTGATGTCGAATTCACCAGCGGAAGTTGATGCCCGACAGTTGCGCGATTTGTCGCTCAAACTAGCAAAAGACAAAAAACTGTAGTGGCGACTGTGCCGGCCGCGTTGCATCGCGAACCGGGATTCAATAACCCAGGGCCGTTTTTCGTTCGTTCGCGCCGGGCAAAGGATCCTTGCGGGCCGTGATTGCCTCCGCGCCCGAGTCCTTCAGCTGGTGGGCCTGAGTCGCGTTGAACTCGACATCTTTCGCGAATTCAGGCGGAAGGTCGTCCTCAGCGTAAATGGCATGCACTGGGCATACGTCCACACAGGCCATGCAATCGATACAATCCTCAGGATGAATGACCACCTGGTTGTCCATCTCGTAGAAGCACGCGACAGGGCACACTTCTACACAGTCGGTGAATTTGCATCCGCTACATTTATCGGTGACGACGTGAGGCATGGGATTTCAATGGTTGAATGTTGCGTATAAAGGATCGCCGTTACGCGTCAAGTAATTAGCGACTTACGGCCAGTCAATTCCTGCTTTACTATTGGCGTTAAGCGTACACTCGGCGGATGATGCTCGCGCCCGGTTCGGAACAAAATGGCGATGAAGAAGGTCACGATCGTGCCGAAGCAGATCCACCACGGAAATTTCATGACGGGCAGCCAGGTCGGTTGGGTATAAAGCTATGCCGCCGAAAATGCCGGCGATGTTGTTAGGCAAGCCACTCAAAATCGCGACAACAATAAAGCCGATAATCATCGCGATGATATTGCCGAAGTCGTTGCCGCGTGATTTGGTTAACATGCCTGCGAGAAAAACGCCCAGCACCGAGCCATAGGTATAACCGTAAATGCTGATGACAATCGGAATGATCCGAACGTTTGGGTAAACGATGACGAGGTATGCTGTGGTAGAAGCGACGACAATCATTAGTACCGAAAAGCCAACGGTTGCCCAACGCACCGCGCTTAAACTCTGCTCCGATGTCGAGCTTGGGTTGACATAAGTTTCATACCAATCGCGTGTGAAACTGGTCGCGAGCGCGTTAAGCGCCGTGCTGAGCGAGCCCATTGCGGTTGCGAAAATGCCGGCGATGAGCAGGCCGCGCAGGCCAACCGGCATTTCGTAAAGAATGTAATGGCAGAAGATCTCGTTCGGAGTTTTCGGCAATGCCGGGTCCTGATGTGTCTGGTAAAAAACCCAGAGGAGCAGACCGATGCTCAGAAACGTGAACGCGATCGGAATATCGGCCAGACCTGACATGATCAGCGAGCGCCGGCTCCGGCGAATGTCAGGTGCAGTCAACATACGCTGGACCATGTCCTGATCAGTGCCGTGCGTCGACATGGTCATAAAGGTTGAGCCAATCAAGCCGGCAAAAATCGTGTATCAATCGCAAACATACCTTTCCATTTTGCCCATCCATGCATAGCCGGATCCAAACCGGTCGTGAAGAAATCGGAAAGGCCGAAGCCGCCGTGACTTTGAACGATTTGATGAAAACCACCGGGTATGGCGAAATAAAGTAACCCGAGCGCAACGAGCGCACTGCCGATCATGATCGACGCTTGAATGAGGTCGGTCCAGATGACCGCTTTGATCCCGCCCAGCGTTGTGTAGATGGCGGTCAAAATGACAATGGCAACGGTTGAGCCGATGTAAATGAAAAGCGTTTCTTTTTGCCCGGGCTGAACGCCGCGAATCATTTCGTAGGCGAGCGCAAGTGCGATAGCAGCTGCGTACAGCCGCGTACCGGACGCGAGCAGGCGCGTAAACAGGAAGACGGCCGACGCGGCGTTCTTGGTCGGCACTCCGAAGCGGACGGTGAGATATTCGTAAATCGAGTAAACTTTGTAGTCGTAATACGGCTTGATAAAAATGTAACTGACCAGGATTCGCGCGATAATCGTGCCGAGCGCCAGCTGCAAATAGGTGTAATTCCGCAGCGTGAATCCTTCGCCTGGTGTTCCGAAAAAAGTCCCGGCGCTTGTTTCCGCAGCGATGAGTGAAGCGAGCACAGCCCACCACGGGATCCCGCGACCACCGAGCGCGAAGTCTTTGAGATTTTCCTCCTTCCGGCCCATGTAAAGGCCGATGGAGATGATGAGAACGAAATAGAACAGCAAGACTGTGCCATCGATTGCGAGCCGGCTGTCCATGCCGACGGTATTTATCGATGACGAATTACGAATGTCGAATGTCGAATGTCGAAGCGCTCGTTTTCATCGGAAAGCACAAGGTGGATCGGCTTCTCCTGAAGACGATGTTAGAATAACTGCGCCTTCGGCGCCTGGATTGACATTGCGTTGAGGACAACGCGATCCACCCTATGAAGCTCATCAAAATTCCTGCACGAGATTTCGATCTGGCAATGACACTGGACTCCGGCCAGGTGTTTCATTGGCAGAAAGTCGGCAGACGATTTGTGGGGATGATCGGCAACTTGCCGGTATCGGTGGAGCAGCGCGGTAACGTTTTGTGCGCAGAAGTGGCGTCGGCTTCCAGGGGATACTCTGGGAAATGTGCACGAGATGCGCATGCCACGATCGCCCACTATTTCGCGCTTGATCATCCACTGGCAGAAATCTGCGCGTCATTCCCGGACGATCCGGCAATGAACGCGGCACGGCTCTTTTGTCGCGGTTTGCGAATCATTCGTCAGCCGAAATGGGAATGTCTGGCAACGTTCATCTGTTCGTCGATGAAACAGGTGGCGCATATTCGTCAGATTTCGCTCGCGCTCCGTCGACGGTTTGGTGTCAGACGAGAAGTTAGTGATCATGTGGTTTACACATTTCCGCGAGCGCAACGAATTTCCCGTGCTACTGAGAATGATTTGCGCGAATGCGCGCTAGGTTATCGCGCCAAAAATCTGTTCGCGACTGCTCGACTCATCAGTTCAGGTGAATGTGATCTGGAATCATGGTCGGTTCTGTCCGATCCCGATCTTAGAGAAAAGTTGTGCTCGTTACCCGGCGTGGGAGCGAAGATAGCCAACTGCGTAATGCTGTTTGCCTATGAGCGCCTGCGGGCATTTCCAATCGACGTCTGGATCGAGCGAATTTTGAAACAACAATATTTTCCGCGGAAGAAAATCACGGAACCACGGCTGCGCGAATTTTCGGAAACATATTTTGGCGAACACGGCGGCTACGCGCAGCAATACTTGTTTCATCATGCGCGAATGGCTTTACGGAAGTCAGGAGTATCGAGAGATTCCTCGACTCCGCTTCGCTCCGCTCGGAATGACAAAAGGGTAGATGCGCGAATGAACGAAACTCAAAAATAGCGCAAGCCAACGGGTGGGTCCTTCAGCGCAAGTTGTCAGCACCCTTGGGCTGAGATAATGTTCCAGCCTTAAACTGAAACCTCCGAGACCAATACTTTCTGACACTGAGAAACCGCTCTCATGACGACGGCTGACATTATGTTCGCCCAGCCGGGCAGCCCCGAAAGTCTTCGGGATCACGAATATGAGGGGCGGACGGTTTTGTTGGCGATACTCGTGGCGATTCTCATTCACCTGCTGGTGGCGTTTTTCCTCGCTGCCTTCGGCGGCATTTTCTCGCCCGCGACGCCCGTTGAGGACAAACCTGCTGAGCTCACATTTGTCGATCTGTCATCAGCCGCTCCAAAAAACTCCGCGTTTATAGAGAACGACGAATCGAAAAAAGCACCCGAGCCGAAAGAGAAAACATTCGAATCGAACGCCAATTCGATTGGAGCAAGCGAGCTGGCTGCCACTGGCGAGATGCCATTGCCATCGCAGACCGGCAAAGATCGGCCGTTTATGGATTTGGAGACAAATCCGCATTCGCTCGACATGAAAGGCGCGCAGCCACAACCGAGTGCCGCGCCGCAGGAAAGTCCGAACCCGTCGACGGCGCCCCAAAGCCAACCGGCTCCCGTCACTGCGGCGGAGCAATTTGCGATGCTAACTCAAAGACCCGCGCAAACACGTGAGACCTCAGCTGCAACATCGCAACCGCAGTCGGCGTATCGGCGGTTGAAGCAGCGAACACACATCGCCGGAAACATCACCAATCGCGGTATTTCCTCCGTCAATGCCTTGGGCACACCGCTTGGCCGCTACCAAAAAATTGTAGCAGATTCAATTGGATCGCGCTGGTATGCGTTTGTGGAGCAGAAGCAGGACTTGGTCAATATCGGGACTCTGCGGCTTCGATTTAATATTGATCGGAGTGGACGAGTGAAGGACCTTAAAGTTACCGAGAACAGTTCGAACGAGGCGTTCGCAAACGTTTGCGTGCAATCGGTGCTCGAAGCGCACCTTCCCCCAATTCCCGATGATGTTGCGAACACTTTGCCTCCCGAGGGCTTGGAAGTGGATGGACTCGGTTTTATTATTTTTCCGAACCGATGATCGTTACCGCGATAACTATCGAGACGCCGGAAACCGTGAATACTGTCTTTGGATTCTTCGCGAAGGGCGGCCTTTTCATGTGGCCGCTGCTGGCATGCTCGATTGTCTCGGTGACAATAATGATTTTGCGTGGCCTCGCTTTGCGGCGCGCTAAGGTCCTGCCGCCTTTGATCGAGAGCGAAATAGAACGTTTGGCCCCAGGTGAGAGCCCTGAGCGGCTGTCGCGCATCGTGCACCACGATGGTTCGTCACTGGCGCGGATCGCTCGCGTCGCGTTGCAATATTTACGCAGTCCACGCTCGGAAAACGTTGAAGCGGTTCAAACACGTGCGCGTCACGAGATGGTGCGGCTGGAAAAAGGTCTTATCATTCTCGAAGTCATCGTGGGCATTGCGCCACTGCTGGGCCTGATCGGTGCTGTCTCGGGACTGGTGCATGTCTTTTCTCAGCTCGGATTGAGCTCGGGCGCATCGGATACGCGTCAGATCTCGCGCGGCATCGCCGAAGCGTTGAATGCAACCGTCTTCGGGCTATCGATCGCGGTGCCGACGCTGATCGGGTTCACCTATTTTTCGAGGAAAGTTGAAGTGATGTCGGTGGAGATGGAAACGCTGGTCGTGGAATTGATTAACAAATGCTATTACGGCCGCTCTTCGCGCGAATTCGTGCCGGCGAAAGCATCTACGGGCAGCTCGATGCCGATTTCGACGCCGGTGGTGTAAGAGGCGCGGCTCATTTCACGCCATGAAGTTTGCAGTACGAAAACGAAGGGCGCCGGTCATTATCATCGTTTCGCTCGTCGATATTCTCATCATCCTGCTGATCTTTTTTGTCGTTTCTACAACTTTTAAGAAAGACCAGCCGGAAGTTCAGATTAATCTGCCGGAATCCAAAACGGCAAAGAAACAGCCTTCGGAGCTGGAACACGCTATCGTGAGCATCGATCAAAATGACGAGATCAAATTGGACGGACGAGGAATCGGCGTGGATGAACTGGAAGGTGCCGTGCGTAACCTGCCTGAGACTCGCAAGTCGACGCTTGCGCTCCAGGCGGACAAGAAAGCCTCCTTTGGCACGATTATCAAAGTCATGGACGCATTAAAGCTGGCGGGCGTGAGAAATTTGCCGGCGTTTACCCGGGAAGAGAAGTGATCCTGCAGATCTTGGAGTACGGCGACCCGATCCTGCGGGCCAAAGGCAAACCGATCCAGAACATAGACGATCGGATTCGCGAGCTGGCCGCAAACATGATCGAGACGATGCACGCGGCGAATGGCGTAGGACTGGCAGCCCAGCAGATCGGTGAAGCTTTGCAGCTCACGGCGCTCGACGTCTCGCTAGTCGAAGATCGACCGAGCACTTTGAAGTTGGATGGCAAAGACGTCGATCCCAAAGCGGCGATGCCCGTGGTGTTGATCAATCCGGAAATTGAGCTGCGCGGCCCGACCGAAGTGGGAGTAGAAGGTTGCTTAAGTTTTCCGGAAATCACCGGCGACATCGAACGGGCGAAGTCAGTGATTGTGCGCGCGCAAACTTTGGATGGCGGCACAATCGAAATCGAAGCGAGCGGATTTCTTGCCCGCGCGATTCAGCATGAAGGCGATCACCTCAATGGGATTCTATTTATCGATCGGATGAATTCGGCGGCAAAGGCCGCATTGTCGAGTCGCCTGAAACGATTGCAGAAAGACACGAGACGCGGCATCAGACATCGAGAAGCGCTCGTAAGTGAGACGACGCTATAGCCGGGTCCAGTCGCGCTGCGTGAGTGTGGAAATTATCGAGTCAGAAATCCTGTCAACGGACTGGTTGTGGCCGCGACGTCCAGTTTTCCGGCTAATCCGATTTCGCGTGCTTCGCGACCTGCCTCAATAGCTTTTTTAAACGCTTTGGCCATGCGAATCGGATCGGAAGCAATTGCGATTGCCGTGTTAACCAAAACCGCATCGGCGCCCATCTCCATGGCTTCAGCGCCGTGACTTGGCGCGCCTAGCCCGGCGTCAACGACTACGGGCACGGTGGCCTGCTCGATAATGATCTCAATTTGGGGGCGCGCCTCGATCCCGCGGTTACTGCCGATCGGCGAGCCGAGCGGCATCACCGTTGCGGTGCCGACGTCCTGCAATCGTTTCGCCAGTACCGGGTCGGCATTGATATAGGGTAGAACCGTGAATCCTTCTTTCACCAAAATTTCCGCAGCGGCGAGGGTCTCCACCGGATCGGGCAGCAAATAACGCGGGTCCGGGTGAATCTCGAGCTTGATCCATTTTGGCAAGCCTGCGCTGGCCGCCAGTCGCGCCAGGCGCACCGCTTCCTCCGCGTTGCGCGCACCGCTTGTGTTCGGCAAAAGAAGGAAACGCTTTGGATCGATAAAATCGAGAATGTTTGCAAACGGATCGTGCTTGCCGGAGATATCTGCGCGCCTCAGGGCCACGGTCACCAGCTCCGTTCCGCTGGCAGCGAGCGCGTCGCGCATCAATTCGTTCGACGCGAATTTCCCCGTGCCAACCAGCAAGCGCGAGGTGAACTCGCGATCGGCGATCTTCAGTTTGGAGGGCTTGTCCGACATAGATAGAGAATAAACGAATTCGCGCAAAGGTGCGAACGTGGATCCGGGGAACACAGGCTACTCGGGCAGACTGTGCAGGCAGGCTTGCCGCCCTGCATTGTCCCTGAGTTTCAAACCCGACTCGCCCCTGGCACTACAAAAAGCACACTATTTTCGGCTTGTACAACGGTCCAATCACGCCACATTCTCAGTCAATGACTCAGTTTGATCTTCGCCGGCAAGATTGCATCGAAGGAATGTTGCGGCTGAGAAATGAAAGTGTTGATCTTGTAGTGACCTCACCACCCTACAACCTCGGAATTGGCTACAGGCAATATGCCGACCGGCAGGATCGACAATCGTATTTGATGTGGTGCGCCAAGTGGGCAATACAAATCCGAAGGATTCTACGATCCACCGGATCTTTTTTTCTAAACGTTGGCTCCGCGCCATCGAACCCGATGTTGCCCCACCAAATCGTGATCGAACTAACGTCCGCCTCAGGCGGATTTCTTTTGCAGAACACGATTCACTGGATCAAATCGATTACGATCGACACTAAACGGAGCAACGCTGACCTCAATCCTGTCAGCGCTCCGCCCAGTCGCGACCCCAACCCGGACGCGAAGCGCCAGGTGAAAGTCGAAGCAGCGGTAAAAACGTTTGGTCATTTCAAGCCAATCAATTCGAAGCGGTTTCTTAACGATTGCCACGAGTACATCTTTCATTTTACAAAGTCTCCACGAGTTGAAATCGATCGGCTCGCCCTCGGCGTTCCGTATCAGGACAAAAGCAACATCGCACGCTGGTCGCATACTCGAGGGAGCGATCGACGCTGTCGCGGCAACACGTGGTTCATTCCCTACGAGACAATTCAGAGCCGCGCAAAGGAGCGACCGCATCCAGCGACATTTCCGGTACAACTGGCTGAGTGGTGTGTAAAGCTACACGGCGTCTCGCGGATTAAAACGATGGTCGATCCGTTTTTGGGGATTGGAAATTCAGCAGTCGCCGCTCAGCGCTGTGGTGTAAAGAGATTTATTGGGTTTGAAATCGATGAGGCTTATCTCGCAGAGGCGAAGCGACGCCTCGGCTCGACAGAATCACCGAGTTCGCCGACTGCACATTAGATCCGCGATGACGATGACGCGGCTTCTTCAATGACTTTTCCGCGAGACCCCTTTCACGATTCGATTGTGCTCATTAAGCGAACTGCCGGTAACCGCAAGGTTTCATCGAACTGGCATTGCCATTTCGCTTTAACTGGACCGTTGACACTTTACCACCAGGCCAGAAGCTTTTGGTTGAGGTTTTTTTTGAAGAAATTAATCATAGCGAGCCTGGTCTTCCTGACCCTACAAGTCGTTTTAATGTTAGCTGCAGCTGCAGCCGGAGGGTCTTTCAAATTCGACGGTGTTCCCTTTTCCCCAGGTTCAACTGTCCAGGCTAATGTGGCCTTGAGTGCACTCGAAAAATCATATGCCGGGCAAGGCGGCAATCCCGTGCCGCCATACGCAGTGGCTGTGCTGCTAACGCCCCCAAATTTTGATCCAACGAAGAGCTGGCCTGTTTTGATACCGTGCTCCACGAGCGATTTTAAACGTCAGAATCGAAATGATCTCGTTCAGTTTTATCAGAGGGCCGGACTCTCTGAAGGCTGGGTGTTACTCGCGGGGGACGGCCCGCAACATGCGAAGAATGATAATGTGGCATGGCGCGAGTCCATGACAATGGCTGCCGTCGACGCGCTGCACCGAAGCTTTCCCGGGTCGGAGAAGTGGCCGATGGCATGCGCGGGGTTTTCCGGGGGAGGCAAAGGGGTCGGTTATGTTGCGCCGTTTCTCGCGAGATACGGTTGCCACATGGTTGGAATTTACATCACCGGTGCGAATGAAGACCACCTGAGTGATGGATATGCGCGATTGCAGCCCGGCGCGGACTTTCTTAATACGCCAATCTACTTTAGTTCCGGGCACGAGGATAGAATCGCAACCATGGAGCAGCAATACGCCGTCGTGGGTTTGATCAAGCGAACCGGCTTTAAGCGGATTCGAATCGGGACTTTTCGTGGCGGCCATGAGGTTAATGACGCGCAGACCTCGATTGCGTTGCATTGGTTCCGCGAACTGGCGAAATAGGCGGCGAGTTGTAAATGGTCATTCCGAGAGGAGCGAGCAACCTCTCAGTCGAAACTTTGATTACACCTATCTTTTTCGGGGTGACATGCGCAGCGCGCGCCAGGTCCCTCACTATGTTCAGGGTGATACGCTCGATGTTGGAGCGTAATCAGCTCGTGACTGTGAAACGCCGAATTGCATCGACAAGCCTTTGCGGATCGTCGGTACCCAACGCGAATTCTCGGCCATTAACCAGTGTGATGGCCACAGCGTCCAAGCCAGAAACGTTATAAAGCCAGCCGTACGGCGTCAGGTGAATTCCCCAGCCGTACCACCAACGGATGCGGATTGGTTCGCACGCGGCAATCTCCGCCAGCGGCACTTTCTTGCGAATGAGTCCCATTGCGAAAGAGGCCTCCAAACTTTCGCCGTCTATCTTGATTGCCAGTCTGCTAAACACGATCGCGCAAATGAGAAGAATCACTTCGATGATTGCACTGATCAGCAGACCACCCCGACCAGCTGGCGCAACGATTCCTGTGATCGCCAGAAAAATAGCTATGCCAAAGAGGCCGCCGATTATTAGGTAACCGATTTGCGTGTGTTTGTATCGCATCACACAAGTTCGTCTCTTGGGTCTTGCGCAACTGACTGCTGAAATTTCTCGAGCGATTTGACTAAATTTCCTGGCAGTGGCCGCACGCGATCAAAAATGCGCGACGCCAGCGGTTTTGCTGTTGTGTAACCCGCGGCGAACATTTCCAGACGGGCGTCGAGATTATCAATGTAATGCAGCGCCATTGCTTCCGGCGTTTTCGGATCAACAGGCGAACCTAATTGCTTGTCGCCGTGATGTGAACCAATGAGGTGCAGAAGATGTATGCGCACATCTTCCGAGGGCGGCCGATATCCTTTCCAGATATCTGCGTTTTCGGCGGCGAGCTTTTGCCACAACGAATTGACAATCTCGAGCCCGATCGAAATGTGGCCGACCAATTCACCAAGCTCGTCGTAGCTCATAACGAAGCCGGTTTCAGAAAACTGGTTTTCCCAAAGTTTACCTGAATCGTGAAAAAGAATGCCCGCGATCAAAAGATCAAGGTTTAACTGCGAATACAGGGGCGCGATGGCCCTCGCCATGCGCATCATTTGCGCGGTGTGCTCGACCAGGCCGCCGCGCCGGGCATGATGATATTTGCGAGCTGCTGCGGCGCGGCGAAATCGTTCGCCCCATTTTTTGACGAACATTTCGGACAATACGCGAAGGCGAGGATCAACGATCGTGCCAATAGATTGCAGGATAAATCCCCAGTCAGATGCTTGCTTTGCGCGCAAGTCTCCCGGTCCTTCTAGCAATTCTTTTTTCTCTTGTTCCGTGAGTGGCCGTGTCGTCCACTTATCTGCTTCGAGTCCGTATTGCGGGTGTACACGAAAATCGCCAGTGAGCTCGATGAAACTTTCGGTAGTGAATGCGCTGCACGTTTTGTAAGCGGGATGATCATTCCATACCCGTAGCATCATCCGATCGCCCGCATCTGCCAGAGCTAGTTCGCAGTACGGTTTTCCTTCACGTTGCGTCTTCGCAGTGGCCGCTTCTACCTGCACATGTACGCGCGCTGGCACCGCGCCGTTGTGCGCCGCCCGACGAATTTCAGTCAGCGTCATTAAATCCATCTCGCCAAATCTAACACAAGCCGCAAACGTGCTACGTTTTTAATGTCCCATGTTTTTGACGCATCTTGAATGCACCGCGTGCGGCCGTCATCATGAGTGGTCGCATCTCCAGAATCTCTGCCTTTCGTGCCGGAAACCGCTGTTTGCTGTTATCGATCTTGCTAAAGCGGGTTCAACTCTAAAGCGCGAAGGCTTGTCGACCCGGGAGAAATCATTATGGCGTTATCGCGAAGTACTGCCGCTGCCTGGCAATGTTGAGCCGGTCTCATTAGGCGAAGGCGGAACAGCACTATTGCGCGCAGAAAAATTTGGCGAGGACATCGATCTCTGGGTCAAGGACGAATCACTAAATCCAACACAAAGTTTTAAGGCGCGCGGGATGAGTGTTGCAGTATCCATGGCAAAACATCTTGGCGCAACCAAGCTCGCTGTGCCCAGCGCCGGCAATGCTGGCGGAGCCCTTGCTGCCTACGCAGCTCGAGCCGGTCTGGAAGCGCACATTTTCATGCCGCGCGACACGCCGCGGGCAAACATCATCGAGTGTCGCGAGTTGGGCGCCCATGTGACATTGATTGACGGATTAATTACCGATTGCGCGGCTGAGATCGGCCGGCGCAAAACAAAAGAAGGGTGGTTTGACATGTCTACGCTCAAAGAGCCGTATCGCGTCGAGGGAAAAAAGACGCTCGGATACGAACTAGCGGAGCAACTCAACTGGCGGCTAGCGGAAGCAATTCTTTATCCCACCGGCGGCGGTACGGGGCTCATCGGAATGTGGAAGGCGTTCGATGAAATGGAAGCGCTCGGCTGGATCGGGAAGAAACGTCCCCGGATGTTCGCGGTGCAGGCCACCGGTTGTGCGCCAATCGTCCGCGCGTTTGAAGCCGGAGAAAAAAACGCCGCCGAAGTTCTGGACGCGCATACGATCGCCTCCGGTCTGCGTGTTCCCAAAGCGATCGGCGATTTCCTGATCCTGAATATCCTTCGTCAATCTAACGGCGGTGCCATCGCTATTGAGGATGAACAAATGATTCGAGTCGGGCGCGAAGTGGGATCGAGCGAAGGTCTCTTCGTTGCGCCCGAAGCCGCCGCGTGCTTCGCTGCTCTAAAGTTGCTCCGTTCCGCTGGTGAAATTGGTTCCGGTGAACGCGTGGTCATTTTCAACACTGGGTCCGGAATCAAGTACCTCGACTGCTACCAAGACCAGTAGGCAATCTCGCTCATATCCGCTTACCCACGAAGATCGAGATCCGTTTAGCGAAAGCCTTCGCAGGCTCGGCATAGAAACGTCGCCCGAGTTCGAGCGCATTTGTGCGCAATCGTTTGCCGTGTTTACGGATTAGCTTCTCGAGCTGTGCGAGCTCGTCACGGAGCGTTTCATCGCTGCATTCTTTCTCCAGGCGCGCCCAAAGAAAAGCCAAATCACGCTCGCGCCCGAGCAATTCGCCCAGGACTTCTGCGTCGTGAGCCATCTCTGTCAGGACCATGCGATTAAGCGGCTGCAAAATGCGCAACTGATACCAGAGATCTTTCACCCGCTTGCGCCAGCCATGAAAATTTTCCGGATCCGGGTCCTTAACCGTCTTCGCAAGGCCGCGTTGACCGCGTTTGTAAATTTTTTCCACTGCGCCGCAAATTTGCTTCCAGGTCAAGCACTGCAAAGGCCATTTCAACAGACGCGCTTCCACGCGTTCCAGCTGCGGGATCGCTTGTTTTTGCCAGCCGGCAAACGCCGCAGAAAAACTCTCCCGTTCCAGCGACAACAATTCTTCGATGCGCGGAAATGGATTGTCTTCCGGCCCTTTTGCGGTCTCGTCGCGCAATTGAATAAGTGTTTGCAGCCGCACTTGCGCATCGCGCAGGTCCGAAACAAGCCGTCCGATCTTGCGTACGCAGCGATCTTCGCGCGTATGCCGAGCTTTACCAACTTCGGGAATGGCAAGGCGCATCGCCGCTCGCAGCTTTTTGAGGTGCTTACGCACTTCGTGTACGGTGACGCCCCTTTGTCTTGCGGGGTGCCGGCACAACTCCAGAGCAGACTCGATCTGCTCTCGGAAGACTCTTTTTAATCCGTCAGGCAACGGTTCGCGTAATCTCAAACGAAAGCCCATAAGCTTTGCTACTTACTCGTTGGCGAGTCGCACGTTGCTGTAACGTTTTTCCCCAGTCACTTCCCGTCCAAACCACGAAGGCGGTTTGAATTTTCGGCAACTGAGGCGATCGGGGAATTCCACTTCCGCCACCACGAGACCTGCGTGTCTGCCCTGATAAATGTCAATCTCGATGACTAGATTTTTCCAGGGAATTTCGCAGCGCACCTTCCGCAATCTTCTCCCCGCAGTCCCTGGCCAAAGCGCTTCGAACTGCTTTGGGCTAAGCCTGATCTCGCGTTCTTCCCGGTGGCTGCCGCGGCCCACTTTGAAAGTCAGCGTTGCGGCGCTGCCTTTTTTGCGGAGACGGATCTGTCTGCCTGCTGGTTCGCTCGCCAGATAACCTTGTTCGATAATATAGCACCGCGAGCCCTTCAGTTTATCGGGCAGCCGCTTAAGCAAGAATTTGCGTTCAATTTCGCGATTGTTTGCTACTGGACCGTTGTTTGGCACAAGGCCAACATGCTAAACGCGATGAGCTTGCTGTCGAGATTTTCGCGTTGGCAACGAGACGCAGGTGGAACGCATTCTCCTCAACCCATTGGGAGAGCGGCTCTGCCGCCGGTCTCAACAGCGGCGATGTGTTAACGGGAATCAACTAGCGCCTTCGGCGATTTCCATCGTCTTCAGGAGAAGCCGATCCACCTTTACGATTAAGTCACCGCGCGCTGGAGGAATTCGTGCAGTGCGCCTGCGGCTGCAAGGATTGGCCACGCTGAGATAGCCACGATTATCGCAAAGAACAGCGCCTCGACTAGAAACTCCAAACTGTTTTCCCTCGCAAAGTAGGCGCGGGTTAATTCATGGAACGAGCGGCGCTTTCTCGATCTCTTGTTTGCACTTCTGAAGACCGTTCTCCTCACTGTAATCACATTCATAGCTGGACATTCGATAAACCCATGCGCGCAATGCGTCACGTTACGAATTGTCAAAAGAGCGTGACGATCCAGTAACAACCAGGGAAGCCTGCGTGGTTCGTTAAACAGTTAAACGTTGAAGCGGAGAAGCGATAACAAGAATCGACGGCTTAACTAGTCAGCATACTTTCTTTGTGCCCCGGTGAATCGACTGTTCGCGCTCCTCGGACGTGAGTCGCCGAGAATGGATCATAGTTGACTAGCGAGATGCTGCCATCGTCGCCCTCAACAAGCGCCGAGCAGCTCTCCACCCAATCACCGCAGTTGTAATATGTGACCTTGCCAAATTCCCGAATGGCCGGGCTATGGATATGGCCGCATAAAACGGCATCTACGTGATAACGTTCCGCATAATGCGCGACAGCAGCTTCGAATTTACCGATGAAGCTGACGGCGTCTTTCACCCGCCGCTTTGCATACGCGCTAAGCGACCAGTGCCCTAGACCGAACCGTCGTCTGACGAAATTGATTAGCGGATTCAGCGAGAGCAAAAATTGATAGCCAACGTCGCCGGCGAATGCCAGCCACTTCACGTTTTGCACCACCGCATCCAGTTCGTGTCCGTGAATGATTAAAATGCGTTCTCCACAGGCCGTCACATGAATGACGTTCTCCTTGATGTCTATGTTCCCATAAGCACCCAAGAAGCTGGTTACTAGCTCGTCGTGATTTCCCGGAATATAAATTACGCGAGTGCCCTTACGGGCTTTGCGCAGGATTTTTTGGATGACGTCGTTATGTTGTTGCGGCCAATAAATTCCACGACGGAGCGACCAGATATCGATGAGATCACCGACGACGTAGAGCGTCTCGAAATCATTCTCTCGGAGAAAATCGAGCAGCGCCGTGGCATTGCAGCCGCGCGTGCCCAGATGCGTGTCGGAGATCCAGCCCGTGCGATAACGCCTCGGCACCGGCAGTTGCTCTGGCGATTTCCCAAATGAGAAACGTTGTTGGGCCGCGAAAATTCGCGCCGAATCCCTGGGACGAAAGGTGGACGCCTGCATTCCCGGTCAGCAGCAACCGTAAGAATTAACAAGCCTCGCGGCAAAAGAATTACTGTTACGTTTGTGTGGCAAAAACGCGACCGTTAGCAAAAAGCCCGCCGCGGGAAATTCCCGCGGCGGACTTTGATTGACCTAACCGGACTAGAATTTAAAGCTCAGATTCGCTTGGAATAATTGATATTGATCTTCCGGATTGATAGTTATGGCGTCGGGAATTCCCCCTGTGCCGTAGGAGCCGTTGATACGCCAGGCATACGAGTAGGTAATGTCGAAGACTACTGCATCAGCCAGCATGTATCCGGCGTGCGCGACGACGCCTTGCTGATTCAGCTGGGCGTTGAACAAATCTGTATCGATCAGGTTCGGATCCAGCGAGAATTGTTCCTGGTGTTGCCAATAACCCTCGATCAGCCAATCGCCCTTCTTCTTTAGCTGACCAATACCGAGACCAGCTTGATAAGCGTAGCGCTGGCCACCACCTCCTGGATGGCCTGCCGCTAAAGCGCGATCGTCCGCTTCGAAGTTCGTTGCAAAATCCCCGAAGGCGCGCATAGGAATCTTCCAAACTTTCCAGCCGATCTCGGCCGGGATGTCGAAAACCAAAAGACTGTTGATACCCGTTTGATTGCCACCGGGATCGCCTGAGAAATGCACGTTAAACGTGTTGCCGTCGCCGGTGTAGTTATAGAGGGTTGGCGCGAGCTGGAAGTACGCGATGTGCGGAAAATCAAACTTCGCGCCTACCTGCCAGCCGAGCAGGAATGCATTGGCAAGCGGGGTCTGCTGAGTTTCACCGCCTATTGGCTGCGTCGTTGTTGGGGGTCGTCCAATTGGGTTTGACGGATTAGAATCGTCATAAACAAACTGACCGAAGTTTGCGAAGACGTCGATTTTTACCAACGGTTCCGATGGCGGTGGCGGCGCTACATTTTTTCCGTCCTTGCTATATGATACTGGCTCACCTGCTCCGCCACCGATGGTGAACGTGTGTTTCCACTGCTCAGCCAAACCTTCCGGGTTAATGTCGTCATCCCAGACCATTCGAGTATTAACGAAGGGGTTCGGCATTCGGCCGCCGGTAAACGTAAAGCCGGGGAAGCCCTTGTAACCACCATATGCCTGGCCGACGAAAATGCCGTCGCTACCCTTTGCGAACGGTCCACCACCACCCGCTGAGGTGGTCGAGGTGTCGTCGCCGAACGTGACGTTTGTTGAGCGGCCGTTGGCGCTCGTCTCTAACCGAACGCCGAAGAACCAATCATCCAGAACGGTTCCACGGAGTCCTATGCGAATACGGTAACGCTCGCGTTCGCGCTCCTGCCAGTCATTTGCGTTATCCTGACCGAACTGAAAATGGTCAGGAAGTCTGCCACCGCGGTATTCATATCGCAGACGCAGGTCACCGAAGAGCTCCAATTCAGTGAGCCACGGGGACAATTTCCATTTTTCGGCACTTGCTAAGTCGGGGACGACTTTCTCGACATATGTCTTTCCATCACTGGTCACCTCCGTCTTGGTTTTGCCTTCGGCTCCAGCCACGGGTCCCCATTCCGTGCGCTTCTTTAATCCTGAAACCTCCTGTTCAAGTTCGGCATTGCGCTGTTGTAGCTGGCTGACGGCCTGTTCGAGTTTTTGCAGCCGCTCGGCATCGGATTCTTGAGCTCTTAGCGGCTGTGCCGCCAGTGAAAGAACTACAGCCAGGATCGCTCCGGCCGCGCGTAACATGGTTTTTTTGGTGAACATTCGTTTCTCCTTTTTTGTGATGATTTTTCAGCTGCCTGAGGGGACACGGTTAAGTGAACGCGTGGAGGCTAGAAACCAATTGTTACAGGCGTATGACGAAGAAGTAACAATTCTGCGAACTTTTCCGCGAACCTTCCTGGAGCGGCAGCTTCCAAACTGCCGAGGGAAAACAAGACGACTGGAGAGCCGTCCTTCTTGTCCGCTTGAACGAACGGCGGCCTTACGGCGTCGCTGTTGGTTTCGCCGCGGGGACCCCAGAAGAAGCAGGAGACGTCTGAATTGGCGAATTCGCTGAAGAAGAAACGGGTGAAGCCTGAGGTGTTGCCGGGGCGGAAGAAGTAGCCGGAGCAGCTTGCTGTTTCATCAACTCATGCCGGAACGCGCTGTCCCCACCGGTGCCCCGATGCGCATACAAAACCGACAACCCAAACGTTAGTGTGAAGAAAATGCCAGCGAGCCAGGTCGTGAACTTCACCAGCACGTTCGTCGTTTGCGCGCCGAAAATGTTTTCCGTGACAGCCCCGCCAAACGCCGCTCCCAAGCCTTCGCTCTTTGGGCGTTGCATCAAGATCACGAGCACCATGAGCAGGGCCACCAGAACAAAAAACACCGACAGCAGATTGATCAGAAGGTTCACGGGGCGGGAAATATGAACGTTAAACGACGAATGTCGAATGACCAATGACGAAACAAAAGCTACACAAACCAGCAGTCATCTGAGACTCGCCATTAATTCGTCATTGGTCATTCGACATTCTTTTGATCGCGTTCCAGATCGCATCCAGCTCGATAAGATCCGCATCACCGAGTCGCTTTCCCTGCCTTTGCAGTTCGTCCTCTAATCGATTGAAACGGGCGACGAATTTGTCGGTCGCGCCTTGCAACGTGCTTTCCGCGTCGAATTTGCATTTCCGTGCGAAATTAACGACTGCGAAGAGCAAATCGCCTACTTCGTCCTCGATCGATTTCCGATCTTGCTCCAACAGGGCCTGTTTTAATTCCTGAATTTCTTCTTCCACCTTTGCGATCACGTCGCGCGCTTCGGTCCAGTCGAAATTCACACGGGCAACCTTTGACTGTGCCTTTTGCGCGCGCATCAGAGCAGGGAGCGCCAGGGGCAGATCATCGAGATAATGCCGGCCTGCATCGCCGGCGGTGCGACCAGGTTTACCTGCTTTTTCAGCGCGCTTGATCGATTCCCATTGTCTTAGCACCGCACCGCTGTCGCGCGCATCGCTACTGCCGAAGACGTGCGGGTGACGCCGGATCAGTTTCTCCCTTACATCCTTAAGCACGTCGTTGATGTCGAACCGGTCGGATTCGCTCGCGATTTCGGCGTGCATCACGATCAGGAGCAATAGGTCGCCGAGTTCTTCGCGAAAATTTGCGTTATCGTTGGCGCGCACCGCGCCAGCCACTTCGTATGCTTCTTCGATCAAAGCGGGCAACAACGATTCATGGGTTTGCTCGCGATCCCAGGGACAGCCGCCTGGGGCGCGAAGCTTTGCGACAATTTCGCAAAGTTTTTCAAACGCAGTCATTCTGAGCAAAGCCCGTTCGACTCGCTCCGGTTGCTCAGGGTGAACTCCGCGGAGTCGAAGAATCCCGCCGCGTTCTTTTTGCGTTTCATTACGGACTCCTCGACTTCGCTCGGAATGACCTTTAAATCCGCCAGAGCGAACGGTGTGTGCCGAACTCGGAGATTTCGCCGGAAGATTTCTTGCTGACGTAAATCGTCATGGAAATCACACTCACAAATGTGCCGGCAACGATCAAAGCCACCAGCCACGATGGTATGTGTCCAATGCGCAAGGCGTGGTAAAACGAGACCACATCGTTAATCGGCTCACTGGCGTGTAGAAATATCTTAACTATCCAGGCCATCAGGATAAGAACGAAAATGAAGACGTAATTACGTTTCAATCGGCGCCCTATGGCTTCGAGTTTGCTGATCTTGAAGCAGGGCAAAATCAAATCTTCGCAGACGAGCTTTTTCCATTCACCGTGGAGCATCTCGCGATTTTCCATTACCATCGGAACAAGAAAATGCGCTTCAAGCATTCGGACGCGCGCCCGAAAGGCATCATAAAACCGATAACGACGTGCTTCGATCCACAGCAATACCCAGACGATGGCGAGATTGAAGAAGAAAATGATGTGCGGCACGTCGCGGGTTGAAAACGCGATGGTAATGATGGCCGTGCTACTGGTGATCGCCCAATTTGTTGTCACATCGAGCCGCTGCCGCCACACCATGATCCGGCCCATTTCGCCGCGATAAAAATGCGACATTGCGTTGACGTAGCCCGGGTCGTAAATGCTCCGTTGCAGAGACACGGTCCTCTCTTCGTTTCCCGCTAATGCTGTGTTTTCAGTTGCCACGGCGCCTTATTTAACTGGATAACTGGCTTTGCCGGATAATCCAATAAATCTCTCTGCTCCCCCATGGCTATCGCGCTGACTGATCTGCTTGACGAAAAACAGGTGATCCTAGGGTTGCGCTCGAGAAAAGTGCCAAGCGCGCTGCGCGAGATTATCGACTTGCTGGCGCAAGACGGAAAGATCAATGACCCGGAAGCGTTCTTTGAAAAGGTGCTCGCGCGCGAGCAGGCGCACCCCAATGCTGTCCAAAACAGCGCCGTATTCCCTCACGCGCGTACGGATTTGGTTGACGAAATTGTCGTTGGCATTGGACGCAGCCGCGCCGGGATACGATTCGGCGACAACGGAGTACGCGCCCATTTGATTTTTGTAATCGGCGTTCCAGAACGGCTAGCGAATGATTATTTGATTTGCGTTGGGACGCTCGTCCGGCTGGTAAGAAATGACGCGACACGATCGGCGCTGCTCCACGCGCCAACGCCGCGCGAATTTATCGACGCGCTCACGGCAACCCTGTAGCCGGGGTCGGTGACCCCGGCCGTACTAAGCCATGCTCCGAATTGCGCGAAGCGCCGTGTCGACCTCCTCCGGAGTATTGACGACGCTGCACGCCAACCGCGCATACGACACGCGATAAGGAGTCGTTGAAGCGACAATACGCTGATCGAGAAGGCGCTTCACAACTTGCTCGGGCTTCCTTCCCTTTACATCAAAGCAAACCATTCCGGCCGAAAGATTCTCGTCCCGCGGCGTGTAGAGCTGAATATTCGGCATCCGCGCAAGTCCCTCCTTCAGTTGACCGTTCAACTCGTGCGTGCGCGCCGTGATTCGGGCGGGCCCGATGTTCTGGTGAAAACGAACGGCCGCTGGCAACGCCCAATAATGTTCGAAAGCCTGGAACCCGCCCGGTGAGAACCAAGCTGCACGCGCCGGCGTCTGCGGGGCATGTTCCTCTTCCCAGGCTTCGAACTGTTCGAGCGAAAAGAAACTCGGAATCACCGGGCGCATTTTCTGCCAAACTACGGGCTTTGCCCAAACGAACGCTGTGCCGCGGGGCCCAAACATCCATTTGTGGGTGCCGGCTGCAAACGCGTCGCACCCCAGGGCGGTGATCTTCGGATCTTCCACTCCCAACCCATGCACGCCATCGACAATCAGCAGCACACGATCGTTCTCTTCCCGGCCGCGATTCGCGTCTGAAATGCTTTCTGCAATGCGTGCGATCGGAAGGCGCACACCGCTGCTGGAGTGCACCCATGTCACGCCCACAGCGCGCGTTTTTGGTCCGATTGCCTTGCGAACGCGTTGCGCGATTTCGTCCGGCGAAATCGAGTCGTAGGAATCGAAAAGCGGAATCTTGCGCCAGGTCGCTCCGCAACGCCCGGTGGCCAGTCGAATGGACTCGTGATGCACGTAGTGATCGTGCGTAGTCGTTAGAATCTCATCGCCTTCGCGCAACGGCAGTCCGTGGTAGAGAAGAGCGAGACCGGTCGTGGTGTTCTGGGTCAGGGCGATGTCCTGCGGGTCGCCACCGATGTAGCTGGCGATGGCCCGGCAGACTTGTAACGGAATATTTTCGTCACCCGATTCAAAGATCGCCCTATCAACGGCAATGAACGGATTTGCATCTATTTTTTTCCTATACTGTTCAATCGCCTGCCGCACCGGTGTGGGGTGAGACGCCAGAAAGAACAAGGCGAGATGCACGTAATCGGGAGCCAGTTCAAACTCCCGGCGCACGGATTCCCAATCTTTGAAGTCGGCAGGCGTGCTCGGCTTGCTCTTCGCAGTCTGCACAAGAAGCGGCGAAAGCGCTCCGGCGGCCAGCGACAGTGAACCACTTACAAGAAAGTTGCGACGGGTTAGGGCCATGACTATTCCTTTCTGCGCTCTGATGTT
This sequence comes from uncultured Verrucomicrobiae bacterium, assembly GCA_963719605.1. Taxonomy (GTDB): domain Bacteria; phylum Verrucomicrobiota; class Verrucomicrobiia; order Chthoniobacterales; family UBA10450; genus Udaeobacter. The sequence continues at coordinate 232,828 of CAVRCO010000002.1, forward strand.
TTTAATGGAGAGACCGAAGCTTAATCAACTCTGGTTAAAGCGCGTGACCCCGAATTTGTGGACGCTAGACTGCAGCGCTCTCAGGTGTAATCTCGCGCGGCGCCACAGAGGCAGTTGCGCTCCTTCGGTATCGCCAGATTGCGAATGCAACGAACAAAAGATCGAGAGCAACGAATATCGCCACGTAAGTCTCGCCGCCAATGCCGAAGCCATAGCTATGCAGACCTTTGCCGAGGACAAAGTTCACGCCATACCACGCCATTAAGACCGCGAGGAAACAAACTACGCTTGCGACTGCGAGGCCGAACTGCGTCCACCAACCCGCCAGCCGTCCGTGCAATGCTAGGATGTAACAAAGCAGCGCGATCAATGCCCACGTCTCCTTTGGATCCCATCCCCAGAATCTGCCCCAGGAATAATTCGCCCAGACTCCACCGAGGATTGTTCCAGCAGCGAGCAACAGGACACCGAGCTGAAGTACGCGATAAAGCCAGAAATGCATCGGCGCGTCCGCGCGTGCTGCTGCGGGATTTCGCGCGTATCGCCAGAGCAAAATATGCCCGAAACCCATTGCCAGCGCGAAGGCCGCATAACTCAGTGTGATGGTGAGTACATGGATTGTGAGCCAGAAATTATCGCGCAACACCGGGACCAGCGGATCGATGCTCGAAGGCATGGCAATCGGCATTTGATGTACGAGCAACAGCGCGGTGAGCGTGACCGGTAACGCCGCCAGCAGATAGATGGGCGCGCGATAACGCATAAAGAAGATCATTCCGAAGAATGAGACCGCAAACGAGACCCAGATGATGGATTCATACATGTTCGTAACCGGCGGTCGATCAGCGATCATGCAGCGCATCACGATCCCAGCCGCTTGAAACGCGAGGCCGAGTACCGCCACTGCGACGCCGATGCTTTGCAGCGCGCGTCCCCGCTTGCGAAGATGTGCCGCAATCAGAATTACGAGCGCAATTCCGTAACACCAGATTGCCCGATAAAAGGCTTCGAAATGATTGTAGAAATATTCGAGCCGTAATTGCTGGTCCCGCGGATAAATTGATGGACTCAAGGCGCGCAGATTTTCGCGAAGCTGATTCGCCGCGCGACTGAAATTAAATGGATCGCCGTTGACGTAACCTGTGGCAACGGTTTGCAATTGAACCCGGATGGGGGCGAATTGCGCCTCGGAATAATATCTCGACCATCCGGATGGGTCGACCCACGGGTCTGTTTCGTTGGCCGGCGCAGGAACGATCAGCAATGCGCTACCATCCATTACATGAGCGAGAAGAGTAAGCCGATCGCTTACACTCAGTGCCTCCTGCTGAACCCGGTTCAACGGTTTCTCTGCGCGCTTGAGCGCTTGCGCCTCAGTCACAAGCCGCTGCAATTCTGCAGACGCGGTTAATTCCGCAAACGAAAATCGGCGCTGCGTTTTGTCGAGCCCCAGCTGCTCGATTAACTGGCCAGACGAGATCAACACCATTGGCTCATTTTTCCAATCGTGCGTCTCGACCAAAGCCGACAAGATGAAATCGTTCGGCCGCCATGCTCTTCCTGCTTTGTCTGTATACGTCGCTCTTCCAGTGACCCGGATCAGCGTTTCTTTTGCGAACGTGTCCACTGGCTTGCGCCGACCGCCGTCCTGAATCGCTAGCAATCCCCACTGTTTAAAATCCAGATTGCCGGTATTCGCAGCGGGGACGCCTGATGCGCCATAGCCGATACTTCCCAAAAGCGTGCCTGCTGCTGCTGCGACGACGATGAAGATGCGCATTTTCAAAGCAGGCGAATGTAGTTCTCAGCCCGAGTTGTGTCGAGCAAGGCAGTAAAATTCTTAACAGATAAACACACGACTAAAGTTCACTAGCCCGTACGACTAAGGTCCCATAGACCCGCAAGACGCGAACGTGCATCATTGAGATGGATCTGAATCAGGCGGAGAATTCCTCCCTGCTCTGTTCTTTATCTGCTCTGGATCCGCAGTTATCAGAAGCGATCAGCGGGGATAGACAACGGAAGAACCATATGAAGAAGCTGTTAGCACCATCAGGGGCGAATTTCTCAAAAAATCGTTTGACACATTTTCGCGTTTCAAGCAGAAACGCCGCCTCAATTCCGAACTAACCGTGTGCCACAATAAGCTGCGGTCAACAGGATCAACCAGCCGGGAAAAGAAGAAAGTCCAAAATATGTATCAGCGCACTCAGCTAAAGAAAACGACCACTCCATCGGTCCAAAATTCGATTAAACGGTCGTCTTTGCAGTATGGGTTCATTCTCATTCTGCTCATCGCCGCAATTACCCTGGCTGCCGCCGGGCCAGCTGGCGCACAATTTCCCAATTGCATCAAATCGGTCTACAACCAAGAGTTGAATCCCAACCCGGACGGAACATATCCACCGGATCCTGCGGTTCCGTATCCCGGCACCCATACCACGTGGTCCACCGACGGGGTTGTGATCAACTTGAATATCGGCGACCGGGCGGCATCCCAGTTCTACATCCGGGGCATAAACTACGAACCAACGCAGATCGGAGGCGGCGCTGGACTGCCTCCTTTCAATGACTTTTTTTACACAAACTCTGTTGAGACCTTCGTCCCTCTGTGGAGTGACAACGGCCGCAAAGACATCGAAGCGATGCGTGCGATGGGGGTGAACTCGATCCGCACTTACGGGGTGTGGAAGTGGGAGGTGGCCTTCGCCAACGGTGCGCCTCCTCCCCATAACGGCCGACCTGTCTAGGACCGCCTAGCCGATTTCTGGCAGCTGCTCAATTTCAGTGTAAACGACGAAACTGACAACCAGTTCTGCGATCCTGACCAACGGTCCCTTTACGCCTTGAAGCACCCGACGCACAAGCCCTTCCTCGACAAGCTGTGGAACAATGGCGTGAACCCAATCTACGTCTGGATCGGCCTGTCGGTCCCACTCGATTTGGTGGACCGTAATACCTCTGCAGAACGCAAATCTAACCTTCGCCAGTTCTACCGCTACACTGCGAAATGGTTGGCGAAAAAATACGGCGACCACCCCGCCGTCATCGGGTTTGTGCTCGGCAACGAGATCGACACGGCCGGTACCACCCCGACGTCGGAGTTCTGGGAAACCCTCAATGACTTCAATGCGCTGGTCAAGGCCAGCGCGCCCGGCAAGCTGACGACTGTTACTTTCCACGATACAAACGACTAGAATCGAGTAATCCGCGGGGGTAAGTTTGATGGACAACGTGGGCCAGACGTGTACCAACCGGATGTATGGGGCTTTAATCCCTACACTAATCCTGAGCCGCCTGGTAACTTGTTCACTCGGTTCAGGGACAACGTTGTCGCTAGGAATCCAAAACCTCTGCTGTATGGCGAGTTCGGAGTCCCGGCGGACACGCATCAGCAGTCGCAGGACCCCGAAAAAGCATATCCTATTCAGTGAGTTGGAGTGAATTTCATATGGCAAGACCAACCTCCACCCCCAACATGCTTGACTCAACCAGGGTTGACGCCGCCGCCTGGATCGGGCGGTAACGGTCCCAACGCCGAGCATGCCGCTGGCCGGACTATTGCGTTGGAGCTACCCGCTAAAGAGGGCACTTACAAGCTACCGAAAGATCTTGTGTCATATTTTGCGGCCAGTGGGGTCAAAGAAGGGGACTCACTGATGGCAGCCGACCAAGCAGACTGGATCCGTTCCTTTTGGATGGTGACGCTCAGGCACAAGGCAAGTAATGGGCCGGATCGCGATCCGATGCTTTTATACAGCTCTGGAGGCTACGTTTTTGAGTGGCGCGATGAATGGTGGAAGGGGAACGAAGGACACGCCTGTTTCCACAGCATTAGCGGCAATCAGAACTGCGGCCGCGGGTGGCAGGGTTGTCCTGCCCCTTGCGGTAATACGGGCGCCGGAAATGTTGTGTTTCCAGGCGGCTGGGGTGACGAGGAATGGTTCGGTGTGACTGGAGCTAAGGTGCGGGGACGCATGAACTGCGATCCCGTCATAAATCCAAACACCGGCAAGCTGAACGGCGGCCCCGATATCTTGATACCTCGCGCGCCCGTCGTTGCTTTGTATGAGCTGTTCAATCCCTAAAGCGAGGGTTGCGCTTTGCCACCCACCGGGCGGCCGGTAGGGAACCGCTCACATCCATGCGAGCTAAAACGCTGCTTTCTTTGTTTCCGTTTGCGTAAGATCAAGGGGCACGGCTAAGTTAAGTTCCGTGTTCAGCTTGACCATGCTCGGCAGCGGGAGCGCGGGAAACTCCGCGTTGGTCGCTACCGATCATTGCAAAATTCTCGTTGATGGCGGGCTAAGTGCGCGGCAACTGGTGTTGCGTCTGGAGCAGTGCGGCGTCATGCCGGAGCAGCTCGACGGCGTCCTTCTCACGCACGAACACGGCGATCACATCTGCGGACTCGAAGTTCTTTGCCGCAAATTTGATGTGCCGATTTATTGCAACGCGCTAACGGGAGAAGCCGTGCGTTACGATAAGTCGTTTGGCCGGCACAGAAACTGGCGCGTCTTCGCGACCGGGGCTGAGTTTTCGATTTGCGACATCACGGTGCAAACGTTCCCCGTTCCACATGACGCCGTTGATCCGCTGGGATTCGCCTTTTACGCCGGTTCAGGGAGCCTCGGATTCATCACCGATCTCGGTTACGTGACCAAGATGATCGTCGAACGATTGCGGCAGGTGCACACGCTTGTAATCGAAACTAATCACGACGAAAAACTTTTGCAGAACGACACGCATCGACCGTGGCCAGTGAAACAACGAATTCAATCACGGCACGGTCATCTGTCGAACACGGCTGCGGCAGGCGTGATCGAGGAATTGTTGCCGGGAAAAATCGAGCGCGCTGTGCTCGGACATCTCAGCCGTGATTGCAACACGCCGGAGTTGGCGCTCAAGACGGTGCGTGCGTCACTGGCAAAGTGCGGCAGGGTAGACGTGGAAATCCATTGCGCCACCCAGTTCGAAATCACTCCGCAATTTCGAATCGGTGAAACTGACTCCGGCGCATTTCAACCGACTTTCGAGAACGCATTTTTTCAAAAGGCGCCGTAGCGTCCATCTCCGAGTGCCGGACCAAGTCTACGCTGCGCTATCCTTCTTTTTCGTATACGAGACAACGTTTTTTGCAGCAGCTTTGAGAAGAGCGCGCACAATGCCCGTTTTCGCGGTAGGAAGATAAACATTCGTCGCACCTTGCCGTCTCCACGCGCCGCTACACGGTTTGAAAATCTCAGGCGCGTTTTTGATGAGTTCGCGCTGCTGACCATAGCCCAGTTTTCGTCGGGCACACCAAGCGACGCGAAAACCTTTCCCGCAACGCGAAAATCGGGGTGATTCATGTGGGAGCGCTCGATGGCGTTTGGAATTTCCAGCGCCATCTCTCGAAACTCGTTGATAGTCATTTCAGGCGCTCTCTCGCCATTTATCTTTTTCTGTGGCCGACCATTTCGCCGCGCATTGTGCGCTGATCCACACGCGTGAGATTTTTTTCCATTGCAGGCGTCAGCAACGAAATGTGAGGGATTTCGCAGAGATATTCGGCGATGAACCAGACCGGCTTTTCCGTGCTCATCCAGTTCAGATGATCGAATCGCGCCAGGTTCACCGGGCGCGAGTAGCGTCGCAGCGTACGCTCGCCCCGCAGATTGAAGTAGATGTTAAAGTAACTCATGGCCAGCTCGCGAAGGCTGCGATAAACCGGCTCGCGATAGCGGCAGCCAGTGAAATTTGATTTCGCTACGGCGCCCCAATGTCCGCGCAGTTTAAAAATGGCAACGACGTGATCCGTGTCCTGCTCCGCTTCCAAATCGAAAATCAAAGGCGGAAATCCCAAAACGCGAAGTGCCGCTGCGCCAAAAATTCCGCCCTCGAGACACGACGCGGTGCGATCGCCCAGGACTTTCTTTGGTGAGCCAGCGGTATAACTCAGATTGTAAGGCAGGTCGTCCAGGAACTTCTGGACGCCGGCTGGCGTTTTCAGAGCACGCAACTGGCGTAACTCCGATGGTCTGAAACCGAAGCTGTCAGTACCTCGCACGACCGAAGGCCTAATATCGTCGGCGTCTTTCACTTCTTTTCCTGCACGCGTGTGAAAATCCCGAAAGCTTCGTTTGCAAAACCATCCGCATTTCCGTCCTCACCAATCATAAACGTTGTGATAGAAGGAACCTGAGTTGTGCCGGGAAATTGCATCAGGAAAGCGCCGTTATTCCAGTGTTTTAACGTTGCCGGATATTTCGCCGGACCGCACTCGACTTTCAGGGCATCCCCCTGCTGCAGGATCTCGCAACGGCCATAGTAATCATTTTCGTAAATACCAACGAGCGATTGCAGTGTGCCGTTGAATTTCCCTGGATTCTTGGGCGCCGCCGGAGGCGCCAGCAATTTCTTCAGTTGCTGGTTGACCTCAGAAATCGCTTTTTGATCCGCTTCGGGATCAAGGCCCAAAAGCTGATTTAGAAAATACGCGCGCACAGCTTCGGGAAACGCGGTCAGATTGAGGTTGGCGAGAACGACAATTCCGGCGTTTTTGTCAGGCACAAGCACCAAAATCGTCCGGACACCTGCGAGAGCGCCGCCTTTTTCGATGATCTGATGTCCGGCGTAATCATAACTACCCACACCAAGTCCGTAATAAAAACCTGTTTTGTCGCTGATCGGCGGCAGATCGCTGAAATCGATTTTGCTGACCATGCTGCGTTTGAAGATTTCTTCGACCGTTTCTGGTTTCAGGACCCGTTTGCCCTTGTACGTGCCCTTATTCAAAAACATCAGCATCAATTTCGACATATCTGCGGCAGTCGACGTTCCAGAGCTGGCCGCGCCGGTTATGTCGAGGTTTGACGGTTCAACGACCACAGGTTTCTCGTCAACGAGTGCGTGCGCAGCCGTGGCATTACTGTCTTGCAAAGCTTTTATCACTGTCCCAGATCGCGACATCTCCAAAGGGGCGAACAAGCGTTTTTCGACCAGATCGTTCCATGACTGCTTTGAGGCGCGCGCCGCGACTTCACCGGCCACGAAAAATCCAGGGTTGGAATATTGCGCCACCTCGCGCAAGCTGTAGCGCGGCTTGAAAAACCGAAGACGTCGCAATATTTCCGCGCGGTCATAGCCAAAACTATCGAGCATATCCCCTGTGTATGCGGGCCAACCGGTACGCTGCGCGAGCAAATCGCGCTCCGTCATGAACCGTGTCATGTACGGGTCATAGCCGACAAATTCCGGTAAATAATTGAAGATCGGTGTGTCCCAATCGAGCTTGCCCTCGTCAACAACGGTCGCCACGGCTGCGCCGGTTAATGTTTTCGTAACTGACGCCAGTTGGAAAATTGTATTTTCATTCACGGCGCTGGATTTAGTCACATCGCGGACGCCATATCCTTTGAGCAAGACCGTTTTGCCATTTTGCACGACTGCGACCGCCGCGCCGGGCACCTGATATTCCTTCAACGCTTTGGTAATGAAAGCATCTAGGTTCGCTATTGGGTCAGTTTCGGACGCCGCGGGCGCCGACTGTCTCGACAAAAGGAAAGCCAGCGTCAAGAGAATGATGAGAGCAAACGTTCGCACGAGCGTCATCTTTATCTTCCTGCATGCTGAAATGCAAACCCAGCGACGGGCCGTACGCAGCGGCGGGCGGCCGACGCTACAATGCGGGGAAATCACAACCCAACCGGGTGCCGTGCGTCAAACCCGTGCGGTGGACGATAAATGGTTTGCCACCGCGGCGCCCATTTGCCCTTGTAACGGTCGTATGGCGTTGTATCGAGTCGCAAGCCGGCAATCACCGCGAATGTGTGACCTTCTCGTGCGTAGATGGTGATCCATTTGCCGGAGCCGCGGTCACCGTAGTTGCGAAACTCCGTTGAGCTCATCGGCGCGCTGATCAAGCCCCCGGCGCCCAGCGCATAAGAGATTGTTCCGGAACAATCGTAGCCGCGGTCATCAAAAGATTTGTGGCCGCCACCGTAACGATATGGCTTGTGGCGAAGTTGATTGGCTGCCCAGATTGCGCGTTTCACCGCGATCGGCGCATTCTTTGGCGCAGCTGCTTTGCCAAAACGAAGGCGCGCCGTCTTGCCAGACACAACCGGTCCAGAGGTTGGAAAAAGATCGGCTACTGCCGATGGAATGATCCACGCGAAAACAGCCATGCCGAGCAAGATTCGATGGCTAGCCGGACAGATACATTTCCTCCGGGATCCTGGCGTATGCAAAAAAACTGCCGATGAAAAGAAAAAAACTAGGAGGAAGCCCTGAATTGAGTTAGGGCCAGAGAAATTGGAACGGCGGATTTGGAGTAGTAGCAGCCGTGATTTCGTGAGCAATCAGGTTTAACTAAATAAGGCGGACGGCGCAGGCGGTGAATCACCGAGCCGTAGCGCTGGTGAAAATAGGCGACCGGCGGTTCGCCCTTTGCGCCCTCGCGAATTCCGCCGGTCAACCAACCGAAAGATTATCAAATGGCCCGCGATGAAGATCGGCGGGAAGGCCTGGGTCAGCCTGCGTCAGCGTAACCATGGTCCTGTTCGTAAGCTCGAATTGCTTGCCGCGTCTGAGGCCCCAGGACTCCATCGATTGACCCACGATAATAGCCGGCGCGGGAGAGTCGCCGTTGTAGCTCGGCTACCCTCGACCGAGTGGCGGAGCCGTACTGGCTACCAGAACCGTATTGGCTGCCAGAATCGTATTGGCTACCAGAACCGTAGCCGTATCCATAGCCGTTACCGTAACCGTAGTCGCCGTATCCAGACCCTCCGTAACCATAGCCGCCGTATCCGTACGGATCGCCATAGCCGTACCCGTAGTAGCCGTACGGATACCCATAGCCGTAATATCCTGGATATCCCCAGCCCCACCACCACGGAAAGCCGAAGTCACCAATGAAGATGACGCGGTTATTGAATCGATTATTGAATCCACGGTTATTCCGAATTCGGCCATTCCAATTGCGGCCATTCCAGTTTCGGCCGTTCCAATTGCGGCCATTCCAGTTTCGACCGTTCCAAGCGCCCATTCCGGGGCGTCCAGCCATTCCGGGGCGTCCAGCCATTCCGGGGCGTCCGGCCATCCCGGGGTGTCCGGCCATCCCGTGACCGCCACCGCCGCGCCCAGCTGTGGCGAGGGGGGCAGCAAGTGTTACGGCAACAAAGGAACTCAGAAAAAATACAAGTCTTGAAGGATTCATTTTATGTAGGGTTCTAATTATTAGACACCGCACGCATCGGAAAGTCTCGGTTTTTTTACGGTGATAAGAAATAAATGAGACCAGCGGATTCTGCCTTTTCGCCTTGCGAATTCCGCTGGGTCCATGCCTGCCTTGGGTTGCACCGCATCGCACCTCTCTATGAGATAAGTCTAATAATTAAAAACCGGGATCGGACGAGCGTTTCGCGCTGATTCGTTCTCGCCAGCAGGTCGCCACCCTGATTATCCTGCCGGACAACGAAGATGAGGCGTGCTGCGACTTTCATATTGTTAGTCTTCGCGTGCCATCAACTTTGCGCTTTGCCGGAGCACAGCGTAAGTCCTTCGCGACAATTCGTTATTTACGGCGCCGATGCGAGGTTGCGCGGGGCGATTTCGGAACTGGCGGAGCAGACCAAGACAAATCTTCTCGCCCTGCTGCGGCAGCGCGACGAATGGAAAACTGCGGTTGTAATCAATTTGCGACCGCAACAGGCGAACCTCCCCGAAATTCCGCCGACCAACTTACGAGTCAGCCAGACCGGATTTGGCGTGAAGCTGCAACTCGATTTGACCGTTGGCCAAAATTTCGACGGTTCATTCGTTCAACGCCAGCTCCTGCGCGCCATTCTTCTCGAGATGATTTATCGAGACGAGGGTGACCTCGCACCCGGCACGACGCTCGTCGAACCGCCGGATTGGCTGGTGGAAGGTGTGCTGGCGCTGACGCCGGGACAAGAACGCGAGGCTCTGGCGGAGGCGCTTTCAACAAACAATAAGGGAAAGTCGCTGGAGGAATTTCTCGGCCAGCGCTTCGATCTGCTCGATTCCACCGGACGCACGCTCTACCGGGCATACTCCGTCGCGCTCGTGCAATTGCTCCTGGACGAGAGCGGTGGTCGCGCACGTCTGGCGCGGTACATCTCTCCTAATCTTAAGCACGCAGCGAACGATCCAGTTGCTGATTTGAAGGCCTGCTTTCCGCAGTTGCGGGACGACGTGAAAACGAAATGGGACTCAACCGTCGCTCGACTCAGCGAGCATCAAACTTACCAGTTGCTAACTTTTGCCGAAAGCGAACGACGCCTTGATGAATTGTTACAGATCAAGATTTCAGATAGCTCGAGCAATCGGGGGCGGCCTGAGCCGGCAAATCTTAGCGAGCTTTCGCGCCGCAAACTGTCCGTAGAGGAAAAGGCCGCAGTCAACCAGATGAGTCAGAGGTTACTGCTGCTTGTTGGGACGGCGCATCCGATCTTGCGTCCGGTCGCGCGTGAGTATCAGCAGATTGCAGCGCTCCTCGGTACGCGGCAAGCGACGAGGAATAGCAAAGCGGGTCTTGTATCTGGATGGTACTCGTAAGGAACTCGCCGCGCGAATGGGCGATATCGATGATTACATGAATTGGTTCGAAGCTACGCAGATGGAAAATCAGAGCGGAGCTTTCAGCGATTACCTCAATGCAGCGAACCAATCACAGGTCTCTGCGCCAAGGCGACGCGACCCGCTCTCAGTGTATCTCGATGCGCTGGAAGACCAGATCGAGACTTCCGGGCTGGATTGATGGACTATTGGAGTGTTTGGGATTTGCGCTTTTTCCGTAGCTCCATTACTTCATCACTCCAACGACGCGCGGCAGTTGCCGGTTCCAAGTTTGGCGATTATGCTTGTAGGCGCGTTTAAGACGCGCCTTTTTCATCCCATGCAAAAAATTGGATTTGCTGAAGCCCTTGATTCCATTGTAAAGAGCGATCCGCGTTTCGAGCGGGACGCATATGTTTTTCTGCGTGACGCGCTCGATTTCACGACAAAACAGCAGAAGAAAGCGAAAGGCACCAGCGTGCGCCATGTGTCCGGGCCGGAGCTACTGGAAGGCTTGCGACAGTACGCGCTCAAGGAATTCGGGCCGATGGTCATGACGGTTTTCGATAGCTGGGGCATTCACTCATCTGAGGACGTTGGGAACATGGTATTCAATCTGATCAACGCCGGGATATTCGGAAAAACCGAGAAGGATTCGATCGAAGATTTTAGGAATGTTTATGATTTCCAGGAGGTTTTCGTGAAGCCGTTCGCGCCTGAAAAATCAGCGGTGACGAGGGCGCGGGCGGAATTGCCAGCGCCTAAGCCTGCTGCATCGAGAAAGTGATCAGCAATCACTGATCGCTGAGGACGCCGTCGCCGTCACTTCAATGGCTCGCATACCACTGGCAAAGTTTTCCTCAACGGTTCTATTATTTATGATGGTCAATCTCAAAGCTGCTACGACTGAACCCTCGCCCGCCATTACTTTTCCGCCGAGCTCGGCGCACAAATGGATTTTGCCTAACGGGCTGACGATCATTGTCCAGGAAGATCGTAGTGCCCCCGTAGCCAGCGTGCAGGCATGGTGCGCCACGGGAAGCATCGACGAGGACCAGCACCTTGGAGCGGGGTTGTCTCACATTCTCGAGCACATGCTCTTCAAGGGGACGAAAACGCGAGGGAAAAATGAAATCGCGCAGAAAATTCAGGATGTGGGTGGTTACATCAACGCGTACACATCGTTCGATCGCACGGTCTTTTGGATCGACGTTCCGAAAGAGGGGGTTATTACCGCGCTCGACATTCTGGCCGATGCGATGATCAATTCGACTTTGCCGCCGGAGGAATACCAGAAGGAGCAGGAAGTGATCCGGCGCGAGTTCGCCATGGGTATGGATGATCCCGATCGCATGGCGGGGCTGCTCCTTTTTTCAACCGCGTATCAGGTACACCCCTATCGGTTTCCGGTCATCGGCGAGATTGAAATCTATAACCAGCTGACCCAGGAGCAGGTAATGCAGTATTACAAAACGCGCTACGTCCCCAATAATCTCACCTTCATCGTAGTCGGCGATGTCGATGCAGAAAAAGTGCGCCAACAGCTCGGCGATTTGTTCAAAGCGTACCCGGAAAAATCACTCCAGCCGGTATTCATTCCGGCGGAGCCGCCGCAACTCGGCCGGCGCGAAGTGCATCAGGAATTTGCCACAGAGTTGACGCATCTCTCACTGGCATGGCATATCCCGGCGGTCACGAATCCAGACGTACCCGCGCTTGATCTGCTCTCAACGATTCTCGGTGAGGGGCGCAGCTCGCGTCTGTACCAGCGCGTTCGCGAAGAGGCTGGTCTCGCGTTTCGGATATCGGCATTTTCCTACACGCCGGGGGATCCCGGTTTGTTCGGCATAGATGCTACGGTCGATCCAAAGAAACGCGAAGCAGCTGAGCAACTGGCTCTTCACATTGTTGACGATGTGAAACACGCCGGCGTCACTGCGGATGAATTTGCCAAGGCAAAAAAAATCATGCTCAGTCATCACCTGGGCGCGCTCACGACTATGCGGGGCCAGGCCTCGGACATCGGCTCGAACTGGTTGCTCACGCGCAATCTGAATTTTAGCCGCGATTATCTCGACGCTGTCCAGAAAGTGTCGCTGGACGATATCAAGCGCGTCGCCGCACAATACCTGACGGAAAACAATCTGACGGTTATCTCGTTGAATCCAAAAGGTTCGCTCGCCACCAAAGCCGAGGGTCCGAAGGTCGCTGTCGCCGGCGAGGTCCAGAAATTTGAATTATCGAACGGATTGCGTCTTCTGGTTCGTGAAGACCCCCGCTTGCCACTCGTGGCAATGGGCGCTGTTTTTCGCGGCGGTCTTCTTGCGGAGAGTCCCCAGGACAACGGTATCACACATTTGATGGCGAAAGTGCTGCTGAAAGGAACCAAGACGCGCACCGCTGAGCAGATCGCCAACGAGATCGAGGCGGTAGGCGGTTCCATTTCGAGCGAGTCGGGCAATAACAGTTTTGGAGTGTCAGTCGATGTCATGAAACCCGACTTGAAACTAGGAGTGGACTTGCTCTCGGACGTGTTACTCAACGCCACCATGCCGGAAAAGGCGATCGCGCGCGAAAAAGACATCCAGATCGCCGCGATCCAACAGGAGGAAGAACAACTGACGGCGGTCGCCCGCAACATCTTGCGGCAGGCGCTTTTTTCGCAGCACCCTTACGCGCTGCGCGGCAGTGGTTCCGTCGAATCCGTTAAGGGTTTAACGCAAAAAGATCTGCATCGAATTTCGTGATCGTTACGTGGTCGCAAAGAACGGAGTGATCTACGTCTTTGGAGATGTTAAAGCAGCTGAGGTGAAGCAGCTTGTCGAGCAAGCGCTCGGCAGGATGAAGCCCGGCGCGCTTGCGCTGACTGAAGCAAAGCCGTCCATGCCGCTAGGCAAACCGGAGACCGTTGAAAGCCGCAAAGACAAAGCGCAAGGGGTGATCATGGTTGGATTTCGGGGCGCGAGTTTGTCGAGCCCGGACCGGTACGCGCTGGAATTGATCGATGAAGCGAGCAGCGATCTCGGATCGCGTTTCTTTATTCGGATTCGCGAGCAAATGGGCCTGGCCTATTACGTCGGCTCAAGCCAGATGCAAGGGCTGGTGCCAGGTCTCTTCGCATTTTACCTCGGCACCGACCCCCAAAAAATCGAGAAGGTAAAGACCGAGTTGCTTGATGAAATTCACAAGCTCGCAAACGAGGGATTAACCCCTGACGAATTGGCGCGAGCGAAGAAGAAACTGATTGGGCAACAAGAAATCGCCAATCAAAGCAACGACGCTTTTGGTTATCATTGCGGGCTAGACGAGCTATACGGACTCGGATTTGATTATTATAAGCAACTTGAGCATGATGTGAACGCAGTAACGCTCGAGGACATTAAACAAGTGGCTGCGAAATATTTTCGCGATCAACCGTATGTTTTGGCGACGGTGCGACCTCCGGAAGGTTCAGCAGCTGCGAAACAAAAATGAGCCATGGCTGAAGTCCAAAAAACCACGTTGAGCGGCGAGCTTTCGCAGCGCTTCATTGAATTTGTCGTGATGCACGCGCAAAACGCCGCGCTGTTTCTCGGCCAAATCCCAAATCCAAGAACCGGTGAAGCGGAAGTGAACCTGGACCTGGCCAGAATGTTCATCGATCAACTCGCCATGATTCAGGAAAAAACGCGTGGCAACCTGACCAGCGAAGAGGCAAAAGTGTTGAGCAACGCGCTTTCCAATTTGCAAATGGCATATGTGGAAGCATCAGGTAGCGCGGGGCCACAGCCTGCTCGCCCTGGGGAGGGGGCGCCGGGGCCTACCAAAGAACGGCCAGAAGAACCGCCGCCAAAACCCACCGAGCCACCATCGGCAGGCAAGTCGGAGACATCAGCGCCGATCGCATCAACCGAGCCCGAGACGGAATCGAGAAAGAAATTCACCAAGAGTTACGGGCCGTAGGGCATCATCCATCTTTGGCAAACGCAAAGACGGCGCGCATCGTTCTCACGATCTCGAACTTTCCCTTTTGTGTGGGAATCATTAACGTGACCGAATCCTGGCAAAGTCCGTTCGGTGCAAACAGCCGTGAAACGTAGACGCGGTGCGCTACCTAACGGCTGCTCTGACGCGAATTGGGAGTCGCGCTTGAACGCGATCGTGTTCTCGCGCTTTTGCGCACGGTGACGGTTCCCTGGGCTGGAGCGGGAGTCGGTGATGCTTCGGCGTACTTTTTTGTGCTTGGCCAGATCAAGCGCCACGGCTGAGTTTTGATTGTCTCGCTGAATTCCTTGATGTTTTGGCCGGCTGGCTGGAGCTCGGTAGTTGCGACCTTTAGTTTCTCCGACGAGTTCCGCAGGTTTCGCAGGGTGACTTGGATGTTGTCGTTCTCCGTAAGACTGGTGCTGATCTTTTCGATGTTGGCCAGCGAATGCGAGAGCGCGCTGTCTGGCGCGGTGAGGTCGACAAGATGTTGACCGAAGGTTTTGAACTGGCCGAGCGCAAGTGTGAGTTCGGAGTTTTCGTCCGTGAGACGATTGAGGTTTTGCGCGGTCTGCTGAAGATCTTTCATTGTGTTGGTCGCTTCAGCTGCAACCGGTTTGATCACTTCGAGCATTTTTGCTGCGGCTTCGCCCAGATCGGGTGTGCGTTCGCCGGCGAATATTTCACCATCTTTCGCACGGCCGGAATCACTCGTACCTTGGGTGAAATCGATGGCTAGGTCTCCCAGCAACCCGAGCTGCATCATTCGCACCTTGGCGTCGCGATACACCTTGGCGCTTTTGTCCACCTGCACATCCACGCGTACCTCGAACCGCGGCTTCACCGGTGTTGGTGATGGGCTTGAACTTGGATTTGGTTCAGACTGATGAATTGCCGCTTCTGCTGCTTCCGCCTGTTTTTCTTCCTGCGGCGTCACCGGCGAAAATAATTTCTGGACCTGTCCAATCTTTCGACCGGCCAGCATGACTGGGGCGCCTTGTTTGAGTCCGGCCGCGTTATCGTAGTAAATCTTGTAAGTCACCAGCGGCCGGAACAGCCCTGGCGCGCCGAGCAGAACCAGAAGGAAAGCGACTACCGCGATCGTGCCGATCACGAGCAGGCCAGTCAGGATTTCATTTTTTTGTAATTGCATCGAGGCTGCCTTCCAGAATCGGACCTTCAGTGCTCCCGCTCACGAACTGCGCGACCACCGGATTTTTGGAGTGCTTGAATTCTTCGGGTTTGGCTTCTTCAATGATTGTTCCCTGATACAACATAGCCATTCGCGTGGCGATGCGAAAGGCGCTGTCCATTTCGTGGGTTGCGGTAATGGATGTGACCTTCGATTTCTCGCTTAGGCTGATAATCAATTCGTCGATCACCGAGGCAATGACTGGGTCGAGACCGGCCGAGGGCTCGTCTAGTAGAAGCAATTCGGGATCGAGCACGAGCGCGCGCGCCAGCGCAACCCGCTTTCGCATTCCACCGCTGAGCTCCTCCGGCAACAGCTCCTTGGAATCGCCCATGCCAACGAGCTCGAGTTTTTCATCGACAATCTTGTCAATCTCACTGCGCGATTTATCGGTCAGCTCTTCCAGTGGCAACGCAACGTTGTCGCGCACGTTGCGCGAACTCAGCAATGCTGAATACTGAAACACCATACCGATGTGCTGTCGCACCCGTTGAAGCTTCCGCCTGGACAGGCGCGTGATTTCAAACTGCTTGAAAAAAATCGAACCGGAATCGGGTCGCAGAGTGCCGAGAATCAATCGCAAAATCGTGCTCTTGCCGCTGCCGCTCTGGCCCATGATCACCAGACGTTCTCGCGGCTCGATTTTGAGCGAAACACCGTCGAGCACTTTCTTTTCCTCGAACCGCATGTGCACATCGCGCAGTTCGACCATCTGCAGCGGGGCGCTCACGTCGGATAGAACGTAGTGTAAACGACGTTGTAGAGCGTATCGAAGCCGATCACTGCAGTGATTGCAGTAACAACACTGGACGTCGTCGAAGTGCCCACTCCAGCGGCGCCGCCTTTCACTGTCAGTCCCCGGTAGCAGGCGATCGCGGCGATCAGCAGACCGAACAGAAAGCTCTTCAAAATGCCGGTGATAATGTCGCGGATTAGCAATGAATCTTTCACGAGTTCGAAAAAATAAGGAAAGGCAATACTGAAATAGGCTTTGCAGACCAGGCTGCTGGCGAATATGGCCGCGATGTTCGAAACCGTGGAGAGACACGGCATCAGCAAGACCAGCGCGAGCATTCGTGGCGCGACCAGGAAGCGCAACGGTCCGATGCCCATGGCTTCGATCGCCTCGATTTCTTCGGAAACCTGCATGGTGCCGAGCTCCGCTGTAAACGCCGCGCCGATGCGCGCTGCGATCATGATGCCAGTGAGCAAAGGCCCAAGCTCGCGCGTAAAAGCAATTGCAACCAGACCGGGAATCAGCCGCTCCGTTCCGAAACGTTGCAACTGGTAGCCGGTCAACAGCGCCATCGTGAGGCCAAGAAAAAGGAAACCAGTCCCGCGAGCGGCACCGAATCGACACCGACGCGTTCGGTGTGGCGAAAAAAACTGGCGGCACGAAACGGAAGGCGTCCATGCTGGATCCGCTCGAACGTTTCTTCGAACGTGTTCGCAATTAACCAGAACACGCTGCCTACCTCGCGAAGAAAATAGCGCGTGACATGGCCGACTCCCTCGGCAATCACAACGGGCGGCGGTTCAGCGTTAGCCATGGACGAGAAGTTGCCTCACTTCTCCATTGGGAAAAGAGCAAAGTATTGAGACGTTAAAACGTTAAACGGGTTACGAAGTCAAAACGGATGGGCGATTTAGCGCTTCAACGGTTCACCCTTTCGTGAAAGCTTTCGACGGCCGGCCTCTAAATGTTAAAATCGACAGACGCTAAGCACGACGCGATGTGAAACTGTTTCGAAGAACAAATTGCTTCTTGGCCATCGTGCTATTTAGTGCGGAGGCGCTCCTGGCAGCTCCCAGGCAATCACCTCCGGCGAGGGCTCCAAGCAAGGGAAAACCAGACAATCAACCAAGCATGGAAACAAAGAAAATTGGACTCGCAATCCACGGCGGTGCCGGAACTATCGAGCGAAGCAACATGACCCCGGAGCGCGAGCGCGAATATCGCACCGGACTCGAACGCGCGCTCACGGCCGGTTACGAAATACTTAAGCGCGGTGGCTCAAGTCTCGACGCAACGGAGGCGGCTGTGCGCGTACTTGAAGACGATCCACATTTTAACGCAGGCAAAGGCTCTGTGTTTACAAGCGCTGGGACGAACGAGATGGACGCAGCCATCATGGACGGAAAAACGCTCGCTGCCGGCGCGGTCGCTTCGTTGAAGCACATCAAAAATCCGATCAATCTTGCCCGGTTGGTGATGGAGAAGTCCGGACACGTCATGATGGATAGCGAAGGCGCAGAAGTGTTCGCGAAGGAAAACGGCATTGAACTCGTAGACCAGAAATATTTTTTTACCCAGGAGCGTTGGGATGCTTTGCAGAAAATGAAGGCTGCTGAAAAGAGTCGCACGAGGGATCCCGGTAAAAAGTTTTTGATTACCGATCAAGATCGACACGGCACAGTGGGTGCAGTGGCGCTGGATCAAAACGGGAATCTTGCAGCAGCGACTTCAACCGGTGGCACAACAAACAAGCGACCGGGGCGCATCGGCGATTCGCCTGTTATCGGTGCAGGCACCTACGCGAACAACGCAACATGCGCCGTTTCCGCGACCGGCGACGGTGAATATTTTATTCGCGCGACGGTTGGGCGTGACGTTTCGGCTTTGATGGAATACCGGGGGATGTCTCTCAAGGACGCGGCGCAGGCCGCTTTGGATAAGGTGGCGAAGCTTGGCGGTACGGGTGGACTGATCGCCATCGATCGCCAGGGCGACATGGCTTTGCCATTTAATACCGCTGGAATGTATCGGGGCTACGTCGATCCAAACGGCAAGTTTGTGATCGAAATCTATCGTTGAAGTGTTAAAGCGTTAAAACGTTGAAGCGTTGGAGCGTTAATAGGCTTCAAATGGAAACCCGCTTGAACGGTTCAACGCTTCAACTGTTTAACGAACTCCCATGCTTCCACCCTTTTCCGTCGTTATTCCCTGTTTCAACGAAGCGGCGCGCATCGGAGAGACGCTTCGCCTCACGCTCGATTATCTCGCGGCAAATGCGCCGGAGAGCGAATTGATCGTGGTGAATGACGGATCAACTGATGCGACTGCGGCAATTGCGCGTGAAAGATTGAAAGATGCCAGGATCGAGACGCGCTTGCTCGAGAATTTTCCAAATCGCGGCAAAGGCGCCGCCGTGCGTTCCGGATTGCTGGCCGCGCGAAAACCGATCGGCTTGTTTTTCGATGCGGATCTTTCTACGCCGCTGGGAGAGACGCCGAAAGTGATCGAGCCGATTGCAAACGGCGAGGTCGACATTGCATTTGGGTCTCGGGCGCTGGATCGGGGATTGATCGGCATCCATCAACCGTGGCGACGCGAGCAGGCTGGTCGCGCGTTCAACTTGCTGGTGCGTTTTGCGACCGGGCTGCCGTTTTGGGATACTCAATGCGGTTTTAAGGCGTTTCGCCTCGACGTTTGCCGCCCGGTTCTTGAAGCCGCCCGTCTCGATGGCTTCGCTTTTGATGTCGAACTGCTCTATCTCGCGCAGCATGCCGGGTTGCGAATTCGTGAAATTCCGGTGCGCTGGAATCACGCTGAGGGTAGCAAAGTTCAGTTTTTCAAGGATAGCTTGCGAATGTTGCGCGAAGTGATCGCGCTGAGAGCACGAGCGTAACCTCTTTTCTGAGTGGTGACGTTCCAAGGCGGAACGCGTTGCCGCCTGATCTTCGTGGCCACAATGCTTTAGCAAAAGATCACTGCGCATTCGGCGATTGACATCGTCTTCAGGAGAAGCCGATCCACTTTGGGTCCCGCCAGAACTTTTCTTTCTCGCGTCGGCACTTAAATTAATTGGTTCACTTTTCGCCTTTATGCAGACATTTCAATTTCATCCTGCGGTTACACGGTGGTTCGAACAGACATTCGGATCACCGACCGAACCGCAACTGCGCGGCTGGCCTGCAATTCAATCCGGCCGGCACGTGCTGATCTCTGCCCCAACGGGTTCGGGGAAAACGCTGGCTGCGTTCCTTGCTTCGCTGGATGTGTTGTTCCGAGAAGGCGCGCAGACTGATTTGCCCGATGAAACGCAAGTCGTTTACGTGTCGCCGCTCAAAGCGCTGAGCAACGATATCCGGAAAAATCTGCAAGAACCGCTCGGGGGAATTCGTGCATTGTTGCGTGAAACCGAAGGACGCGAGATCGATGTGCGCGCGGAAGTTCGCACAGGGGACACCAGTGCCGCACAGCGCCAGGCGCTGGTCAAGAAGCCACCGCACATTCTCGTTACGACACCGGAATCTCTCTATCTGCTGCTCACTTCCGAGTCGGGCCGGCGCATGTTGAGCACTACGCGGACGCTCATCATGGACGAGATTCACGCTGTGGTGGATGACCGGCGGGGCGCGCATCTCGCCCTGAGCGTCGAGCGTTTGGCTGCGTTAACGAAATCCGCCTCAGGCGGACCGCTCCAGCGAATCGGACTTTCCGCCACCCAGACACCAATCGAGGAAGTCGCCCGTTTTTTAGTCGGCGCGCACGGAGTGGATGCCGCGGGCAATCCAGATTGCGAAATCATCGACATAGGTCATCGCCGGGAATTGAATCTGGCGATCGAGATTCCGAAGTCGCCCCTTGAGGCGGTGATGTCGAATGAAGTGTGGGAGGAAATTTATCATCGGCTTGCCGAGTTGATTCAGGCGCACCGCACGACTTTGGTTTTCGTGAACACGCGCCGAATGGCCGAACGCGTAACGCACCATTTGACCGAACTGCTCGGCGCGGACGCAGTGACGTCGCATCATGGAAGTCTTTCGGCGAAGTTGCGTCTGAATGCGGAAGATCGATTGAAGCGAGGCGAACTTAAGGCGCTCGTTGCCACGGCTTCGCTGGAGTTGGGCATCGATATCGGTTCGGTTGATCTCGTTTGCCAGCTTGCCACCACGCGTTCCGTTGCCAGTCTGCTACAGCGCGTCGGGCGTGCGGAGCACAAGCGCGGTGGTTTGCCGAAGGGACGGATCTTCCCATTGAGTCGTGATGAACTGGTCGAATGCGCTGCATTGCTGCGTTGTGTTCGTCGCGGCGAGCTTGATCGGCTCAGCATTCCGGAAAAACCGCTGGATGTCCTGGCGCAGCAAATTGTCGCCGCGGCGTCTACTGAGGATTGGGATGAAAATGGGTTCTTCAACCTGGTCCGTTCATCCTGGCCGTATCGCAATCTCACTCGCGAAGAATTCGACAGCGTAGTGAAAATGCTCGCTGAAGGCTTCAGCACCAAGCGCGGCCGGCGCTCGGCCTTGATTCATCACGATGCAGTAAATCATCGTTTGCGTGGGCGACGCGGTGCACGGCTCGTTGCTCTCACGTCCGGTGGCGCAATTCCCGACAATGCAGATTATCGTGTGGTGCTCGATCCGTCGGAAACTTTCCTTGGCACAGTGAACGAGGATTTCGCGGTTGAAAGTCTCGCGGGCGACATCTTTCAGCTCGGGAATGCGTCGTGGCGAATTCTGCGCATCAACTCCGGCGTCGTTCGTGTCGAAGATGCGAAAGGCCAACCGCCGGGAATTCCATTCTGGCTGGGCGAAGCTCCGGCGCGCACCTCGGAGTTGTCGCACGCCGTATCCGATTTGCGGACCGAAATCGAAACGCTGCTTATCGGTGGACAAACCCCCAGTCAATGGTTGGTCAACGAAATGCGGTTGCCGGCTGAAGCTGCTGAACAGATTAGCGAATACTTCGCGGATGCGTATCGGTCGCTCAGCGCGATTCCTTCACAGCAGACTCTCGTGATGGAACGCTTTTTCGATGAATCGGGCGGGATGCAGCTTGTTCTTCACTCGCCATTCGGCAATCGGATCAATCGCGCATGGGGCCTCGCGCTGCGAAAACGTTTTTGTCGTTCGTTCAATTTCGAGCTCCAGGCGGCAGCTACAGATGACGCGATAGTGATTTCGCTTGGCACGCAGCATTCGTTCCCCCTGGAGGAGGTTTTTCGCTACCTGAATTCCAAAACGGTGCGCGACCTGCTTATCCAAGCCTTGCTCGACGCGCCGATGTTCACCATTCGCTGGCGCTGGAATGCGACCCGCTCACTCGCGGTGCCTCGGTTTCGTGGCGGCGCAAAAATCGCCGCGCCACTGCAGCGCATGGAGTCGGAAAATCTTTTGGCAGCAGTTTTCCCGGATCAACTTGCTTGTCTGGAACACATCGTGGGCGACCGCGAAATTCCGGACCATCCGTTAGTTAAGCAGACGATCGACGATTGTTTGACTGAAGCCATGGACATCGATGGCTTGGAAGAGGTGTTACGGAAGATCGAACGGGGTGAGATTCGCTGTATCGCACGCGATTTGCCGGAACCCTCACCGCTCGCTGCCGAGATTTTGAACGCGCGTCCCTATGCCTTTCTGGATAATGCGCCTTTGGAGGAACGCCGCACTCAGGCCGTTTACACGCGTCGCGCTTCCGAACGTAATGGAAGCCATGAACTGGGAATTCTCGACGCGGCGGCGATTGAGAAGGTGCAAAAGGAAGCATGGCCCCAAGCAACGGACGCGGATGAATTGCATGACGCGTTAATGTTGCTCGGCGTGATGACGCCGGAAGAGGTTCAGCAAACGTCGAACGGCGAGAATGCGGAACAGTTCTTGTCAGTACTTACAGCTGAAAACCGGGCGACACCGGTGATTCTTCCTTCGCAATGCCTTGATGAGAGCAACGTTTTGGAGGGCCGTCTCGATCACTCGGCATCGCTTTCAAATGTAAACGGCGATTCGGAAAAGCGCCTGAGTACCGCCGCACTCTCCCGCAATCGTGGCACTGACGCGACCAAAACATTCTGGATCGCAGCGGAGGGGTTGCCAATGATTCAAGCGATCTATCCGGACGCGCGTGTTGAGCTTGAATTGATTGTTCCCGACTCGGTGCGCGGAAAGACATGGGAGCGCGCAAACGCCGTTCGCGAAGTAGTTCGCGGGCGAATGGAAGTTTGCGGTCCGATTACTGTTGGTGAGCTATCGGATACATTGATATTGCCAGGATCAGAGATCGACGCGGCATTACTGGCGCTCGAAGGGGAAGGGTTTGTTTTGCGCGGTAAATTTCGCCCGCACCCAACGGAACAGGAATGGTGCGATCGGCGATTACTGGCGCGAATTCATCGGCTCACGATCGATCGTTTACGTGCGGAGATTCAGCCGGTTTCACAGCAGGATTTTTATCGCTTTCTGTTCGCATGGCAGCGTGCTGATCAGGCACACCGCGTCGAAGGGCTTGAAGGTTTGCAATCTGTTCTCGAGCAACTCGACGGGTGCGAGCTGCCGTTGGCCGCTTGGGAATCTGCTGTGCTCGCCGCTCGCGTTGCCGACTACGACCCCGAATGGCTTGATCGCCTTTGTTTTTCCGGCCGTATTGGTTGGGCACGCTTGAGCGCGCCGCAAAATTCAAGCGCGCGCACCAACGCTCCGTTGCGAACCAGTCCCATCGCGCTTTATCAACGCGAGAACCTCCAGCATTGGCTGGTACTGAGCCGCGCAAATTCGGAGACGGAACTTTCCGTCGTCGGCCGAACTTTGTTCGATACACTCGCTGCGGGTGGTGCGCTCTTCTTCAGCGAACTGGTGCGGTGCAGCGGGCTACTGCCTTCTCAAGTCGAAGAAGCGTTGTCGCAACTTGCGGCACTCGGCCTGGTGACTTCGGACAGCTTCGATGGATTGCGAGCTCTTCTGGTCCCGTCAAATAAACGACCCACATTTGGTAGAAATATTGGGAAACGGCGACGCAAAACAAATCTTGCCAGCATTGAATTTGCCGGACGCTGGTCGTTGCTGAGAACTGACTTGGCTTCGCAACCCTCAGGAAATGGAGCGGAAAGTTCCGCGCGCGACGCGGCCATCGAACAATTTGCGCGGGTATTTCTGCATCGGTACGGCGTCGTGTTTCGCCGTCTGCTCGAGCGCGAGAGTTTCCCGGTTACTTGGTATGAGCTGGGGCGAATTTACCGCCGCCTGGAGGCGCGCGGCGAGATTCGCGGTGGGTATTTTGTGGGAGGAGTTAGCGGCGAACAATTTGCCCTCCCTGAGGCGATCGGCTTGTTGCGCTCCATCCGTAAGGCTTCCCTGGCTGGCAAACTGATTGCACTGAGCGCCGCCGATCCGCTAAATTTGCAAGGCATTCTGACCCCGGGGCCGCGAATTGCCGCGCTGACAGCAAATCGAATCTTGTTTGTCGATGGATTACCGATCGCGGCGCTGGAGGCAGGCGAGATCCGAAAATTCGGCACGGCGAATCCGTCCGGTGGCGGAGTCGCGGATGCGTCGGTGTCTGATTTGCAAATCGACACCGCCCTTAAGGTCGGAAAACTGCGGCCATCATTGCGACCGTATTATAAATGACTGCCATCGGTCATTCCGAGCGCAGTCGAGAAATCCCGCTGTAGAGCCCCGTCTGGCAGTTCCGCGCGATCCTTCGACTCCGCTTCGCTTCGCTCAGAATGACGTGCGACCAAGCGCTCGCTTATTTCTTAACGACCTCGAGATTCTCGATCATGGCAATGCCACCACGCTCTGCCAGCTTGCCTTTGACCGTGATCGTCTTGCCACAGTACTCGGCGAGTTGATCGTTGATTGGCTTGTGTTCGCCAACTACGAGATATGCTTTTCCCTCGCTGACGATACCGACTGGTCCACCGCCCTTGATGCACTTCGCCCCGCAGGACTGACCATGTTTTTCGCCGACCGCGTTATGATCGACGTAGCACATCATATCCACCACTTCGCCGGTCACTTCTTTTGAGCCGGCGTCGTCATTGCCGTGCTCCTGTTCCTGCGCGATCGCCAGCGGCGCAGACGCCAGAGCTGCGATGAAAGTCACGGTCACTGCAACTCTCAAGACGGTAGGTTTATTGCTTATTGAATTAAACATAGGAGGAATGTGGGCCGCTCGGCGCGTCGGTCAACGGTGCGGAGGGATCAAAAGGCCGTTGGTTTCGGCGCGCTCGGCGGTCGCGCCCTACCTTTGTTCTCGATCAGATCGGCGAATTGATCGAAAAAGTACGATGCATCATGCGGGCCGGGCGCAGCTTCGGGATGATATTGCACACTGAAGATCGGCAGTTCCTTATGCCGCATTCCCTCCACGGTGCCGTCATTCAAATTGATGTGCGTTACTTCCACATCTGAAGGCAGCGACTTCGGATCGACGGCGAACCCGTGATTTTGCGCTGTAATAGCCACTTTGCCGCTGCTCAAATCTTTTACCGGCTGGTTTGCGCCATGATGTCCGAATTTTAATTTGTAAGTCGATCCGCCGAACGCGAACGCAAGAATCTGATGGCCGAGACAAATCCCGAAAATCGGCTTCTTCCCCATCAAATCGCGCGTGGCCTTGTGTGCGTACGGGAGAGCTGCGGGATCTCCCGGGCCGTTCGAAAGAAAAACGCCATCCGGATTTAGCGAGAGCACTTCTTCGGCAGTTGTGTTCGCTGGCACAACGGTGACGCGAAAACCCTTCTGCCGCAGCAGGCGCAGAATATTCTCTTTGATCCCATAATCGTAGGCCACGATGCGAAACCGGGCAGGTGGAAGCATGGGTTTGATTCCACCGTTGTTGGACCTGATTGACCACGGCTCACTCAGCTTGTCCTCGGGGTCCCATTGATAAATTTCGCGCGCCGAAACTTCGCGAACGTAATCCATGCCGATGACGCCCTCACCCTTGATCGCTTTCTGTGTTGCTTCCTCCGGCGACATTTCTTCCGTCGTCAAACAAGCTTTCATCGCGCCGCGGGTGCGCAGGTGCCTGGTCAGCGCACGAGTATCAATTCCCTGCGCGCCGGGGATACTCCATTTCTTCAAATATTCATCGAGCGACATTTCCGAGCGCCAGTTGCTCGGGATTTCGCTTAGCTCTTCGATGACAAAGCCGCGTACATGCGGCGACCGGCTTTCCTGATCGATTGAGTTCGTGCCGTAATTACCGATCAACGGATAAGTCATCGCCACGATCTGCCCGTGATAGGAAGGATCGGTCAGCACTTCCTGATAACCGGTCATGGCGGTGTTGAAACAAACTTCGCCTACACAGGTGCCGGTTGCGCCAAAGGATTCGCCCTCGAAAGATCGACCGTCTTCGAGAGCTAACAGGGCGCGCATGTCACTGCGCACTGTCGATCTTCGCGCGCTATTTTCAAATCAGTTGAAATGCTGAATGCCCAAATGAAAAACCCGGATCGAAATCTCGATCCGGGTTTTTTGAAATGTTACCCCGCTGATGCCGTTTAGGCGGATCTCCCGTTCCCTTTTCGTAACGGGCGGATGACCGTCGCCGCAGCGTCTGACTTCCAATTAAGGCCTGCCATCTTCTCCGAGCGACTCAGCCTCCTTAGGTTAACCAAATATCGGTTCGGGAATCCCACCTGTAATCTCGAACATCGCAGGGTAAAGCACGAAACCACCCGCGACTGATGAGAGCCGCTGGTTGAGAGTTGAGCGAAAAGCACTGGTTTTCTTCCCAACCCTCAACAAACGACTCTCACACTATCAAAGAACTATTCCCGCAATTCTGCGCCGAGGTCGCTTCGCAATCGCTCGCGAATTTTCGCATGCGCTACATTCACTTCCTCGCTTGTCAGTGTGCGACTCCGGTCGCGATATGTCAATCGATATGCGAGCGACTTTTTGCCCTCGCCAATTTCAGCGCCGGCAAAGAGATCAAAAAATTCGACTCGTTCCAACAATGGTTCCGTTGGATGGAAAATCACTTCCCATATCCTTTCGTGGGTCAAATCTTCGGCGACAATCATCGCAATATCGCGCGAGATAGCAGGAAATTTCCCAAGTTCCCGGAAAGTTGCGCGCGATCCCAAACCGCTGATCGGGAAATCCAGTGATACTTCGGCAACAAAGACGCCTCCAGACGCGTCGATTGTTGACACGAGCGAATTTGTTAGCTGCCCGGCCAGGCCAACCAGTTGATTGCCCCCTCTGATTTCTACAGCGAGCGCAAAGTTGGCATGCTGACCGCGACGAAAAGACAAACCCGTTCTTGCTAATTCAATCATGCCTTTTAGATCGAAGAAATCAACGCGCCGTTTTTCGTTCCGCCAATGAACTTCGCTGCCAACGTTACCCCAAAGGAGAATAGCTACTCGTTTCTTTTCTGCGCCGCTCGGTGGTTCGAAAACCCTGCCTGTTTCAAAGATCGCGACGCGTTCTGCTCCCGCACGAATGTTGTGATCAAGTACTCCTAGTAACCCCGGCAACAAGCTCGGGCGTAGTGCCACGTGGTCTTCGCTCAGCGGATTACGTAGCTCGATCGCTTTTTCCCCAAACGCGAATCTTTCCCTGGGAAGCAACTTTGACGTCCGCACTTCATAAAGGCCAGCTGCAACCAGTCGTTCGCGCATTTGTGATTCCAAATCGTGCGCGCGGTCAGCCGCACTCGATGGTGTGAACCGGCTGCGATCCGTTCCTGGAATTCTCTCGGCGCCGTAAGCTCGCACGACTTCTTCGATAAGATCGACATCGCGTTGCAAATCCCGCCGGTAGCTTGGAATTTTCCATTTCGTTATTTCGGCCGCGCTGATTTTCTTCAAACCGAATCTCGTTAGAACTTCGTCGACCGTTTTCGGTTTGATCGCGATCCCAATAACGCGATCGCAGTTCTCGTAGCGCAATGAAACATCGGCAGGGTTCGCCGGCGGCTTGCCGGCGATGTTGATTTCCTTTGCCGGAGTTCCGCCTGCGATCTCTTGAATCAATTCGGTGGCCCGCTGCGATGCGCGGAGCACCATTTCAGGATCGACGCCGCGCTCGAATCGGTAACTGGCGTCGCTCGGTAGATTCAATTCGCGCGCGGTCCGACGAATACTCGCCGGCAAAAAGTAAGCAGCTTCCAGCAGGACATTCTTGGTTGACTCAGTCACGCCGGTTTCTTCGCCGCCCATTACGCCGCCGATTCCAACCGCGCGCTGTTGATCGGCAACAACACAATTGTCCGGCGTGAGCGAATAAGTTTTTCCATCTAGCGCGAGAAATTTCTCGCCGTCACGCGCGAGGCGCACGTTGATGCCGCCCTTCAATTTGTCCGCGTCGAACGCGTGCGTCGGTTGTCCAAGCTCGAGCATCACGAAGTTCGAGACATCGACGATGTTGTTGATCGAGCGCACCCCAACGCTCTCGATCTTCGCGCGCAACCATTGAGGACTCGGTCCGACCATTACGTTGTCGATCTTGCGCGCGGAGAAAAACGGACATTCGCGCGTTGAGGTGATGTTCACGCCGGTCTTCTTGACGGGAATTTTCGATTCGCGCGCCGTTGACTTAAGTTTTTTTCCGGTGAGAGCCGCAATTTCGCGCGCTAATCCGAAGTGACTCAGCAAATCGCCACGGTTCGGTGTGATTTCGACATCGAGAATGGTGTCGCTCGGGAAAAGATCCGAAATCGACGCGCCAACTTTTGCATCAGGCGATCAAAATCAAAAGCCCGGATGCGTCTTCGACCGAGGCCGAGCTCGATTGGGCTGCAAAGCATTCCTTCCGATTCGACTCCGCGCAGCTTGCTTTTACGAATCTCCAGTCCGTTCGGCAGGTTTGCCCCCGGCAACGCGAGCGGAACTTTGTCGCCGACTTTGTAATTGGTCGCGCCACAAACGATTTGGCGTTTCGTGCCGCTGCCGTCGTCGACTTCACAAACTGTCAGTCGATCAGCATTCGGATGGCGCGACGATGCGACGATTTGCGAAACGATCACCTGCTCGATCTTTCCGCCGCGGGTTTCGATGTTTTCCGTTTCAACGCCGGCGCGAGTGAGCAAATCCGGCGATCTCTTCCGGATTTTTTGGAAGATCGACAAATTCGCGCAGCCAATTGACGGAAAATTTCATGCGAACTGGCGGAGAAACCGCAAATCGTTTTGCGCGAAGAGGCGGATGTCGGGGATGTCGAACAAAATCATCGCCAGCCGGTCCATTCCGAGACCGAACGCGTAGCCGCTCCACTTTTCGGGATCGTAAGCTTTGTCACCACGCGCTTTGTTGACCGCTCGAAAACCGCGGGATGCACCACGCCCGAGCCGGCGACTTCAATCCAGCGCTCGCCACCTTTGAGCGCTTTCGATTTCACATAAACCTCGAGACTCGGCTCGGTGAACGGGAAGAAGTGCGGACGAAATTGCACTTCCGTTCCCGAACCGAAAAGTTCGCGCATGAAAAACTCGAGGGCGCCTTTCAAATCGGCGACGCTTACGTTTTCATCGACATAAAGTCCTTCGATCTGGTGAAACTGCGGGCTGTGCGTGGCGTCGAGTTCATCGCGACGATACGCAGCACCGGGAGCAATCACACGAATCGGCGGGGGCGCGGCTTGCATCGTTCGAATTTGCACGGTCGAAGTGTGCGTTCGCAGCAAACGTCCGTCCGGCAGATAAAATGTGTCCTGCTCGTTTCGCGCCGGATGTTCGGGCGGCGTGTTGAGCGCGTCGAAACAATGCCATTCGTCTTCAATGTCCGGTCCGTCCGCGAGCGCGAAGCCCATTCGCCGAAAAATTTCGATAGAACGTTCCCACATCTGCGTGAGTGGATGCAGCGCGCCGATTTCGCGCGGCGTTCCCGGCAGCGAGATGTCGATCCTGGCGAGCGCGCCCGATTCTCTTTCTGAGCGGAATTGTGCGTTGCGCGTTTCGATCGCGGCCGTGACGGTGTTGCGAACCTCGTTGAGTAGTTTGCCAATGACCGGCTTCTCTTCCTTCGCGAGCGCTTTCATCTGCTCACCCCACGCGGAAATGCTGCCACTCTTGCCGAGATACTTTACGCGCGCGGCCTCGAGCGCCTGTTCGTCAGTCGCAGCTTCGATTTCGCGCAGGGCGTCATCGCGAAGCTGTTCGAGTGGATGCATGATACAAGTTAAAATGTTCCAAAGTTAGATAGTTACAAAAGGAGATGCGCCTTCCGTTTCTAACTTTATAACGTTGTAACTTTTTAGCTCCGTGCCTACGCCGCCTTCTTGTTTTTCTTTTCCAGCGCTTGCTTTGCCTGCTCAACAATCGACTTGAACGCGGTCTCATCCGTGACCGCCAGATCGGCGAGAATTTTTCGGTCCAGGCCGACGCCTGCGGCCTTCAATCCTTCCGCAAGGCGGCTGTAGGTCATCCCATTGGCACGCGCAGCCGCGTTTAGCCGTTGAATCCAGAGATAGCGAAACGTGCGTTTACGCGTTTTGCGATCGCGATAGGCCCAATACTGGCCCTTCATGATGGCGTCCTTCGCGTAGCGGAAAAGTTTTGAGCGGCGTCCGCGGTAACCCTTGGCTTTTTTTATGATTCGTTTGCGTCGCGCCCGGCTTGCCGGGGCATTTGTAGCTCTTGGCATGGTTGTCTGCCCCGGATTGCTCCGGAGCTCCTCGTTCAGCGAGTTGTTGTTCCAGTATCGATCTGCGCGACCTCACTCGCTGATGCAGTCCCGTTGCGCGGAACCAGGTGCGCAGATCGTCACGACGCGGCAGCGCCGAGCGACGAACAATAAGTAGTGAGCCGAGAATGACAACTGCTTTTCGCAGGGCCATCAGTTGCAACGGGCCAAGCTGGCACTTTAACGCTTTAACATTTTAGTGCTAGATTCCGCCGGCATGCACTGGCTCGGGCGTCATCGATTCCAGGTCCTGGCTTTAATCTGCTTTTTTTGGACGAGCGTGATTTTGCTTGGTCATTTTTTCCCGGGCGTCCCTTTTCTCTCGGCGCCGTGGCGCGGCGAACAGAGCTTTGAGGATTTGCTTCGACGCGAAGGCCGAAAGACGTCAGCGTCTCAAGACTTTGTTTTCCTCGGGATCGATCAAAGCACATTGCAATTGCCGCCACTAACAGCGGGCGAAATCGGGAGCAACCGCGCATTTCAGCTGATGACCGAGAAGCCATTTCCATGGTCACGCGAAGTATGGGCGCTTTTGCTCGACCGGTTGTTCGGAGCCGGCGCGCGCGTGGTCATGTTCGACATGATCTTTAGTCCGCCTAATGATGGTGATCCAGCATTTCATGCTGCGCTTGATCGTTATCACGATAAGGTCGTACTCGGCGCTAATTTCGACATGGCGAACGCGGCTCAGGCCGTCACGCCAAATGATACACTGATTCCGCCGCCCCAACTGCAGGATGATCGCGTCGGGTTCGTAAATTTCTGGACCGACCCAATCGATGGAAAAATCCGCGCCGCGACTTATCGCGTGACTGATCGGCAACTTGCCGATTTACCGCCCGACTCCAGCGAAGAAGTTTATCAATCTCTTTCGGCGCGCGCGCTGGCTAAGATCGGTCACGCGAATGATGTGCCGCAGGATTTTCGTGGTCACATGATTCGTTTTACGTCGCCGGACGCGTTTGCGCCCCGCCCGCTCTACGAAGTTTTCGATCCAAAGTTTTGGCATGCCAATTACGCTGATGGCGCGTTTTTTAAGGATAAGATTGTAATGGTCGGTGCGTCAGCGCAGGTGATGCACGACGTTTTCGATACGCCGATGGACCCAACTACGTCGGGTCCGGCCCTTCATTTACAGGCAATGGCTGCGGCGATGAATCACGAATTTTTGCGGCCCACGCCGCCCAAAGCCGGCCTCGCGCTGGTAGGCGCGGCAGGGCTGATGGCGTGGTCGTTAGTCGCCTTTTTGCGTCGGCCGTTACTTTGTCTTGGGGCACTTGTTGTAATTACAGGCGGATATCTTGGCGCCGGGCGATTCTTTTACGACAAAACGGGGTTGTTGCTTCTCACCGTTCCGGTGCTTTCCGCTCTGCTTTTAAGCGGATTATTTTCGCTCGGTTTGGAATACGCGATCGAGCGGCTCGAGAAATTGCGCACCCGGCGCACACTTGAGCGTTATGTCTCGAAAAATTTAGTCAAAGAAGTCCTCGAAAATCCCGACAGCTATTACAGCTCACTTCGCGGGGTCCGCGTCCCCGCGACGGTACTGTTCTCGGATTTGATCGGTTTCACCACGTTATCGGAAAAAGCTGATCCCGAGGCGCTCGTGTCGCAACTAAATGAGTATCTCAGCCGCATGACTTCTGTTGTTTTCGGTAATGGCGGGACGCTCGATAAATTTATCGGCGACGCGATCATGGCTGTATGGGGGAACGTGCGCAGTTTTGGCATGGCTCAGGATGCGAAAAATTGCGCGCGTGCGGCGCTGGCTATGCGGCGGGAGCTGAGGCAGCTCAATCAAAAATGGCGCGAAGAAGGCCGTATGGGTCTCGGCATGGGCATCGGCATCAATCAAGGCGAAGTGGTGGTCGGCAATATTGGCTCGCAAGAGCGGATGGACCCGACGGTCATCGGCGACTCGGTTAATTTGGCATCGCGCCTCGAGGGGCTCACGCGAATTTATGGCGTGGATATTCTCGTTGGCGCCTCGGCGGCTGAATTGGCGCGTGACGAGGTTCATCTTCGCTCGGTTGCCCGCGTACAGGTAAAAGGCAAAAGCAAACCGGTGGATGTTTTTACTTTCGTCGGCGCTCGAAGCGAGCAGATCGACGCAGAATTCTTGAAGTGGCTCGAAACGTACGAGGAGGGATTGGAGAAATTCCGTGCACGTGATTTTACCGACGCCAAGATTCTCTTTTCGCGGTTCCTGGAATTTTATCCGGACGATCTCCTGGCCAAGATGTATCTGGATCGAGCGCTCAATTACGAACAGGCGCCGCCTGATGAGGCGTGGGACGCAGTGGAAGTGTTTGAGAAAAAATAGGAACCGCGGATTACGCGGATGAAGCGGATATTTATCACAAATTGTTATCCGTGAAATCCGCGTAATCCGTGGTTTCTTCTCCCGCGTGAAGGAAGCGCCGAAGAAATTTCATTTCCTTGGGATTTGCGGCTCGGCTATGGCGTCAGTGGCGGCAGCGCTCAAGGAGCGCGGATTCCAAGTCACTGGGTCGGACGAAAATGTGTATCCGCCCATGTCGAGTTTTCTCCAGGAAAAGGGCGTCTCATTGAAAGAGGGGTATCGCGCGGAGAATATCCCGTCCGATGCAGACGTGGTGGTGATCGGCAACGCGATGAAGCGTGGCAATCCGGAAGTGGAAGCCGTGCTGAACAGAAAGCTCCTTTACCTTTCGTTGCCGGAAGTGCTGAAAAATTATTTTTTGCGCGGCCGCCATAATCTCGTTGTTACCGGGACGCACGGTAAAACAACGACAACAGCGCTGCTGACCTGGATCATGGAAAAAGCCGGACGGAAACCCGGTTACGTCATCGGCGGACTCCCGAAAAACCTTGGCCAGGGCGCGCGGCTGAATGATTCGAAGTATTTTGTGATCGAGGGCGACGAGTACGATTCAGCCTTTTTCGATAAGCGCTCGAAATTTATTCATTACCTGCCGGAGCTGCTGATCATTAACAACATCGAGTTTGATCACGCGGATATCTTCAACGACCTCGATGAAATCAAGCTCAGCTTCCGGCGTTTGCTCAATATCGTTCCTCGAAACGGCATGGTGCTGGTGAATGGCGACGATGCCAATTGCGTCGAGGTGGCAAAAGATTGCCTTGCACAAATGATTGAGGTTGGTTTCTCGAAGAATTGCGCGCAGCGAATCCGTGATGTCGCCTCTTCGGCTGAAGGTTCCAGATTCAAGCTTGGAGATGAGACTTTCGAGATTCCGCTCGTAGGCGAATTTAATGTGCACAACGCTGCGATGGCGGCGATGGCGGCGCGGTTTTACGATGTGCCGAAGGCCAAAATCGACAGCGCGTTTAAGACTTTTGCCGGGATCGCCCGGCGGCAGGAAGTCCGCGGGGAAGCCCGAGGGGTGAAGGTGATCGACGATTTCGGTCATCACCCTACCGCGATCGCATACACCTTGGAAGCATTGCGCCATCGCTATCGAGGAAATCGGCTCTGGGCTATCTTCGAGCCGCGCTCCAACACAACGCGTCGCGCAGTCTTTCAACAGCAGCTTCCCGACGCGTTAAAGTTGGCCGATGGAGTTTTCATTGCGCAGGTCGCCAAGCTGGAACAGATCCCTGAAGAAGAGCGACTAAATCCCGAAAGAGTTGTGGCTGCGATTGCCAAGGCGGGCCGTCCTGCGTTTTACGAGCAGAACGCCGATGCGATTGTAGATCGAATCGTTCCAATGCTGCGGCCAAACGATGTCGTCGCCGTTTTCAGCAATGGCGGGTTTGATAATATCCACGAGAAGCTTCTAACTAGGTTAAAAAGTTAGAAGTGTTACAAAGTTAAAAAGGAACGCCCATTTTAACGTTCTAACTTTTTGACTGATTACTTCGGCGGCGCAGCGGCCGAGGTATGATCGTGCACAATTCGCCACCCTTCCGGGAGGCGTTTAAGAACGAGCGTAAATCGGCCGTGCGGCTGGTCGTTTGCACGCTTCAGTTTCCAACGTCCGGATGTCACTGCCGAATCAGACGATAACAGCGTGATTTCAAGATCAGAAAACGCTAGTGTCCCCATCTTCGCGCGACTGGAATATTTTTTCCTGTAGCGATCGCGCACCGTTTGCCAGCCGCGTCTGATTGTGTCTTCGGAAATGAAGACAGTCGATGCCGAGCGGGCGTATCCGTTCATAAATCCGTCGATATCGCCCTGGTTCCAAGCAGCCTGCTGTGCCTGAAGGACAGACCGAATCTGAGTAAGCGCATTCGCGGTTCGGTCGGGCGTGGCGAAGACAGTGATCGCCATGAAGGTACAAGAAGTGATTGCGATCCAGCGCGCGTTACCCGGACTGACAGGACTGATCATTTGCAGCGACGGCAATCTCTAGTAAGCTAGTTGCCCTGCCGCGTCCAGCTTGAGCATCAAAGGATTGTTTCAACCGAGGGAAATATTTTGACGGGTCTCATAAATGCACTAGCGTCGCCCATTCATTTAAATAAGGCTGTGCACCGCTTTATCTGCATCGCGACGCTCGTGCTTGCCAGTGCGACCGCAGCCTCGGCTCAGACCAAGCTGGGGCGTCCTGAGTCATCTCCTGCTTCCCAGACGGCGAATGCGCCTCCGGCGGAAGCGCCCGCTCCTCCCCCTCCAAACGCCCCTGCTATGGTTCGGCTTCAATTCCCGAACAGCGATGTCGTCGATGTGCTGCATCTCTACGAGCAGCTCACTGGCAAGAAGCTGGTGATGGATAATTTCGTGCAGGGGAAGGTGAACATTTTCATCGCCAAAGACGTGTCGCGCGAAGAAGCCATCAAAATCATCGAGATGAGTATGTCCCTGAACGGAATCTCCCTCGTACCGGCTGGCCGCGATCTGTTGGACGTTGTGGGAGCAGGCCAAAATCCTCGAAAAGCGCCGGTCCCAATCGTTTCCGATCTGGCGGACATCCCGCCGGGGAACCCGGTGATCAGCTTCCTGTTCCGATTGCAGTATGCGGATCCTCAGGAACTCCAACAGGTCTTGATGGCATATTTTCAGGGAAGCTCTGGGACGATCAACATTCTGGCGTTGCCAAAAGCATCCGCTCTTCTGGTGACGCAAAACGCCGACATCATCCGGCAGCTTGCCAGTGTGATTAACCAGGTG
Source organism: uncultured Verrucomicrobiae bacterium (assembly GCA_963719605.1). Taxonomy (GTDB): domain Bacteria; phylum Verrucomicrobiota; class Verrucomicrobiia; order Chthoniobacterales; family UBA10450; genus Udaeobacter. The sequence goes on from CAVRCO010000002.1 coordinate 268,022, forward strand.
GATGTGGCGCCGGCGGAAGTGGTGAGTGAGTTTATCAAGCTCGAGCGCGCCGACGCGAGCAAAGTCTGCGACATGCTCAAGGACATTTTCGAAAAGGGCACCGAATCGCCCACTCAGCCGGGTGTCCGCAGAGTGAACATGCCAGCGGCGGTTCCGCAACCGCAGCAAGTTGAAGGTGCCGGATTGGGCGTGCTGTCCGAGGAAGCGATCATCGTGGGGAAAATCAAGCTTACTCCTGACGTGCGCACCAACCGAATCCACGTCGTGACGCGCCCAATCAACATGCCTTTCATCCGTGAACTCATTCACGAGTTTGATGCCAACGTTGAGTTTGCAAAACCAGTCACGCGCTATTTGCAATACATATCAGCCGGTGACGTTCTGCCGGTGTTAGTTCAGGCGTTGACCGAGCCGGGCGCAGAGGGCGCTGGCGCGGTGCCCGGTGGTGGGCTGCCTGGCGCGAGTCCGCAACCGCAGCAACAACAACAACGAGGAGGCACAGGGACAAATCCCTACCAAGGTGCGAACAACACCACTGGTCTCGGGGGCTCTTCCTCGAGTGGCAGCACCCTGAATATTTCCGAGGAACTCTCCACGCAACCGGTAAATACAACTCCCCAAGCGGTCACGGTCGGAAACTCCAAGCTCATTGCCGATCAGCGCGCCAATTCCATCATCGTCCTCGGAAATCGCGAGGTTGTGGTGAAAGTGGAAAAGATTCTGGACCAAATGGATGTCCAGGCGCCACAGGTCGCGCTGAGCACAGTGATTGGCCAGTTGACACTCAGCAACAACGAGGAATTCGGCGTCGATTACTTTGCAAAATACAACAAGCGATTCGTGGGCACCTCCCGCAACAACACCATATTTGCAGAAGCTCCGGCAATTCCCGTGCCCAATGCCTCGGCGTCTCGCCTGCCGCCAATATTCTTGATCCTTCCAATCTGATCAATTTCAGCAACATCATTCAGAATGTGGGCAACGGAACCAACATCTACGTGGCAGCGGGCAACGCTTTTGCAGCCATAGTGCATCTACTTGAATCTACGAATAAGTTCAAAATCATTTCGCGTCCGACCGTCTTCACAAGCAACAACAAGAAAGCGATCATCGCGTCCGGCCAGGAGGTTCCTGTGCCGGTTAACACCCTGTCCAATGCCGGGACCGTCGGCACTGTAGCGTCGGTATCATCGAGCATCGAATACAAACAGGTCGTGCTTCAGCTCGAGGTCGTGCCGCTCATCAATTCCGAGAAAGAAGTGTCGCTCGATATTTTGCAGAAAGCTCGACAGCCTTGTGCCGAACGGAAACGTAAATATCAGCGGCAATCAGGTCCCAACAATCGACACGAAGTATATTCGCACGAATGTTTCCGCGGCGAACGGATCGACCATTATCCTGGGCGGATTGATCCAAGAACAGAAACAGAAGCAGTACAGTGGCATTCCTTATCTCTCGCGCATTCCTCTCATCGGCGCGGCGTTCCGTGGCACAGCAACTATGAAGAATCGGCAGGAGCTGATCATTCTTATGTGTCCGCAGGTGACCCTGACCAAGCTGGATCAGTATCGGCTGCGCCAGAGGTGGGAGAACGTCAATACGCATTTTGGTCCGGAGCTGGACGAGAGCGAGTGTCCAGATTGCCCCAAAACACGAGATGGCAAACAATTAACCCTGCCACCACCCGATATTCCCGAACCGAAAGATATGAAGTAAACTCTCCTTCCGTTTTTATGAAACGAATCGCTCTCGCATTAATTCTTTGCCTTGGCGCAACCATCGCGCAAGCCGATGAGTTCGACGTTTTCGATTATGATATTTTCCGTTCAGTCGATCCGCTGGCACAGCGCGACGAGTGGGGGCTTGCCCATCAGGGAAAAACTCTGAACGCCACCGACTTTGCCCCCCGCTACAAGTGGCGGTGGTGTTATTACTTCAAGGCCAACGAACAACTCATTGTGCAACCCGCTTATGTGGGCTCCATGCAAACGGCGCTGCGTCGGTTGGGTTATTACTGCGGCCCCGTTGACGGAGTATTCACTCCGCAGGTGGCTGAAGCCATCGCGCGGCTGCAAAAGAGTTATTCCATGCGCGTCACAGGGACACTCACCGATCCGGTGCGACGAGCGTTGCACATGCCGTAATGTATTCTGTAGTAAAGACGGCGTGCTGCGCGCCGTCCGGGCATCGCGGCGCGATGTCCCTACCATTACGCATTATGCGTGAAAGCGCTTGCGAAACGCCCTAAATGGGCTTCATTCGAACGCTTCCGATTCTGCATTGTCGATTCTACTGAACGCCGCGCTGAATGAGTTCACCTGCCAGTCAATCACTGATTAATTTGCTGCTGGAAAGCGGCGTCCCTTCGACTGAAGAAGCGGCACAACTGGCCGTGAACCTCAACGGCGGTTCGTGGGTGAGCCAGGTGCTCGATTCCGGCAAGGTGGACGAGCAACGTTTCCTCGGCGCGATCGGCAATTTCTTCCGCGTGCCGGTCACGTCCATCGACGCGAAAAAGATCGATCGCGCGACTTTGTCAGTTTTGCCGAGCCGTTTTGTTTTTCAACATCACATTCTGCCCATCGAGGTGAAGGAAAATTCGGTCCTGCTGGCGACATACGATCTTTTCAATTCCATTGGCCGCCAGCTTGCCGTCGCAGCTTTTGAAAAAGCCAGTTGAATGGGTGCTGGTGCCGCGCGCGCAAGTTCTGCGCGCGATGAAAACGCTCTACGGCGTCGGGGCAGAAACGTTCGACGAAATTCTCAAGACGAATCGCGCCTTCGAGGTTTTTCAGGACACGGAAACGGCCATCGAGCTGAATGACGACGATCCCGAAGCGTCAGTGGTGAAATTCGTGAATCAGATCATTCGCGAAGCAATCGTGGAGCGTGCAACCGATATTCACGTAGAACCGCTGGAGAACGATCTGCGGATTCGTTATCGGATCGACGGGATTCTGCACGAGGTCGCTGTTCCGCCACAATTGCGAGTCCTGCAATCGGCCATCATCTCGCGCCTGAAGGTGATGTCGCACATGGATATCGCGGAGCGTCGTCTGCCTCAGGACGGACGCATGAATTTGCAGTCGACTAATCAAAACATCGATGTGCGCGTTTCAACCATCCCCACCGTGAACGGCGAATCGATTAGTTTGCGATTGCTTAGCCGCGGCGAGCAGCAGTTCGGATTTGAGCGGCTCGATCTCAGCGAAAAGCAGGAGAAAATTATTCGGCATCTGCTGGCGCAGCCCAACGGAATCATCCTTCTCACCGGTCCGACCGGCTGCGGAAAATCGACGTCGCTTTATTGCTTCCTGAGCAGCATCAATTCAGTGCAACGCCGCATCATAACAGTCGAAGAACCGGTGGAATATCGAATTCCCGGTGTCTCGCAAATCGATGTGAAACCAGAGATTGATCTGACCTTCGCCAAAGGTCTGCGTCACATTTTGCGACAGGATCCCAATGTGGTGATGGTCGGCGAGATTCGTGATGTTGAAACTGCGGATATCTCAATCCGCGCGGCGATGACCGGCCATCTTGTCTTCAGCACACTCCACACGAACGATGCCGTTGGTGGCATCACCCGTTTGCTCGATATGGATGTGGAACCATTTCTACTCTCATCGGTGGTCAAATCGTTCATTGCACAGCGACTCGTGCGCACGATTTGTCCAGACTGCGTGCAATTCGTCGATTATCCTCGCGAATATCTCACGGAGATCTGTTTTCCCGTGAAAGAACTCGGTACCCAATTCAAGCGCGGCGCCGGTTGCGATCAATGCCGTCAGACTGGGTATCAGGGGCGCGCGGCAATTTATGAGGTTTGCCTCATCACGGAGCCGCTGAGAAAGATGATCATGCGAAAACGCGATGGCGGCGAGCTCAAGCAATGCGCCATCGCTGAAGGCATGGAGACTTTGCGGCAGGACGGTTGGCGACGCGTCGCCGAAGGCAAAACAACCATCGAAGAAGTCGTTCGGGTCACGCAAACCGACGAGGTGATGGCCGAAACGACGGAAGAAGCGGCGCCGGTCGTGGCGGGCTAGTGTCGCGTGTCATCCCGAGCGCAGCAAGGGACCTTGCCTACAGTCGCCGAACAACTTCTCGCCCAAATCTTCCCACTTCGGGTTGAGCGTTCGCACGCGATCATTTTTTCTTTTCCCGGCGCCAACCTTTGATCTCTTTCTCGCCGCGCGAGATAGCGTCGTGAGGATTATCGAATCTTTCGTAATAGACCAATCGATCAACGTGATACCGCTTTGTAAAGCTTTGCGCCGATGTATTGCCATGAAATCATAGCCGGTGCTCTAGGTCTTTGTGACACCTGTATAAAGAACAACTCGGCTATGATTGGTCATCATATTCACGTGGCACGCCTTCATCCGTTCGCGCCGTCATTCCGAACGAAGCGAAGGATCTCGCACAAGCTGATCAGAGCAGCTAATTCGCTTGTCTGCCTATTACTGCGTAGGTGAGGTCCCTCGCTTCGCTCTGGATGACACCCTTGCTAATCGCCCCGCAATTCGCGAATCGCCTTTGCGTAATCTTTCGCGTGAAAAATTGAGGTGCCGGCGACGAGCACGTTTGCGCCGTTTTCGATCGATACTTGTGCGGTCTCAGCGTTGATGCCGCCGTCTACTTCGATGTCGATCGTGCCGTTCAGCGATCTGGCACGTTTAACTTTTTGCATTTGATCAGCTCGAAAGGATTGGCCCCCGAAACCCGGATGCACGGTCATTACCAGTAGCATGTCGATTCTGTCCAGGAAGGCCTCGACGAACTCGAATGACGTTTCGGGATTTAGAGTGAGACCGGCGCGGCAACCGGCTTCTCGAATCTGCTGCAACGTTTTCGCAACGCTGTGTTTCGCCTCAGGTTCCACGTGGACGGTGATCGAGTTTGCGCCAGCTTTGATAAATCTCGGGACGTAATGATCCGCATGCTCGATCATAAGATGGACATCGAGCGGAAGACTTGTTAGGCCGCGCACCCGTCCGACAATCTCCGGGCCGAAGGAAATGTTATCAACGAAATGTCCATCCATGATGTCGCAGTGAATCCAATCAGCGCCCGCGGCCTGCACGCGATGGATTTCGTCACCGAGTCGCGAGAAATCAGCGGCCAGAATGGATGGGGCGACGATTACTCTTCCCACGGAGTGATGAAGTAAAGGGGTGATGGGGCAATGGCAAGTCTTCCCGGCAGCAGTGCACTGCTCCGAAACTCCATTACTCCAACAGAAATGCCGCTTGACGGCGTCCCTCTCTGTTTCATGTTACGGCGATTCAGCCGGCCGAATCGCGCTCGTGGGGAAGGTCCTGTGAAGACGGGCCGCCTCAGGCGGATGAACGCGCTTCTTCTCGGGCTGGAAAGTTTCTGCTAATAAATAATTCATGTTCAATGGACTTTTCGGCTGGTTATCCAGCGACATCGGCATCGATCTGGGTACGGCAAACACACTTGTTTACGTAAAGGATCAAGGGATCGTTCTGCGCGAGCCGTCTGTGGTGGCCGTGCAGGCCGGCACCAACAGAGTGCTGGCTGTCGGTGACGAAGCCAAGCGCATGCTCGGTCGCACACCGGCAAACATCGTCGCGGTGCGACCGCTCAAAGATGGCGTCATCGCAGACTTCGAAGTGACGGAAGCGATGCTGCGGCACTTCATCACCAAAGTGCACAACCGCCGGGTGCGCGCGAGACCACGTGTCGTCATCGCGGTTCCATCCGGGATCACGGAGGTGGAAAAGCGCGCCGTGCGCGAATCGGCAACCCATGCCGGGGCGCGCGAAGTTTATTTGATCGAAGAACCAATGGCAGCGGCGATCGGAGTGGGACTGCCGGTACAGGATCCAGCCGGCAACATGATCATCGATATCGGAGGAGGCACGACCGAGGTCGCGCTTATTTCGTTGTCGGGAATTGTGTTTAGCCGCAGCGTGCGCGTCGCTGGCGACGAGCTGGATGAAGCAATCGTGCAGTATATGAAGCGCGCCTACAATTTGATGGTCGGCGAACGTACAGCAGAAGAGATAAAGATTAAAATTGGCTCGGCATATCCGAGCGAAAAGGAGACGAGCGTAGAAGTTAAGGGACGCGACCTGGTCGCCGGTCTGCCTAAGACGCTTATGATCACCTCCCAGGAAGTGCGCGAAGCGTTGCTTGAACCAATCTCGACAATTGTCGATTCGGTGCGGATCACTTTGGAGCGCTGTCCGCCCGAGCTTTCAGCGGACCTCGTCGATCGCGGCCTGGTACTGGCAGGCGGCGGCGCGTTGCTGCGGGGCTTTGACAAGCTTTTGAGCGAAGAAACGGGTTTGCCTGTGCATGTTGCTGAAGATCCGCTCAGCGCTGTGGCGGAAGGGACTGGCAAATGCCTCAATGAACTTAAATTCTTGCGTCAAGTGGCCTCGGCAGACCGCCAGTGGCGGTAGGAAGAATTCCAGATTGGCGATTTCGGATTGCGGATTGATGTCGGTGCTTCCGCAGATGTCGATCTTCGTTAGTTCGCAAACTCCAATCCGCAATCCGCAATTGCGATGAGCCGCACGAACATCATCGCGCTGCTGATTTTTGGCGCAATTCTGGGATACTTTCTTAGCTTTGGCCCGACGGCCACGCAGAAGTTCAAGGCTGGCGTCTATCAGTTGCTGGCACCATTTTTCACTGGCGGCTCTGGATTAAAAAAACAGCTTACATCGGTGCGCACAGGCTTGAAGTCGCTCGAGCAATTGGAGCGCGAAAACGCTAGCTTACAGGTAGAAAATCGAGAGCTGAGAGCGACTAACCAGGGTCTGCGCGATGCCGAGAACGAGGTGAATCGCTTGCGTCATGCGCTCAATTATCGCGAGCGCTCAGTCTTTAAGTTAATCGCCGCTGAAATTGTCGCGCGTGATTCGTCGACCTGGTGGCGAACGGTTACGATTAACCGTGGCAAGAGAGATGGCATCGAGATCGACATGCCTGTCGCGACGGACGAAGGATTAATAGGAAAAATAACGACCGTGAGCGACAGCGTCTCGGTGGTATTGCTGATTTCCGATGAAAACTGCCGGGTCGCTGCAAAGGTAGAAGGAAGTCGAGAACAGGGGATCGTATCTGGCGAGCGGGTCACAACGGGACTCACCCCGTCCTTGAACTTGAATTTTTTGTCAAAACAGGCCGACCTGAAGCCTGGCCAAAAGGTTTATACTTCAGGAGTGGGCGGCGTGTTCCCGTCGGGTTTGCTGATCGGTGTTGTGAAAACTTTTCGTGTGCGAGAACTGGATGGGCAAGCGCAGCTCACGCCCGCAGTCGATCTGTCGCATCTGGAGGACGTGTTCGTGGTAACCGGCCGAAAATGATTTTCTTTTTTGTTTTGCTCCTACTTGTGCTGATGGCGCAGATCGCGGAGTTTTTTATTCCAGCGCTGCCGTGGCTCTACAATGCGCACGTGTACATTGTGCCCGTGATTGTCTTTTACGGCGCGATGGCCCTGCCGTTTCCTCTCATGCTGGCGCTTGCTCTTTACGCAGGAGTTTTACTGGATGCCGTTACCGTACAGGTGATCGGGGGCAAAGTTGAAATTTCAACTGGATCATCGATACTCATTTATGGTGTGCTGGCAGGAGTAATGCATGGCCTGAGACCGCTCTTTGCACGCGGTCGTTGGGAAGTGCACTGCATCCTGAGCGGTGTTTTCACCTCATTGATAGTTCTGGCGCAATATTTGATGATCACATTTCGTCGCGGCTCTTTTATTTTCACCCGCGAAATTTGGTGGCAGATCGGCGGGCCTGGTCTTGTTGCCATGGCGCTGGCTCCGATCCTGTTCTGGTTCCTCCAATGGATGGGACGGATTACTGCCTATTCCTATCAACCGGAAAGGGGGCGGCTTGAATGAGCAGGCGCCGTATTAATTCGCGTGTCCGGATTCAACTTCTCGGGCTCTTAATGCTGATGGGCATGGGCGCTCTCGGTCTCAAGCTTTGGTGGATTCAGGTGGCGCATGGTCAGGAATGGACTTCCCAGCTCCGCGGCAGCTCTCAGGCGACGGTGCGCATCCCCTCAGTGCGCGGCGAGATCAAAGATCGGAACGGACTGACTCTCGTTCAAAACCGGGCGAGTTATGAGGTCGATTTTTATCTGCCGGAAATGGTTAAGGGCTATCGCGAACGCTTTGGTCAGCCGCCCGTGGCCGAATATCGAGCCACAATCAATGGAATGCCGAAAGACCTGAAGGAACCGGACATCATCAAGATCGTCAATAATGGCGTCGTCCCACGTCTCAACGATCTCGATCTTGCGCGCGATTACAATGCGGGCAAGTTGCAGAAACACTATCGCAACGATACCGAAGTTCCGTTTTCCTACGTCAAAGACATTGATTTTCCAACTTTGGCGAAATTTTCCGAGCATGATGTCGGGTTGCCGGGAGTGGAACTCGCGCTCAAACCCGTGCGTTCTTACGTTTACGGCGCGCTTGCCTCGCATCTTCTGGGCTATGTCGGCATGCCGGATGATGTCGATAAAGAGGACGCAAAGAAATTCACGTTTTACCAGGGAGACGTTGAGGGGAAATCGAACGTCGAAAAAACCATGGACCAGTATCTGCGCGGGAAGCCAGGGGTACGTTATTTACGGCGCAACGCAAAGGGTACCATTGATGGCGTCCTGCGCGAAGATCCCCCGGAGCAAGGCGCCAATGTTTTCCTGACGATCGACGCACGCACTCAGGCGATTGCGGAGGAGGCGCTGCGCGCAGTGAGCCGGGCAGGTGCGGTGGTTGTCGATCCAAACAATGGCAACATCCTGGCGATGGCTACTGTTCCATCATTTGATCCAAATACTTTCATTCCAAGCATCAAGGCGAAGGATTGGCAAGCGCTGCAAAAAGACGAGGGCGATCCGCTGGTCAACCGTGCGATCAGCTGCTTGCCGCCGGGCTCAACGTTTAAGCTCATCACGGCACTCGCCGGTCTGCGCAGCAGCACGAAAAATCTCTCAGGCGCCAAATACAGCTGCGGTGGCGGCGTGAGTTACGGCGATCATTTTTTCCGATGCTGGGTAGCCGAAAAACATTATACGCACGGGACCATCGGACTCGCCGATGCGCTCAAGGTGTCGTGCGACTCCTTTTTCTATCAGTATGGTAACGCGGCTGGCATTCAATCGATCGACGCGATTGGCAAAATGTTAGGCATCGGCCAAGAATCGGGCCTGCAACTGTCAGGTGAACAAACTGGCAATATGCCGGGGCCTGAGTGGATGCAAATTCACCATCCCCAGGAGAGGTGGTCGCAGGCGCAAACGGCCAATGTTTCGATCGGCCAGGGATACACGCTTGTCTCGCCTCTGCAATTGGCGGTGGCCTACGCGACGATCGCAAACGGCGGCGTGTGCTATTACCCACGGCTGGTGGATCGAGTTTTGAAGCCGGACGGCTCGCCTGTGCTGGATGAGCATGGCAACATCGCAGTGCCTCAGACACCCCGAGTGCGATCGGACTTACGTCAGGAAATCTCAGCTGACAAAATTGAGCTTGTGCGTAAAGGCCTTTGGAAAGTCGTTAACGAAGATGGAGGAACCGGCGGCCGCGCGCGTTTGAAAGATTGGGTGGTAGCGGGGAAAACCGGCACTGCGCAGGCCACCGACCGTGGCCACGAGGAAAACGTGGCGTGGTTTGCGTGCTTCGCGCCATTTGACCATCCGAAGTATGTCGTCGCAGTGATGGTGCAGGGCGCGTCTGGCCACGGCGGAGAGGTCGCGGGACCGATCGCTACACGCATTCTCGAACGCACGCTCGCGCAGGATGACGGAAAGTTCGATATGCAGGTCGCCTGGCTCGCACCTGCACATAAGGCCAATCCGCTCCAATTGATCAAAGCAGTGACTTATCACGACACGGGAGGCAATCTTGGAAGCGACGACGAAGAAGACGCCGGCGATTCGCAAAATGCCACGGCGCAGATGGCAAGCTCAGATGCATCGCCTGATGTCGAACCGGAAGCAGATTCTCAAGGCAAAGTGCGTCGGCGCGGCCCTGCTGTGGCCCGTGCTGTCCCTGCTGCGACGCCAGCTCCCCGCAATTTCTTCCAACGCATCTTTGGAATGCGTCCGCGCCAGGCGCCTGCGCCTCCGCCACAGCCACCTAACCGCCGGCGTGGAACACCACCACAATGAACACCCGACCAGAACCATCGCTGCAGTGCACTTCGTCAGTTCCGCTCCTGATCGGACAACCTATTTCGTTTTATGATAGACAAAGTAAGAAAACTTTTGGGTCTTTCCTCACGAAAGACCGGCAAAAAGCTCATACTCAGCGTGGAAAAACTCGAGTCCCGGGTTGCCCTTCTCGAGAATGGCCGGCTCGAGGAGTACAGCGTCGAGCGCAAGAGCTCACGAAATATCGTCGGCAGCGTTTATAAGGGTAAAGTCAAAAACATCGAGATGGGGTTGAAGGCGATGTTCGTTGACATCGGCTTCGAGAAAAATGCGTTCCTCCATTTTTGGGACGCAATTCCGGCCGCTCTCGACAGCGGCATTGAGGAAATTGATCGCCGTGGGAGCAAGCGGCCGCGAAAACGGATCACGGTAAAAGACATCCCGAGTGTTTATCCCGTCGGCTCGGATGTCATTGTTCAGGTAACCAAGGGACCTATTGGGACAAAAGGACCAAGGGTAACTACGAATCTCAGTTTTGCCGGGCGTTACTTGGTGCTGATGCCGTTCAGCGATCGTAGCGGCATCTCGCGAAAAATTGAGAACCAGAAGGAGCGCGAACGATTGCGCAAGATTGTCCGGGAGTTGGAAATTCCCGATGGCGTCGGAGTCATTATTCGCACTGTAGGCGAAGGCCAGCGGGCAAGATATTTTGTGCGGGATCTACGTTTTCTTCTCGATCAGTGGGCCCAGGTCGAGCAGCTCATTCGTGGGGAACCAGCTCCCTGCCGTCTCTTTGAGGAACCGGATTTAGTCGGACGGACAGTGCGCGATTTTCTGACTGAGGAAATCGACGAAGTCCTTTGTGACGACCGCGCGTCAACGGAACGAATGATCGAAATGATCGGCCAGATTTCGCGACGCGCCCGGAACCGCGTGAACCATTACGATGGTGCGATGCCGATCTTCGAAACGTACGGCGTGCAAAAGCAAATCGATGACGCTTTCCATCGGCAAGTTTGGCTGAAGTGCGGTGGCTATATTGTGATCGACGAGACCGAAGCGCTGGTCGCAATTGACGTGAATACGGGTCGAAACAAAGGCGGCCGCGACGTGGAGAAAACTATCTCGCAAACCAACCTGGAGGCCGCAGATGAGATCGCGCGACAGCTTCGTTTACGCAATATCGGTGGGCTGATCATAGCCGATTTCATCGATATGAAGAGCCGCAAAGACCAGCAGGCGGTCTTCAGTTTGATGAAGGAACGGCTCAATCGCGACAAAGCGAAGACACATGTCCTTCCCATTTCGCAGCTTGGCTTGATGGAAATGACCCGCCAAAGAGCGCAGGAAAGCCTGAGCGACACGATTTACGAGAATTGTCCCTACTGCGGCGGACGCGGCGTCGTAAAAACCTCCATGACGACGAGCGTAGAATTGCATCGGACTCTCAATACTGTCATGCGCAAGTATCAGGACAGTATTCATGATATCCGGGTAATTCTGAATCCAGGCGTGCTGAAACGTTTGAAGGAAGAAGATGAAGAATTGCTGGTGGAATTGGAACGCCGTTACGCGAGCCGGCTCACCTTTCGCGGCGATCCTACATTTCATCACGAAAAGTTTGTTATTACCGACGCAAATACAGGCGCGGAGCTCCACCCCTGAGCCGGGCCCTTTTGGCCGCCCAAAAAGTCCTTGCAATTTCTTGTCGCCGGCCCAAGAGTCGGGGCATCCGCAGTAGTGGCGAGTATCGTTATTACCTTGCGTGTGCTCCAAAGGAGTGTTTGGAGCTAAAAAACTGAGGAGAGACTTAACCAAAGGAGAAATAAGATGAAAAGATCGGTGTGGGGGTTGTTATGCATCGCTGCATTCACTTCGGTAGCGTTTGCTGGGACTGAGACTTATTCCGGAAAGGAGATGAAACAGGTGGCGCCGCCACCGTGTCCGCAATGGTACGCAGACAACGAGTTTAACGTCAGTCTGTGGGGCACTTACATTTTCACAGGAAACAGCTGGCAGAATGATCGCTACCTTGAATCGGACCATGCCTTCGGTGGTGGTATTGATCTCAAATACTTTTTCCATCGGTACTTCGGTGTCGGTATCGAAGGGTGGGCGGTTGATGCCAGGCGCTCGGTTGAGGATGTCTTTATCGATCTTAATAACGGCGTCTTCGACGACCATACTGGACATGAGAGCCGCGCGGTGGGGGCGGTGTTAGGCACATTGACGCTACGCTACCCGATTCGCTGCACGCGCTTCTCGCCGTACATCTTTGGTGGGGGCGGCGGAATCTTTGGCGGCGGCGAAAGAACGAACGTTGTCGTGAACGACGGAATCATTCGTACTCAACAAACCGGTTCCGAGTCTCAGGCCATCGGCCAGGTCGGCGGTGGCATGGAAGTTCGCATGACCCCACACATTGGCTGGGTCAGTGATTTCAGCTGGAATTTTGTGGACGGGCCTAAGAACAACTTTGGCATGGTTCGCACCGGCGTAAATTTCGCTTTCTAAAGATCCACGATCGGGTTTGCTAAAGCGGCGTCCGGAATATCAGACGCCGCTTTTGTTTGTACGCGATTGGCGTTTGCGAATGCGGGCATGGGCACGAAATTATCTTAATGTCGTTCGTCGGAACCCTGGGCAATCTGGCTCTGAAGAAATCGGAACTCGTCAAGCGATTCGAGCACCTGATTGGTCCGAAATCAGATCGGGAACTGGAAGCGATGACGCAAACTTCGCGTGCGCTTACGCTACAGAATTTTGGACGAACGATGCGTCTTTTCGCGCCCCTCTATCTTTCCAACGAGTGCATTAATAATTGCCGGTATTGCGGTTTCTCGCGCGACAATCCGATCCTTCGCGTCACACTCGACATTGATGAAATCGTCGCCGAAGCGCGGCATCTTTCCCACCAGGGATTTCGTCAGATCCTGCTCGTCACCGGCGAGCATCCAAAATTTGTAAGCCGCGGCTACCTTGTCGAATGCGTGCGTGCTCTGTCCTCCGATTTTTCGTCGATTTCAATCGAGGTCGGTCCGATGGAGACGGAAGATTACGCGCCGATTGTGGAGGCTGGTGCGGATGGCCTCGTCGTTTATCAGGAGACGTACAATCGGACCGTTTATGCGGAAATGCATACCGCCGGACCGAAACGTGATTTTAATTTTCGGCTTGATTGCGTCGAGCGCGGTTATGCTGCGGGTTTTCGCCGACTCGGCATCGGTGCGCTCATAGGTCTATCGCGCTGGCAAGACGAAGCGATCGCGCTGGCCGCGCACTTGGAACATCTGTTTAAACACTGTTGGCAGGCGCAAATTACTGTGAGCCTGCCTCGTTTGCGTCCCGCGGCCGGCGAATTTCGTTCGCTTTTTTCCATGACTGATCGCGAACTGGCGCAATTGATTTGCGCGTTACGGATTACTTTCCCGCAGCTCGGCATCGTGCTCAGCACGCGCGAGCGCGCGCAGTTGCGAGATTCGCTGGCGCTAATCGGGGTAACGATGATGAGCGCCGGCAGTCACACGGAGCCGGGCGGCTACACCCGACGCGGGCGCGAACATTTGCATCGCACCGTACGCGGGCGCATCGTCGCGCCCGATTACCAGGACGGCGAAGATCAACTCGCAACCGGCCAATTCGAGATTAGCGACGAACGTTCCCCGGCAGAAATCGCCGCAGTCCTACGCTGTCGCGGGCTCGAACCGGTTTGGAAAGATTGGGATCAGGCGCTTTGTAGTGCATGACCATTTCGCTCAATGGCGAACGTGTTGATGCGCGCGCGGCCAAAACGATCGCGCAGTTGATCGATCGTTATCAACTGCCGCCGCAATCGATTTTGGTCGAGCACAACGGCCTCGCCGTCCATCGGCATGAATGGGCAGAGCGATCACTAGCAGAAGGCGATCGTGTTGAATTGATCCGCGTCGTCGCCGGCGGGTAGACGCTTATTTAGCGAGTCTTCTCCTCAGATTTGAGCAGCGCTCTTTACTACGACGCGCATTCCATCGGTTTGGATGACGGTGACGGGTGTTTTGGGGGCGATAAATTCACCTTCGGTGACAACGTCGACCACATGATCGGCGAAACGTGCTTTGCCGCTCGGTCGTAAAACCGTAACCGACATGCCTTGCATTCCTGGAGTCAGAGCGAGCGCAGTTGCGAACTGTCGCGGCACGCCGGCCAGGGATGGGCCGGGTGGATTTGAATCCATCAAGGCGAACCGGCGATAAATACTCGTGCGCGGCAGGTAACGGGCGAGCAGGGCGATGATGATGAAAAATCCCACGATCGCGATAAACATGTTGAGCAAGGGCATCGCGAGCATTTTGCCGGTGGGGAAGAAATTCTGACCCGGATAGCGATCGATCATCGTCCACAGCAGCGAAGCGAGCATGAGGAAAACGCCGACGACACCAAAAACAATCGTGCTATGCGCAAAGAAAAGTATCTCGATCAGCACTAGAACCATTCCGAGAATGAACAGCGCGACGACTTCCCAGCCGGCGAGGCCGGCCAGATAATGTCCCAGGAAAAATAGCGCGAAACAAATCGCAGAGATAACTCCCGGCCACGTCACACCAGGAATCTTAAATTCCAGATACGCGCCGAGAATTCCTCCTAGCAGCAGCAATGGCGCAAGCGCAGTGATCCAAAACGCGATGCGCTCGAAGCCAGTCGGCTCGATCGTGACTTCGTTTCCTTTTAAACCGGTTTTTTTGATCAGATCTCCAACCGAATCGACGACACCTTCTGCAAGCAATGGTTTGCCATTGATCCGTTCAATTGCTTCCTGGGCATTGAGAGTGAGCACTGCTCCTTTCGGGTGAACGACGCGGTCGCCAATCTTTATTTCCTTGTCCTTGTTCATGAATGCTTCGGCGACATCCGGGTTGTGCCCGTTCTTCATTGCGGAACCACGGATGAGCGCAGACCAATACGAAATCGTTTTCTCTTTTGCCGTAGCGGGAAGGTCCTCGCCACTCGGGAGAATTGGTGCGGCTGCGCCAATTGCGCTCACGGGCGCCATGTAAATGTGTTGTGTGGCGATGGCGATCAGCGAACCAGCCGACCCGGCGTTTGTATTGATGAATGTGTAGGTGGGGATTTTGGTTTGATTAAGTGCATTCACGATATCGGTCGCCGTATCGAGGCGGCCGCCGTACGTGTTCATGTCGAAAACGATTGCGGACGCTTCGTTGCTCTCGGCTGTTTTAACGGCACGACGCAGGAACGCGAGGAGCGAAGGTGCGACTTCGCCACGGAGCGGCACCACAACCACGTCTCCTTTGTGGACAGTGTCACCCGCATGGACCGTGGTGACCATTAGCAGCTCCAAAGCGATCCAACGCACCGTCATTTTCAGCGAAGCGAAGCGAAATCGAGGGATGCTGCGTCGACACGGTAGCGCAGCGCGACGGGATCCCTCGACACCACTCGGCGTGACGGACAAGTTGCTTTGCATTGGTTGGAAACAGCGTCGCACTGCGTAAGTTTGGCATCGCTTCAAAAGCCAAACGAGGCAAAAATAATCATGCGCGTATGGGAACGATCCCTCCAGAGACGATCGAGCAGATTGCTGCCGCGAACGATATTGTCGAAGTGATCGGCTCGTATTTTCCACTCAAACGCGCCGGAGCAAATTTCAAGGCGCTCTGCCCATTTCATCAGGAGAAAACGCCTTCGTTCATGATCAGCCCGAGCCGGCAGACCTTTCACTGTTTCGGTTGTGGCGCGGGCGGGAGCGTTTTTCGGTTCGTCATGGACTACGAGCACGCCGATTTTCCATCGGCCGTGCGGAAGCTCGCGGCGCGCGCCGGAATTACCGTGGTGGAGAAGCGCGGCGCGGCGGATGAAGATCGACGATATGAGGCGCGCCGAACACTGCTGAAATTGCACGCCGACGCAGCCGAATGGTTTCATGAAAACCTGTTGAAAAGAGATGTCGGCGAACCGGCGCGAAAATATTTAAAACAGCGCGGGATTACGGCGGAAATCGCTAAACAATGGCAGCTTGGTTACGCCCTGGACGAGTGGGACTCGTTTGGCAGCCGGGCACGCGCGCAGGGCTACCATATTCGTGACCTCCTTACGAGCGGCCTCGTAAAAACAAAGGATGACGCAGAAAGCACTCCGGTTGAGAGCTCAAATGCGTACGATCGCTTTCGCGGCAGGATTATGTTTCCGATTTGCAACGATGTCGGCGAAGTGATCGCATTCAGCGGCCGCCTTTTGAAAGACGCGGAGGGCACGGCGAAATATTTGAATTCGCCTGAGACGCCGCTTTTCCGAAAGGGCAGCGTGCTTTTTGGTCTGCACAAAACCAAGCGCGCGCTGATTGAGGCGAACTGCGCCATTGTGTGTGAAGGGCAGCTAGATTTGATAAGTTTATTTGAAGCAGGAATCACGAACGTCGTCGCGCCGCAGGGAACCGCGTTCACAGAAAATCAGGCGCGGGTTCTGAAACGCTTCGTAAATGACGTCGTTCTTTGCTTCGACGCTGACGCAGCTGGCCAGAAGGCTGCTGAACGTTCGCTCGATGCGCTGCTCGAGAATGACTTCATTGTGCGGGTGGCAGAAATCCCGGCGGGCGAAGACCCTGACTCGCTAGTTCGGCGCGAAGGGAAAGAGGCATTTGAAAGCCGCGTCGCTCGAGCTGGTGATTTTTTCGACTACTGGATCGAGCGTGAGGCCGCTGGTGTCGATCTGGCTTCCCTCGGGGCCAAGATGCGGTTAGCCAGGAGCCTGGCTGGAACCGTGTCGCGTGTGCGCGACCCTCTCATGCGGGGGGAGGTTGCGAGCAAAGTTAGCGCACGCCTTGGTGTCGCCGCTCAAGATTTTCAGGCGCTACTGCCCAGGCAGAGAAGCGAATCATTTCGGTCAAGCGATGGATCTGAGGCGGATGGCATTGGTGGGACCGCTCCGCCACCGCGGCACGATATCGCCATGCTTTGTCTTCTGGCATTACGAGATGAAGAAGCCCGAGGCTTTCTTCGCGAACAAAATTGGCGCGAGATTCTCGCCCAGGTAGCGGATGGAGAAATTCTTGTTCGCATACTCAAAAGCGACCTGCGTCCGGATGACCCAGCCTCACTCAATGCCTTCATGGTCACGCTTTCCCCGCCTGAGGAGCGATTGATCTCTTCCTGGCTGCTGCAAAAGGTGCCGCCAAATGCTGGAGCGATGGTCGAAAAATGGTGGCTCGGCATTCGCCAGGCTGTCTTGCGCCGCCAACTTGATGTCGCTGCAAACCAAATCAAACTGCCAAACCTGAGCATCGGGGAAATCGTAAATTTGCAGAAACAAATTCTTGACCTGCAGGAACAGCTCCACGAACTTTCCCGGCCCGCCGGCCCGGGCGACAATTAGTTGTCGATCTACTGCCGCGCGGCGAGTCGAACGTCTTAGTCAAATCAGTAATCCCATCATCTTGGCCAGGCATTCGAAACACAGGGGAGGCAGCCGACAGTCGTCGGCGAAACGGCTTAAACGGGCCCAGCGCAGGAGTTCATCAAAAAGACCTGTTGCTCTTCGACTTCACCGGAAGCTTAAGAAACAACCACGAATCGCTGCACTCAAAGCCAAGCGCGGACTCCGCTCGCCACAACACAAGAACGGATCGTTACCGGAGCCGCGAGAGCAAATGGTAGCGTCCCGGTTATACTCGGCGATTGAACTACAGAGCCGCATTCGCGAACTGATCAAACTCGCGAAAGAACAAGGCTATCTCACGTTTGACGATTTAAACGAGGCGTTGCCTGAGGGAATCACTGACGCCGATGAATTGGACCTTATTCTCACGCGGCTGCGGCGCCTGGAGATCGATATCATTGAGGCGTCGGAAGTCGATCGCTACAAGGACGGGAAAAAAGATACAGAGGAGGAGTTAGAAGAGGAAGAGAGGACCGAAGCCAAGGTTGATATCCTGGACGACCCGGTGCGGATGTATCTCAAGCAGATGGGCCAGGTCCCGCTCCTGACCCGGGAACAGGAAGTAGAAATATCCAAACGGATCGAGGAAGCCGAAGACATGGTGCTCAAGCACATCAATCGTTTCGGTTTTATCGCGCAGGCCCACTTGGATCTCGCCACGAAACTGATCGAGGGCAGGGAGCGGTTCGATCGGGTAATTCTCGACAAGAAAATCGAGAGCCGGGAAAGGTATATGAAAAATCTCCCGCGTCTCTGCAAACAAGTGGAACAATTAAGCGCGTCGGTCACCCGGCAGTTTTGCGAGGTCTCGCGCAATTCCTTAAAAAAACGACCGCCGAAACTCCGGGCATTGCAAAGAATGATGACTTCTTTGCAACGGCTTTATCCTCTTTTTTACCTCAAGCAGAAAGTCACGGAGGAATTTGTGCACCTAGCGGATGACGCGCATCACACCTCGCTTTACCTGCAAACTGAGCTGGCCAAAAATCCTCGCAGTAAGAAACGGCGATTGCAGCTTCAGAACAAAATCCGCGAACTCGAAAAGGGGCTGTGGTTCCCGCTTGGCGAATATGCGAAGGAATACCAGACGCTTAAGGGTTGGATGCGCCAGGCATTCAAGGCCAAAACCGAAATGGTGGAAGCCAACCTGCGTCTCGTTATCTCAATTGCAAAAAAATACACCAATCGCGGTCTATCGTTCCTTGACCTGATCCAGGAAGGAAATATGGGGTTGATGAAGGCGGTCGAGAAATTCGAGTATCGGCGCGGGTACAAGTTTTCCACATATGCGACGTGGTGGATTCGCCAGGCCATCACCCGTTCGATTGCCGACCAAGCCCGCACGATTCGGATCCCGGTCCACATGATCGAGACCATCAACAAGCTCATGCGTGTGCAGAAACAGCTGGTGCAGGAATACGGACGCGAACCGACCCCAGAGGAAGTGGCCGAAGAAGTGCTCTTGCCAGTAGATCGCGTGCGGTCAGTTCTCAAGATGGCGCAGCAACCAATCTCTCTCCAGTCTCCGGTCGGTGAGAGCGAGGAGACTAATTTTGGCGATTTTATCGAGGACAGGGGTGCCGAAAACCCGAGCGACATGACTGCGATTGTTTTGTTGAAGGAAAAAATTAAGGACGTGCTGGAAACGCTAACCGATCGTGAAAGACAAGTCCTCGAGCAGCGATTCGGGCTGGTCGATGGCTACAGCCGAACCTTGGAAGAAGTGGGTCGACAGTTCCAAGTCACCCGCGAACGTATACGGCAAATCGAAGCAAAGGCATTGCGCAAAATGCGGCATCCAACTCGTATCCGGCAGCTCGAAGGGTTCCTTGAAGCTCCCGGCCTGTGAATATGGTTGGCATTCGAGCGCAACTTCCATCTCTGCAGATAGTTCAATTGATTGGAGACTATGGATCGTGAAGATGACAAGGAACTGTGGGATATGCTCGGTCGCATTCCCGAGCCCACGCTGTCGCCGTTCTTTGCCCGGAACGTGGTGAGGAGAGTGCGCCAGGAGGCAACTCCTTTCGAGCGGACGCGAAGCTGGTTCAGTTTGCGGAGACTTGTTGCGGCGTCCGCCGTGGCAGTCGTCGTGGTCGGCTTGACTATCGCCACGCATCATCCAGTCTCGCAGACGCCCGCTGTGAATGACTCAGACGTGGTGGCAAAAATCGATCCACAAGATTATGACGTCGTGGCCGATCTGGATGAATTGATCGCCTGGGATGAAAATAGCGTGTGGGAGGATAAGCCGACTCTGTAAGCTAATTGTCGCTTTGTCGGTTTTCGCTTTGACCTGTGCTGCCGCACAGGCCCAGCCCCAACAACATCGGCCCGTTGGCCGCCCGGCGGGCGGACCTCCTCGAGGCCCAGCAGGTCCGAGCATGCGTGAGCGATGGATGGCAATGCCCCCGGCAGCGCGCCAAAACTTCCAGCGCAATGCCGAGCGTTGGCTACGCATGAGTCCGGAAGAGCGCAATGTTGATGCGCCAGCGCGAGAATCTGCGCCGGGAAACTATCAGGCGCGAGACCGAGGCAGCGCTTCACGACTCTGGCCTGCGTTTAAACCCGCAGGAGCGCGCTCAATTTGAATCGCGCTACATCCAGGAGCGGCGAAAAGTGGAACAAACGTTGCGGCAGCAAATCGAAAGCCGAACGACAACAGGAGCTGCCGGCGTTGATTCAGCAGCTGAAGAAAGAGTTCCAGATTGACCAGCCAACGAAGGGGCAGGCGACAAAACCAGTAGAATCGCCTAAATCAAAGAAGTAGCGATCACGCCTTTCTCTTTTGTCCGAGTATAAGAGGCATCCCCAAAAAAAACTGGCTCGAGATCGCTCTCGAGCCAGTTCGATCTGGATTTCCAGGTTCTATGGCAACTTAGTACCGATAATAGTGATGATGCCGGTAGTGGCGATGCCCGCCGTACCAATAATAAGGCCCATAGTAGGACCCGTAGGTACGGCCGGTAATAGCGGTACGGGTAATACCCGTAGTAGCCCGGCCCGAACCCAATAGAGAAGTAGACTTGCGCATCAGAACGCGGGGCTGAAGCAAATGCCAATCCGCCTGCCACCACTGTAATTAAGAGAAGTTTCTTCATTGTTTTACCTCCCAGTAATTAAACAGAGAACGAAGGCAAAAGTTTTCTGCTTTGTGCGGAGAGACGAGTCTCGGCATATCCCGTGATGCAAACGCTTTGGCCAACCTGTTCATAAGAAACACGCTGAAGCCGCAGTGCACTCGCAGCCGTTTGGGCGCCGCGACCTGGGAACGCGATTATCGGACCTGCGGTAAGGATCGGACCCAAATAGAGATGCACTTTATCAATGACGCGTGCATCGAGGGCCTGACCAAGAACTTCACCGCCGCCCTCGATCAGCACGCTCGTGACCCCTCGCTCGCCCAGATTTTTCAGCACAGCAGCCAGAGACTTGCGTCGATGAATCAGCGTTCGCAAAACATGCCGGTCGGAAAATAGATGAGCACGCTGCGGCAGCTTTCCTGAGCGACTCAATACGACGCGCCACGGTTGCCGTGCGCTGTGAACGCCGCGCACCGTCAATCGTGGGTTGTCCTCTCGGACTGTTTGCGCTCCAACCAAAATCGCGTCCACCCTGGCGCGAAGCTGATGCGCGTGACGGCGGACGGAACGTCCTGTGATCCAACGACACTCACCAGCAGGTCGCGTCAGTCGACCATCGAGAGACATTCCGCATTTTGCGATAACAAAAGGACGCCCTGTGACAATCCATTTGTTGAAAGCCTCATTAATTCGTGCGCACTCATCAGCCAAAACGCCGTCCAGTACTCTCACCCCCGCGTTTCGCAATTGCACAATCCCTTTGCCCGAGTGGCGCGGATTTACGTCAATCGCGCCGACAACGACGTTTCTGACTCCCGCCCGAAGTATGGCATCTGTGCACGGAGCAGTGCGTCCTGTTGTGGAGCATGGTTCAAGAGTAACGTAAAGCGTTGCCCGAGCCGGCAGAGGCGCGGCGAAATTGCGGAGGCATTCAACCTCAGCGTGATCGCTGCCTGCTCCCCAATGGTGTCCGCGCGAGATGATTCGGTTACCGACAACGAGAACCGCGCCAACCGCGGGGTTAGGGCTAGTCCGACCAAGCGCCTTCTTTGCCTCGTTGAGGGCCGCGCGCATGAACTTTTCGTGTCGTGCTCTATCCATTGCTTCCAGACATCCATAATTGTTCTTGCCCGTCGAGGCAACGGGGGTGCTTAACCAAGCAGTCACTAATCACGCTGTGATCAGAACTTCAGGGAAACCCTTTCGCGTGCTGAAACCCTCGGCTCATGCGTGCCTGGAGGGATTCGAACCCCCAACCTTCTGATCCGAAGTTTTGCTATTGACATGTTCTGGCGTGTGCTGCAATGTGCCATTATGCATACAGGAAAAGGCAGTAAAGCGCGTACTCCCAAGGTATTGCCGTCTCGCAACAGTAAACGCATAGCGGAACATACCGGCTCAAGCTTGAACACAAAAAGTGGCACGCAAGTGGCAAACACGATTACGAGGGGAGCTGGTAAGAACGATTCCCGCTACTGGAGATCGCGCATTTACAGGCCAATTAACGCGCGTGGCGAGGCATCTCCGCACTACTCAATGAGGCTGCAAATGCATCGGCAACGAATGGCGTTCTCCCTCGGAACCGGAAACGCTGAAGCGGCAGCGCGGAAAGCAGCGAACGTTTACACTGATTTTTTAACGCTTGGTGTCGAAGGAGCACTGGCGAAGCATCGCCCACAGAAAGCCACAGACAGCATTTCCACCGTTGGCGAGTGGATTGAAGCCGCGCGCTCCGTCGCAACAGTAAACCCTGCGACCTTCGCGCTGTACGCTGCTGCGCTGCGTAAAATCGCTGGTGATATCATTCGGGTGAAGCGCAATCGCAAACGCTTTGGCCCAAAGGGAGGCGGCGCGCGAGCGTATCGCAGCGCAATTGACTCTGCGCCCCTCGCGCTTCTTGCCCCGGCAGCAATTCAAAAGTGGCGCATGGAATACGTGAAACGGGCAAAGACGCCCGCGGAACAACATTCACGAATGACCTCGTGCAATTCCACGTTGCGACAGGCGCGCAGTTTGTTCGGCAAGAAAATCGTTCGCTTTGTGCCATTACCGGAATCTGCACCATTTCAGAACGTGGAGTTTTTCCCGAGGCAAAGCGCCAAGTACTTCTCGCGCATTAATGCAAAGTCGCTCTTAACACAGGCGCGGGATGAATTGGCCGAGAACGATTCCCCTGCGTTCATCGTGGTGTTGATTGCTCTCGCCGCTGGATTGCGCAAGGGCGAGATCGACACGCTGTGCTGGCATCAAATTGATTTTGAGCGTGGCCTTATCCGGGTTGAGCACACGGACACGGCGAGCTTGAAAAGCGCGGATTCACGCGGGGAAGTTCCGATTGACGCGAGCGTTGTTGAATTACTCAGAGGCTTTCGCGCGCGTGCCTCTGGCTCGTTTGTGATCGAAGGCGGCGACGGCGTATCGGGGCCGCGAATGTGGGGCCGCAATTACCGAGTGCAAAGCGTGTTTGACCGAGTGACAGCTTGGCTGCGCAAGCATGGCGTGACTGCACGGAAACCGCTCCATGAACTACGCAAAGAACTTGGCGCACTGATCACGGCTGAGCACGGCATTTATGCTGCATCGCGCGTGTTGCGCCATGCCGATCTAGCCACGACTGCCGCGCATTACACGGATCTGAAAACACGGCCGACAATTCCTGTGGGCGAATGGTTGATGCCGGAGAACGTGGTTCTAATGAAGCGCCAGCGCCGGAGAAGGGCGACAGCGTGAAAGAAGGCATGACCGAAGAACGCTTACGCGAGATTCGTGTTTGGTTAGAATCCCGCGCAGATACGCAACAGGGAAGGGAGAAATACGGGAAAGCCAACTCGCTGCGAGCTCAGCAAGTCATTGCTCGGTTTGGCAAAATAGCGCGGTATCCTGTCTGTCAGGCAGGATTGCAACTCTGGCAGTTGGATGCGGAGTTATTAGGCTGGTCAAAGGACATTGGAGTACTTGCGGAAGTTTTAAGCAGCGCAAAAAAGCAGAAGAAACAGGTGCGAGCGTTGTACGAACAATTATACAAGGAAAGAAAGCAGAAAGAAGTAATCCAAGCCGAGGCGCTGTTGCATAAGGTCAACGAGCACCTACTGAAAACGCAGACGGCTTACCAGGCGAAAAAAGAGCTTTCCACTAAATGGTTAGATGAATTACGCCCAGCTGCTGTTGCGCAATTCAATCGCGAACGTGACGTAGTTAAACGCTCAGGTGACGATAAAGCACAGCGGGCGCTGCAGCGAGTGCGCAAGCAATGGAGCACCAATCCAAACGCCGATGGAGCGCGCTTGAAAGACGGTGATCGCCGCACGTTTGAAATACTGAAAATGCTTCACGATCAAGCTATCAAGGCAGCGTTTTTCAAGGATGGGGCAATTAGTGGCTACTCGGAAGCCACTTTCGGGGGCGACAGGCTGTTGTCCGATGAGTTTTGGCAAGGGCGTTTAACAGTTAGAGGGATTCATTCGCGTCTTGTGGCTCTCGGGGGTTCTCGCCTAGCAGGAGACAAGGATGCGAAAGAGATCAGGCGGCTTTTAACAAGGCTAGGGGTTCGCCCTGCCGAAGATCAGCGCGGGCGTAAATGGAAACCGCCAATCACGAAGAAACAAAAACTGAAGAAGCCACGTGGCAGGTCGCGCATTCATCCCGAGCTGGAGTATAAGCCGGACCTAGCTGGAGCAGAGGCTGATCTTGAAAGCCAGCATAAGGTAACAAGGCAGGACTATTCGTTGGGGGGCGCAAAATGGGAAGAAAGTAATTGGCGCCCAAAAGGCGAGAAGAAAGCAATTGCAAAGATAGATCAGGTGGGCGTTAAATGGGCACGACAGGTTTCTAGGTCTATCGAAAGCGAAATAAAGAAATTGCAGCTGCTCCGTGGAGGACGCAAAGGGAGGTATGTTTACTAAAGGAGCTGCGCGCTGCTGCAGCTGCGCTGGCACCGGTGCCGCAGCTTGACGCTGCTGCGTCGGACGCCGGGGCTGGCTCAGCGTCTGACGCCGGCCACCGTAGCTATACCCCCTACCCACGCACTTTCGCGTCCGAGCAGTCGCGGGGCCCCAGCGAGATCGACCCGAGCCCCAAAATGACGCACAAGGCACTGAAAAAACCATAGTTACGCAACACACCAAAAGCTGCCCCAATTATTTTCCGAATTGCGGGTATAGGTGTGGATATAACACATCAACCCCCAGATGGGGCGGCGAGATTGCTTACCCGCAAGGAGCTTTCCGACCGCTGGCAACTATCAACTGAAACATTAAAGAGGCGGGAGCGTTGCGGAATCCTGCCATTTTTGAAGCTCGGTAAAGGTGTACGGTATCGGCTCGCCGATGTCGAAAGCCTGGAATCGGAAGCGGAGGTTCGTCGATGAGCTTGTCTCCGCCGAACAGAAACGCGGCCACGGCAAGGACCGCGCTCAAAGATGATGCATCACTAAGTTGCCGAATTACTCGACAATGCCAAAGACTGGATCGGTGGCTTAAGACGTGGCGCTGTGTTCCCGCTTGGGAACAAAGGGGTGCCTTTTGGCTGCAACAGTTTAACCGCACTCACAACCCGAAATTCTTAAGAGCTTTTTGCGCTGACTCCCATGGCGTGATGGCTCGTCTGCGCGAAGCGCGGGAGAGAGGGGGCGCCTAATGACCGATGCGAATCAACTCAACGGCGCTGTGCTGAATCGTGCCCGACCTTCGAGCGGGATCGGCAACGGCATGATCGAAGGGCACGAGCGCTCCGTGCTCGCGTATCTCTTTACAGCACCAGACACACGCAACAGATTTCTGTACCGGCTATCGCCGGATATCTTTTCAGTGCCTGCCCATCGGCAGATCATCAACGCGATTTTCGATATTCACGACAATCGCGACAAGGTAAACCACCTCACGATTGCGGATCGTCTGCGCGAGAAAGGCGAGCTGGATTCGTGCGGTGGAGCACATCGAATCATTGAAATTTCAACTGAAACGACCAGTGAAGAGATCGCCTCTTACGCGCTCGATTGTATGCTTGAGGATTACCGGGAGCGCGAGGCGAGGCGAATTCTTAAAGACGGCGCAAGCGGAAAGATTACTGCCGCCGAAGTGGGCAAACGGCTGAACGAAATTCTTTCGCAGTCAGCTGGGCAGGGAGGCGAAGCCAAATGGCTGACGACAATCGACGCGGCTACCGTGCGCTCAAGTGAGCTTGCGTCGTTGACGCTTAATCGGCGCGAGCCGCTCCTGAGTGATTGGCTCTGCGAAGGTGATTACGGAATCATCTTCGCCTCTCGCGGTGTGGGTAAGACTTGGCTCGGGTTACTGATTGCCAAAGCAGTGGCTACGGGGGGACGGCTTGGCGAATGGAAAGCGCCTGCTTGCGCAAAGGTGCTTTATATCGACGGCGAAATGCCAGCGGATCTAATGCGCGATCGCGATAGAGGATTAGGCAGCGGCGAAGTCGAGTTTCTTAATCACGCAATCCTCTTTGATCGTACCGAGAAGGTCTTAAACATCACTGTGCGAGCCGTCCAGGAAGCGATCCTGCAAAGGTGCGTTCGTGATAACATTCGGCTGGTTATGTTAGACAACCTCTCTACGCTCGCCTCTGGCATCAAAGAGAACGATTCGTTCGAGTGGGAATGCCTGCATAACTGGCTCTTACACTTTAGGCGTCACAAGATTGCCGTGATTCTCATCCATCACGCGGGGCGCAGCGGCGAAATGCGTGGCACGAGCAAGCGCGAAGATGCCGCCTTTTGGGTGATCTCGTTGGACGATGCAAAGAAGCACGCGGACGACAAGCGAGGCGCACGCTTTATTTCGCGCTTCACCAAGCCTTCTCGCAATACCCAGGATGAAGTTCCGGCATTTGAGTGGCACGTCGTCACTGATCCGATGACGGGTGGAATCAGCGTCGCATGTAAGGCCGCGCAATCGTTGGACGTGTTTCGGCGCTGGATTGAAGACGGTGTAAAGGAATGCGGCCAACTCGCAGAGGAAATGCGTGTGAGCAAGGGAACTATCTCGAAGTGGGCTAAAAAGGCCATGAACGAGGGGTGGCTGGACAAGAATGGCCGCGAATATGTGATCATAGAAACTGGAAACAAAGGAAACGAAAATGAGTGACCTTCGTTTCCATGTTTCCGGCGCTCGTTTCCTTTCGTTTCCGCGCCGTTTCCATGGCCACGAGGGGAACCGGTGCTTCGTTTCCTGGCCGTTTCCATCTCGTTTCCCAACGAAGCCCTTCGTTTCCTATTTCCTGTCTATACACGGGAAACGGGAAACGAAGCGGTTTTTCCAACCAAGAGCGTCAACATTTAGGAAAGGAGTAACAACTTGAACAAAAAACCAACGAACGAAACTGATCCAAAACCGCCCGTAGATCGTGAGGGAGTAAGGCTTCTTGCGATCGAACTTGGTGCAAGCGCCGCTGCTCGGAAACTAGGACTAAGCCCTAACACCGTCCGCAGCTGGGCAAAGCGCTACAACTGGAACCTGCCAGCGCGCGCGGGCCGTCCGGCGATAGTGCCCGCAACGGATTTGCAACGCCCGGGGGACATATTGTTGCAGGAACATAAGGAATTGGAAAGAGACGACCCGGACCGCGCTTATGCAGACAGTAGCCAAAGCAGCTAAACTCGCTGCCGGACGCCCGGCTTTTGACGTTACCACAACGGCGCAGTTGCGGGACCTGGCGTTGACTATGGCTAAGCTCTGCGGTTGGGACGGCAAGCCATCGGTAACTTACTACGGGGACGACAACAGGACCCTGGTTGTCTGTGACGAAGCCAGGCGCAGGGAACTGATTGAGCAAAGGCAGCGACTTTTGGAGCAGGAGGCTGCGCTAGCTTCTAGTCGCGAGGTCAAAGCAGCCGCGCCCCGGAGCTCTACCGGCACAACAAACGCAATCTGACGCCAGCGCAGGCACAGGGAACGGCACTGTGGCACAAGAGCAAGACCCCTGTCTCCCGGCACATGGAGTCCATTGGCAGAGCTGAAAGCTGGAAAACAAATGAGCCGGAGCATCATGCTGGAATGTTTGGACCATATCCCGAGGAGCTTGAGTGATGGAAGCACAACTAAAACCCTTGCAATCCGGGAAAGCGCCAGAGTTCCCCACCCCATGTATCAGCGATGGATTATCAGTAATGATGCTTTTCAAGAAGGGTGACGATGGTTCGTAACGAGGGACGAGCATAAAATCGGCTTTCTAGACTTTTGCTTACGTGTAGGGCTGAGACCTACACACTAAACAGGTCTGATCCGGCTTGTCCACTTACATGACAATTTTGTAAGATCATGACAATTTTGTAAGATCTGCGGTTTTAATCTAGTCAGTCTAACAAACCTTAACCTGAGTCAATTTATGCAAAGAACATATTCTATCCGGTCAACGTTTCCGTGGCTCACATTGATGATTGCGTCCGCGTGGTTCGTCTGCCCTGCTCTTAATCCGTCAATCTTTGGG
The DNA here is from genome assembly GCA_963719605.1 of uncultured Verrucomicrobiae bacterium. Classification (GTDB taxonomy): domain Bacteria; phylum Verrucomicrobiota; class Verrucomicrobiia; order Chthoniobacterales; family UBA10450; genus Udaeobacter. Next base: position 296,119 of record CAVRCO010000002.1, read on the forward strand.
CAGGTTACTACCGAGCAGCCAGTCGTGGTTGAAGCAACGCCGCCGCCTTTTTCATATCCCAAGCGCGTACAGGCGCGCCCGCCGCATTTTCGCAATCCCGCTTCGCACCGTTAACAAATGCCTATGTTTCTTCCATCCGGTGCAATTTACTCTGCCGTGATTTATGAACTGGATAATGTGCATTATCGGCTACCCGATAATCACTGGACCCTGGAAACTGAAATGGGGTTGCCTTACCGCACCAATATTGCCATCGAAAGCGACATCCGGCATTACGGATGGCATTACTCAGGATTCGACCGTCAGCTTTGAACTCCGGCATGCGTTCGCAGATTGGGACGTGATTCCGCTGAACCCGACGGTCTTCGCCGAATACAAAATTGGCATCGGGGACGTTCTCCACGATGAAGGGGCCCCTACACCTGGAAAGAAGTTTGGGCCTCATGGATTTGATAAGTCCAACCCGATTCCTGATGGCTACGAAACGCGCCTGCTTTTGTCCGACGAGTTTTTCCACCGCATCGAATGGGCACTAAACTTTTTTTTTGAGCAGGAAATTGAGGGCGATCGCGGCCGTGAATGGGGAATTGCGCAGAGTATCGTCACTCCGATTAACCTTTTCCCGGCGCCAGCGCCACCTCCTCCTCTTTGATCACAAAAAATGTACCAAACGACGAACAATGTTCAGCCGGTGGCAGGAGCGTTCGTTCCGGAGGAACCCTTAAAGGCTGGAGTACGAGTTCCAATTTCGTAGCTTCAGCGACAAGTTCAGCCGGGGCTCGCCTTACAACAGTTTCGTGATTGGCCCGACTGCTGCGTGGAACCCGACTAGCAGTTTCCGCGTCGATGTCTCTCCATTGTTTGGTGTGAACCATAAGTCGCCCATCATGCAATTGTTTGTGGTGGCCTCCTACTTGTGGGGCCCTGGGGGACCCCGGGGCAAGGAAGCCGGTGGTGAAGCACCTGCTTCAACGCGTAATCGCTAAGGTGTTCTCGGCAAAGCGGGGTGGAGTTTGGGCTAGGTCTCTAGCTGTCGATTGTCAGGGACGGACAATCTAGATTGCTGACACACACTGCGACAACGCAGTTGACCACAGCACATGTCGCGTCGCCATCGTCGCGGGGAGATTGAAGAACGGGTCGCTGTATGGATGCACTCGCCAACCGAATCGCTCGCGAACTAAAAGCGTCGAACCACTGCATCGTATCCAAAGCGGAATTGAGCCGAGTTTGGCCGATCTCCGATAAAGATCGAGAAGGCAAAGTGAAGGAATTTGCGCGACGGAATGGACTGCAAGTTGTGTTCTATAAAGAAGGCCTGTGCGCGATCTTCATCAGAGACGTTCGCTCATCAATGGCGGAAGTAAGTCCCAAAGAAAAGAGCGAACTCAAGCACTTACGCGAGGCGGCGACGTGGCTTAAAAAAATGGAGCAGCGATACGCACAGCGACGTAAGCAAGTAGAGGCGCGATACCGCGAATTGCTCGAGAGCACACGTAAGGTATCGAAGCGCCATAAATGCGCGTAGATCGCCGTTGTGTATTTAGGAGCGGCGGTTTGTCAGTGAAATCTGAGCTTGTGCAAACTGAAACGTCAGAATCGCGTTGATAGCGAACAGGCTGTATTTCATCGGGTTTGGCTCGGCCTAACGAGAAAAGAGATAAGCCACGGCAGGTTGTCCGGGCAGACATATTGGCGTTGAGTGGCAATGGGGCGGCTGGCTTTTATCGATTGGTTAGACCCAAAAACGCCGACGATCTAACAAAATTGTAATCCAGATATAAGTCAGAGCAGGCCTAATCTACATGTAGGTCTCCGCCCCTTACCTAACGAGTGGTGAGGAAAGGATTTTATCCTTGTCATAGGAGCGAGCCGATCTTCGAGGCATTTTCAACGTGTAGCACCAAGCACTAAGTGCGAGCGAAAAAATCTAAAAAACCTGTTGACAAAATGTGAGCGGTCTGCATTCTCAACTAAACTAAAACGGAGGAACGACAAAGTGAAACCCCCTAAGCTCATTGTAACATTGTTTTTGATAGCATTTGCTTTCGCGCCTTCGCGGATGTTTGCCATGCCTGCGCCGCCGCCCAACGCGTCGTTCACGCTGATTTCGCCGAAGGCTGGACAGGTTCTCTTCCCTGGGCAGAAGGTCAAGGTCGAGTGGGAAACATCGAGTCTGGGGCTTGATGAATTGCACGGATTGTAAGAGATGGAGCTTTGGCTGTCGTTGGATGGCGGCAGGACGTACATTATGCAGATTACACCGTCGATGGATCCGAGGACTACGTTTTTTTACTGGATCGTTCCAAACACGCCTACCAACTCAGCGGTCATTGACATTCGCTACGGCGCTGAGCCGTTTTACCCCGATGGCTTCCACCCGCAAACTGCATCGCCTTTCGTGATTACGGGCGGGCAATAGTACTAGATTTCGCCGGGCACGACCTAACGGTTCCTAAACACGGCTGCAATTTTTTAAGAAAGATCCGAATTAAGGCGGAGGACATTTTCCCCCGCGAGGTTCCTTCGCCCTCTTTCGGACCCCAACTAGGAGGAGTTAACTAAGCGGGGGGAGAGGAATCGAAAAATGAAAACCCTTGGATTTATTGTAACGTTGCTTTTGGTAGCTTTTGCTTTCGCTGATGTGAAGGCGAATTCCGGAGGTTCAACATATTCTGCGAGGCTGATTTCGCCGACGGCTGGACAGGTTGTCTATGCGGGAGAGCAAGTCACGATTCAGTGGGAAACCAAGTTACCCAATATGAAAAACCTGCACCTGTGCGAGATGGAGCTTCGGCTGTCGTTGGATGGCGGCAGGACGTTCTCGACCTGGATTACAATGGAGCTTCCTACAAACACTACACATTTTGATTGGACCGTTCCAAACACGCCCACTAATGCGGCGGTCCTGTCCATTAACTTCGGGTGTGAATTGTACTACCCCGAAACTTTCAGTCCCCAACCTGCATCGACTTTCGTGATCCGGGCGGGCGGGCAATAATAATAGATTTCGCCGGGCTTCCAAGTCGCTACGGCGAGTAATGTCATCGGTATCGGCCACCCAAGGGTGTTGAGCCGGTGTTCCTGAGTAAAGAGCAGGCGATTGACTACGCCAGGTGCCGAGTGCTTTCCGCTCCGGCGAGATTCGCGTTCTCGATTCAAACGGCGCAGTCACGCGCACCATTCCGTTTGTGAGACAAATCGAAAATTGTGATTCGCAGTGGGGCCGTTAGTAACTGTCTTGGTTTCAAGCATAACCTGGGTTGGGTTTGAGGGCACTGTTGAGCACGATCAGGAGCTTTCGCATTGTCGCGGGTTTGGCTCGGCCTAACGAGAAAAGAGATAAGCCACGGCAGGTTGTCCGGGCAGAGGGGGTAAACCAGCCAAAGTTGCTCTCACCGCAGCGGGACCTTTCGCCTTCAAAGTGGCAAGCCAGTGGCAAACAACTTTTTTCTTTAAGGCATCGAAATCGGCGTAAGTATTTTGTAATCAACCGCGTGCCTGGAGGGATTCGAACCCCCAACCTTCTGATCCGAAGTCAGAAGCTCTATCCGGTTGAGCTACAGGCACTGCTGAGAACGTGATGGTGATACGTGATTACTGAACAGGCGCAAGCCGCCATTCACGATCCATTATTCTCACCAGCGCGAGGCCGGTCAAAATGCCAGAGATAAACCAGCGTAACCAGAGCGACGCGGCGCGGGCTCGATGCCGTTGGTGAATATGCGATCGTAGTATTTCTCATCTGTAAGATTGGTGATGCCCGCGATCAACCGCAGATTCTTCGTGAGATACAAATCCCCTGTAAGATTAAAAACCTTGTAGGCCGGAATATGCGCTTTCGGGATCTGCGCGTTCCCAACGTCCTGGTCCTGCCAGAATTGCTGTGAGACGTAGACAGCCGAGAACATGATGTCAAAACAATTATCTTTTCTCAATTGGAGTCCGCCTTTCATTAGAAAGTTCGGCGCGAATGCCGGCGTATTGCCGACGAGCGTCTTGTCGGTGCCGGGTATTAGGAGAGCGCTTTCCGTAAATTCTGCGTCGAGGAACTGAACATTGCTGAAAGCGATCAATTTGAGCGGGTGATAATCCTTCAGCGATATGCCAGGCACAGGTGTATTTTTGCTCGCGTCGACGACCCCTTTGCCGGACTCAGGTTGCACTTCGGGCACAGGCGGATGTTGGAAGCGAGCCAGAAAATCATAGGAAAGCTCGCCCTCCAAACCACGGTTACGTGAGCTGCCTGTGTTCTGAATGATGAAATCCGTGTTACCGATGTTTTGCGTCTCAGTTCTGTTGTCGAATAACATCCAAAACGCGCCGATGTCATACCAGAATCCCTTATAAGGCGTACCGTGCACGCCTAATTCGAAGTCCAGCGAATGGAATGGGTCCGGTATCGATTCACCGAATGCGATTGTGCGGCTGGTTCCGGCGATATCGAAAAACCGTGTCGGCCGCCAGCCCGAAGAGGCACTGAAATAAGTTTCGTTGCGGTTACCGAAATCGTTACCCATTCCAAATCCCCACAGCGGCACCCAATGGTCGGCGCTAATGCTTGCCGGTCCAGTGGGAGGAACCGTCGCTAGCCCAGGGGGCGGCCGCTGAATCGACTTCGACGTCCTCATGGTCAAGGCGGAACGAGCCGACCATGTGAAATTTCCCGATGCGGACAAGATCCTCGAAAAATATCGACTGATAATTGGACGTCCTGGATTGATCGAGTTGGACAAGGTCCGAGGTGGTACCCTTGGCGCGAACAGAAAATTCGGGCCGCTCGTCTCTTCGTTTAACGTATATCGCTGAAACGGCGCATCGCCATGATAAACAACGGTGCCGAACGTTAGGGCGCTGCCTCTAAAAATAGTGTCGTCACCCCATAACTTGCGGAGGCGTATGTCGACCCCACCATTATTGAATTCCTCGTAACTGAAAAGAGTACCTGATGAAAATGGATTCGGCGCTGCAGGGTTAAGGTTTGCGCCGGCCCGCTGGTCGATCTCTTGATGAGTGAACCACCCTTTCGCCTGCAAGAACCAGCCGTCTCCAAAGTCACGTTCATAACGAAGAATAGTCGTGTACCGATCAACCCAGTCATGATTGTACGGGGTGGGCGAAAAGTTTTGGTCATCCAAAAACTGTTTGGACGTGAGCCGTCCCGGATCACCGCCATCAAACCGGCTGGAATAGAAATCAAGCGCAAACAACTGGTGCTCGTCCCTGTAGCCCAAGTAGAGATCGGTTTGCCACAGATCGTACGCGCTGTAATACGTTGCCCGTCTGATCGCACGTACCCGCCGTCAATACGAAATTCCAACGGACCCATAGCCTCCTGAATCACGTTGTAAGTGGAATAGTATCCGTACGCGCCACCGATCTGTTCGGTGTAGAAATTCCATGGCGAACCTGGCTCGGGATGTTTCGTCACAAAGTTCACTGCTGGCGCTGGCTCCGGCCCGTAGAGCAAGCTGCTACCGCCGCGGATGAATTGAATCTCACTGATGCTTTGAGGCAGCGGCAGATAATAAAGAGTAGGGAAACCGATCCAGTCACTCATGAGCGGAAGACCATCCCGAAGCACCAGGGTAAACTCGGATTCCTGTGGATTACCCAAGCCCCGATAGCTGAAATTGAATTGACCTGGCGTATGTTGCTCCGTGACCAGGAAACCCGGCGCCTTGAGAAAAGTTTCCTGCAGGTCGTTTATTTTCCAGAGGCGGTTGTTGGTCCAGCTTGATGACTGTCGCCTTCTTTGTGACCGTGATTTGCGTGCCGGATACCTCCGGCATGATGTGCTGGCGCATCTCCCGCCAATTGTCGTGAGGTGTCGGACTCGGAACAGGTTCACCAGTGACAGTGACCTGTCCTGCTTCGGCCGTTGCAGCCGTTTGGGTCGTTTGAGCCTTACTCGGTTGTCTTGCTGTGAAAAGTAGAATCAATGTCGTCAAGACGACGAGGCACCGATGGCTACCGCGTGATTGTGACCGTGTCGAAAATCGCCATGTGTTGCTGTGCTTTGTGAACATGGCGCGGGAGATTACAAATTCGTAATAATCGTTTCAATAAGAAAATGGCGAATTTGTAACTTTTTTCTGCGCCGATTTTCTGGTGTCACGCGGGAGCTGTACCGCGGCTTCCAAAAGTGCTCGCCGGGCGTCATTGTCGCCCACCAGCGTCCGTTTAGCTTTGCACAGGCGCGCGGATCAGGTGCAGACCTTGCCAATGAACAGAGCTCAGATTTAAATCGCTCGAAATGGAAGCCGGTTGTTGAACATCGACTTGGGGTGGCCGACGGGACTCGAACCCGCAACAACCAGAACCACAATCTGGGGCTCTACCATTGAGCTACGGCCACCAACAGTGACGCGGAACAAGATTTTAAGATTTGAATCTCCAATTGCAAACCCGGTGTCTACTGGTTGTTAGTTTGAACTGAGATCTTTCTCGCCTTTCGCCGTGGGCAGGGAGAAAGGACAAAGTAGAGAGGGCTCTTAACCTTTCTCAAACAAAGGACTCGACTTTTCCTGGCCACTCCACTAATTCTCGGCGCCGGTGGAACGAAAATCTGCCTGCAGCTTGATTGTCGCCTCGGCTGGTCCTGGCGTGAGGCGAGTTGGCTCTGCTTTTCTGGCTGCCTTGTTTTGCCTCCTTTTGACAATTCCGCTTTCGGCGCAGCAGGATGACCCGAGCGATATTTTTCTTAAAGCTTATCTATCGGCGCAGCAGGGCGAAAAGCTCGAGCACGAAAGCCGATTTAAGACTGCTCTCGCCAAATTTCGGTTCGCCGGGAGCCTGATCGAACAATTGCGTAGATCGCACTCCGATTGGCAGCCGGCGATCGTGGAGTATCGCGGGCGTAAGATCGGTGAAGGAATCTTGCGAGTTCAGGAACGCATATCGAGGCATAATGAACTGAGCGCGGCTGCCAGTCCGCTGCCGGAGGTTGTTCCTTCACTTCCCGAAAATGACGCCTGGTCAGAGCCCGGTCCCGAGGTCGTAGCTCCGCAAGGACTCGACACGATTTCCCAAGGATCGAGCGATGGGGCGATTGAAGAGGCGACCAGGAAATTGCGCCGGAAGGTCGATCAACTGCAAGCGGCGCTTGAAAAGTCGCGCAGCGAACTCGAAACCGCGCGAAAAGAAAGGGAAGCCGTCAACGACGCGTCTGCAGGAAACAAGTTCGAAGCTCGGGAATGCACAAAAGGAAGCCGAGACGTCGAAGGACGTGCAGATCGCCGAATTCAAAAAAGAAGTTGCAGCTGCTGAAGAGGCGCGTGCAACAGCAGAAAAGCAAAGGGACGAAGCCAACGCGAAGCTCGCGGAGGCAAACAGCCAAATCGCCGTAGCAGAGCAGCAGCGCGACGAAGCTCTCGCCCAGCTAAAAGCGGGGACCGAAAAGGAACAGGACCCGCAAGCGCTCCTCGCCGAGAATGGCGATCTTAAGCTTGAGCTGGCAAATTTGGAGGAAAACGTGCCCGCTAACGTCAGTTCAACAAATGTGGAGGAATTAGTGGCAGTGAAGCAGGAGGTTACGCAGCTCCAGCAGCAACTGGGCGAAAGCCAGAAACAGAATCAGTATCTCGTAGCCAGAATTGCGGAGCTTTGGGTGCAGTTGGATGAGGCTGGCGCGCAGCTTCAGAGCGCGAAGCTGACCGGCAAAAACAGCGACGAGATCGACCGACTGATGAGAGAAAACGAACTGCTGCGAGATATCGTGGTACGCGAACGCCAGGAAGAAGCGCGTCGGGACGAAGCAAGAAAATTGATGCTGGCGGAGCTGGACAAGTTAAGAATCAAATCTGATTCGTTGAATAAGGAGATCGAACTCCTCGCCCAGCCAGTCACAAAATTAAGTAGCGAGGAACTCAGTCTGCTGCGTCAGCCTGTGGTTTCAATTTCGGAACAGACCCGCGGGGCGTTGACCGCGAGTTTTATTTTTGCGAAAAAATCCGCGGGAGATTCAGTCGAGGGTCAGGCGACGACGAACAATTCCGGCGACTTGAAGGAAGAGCCACGCGACGGCCCGCACGGCGTTGTACAACCCGCCCGGGAAAGCTTCAGCGGCGGGAGTACCGAACCACAGAAACCCATGTCGAGAGGTCCTGACCAAGGATCCGACTGACCCTTGGGCGCTTTAAAGTTTTGCTGTGGCTTGACTGCAAGATCTAACGGCGAAATTCGATCCACTTTCAAGCAAGCTAGCCGCAAATCTTCATGCGCGTTCTCCGTGCTTTGTTCATCGCGCTTCCTCACGGCGTTTGTTGGATCTGTTCTTGCGTTCTTTGTCGGCGATTATTTGACTAGCCTCGCGCATGTGCCCGAGATGGAAGGCCAGCGGGGATGGCGGTATTGTTCCTATACGTGCCTCTTGGGATTTTGGCGGGTCTAGTAATTGGAATTGTTTCATCAATCGTGGTTCGGCGGTGGGGAGCCGCCGGATTTCTCGTGGCACAAGGTTGGTCGCTTCTGATTGTTTGCGGCGCCGCGGGTCTGTTAGCAGGCGTTCCTTATCTGTTATCGGACAAACCCCCAACAATCGATGGCAAGCATCTCGAGCTGCAATTCGAGCTTCGCTCTCCAGCAGCATTCAAAATTCCAGACCAGCCCGATTGCTACGGTATCCGCGTTAGCCTTTACACTGACAATAAACAAAGCCGGTTTGCTTTCATCGACTGGAACTCGATCCAAAAGGATACTGAACACGTTATGATTCCAGGAAGTGTTCCAATGTTGACGCACAGCAAAACCAGATCGCTCCTGGCCTCAATCGGCGACGAGGCGGTCGCGTCGCAATTTATTGAATTGAGAATTCCACCTGCGCCACGGAAGAAAGATGAAACCTGGTCTGACTGGATTTTCGCCACGCAACGAGCCGATCTCAGTCCAGTTTCCGAGCCTGATCGAATGGCGCTCCGCTATGAGTCCGCCCCGTTGACGATTGATTCTGTAGCGGCCGTGTGTTTATCACGCTGTAGCTTTACCGAACGCGGATGACCGCCGAACCTCGACATGCAACCATTTCTTACCGCTAACTGGCGTTACCTGGTGATGCTGAATTATCTCGTCGATCCCGCTCTGGTTGAACCGCTCGTTCCGGCCGGAACTGAGATCGATTATGAAAACCGCGAGACGTTCGTCAGCATTGTCGGATTTCTCTTCCTCGATACCCGTGTTCTCGGTCTTCCGATCCCATTGCATCGCGACTTCGAAGAAGTGAATTTGCGCTTCTACGTAAGGAGAAAATCAGCTGACATGTGGCGACGTGGAGTGGTTTTCGTCCGGGAGCTTGTGCCTCGCCGTGCGATCGCGCTCGTTGCACGCGCATTTTATGGAGAGCGTTATTTCGCTCTCCCTATGAAGCACGACATACAGCATGTCGACGGCAAGTTGAGGGTCGAATACTCCTGGCGACGCGGAAAGAAATGGGAATTTCTTAGGATGAACGCGTGCGGTGAACCGGAATCAATTCCTGTCGGGTCACACGCCGAGTTTATCACGGAACATTATTGGGGATATACTGAGTTGCGGGACGGCTGCGGCGAATATCGGGTCGAACATTCGCGCTGGAAAATCTGGAACGCGGCCAACTTCGAACTCCACTCTGACGTTACGAGCCTTTATGGTGAACAATTCGCCGAAACGTTGAGTCAACCTCCTCGCTCAGCATTCATTGCGGACGGTTCCCCAATTACGGTCCAAAAGCGCGAGATATGGTTACCTTGATAGCAGTTGCCTAAGCACAAACGGCAGGATCCCGCCATGCCGATAGTAATCGATCTCGATTGGCGTATCGATGCGAACCTTCACAGCCACGGAGCGCTTTTGCCGGTCTTTACCTTCGATCTCGAGCATTACGGTTTGGCCCGGCTTAATTGTTTCAGACAAACCAATGATCGAAAAGATCTCTGAGCCGTCGAGTCCGAGTGATTGCGCTGTTGTTCCATCAGGAAATTGCAAGGGCAACACGCCCATGCCGACGAGGTTCGATCGGTGAATCCGTTCGAAACTTGCAGCGACAACCGCCTTCACCCCTAACAACCGCGTCCCCTTCGCAGCCCAGTCTCGCGACGAACCAGTGCCGTACTCGTGTCCGGCAAGAATCACCAGCGGACTATTTGTCTCCGCATATTTCATTGCTGCGTCGAAGATCGACATTTCTTCGCCTTCACCATTCGCAAAATATTTGGTCAGGCCGCCTTCAGTTCCCGGCACCATTAAGTTCTTGATCCGCACGTTGGCGAATGTTCCACGCGTCATCACCAGATCGTTACCGCGCCGGCTGCCGTAACTATTGAAATCTCGCGGTTCAATGCCGCGCGACATCAAATATTTTCCCGCGGGCGCAGTATCCTTGATTGCTCCCGCAGGCGAAATGTGATCTGTCGTTACCGAGTCGCCGAAGATGCCAAGCGGGCGCGCGCCTCGAATCTCTTCAATGTGCCCCGGTTTCATTGAGAAATCTTGGAAGAACGGCGGCTCGTGGATGTAATCGCTCTTCTCATCCCATTGGTAAACGTCGCCGGTGCTCGATGGAATGTCGTTCCATTTCGGATTTTGATCTGCAAAATCGCGATAAAGTCTGCGGAAAGTGTCCGGTGCCAGTGCCGTTTGCATGGCATTCCGTATTTCGCGGAGACTCGGCCACAAATCTCGCAGGAAGACTTTCTTTCCGTCTCTATCTTTCCCTAACGGCTCGCGCGAAAGGTTAATGTGCACCCGCCCGGCGAGGGCAAACGCAACTACCAGCGGCGGCGACATCAGGAAATTCGCCTTGATATGTTGATGGACGCGCGCTTCAAAGTTGCGGTTCCCCGAAAGAACCGAGGCGGCGACCAGGTCGTATTTGTGGATTGCCTTCTCGATGTTGGGGTGCAGCGGTCCCGAGTTGCCAATGCACGTTGTGCACCCATAGCCAACCAGGTTGAAGCCGAGCAGGTCGAGGTATTTCTGGAGTCCTGTCTTGTGAAGATAATCCGAAACAACACGCGAGCCTGGCGCCAGTGACGTTTTCACCCCAGGACCGACACGCAGACCTCGCTCGACTGCTTTTTTTGCGAGCAACCCGGCTGCGATCATCACGCTCGGGTTACTGGTATTCGTGCAACTGGTGATTGCTGCTATCAGGACGCTGCCGTGTCCGACGTGAGTACGCCCGTGCGTAAAAACGTCGCCGGACTCGGCTTCGATTTCTTTACCGGGATCCGGCGTTGGCCGGTTTGAAACCATCTCAATTTTGTTGAGTTCGTCTCCAGGATTAATTCCCTGGTCTTCCTTTTTATCGGTCGAAAACATCTCGCCGTTGCGAGGCGAGCTGCCATTCAATTCCACCAGATGCTTTTCGCGAAGATCGACATTTTGTTTGCCGTATCCGCCATCGCGCACCGGTTTTTCGAGCAACGCGCGAAACGTTTTTTCCAACTCCGGTAAATTGATCCGATCCTGCGGTCTTTTCGGGCCGGCGACACTCGGCTGCACCTCGTCGAGATCCAGATCGATATCGACGCTGTAATCGATTTCGCCCTTAAGCGGCATGCGAAACATTTTTTGCGCCCTGAAATAATTTTCAAAGGCAAGGCATTGTTCTTCGCTGCGTCCAGTGGCCTTCAGGTAATCGACGGATTCTTGATCGATCGGGAAATATCCCATCGTCGCGCCGTACTCGGGCGACATGTTCCCAATGGTCGCGCGATCGGGAACCGGCAACGATGCGGCTCCTTCACCGTAAAACTCGACAAATTTGCCGACCACTTTTTGAGCGCGCAGCAATTGTGTGATGTGCAAGACAAGATCGGTCGCGGTGACGCCTTCGCGCAGTTGCCCGCTCATGTGCACCCCCACCACTTCCGGCGTCAAAAAGTAAACCGGTTGGCCGAGCATGCCGGCTTCCGCTTCGATTCCGCCCACACCCCAGCCAACGACGCCGAGACCATTGATCATAGTCGTATGCGAATCGGTGCCGACGAGAGTGTCGGGAAAGTAGATAGTTGAGGCTCGATTGTTGACGGTTAATTGAGCCGAAAGAACTCCTTTCGCGAGGTATTCGAGGTTCACCTGGTGCACGATGCCGATGCCTGGCGGGATGAGCTGAAAAGTTTTGAACGCCTGCTGTCCCCATTTTAAAAACTGGTAGCGCTCGCGGTTGCGCTTAAATTCCATGTCCAGGTTCAATTCCAGGGCTCGTGTGGAACCGAAGAAATCGACCTGCACCGAGTGATCGACCACCAAATCGACAGGCACGAGAGGCTCAATGATTTTCGGATCGCGACCGAGTCGTTTCACCGCGCTACGCATCGCTGCGAGGTCAACCACCAGTGGCACGCCGGTGAAATCCTGCAAGAGGATACGAGCAACGACGAATGGAATCTCCTCGTTCGCCGGAGATTTCGCGTTCCAGTTGGCCAGCGCTTCGACATCTTTACGCCGGACTTTTTCGCCGTCGCAATTACGCAGTACCGATTCGAGAACAATCCGGATGCTGATTGGCAACCGCGATATTTTCCCAATTCCCTGTTCCTCCAAGGCCGGAAGCGAATAAAAGAATGCCTCGCGCCCTGTGCCAGCATCAAGTTTCCTCAGCGTTTTAAATTCGTCGTGCATTGTTCGTTGTCATTCCGAGCGGAGCCGAGGAACTTCTCACTGGCAACAAAATGAGATATTTCGACTTCGCTTAACATGATATGCGTCATTTTAGCTCCTCGAGCTTCGCTTTGATCTTTTCGAAATTTGGCAGTTGTCTCGCGTCGTCATTGCTCTCCGCGTACTGGATCACACCCTTCTTATCGATGATGAACGCAGATCGTTTCGGGACGCCTCCCATCCCGAGATTCATTTGGGGCAGGAACGAGTCGTACATCACGTCGTAATCCTTCGCGACCTTGTGTTCGTAATCGCTGAGTAGCGGCACGATGATATTTTCTTTCTGGGCCCATGCCTCCTGGGCAAAAGGATTGTCGCCACTGATTCCATAAACAGCGGCGTTCAAGCCGATATACCCATTCAGGCCAGCGCTGACTTCGCACATTTCTGTTGTACATGTGCCGGTGAACGCCATCGGGAAGAAAAGCAGAAGGGTGTTCTTGTGTCCGAGATTGTCGCTCAGTCGGATTTGCTTCGGCCCACCTGGGACCCTGGTGGGCAACGTGAAATCTGGCGCTTTGGTTCCAACAGCAAGTGGCATAAATAAGTCCTCCAGTTTGAATTCAACAGGGGGGGACTTTCACTATAGGAATTGAGATGGCTGGGTCAAAGCCTCGTTGAAGTGTTAAAGCGCTCGATCGCGAAAATTCTCGGCGTCAAAGCGCGAACTGTTTCCTTGTCATTCTGAGCGAAGCGAAGAATCTCTGGTTATTTCCGGTCGCTCAACTGCCGCAGACCCTAAGTCACAAATGTTTCGCTGCGCTCAACATGACAGGAAACCCTTTAGAAGTTTAACGCTTCAACGTTCGCTATGGAACTCTTCTGGTGGTCCTTTACAGTCGTATTGTTCGCAGTCGGCTTGATTGGCACGGTGCTGCCAGTGTTTCCTGGGACAATTATCATTCTCGCAGGGGCGCTTCTTCACCGGTTGATACTTGGCCCGGAGAAAAGTATCGGGTGGGGAACGATCGCCGTTCTCGTGGTGTTGACTGTAACGGCCTACGCGCTCGATTTTCTGAGCGGCTATTTTGGCGCGCGATATTTCGGAGCGACATGGTGGGGAATGTTCGGCGCTTTGGTTGGAGCCTTCATCGGTATTTTCTTCGGGATTGTAGGCTTGTTTGTTGGCCCTGTGATTGGCGCAGTCGCCGGTGAATTCATTGCAGGTAAGCGGATGATCGATGCAGGGCGCGCCGGTTGGGGAAGCTTGCTCGGAAATCTTGGGGCACTGGTTGGCAAACTCTTTATCGCGCTCGTGATGATCACCATTTTCTTTATCACTGTGCCAGCTCCGTTCTGAGGCTGGAGCCATTATCGCAGCGCGCGCGTTTTGGAGTGCGGCAGTGCTCTGTCGGTTTTCAACGTTTTCTTCTTCTCCCCTTGTGATAGATTACTGCTCGATGGCAGATGATCGCTGGTAAGTCCCGCGTTAACGGGGACTCGCTAGAGGAAAGTCCGAACACCATACGGCGGCATGCCGCGTAAAACACGCGGGCGTCACAGTTGAAAAACTGCGGTGACGGAGAGTGTCACAGAAAAGATACCGCCGGTTCTTTGGCAACGAAGTGCAGGTAAGGGTGAAAAGGCGAGGTAAGAGCTCACCGCTTGCGAAGCAATTCGCGAGGCACGAAAAACCCCATGCGGTGCAAGACAAAACAGAGGAAGGGCAGCCGGCCCGTTTGATCCTCGGGTATCGTCGCATCACGGTCCCGCGACCGCGGGATCGGACTCTTGGAGAAATCTGGGAGAGATGAATGATCATCCTCAGTATTTTGCTAGCAAAGTGCTGGGACAGAATTCGGCTTATCGCCATCGAAAATATGAAGGGCGCTTTCGGAAACGAAGGCGCCCTTCGCTTTTACAATTCGAGAGGGAAGAGGAGAGAGCGCTCTAACACCGACGGCCAATTTCAGGCCACAGAAGGCGTAAGCTTAGACTTTTTGTGCAACAGTGGCAGAACTTTTTCCACCAATGCGTCGGCGGTGATGCCGTGTTTCTTGCGCAGGATTGGAACAGCGCCATGCTCGATGAATTGATCCGGCCAGCCTATGCGCACTACCGGTGTGTTGATCATTTGCGAGTGCAGATGTTCCATGACCGCGCAGCCAAAACCGTTGTGCAAGACGTGATCCTCTATCGTGCAAACGACTTCAACGCTGCGCGCGAAAAATTCTAGCGTGCCGGTGTCGATCGGTTTGATCCAGCGTGGATTAATGAGCGCGACGGAAATTCCTTTTTCTTCAAGTTTGCGGGCGGCTTCCTCGGCCATTTCAAACATGTTGCCAAGCCCGAAAATTGCCACGTCGCGCCCGTGCTGCACTACTTCCGCCTTGCCGATCTCGAGAAGCTTGGGTTCCGATTTAATTTTTGCACCTGGCCCGGACCCTCGCGGATAACGAACAGCAATTGGACCGGAGTTGTAGTGCGCCATGGTCCAAAGCATGTCGACGAATTCGTCCTCATCCTTAGGCTGCATGTGCACCCAATTCGGGATGTGGCGCAGATAACCAATGTCAAACAAACCGTGATGCGTTGGGCCGTCGTCGCCGCTTAATCCGGCGCGGTCCATGCACAACTTCACGTTCAGGTTCTGGATGGCGATATCGTGAATCGCCATGTCGTAGGCGCGCTGGAAAAATGTGGAGTAAATTGCGAGGAATGGTTGCAGTCCCTGCGTTGCCAACCCGCAGGCGAAAAGCGTGGCATGTTCCTCCGCGATACCGACATCGAAATAGCGGCCGGGATGCGCCCTGGCGAAATGTGAAAGGCCGGTCCCGCTCGGCATTGCGGCGGTGATGGCAACGATCTTTTGGTTCGTGTCTGCAAATTTGGCGAGCGTTTTGCCGATAATTTCCGAATACGTCGGCGTAGGCGTTGGCGCGGTCTCGCCGCTCTCGATCTTGTATTTGCCGAGACCGTGGAATTTATCCGGTTGCTTGAGCGCCGGGGCGTATCCCTTGCCTTTCTGGGTGAGAATGTGCAGCAACACCGGCTCTTCCTGCGTCTTCAGAAATTCGAATGTCCGGATCAGCAATGGAATATCGTGGCCGTCAATTGGGCCGTAATAACGCAAGCCCAGCTCCTCGAAGATGACACTCGGCACGAGCAAGCCTTTGACGCTTTCCTCCACTTTGTGCGCGAGGTGCACGCCGGTTTTCCCAAGAATCGCCTGAACGAAATCGCGAGCCTTATCGTGCAGATGCGCATAAGTCGGATTCGTGACGATGCTATTTAGGTAATTAGCTATCGCGCCGACGTTTTTTGCGATTGACCACTCATTGTCGTTGAGCACGACGATGAAACGCTTCGTGTGCGCTTTTACATTATTGAGCGCTTCGTAGCTGATCCCGCACGTGAATGCGGCGTCGCCCGCTACCACGATGATGTTCTCGTCGCCACCGCGGAGATCGCGTCCAACCGCCATCCCGAGCCCGGCGGAGAGCGCCGTCCCCGCATGCCCTGCGCCGTAACAGTCATGTTCGCTCTCGGTGCGCAAAAGGAAGCCGTTGAGTCCGCCGAATTGGCGCATCGTATTAAAACGATCGAGCCGTCCAGTAAACATTTTGTGGACGTAGCCTTGATGACTGACGTCCATAACGAATCGGTCGCGCGGCGTGTGAAAAACCCGATGCAACGCAATCGTCAGTTCAACGACACCGAGATTTGGGCCCAGATGACCTCCGGTTTGCGAAAGGACGCCGATCAGTGCTTCCCGCACTTCCTGTGCGAGTTGGGGCAGTTGCTGTTCGCGCAGCGCCTTGATATCGGCGGGCGATTGAATCCTGTCGAGCAAGCGCGGTGCGGTGGCGGTCGCCTCAGAGGTCTGAGACGACTCAGAAGAGTTTGATTTCATCATTTGTGCTTTCGGATTCATCGACGTCTTCGGTCGGAGCAGCCGGCTCCGGTGTGGGCTCGAAATCCTTAACTATCGTCTTTCCTGCGCTGTTGCGAGCTATGATTTCGATCTTTTGCTCGGCCTTCGCAAGTCGTTCCTGGCAAACTTTTACCAGATTCATTCCCTCTTCGTAGCGTACGATTAAATCCTCGAGCGGGAGTTTGCCGGACTCCATTTGCTCGACAATTCTTTCGAGCCGGTCCATCGCGCCCTCAAAGTTAAGCTCTGCTTCGCGCGGCTTCAGTTTGCTGCTCATGGGGAAAACGGAGGAATTAAGCACAGCTTAGGCAGGAGAAAAGGGGCGACTTACGCGGTGCGCCGTCTACAGCGCGGTGAATGCCACGCTTCAACGCCTTCAAACGATTCGCCAAATAAGCATTCGCGTCAATTCAAAGCGCGGCCGAATATTTCCACCTTGCATTCATGAAAGGAATTCCGGCAATTTCGCGTTCGTGGTGGCGTCGACGTAAGGAAACGAATCCGAACGAGTTATCACCCGCGCCATCCTATTACGCAATGTGGGATGCGGTCGCAGGTTTCGCGGCTGAAATCCGGGCCAGCGATTTTATGGCTGAGATGATCCGCCGCCGCGATGCTTACGGTAGCGAAGGGGCGATGGGAGCGCTCGATTGCGCAACGCTTTATGGATTGACGCGTTGGCTTAGGCCAGCGGCGATCGTGGAGTCCGGCGGATATATTGGAATGTCGTCAGCGTTTATTTTGAAAGCGCTGGCTGACGAAAAGCTCACCGCAGCCAAAGTGTACAGCATTGAATTGAGCCAGGAATGCGAGCAAGGTGCTTTGATTCCGGATGAATTGCGATTCGCCTCAGGCGGTTTCGTGCCGATGCGCGGCAAAGTGGAAGAGTTCCTCAAACGCAATGAGATCCCTTCATTGATCGACATGTTTCTCCACGACAGCTCGCATAGCTATCGGCACATGCGCTGGGAGTTTCGCCAATTTTGGCCGCGCTTGCGCGACGGCGGATTACTCGTGTCACACGACGTGCAGATGAACGCTGCGTTTCTCGAATTTGTGGCGAAGACGTATTCGCATGATAAAAAGACAGGCCGCCGCGACGCGGAGCGGACATCGCACTACGAATGGGGTCGCTGGGGTTACATCGGTTTCGCTGTTAAAAAAGCTACTCGCTAAGACTTGAACAGGGGATTACCCGGATCGTGCTGCAATGGTAGCTTGCTACTTGCTGGCGAATGTTAGTAACTCGAGTGCATAGATGCGCATTGTCGATCTCGTCTGCCGTCAGGACCCGCGCCATCGTTTCGCCCTGGGCTTGGCCGCCGCTGGGGCGGTATTCTTTGCCTCGCGCGGCATCGTTCGGTTCTCGAGCGCAGCAATTGCAAGTTGGAATGCGTTTGCTGTGGTTATCCTCGTACTTGATTGGTTGACAATTTTGATGACGCCGCAGCACAAGCTGCGCGAGCGAGCGAAGCAACAAGATCTGAGCCGCTTCTTTATCTTTCTTTTTGTCGTCGTTGCCGCTTGCGCTGCTCTCTTCGCGGTCGGATTCCTCATCAGTGTAAACAAGCGTCAGATGGGGGGACATTTCACCGTCCATCTGCTGCTGACGCTATTAACCGTGACTTCGTCCTGGACGCTGGTTCACACGGTTTTCGGTTTGCGTTATGCCCATGCGTTTTATGGTGACAGCGACGAACCGGGCGTAGTTCGACACGCTGGCGGTCTGATTTTTCCGGGTAATCGGCCGCCGAATTATTTTGATTTTGCCTACTTTTCCTTCGTTGTCGGCATGACCTGCCAGGTGTCGGACGTCCAAATCACGTCGCGCAGCATGCGCCGCCTCACTCTGGTCCACAGCCTTCTCTCGTTTGGATTTAATACCATCATCCTCGCGCTCTTGATTAACACCGTCTCCGGCCTTCTGTGACCGAGGTGCAGGATCCGCGCGTTATGCAGTTTGAGCGAATTAAGGAGTGCGCGACTCTAGTGCAAAGGCCAGTCCGGCTCGGACTGTACGCGCCTCGCCGAAAACAATTTTCTATTGTTATCCGAGGCGTTTTCCTCTGACCGATTCGCTTATCAGCTTTTCCAGCCGTTTGAGGCGCGTTACTTCCTGTTTTGCACTTACTATCCACCACCCGATTGCTTTTCGGTACGAGGGTGGCTGAGCATAAAAGAAATTCCATGCGGCTTTGTTTTGCCTCAAACTTTTCTCGTAAGGCGTATCAAGACTTGCGCTCCTTTGTTCGTAGGAATAAATGCCCGAGCGGTTTTCTTTTCGCGCGTCGAACGCGGCCATGCCAGGGGGCTTCATCAAACCTTTGTTGCTCAACTCTCGTGCGCGCTTGATGTTGACTGCGCTCCAAATGCTTCTACGTCTTCGTGGCGTAAATCGACTGGTGTAGCGCAGATCGTCAACGCTCTTGCGGATCCCGTCGATCCAGCCAAAACAGAGCGCTTCATCCACCGATTCCGGCCAAGTCATGCTCGCTTGGCGCGAGCTCTTCTTGTAATAACCGACCCATAATTCTCGCTTGGTCGCATGATTCTTCTCCAGCCATCTGCGAAAATCGTGTGCTGATTCGAAGTATTTGATCTTCATCGCAGATCCCATTGATGCTGGGCGAAAGACCAACAACTCGCGTAGTTACGCGAGTGAGCACTGCGAGCACTCGTTCACGAGGATGGTCAAGCGGTCTGCTTCTTGTAAGCTTCCGCGTCTTTCAACTGTTTGAGATCGTCGGCGTTATCGAGTTTGAGAACGAAAATCCAGCCCTGGCCATAGGGTTCGCGGTTGATCAAGCCCGGGTCTGCTTCGAGCGCTTTGTTTACTTCCACGACAGTTCCCTTCACCGGCGCGTAAATGTCACTCGCTGCCTTCACTGATTCGACAACAGCTATTGCTTCCTTGGCGTTCGCTTGCCGATCCATCTTTGGTAGCTCGACGTAAACCACGTCGGTCAATTCTGATTGGGCGTGATCGGTAATGCCGACCCGCACGTTGTCGCCTTCGCGTTTAATCCATTCGTGTGATTCGGTGTAGAGCAATTCGTCAGGGACATTCATGGTTTTTTGTAGAGCGGTTTCTTTTCTATGGTGGCTGGAAACTTTTGTCCGCGAATTCCGATATCGATTTGGGCGCCGATTTTCGCGCGCGCCGTCGAGACATACGCCATCCCGACGCCCCAGTTCAAGCTCGGAGAAAGCGTGCCGCTTGTTACTTCTCCAATGCGTTCGCCATTCTCGAAAACTGCGTAATGCGGTCGCGGCGGCGGTCCTTTCTCTTTCATTCGAAACGGTACGAGTTTTTCGCGCGGTCCCTTTTGTTTTGTTTCGAGCAAAACGTCGCGTCCGATGAAGTTTGGTTTTGTCAGATCTACAAAGAAGCCCAGCGCTGCCTCGATCGGATTTCGTTCCGACGACAGATCGGAGCCGTTCAGCGGGTAGCACATTTCTAGACGCAACGTGTCGCGTGCACCGAGACCGCAGGGCTTAATTCCGAACGCTTTACCTCTTTCAAGCGCGGCGTTCCAAAACTTCACCGCATCCGGTGCGCCAAAGAAAACCTCAATGCCGTCCTCACCTGTGTAACCGGTGCGAGCGACGGAGACAGCCGTCCCCTCGAATGGAAAATCGGCAATCGAATTTCGCGGCGGAAGATCGATATCCGGGCCAAAGAGAGCGTGAAATAGCTCGGCGATCCGCGGACCTTGAATTGCGACTCCGCCAAAATCTGCACTGCGATTTGCGAGCCCAATTGCGTTGGCAACAGGAAGATGGTCTTGCAACCACGCAAAATCCTCATCTGTGCGCGCAGCATTAACGACCAGCAGAAATTTCTGGTTGCCAATCCGATAAATGATGAGGTCATCAATGATGCCCCCGCTCTCGTTCAACAGAAAGGTGTATTGACCCGAGCCAATATCGAGCTTGTCGACGTTGTTTGTGAGCATGCTGTTGAGCCACTCGCGAGCGCGCACCCCGTCAACAATCAATTGGCCCATGTGCGAAATATCAAAGATGCCGAGGTTGTTTCGCACCGCTTGATGTTCCTCGACGATGCTTGTGTATTGCACCGGCATGAGCCATCCGGCGAAAGGAACCATTCTCGCGCCGAGCCTGACATGTTGTTCGTAAAGCGATGTTTTGCTGTGCTCGCCGTGCGTCACGAGCGACAGCCTAGACTCAGTGAGAGCTATCGCAAGCGATCAACTCGGCTTCGACTCACCTTCATCCTCTTCTCGTTCGATGAGGAAAGGAAAAGATCCGGCGCGCTCACATTTTTTTTACTCGCGGTGACTCAGAGTCCTGCAGTTTCCCTTTGGCGAAAGGGAGAGGATTGAGGTGATGGATTGTTGCGCTACTGTCGCCGAGCGATGACTTGGCTCGACAAACTCGAACGCCGCTTCGGTTTTCTCGGTATTCCCGGGTTGATGCGGATCGTGGTGGCTTTTAACGCGCTCGTTTTTCTGTTGGTTCGTCTGAGCCCCGGTTTTCGTTTCGTGGTCGATCTCGATCCCGCGCGGATTCGCCACGGCGAAATCTGGCGACTAATCACCTATATTTTTCTCCCGCAGACCGACAGTTTTTTGTGGGTCTTCCTTCTCCTTTGGTTTCTCTGGTTTATTGGTGAAGGCCTTGAACAAGCGTGGGGAGCGTTTCGCCTCACGCTTTATTTCGTCGTCGGAATGATCGGCACGACAGCGGCCGCATTTTTCTTCGGAACGCGTTTTTCCAACTCAATGTTATACGCTTCGTTGTTTTTCGCTTTTGCTCGGTTCTATCCCGATCAAGTCATCTATGTTTTTTTCGTTTTGCCGGCGAAAATCAAATGGATCGCCTGGGTCTCAGCGGCCTTTTTATTGCTTGGCTTTGTTGTCGGCACGAATTCCTATCGCATGGCGCTGGTGGCTGCGATGGCCAATTATTTGATCTTTTTTGGACCAGAAATCATTCACGATGCTCGGCATCGCGGCGAAGTCTCGGCGCGCCGAAAACGGTATGCGCAGAGTTCTCGAAGCGAAGCCGAGCCGCTCCACAAATGTATCGTGTGCGGCGCGACAGAATTGAGCGATCCGAACCTTGACTTTCGCGTGGCCCGCGACGGTGAAGAGTACTGCATGCCGCATTTACCGAAGGCGACAACGCCGGCGCTGTAGAGCGCAATGTCATCCTGAGCGAAGCGAAGGACCTCAGATAACTGATAAGGGGGCAGAAGGTAATTTCGGGTGATCAAAAGCACCGTTGTGAGGTTCCTCGCCGTCTGCGCGGCTCGGAATGACGACTTTATGGCGAGGGCGCAAGATCGACATCGTTCGTTCGCGGTTTAAACTAAGCGCGATGACTGACAAGAATACAGCGCTGGTTCCGGAGGAAGGCTGGCATTGTTTGCATTTGTTTTACCGGATCGAGTACGGCCAATGGCAATTAATCAGCCACGACGAACAAAATGCGGCAAAGACAAATCTGTCGTCACTCGTGCAGGAGGTTCGCGCGATGGATTCAACCCAATTGCTTACGCTTTGCATGGTCACACCGAAAGCCGACGTCGGTTTCATGTTGATCACGCCCGACCTGCATAATGCCAACAAGATTGAAAAGCAGCTCTCGCTCTCGTTAGGCGCAGACGCACTGACCCCGGTTTACAGTTATCTGTCGCTGACCGAGGAAAGCGAATACATCACGACCGAAGACGAATACGCACAGACGCTGGACTCCAGTGTGCAGAAGGATCCCGCAAAACTCGATGAAGCTCTGGCGACATTTCGCGAGCGAATGAAACATTACCGGCAGGAGCGCGTTTATCCCACACTGCCCGATTGGCCGGTCGTTTGCTTTTATAACATGAGCAAGCGCCGTGGCGAACAGCGGAATTGGTACGCGCTGCCGTACGATGAGCGCCGCAAACTGATGAAAGGACACGCCGACGGTAGGCCGCGAGTTCGCTGGCAAAGTGAAACAGCTCATCACCGGTTCGACCGGCCTCGACGACGCGGAATGGGGCGTAACGCTCTTTGCGCGAGATACATTTCAGGTCAAAGCGATCGTTTACAAAATGCGTTTCGATCCCGTCAGCGCAGAGTACGCGGATTTCGGCGAATTTTACATCGGCATTCAATTGCCTCCCGACGAATTGTTCCGGCGATTGCGATTGTAATAACCTTCCTCCTAGTCTTACTCGTTGTTCCTGGCTGCGCTAAGATTAACATGCAGAGGAAGAGGAAGATTCTTTCGGATGGGTGACAGAGTGGTTGATTGTGCACGCCTGGAAAGCGTGTGTGCCGAAAGGCACCGGGGGTTCGAATCCCCCCCCATCCGCGGTTGATTTCTTGGCCTTGGTCCCGCTCTACTCGTTAACGCGAACCTGCCCGTTGTTCCACGACTTGTAATTCCTGCCGCAACTTGACCACGCTGCCGTGCGGGAGAACACCGCGAAAGTTTACGCTGGGATAAATCATGCAATCGCGGCCGATGACCGAACCGGGATTAATCACTGCGTTGCAACCGATTTCCGAGCGATCGCCAACAATCGCGCCGAATTTTCTGAGGCCCGTCGGAATGTGGCCATCGGTTGTTACCACCGCGATTTCGCCGTGATCCAGCTTTACGTTTGAGAGAATCACGCCCGCGCCCAGATGCGCGTGATGACCAATGATCGAATCACCCACGTAATTGAAATGCGGCACCTGCACTTCATCGAACAAGATGGAATTTTTGAATTCGCACGAATTGCCCATGACTACGCCGTTGCCGACGATCACGTTTTCGCGCATGTAACAGCCGCTGCGAATGTGGCAGTTTTCGCCGATCCACGCCGGCCCTTTCAACACCGCGCCCTGCTCAACGATTGTTCCTCTGCCAATAAAAACGTGGTTGCTGATAAACGGTTTGCCCATGAGCTCGCCCAGAATTGCGGGCTTAAGACGAAATTGCAGGTAACTGGCGATTTGTTTGAGCGCGTCCCAGACGTAATTCTGGTTTTCGAACAACTTCGGATGAGCCGTGTGTTCGAGATCGAGAAAATCGGCGGGCGCAAACATGAATGAATATATTTCAGGATGAGCAAATCATTCGCATCGCGCGAGCGCAAATTCTGGGGGCAAGACGTGTGCGCTATGCAGAGGTGACACGTGGCGTAAGTTTTTGGCCGTCCTTCGTGTCGCGCACTTCCCAGCCCAGCTCGGAAATTCGATCGCGCAGTTCATCGCTTCGTTTCCAATTTTTTTCGCGTCGCGCGTTCTGCCGCTCCGCTGCGAACTGCGCCACTTCGGCCGGTACTGAGACCTCCACCTCGTTTTCGAGATCGAGAACAGTGTTAATTCGGTTCCACCAATTGAGCCATGCGTTTGCGGACGCGTCGTCGAGTTTATTTTCGTCCATCGCACGATTCGTTTCGCGAATCGATTCGAACAGGAATCCCAGCGCTGCGGAAATGTTCAGATCGTCGTCCAGCGCATTTTCGAAATCGGATTTTTCAATTGAGTGTTCCGTGTTGGACGCCCACTCGCGATCTATCGGAGTTGGACCTTGGACGTTTTTCTCTTTTGCGATTTCCCGCAGCCGCGCGAGCCACTGATCAATCCGGCCCAACGACTCTCTCGCCTCTTTCATTCCCTCCCACGTAAAATTGAGCGGCACCCGATAATGCACACGCAACAGCGCGTAACGAAGCTCGCGTCCGGTGTAACCTTTCGCGAGAACATCCGGCACGGTATAAAAGTTGCCTAACGACTTCGCCATTTTCTGACCGTCGACCAGCAAATGCGCGCAATGCAGCCAGTAACGGACGAATTTCTTGCCGGTCACGCCTTCGCTCTGTGCGATTTCAGCCTCGTGATGCGGGAAAATATTATCGACGCCGCCGCAATGCATATCGATCTGATCACCTAACAACGCCATCGCCATCGCGCTGCACTCGATGTGCCAGCCAGGCCGACCGGGTCCCCATGGCGAAGCCCATTTTACGTCGCCGTCTTCTTCGTCCCACGCTTTCCAGAGCGCGAAATCCCCGATGTGTTCCTTGTCGTATTCGTCGTGTTTCACGCGTCCTGTCGATTGCAATTGCGTGAGATCGAAGTGCGCGAGCTTGCCGTAATTCGGAAACTTGTTGATACGAAAATAAACTGATCTGTCGTCAGCCTGATAAGCCAGGCCGCGTGCGATAAGCTCGCGGATCATGTCGATCATCCTGTCGACGTAACGCTGGTCGGTGGCAGCTGGGAATTCATCTGCGCGTTTGATCCGCAACGTTTCGGCATCTTCAAAGAATGCCTGTTTGAATTGCTCGGTGAACTTCGCCAGCGGAACCTTTGCTTCGCGCGCGCCCCGGATCGTCTTGTCATCCACATCGGTGATGTTCATCACCCGATGCACCCTGTAACCGCGCAGCTCCAGATGGCGCTGAAGCAAATCTTCGAAGATGTAAGCGCGAAAGTTTCCGATGTGTGCGCGGCTGTAGACGGTCGGCCCGCAAGTGTAGATGCTGACTGCGCGCCCGGCAGGATCGCGCGATTCGAACTCTTCGATCTTGCGCGAGTAGGTGTTAAAGAAGCGCATTGTCATGTCGAGCGAAGTCGAAACATCTCTCGATCAACAATAAGAGATTCCTCGACTCCGCTGCGCTTGGCTTGGAATGAAAACGATTCATTCTTGCTCAACGGTTGCCACCGCCATTGCGGCAATACCGTCGCCGCGTCCGATGAATCCGAGCTTTTCATTTGTTGTCGCTTTGATGCTCAGATTCGATTCGCTACTATCGATGGCGGAGGCAATTTTCTTCCGCATCGCGGAAACGTGCGGCGCGATCTTCGGTGCTTCGGCGATAATAGTTGCATCGATGTTGAGCACGCGGGCTTTCCTTTCGGCAAGCAATTTGCTCACGTGCTTCAAAATCTCGATGCTGCTAATTCCGCGAATGGACTCGTCCGTGTTCGGGAAATGCTGACCAATATCGCCGGCGCCGATGGCGCCCAACAATGCATCCGCAATCGCGTGAGACAAGACGTCTGCGTCCGAATGTCCTTCCAATCCGCGCGAGTGCGCGATCTCGACACCACCAAGGATCAGTTTTCGGCCTTCAGCGAGGCGATGCACGTCGTAGCCAATTCCGCATCGAATCATGATAAGAATGACGAATGACGAATGACGAATGACGAATGAAGCTCGAATGACAAACGATGAAATCCAATTGGTAAACCTCGAAGACCGTAAAGCGGACGTTTTTTTGATGGTTCGTGCTTCGTCACTCCTTCGTCATTCGTCATTCGGATTTCGTCATTATAATTTGAGGTCAACGATGCCATTTGACGCCACAATGCTGTATTTGTCTTTCATGTCCTCGCGCGGGCGAACATCGACAGTTCCACCGGCGTTTTCAACCAGGAGCCAGCCGGCTGCTATATCCCAGAGACTGATTCCCTGCTCAATGTAAGCGTCGAGTCGTCCGCACGCGACATAAGCCATGTCGAGCGCAGCGCTGCCGAGTACTCGGCATTTGCGCACGCGATGAACCATTTGCTGGAGCAAGGGAAAATTTGCGTTGATCGTCTCGCCTGTCTTGGCGAGTCCGACAGAGACCACGGCTTCAGCGAGATCGGCGCGATCGCTCACGTGAACGGGATCACCATTCAGTTTTGAGGTTTCCCCTTTTTGTCCTTTCCACATTTCGCGGCGAATGGGGTCGTAGATAACACCCACCATGACCTCGTTGCGGAGACGCAGTGCAATTGAGACGCAAAAATGTGGAATCCCATAGAAATAATTCACGGTGCCATCAAGTGGATCGACGATCCATTGGTGCTCGCTGGATTGATCACCTACGATTCCTTCTTCGCCATAAAGCGCGTGTTTAGGAAATTCTTTGAGAAGCAGCTTCGTAATTAACTCCTGTGTCTGAATATCGATCTGCAGCTTGATGTCGTGCGCTGCAACGGCATTGACCCGCTGCGGTCGCCCGAAATTTTTGCGAAGCAGCTTTCCAGCGGCGCGCGCTGCCTTTTCAGCAGCATCGAGATAATGCTTCATCGCGAAAGATTACGTTGCACAAAGAAGACGAAGTGCACAGCGGAAATGCAATTGAAGGAACAGCAGACATCGCGTGTCATCCTGAGCCCAGCGAAGGATCTCTGATAGATTACGCTTAATGACATTGCGCAATCGCTGGCTTCGGATTGTGAGATCCCTCGTCGTTTGTTGCGACTCGGGACGACAATAAAAAACCGGGAGGAAAATAAATTCTCCTCCCGGGGTTGAAGTTAGGATTGTGACTCCGAAAGCCTTCGGAGCCGTTAATCAAGCGTGGGGCGTTAATGCCTCTTTTTCTTCGCTGATTTTTTCTTTGCTGCTTTTTTCTTCTTCGCCATCGACTAATTCCCCCCTTTCATCCGCAACACGCGCGGAGCTCTGTGAAGAGTTGGGAATGACTTCACTTAATCGAGTTCAGTTAATCGTCACATTTTTTTTGTCAAACATTTTTCTTGCGAATTTTGAAAATATTTTTATGAGCTCGCGCGCGATAATTCTTTTTGGCGCGCGCGAAATTTTCTCTTTTTCGCCATTTCGAAACAAAATCGTCACTTCATTCACGTCGCTCTCCATTCCCGAATTTGCGCCGCTGACATCGTTTGCAACGATGATGTCGCAATTCTTTTCGCGCAGCTTCTTCGCGGCATTTTCTTCCACGTGATCTGTTTCCGCAGCGAAACCTACGAGAAGGAACTGGCGGTCCTGCCGGTGGCCTAACGAATCGAGAATGTCGCGCGTGGGAATCAGTTCGAGCGAAAACTTCGCGGCGCGCTTTTTGATTTTGGTCGATAAAACGTTTGCCGGCTTGTAATCCGCGACCGCGGCGCACAAGACGCATATGTCACACCGGTGTGCATGGCGATGCACCGCGTCGAACATCTCGTCACTCGTCAAAACGGAAATCAGTTGTGCATCGTGCGGCGGCTCGAGGTTCACCGGGCCTGAAATCAGCGTGACATGATGCCCTTCAGCCAACGCTGCTTCGGCGATGGCGTAGCCCATTTTCCCAGATGACCGATTCGAAATATAACGAACCGGATCGATCGGCTCGCGCGTCGGCCCGGCCGTGATGAGGAATCTCACGCGATCAAATTATCCTGGCGGGCGAGCAAGAACTCCGCGCGGAAGGCGATGTCATTTACTTTCCAGAGTCTGCCGACGCCTTCATAGCCGCACGCAAGCATTCCTTCTTCTGGTCCGATAAATTCAGCGCCGCGCGTTTTCAATTTTTCCACGTTATCCAGGGTAGCAGGATGTTCCCACATTTTTCCATTCATGGCCGGCGCAAGCAGAATTGGGGCACGCGTTGCGAGTGCAATGGCTGCAAGCGGATGATCGGCCAGTCCATGCGCGAACTCGGCGATGATGTGCGCTGTCGCCGGAGCAATCAGGAGGAGGTTTGCGCGATCCGCCAGCTCAATGTGGCCGGGTCGCCAACTTTCCTTTTCGTCGAAGAAACTGGTGGTCACGGGATTTTTTGAAAGCGTCTGCAAAGTAAGCGGAGAAATAAATTCCGTCGCATCCCTCGTCATGACGACAAAAACTTCGTGACCTTGTTTGACCAGCAAACTGGCGAGCTCGGCAGATTTGTACGCAGCAATCGATCCCGTTACTCCGAGCACGACCGTTTTCGTGCCCGTTCGAATGCGCACAACTTTTCGCGCGCTCGCTTTGTCACGTTTTTTTCTGGAATCTCTGCCTTCTGCGATCATTTCTCGATCAAACGCCGGCTCAAATAGCCTTCTGCCTCCATGATCTGCCGGAATCTTCGCAAATCTTCCTCCATCGATCCACTGATAATAGTATAGCGATATTCGCGCCAGTGTTCCATTTCCCGGGCGGCAGTGGCCAGGCGCAAATCGATTTGCTCCGCGGTTTCCGTTCCGCGATTTAGCAAGCGTTTCCGCAATTCCTCGAGATCGGGAGGCATAATAAACACGTCGGCCAAAGCATCTCGGATAAGAGGATCGCCGCATTTCCGAATAACAGTGGCGCCTTGCGTATCGATATCGATCAAAACATTCTTTCCGCTTTTTAGATTTGTTACCACCGGTTCGCGTAGGGTGCCGTAACGGTCTCCGTGCACGTGCGCGTGCTCCAGGAAATTTCCCTTGTCAGCTCGCTCGCGAAAATCTTCATCGGAAAGAAATTGATAATCTTCGCCGTCGATTTCACCGGCGCGAGGCGCTCGCGTCGTGCAGGAGACGGAATAAAAAAGATTGGGGGTTTGACGAATCCTTTCCACGAGTGTGGTCTTGCCCGCGCCCGATGGAGCAGAAACCACAAAAAGAATTCCGCGCCGGCTGAATTTTTTACTCAAGATTTTGGGATTGCTCGCGAATCTTCTCCAGTTCTGCCTTGCAGGCGATGACGCGCTGGGAGATTGCCGCATCATTTGCTTTTGCGCCCAGCGTGTTGAGCTCGCGAAACATCTCCTGGGTGATGAATTCCAGAGTGCGTCCTACCGGTTCTTTGCTGCGCAAATGATGCGCAAATTGGGCGAGATGACTTTCCAGACGCGTTAGTTCCTCGGACACGTCTGCGCGATCGGCAAAGAATGAGATCTCCTTCAGCAAACGTTCATCGTCACTGGCAATCGGCAAGCCAGCCTTTTGGATGCGATCGAGAAGCACGGCGCGATATCTTTTCACTACATCGGGATGAAATGCGTGTATTTCCTTGAGTTTTTTACGGATTGCTTTCAGGCGATGGATCAAATCCTTGGCCAGATGTTTCCCCTCGCTTTCGCGCATTTTGATTAAATCTGAAAGGGCACCGCGCAGCGCGCGATCGATCGCCGGCCACGCATCTTCCGCATTCAAGGCCTGTTCAGGAAAACGCATCACTCCCGGGGCTTGCAGGATTGTGCTGATCGTAATCTCGCCTGGGGCATTCAACTCCTTTTGCAATGCACGCATCGCTTCGTGATAAGAACGGGCCAGCTCGGTGTCGAGCGCCAGGTTGCGCGCGCCGTTGGGGCTGCTGTGGAGAGCAATTGTGGCATTGGTCCGGCCGCGCGAAATCTTTTCATTGATCGTCTGGCGAATGCGCGGTTCGAGTTCGCCCAGGTCCCGCGGTAGATTGATCACGACATCGCTCTGCTTTCGGTTCACTGAATTGAGCTCCACGCTAAATTTTCTGCCGGCGTGGACCACTTCAGCGCGGCCATATCCAGTCATGCTTCTCATACTCGATGCAAAAGTTTATGCCAGAGAAACGCTCAACGTTCAATGGAAAGCAGTAAAAGCGAGGGAGCCCGAGGCGTTGAAAAGCATCCGGGCATCCATTATGCACGCGTGTGAGTCACTGGCAGAAGGAGCTTGTTGCAGGCGCGATCTTCCAATCACCTACGTTCTCATCAGCGGCCGTCAACTCAAGATTCTGCCGTTGAATCGGCCCGCCGCGGCGTTGTTAGGCGCGGTACTAATGATTGCGACTGGGGTGATGACGCCGGAGAGGGCGTATCGCGCTATCAACTACGACACGCTGGTGCTGCTGCTGGGCATGATGCTCATATCGGCCTATCTTTATCTCGCGCATTTTTTCGAATGGGCGGCGGAACTCGTCCTGAATTTCTCGCGAACCCCCGCGCGTCTCCTGCTTTACGTCACGCTTACTTCGGGAATTCTCTCCGCGCTGCTGGTGAACGACACGATTTGCCTGATGCTTACCCCGCTCGTCGTGGCAGTTATCAGGCGCGGCAAGCTGCCGCTTCTGCCGTATCTCGTCGCGCTCGCGACCAGCGCAAATATTGGCAGCGTGGCCACGCTGGTCGGGAATCCGCAAAACATGATCATTGGACACTTCTCGCGCATCTCGTTTCCGGAATTTTCGCGGTCCCTCCTGCCGGCGGCCGTTGTTGGGCTGGCAATCAATTTTTTCAGTTTGCGTTTTGGCTTTCGAAAAATGTTGCGCGTGACAGCGATTGATCGTGTCGACTATCTGGCCCCAAAACTGGAGCGCGGCTTGTTCGCGCTTGTTTGCGTTGTGTTGGTGTCGGTCTTTGCCGGTTTCCTGGCGGGTTTGAATCTGGCGTGGACAGCGATGGCCGGCGCGGCGCTGGTGATGGTGCTCGCGCGGCGCGACACGCACGGCGTGCTGAGGCTAGTCGATTGGCATCTGCTGCTTTTTTTCGCTGCGCTGTTCATCGTGGTCGGTGGATTAAGCGATACCGGCCTGCCGGACGCGATTTACTCGCGGTTGCAAGCGATTTTCGGATCAAGCGCGCCGGCGCAGGCGTGGAACCTCACGTGGTTTTCGTGGTTGGATCGAACGTTTTCTCAAACGTGCCGTTCGTGTTGGTGGCGGGAAACTGGATCGCGCGATTCGCGCAGCCTACTTTGATGTGGAAGGTGCTTGCGCTTGCGACCACATTTGCTGGAAATCTCACGATCGTGGGCTCAGTGGCGAACATGATCGTTGTGGAGTCAGCGCGCGATCACATCCAGATCGGTTTTTGGGATTACGCGCGCTTTGGAATTCCGATCACGATTCTGACGACTGGTGCGGGCGTGTTCGTGCTACTTGTTTTGCGCTAAGGAGGGCTTCGGCTGCGCGGCGATGGGGTGAGGGCATTGCGATGTGGTCAATGGATTCAAACCACTGCTGCGCCGGAGCGATTCTGTGTGGCGTTTGGTGACGATACACAGCAAACGCGATCCGATGGTGGGTGAACGGAAACGTCGTTTTATACACTGGCTGACCAAACGCCCGTGTTTCGAGCCGCGGCAAAATCCACATCCCACGCCAGCGTGCGGATGATTGCTCGAGCAGAATCTTACCGTTACTAACGACCAATGCGTGTCTTTCGATAAGTCGCTTTGTGCGGGATCTGGATTTCTTGATGGGCAGGACTTCCGGATTTTTAGCGCAGCAAAATTTTTTTACCGGACAGACGTTGCATTTCGGTTTGTCCGGCAAGCAAACGAGCGCTCCCAAATCGACAAGTGCGGAATTAAAACGCGCTGCATGGCGTCTGGGAAGAAGTTGTGCGGCGCTCTTCCAGAGTTTTTCGCGGCCGATCGCGGAATCTATCGGGGCACGCATATCAAACAGGCGGGCGAACACACGCGCGGTATTCGTTTCGACAATTGGAACCGGTTGATGAAAAGCAAAAGTCGCGACTGCGTTCGCCGTATAGCGGCCGACGCCGGGCAATTTGCGAATCGCCGCGATATCGCCGGGAAAGATCCCCCGGTGTCGATCCTGCACAATCTTGGAGGCGGCATGAAGATTCCGGGCGCGGTTGTAATAGCCAAGGCCTTGCCAGCCGTGGAGAACGTCGTTTTGCGAAGCCCGCGCCACCGAAGCAAAGTCAGGAAATCGGCGAAGCCATTTATTATAATACGGGATCACCGTGGCGACCTGGGTTTGCTGAAGCATGAATTCGGAGACTAGGATCGGGTAAGGATCGCGGGTTTTGCGCCAAGGTAGATCGCGGCCATGGCGGCGAAACCAGCGGAGGAGCGAGCTACGAAAAGGGCCAATGGTTCGAGATGAGCTCACGCTTCCCACGACAGGGTTGTAACTTGTCGTGTCGAGCGAAGTCGAGACATCTGTAGATGTTTCCAGCGTTGCCTCGACTTCGCTCGGAATGACAAACGGTTTGAGCTCTGAGCGCCTGCCGCTCCCTCGGCTTGCCGAAGGCGGGGTAAGCGTTGAGCGTTGGGAGTTGAATTCTTACACTCATCCGCTCACGCAAGAAGAGGTCATAAAGCTGCGGGCTTTGCTCGAAGAACTCGGCTTCCAGTTCGCGCCGAAGGAATGGACCATTTTCTTTGCGCAGAAGAACAAATTGAGCGTGGCGGTTTACCAGAAAGGACCAAAGGTTCTCGTGCAAGGAAAAGGAGTGGAGGAATTCGTGCAGTTTGAGCTGGAGCCGAAGGTCCTTGGCGAAGCGAAACTGGGCTATGAAGAAGTGCATTCGCCGGAAATGTTCGAGCCGCATTTCGGTGTAGATGAGAGTGGCAAGGGCGATTTTTTCGGGCCGCTCGTGATCGCGGGCGCGTACGTCGACCGGGGAATCGCGCGCAAACTTCTAGACGCTGGTGTCGTAGACAGCAAGCGGATTGGCTCCGATGCGCGGATTCGCGCTTTGGCGGACGCTATTCGGAAGGAGTCCCTTGGTTTGACGGACACGGTCCTGATCGGGCCGGCGAAATACAACGAGCTTTACGAGAAGTTTGGCAACTTGAACAAACTGCTCGGATGGGGGCACGCACGAGTAATTGAGAATCTTCTGGCGAAAAAGCCGGATTGCCCAAGGGCATTGTCGGACCAATTTGCGGACGCGCGTGTGGTGGAACAATCGTTGTTGCGGCACGGGAGAAAGATCAAGATCGAACAGCGACCAAGAGCGGAATCAGATATCGCGGTGGCGGCCGCATCGATCCTTGCGCGAGAGGCCTTCATTAATTGGCTGGAGCGTAAAGGGAAGGAGACGGGTTTGCGGTTGGAGCGCGGCGTGTCTGCCGGCGTGAAAGAAAGCGCCAAGAAACTCGTGGAAATGAATGGGCCAGAGGCATTGCGCACGGTTGCCAAAGTGCATTTCCGAACCGCTCACGAAATGGCGCCTGACTATTATCCCGCTCCGGCTCCGCGCGAGAATTGGGCAGGCCCACGCCTGCCCCGCCATAGCTCTGGCGAAGGCGAGTGATTGGTTAATGCGTTAAAACGTCGGATTGCTTATCACTTGTTGGATTGAAGCATGGGCGGTGATCCAAGACCGTTTGGCCTTCTGTTCGAAGAGGTTAACCGGTTTTAAAAACGTGTTTTTATGCTTCATTGAGCCACCACAAGAGCAATCCGAAACGATTAGTAAAATGATATGGCAAAGTTAACCAAGCGCGACATCGTCGTCGCCATCAGTAACCAAACGGGCATGGTCCAGCATCAAGTCTTCGATGTGGTCCAGCGGACGCTTGATAAAATTACCGACAGTCTGGCGAACAATATCCCAGTTGAACTACGCAATTTTGGCGTTTTTCAGCCGCGCCTGACCAAGCCGCGAGTCGGTCGAAACCCGAATCAGCCCGGGAGCAGTTTTGTCATTCCGCCACGCGCGACGGTGAAATTCAAAGCTGGCAAGATTATGCGTCAGCGCGTCGAGAAGCTTTCGCGGGAACTCAAAGAAGCGGCAGAGCGCAAGACCAAGACTGAAACAGGCGCGCCAAATGCTGGATAGGGAAAACCCTCATTGTTGAGGTTCAGACAAGCGCTACGAGAGCAGATTCTGGATCGTTCTTTCCAGGCGCTCAAAATTGATCGGTTTGGTGAGATGGTCGGCGAATCCTGCCGCTCTGGCTTGGTTGACGTCTTGTTCTGTTCCAAAGCCACTGAGTGCGATTCCGGGCAGGTTTTTGTTGAGACGCACTTCACGCATTAATTCGTAACCGCTGCGGTCCGGCAATCCGATATCGCTGATGAGCAGATCGAAGTCCTGTGTGCGCACTTTCTCCGCCGCTTGGTCGGCGGAATGCGCGATCGTAATTTCGTAACCACGGCGTTCCAGCATCCTTTTCATTCCGATGCAAGTGTCATGATGATCGTCCACCAGCAGGACGCGGCGATGCCTTGCGACGGCCAATTCGCGTTCCGGGCCAGCCGGTTGATCTTGCCCCTCGCCGTCGGTGCTAGCTGGTGTGACCACGGTGTTTAGTTCCAGCGAAAAGGTGGCGCCCCGATCCCTCCCGGGACTTTCGACGCGGACCTTTCCGCCATGTGCGTCGATCAGCGCTTTCGAAATCGCCAGACCGAGGCCGAGTCCTCCGAAACGCCGGGTGATTTCAGCCTGTCCCTGTTCGAACGCATTAAAGATTTTATCGATTTCTTCTGGTTCGATTCCGATGCCCGTGTCGATAACACGAACCTCAAGCTTGTCCGGCGTCGGGTTAAGGGTCTCAATAGTGATTCGGCCTTTTTCCGGCGTAAATTTCACACTGTTCTTGATCAAATTCCAAAAGACCTGTTGCAGTCGCGCCGGATCCCCTTCCACGTGGGTTTGAGTAGCGCGAAGATGAAATTCCGCTTCGAGATTCTTGGCAGCGATTTCCTCGCGACATATTTCGTAAGCGCGCTGCAGGATTTGATGCACGCAAATAGTTTCAAAGCTTAATTGCAACTTCCCCTTGGCAATTCGAGTCACATCGAGCAGATCATCAATGAGCCGTGCTTCCAGTTCGACGTTACGGCGGACGACTTCGAGCGCTTCCCTGACAGGCCGGGAATCTGGCAGCTCAGCCTCGAGTTCTCCCACCATCGCAAGTACGGGCGATAGTGGACTCCGCAGCTCGTGTGACAGCAATGCCAGGAATTGGTCCTTTGCAGCGTTCGCGCCAATCAATTCCTGACGCAGCGTAACATCGCGTGTCTTGTCTTCGACTAGATAAAGCACTCCTTGAATAGTTTCGTGTGAGCCTTGGAGCCGGAGTAAATTGATATTCAAAAAATGGATCATACCCGTCTTATCCTTCAGTGGATGCTCAATTAGCTGAAATGGCGTTCCAAAGGTAAGGACCCTCTCAACTGCCCCGGGCGGCGCAATCTTCACGTCCTCGTAGGTAGTTTCCGTGATGTCGCGACCAGGTGGCACATCGCCAAAACGCTCCGCCATGTGAGCAAAGGCATAGTTGGCATGGAGAAAACGGCGGGAAGTCGGATCGATGAAAGCGATTCCGCTGGGCATGTTGGCCAGCATTTTTTCGTTGAAGATGACTTCGCGCTCCAGACGCTGTTTGGCTTCCAGCTGCCGCTGGTAATACCCGCTGCCCAGCCATGCGAAGACCGCAGTGAGGACGATCAACCAGGCTGCCAACACAGTCATTCGCCCCAAAAGATCATGAACCGGTTTGTAAGCCAGGGTCCTCGGCTGCTCCACCACTGCCACCCAACCGCTCGATTCAATCGGGCTGAAAGAATAGAGATTGCCATCGCGCTCGAAATGCCCGCTTTTGCTCTGGCTGATCTCTTTGATCAATCCTTCATTTGCCTTCGGCGCGGGCGTTACGGGATTTGGCTTGAAATCGCTGGCGAAAAGCGCGACGCCGTTTTGATCGAGTACCTCAAAAACAAGCCGATCTGAAAAGTCGATCGTGGACAAGCGCCGGCCAATTCGTTCCACCAGGACGGAAACTCCGACGTAACCCAGGATGGTCCGGTCTGGCGCACGTACCGCGCCGACAATGTCAGTGACCGGCCGGTTATCCGATAGCCTGCGGATGAATTGCTGAGACAAAGGTTGCGTCTGCCGCCGCTGCTTGCTCGCGCCAGTACTCGGAGCCGAAATCCTTTCCGATCATTTCCCAGGCTGTCGGGATTGACGCGATCAGGTCCCCGTTCGCTGCGGTGATGAACATTCCATCAATCTGGGGATGGGAATAAAACGCTGAGTTGAGCCATTGTTGAGTAACCTGCGGATTTGGCGCGCTCAGATTATTCACCGTTTCGGGCAGCGTTTGATAATATTCGATGACGCTGCTGCTGCGGTTTAGATCGTGGGCGACCAAATGCCCGACCAATTGAATTAGCGTTTGCCGGTCGCGCAGGATTCTTGATTCCAGCGTATCGCGCAAGATCGTGTAGGAAACAATGAGCGTCAGGATCGACGGGATCCATCCCGCCAGAAGAATAGGAAAGATGATCTTGAAACGTTCGAAACGGTCGCGCCTTCGTTTCGTCATTGTGTCTCCCAAACTGATGCCTGCCGGTTGCGAAAATTGGCCCATCACCGTTACTCCGCTCGCCATTTCAGGCAAGCATGAATGTCGCGAGCAAAGGGTGAGGTCGAAATGATGGGTCAGTCCAATCACACGAGAAAATCGTCGGGTCTTGGACAATCAAAGAGATTGCCAGACCATTCGCCCCCTCAATTACGAAAATCGAGGGGAGATTGTTGTGTATCAACAGAATGCGGCGACGCTTCTCAGAGGCAAACGTACGATTTTTGAATTGACGGACATGGTGAAAACGGCATCATGTCGGGCTTACCCCGAAAAACTTTCGGGGCTGTAGAACTCCCATGCAAGGAAGCCTCGCACACATTATCTGGTCGATTTGTTATCTGAGCGTGCTCATCGGGCTTTCGGCTTATGGCATCCATCGCTATTTCATCATCTATCTGTATCTGAAAAATCGGAAGCGGATGCCGGTCCCAGTACGTCATTTTGAAAAACTGCCAAAGGTGACCGTTCAGCTTCCGATCTTTAACGAAGTGTACGTTGCCGAGCGTTTGCTTCGTTCCGTGAGCGAATTGGATTATCCGCGGGAGCTTCTCCAAATCCAGGTTCTGGACGATTCAACCGACGAAACCCGCGAGATCATCGCCTCGTGCGGGGAGGAACTGCGACAGCGAGGCTTTAATGTTCAGCATATTCATCGGGTCGATCGCACTGGTTTCAAAGCGGGCGCGCTGGCGATAGGGCTCAAGGCTGCCGAAGGCGAATTCGTTTGTATCCTGGACGCCGATTTTGTTCCGCAAAAGGATTTACTGAAGCGAACAATCCATTATTTCACTGACCCGAAAGTGGGAATGATCCAGACCCGGTGGGGACATTTGAATCGCGGATATTCGTTGCTCACGCGTATGCAGGCGATATTTTTGGACGGACACCTTTTACTGGAGCAAACCGCGCGCAGCCGCAGCGGCAGGTTTTTCAATTTCAATGGAACGGCCGGCCTCTGGCGGCGGTCCTGTATCGAACAAAGCGGAGGCTGGCAATATGATACGCTGTGCGAGGATCTCGATCTCAGCTATCGCGCCCAGCTCGCAGGCTGGAAATTTATTTATCTTTCAGATGTTGTAACTCCGGCGGAACTGCCGGTAGACATGAACGGCTTCAAGTCTCAGCAGCATCGCTGGACCAAAGGCTCCGTCCAGACTTGTAAGAAACTACTGCCCACGATCTGGCGCAGCCGCCTTCCGTTCCCGATCAAGCTCGAAGCGACTGGGCATTTGATGTCGAACTTCGCCTACCTGTTGCTTGCTTTGCTGTGTGTGCTTCTGCACCCCTCGACCGGGGGGCCTCAGGGCGGGTGGCTGCGTACTTTGCTTATCGATATTCCGATCTTCCTTGCAGCATCCGCTTCGGTCGCGGTTTTTTATATTTGTGCCCAACGCGAACTGCATCCCCGCACGTGGATGAAAGAGGTTTTGTTTCTGCCATGCCTGCTTGCATTGGGAATTGGTCTTTCGCTCAACAACGCGCGAGCAGTTCTGGAAGCGCTCATCAACCACAAATCCGACTTCACGCGTACACCCAAGTATGGTATTGAACGGAGGTCGCAACCGTGGCGCAGCTGCAAATACCGGCCGCTCCAATCAACACTTCCGCTGGCGGAACTGGCTTTCGCAATCTATTTCACGTACTTCGTGGTGTTCGCCATCGTCCATCGCCAATTTTTGTCGGTGCCGTTCCTGGTGATGTTTCAAGGCGGTTTCCTTTACGTCTGCGTTTCTTCATTTAGCAATCGCCGGTCAAAAATTGATCTTGCCAGATCCGGCGCGGTCGATGCAATTCCCGCGTGACAAATTCAAAATTGTCGAGTAAGAAGTTGCGCATGCCTCGGCCCCTGGCAGTAATTTTTAGTTTCATTTCAATTACACCTGTGTTCGCGGTCTCACCGGTCGATACATCGAGCCAGCTTATCATTAGCGTGCGCGATCAGAAGCTGATGCTTGTGCAGAACGGCGGGAAAGTGGCGACTTACCCAGTATCCACCTCAATGTTCGGCCTTGGAGACACCTGGGGACGAATGACAACTCCTCTGGGTTATCTCGCCATCGAAAAAAAAATTGGTGACAACGCGCCGACGGGCGCCGTGTTCCACAATCGTCGATTAACTGGCGAAGTTCTGCAGCCCAATGCTCCCGGACGCGACCCCGTAACCACGCGTATCATTTGGTTGCGCGGCCTTGAAGCGCAAAACGCGCACGCTTTTCAGCGTTGTATTTATATTCATGGGACGCCGCAGGAGAAGACGATCGGCCAGCCAGCCAGCTATGGCTGTATTCGAATGAAGTCGAGCGACGTTGCCGCACTTTATGATCGCGTTCCGCTTGGGGCGCTCGTGCAGATTACCCCTGAGCACTTGCCGAAACTGGCGAAGGCATCGCGATCGCAACCAACCAATACTTTCGTAGCCGCCAGCGCAAAACCTCAAAGCCAGGATCAGACGATTTCTACCTCAGCTTCCGGGGCTACGCTCTCCGTCGAACAAATGCGAATGGGTGGGGCTCTTGCTGCCCAACGACAAAAAGCGAAGCTCGAATTGGACAAACGGTTGTAGTACTCAGGCGCTTGGACGGGGCACAAGTGGAGCGCCTGGATCTGGGAGTTCGTCAATCTTAATCTCGACGAGCTTCGGGGTTGACAATCGCAATGCGCTCGCGAGCGTGCACGTCCACGGGATTCCTGATTATTACCAATGGCCAATACGAAATCAGCTGCCAAACGCGCTCGGCAGACAGTGAAGCGATCGCTGCGCAATCGTAGCGTTGTGACGCATTTGCGGAGCATGCAGAAGACGGTGCGTTCCACGCAAACACCTGGATCTGATCAAGTCCGCGCGCTGATCTCAGCAATCGACAAAGCCGCCAAGCGCGGAATCATTCATCCAAATGCCGCTAAGCGTCGCAAGGCGCGACTGGGCAAGGTCCTCGCCGGGGCTAAATAATTTGTAGCCGCCTCGCTGTGCGAGGTACTGCGCTGATGTGTTTGCAATGCGTACTCGTCACGCGTCTAACAGAGCCGCGGCTACAGTAAATGCCGATTGCATATCCTGCCGGACGGATAGATTCTTGCTAATGATTCCCGCCTTTCTGCTCGTGTTTTCGGCTGCTGCCTATCGAATTACGACTGGCCTGTTGATTCATTCGGGTGCGACCTGGCTTTCTAATTTCATGCCGCTCGCGGCAATTGCCCTCTGTAGCGCGGCGTACTTTCCAGGGAAATATAAGTTCTCGGTACCGCTCGTTACGCTTTTCATTTCCGACGCGGTGATTAACTTCCGTTACGGTGCGCCCCTGCTCGACTCACAAATCGTCCTGCGTTACGTCGCGCTGGCTCTTGTTGGATGCGCGGGGCTTCTCCTGCAGAACCGAGCATCGCTGAAAACGCTTCTGCCGGCTTCCATCGTGGGATCGACGTTTTTTTATGCGATCACAAACACGTTTTCGTGGTTAAGCGATCCCGGCTATACAAAGAATTTGGCGGGCCTCGTTCAAGCGCTGACGACCGGATTACCCAGTTACAGCGCCACCCCCAGCTGGATGTTCTTCCGCAATTCGCTCATCAGCGACGTTCTGTTTACCCTGCTCTTTGTTCTGTCCATCAACCTTGGCCGAAGCGCGGAGGGCTCGCGCGCCCGTGCCGCGGTTCCGCGCGCGGCTTGAGCCGTCATGCAGCCGGTGGAGCAGCGCGACGAAGTCGAGATGCTCTCGCTGATGCTGTTGATTCGGCGTTTCGAAGAACGCGCCAGTCAGCAGTATCAAGCGCAGAAGATCGGTGGTTTTTGTCACCTTTACATTGGGCAGGAAGCAGTTGTGACCGGCGCAGTCGCCGCCGTTCGTAACGATGACTATATCATCACCGCTTACCGCGATCATGCTCATGCGCTTGCTCGCGGCACGAGTGCGGATGCCTGCATGGCGGAGCTTTTTGGAAAGGAAACAGGCTGCTCGCGCGGCTTGGGCGGCTCGATGCATTTCTTCGACCGCAAAAATCATATGTACGGGGGTCACGCCATTGTCGCCGCTCACGTTCCGCTGGCAGTTGGAATGGCTTTCGCCATCAAGTACCGAGGCGAAGATCGCGTGACGCTCTGCTTCTTCGGTGATGGAGCGATCAATCAAGGCGCCTTCCACGAAGCGTTGAATCTCGCCGCTCTATATAGATTGCCGATCGTCTTCATTTGTGAAAACAACCTTTTCGCAATGGGTACTTCCGTGCAGCGATCAACCTCGCTCAGGCAAATCGTCGATCGCGCGGAAGGTTACGACATTCCTGGAGAAATTGTCGACGGAATGAACTTTCGTGAAGTCCGCGACAAGGTTGCTGAAATTGCAGATTCCATTCGGAAGGAACCGCATCCAGCGTTCCTGGAAGTACGAACCTATCGTTATCGCGGCCACTCGATGTCGGACCCGGCAAGTTACCGCACCAAACAGGAACTGGAGAAGTATCGGCTCGATGATCCAATCACGCGTTTACGCGCGCAGCTTACGCGTGAGGGAAAATTGACGAACGAACAATTCGATCTACTCGACAAACGGGCGAAAGAGACGGTGCTGGCCGCCGTAAAGTTTGCCGAGAAAAGTCCCGAGCCGCCGCTCGATAGCCTTTACGATTATACATATGCCGGCGGAGCTGCAGGGGCGGGCGTATCGCCTGCAAGATGCGATAAATCTGCAGCCGACCCGGCTGCCACTGCAGAACAGGGGCGATGAGAGAAATCACATATCGTCAGGCACTTAATGAAGCGCTCGCGGAAGAGCTTGAGCGCGATCCGAACGTTTTTCTGATGGGCGAAGAAGTAGCGGAATACCAGGGCGCCTACAAGGTTAGCCATGGTTTGCTTGAGCGCTTTGGGCCGCGGCGCATTATCGACACTCCAATCAGCGAGAACGGTTTTGCCGGCCTGGGCGTTGGCGCGGCCATGGTCGGCCTGCGGCCAATCATTGAATTTATGACGTTCAGCTTTTCGCTTGTGGCATTCGATCAGGTTGTGAACAACGCCCCGAATATGTACACAATGTCTGGTGGGCAATTTAATATCCCCATCACCTTTCGCGGACCAAACGGCCCGGCACATCAGCTCGGCGCTACGCATTCGCATGCAACGGAGAATTTCTACGCCAGCGTGCCGGGACTAAAGGTTTGCGCGCCGGCGACGCCGCGCGACGCGAAAGGATTGCTCAAAACAGCCGTGCGCGATAACAACCCGGTGCTGGTCTTGGAAGCCGAGTTGCTCTACAGCTCCAAAGGAATGGTGGAGCCCCCAGATGAAGAGCTGCTCATCCCACTGGGGAAGGCGGAAGTGAAACGCGAAGGCAGCGATGTCTCGATCATTTGTTATTCACAGACCGTTCCGCTGGCGCTCAAGATTGCAGCCCAACTGGAGGAGGAAGATATCTCAGCGGAGATTGTCGATCTGCGTTCGATTAAGCCGCTCGATGAGAAGGCAATTTTCGATTCAGTCACGAAAACCCATCGCGTGGTGATCGTCGAACAAGATCATCCATTTTGCGGTGTTGGCGCAGAGGTTTGCTACCGGATCCAAAAAAACATTTTTGATGCGCTCGACGCTCCCATCATCCGCGTATCCCAGGAAGACGTGCCCATGCCATACAATGAGCGCCTCGAGAAAGCGGTGCTCCCAAACGCGGACAAACTCGTCGCTGCTGTGAAACAGGTCTGCTATGCATGAAGCAGGTTAAAAAAGTTACAAAGGTTAAAAGAGAAAGCGTTGTGACTTGTAACTGTTTTAACTTTTTAACGTTCTAATTCGCCATGCCCGAAATCCAGATGCCCAAATTGAGCGACACGATGACCGAGGGCACTCTCGTCGCGTGGAGAAAAAAGAAGGGCGACCAGGTCTCTGCTGGCGAAGTGCTCGCCGAGATTGAGACCGACAAAGCGACGATGGAATGGGAATCGCCCGAGGACGGAACCCTCACCGAGATTTATATCCAAGAGGGCGGCAAGGTAAACGTGGGCGATAGGATTGCGTTCATCGGGGGTGAAGATGAGGAAGCACCCAAAGAAGAGGAAAAGGAAAAAGAGAAGGAAGAAAAAGAGGAAAAACCAAAAGCCAAAGAAGAAGAAAAGAAGGAAGAGAAGCCGAAGAAGGCGGAGCAACCAAAAGAAGAAACGCCGACAACGGAAGAGAAGGAGGAGAAAAAGGCGGCGCGCCCAAAGGCGGAGAAGAAAGCTGAAGCTGAAAAGCCATCGCCCAAAATCGAGAAGGTCGAGGAAGCGCGGGTGAAAGCGTCGCCCGTCGCTCGCCGAGTTGCAGCAGAGCTCGGCGTTGATCTTTCCAGCGTCAACGGCACTGGACCGGAAGGTCGTATCACGGAGACCGATGTGCGCGCTGCAGCTAAATCAAAACCCGCTCCTCCGGCGACTCAAGTTCCGGCGGCGGTAAAGGCTGGCGAAAGCGCGCGCATTCAACTGTCCGGAATGCGCAAAATCATTGCCCAGCGGCTGGTCGAAAGTCTCGGCCCGGTGCCACATTTTTACCTCAACATCGACATCGATGCCGCGCCGCTGATGGAGGCGCGGGAGGAATTGAAGTCGGCGGGCGAAGGCGCGGATACGGCGAAAATCACAGTAAACGATTTTGTTTTAAAAGCGGCCGTGCAAGCCGCAGTCAAAGTACCGCGGGTGAACGCTTCTTTCGATGGTGATGCACTAGTGCAATACGCCGACATCGATCTTGGAATTGCTGTCGCAATTGAAGATGGTCTTTTGACACCGGTTATTCGCGCCGCGCAAAACAAATCGCTGCGCGAGATCAGCGAACTGGCAAAGGATTTAGCGCATCGCGCTCGCAACAAACGTATGAAGCCTGAAGAATTTCAGGGCGGCACATTCACAGTTTCAAATCTTGGCGGTATGGGCATCGACAGTTTTTCCGCTATCATCAATCCTCCGCAAGGTTTCATTCTCGCTGTTGGCAGGATCACAAAGGTCCCCGCAGTTGACGATGGCGACCAGATCATCGTGGGCCATCGCATGTCGCTCACGATGAGCTGCGATCACCGCGTGATCGACGGCGCCCTCGGCGCTGAATATCTGAAAGAACTACGCCACCTACTGGAAAACCCAGCCCTATTGCTGGTTTGAACCCAGGGTCCGGAGCACGGGCTTCCCAGCCTACAATCGTCGGCAGCCTGTCGACGACGCACGAGCGGTCGCAATCACTCCTAGCTTCGAACGTTTAAGAGGCTTTTCGGCAAGCTGCCGAAAAGGACAGGCTGGCAGGCTGTGCTCCAGAGATCAGCGGCCACCGCTTGTTTCCCAGGTCATAAAATCGTCGAGCGTTTGCCGGGTTCTATCGACTACGAACTCGACCACGGCTGCGTCGTCGATGAAACCGAGGAACGGTGTCTTGTCGGGAATTAAATCGAATGGATCGACCAGATAGTTGAGAGCAGCAATAATCCATAACAACGAATCATGCGTAACCTGATCGTATTCCTCGCGACGATGCGCACGGACCAAACGCAGCATTGTTTGAAGATAAGGCCAATACTCTTTAAAGGAGTCTTTCGGCACGGCCGCTGCCTTTCTCGATGCTTCGTTGAAAAGCGTTTGTAGACGGTCACGATCATCGATGCACGATTTTGCATCGGTGAGCGCTCTTTCGAACGCTTCGCTGCGAAGGGCGGGTTTGCTGTAAGGGCTGATTCCCGCAATTTTCTTTGAAATCAGCCGCTTCTTAGTTTTGGTACCCGATTTCGTTTTTACTTCTTTCATCGGTGACTATGAGAGCAGGTAGATACGCGGATGAGAAGCCCATTCGAGCAGAATGGTTAATCCAGTTGATCGACAGCTACCCCTTTGTTGCCAGAACGAGTGGTGAAGGCCCGGGCGCTTCCAGCTTTCGAACTTTTTTGAAACCTGCTTCTTCCAGCCAGTTTTTGATTTCGTTGAAGCTAAAGGTGTCGCCTTTTTCGGTGTTGACCAGCATTTGCACGGCAAACATCAGTGAGGGTAGCGGTTTGGTGCGATCGTCGTTCACCAGCCATTCTGCAATTGCGATGGTGCCGCCGGATTTTAGCGCGGGGAAAATCTTTCTGAGTAACTGACGGCTGCGATCTTCGCCTTCGCTGTGCAAGATGTGACCAAGGGTCGCGATATCATAGCCGCTACCGAAATTCGCCTCCAACATATCACCC
This sequence comes from uncultured Verrucomicrobiae bacterium, assembly GCA_963719605.1. Taxonomy (GTDB): domain Bacteria; phylum Verrucomicrobiota; class Verrucomicrobiia; order Chthoniobacterales; family UBA10450; genus Udaeobacter. The sequence goes on from CAVRCO010000002.1 coordinate 340,551, forward strand.
TCGACATAATTAAAGCGATCGCCGATGCCGAACTTTTGTGTGATTCGTTTCGTCGTCGGAATCATTCCTGCCCAATCGACTGCGGTCACCTGCACCCGCGGCGATTTTTGGGCGAGGGCAATGCCCCAGATACCTGAACCGGCGCCAAGATCGAGTACGTGAATTTCGTTCTTTGCCTTCGCTAACTTCAAATGATCGCCGAGCTTTTGCGCAGGCGGATAGCTCATCGGTATGATGTTCTCCACCAGCTGACTGAAGAATTCCGTGCCTTCGGTTTCCTGGTTCACTGCCGCGGCAGGACGACCTTCGCGAACGATATCGGCCAATCGCAGCCATCGTGAAATGAGCTGCGGCTCAATGGTTCCAAAAAACCCCGCGTGCGTTCCCGGCTTTTTGCTTAGAAGAAAGGAGGCGCTTTCGGGTGTAAGCGAATACTTTCCTTGCCGATCTTTCTTTAGAAGACCTAAACCAACAAGCGCATTCATCAGAATCCGCAGAGCCCGCGCCGATGCCCCGGTCTTCTTTGCAAGCTGCTCTGGTGTTTTCGCGTCGCCTTCCAAAGAGTCGAAAACCTTATTACTCACGCCCGCGCTGATGATCAGCGGCGGCGCGTAAGCAAAGCTAAGTTCCATCAGACGTTCGGGCGTGACTTGTTTTGTACGACGAGTTTTCTTGGCCATATCAGATTTGAGGTTTCGAAAACTAACATCGACAAATAAGGTTGGGAATCAATCGTGACCAAGCATTCTTCTGATCTTGAGACGCCGCGCCTTACAGTCTTCTGCAAGACACGCGAAGAAATGGAAGCTGGCGAGCGCGCCGTGCTCGCGGCGTTTGCGGAAAAGTCCGGTGACTCGCGCGGCCGGCAATATTCAGAGCCGAGCCATTCGTTTCGGACGGAATTTCAGAGAGATCGCGCACGCATCATTCATTCACGCGCCTTTCGTCGGATGGAGTACAAGACGCAGGTCTTTTTGAATGGGACCGGTGATCACTTACGCACCCGGCTGACGCACTCCATTGAGGTTGCGTCCATCAGCCGCACGATTGCTCGCGCATTACGCCTGAATGAAGATCTCGCGGAAGCGATCGCGCTCGCGCACGATCTGGGACACGCGCCCTTTGGACATTCGGGCGAAGAGATGCTGGCCGAGTGCATGCGCGACCACGGCGGCTTCGATCACAACCGTCAGAGCGTGCGAGTGGTCGAGCTCCTTGAAGATCCGTATCCGAATTTTCCGGGTCTGAACCTGACATTCGAAGTACGCGAGGGCCTGCGCAAACATGGAGCATTTCATCAGATGGAAAAACTGACGGCACCGCAGGCACGCGCTACTTTACAAGGCCATCGTTGTCCATCGCTGGAGGCGCAGGTCGCGGACCTTGCGGACGAGATCACTTATTACAGTCACGACTTGGATGACGCAGTCGATTTCGAGATCCTGAACGCGGCGCAGCTGGAACAAAACGAGGTCTGGCGTCGAAGCCTTCGAACTGTCCTGGCACGCTACCCCGACGCTCGGGAGCCGGAACTGCATAAGCTAATCATTCGAGACATTATCGACACGGAAGTACGCGATCTGGTCTTGACCAGTGCAAAATCCGTTGCAGATGCGGGCGTGCAAAGTTCAGACGAAGCGCGCCAGCAGCCAGCGCACCTGATTCGTTACAGCGATGATTTGTTCCAGGCGAATCGCGATTTGCGAAAATTCCTGTACCAGAACGTTTATTACGATCCGCGCGTCTCCGACGTAAATCGGCGGGCCTGTGAAATGCTGCGGCAGGTTTTCCAGGCGTACCTGGCGGATCCTGAAAAGTTGGGCGAGACGGCGGCGAAACGAATAGAGGCCGAGGGATTGCATCGCACGGTCTGCGATTACATCGCGGGAATGACGGATCGGTATTTGATGGAAGAACACGCGCGGATCGCGACCGTGTAGCAGCGTCGCTGTGCGAGGCGCAAGACTGATGTGTTTCGCTGCCGCGCATTGCGCGTCTCACAGAGACGCGGCTACAACTTATGCAGCCGCGCTTCCGTTTTCTTCCCGAAGATACTGAATCACCAGCCGCAACCGTTTATTAATAGAGAGTTCTTCGAGGACGCGTTGCCGACGAAGGGGGTCGCTCACAAATGTTGAGGCGACGAGATCAGCAAGCAATTCCGGGTCGCTCAAGTCGGAAAGATACCGATCTACTTTAGGGGGGAGTTGCCGTGGTCCATCTCCTTTGAGGTTCGAATAAAGTTCCAGCACTTTCGCAGCGAGCGCTTCGGTTTCTACGGACGTGGTGGATTCGGATTCGAGGGACTCAATCATAGCAATTGGGAATGGCGCTTCCTGCTGAAAAGCGCTGAATCTGACGCGTTCGAGTCCCTGCAGAATCAGGTTCGATGTGCCGTCGCTTCTTTCAACGCATGCCCGAATAAGACCAACGCTGGCGATGTGAAAAAAGTCATCGGTCGAATCCCACTCGACGCAATGCGGTTTGAGCAGCGCAACGCAAAACATGCGGTGATGGGCCAGGGCGTGCTGTAACATCTCGCGATAGCGCGGCTCAAAAATATGAAGGGGAAGCAGCGCATGCGGAAAAAGCAGAGCGCCAGGCACCGGCATAACTGGCACTTGTTTTGGGAAGGTTACAGATGAGGACATGGCGCGTTCTTCTTTGTACGATATGTGCGTTGGAAAAAGAGCAAGCAAAGGGAATAAGGATTTAGTGTGGAGAGGTGATTCCCAATGCGCGAAGCTGTTCCAACGATATTTGTCCTTCGATATCGCTTCGGCCAAGCGAAACATATACAAGAGCCGATCCACAACAGGCGAGGAGCACACGCGAAGCTGCGCCCAATTTACCAATCCCCATCGCGCTCACGGCAACGTCAGGGTCCTTTGCCGCGACGAAATCAATCAATCGCGTCAGTTGCGCCGGAGTGTCGGTGCGTGTCGCCAGCTTGAAAATATCCGCGTCATACGTCTTCGCCGCGCGCGCTTTGTCTCGCAACTGTTTGGGAGTCGGAGTGCTTTTCAGGCAATGAACTGAAATGATCCGCCGCACGTTCTGCTTGCGAGCCAGCCGAAGCAGCGACTGGAACGCAGGCACCGAACGTAGTTCGACGTCGATATAACGAGCCCGGGATAAGAATCGAGCGAGGAGATTGTGTCGTTGCGGCAGGGATAGTCGATTTGCGCCGCCTTCACTCGGATGTCGAGCCGTGATGATAAGCGGGGCGCGTAAGTTCGAAATTTTGTTCTCCAGCCGGTCAACCACGCGCACAAGACGATCCAGCCGCAGTTCAAAAAAATCCGGTGGCTTGCGCATTCGAATAGCGAAATCGAGCTCCGCTGGCGACGTGATTACGCCCACAACACGATGACGTAGGCGAGGCGTGGCCAAACTGCGCGCGATCACATTTAGCAGCCGGCCTTTGGTCCGTAGCGCGAAACCATTCGCTCAACGTACTTAGCCAGAATGTCGAACTCGAGGTTCATTAGATCGCCCGCTTGAACCCGGTCCAGATTGGTATGCGTTTTCGTGTAAGGAATAATCCACGTGACGAAACTTTTCGGAAGAACATCGGCGACAGTAAGACTGATCCCATTGACCCCAATCGACCCCTTCGTCGCGACGTAATGGGCAAATGCGTCAGGTAACTCGATCTCCAATCGAAAATCTGCGCCGCTCTTCTGGTAGGCGATGACGGGTGAAACGCAATCGATGTGCCCTTGAATGAAATGTCCGCCAAAGCGCTCGCTTGCAGCAACGGCACGTTCAAGATTTACCAGCTGGTTCCGCTGCAAGGTTTTTAGATTTGTGCGAGCTATCGTCTCTTCCAAAAGACCGAAAATCAGCTCGTCGCCGCGGCGCGAGTTTAGAGTGAGACAACAACCGCTAACGGCCAAACTATCGCCACGCCGTATCTTTTTCGCGACGCGCGGAGCGGCAATTTTCAATTGATTGCCGCTTTTGCTTGTATTCACTGCAATCACGGTGCCAACTTCTTCGATTAAACCGGTGAACATTCTGAAGCTTAAGTTTTCAATTTTAAGTTTTAAGGAGTCCGCACTTAAGACTTAACACTTCTTCACTCCTATTTCATTAGCGTCCGTTCGTGGTTAGAAAATGAGCGTGTATTGGCCATGGCTGTTCGTTTAAGGAAACTCCCGCCTACTATCTTTCAGCGCTTTTTCCGCACCGAGACAGCTGGCGGATCAGTCTTGCTGCTGTTCGGCATTGCTGCGCTGGCTCTGGCGAATTCACCGCTGGCCGCACCGTACGCGGGTATTTGGCGAACACCATTAAGCGTGGGGATTGCTGATTACTCGCTTTCGCTGACGCTGCATCAATGGATCAACGACGGACTGATGGCAGTGTTTTTCCTGTTGGTTGGCTTGGAGATCAAACGGGAGCTGGTCGTCGGTGAGCTCGCCTCTGTGCGCAAAGCAGCGTTTCCCATCGCCTGCGCTATCGGTGGCATGATTGTCCCGGCTGCGATCTACTGGATTTTCAACCCGATTGGATTTGGAGCGCGGGGTTGGGGTATTCCCATTGCGACCGATATTGCCTTTGCTCTCGGTGCACTGGCGTTGATCGCGCCGGGCGCGCCAACCGGGGCAAGGGTATTTTTGACAGCGCTGGCGATCATTGATGATGTGGGGGCGGTGCTTGTCATTGCAACTTTCTATTCACAAACCATCGCGTGGGGAGCGCTCGGCGTCGCAGGCCTGCTGCTTTTGGTGTTGTTCGGATTCAACCTAATGGGAGTGCATCGCCTGTGGCCATATTTGTTAGTCGGAGTCGCGCTCTGGTATTTTGTGCATCAGTCCGGGGTGCCCGCAACGGTTGCGGGAGTGGCCCTTGCTTGCGCCATTCCCACGCGCACACGGACCGCGCAATTCTCTCGGGAGGCGCGCTCACTTTTGGATCGATCTGACCAAACTGAGAGCGGCGATTTTATCGTTTTGACCAGCAAGGGACAACAGGAAGCGCTCTTTGCACTCGAGCATGCGACGGAGGGCGTAACGGCGCCGATTTTGAGGCTTGAAAACGCGCTGCACAAGTTCTCAGCATTCGTCGTGATGCCGCTGTTTGCGTTCGCAAACGCTGGAGTCAAACTAACTTTACCGATCCATTACGCAGAGATTGCCGTTGGAGCGTGGGTCGGACTGGTCCTGGGTAAGCCGCTGGGGATCATGGCGGCGGCTCTGCTCGCGGTTAAGTCAGGCGTTGCCAAACTTCCTCACGCTGTGGGCTGGACATCTTTGCTCGGTTATGCGTGGCTCGCCGGGATCGGTTTCACCATGTCGCTTTTTATCGCAATGCTTGCGTTCGATAAGACTGCGCCGCTTGACGCCGCAAAATTGGGTATCCTTGCCGGCTCGCTCGCGGCTGGGGTCGCGGGCGCCATTGTGCTCAGGATTGCCACACGGTTTTCGTAATGAATAGATCCCATCTGGCCCCCGAGTCCCGTGTGGTACATGAGGCGCAGACGCAAAGCCTCCGTGGGAGCGCGCCCATTACCGTTCTCTCTTCCATTCTCTTTCTGTCCGGGATTGGTGCACTCATATTCGAAACTCTTTGGCTGCGGCTAAGCGGGCTCGCATTCGGCAACTCGGTCTGGGCCGCGGCGTTGATCCTGTCCAGTTTTATGGCTGGCCTGGCACTAGGGAACGCGATCGCAGCATCATCGAGAATTCGGCGATGGCGACCCCTGCATCTTTACGCGTTGCTAGAGGTGCTCGTTGCTCTGCTTGGCTGCACAATCGTTTTTGGTCTTCCAGTGCTAGGCGAATTGTTGCGACCCATGTGGCAAGTGCTCTGGAATTATCAGCCCGCGCTCCTCGGACTGCGGTTCATTGTCTCTTTCCTGATTCTACTTCTGCCAACAACGGCGATGGGCCTGACGCTCCCAGTGTTGATCGAAGATCCAATGTTACGGCAAACCAATTTTGGATGCGCGATTGGTTTTTTGTATGGCTCGAACACGTTAGGCGCGGTGGTGGGCGCTGTGCTCGGTGAAGGTTATCTCATCGCGGCGTTTGGTCTTCGAGGCACAAGTTTGGCTGCAGCTTTGGCGAGTTGCAGCGCTGCCGCGGTCGCTTTGCTGATAACACAGATTGACGGGAATACGGCTGTGCTTGTTCCTGAGCGCACACTTCCTCTGCGTTTAGGCGCAAAATATTGGCCCCCGCGGCGTATGCTTTTCATCAGCTTTGGGACGGGCTGCATCCTTTTGTCGCTGGAAGTGATTTGGTTCCGATTTTTACGGCTGTACGTCGTTTCAACGCCCACGGCGTTCGCCATAATGCTCGCGGTTGTACTGGGAGGAATCGGGCTGGGTGGTATTGCGGCGGGCGTGATGCTTCGCCGCTCTGCCCGATCGAATCAATTGCTTCCTGTCCTGTTGCTGATGACGGCGATTGCAGTGCTTTTGTCATACCTTTTCTTTCCGGGCGAGGCGGTAAAAACTCCCGGTGGTGCTTTTAGCCTCGCTTCGTGGCCGCAAATCGCGTTGCTGTGCCTGGCCTTAATGTTCCCGGTCTCATTTTTGTCAGGGATTTTGTTCCCGACCATCGTTGCCCTCGTCCAAGCCGATGTGGGAGATCGGATGAACAGCACCGGAATCACGACCTTGTTCAACACGGCGGGGGCAGCAGTTGGTCCACTGATTGCAAGTTTCGCGCTGTTGCCGAACCTCGGCCTTCAGTGGAGTCTCGTCCTATGCGCCGTAGCGTATGCTTTGCTCGCCGCGCTTGGCGGCGCACAAACAGCGTCGGACTTTAAGCGACCCATCAAATTCGTAATCGCTGCGCTTTACGCCGGAGTACTTCTGATCGTCGCAATAGTTTCATACCATCGTGCCGACACGCCTTTCGAACACGCGAGTCGTCCCTACGAACTCGACGACCAGGGGCGCGCGTTGGCCTACGTCGTGAAAAAGATCGAGGGGACGTCAGACACGTATCAATTGCTGCGACGTGATCTTTTTGGCGAACCGTATTACTACCGACTTTTGACCAACGCCTTTTCGATGTCGGCTACAAATCCGCGCAATCAGCGCTACATGAGATTGTTTGCCTATCTTCCTCTGGCTCTTCGCCCGGAAGCGGAGGATGTGCTGCTTATTTGTTACGGCTGCGGAGTCACCGCCGATGCGCTCCTCCACGGACCGAACGTCCGGCGAATGGATATCGTGGACATTTCCAAAGAGGTGTTCGCTCTTGCTGATTTCTATTCTGGCATCAATTACTCGAACCCGCTGCGCGATCCTCGCGTCCACCCGATCGTGCAGGATGGGCGGTTCTTTCTGCAGGCAAGTCCGCAACAATACGACATTATCTCCGGCGAGCCGCCTCCGCCGAAGGTGACCGGTTCCGTCAATCTCTACACCGAGGAATTTTTCTCACTCATGAACAGCCGCTTGAAGGAAGGCGGAATCGCTACGTTCTGGCTGCCGCTCAATCAATTGAAGGTGGATGAAGCAAAAGCAATTCTGCGTGCGTTTCACAATGCCTTCGCCAACGCTTCTGTCTGGGCCAGCGCCGATCAGGAGTGGATCATGATGGGCATAAAAGGTCCCGGGCGAAAAATAGAAGCCGAAAAACTTCGGCAATTGTGGAATGACCCAGCCAGCGGCGCGGACCTGCGAAGGATTGGAATTGAGGTTCCCCAACAGCTCGGCGCGCTGTTTTTGATGGACGGCGAAGAGATCGACCGCATCACCCATGATGTCGCGCCCCTGATCGACTTTTATCCGAAGCGGCTGACCGATGAGCGCTGGGACGATGAAGCGAGTCATCGGTTCGCTTTGACGTATTTGGACGCGCCCTCGGCGTTTCAACGTTTTCTTTGGTCCCCATTGATCAACAGAATCTGGCCTGAGGCGCTCAACCCCGAAACTGCGCGGTTGCAGTCATTTTTTAATCTTCGTCAGTCACGATATCTCTCCGGGATGACTGGAAGCAACGAGTTGGCCGAACTGGATATTTATCTGCGCCGTTCCCGCCTGCGAATACCGGTCCTGGAGGTGTTGGGAAGTGACGGGTTCCGGCTGTCAATTGCGGAGCGTGTGGCGAAAAAATCGCAGCCGCCTCCGCTGGAAACGATGCCAGACCTGGTTGCTGGAGCACTCGCGCAACGAGACATCAACGGTGCAATTCGTCTGCTGGAAAACGAGAAAGATCGCGGCCCGTTTAGTCTCGGCGACACCTTTCTGCTTACTTATCTCTACTGTTTGAACGGCGAGGTCGACAAAGCAGAAGCACTCGCCGCCACAAATGCTGCTGCGATCAAGAAGGATAATTTCGTCGATTGGCTATGGGCGAAATTACAGAGCGAGTTCGGATTTAATCCGCCGCGCGAATGAACACGAATGGACCGTAGTTTCTCGGCGCTAAAGAACCCCAGGAATCACGCGAAAGTTAGAATCACGAAACCCGAGCGACGAATCAATGTGAAGTCCGAAGGCTGAATCGTCGCAGCTTGCCGGTGCAGCTATTCGTGTCGACGCGATCACATTCGTTTAATCCGCGGCCGAAATTTTCTCTGGAATTCGTGCCGATTCGTGGCCGAACGGGGGTTCAAAAAAGTTTCAAAAAAAGTCAAAAAAAAGCTTGCCAGCCCATGACGTGTTCCATTAAACGGGACGTTGACGCGACAAATAGGTGAGGAAGGCCGTTCAAAAAAACTTTGAAAAAAGTGAAAAAAAAGCTTGTCAGCGTTTTAAAAATTTAATAACCGTGCCAAAACCTAACCAAACCAATGGAGAAACTAATGACTAAAAACGTGCTAAATAAACTCGGATTCCTTGGCGCTGTCTTTGTGGCGGCGGTGGGATTTCCTTTAATTTTTGCATCAAGCGCATCGGCTCAGTTGCCCGCACCGGCCGTTCCGGCTAACCCGGCGGCGCCGGCGCCTTCGGCTGAGGTCGAGCGCGTCATCGTGACCGGTTCGAACATTCCCACGGCGGAAGAGACCGGCCCGAACCCGGTGGACACCTATCGGCCGCAAGACATCGAGAAGCTGGGTATCCGTAACGCAACCGACCTGACAACGTTTATCCCGCAAGAGGCGGGCGGCACTGTGAACCAGAACATCGCCAACGGTGGCGATGGTACCGTGCAACTCAACCTGCGCGGTTTGCTGCCGAAGGAGACCCTGATCCTCATAGATGGCAAACGCATCGCGCAGGCTTCACTGTTCGGTGGCTACGACATTCAGCTGATTCCCTTCTCGATGATCGATCACATTGACATCCTCAAGGACGGTGCCTCGGCTGTGTACGGAGCAGATGCCGTGGCTGGTGTGGTCAACTTCTTCTTGATCCACAAGTTCCGTGGTTTGGAGATCGGTGGCACGTACGGGAACACAAACCTGGGAGCGTCCAACGATATGGGTGAATGGGAAGCGTGGTTGAAAGCCGGCACGGGCGATGACAAGACTGACATCGTGGTGATCGCCGATTTTTATCAGCGCACTGGCGGCCTGTTCAGCCGTGACCGCAACCTCTCCAGCAACGGCAATTTTGTTCCGTTTGGAGGATTCGACGTTCGGAGCAGTAATGAACCTGGCCGCGTGGACGGTTTCCGGTTGATCCCCAGTTTGTTTTTCAGCGCGAACTCTCCGAGGCCGCATTCGGCTCCTAACGCCGCGACCGATCCACAATATGTCAATCCATTTACGGTACCCGGCATTATAAATGGTACGCCCGGGGATGGGAACTACATTGCTTTTAACTTCGCGGCTTTCACACCAGCGCTTCCGCCGGCAGACCGCCAAACGTTCTACGGCTCGTTTACTCGCGATCTGTGCGACAAATACCTGACGATATTTGCCGATTTCAAAATCGCGCGGTCCTTCTTCAATTCATCCCTCGCGGCTGCTCCGTTTACGCCGGACCCATTCAAGATACCGGGAACTAGCGTGGGCTTCAGTCCGAATAGCATTAGTGTGCCAATCTCTAATCCGTTCAATCCATTCACAGTAGGAAATGCGACCCTGGATGTTAACGGAGTCCCCACCCCTATGACTACCGGGGTTAAGTTTCGTTCCATCAACGACACAGGACCCAGATTCGAGAAATTCACTTACTGGGATTCCCTGTTCGATGTTGGACTGAAAGGTGAGATGGGAGAATTTAGCGATTATACAAAGACGTGGAACTGGGAAATGGGCTTCCGCTACTCCCGCAACGAGGGTGAGGACTTGTCCGTGGGTGAAGTCAGCCAGCCTGGTCTCCGCGACGCGTTGCTGGATACGAACCCGGCTACGGCCTTTAATCCGTTCATGGGCTTCTTTGGTCGCAATAGCCATGCGGCGATATCCTCTGTTTATGTTAACCTGCATAACACCGCCACCTATGAGATGCCATTGGCTTACGCAACGATTAATGGTGATCTGTTCAATCTTCCCGCCGGGCCGGTGTCGTTTGCGATCGGCGGCGAGTATTACGGTGAGAGATGGACCCGCAACCCTGACTCACTCAATACGACGTTCCAAACAATCGGTTCGACTGATCGTCAAGGCGCGAGGGTGAACCGGGATGTTTGGTCGATTTACGAGGAAGTGCGGGTTCCCTTCACGAGCCCGACGTGGAACTTCCCCGGCTTCTATAGCTTGGAAGTTGACTTTGCCGAGCGCGAACAGTGGTTCAGCCAGAATACTAGTCTCGTGCTGAATCCCTTCATCCCGCAAGCGCATACTACGTATAACGCGCAGAAGCCAAAGGTATCGGTGCGCTGGCAGCCGATTGATCCGAAGTATATCGGAGCGCTGACCTTGCGTGGCAGTTACACCGAAGCGTTCCACGCGCCGACAGTGTTCGAGCTCAATCCTGCAGGCTCGCAGAACTTCCCGCTGGTAGTCGATCCATTCTCTCACCAGACTGATCCACAGGTTGAGGAACGCATCTCCGGGAACCCCTTCCTGCACCCGGAAACTGCCTATGAATGGACTTACGGGGTTGTATACAGCCCGAAATGGGTCAAGGGTCTGACGGTAAGCGCTGATTGGTGGCACATCGACATGCGTGACATCGTCTCGACGCTGGGTGCACAGTTTATTATCCAAAGTACTCGGTCGCCAAACGGCGCGTCAACCATTATAAACCCCAACGGGTCGGAGGTAATCCGTAGTGCTGGTACCAACCCGCTGGAGCCGGGGCCAGTCCTACTCGTGATCGACCCGAACCAAAATATTTCTGGCGCGATCTTTGAAGGTCTCGATTACGAAGCGATCTATATCCTGGATTCAACGATCTTCGGCGGCGGAGACTGGGGTAGAATAACCACGACAATAAACGGCACCTGGCTATCACGGGCTGAGCTACAGCCTGCTCCCGGTACCAAGCGTTTTGGTATCGCGGGTGAGTTTTTGCCTACGTCATTCACACTGACCAGTTCGCTGCCGAGAAATCGAGCCAATTTCAGTGTCTTCTACGATGGCCCGGCTGACACTTGGCTAGGCGGCGTGGATGTTGGCGCAGTTGTTCACTGGATCGGCCAGTATGAAGATGACAATGTCGATCTAGTCGGAACTTATGACGGCGGAACGCCGAACGCCCAAACGCCGAGAACGTCCCGGCAGAATCTGTCCACTATCGCAAACGGAACTGCTGGCCAAGACGGTGCCCATGCGCGGAAAGTTACGGATTGGACGACGCTCGACCTGATTCTAAACTATACGTTTAACTACCCGGCGCCCGCTCCGGCCGAGGTGCCTGGCTATGCCAAGGATGGCGGTAAAAATGTGGCGATGAAGGATGGCAAGGAAAAGAACGTTGTCCCAGTCTCCACAGCCGAATATGGCTGCCACAACTGGCAATGGTGGCTTAACAACACCACTGTCACGCTCGGTATGCAGAACGTGTTAGACACGGATCCACCGTTCGTGGCTGGCAACTTTGAGAACGGCTACGATGAATCGCTGACCACGATCAAAGGCCGGTTCTGGTACGTCGGGTTAAAGAAGCGCTTCTAAAAATCAGCTAGCATAAATTCACAGCGGCCGGGCTCGTTATGAGCCCGGCCGTTTTGCTTTTCGGAGTGCGCGGACGCGGTCCGCGTAGTCGTTTTCCAGCGATCGGATAGGGTCGTCGCGACCAACCCAAGTATCCCATGGACCACGGTCTCGTTGGTTTTCGTAGCGACGGCTGCTAAGAAATCGCCGCTTGTTGAACGCTCACCTGGCTTTACTTGTGATATGGCAGGCCGAGCTCATAAAGTGCGATTTCATCCCGAAGCGCGTTGGCCAAAGCGGAGTTGCTCCGCCTCTCGGCTGCTTGCAGAGCCTGCCGAGCAGTTTCTTTCGCCTCACCGAAATGGCCAGCTTCAGCGAACGCAGCGGCAAGGGTTCGGAGGTAATTGGGATCTTTGCCGCGGGAGAGTCGGACAGCCTCTTTCGCGAGCTCGATTGCCCGATTTCCATCGCGAATTGAAGCATCAGGAGAGGTCGCGAGGAGCCAGGCCAAATTGTTACGGCCCAGCGGGTCCTGCGCGGAAATCTGCGCTGCACGCTCGTACTCCGCGATCGCAACCTTCTGTGATCCTGCTCGTAGAAACGCGTCGCCCAGCAGGGCATGAAAAGCTGCGTCGTGTGGCTGTGTCCCAAGCGCCTTCTCCCATTGGGCCATCGCATCGTCGATTCGGCCCTGCTGAAACAGAAGGTTGCCAAGGTTGAGATAAGGATCGCCATAATCAGGTCGCATGCTTATTGCCTTGTCATAATGGCTGATCGATTCATTGATGAGGCCTTTTTGCTTGAGAATAGCGGCAAGACTATTCTCGATGAGTGCGCCACCAAAGTTGTAATAAGGGGCAGCGGTGCGAGCGCGAATATTCAATGCGGTCTCGAAGTGCGAGCGCGCGCTGTCCAATTCGCCGCGTTGCAGGAAAAGATACCCCAGATTGTAATGCGCCGTATCGTTGTCAGCGGTCACAGCCAGCGCGTGATTCCAGAGCGTCTCGCTGTTTTTCCAATACGACGTTTGCACAAACGCACGCCAGCTCAACAAGATGACGATCATTGCAGACGTCGCGGCGCAGAGCAGCGCGTACCCGCTTCGGTTGCGTTCACGACGCGTTATGGACAGTATCAGGTCTGGAATGCCCCAAGCGATAACGACATACAAACCGATTTGCGGCAGGTAAGTATACCGATCCGCGCGCGCTTGTTCGCCGGCCTGCACGAGCCCAATCACCGGAACAAGCATTCCCACATACCAAAACCAGCCGGTGAAAACGTACGGTCGTTCTTTCCGCCAATGAATTGCGAGCAGGGTGATTGCGATGAGAAATGCAATTGCCAAAAGAACCTGCCAGAGAGCCAGCTGATCATTGGGGTGAGGATAGAAAGCTGCCAGGCGGACGGGCCAGAACATCTGCCAGATGTAGGCCACATAGCTGACTACAGCATTGTTGAATCGCCATGTGAATGGCAACTGATACTTACTTCCCGCACTTTGGAGGTGTGTCAGCCAAGTCAGTACGGACGAAACAGCAGACAGTGCTAACAAAGGAATTTTTTCCGTTATGAGGCGGCTGACGATCGGCCACTGACTTCTGATCATCGGTTTCCCCCTCCCCTTTGCAAATCCGGGAGCTCTAATTCTGCTGAGGGGCCAGTAATCCAACAGCAGAAGAACGAATGGAAGGGTCACCAGCATCGGTTTCGACATCAGACCGAGAGCGAACATGAGCAGGACGATCAGGTAGGCTGCGAGTGAGAGGACGCGGACATAGCGTATGTAGGCACCGAGGGTCAGCATGAAAAACACCGCACTCAACACGTCCTTCCGCTCGGAGATCCACGCCACCGATTCCACGTGCAACGGATGAATTGCGAACAGCGCTGCAACAAAACCGCTTCGCCACAAGCTCCCAGTCATTTGCTGCAACGCGAGAAACAGGAGGATGACGGCTATCGTGTGCAAAAGAACATTGGTGAAATGATGCCCGCTAGCGTTTAGCCCGTACAGCTGGCAATCCAACATGTGCGAAATGGTCGTGATGGGGTGCCAGTTACCGCCTATTGTGTGGGTAAAGCCCCAAGCGATCCCTCCCAGCGACAGCCCTGCGGCGACGTCTCTATTCCCATAGACGTACTGTGGGTCGTCGAAGCTGACGAATTGATGTCCCAGGGTTTGGCCGAAAACCAACCACGTGATCGCGGCAAGGACAGCACAAATCCCAATCGCTACTAGGCGCTTTGAGGCTGTTGACGGGGTGGAAATGCGCTTTGCCATTCCGCAGACTAGATCGACCATGTGTAGCGCACGCCATTAGGTGAATCAAATTACGGCAGATGATCTTTCCCGATTGCTGTGGCGTTGCGTGGACCCTTGAGTCTGTGTCGCTCGAACTCACACTGGTTGATCTTCGTGCTAACGTCTCATGAAAGTGATAAGCTGAGAGGCTTGTCGACCGCCTTAAGACACTCGAAATGACCTGGAGCATTAGCTAATGACGATGCCCACTACGCCGGCCATTGTTAATGAACCGCCAGACCTAGAGAGGCCGTCGTGGCAACGAGAATGGCTTTGGGCGTTCCTTTTGGTTGCCCTAGTCTTTATATCCTACGCCCGAGTCTTTAATGCCGGCTTCATTTGGGACGACGAATCACATCTGACTCGAAACCCGTGCGTCGTTGGTCCGCTGGGATTGAAGGAAATTTGGACCAGCGCGCGGGCGGTCTATTACCCGTTGGTTCTTACGACTTTTTGGACTGTGCATAGGTTCGCTGGCCTGTCGCCATGGCCATATCATCTTCTGAATGTGCTTTTGCACGCCGGATCGGCTGTCTTGCTCTGGCAGGTCTTGCGACAACTAAATGTTCGCGGCGCGTGGCTGGGAGCGGCGTTATGGGCCTTACACCCGGTGATGGTCCAATCAGTTGCCTGGGTAACTGAGCTCAAAAACACGCAATCGGGCTTCTTTTATCTCTTGTCGATCTTTTGTTTTTTGAAATGGGACGAGCGACTGCGGATTAGGCGGATCTTACGGATCAAAAAAGGCACAGCAGAGCAAGACCGAGCTGTCTCTAGACCGCCCTGGCGACTAGCCGGCGACGGTTATTGCTTGATGTGGTTCGCTTTGTCCTTGTCCTTCTTCATCCTGGCGACCCTAAGCAAACCCTCCGTGGTCATGTTGCCTGTGGTGCTTGCCCTCTGTCTCTGGTGGCGAACTGGACGGATCTACTGGCGTGATATTGCAGCGCTTGCGCCGTTTGTGTTAATATCCGCGCTCGCGAGTGTCTGGACGATTGTGGAACAGAAGTTCCACGCTGGCGCGATTGGCGCTGAGTGGGCGCAGACTTGGCCGGAGCGGCTTATCATCGCGGGCCGCGCGATCTGGTTTTATGTGGCGAAACTGGCATGGCCGTACCCGTTGATCTTCATTTATCCCCGGTGGAAAATTAATTCTTCCCAGTTAATGGCTTATTTGCCACTCGTCGCCGCATTAGGTGGCTTACTTGTCTTGTGGTTGATCCGCGCGAAATGGAGCCGCGCCGTATTCTTTGCTGCCGCATACTACGTCGTTTCCCTGTTCCCTGTGCTTGGATTTTTCAGCGTCTATTTCTTTCGCTACTCGTTTGTCAGCGATCATTTTCAATATCTGGCGAGCATGGGGCCGCTGGCATTAGCGGGCGCAGGCATCGTAACGGGTTGTAGCCGCCTCGCTGCATCGAGGCGCTTTTCAGCCTTGCCATCGACATTGCGGCACAGAGCCGTGGTTACAACGCTGTTTCTTGGGATCTGTGGGGCTCTTCTCCTGTCGCTCGTTTTTTTGACATGGCGACAAACTGCCGTCTACCACAATCTTGTCACCCTGTACACGGGGACACTGACGAAAGAATCCCGGTTGCTGGATGGCGCATTACAATTTGGGCATTGCTCTCAATGACCAGGGCGAAGACTGATGGGGCGATTGCTCATTACCGCCAGGCTATTGAGCTGCGGCCAAGCTATGCCGAGGCGCATTATAATCTAGGCCGCCTTCTTGCGCAGAAAGGCCAGCTCGGCGATGCGATTACTCATTATCGAAAAAGCACTGGAAATAAACCCCGCCGATGCAGGAGCACAGAACAATCTTGGCGCTACGCTTTTTGCGAGCGGGCGTGCCGATGAGGCAATCGCTCATTATCGGAAGGCGCTCGAAATTCGGCCAGATTACGCCGATGCCTCCTGCAATCTGGCGAGTGCGCTTCTTTCAAAGGGCGATTTAGATGGTGCGATCGCTTATTACTCAGCCTGCCTGGCGATATCACCAAATCAGCCTGAGGCTCAGTACAACCTTGCGAGTGCGTTGTTGCGAAAGGGTCGGACTGATGAGGCGATCACTCATTATCAAAAAAGCCCTCGAGTTGCGCCCGGAAAACGCGGATGCTCACGCAAACCTGGGAAGCGTATTTCTGGCAAAAGGCCGCGTCCGAGATGCGATTGCTGAGTATCGGGATGCGCTTCGGATTGCTCCGGAAAACGTAGCCTGCCCAGAGCAATCTGGCATGGCTGCTGGCGACATGCTGCCGAACCATCGCTCAGAAATGGATCAGAGGCCGTGCTTCTCGCTGAACTGGCCGAATCAGAAAGCTCTCGGGCGTGAAAATCGCCCGATTGTTCTGCGCATCCTTGCTGCGGCATACGCTGAGTCTGGCCGCTTTGCTGAGGCTAAGAAAGCTGCTCGAACAGGCATTGCAAGAGGCAGAGACCCAAGGGAATTCCAGTTTGTCCAATGCTCTCCGGGATGAAATCTCGCTGTACGAGTTCGGCTTACCGTATCATAAGAAACAATAACTCGTTGCGAAGCCCGTGCGCCGATTGACGATAACTTGGAACAACGTCGTTGGGCGGGCGCTCTGCGCGGCTTGACCTGTGAGATGTCAAGGAGCGGCAGTCTCCATTCCGCCGCCTGTTAAACTCAGCGCTGGGAGCACCGAAAGGTATCGCGAGCAGCACAACTTGCCTCTAGAATCGCCTTTGTGTTATTTCTCGGGAAACTTTTGACGGAGTGGAAGGCCTATCTGGTAAAGAGCGATGTCTCCTTGAATAACGTTCGCAAGCTGGAGATTGCCTTGGCCAGTCGCTATCTCCTGCCCTTGTTGAGCGACTTTGATCGCTTCCGAGAACTGGCTCGCTTCCGCGTAGGCAGCCGCGAGAGTCCTCAGATAAGTAGGATCTTTGCCGCCGGAAATTTGGACGGTTTGTTTGGCGACCTTGATTGCCCGGTTCCCATCGCGAATTGAAGCATCGAAGGAAGTCGCGAGGAGCCACGCGAAGTTGTTCCCAGCCAGAGGCTCGTGCGGCGAGATCCGTGACGCATGCTCGTATTCGGCGGTTGCATCTTTCTGTAATCCTCTTTCAAGAAACGCTTTGCCCAGAATGGTGTGGAAGCCTGCGTCGTTCGGCTGGGTTGCAACGGCCCTTTGCCATTGTGCAATCGCCTCGTCTGTGCGGCCCTGCTGAAATAGAACGCTGCCAAGATTTAAATATGGGTCGCCGTAATCAGGTCGCAGTTTCATCGCTCGCTCGTAATGTCCGATTGCTTCAGTTAGCCGGCCTTTTCGGGCAAGGGCGGCGCCTAGATTATTCTCAATGAGCGCTCCGCCAAAGTTGTAGTGGGCGGCAGCGGTGCCCGATCGAATTTCCAATGCCTTCTCGAAGCGCGAAATCGCGCTATCCAATTCGCCCCGTCGCAGGAAAAGAATGCCGAGACAGTTATGCGCCATGTCGTTGTTATTGGTAACTGCCAGCGTGTGGTTCCAAAGCATCTCGCTGTTTTTCCAATGAGACGTCTGCACAAACGCACGCCAGGTCAACGCTATGATGATCGCTGCCGCGAAAGCGGCGCAGAATAGCTTGTAGCCCCGGCCGTGTGGACTGCCCGGCGGGACTCTGCGTGATCCGTGAGTGACCGGCTGCAGGCCAGTTGCGGCAAGTCGCGAGCCGGAGCTGCGCATCATTAGTAGCGCCATCAGGTCGGTGATGCCCCACGTAATCAGCACATACAAACCGATCTGCGGCAGGTAAGTGTATCGGTCCGCGCGTGCTTGCTCGCCGGCCTGTAGCAGGCCGATCACAGGCACGAGCATCCCAACATACCAAAACCAGCCGGTGAAAATGTACGGTCGTTTTTTCCTCCAAACGATTGCCAGCAGGCTGACTGAGATCAGAAACGCAATTGCCAAAAGAACCTGCCAGAAAGGCAGCTGGTCGTTGGGATGCGGATAAAAGGCCGCCAGCCGTGCGGGCCAGAACATCTGCCAAATGTAGGCAACATAACTGACAGCCGCGGTGTTCAGTCGCCACATGAATGGCAACTGCTCGATTGGTTCTGTGCTGTGTGCCAGCAAAGTCGCCGCGCAAGAGAGAGCGGACAGTGCGAACAACGGAATCTTTTCCGCTACGAGACCACTGACCACTGTTTGTCGCGCCGTAGCTTTACGCGAAGGCTGGTTGGCGAAGACGGGACCACTGACTCCCGGTCTCTGACGTCTGACGTCCGACGTCTGACTCCTAATTCGTCCGAGCGGCCAGTAATCGAAGAGCAGAAGCACGAAGGGCAGCGTCACCAACATGGGTTTCGACATCAGCCCCAGAGCGAAGAACAAAGCCACCGTCAGATAGCGACCAACGGATGGCTTGTGCACATAACGCACATAGGCGCCTAGCGTAAGCATGAAAAAGACGGCGCTGAGCACATCTTTACGCTCCGAAACCCATGCGACGGATTCGACGTGCAACGGATGAACGGCGAACAGCGATGCCACGAAAGCGCTTTGCCAAATACTGCCAGTCCGGCTCGGACCGCCGGTCATTTGATTAAGCACGAGAAAGAGCAAGAGCACGGCTACCGTATGAAGCAGCACATTGGTAAAGTGATGCCATCCCGCCTGCAGTCCGTATAACTGGCAATCGAGCATATGCGAAATAGTCGTGAGTGGATGCCAGTTTCGTGCGTGAGTATGGGTAAATGCGTCGATGAGGCCATCGGCTGTGAGGCCTGGTGTGATCCGCGGGTTTTCATACACGTACGCGGGATCGTCGAAATTGACGAAATCGTGCCGCAGAGTTTGACCAAAAACGATCCAAGTGATTGCAACCAAAGCGAGGCAGACATAAAAAGACGCAAATCTCAACGAGGGGCCCTTTTCTAACTGACTGTTGAAAAACTCGAGCGTCTTCTTCTTGCGTTTGTCCTTGTTCTTGCTCATTCTTCAAAAGCCGCTACGAAAGAGTTTTTAACGTTCAACGCTCAACGTCCAATTGAGATAACTTGCGCATTCTGCTTGGTGTTGGGCGTTTTCGTCATGGAGGCGAATTACCATTTGTTAGGCTAGGGTGATGCAGCGGCTAATTAAACGGCGAGTGGTTGTGACCTCGCTTCTTTATCATGCAGACTTTGTTGCTTCCTTCGTCATTTGTCATTGGTGCTCGGTCATTTCAGCACTGCCTTCAGTGAATTATTCGCTAAGAGAGTTCCCCCGAAGCGGCAGGTGGCCGCGATAGAGCACGACGTCTTTTTCGAGAAGATTTGCCAGGCCGGTTTTCCCCTGCATCCTGGCGATGGCTAGGGCTTGTTGGGCCACGGCGAGGGCCTCAGAGAACCGGCCGCTTTCTGCATAAGCGGCGGCGAGCGTCCGAAGAAAGCGGGGTTCTTTACCACCTGAAAGAGCCGCTGCTTGCGGGCTAGGTCAACCGCCTTGGCGCCGTCGCGGATCGAGGCATCAGCAGATGTTGCCAGCACCCAGGCAATGTTGTTACGACAATGGGGATCTTCGGGAGCTAATTCCGATGCCTCTCTGTACTGGGCGATCGCTTCCTTGACCGAACCTTTGCCGCAGAAGAGCGTTACCAAGGCCGGTATGGGCATCCGCGTCATTGGGTTGTATTTGAAGAGTCTTCTCAAAGTCAGTAATTGCTTCGTCGATCCTCCCCTTTGCATAAAGAACGTTTCCGCGATTGTAATAGGCTTCTGCGTAATCGGGTTGCAGCTTTATCGCTTGTTCGAAGTGGGCCATCGCTTCATCGGGTTGCCCTTTTCTCGCCAGAGCGTCTCCGAGATTCATTTCTATAAACGCGGTACCGAGGTTGTAATGAGGATCTGACTTACCAGACCTGATTTTCGACGCGGCCTCAAAATGCGACATCGCTTGGTCCAGTTCACCGCGGTCGACGCAGAGGTATCCGAGATTATTGTGGGCAACATCGTTGTTGGTGGTGACGGCGAGAGCATGCGTCCAAAGCGTCTCGCTGTTTCGCCAGTAGGAAGTTTGAGTGAATGCCGTGGATGCCAGGGCAGCAACGACCACTATGCTGCCCGCGATAGCTATACCACGCCATAATCTAACCTGGCCCATTGCGGCTACGTCGCCAGCAGCCCAAACTGCGATCAGAAACAAACCGATGGAAGGAAGGTAGGTGTAACGGTCGGCATGGCCTTGTTCACCAACCTGAACAAGACCAATCACTGGAACCAACATAACGAGATACCAAAACCAACCGGTAAACAGATAAGGTCGCTCACCTCGGAAAACGATTGCTGCACAAGTGATGGCGAGGAGGAATGCAATCGCGAGAACAACCTGCCAAGTTGCCAAAGTATCATTTGGATGAGGATAAAAAACGGCGAGACGCGTTGGCCACAATGTTTTCCAGGCGTAAATGACGTAACTCATGACCGCATTCTGTGCCCGCCAGAGAAACGGCAACGGCGTGATCGCGCCAGCAGCGCGTTTTTGCAGCGCAAATGTGACGATACCGGCGCCGGCGGAAAGGATGAGCAAGGGAATCTTTTCCAGAAAAAGGCGTTGTATTATACGCCTTCGACTGCCGGACTGCCTGATCTTCGCCTTAGCTCTTGTGGAGGCGATTTGATCAAACCGACGGAGTGGCCAGTAATCCAGACCGAGAAGGACAATGGGGGCGGTTACCAGCATTGGTTTGGACATCAGCCCTGCCATGAACAGGACAGTCACCACGACATAGCGCCTTATCGACGCCGCCCGTGCGTAACGAACGTATGCGTCCAGCATGAGGAAAAAGAACACTGCGCTCAGAACGTCTTTTCGCTCGCTCACCCATGCCACCGACTCGACGTGCAGCGGGTGAACGGCAAATAATGCAGCGACAATGGCACTCTTCCATAATGTGCCGGTCATTTGCCGCAGCACACGAAACAACAAGAGCGCTGCGATGGTATGCAACAGGACGTTCGTGGCATGATGGCCGCCAGCATTTAAGCCGTACAGCTGACAGTCCAACATATGTGACAAGGTCGTTAACGGATGCCAGTTGCGTGCGTGCGGACTGGTAAAGGCCGCCACTATCCCTTTTAGCGTCAGCCTGGCCTGAATGGCCGGCGCGTTATAGACGTACATATCGTCATCGAAATTAACGAAATTGTAACGGATTGTCTGACTGAATACGGCGAGACTAAGCCCGGTAAGAAGCAAGTATATACCGACAGTTATACCGCGGTCGTGAACGCCGCTTGATAACTCACCCGGTCGGCGGTCCCGTTGTCGCTTGCTGTTATTCGCTTTACGGTGACAAACTGCCATTTGTTAGGCTAGGATCGCGGAGCGGCTGCTGTTGCTGGTATAGTGTAATGTTGCCCTGAAGTTCAGTAGCGAGACCAAGGTTTCCCTGGCTATTAGCTAATTGCATCCCCTGCTGCGCGGCCTGGACTGCCTCGGGAAACCTGCCACTTTCTGCATAGGCTGCCGCTAACGTGCGGAAGAGGATTGGCATTCTGCTTCCGGAGATGCGTGCGGCGTCCTCTGCCAGTTGGACCGCTTTTGGACCATCTCGAAAAGACGGGTCCGGCGACGTTGCAAACACCCACGCGAGGTTGCTCATCGCGTTTCCATTATCGGGTTCGACCGCCAAGACCTTTTGCCATTCTTCGACACCTTCAGCGACCCGACCCTGCTGAACGAGAACGGTGCCCACAATGTTATGGACCTCCATGTTATTGGGTTGTAGCTCGAGTAGTTTACGGTAGTGAACTAGCGCGTCGGCGACTCGACCCTTTTGAAGGAGCGCCTTGGCAAGATTCTCATGGGCAGGGCTATTGTCTGGCCGAAGATCCACGGCTGATTGCAAGAGCGAGATAGCCTCGTCCACCTTGCCTTGTCCCAAAAAGACGATGCCGAGATTGTTTTCAGCAACATCATTGTTTGTGGTTACTGCAAGGGCATGCCTGAATAGTCTTTCGCTGTCGCGCCAGTACGAGGTCTGAACCCATGCGCACAAGCTCAACGCGCCAATGAGAACTACTGCAGCAGCGCTCAAGGTTGCGCGTTGATGTCGATACAAAGCGGTGAGGTCGGCCACTCCCCACGTGGCAGCTATGTATAAGCCAATCTGAGGTAAATACGTATATCGGTCAGCCCGGCCCTGCCAGCCGACTTGCACGAGTCCGATAACCGGGACAAGCATTCCGAGATACCATAACCAACCCGTAACCAGATAGGGGCGCTGTTTTCGTAGACCGATCGCTACCGCGGTTATACAAATTAGAAGGAGGAGACAGGAGGCGATTTCCCAAAACGGTAACCGGTTCTCAGGATGCGGGTAGAACACAGCGAGGTTCACCGGCCACAGCATCTGCCAGATGTAGAGGACATAGCTGACTACTGCGTTGTTGATTCGTTCCAATATCGGCAAGTCCTCGGCCCGGCCGACTGCACCCTTCTGCACAAGAAACGTGATGATACTCGAAACAGCCGATAGCGCGATCAACGGGATTTTTTCCAAGACGCGCTTCCCGAATTGACCTTTGATTCTAGCGAGAGGCCAGCAGTCGAGAAGCAAAAGCACAAATGGCAATGTTACCAGCATCGGTTTAGACATGAGGCCACAGACGAAGAGGAACACCACGACTAGATAACGTCCGACCCGAGGTGAGCGCACGTAACACACGTAGGCAAGCAGCGTCAGCATGAAGAAAACGCCGCTCAGCACATCCTTTCGTTCCGCGATCCAGGCAACCGATTCGACACGTAAAGGGTGAATTGCGAATACCGCGCCAACAAAAGCGCTTCGCCACACCGCTCCAGTCATCTGTTCCAGTGCGCGAAAAAGGAGAATCGTCGCCAATGTGTGGAGGAGGACATTCGTAAAATGATGCCATCCCGCCTTCAACCCGTATAGCTGGCAGTCGAGCATGTGCGAAATGGTCGTCAGCGGATGCCAGTTCAAGGAATGGATATGAGTAAACGCCCAGGCAATACCGCTGATGCTGAGCCCACCTGTTATTCTCGTGTTTTCATAGACGTAACGCGGATCGTCATAGTTAACGAAGTCGTGCCAGAGCGTTTGACCAAAAATAAGCCATGTCAGGCCCGCTAGAGCGATGCAGATGGCGATAGTGAGCCACCCGTGGTTGACTTTAGGTGAGCTTATCGATTGAGCTCTGAGCCGGTGCATGCGCTGCGTTCGAAAGAATGACGAAGTAAATCCAAATGAAGAAACCCCGAAAGACGCAAAGGCTGTCGTGCGTGTTTTTGCCATTCAAGGTTCGTCATTAATTTGTCATTTCCTTAGGATTTCCTCTGGTAGATCAAAATGTATTTTCCCAGCCGCGGCACCGACTGTGGTACGTCATCAAAGTAATAATCTGTTTTGTCTGGCGCCACCATGTTCACGAAACCTGCCACAGTATAGTTTTGCGCCGTGTATTCATCAGCCCAAGTGAAAATCAACCGCTCAGATTCCGGCCGTTGCAGCCATGAATCCGGCATCACCACAGATACGAGAAATTTGGGACGATCGCGTTCAATCTCGCGAATCATTTCTTGCTGCATTCGGCTGGCATACTTCTGCGGTTCCATCAGGCCGTAAGTGTAAATGTAGCCGGTTGCGGAATGCCGGTCAGAATAAAAATAAATCTGCGGCTCGGAACCCAGCACGGCGATCGTGTCATTTCGAGTCGTATGTTCTCGCAGATATTCTGCAATTCTGATGGATTCCGCAAAGGGACTCTCTGGATAAATTATTCGAGAAGCTTCGGCCGGGGAGGCTTCAAAAAAGAGCTTTCTCTCTGCGAGAATCGGCCAAGCAAGAGCAAATCCCAGAATTAAGATCGGGATCAATCGGACTGCGGTTAATCGATCTACACTGAGATCCGACAATCTGCTGATCGCAACGCCCGCGAGCAGCGAAACAGCTGGGAGGACCAAAATGAAATAATGCAATCGAAAATAGAATCCCGGGCATAGCGCTAATGCAGAGCAGAATAGCAAGCCCAGCAGAAAAACTGCGATTGGACGTGTTCGTCGCTCCCACAAACCCGCAACGAGCCCGGTGCCAGCCAGCGTCCAGATCGGCCAACTGGCCAGAAGCACTTCCTTTGCGCTGTAGAAGAAAATTCGCGGCGCCTGGCTGAAAGGAACCAGGCTGCCGTACTGACGCGCATAATCGATTGTCCAAAACCAGAACTTGTCGAACACACCGATGCGCCAGAGAAAGAGGCAAGTAATTCCCAAGGGAAGAATTACGCCGACACTAAAAATCAGGGTTCGCAGGAAGACTTTTTCAGGTCGGAATCGGCGATAAAGATTATTGGCGACAAGATAAATCGCTCCAAAGACAGCGAAGAAAACCGCTGGCTGCTTCATTAACACTCCAAGGCCGAAGAGCAGCCCGCTCGCGAATAGCAATCCACAAGCTTGGCGGTCTGTGGCTTTGAGAAGAAGCAATATTCCGCCGAGCGCCGGAAGCAGCACAAAATGTGTAGCGTGGCCGGCAAACCCCAGCACCGAGGGGCTTACAGAGAGTACGGCGTAGCTCATTCCTGCGGCAGCTCCCATCACCGAATTCACAAGTTCGCGGCCCAGTAAAAAGATCAAAAGAATTGTAGCTGCGTTAACCAGGAGTAGTCCCAAATGGATTCCGGTTATTGTTTGCCCAAAGATCGACATGATTACTGCGTAGGCTGCATAAGTGCCTGGAAACTTCATGTTGTAGGCGAGCGTGTATGGTGGAACACCTTGCAAAATGAGCTGACCGGCATAAGCGTATTCGCCTTCGTCGCGCTCGAGTGGAACCCCAAGAAGTCGGATTCTGATGGCAATAACGATGCCAAAAACGATTACGGCCAGAATCCACCATCCACCACGGAGAGCCTTGCAGCCATCGTCAATCTTATGAGTCACAAAAGCTGCTATTCCGACGAGAAATGGGAGGTTGCAACTCGGGCGTTTGAAATTCGCCCGTTGCTCAGATCCCCGGGAGTTTCCGTCTCCACAAAACTGCGGCGCGGAACGAGACCATTTTTCCGTCAATTTGTATGAGTCGTCCCTAGCTTATGCATGAAATCGCCGGGCGTCTTTTCTCTTCACGCCTTCGCGTGGTCATTTTTGCTCTTGCCTTGGCGGCTGTGACGATCTTTGCATACCGGCCCGCGTGGAACGGAGGTTTTCTTTGGGACGACGACGTTTACATCACCAATAATGGGCTGCTAACGGCGCCTGACGGTCTGCGGCGAATCTGGTTCTCGCTCGATTCCCCTTCGCAGTATTTCCCACTGGTTTACACAACTTTTCGCATCGAGCACGCGGTTTGGGGACTCGATCCAACCGGTTATCATTGGGTGAATCTTCTGCTGCACGTTGGCAACGCACTGCTGGTGTGGTTGGTGCTGGCGCGGTTAAAAGTTCCGGGAGCCTGGCTGGCTGGAGCAATTTTTGCGCTGCATCCCGTCCAGGTGGAATCGGTCGCCTGGATCACGGAACGCAAGAATGTGCTAATGGGCTTCTTCTTTTTGCTGACGCTTCTTGCCTGGATTGCGTTTGTTGACGGGAGAACGAAGCGGCCCTGGCTGTTTTATGGACTCGCGCTGGTGCTTTATCTGCTGGCGCTTTCGGCCAAGACAACCGCCTGCACGCTGCCGGCAGGTTTGCTTTTGATTCTGTGGTTGCAGAAGAAGCCCATCAGTTTGAGACGAATTTTCCAGATCATTCCCTTCCTTGTTCTTGGCATCGCCATGGGCGTATTAGCGATGTGGTGGGAGCGCTACCATCAGGGGACGAGCCGGGCTGTCTTTACGTTCCTGAGCCCAACCGAACGGGTTCTTGTCGCGAGCCGCGCCATTTGGTTTTATCTGAGTAAACTCGCCTGGCCATCTAATCTCACATTTATTTACCCGCGATGGGATATCGCGCCGACTCATCTGCTCAACTACGCGTGGCTGTTGGCGGGAGTTATCATGTGCGCGGCAATCTATTTTGTCCGCCCATATGTGGGACGCAGTGTTGAGGTCGCAGTGGGATTTTTCGTTGCGACCCTCAGCCCGGTGCTGGGGTTCATCATGCTTTATACGTTTCGCTACACGTTTGTAGCCGATCATTATCAGTATCTCGCCTGTATCGGTCCGATCGCCTTGGCGTCTGCCGGGCTGGTCAACTCGGCCGACACGTTTAAGAACAGCCGCACCTTAATCTTTGGCGTGGCGTTCTGCGTGGTGGCACTTCTGGCGACACTGACATACCGACAAGCCGCAATGTATGGCAACATCGAAACGCTCTGGCGCACGACTCTGTCCAGAAATCCCGGTTGCTGGATGGCTCACAACAATTTGGGGATCGTGCTGTTTGAAAAAGGCCAGCTTGACGATGCGATTGCCCATTATCAGACAACGTTGCAAATGCAGCCCGATTTTTGGGATGCCGACTACAATCTCGGCACCGCGCTTCTGGGCAAAGGCCAGGTGGACGAAGCGATTTTCTATTGCGACAAGGCGGTCAGGATGCAGCCAAACGATCCAGATGCTCAAGTAGCCTTGGCCAACGCTCTTGTCCAAAAGAGACGAATCGACGATGCGATCGTTCACTACGAAAAAGCCGTTGCAATGCGTCCCGATTACTTTCTTGCCCATTATGGTCTTGGCCATGCGCTCCTTGAGAAAGGGAAGCTTGATGCTGCGATCGAGCATTCCCGAGCCGCCTCGTTGATCCAGCCGGACAACGCAGACTGTCACACGGTCCTGGCCATTGCTCTTGATGAAAAAGGCCAATCGGCGGAAGCCATCAAACACTATGAAAAGGCGTTAGAGATTTCTCCTCAATCCGTTTCCGCCTTAAATAATCTGGCATGGTTACTGGCCACAGGCTCGAACGCGTCATTGCGAAACGGAGCCAGGGCGATTCAACTTGCGAGGGAAGCTGACGAACTGTCCGGAGGTACCAATGCGCTCGTGCTGCGTACGTTGGCAGCGGCATATGCGGAGGCTGGCCAATTTGGAAAAGCGATTGAAAACGCCCGGACTGCGATGCAGTTGGGGCGGAGCCAGGGTGACGATTCGTTAGCCGCCGAGCTTCAACAACAGATCGCGCTCTATGAGTTGGGGTTGCCTTATCGTGAAATGGCAAAATAAATGCGGCGATTGAAGTCTTTTAATGCCGATATCTGGATTTCGTCATTTCCGTTAGAGTTCATCGCGCAGAAGTTCGAACACCTTTGTGCTCTCCACTACTCCTGCCAGAGCATCTGTTCCGGGACCGTTGCCAAACGCGACGACGTCTTCAACAGTGACCAGGGCAGATTTCGTATAAAACGTCGCTGGCTCAGGCTGTTCCGTCTGGGGTTGTCTGCCCTGATTTTCGTCTGGTTTACCTGGTATTTTCGCTGCTCCGTACGATTTATCTCCATTCGGACCGGTGGCCCAGGTAATCCAGGGCTGGCCGGCAGAATTAAAGCCTAAGAGCGCAATGCCGCTGTCTTTGCGAAAAGGAAATCCATTCAGGTTCATTCCACCGATCGCCACATCGCCGCAGATCACAATCGTCGATTTTTCTCCGCCGTAACTTCGCGCGACGCCAACTGCACGGTCGAGTTCAACCGTTTGGCCCAAGGTCCTCTCCCCGTTATTTTCCTGCGCTGCCTTTCGCATTAGCCCTGCATCAACCACGAGTAAATACCCGCCAACGTTGTACTGGAGCAATTGGATCGCTCGCCGCACCATATCCGAAAGGCTCGGCTGCTGACTTCTTTGTTCTACCTGATTCACGAACGCGAGATCTTCTTTACTAAAAACGCCGACCAGTTTCGGACGGCGCCACGCGGGAACCGCGTCCAGCTCGGCTCGGCTTCGAACAATATCAAACCCATTGCCACGGAGCTCGAGCAAAAGATCGCGGCTGTCCTGCCTCTCTCCGCCTTTTGTGATGGGAAGAAACTGCGCTCGCTCCACCACCCATGGCGATGTCGATATTTCCCCGGTCCACGAACTCAGCTGCGATCTTCTCGGCATCAGTCGACTCGGCGGGATGTGCGTAAAAGGCCGCGCTCGTCGGATCGGTGAGTTTCGTGTCCGTTATGAGTCCCGTGGCCCGTCCGTATTCCCGCGCTAATTCAATGATGCTCTTGATCGCTTTCCCGTCGGCATTGATCGCAACGGCGCGATTCGCCACTCTCTCACCAGTCGCAATTGCGGTCGCAGCGGCCGCCTGGTCCGGAGCGGCGAAATCCTTTGAATAATTCATCACCAAAGCTGCATGACCCATCGAATCCAGGTTCAGGCGCGTGCCGGCGCCAGCAGCATAGACGCGGGTTGGGGCGAGCCGGGCCGGGGAAAGGCCTTCTCCAACAAACAAGATAATTCCGAAAGGCTTCCGGATGACCCAGTGCTGAAAATAAAGGACACCAATTCCAGCAAAGGCGAGGAGACAAAAAAGTGCCAGTAACTGGTTACGCCACTTCATTATCTTCCCTGTAGCGGCGGTCTATGGCTGTCGCAAATAGTGAAGCAAGTTTGTAAGGTCCGGGGTTCCGAAGCAAGTAACTTGAAAGCCGATGGATATCCGGAGAAGAAAGAACCGCTTGTCGATCTTCTCATTCATCGGCAAAGTGCGCGACGTATGGCTGGTCCAGTGATGCTAATCATTCGCGACGGCTGGGGCATTAATCCGGGTGGCAAGGACAACCGCAAGGAAAATGGTGATGCAACCCTTCTCGCGCCGACTCCATTTCATGACAAGCTCTACCGGGATTATCCAGGGTCCAAATTGAGCGCAAGCGGAAGCGACGTTGGCCTGCCGGAAGGACAAATGGGCAATTCGGAAGTTGGCCATCTAAACCTGGGAGCCGGTAGAATCGTTTACCAGGATCTGACGCGAATTAACAAGGCAATTGAAGAGGGCGAACTAACGCGTAACCGGGTTTTGCAGGAAACTTTTGCCAGTGCGCGCGGCCACCGTCTTCATTTACTTGGGCTGATTTCAGACGGCGGTGTGCATAGCCATTATTCGCACATGATCGCGCTTGCGAACGCGGCGCATGATGCAGGCGTTGCGGAGATTTTCGTCCATGCTTTCACGGACGGACGCGACACATCACCGACCGGCGGCGCCGCTTATCTAAAAACTTGCGAGAAAGAACTTGAGAAAAGCGGCGGGCAAATCATCACGGTTGTAGGCCGGTATTTTGCAATGGATCGCGATCGGCGTTGGGACCGTACCAAAAAAGCGTGGGACGCGATTGTTCTCGGTCGCGGCGAAATCTGCAAGTCCTCGCCCTTTGTGGCTGTGGATCAGCAATACAAAAACGGCAAAACTGACGAGTTCATGCCGCCATTGATTTTTTCTCACGCAAATGAGCAGCGGGTGCATGACGGCGACGTGGTTTTATTTTTCAATTTCCGCGCCGATCGTGCCCGTCAGTTATCACAGGCATTTTTGTTGAAGGATTTCGATGGCTTTGACCGCGAGGTCTGGCCGCAAGTCCATTTTGTCACGCTAACGCAATACGATGTGACCTATTCTTCGCCGTTCATTTTTGCGCCGGAAGAGCTCGCGGACATCTTGGGCGAAATCGTCAGCGCAGCCGGCAAACGGCAATTGCGCATCGCCGAGACGGAAAAGTACGCACACGTGACTTACTTTTTTAACGGCGGCATCGAGAAGCCGTTTCCGGGCGAGGACCGCAATCTGATCCCTTCACCAAAGGTCGCTACCTACGATTTGAAACCGGAGATGAGTGCGTTCGAAGTCACCGATGAAGTGCTCTCACGAATGGCGAAATACGATCTGATCATACTCAACTTCGCCAATCCCGACATGGTCGGCCACACCGGCGTGGTCGAAGCGGGAGTCAAAGCTGTGGAGACGGTGGATAAATGCATGGAGCGAATTATTCCCAAACTTCTCGAGCTTGACGGCAAAGCCATCGTGACCGCCGACCACGGCAACTGTGAGAAGATGCGCAACGCTGATGGTTCACCCAATACTGCGCACACGAGCAACCTTGTCCATTTCATCTACGTGGCCAACGATGCTGCACGATTTCGGTGCGAAGACGGAATTCTGGCCGATGTGGCACCGACTCTTTTGTTTTTGCTTGGGCTGCCTCAGCCAAAAAAGATGACTGGCCACAATTTGCTCGTGCCAGCTTAGCGTGGCTGACCGAGGCGCCGGGACATCCCTTGGCCAAATCTACGGCGGACAGGCCGATCCCGGTTCCAGGTTAAAATGTCGTCGAATGTGATTTCGAACTTCCGATTAATCACCCGTGTTCCGGCTACGGCGATTCGGTGCAACAGCCGAATGTTATACTCGGCTGTTGTTTCGTGCCAGATTGGTTTACGGGCGAGCTTGAGCGTACCTTCGTCTTCCACAAGAGCGCCCCAGTCGATGGGAATCTCCGAATCGCGGAATAACTCCCCAGGCAGAACGAGGAAATACAAATTTGCGCAGCGATAGCGAAGTAACTTGTCGAACTTGGTGCATTCATAAAGGCGATTTTGAAGGGCACGCAGCTCACGCAAGAGTCGCGCGTAACCGCGGTGCCCGACTACGGTGAAATCAGGCAAATCGAATTCGGGAAATAGGGAATCGCCGTTCCGCAGGTTCGGATAATGTGCGTGGAGGCGCCTTTCGAGAAGCTGGCGGCGTTGGGAAATCGTTTCGAGTCGCTGGCGGGCGGCGTCGCTCTGACAATTATCTCGACGCAAATCGCAGAGCGCCTGTTTACACTCGAAGATCGCTATCGATCCAATTTTCTTAGGCGCCAATCGATACGCGGTGACGTCGGCACGATACCGGCAGTTTGGCATGCTCACTTCCATAGCGCACGCGGAATACCCTTGGGCCTGCGCCCATAGGAACGCCAGCCGCTTCAACTCGGCGTGTTTCTCAGTTTCGCCGTGGGCCCGTTTTATTCCCGCAGCCATCTCGCGAGTTCGCGTGCCCAATAGGTGACAATAATATCGGCTCCAGCCCGCTTAAGAGCAGTCATGATCTCAATGACGGCGTCGCGTTCGTTTAAAAGGCCTTTCTCGACAGCGGACTTGACCATCGCATACTCGCCGCTTACATGATAAACGGCGGTCGGTTTTCGAAACTGCTCACGGACTCGCCACAAAATGTCCATATAGGGCAAGGCAGGTTTTACCATCACAATGTCCGCTCCTTCGTCGATATCCAGTGCTACCTCACGTAAGGCTTCATTCGCGTTGGCAAAATCCATCTGGTAAGAGCGCCGGTCGCCGAACCGGGGCGGGCTCTCGGCAGCTTCCCGGAATGGCCCGTAGAAAGCCGACGCGAATTTGGCCGCGTAACTCATAATCGCCGTTTGATCGAAGCCTCGCTCATCGAGCGCCTCGCGAATCGCCCCGACGCGACCGTCCATCATATCGCTTGGCGCCACGATGTCCGCACCAGCTGCGGCGTGAGAAAGCGCCGTCTTCACCAACAACTCGACAGTCTCGTCGTTGAGAACGTGAAAATGATCTCCGTCGATTCGTGTCACACCACAGTGGCCATGACTCATGTACTCACACAGGCAGACATCGGTGATGGCGACAAGGTCCGGACATTTTGATCTTATGGCCTTTAACGCTTTTTGAACGATTCCGTCTTGGGCGTAGGCGCCGCTGGCCTGTTCGTCTTTCTGTTCTGGGATCCCGAAAAGCAGAACCGCTTGGAGCCCCAGGTCCTGAGCAGCTCGCGTTTCATCGGCAACTTCCTTGACAGATAACTGAAAGACGCCGGGCATACTCGCGATCGGCCGGCGCTGCTGCACTTTTTCACTTACAAACAACGGCAAAACAAAGTCGTGAACGCTCAAATGTGTCTCGCGGGTGAGATTTCGCAGGGCGGGCGAACGCCGCAATCGACGCGGGCGATGCACGAGTTTTCTCACAACTCGACGCTACGCGTTGCGAAAGTGAGTCGCAAGCAGGCAGGAGTCAGCTTACTCGACTGCCGCCTCGGATGAATGGGCCAGGTGCTTGACGGCGCGTGACGTTAGGTGTCTGCATCTTGATCGTGGCGCGCGGCTCGGATTATTTGTTGGTCGATATCAGCAATTCATACGCAAAATTTGCCTTTGCATCGACAAGGCGAGTTTTAGCTCCTACGCGAATCGCTACCAGCGAGCTTTCAAGCGGCGTGGTCGCACGATTTCTCGGGAAACAAAATGTAGGGAAGATGGTTGTCTGTTCGGTAGTGCCCCCGAAGAACTCGGCAATTTTGAAGGCTGCGGGAAAAAAAGTGAATGTAATTTGGCTGGATTGGAAGCTGAAGCTGGGAGTCGAGATTGATTATCCGAAACCGCAATCGATTGGCGCGGATCGGCTGGCGAACGCTGCGGCGGTGACAGCGCTCTACGGGTTTCCTGCAATCGTGGTGGATTTCGGCACGGCGGTGACATTTGATATTGTCTCTGGGCGCCGAGCCTACATTGGCGGTGTGATTGCGCCAGGGCTTGAAGCAATGACTAATTTTCTTTATCGGCGAACGGCACTCCTGCCGAAGCTTTCATTGAAAGAGCCGCGACGCGCGGTCGGTAAATCGACAATCCAGGCGATGTTGTCGGGAGCCGTGTTCGGCTATCGCGGATTAGTTCGTCAAATCCTAACGCAAGTTAGAGCTGAGCAGTTTTCGCATAAGAAAGTTCACGTCGTAGCCACGGGCGGCTACGCCCAACTCATCGCGCGACGATTGCCGGAGATCGATGTGGTTCATCCCAACCTTACTCTGGAAGGATTGCGGATTGTGGCGAACCTGAATGACTGATTCACGGCCGTTGAGGATAGTCGCGCCTTACTATTCTTGGGTTTGATTTTTCCGAAGGAAGCTGAAAAATCGATTCACTGGAGCAACTTTCCACTTGTCAGATGCGCTGAATAGGGTTTCAATCGCTACTTCATGAGAGTGTGGGGGATGGCGGCGATCGCCGCGCTGGTGCTTAAGTTATTCGCCGCAGATTCGTTCGGAGCGGAAAATGTCGCGCCGACGAAAGCGGAGCTGGAGGAAATGTACAACGCTGCCTTCCGCGCGTTCGATTCTGGCAAATTCGCGGAAGCGCTAAAACAACTCGATGCCATCGATGCCCGCCAGCCTGATCTTGCCGCTTCAAAGAATCTGCGCGGCGTGATCCAGATGCGCCAGGGTAACTACGATCAGGCGGAAGCAGCACTGCAAGACGCGGCCCGAATCGATCCCAAGTTCTGGAACGCGCGCTTTAATCTGGCGGAGATCCCGTTTCTTAGAAAAGATTGGCCTGAAGCGCGGAATCGCTTCGAACAACTCCTTTCCAGTGGTGAATCGGATCTGGCGAAAGAAGCTTCGCAGCTGATTCAATACAAAATTCTGCTTACGTACCTCCTCGAGGGGAAAGACGACATGGTCGATTCTATTCAGGCCAAATTGGAGCTTTCGCCTGATACGCCCGCCGTCGACTACGTGAAGGCGGCCGTTGCGCTTAAACAGAAGAATCAAAAAGAAGCGAAAGATTGGATGGGTGTCGCGGAAAAGAACTTTCCACCGCAACTAAACAAACTTTTCGCCGAGTCACTTTACGAAGTTGGATGGCTGGAAAAGCCAGCGGGCGAAGCGCGGCCTTCGTTGCCGCTAATGACGGCCGCTGAACGCTCGGAGAAGACGAAGGCAATTGGCCGCACAAAATTCGAGCAGGCACAGCAGGCGCTGCGGCAGCGCGATTTGACGACAGCCCTTAAACTGGCCGATGAAGCGGATCAGGCAGATCCGAATCAGGCGTCGACGATTAATTTACGCGGCGAGATTCTGATGCAGCAGGAGCAGTTCGACCAAGCCGAAGCGGCATTTAAGAAGGCAGCCAAACTGGATCCGAAACTTCGCGAAGCACAATACAATCTGGCGCAAATTCCCTTTAAGAAGAAGGAATATGCAAAGGCGCGCGACCGTTTCGAGACGTTGTACAAGCGCACGCCAGGAGGCGACAAAAATCAGGCGGCAGAGCTCATTAAATTCAAGATCTACATGACGCTTTTGCTCGAGGGAAAAGAGAGCCGCGCACACGCGATGATGGATGAGTTTCAATTTACGGGGGACACCCCCGCACTCTATTACGCCCAGGCGGCTTGGGAATTTCAACATAACAATCCAGAAAAGGCCGCGGATTGGACTGCTTCGGCAAATAAGATTTACTCGTTGGCGCTGAACAGCGTTTTTGCGGACGCCTTCTACGATGTTGGTTGGATGCAAAGGCCGGCAGCTGCGACGATGCCGACACCCGCGTTCGACACCGCCCAGGCTGAGGGAAGTCCAGCGGTCGAGCCGAGTCCTATTCCGGACAAGGTTTTCGCTGCAAACAGCCAAAGTGATACCTCGAAGGGTGAAGGGCTGGCTTTGGGCTCAACGATGAACGCGCCAGCTGCTGGACTGGGCATTGCCGGTAATGGAACAACTGCGCAAACTTCCGCCTCTGCGTCGAATGAGCCGGCACCGGAAACAAATGCGCAGCCTGAGCACCCGGTGTCGGCATTGTCCTCGGCTGGCAGCGAATCCACGGCTGCGGCGGCACCCGTTGAGTCACCGCAGACATCACCTGCTTCCAAGGAACAAAATGATCAAGCGGCTGTTGCCCAAACGAGCGTTTCCCCGAGTCCCGCCGCAGAAGTCGTGCCGGCCAAACTTGCGCCGTCCAACATTCCGGCAAGAGGCAGAATGTGGTTTGTTGGCGGACTACTTTTAGCGGCGCTGCTCATACTGGCCTGGGTGATCGTTCCTACCCTTCGCCGTCGTTATGCCTTTAATGTGCCAAGTTACTCGCAGGCCACGTCTGCTGCTGCGCCTGGTCTGTTTAACCCGAAAATTGCGCCAGCATCGCCGCAAAAAAAGACTTTGCAGGGCAACGGGTTTGTCGGAGGGCCCCGTCAGATTTCGCTACAATTGAAGGCATCGAAGCCAGCGTTGCGACATGGCGCTGTTCCTTCGGGCAGCCTGAGTAGTCGTCTCGATTTAACCAAAGGTGTCACAGCGAAGCCGTCACGAAACTCGGCCAATCAGATGGAAGCACCAAATCGCGAGGTGTCACTTATTGGCTCAGCAACGAGATCAAACGCTGAATCATTCGTGGGGCCAGTTGTCGAACAAACGCCAGAGAACGGAGAGAGCTTGCATACGGATACTCCGCAGACGCCTGAGATGGCCGGGGTTTCAGCAATGGATGAATTGACCGAGATCACTGCGACAGCGCCGCAAGCGACGGCTGAGATTCCCGACAGCGTTGAGGAAATCACGTGGCCCGAACATGAGCCGAGCGATATGTTCGACGGCGCGAAGGAAACCGCATCGTTTCCTGAGGAGCCTGGTGAGATCCCACCAGATGCAGAAGTTGCATTGCCTGCTGTGACGGCGTTGACAGAGGTTCCCGTTGAATCGATCAGCCTGGAGCCACCAGCGGCCGATCAAACAGTTTCGACTGTGATTCCCACTCCAGTGCTCGCAAGAGCTGCTACGTTCCCCTCTGATTCACCACCAAGGGCTGCTTCCGCAGAGCCTGTAGTTCCGCAAACAACAACACCCGCAATCATGCCTGAAACAACTCAAACCCCAACCGCTCCCGCAAACAAAGCCCCGGCCCCGCCGATGGCCAAACCGCAACAACCACCTGCCGCGATGCAAACATCCGTGCAGCTTACTTTCTCGTTCGAGATCGCAGCCATGCAGTTGACACCCAGTTTCAAAATGGGCGCCCTCAAGGTGCGTCCCATATCGAAGCTTGTCACGATGCGGTTGCCTTCGCCTCAGCAACCTCAGTCGGCTCTGAATTTGCAAGTCAGCTTCGAAGTGGCAAAGATTCAGCCGGCCTCAGGCACGCTCGGCACGATCCGAATGGTTCCGTCGCAACAGCAGAGGCCCACGCCTGGTGGTTTGCCGTCATTTGCAGTCGCGGGATTACAGGTGGTGCCAAATTCTGAAACCGCACCAGTCCAACTCACACCATCGCGACAGGGACGGGCATCTGTCCTTATCACTGTGCCATTCCAAATTACCACGCTTGAGTTTGCGCCCTCTCTCGAAATAGCATCCGTTATCCTGAGCTCGAATTCCAAACAGGTGGCTGTTCAATTGCCAGGCGCGGGGCCAACCCCCGCCGAAGGAGCGCCAATGTTTGAGATAGCAAACCTGGAGCTAGGCGAAGGCGGCGAGATCGGCATGATGCATCTGAACCCTGTTAGCGCGCCAAAGCGAGCCTGACAAGACGAAGCCTCGTGTCAGAAGACGGCTTCCGCAGCTCAGCGCCAGTTTAGCGAACGCAGTTGTTTCGGAAGAAACACTCCGTTCTTTCGAATCAGCTTACCGTCGAAATAGATTTCTCCGCCGCCGTATTCTGGGCGCTGAATGCTCACCATATCCCAGTGCACCTGGCTTCGGTTTCCATTGTCTGCTTCTTCGTAAGCTTGCCCGGGAGTAAAATGAAACGAGCCCGCGATTTTTTCATCAAACAAAATGTCCCGTATCGGATGTAAAATGCGCGGATTAAATCCGAGTGAAAATTCGCCGATGTAGCGTGCGCCCGGATCTGAATCGAGAATCTTGTTCAGTTTTTTCGTTTCGTTGCTTGTCGCGTCAACTATTTTTCCGTCTTTGAATTCGAGACGGATGCCATCAAAGGCGATTCCCTGATAAATGCTTGGCGCGTTAAACGTCACGTGGCCTTCGACTGAATCTCTCACGGGGCAGCTGAACACTTCACCATCGGGAATATTGCGATCGCCACCGCAGATCACGGCTGGAATCCCCTTCTTGCTGAAACGGAGATCAGTGCCGGGACCTTTGATTTCAACTCGGTCCGTCTTTTCCATCAAACGATGGAGCGTCTTCATGCCCGGCAGAAGCTTCCGATAATCCAATGTGCAGACTTCGAAATAGAAATCTTCGAACGCCTCGGTGCTCATTCCTGCAAGCTGTGCCATGGACGGTGTGGGCCAGCGCAGGACTACCCACTTGGTCTTTTTGACTCGCTGATCCTGTACCGACCGCATTTTCCTGGCGATTAATTTCATTGTCTCCGGCGGCACATCGGACAGTTCCGTAATGTTGTTGCTGCCTCGCACTGCGATATACGCATCCATCTTTTTCATTCGCGCCAGTTCATGGCTTGCTATGAGATTTAGCTGTCTGTCAGAGGCCTCCAACGCGAGCGCGCGGTTTACCCGGACACGATAGGTCTGGGCCAATGGCACTCCGCTCGCTTTCCGCGCCGCGCGTACTAGCGCGATTGTCATTTCGTCAGGAATATCGAATGCCTCGATGAGCACCGTTTCATTGCGCTTGAGACGGATAGAATATTCCACCAAAAGTTTCGCGAGTTTATCAAACCGGGCGTCGTGCATAGGCTCTTATCATTCCACCAGCATCGCCGGACGCAACCGGCTGATGTTATGGGCTTCGGATAAATTTCGCTGCGAAAGCGCCATCGAGACGATCCTTTAAGGGAAACGAACGCTTTTGCTCTTCGAGGCGCAGGATGGCCGCCCTGGTGAGAGCTTGCCGCACCACTTGCTCGTTCTCCTCCGGCTCAAGGCTGCAGGTGCTGTAAACAAGTGTGCCCTTCGGCTTTAATAGCGGGACAAGTGCGCAAATTATTTCGAGCTGTCGCTGTTGCATGCGGAGGAAATCGGCTGGTTGCAATCGCCACCTGACATCCACGCGTCGTCGCATTACTCCGGTATTGCTGCAAGGCGCATCAAGCAGGATGCGGTGAAAGGGCGCCGCTGAAGCAATCTCTATAGGGACGCGACCCCGCGTCCAATCGTGAACAAAGATATGGACGATCCCAACCCCGAGGCGCGTCATGTTTTCTTTCAACATCTGCAGTCGGTCTGGGTCGCGATCGCATGCGACGATTGTTCCCCGGTTTTCCATTAGTTGTGCGACGTAACCGGTTTTTCCGCCTGGAGCGGCGCATGCGTCGAGAATCTTTTCTCCGGCTTGGGGACTCAGAATCCGACAGGCAATAGCGGTGCTTGGATCTTGAATGTAGCAGTAGCCTTGCTTGACGGCCTCCTTCGGGAACACATCAAATTTAACGAACTCGGGATTACGCGTCTGCGGTCGGGAGTCCGGATAAAGCCGGAGAAACTCTTCTCGGTCGATCCTTAGGTGATTGATTCGTCCATAGATCGGTGCGGGAAAATTGTTCCATTTGCAGAGCTCTTCCGTGTAGCGGGCACCAAAATGCTGCTGCCAGCGCTGGACGAGAAATTGTGGATGCGAGGCTCGAACAAACAGAGGTTCTGCATCGGCACGCGCAAGCAACTCGCTCTGCCGCCGGATCGCGGCGCGAAGCATGCCATTTACGATCGGCCGCTGTCTCCGCGGGACGAGCTCCACAGTCTCACGTACCGCCGCATGTGGAGCTGTCTCGAGGAGGAAAAGCTGATACAATCCCAGGCGCAGAACATCACGAAGATCGACATCGACCCTTGAAGCGCGCAGGCAGCCGACCCAAAAATCCAGCAAAATTAAACTGCGCAGGACACCGTAAAAAAGTTCAAAGGCAAATGCACGATCGGATTCAGTGAGCTCTGCCTTCGCGAGACAATCTGAGATAATCGAGTCGGCAAATCGCTTTCCTTTTCGCCACGTGCGCAGCGCGCTCAGCGCAATTTGGCGAGCAGACAGCCGCGCCATATTCTGGAAAGATCGTTATTGCGGCTTCACGCTGGCGCGTCCAATCGAATGATAATGAAAGCCCAGTCGGCCCATCGTTCCAGGGTCCAACAGATTTCGCCCGTCGAAGACGATCGGCGTTCTCATTTTTCCTTTTAGCACCGCCAGGTCTACATTGGCAAATTCGTTCCATTCCGTGGCGATGACCAGCGCTTCGGCGTCAGTCACTGCTTCAAGGGCCGATGAAGCAAATTCGGTGTCGGCGATCGCCTTGATGGCGCGGGCTTTTTGCATTCCTTTCGGGTCGTAGGCAACAACGTGTGCTCCTTCGCGAAGCAGATCTGCCACCAGTTCTATTGCGACAGACGAACGGACATCGTCTGTATCGGGTTTGAATGTAAGACCCCAAACTGCAATTCGCTTTTCTCGCAACACCCACAGCGTTTCCCGAAGCGCCTTTAGAAAACGCTCTTTCTGGGCATCGTTAATGCGCTGTACTTCCTTCAGCAAATTAAAGGGAACACCAAGCCGCTCGGCGATTGTGATGAAGGCCGCAATATCTTTGGGAAAACAAGAACCGCCGTATCCAATTCCCACGTTAAGAAAATCACGGCCGATTCGGTGATCCATCCCGATTCCATCGGCGACTTTTTCAACATCGGCGCCGCTGGCCTCGCAAATCGTCGAGACCGCGTTGATATATGAAATTTTCAGCGCCAGAAACGAATTTGCGCAATGCTTGATGAGCTCGGCGCTGTTAATATCGGTGACGAGAATCGGCGCCATAAACGGCTCATAAACTTTCTTCATGAGGTCGATCGCGTGTTCGCTTTGGGCTCCTATCACGACGCGGTCGGGATGCATTAGATCGGCCACCGCACAGCCTTCGCGCAGAAATTCAGGGTTACTGACCACGTCGAAGTTTGCGCCGTGGCGGTTATACCTTTTGATTGATTCGGCCACTTTTTCGCCGGTTTTTACTGGAACTGTACTCTTGTCGACAATCACGCGGTAATCGGTTAAGACGCCGGCGATTTCACGAGCGACTTTCTCCAGAAAGCTAAGATCGACATCGCCATCCGGTTGCTGTGGAGTAGGTACGGCGATAAAGACGATCTGCGAATTCTTCACGCCGTCTTCTATGCTTCCGGTGAAACGTAACCGGTGCGCCGACACATTGCGATGAATGATTTCTTCAAGCCCGGGTTCATAAATTGGCACCACGCCGGCTTGCAGCTGCTTGATTTTCTGCGCGTCGTTATCGACGCATATGACGTTATGCCCGACATCGGCGAAACAGGCGCCAGTCACTAGGCCAACATAACCCGAACCGATGATTGCAAGATCCATGATTGACGGAATGGTGCGGGCGAATTAGCCGCAGCACAAGTGGCCGAACAAATCCAGGCTTTCCGGCAGTGTTCCCGCGCTTTCGTTCATTGTCCCTGGGAATACGGGTCGAAGTTCAGATCGAATCCAAATTTTGGAAAAGCCTTGAGCGTTATGGTAAAGAGGAGGCCATATTCTTTTACGCCGGAGTTATCGCGTATGACTCCCCCAAACGAAGCC
The DNA here is from genome assembly GCA_963719605.1 of uncultured Verrucomicrobiae bacterium. Taxonomy (GTDB): domain Bacteria; phylum Verrucomicrobiota; class Verrucomicrobiia; order Chthoniobacterales; family UBA10450; genus Udaeobacter. The sequence goes on from CAVRCO010000002.1 coordinate 380,991, forward strand.
ACCCAGGAGGTGAGATCACGGTAAACAGAATACCGCTGTTCCTCGAGCAGGCCGCTCGTAGCTTCATATTGTTCCTGAACTCCAACGCCCCAATTATCGTTGAGGCGATAATATCCACCGACAACGAACAAACTACTGTTCTGGAAAAACGGATTACCGTTCAAATACCGATGTGCAACATTCAATTGCAGAGCGGATAGCGGTTGAACGGTCGCGATCGTATCGACTTCCGTAAACCCCTTGGCAAAAGCCGGCACTTGAGAGTTAACTGAAAGTGACATCCACGGCAGTGGTGTAAAGCGGATGTTGTTGACGAGGTTTGAGTAATCTGTGGGTTGGTAGGGGTTCTCGAACTGCACATCAACGAAGCTATCGACTTCGAGCCAGGTGATCGTTTGATCGTCTCGCCGCGTTTCTAAGCGATTGCGAACCCCGACCCGCCACACCGTCCAATCAGCGATCGAGTCGATGGGCGTGAACTGCGGAAAGTCAAGCGCCCGCGGCTGGGTCGAAGGCTGAAACCGATCGAACCCCAAAATTGACGTCGGGTTAGGTCCATCCTCTTTCACGTAAGAAAAGTCCGTGAACGGTTGAATTACGTGCATTAGTCCGTCTAGCCCGAGCGCGCGGCTTTGCACGTTCTCCCATGTACGCGAGATCTTGAACGAGGCTTCTGCGCCTGTGTCGAAAACAGAGCGAAATGTGTCTCCATCGAATTTGACTGGATTGGCCAGCGTCGGGGGCGGGAGAATAAAGTCAGGCTACGAGCGGATTTGATGGTGGTATGAACGATTGTCGATCCCAGGTCCCATGTCTTGCCATAATACGTGCCGCGATAGCCAACGCGCGGCACGATGGAAAGCCAGCCAAAGTACGTGTTTGGAAAAGTCAGTTGATGGAAGGTGTCGAAACGGTCCGTGCCATAATTCTCGAAGCCTGAACCCTCAGGGGATTGTAGCCGTAAATTGGCAAAGCCGGTCTCGCCTTCATAGAAAATGGGTCCGCCAAAAAGGGCATGACGTTTAATGTCTAATACCACTTCCGGCGAACGTTCTGTTGTAGTGAAAAAGTCATTCGCCTGAAAACGTTCGATCGCCGTCAGGGTATAGAAAGGATCCGTCTTTGCCACCGCGATCACATTGTCCGGAACCGGATCGATGCGGAACTCACTTTGATAGAAATCCTGCATCAGGTACTGGTCACTCAGCTTCGTGATATTGGCGATGCCGTATATATCGTCGGAAAAGTTCGTCCGGTCTTCAAGACTAAGCCGGTATCGCCCTGTAGGAACATTCTGTCGCGGCACGTTGGTTTGATTTATGTCGGGATTTTGATCCTGAATATAAAAAGTTTTCAGCCTCGCCTGACTGTCCTTGTCCGGTCCGTAGTCGATAACTGGTTCGAAGCCGACTGCCGCGCCGCGACGGCCAAAGTAATCAAGCCGGAACCGCCCTTTGATGTCCTCTGTGATCGGAAATGTCACCTCGCCAAGAAGCGATGGTCCCCAGGCACTGTAGGTACGCTGGCGAAATGACAAAACTGAATTCCTGGTTGAGTGACTGGTAAAGGTACGGCCACCAAAAAATAGGCACGTTCCGCACGTACGCCGTTACGTACTGGAAAATCACGCGATCGTCCTCGTAAACGCGAATCGTTCGCGCGTGAAGATGGAAGTCGGACCTTGGCGCATCGTCTGTCGTAAAATTGCCGTTCTGTATCAGATAACCGTTGTCAGAAATTGAGGTCACATGGTTGCCGGTTAGGAAATAAGGCTGCGACTCCGTTCGGGAATTGAGCGCTCTGATTTTCTTAGTCTCAGTATCGTAAATGCCGCTCTCGGCGATGTACAGGCTCGTGTCCCGATAGATTCGCACGTGGCCTCTTAAGTCCACCTCGTGCGTGGTAGGATTGTATTGTGCGTAATCGGCGTAAATGTCTGTATTGCCGATGTGGATCGCGACGTTATCGCGCGCCGTGGCCAGACCGTTTTTGTACGTCGTTTCCCCTGTGGAGGTGATTTCGATCGGAGCGTTCTCCGCAGTCTTGGTTTTTCCCTGGATCAAACCGGCAGTCGCCAAAAGAGTGGCGATTAACAAGACCTGCGTTCGCATGGCGCACGCCGAACGTACCGCGCCAGAGGCGCCCTGCAAAGCCAAAAGCGCTTTCACGCAATAAGAGCAGGCAGTAAGCACGAGGCGGTTTTGAAGCGAAATCATCGCGCGTTCTGTCTTGATTAACGAATCAATTGACGGTTTTCTTCATGCCAACGTGAGCAAGTCTGTCGACCAAATCTTCGTTTACGCCAAACATTGGCTGCTGACGTGGCTGACAGCCGCGCCTGGCTGGGTTGTCCAGATCGCGTCGAGTTTGATTAATATTTTCGCGCTCCTCGGAGTATTTCTGACGCTGTTCGCCCTGATGTCGGTGCTGGAGCGAAAGATTCTCGGCAGGATACAAAATCGCTACTGGCCCTAATCGCGTTGGGCCATTCGGGCTTTTGCAGCCAGTGGCCGACGGCATCAAAATGTTGATAAAGGAAGACATCGTCCCGGTGCGCGCAGACAAGCTTGTGCACTTCCTGGCGCCAATTCTCATCGCTGCTGCAGCCATTCTTGCCCTTGGGGTGATCCCTTATGGCCGGAACATGACGCCGTTTACAATCGACGGCGGCGTCCTTTTCTTCTTTGCGGTTGGATCGACAACAGAGCTTGCGGTCTTCATGGCCGGTTGGGGAAGCAATAACAAGTTCTCGATGCTCGGCGCGATGCGCGCCATTGCGCAAATGATCAGCTACGAACTGCCTCTCGTTATCACCGTGCTCCCGGTGGTGATGGTAGTGGGCTCGCTTACACCCGACAGGATTGTTGCTGCGCAGGCTGGATACACATTTGGGTTCGCGCCACGCTGGTTTGTCTTCACGCCGTGGGGCGCAACTGCGTTCATTTTGTTTTTTGTATCCGGTCTTGTCGAATCGAATCGCACGCCATTCGATGTGCCCGAAGGCGAATCGGAAATTGTCGCCGGCCACATGACGGAATATTCCGGCTTCAAATATGCAACTTTCTTCATGGCGGAATACCTCGGGATGTTCGCCATCACCGGGCTCGCCGCGACGTTGTTTCTCGGTGGCTGGCATTCGCCCGTATCTGCCCTGGAATTCATTCCATCCTACGTTTGGTTTTTCGCGAAGCTGAGCGCGCTACTCTTCGTTTACATCTGGCTTCGCGGAACGTTGCCGCGCACGCGAGTTGACCAGATCATGAATTTTGCCTGGAAATTCATATTGCCAATGTCTTTTACCTGCGTCATCGCAGCGGCTGTCTGGCATTATGCAGGTCGCGGCTTGCGCGGATGGCTTTGGTCGCTTCTGGTAATCGCGATCGTTTACACCGCTCTGTCGATGTTGCTCGACACGCAAAGAAAATTTGCGCCGCGCACTTACCGTTTTGCCGAATGAGCAGCACCGCGTTCGTCCTTATCGCTGTCCTGACATTGGCCGCCGCGCTGGCCGCCGCCACGCTGCAAAAGCTCATGCATGCGACGCTGAGTTTTGCTTTGACGCTTGTCGGCGTCGCAGCGCTTTTCTTTCTGCTGGGCGCGGAATTTGTCGGTCTGGTGCTGGTATTCGTCTACATCGGTGCGGTCGCGGTACTAATTGTTTTTACGATTCTTCTGACCCGGCGTGACGTTGGAAAAGACCGCGGTGCTAACTGGGGCGGTGCATTCCTGGCAGTTGCTGTGTTTGGCGGTCTGACGTGGGCGATCCTTAAGACGCAATCTGTCGCCATTGTCGCCCCACACATTCGAGCACTGACTGTTAAACGAATCGGTGAAGCGTTGATGACCAGTTATGTCTGGCCATTGCAATGTGTCGGGCTTCTTCTCACCGCTGCACTGATCGGCGCACTGGTTCTCGTGATGGAGGAGAATCGGTGACACCGACGCTCCAAGCCGTCCTCGTTGTTTCTGCCGCCCTGTTTTCGGCAGGCTTGCTTGCGGTCCTGAGTCGTCGTCACGCGATCTTTATTCTAATTGGGATCGAGATGATGCTTGCCGCAGCAAACCTCAATTTCATCGCGTTCTGGCGCTTCAGCCCGCAATCGCAGCCACCGACAGGTGTTATGATCGCGATTTTCTCAATCGCCATTGCTGCGGCTGAAGCCGCGGTCGGTCTTGCGCTGGTGATTGCTGTCTACCGGCACTACCGCACAACAAACGTCGACCACCTGAACCAGCTCAAAGGATGAGCCGCTGGATCACCGATCATCTCTGGTTGATCCCTGCGGTGCCGTTCGCGGCATCGCTAGTAATTTTGAGCTTGTCGAATGGCCGACATAAAAGCGCGGCCACACTCGCGGTTGCCGGACAAATCGCCGCGCTCGTAATGTCAGTCTTCGCGTTTATCCCGACTCTGCAAACACCTGGATTCCGCGCCGTTCAGAATTTCACCTGGTTCACCTTCGGCGATCATGCACTGCGTCTAGGATTGCTTCTGGATCCGCTCGCGGCCGTCATGCTGATGATGATCACGCTTGTCGCGCTTTGCATCTTCGTCTTCAGCATTGGTTACATGGCCGGCGACAAAAATTTCGTCCGCTTTTTCGCTTATCTTTCGTTTTTCTCCGGTGCGATGCTCGGGCTCGTTATCTCGAACAGCTTGCTTCTTCTGTTTATCTGCTGGGAGCTAGTTGGCCTGGCGTCCTATTTGCTCATTGGGTTTTGGATTGAGCGACCGAGCGCCGCCGCGGCGGCAAAAAAAGCATTCGTTACTACTCGCATTGGCGACCTGGGACTTTTCATTGGCTTGCTCTGGCTCTACGGCCGCAGCGGCACGCTGCTCTTTTTCGACGATGGGAACGGCTGCCTGGAAAGCGCGGGCCTAGCCGCGCTCGGCGCTAGCGCCATGTCTATAGCGTTGCTCATTTTCTGCGGCGCAGTGGGCAAGTCGGGGCAATTTCCGCTGCACGTCTGGTTGCCGGACGCGATGGAAGGTCCGACTCCAGTCAGCGCACTGATCCATGCCGCAACGATGGTAGCTGCCGGCGTTTTTCTGGTCGCACGCGTATATCCGGTCTTCTCGTTAGGCGCGATCAACGGCATAACGTCGTCGCTAACGGTCGTCGTGTGGATTGGAGTAACTACGGCATTAATGGCCGCGCTTATCGCGATAGCGCAGGCCGACATCAAACGCATCCTCGCGTATTCGACTGTGTCTCAACTCGGTTTGATGATGGTTTCGCTGGGCGTGGGCGGCGTCGCAGCCGGGATGATGCATCTGCTGGCGCACGGTTTTTTCAAGGCGCTGTTGTTCCTGGGCGCGGGCTCGGTCATTCACGGTTGCGACGGCGAACAGGACATTCGGAAAATGGGCGGCCTGCGCTGGCTCATGCCAATCACGTTTTCAACCTATGCAATAGGCATGATGGCTCTGAGCGGCGTGCCGCTCTTCTTTTCCGGCGGTTGGACGAAGGAGGAAATACTGCATGTGACCGCGCATTGGCCGGCTTCTCGCTTGCCTTATTATTTTCTACTGGCCGGCGTCGTCCTCACCGCGCTGTACATGACGCGGCAAATCATCTACGTCTTTTTCGGCGATCGGCGTGCCGCCTCCCGGCACGCCCATGAAAGCCCGCGGGTCATGACGATGCCGCTCATCGCACTCGCGATTGGTGCGATTTTGTTCAGTATCGTGCTAACGCCAGCGTGGCCCTGGCTGCATGACTATCTAACAGGCAGCGTTGCACGCATTGAGCGTGTGCGCCTGATTCAGCCGACGCTTTTTCTTTCGCTGGTTCTTGTGGGCATGGGCTTCGCTGTGGGCATCTGGATGTATCGCAGAGCTGGCGTGCAAGATCGACAGCGTCCCGCCGACATCGATCCACTCGAATTTGCGCAGCCCCAATTATTTCGATTCCTGGAAAATAAAATGTGGATCGACGAACTTTATGCTCGCACGGTCATCGCGTTCAGTTGTATGAGCGCGCGTTTGTCCGACTGGATGGATCGTCACTTCTGGGATCGCCTGGTGCGCGGATTCGGCGCGATCGGTCAACTGCTCGGAACTTTTACGTCCAGGGTTGATGAGCGCGGCATCAATGTTGGAGTCGATGAGACGACTGTTGGCACCCGCGGTCTGGGCCGTCTGATTTCCGCTGCGCACTCGGGGCAAATCCAAACATACTTAGGTGTCATCGCGATCGGTGTGCTGGCGCTATTGCTCTTCTACGCATGGTTGGCTTGATCAGCGCGCTCATCATGGTTCCGCTGGTGGGCGCGCTTGCGCTCTTTACAGCCCCCGCGAGAAATGCGCGTCCGATCGCATTGTTGTTTAACGCGCTGGCAGCGCTTGACGCATTGGTGTTGTGGCAACACTTCGATATTCGGACTGCCGGTCTTCAATTGGTCGAACGGCGCACATGGATTCCCGCAATTGGAGCCGAATACCTGCTCGGGATCGACGGTTTGAGCCTGCTCCTCGTGTTACTTACCTCGCTCATCATTCCCTTCGCATTTCTCGCACAGAGGATGGATCGCGGCTTTTGCGCGCTGATGTTGATCATGCAATCCGCGCTCTACGGCACATTCACGGCGCAGAACTTTGTCCTCTGGTTTCTGTTCTACGAAATGAGTCTGATTCCCGCGTTCCTGCTCATCAAAATCTGGGGAGGAGAAAATCGCGACCGCGCCGCAACGAAGTTTTTCCTCTACACGTTTCTTGGAAGCGTGGCAATGCTGCTGGGATTTCTCGGAGTTTATCTGGCTCGGGGCTCGTTCGATTTTGCCACGCTTGCCAGCTTGGGTAAAAACGGATTGCTTACGGGTAACCTCGCCTGGGTTGCCTTTGCCGGAATCTTCCTTGGACTCGCGGTCAAAGTGCCGCTGTTTCCCTTTCACACGTGGCTGCCCGACGCGTATGAGAGCGCGCCGACCGGAGTCGCGATGGTGTTGACCGGCGCGCTTTCGAAAATGGGCGTTTACGGTTTCGTACGCCTGTTGCTTCCGCTTTTCCCACACGAAATCAAAATCATCGGACCCTGGCTGCTGGCGCTCGCGATCTGCTCAATTGTATTCGCTCCACTGGCAGCGTGGGCCCAGTCCGATTTGAAACGAATGGTCGCCTACTTGTCAGTCAACCATCTCGGTTACTGCATGCTCGGTTTGTTCGCAGTCGCTGCCTCGCACGTTGGCGCTACGATGGACACGCAAGCGGCGTTGAGCGGTGTGTTCATGCAGATTTTCAATCACGGGATTACTGCGGCCGCATTGTTTTACCTGGTCGGTTTGCTTGAGCAACGCCGCGGATTGCGTGGCATTGGTGACTTCGGAGGATTGATGCAGCGGACGCCGCTCCTTTGCGGGTGGATGAGCGTCGCCATGTTTTCGTCATTGGGTTTGCCGGGGTTAAACGGTTTCGTCGGCGAGTTTCTGATCTTCAAAGGTTCGTTTGCCGTCGCCGCATCATTCACCGCCGTTGCAGTGATTGGCCTGCTGGTGACAGCAATCGTTTTCATGCGCGCGATCCAAGCGCTCTTCAGTGGGCCGCTGGCGGAAAGCTGCAGCGTGTTTCCGGATCTCTTGCCGAGGGAAAAGATTGCGATCGTTCCTGTAACACTGCTCATGTTCGCGATCGGCGTCGCACCGCAATTCATGTTTAACATTTTCAACACGAGCGTCGTTCAAATGGCGCGTCTGCTTGGTTGAGATTCACCGTGCATGAGCAAAGGAATCATTCCTGCTGAGCAGATCGCCTTACGGATTCGGCATTTTCGCGGCGAAAAGGTGTTGCTCGATTTTGATCTCGCGGCTCTCTATGGCGTAGAAACTCGCGTAATTAATCAAGCTGTGCGACGCAATGCGGGTCGCTTTCCAGCGGATTTCATGTTTCAGCTCTCCAGTGAAGAAGCGGAGATACTATCACAAGTTGTGACGCCCTCCATAGCGGGACATGATGTCTCAAACTCATCACAAATTGTGATGAGTTCAGGCAAGTATCGAGGAAAACGCTATCGCCCATATGCGTTCACCGAGCAAGGTGTCGCAATGCTCTCAAGCGTCCTGAACAGCGAGTCCGCAGTGAAAATGAACATCGCCATCGTGCGGGCTTTTGTGCAGCTGCGCCGGGCGCTGGAGACAAATCGTGAACTTGCTCGGAAGTTTTCGGAACTCGAATGTCGCATCGATAAGCATGATGCGGAAATCGCCGCAATTCTCGAGGCGATTCGGCAGTTAATGGCTCCGCCTGCAAAACCGCGGCGCGAAATTGGATTTCATGTTCGAGAACAGGCAGCGCGTTATCGAACGCATAAACGCGCATGATCGCCTGGACGATTTATCTCACCTTCACGGGCGCAGTCGTGCTGCTCCTTCTCCCGGGCGTTTTTGCACGTTGGATTGCGCTGGTTACAACCCTCGCAGGTTTGGCTTTGGGAATCGTTGAATTTTTCCGGATGCCAATCGCGGAGCTCGCGCACTTCACAACGATCGTAAGTGTGCCCTGGGTGCCAGCGCTTGGGATGAATTACCATCTAGCCATTGATGGCGTGAGCCTCACGATGATTCTTGTTACGGGCACCTCCGCCGTAAGCACCGTGTTGTTTTCATGGGATGTCGATCATCGCCAGCGCGAATTTTTCTTTTGGTTGCTGCTCGTTGTGGGTGGTTGCTACGGCGTTTTCCTCAGTGCCGATCTGTTCTTGTTCTTCGCGTTCTACGAACTGGTCATCGTGCCGAAGTATTTTCTCATCGCCATCTTCGGATCGACTAACAAGGAGTACGGCGCGATGAAGCTGACACTCTACTCGTTCTTCGGTGGAATGCTCGTTTTTGCCGGAATCCTTGTCGCCTACGTGACAGCTGGCTCTCTGGATCTGACTCAATTGGCGCAATTCCACTTCAATCCTCAGCTGCAATCATGGGCCTTTCCTGTGCTGTTCCTCGGCTTCGCTGTGCTGGCCGGCATCTGGCCATTGCATACCTGGGCGCCGACAGGCCATGTCGCGGCGCCCACCGCAGGGTCGATGTTGCTTGCCGGAATCGTGATGAAACTGGGCTCCTATGCGGGACTGCGTGTTGCGATGAATCTCTTTCCAGAAGGATTCCAACTATGGAGCAAATGGATCGCCGCCCTGGCCGTGATCGGAATTGTTTACGCGGCGGCGGTGGCTCTGCGCCAACGTGATCTGAAATTCGTTATCGGTTATTCAAGCGTGAGTCATATGGGTTTCGTGTTGCTTGGTCTGGCGACGGCAAACGCGCTCGGTGTCTCTGGAGCAGTGCTGCAAATGTTTTCCCACGGAGTGATCGCGGCGCTGCTTTTCGCCGTTGCGGGTCGAATGCTCTATCGACGGACTCATACCCGCGAGCTTGATGCGTTATCTGGAATGGATCTCAGTCGCGCTCTGCCCTTCGCTGCGTTCACGTTCGTAATCGCTTCCGCCGCATCGATGGGGATTCCAGGTTTCAGCGGATTCGCAGCGGAAATTACGATTCTGATTGGCGCATGGAAAACCTATCCGATCGCGGTTTGGATTACCGGCGCCGGCATGGTCCTGGCCGCGGCTTTCACTCTGCGCGCGCTCGTGAAATCATTTTTCGGCGAGGTGCGCATGCAGACAGGCCGTGTTCCCACAGACGTCGATTGGGAGGAACAATCGATTACGCTCGCTGAGAAGTGCGGCGCTTGTTTGCTCATGTTTGCCACACTTGTGGTTGGACTTTATCCCAAACTTCTACTCGATCGCATCATGCCGGCAGTGGAAGCGATGAGATTTCTGAAATGAGATCCCTGCCTTCAACGATGTCGTATCTGGAACTGCTCAAGCTTGCGGCCCCTGAAGCCGTTGTCGTAATTAGCGCCCTCGTCGTGCTCGCGATTGGGCTTACAAGCAGGCGGGCCACTGCCGTGGCAGGCGTGTCGCTTGCAAAACCGCCAACCAGGACAGGTAGCGCGACTGCCGCTACCGGCTGGTGCTCGTTGGTTGCCGCTCTTGGGGTTGTCATCGCAATTGCAGCAGTGCTCGTCTTACCGCGCAATGCGAGCCTTTTCGGCGGGATGCTCGTGATCACACCGCTCACCTCCCTTTTCAAAATCATTTGCCTCGTGCTCGCTTTTTTCACGGTGTGTCTGGCGCGATCTGAAAAATCGCTGCGTCATCCGGGCGAATACCTGGCGATTATTCTTTTGGCAACGGTCGGTCTGATGCTGCTCGTTGGCAGTGAAGAGTTGCTCATGATTTTCATTGGCCTCGAACTGCTGGGCCTTTCCCTTTACATGATGGCTGCATTCGACAAGACCGATGTGAGATCTGCGGAAGCAGGTCTGAAATACTTTCTCTTCGGTAGCACCTCCAGCGCGTTTACGCTTTTCGGAATCAGTTTGATTTACGGCATGTCGGGCAGCACCGGTCTCGCTTCGATCTCGGAGAAATTGGCAGCTGCACCGGTGCAACCTTTGCTTGCGACTGGCATCATCATGACGCTCATCGGCTTTGCGTTCAAAATCGCTGCTGCGCCGTTTCACTTGTGGGCGCCTGATGCGTATCAGGGAGCACCCATTCCGAGCGCAGGGTTTATTGCCTCGGGATCAAAGGTTGCCTCGTTCGTCGTGCTTGGAAAAATCGTGCTGGTGGGCTTTGGCCCAGCGCATGGGAGTTCGGCATGGCACGCGATGGCTGCAGGTTGGTCGCCAATTCTCGCCGTGCTCGCTGCTTTGTCGATTTTGATTGGCAACCTCGTCGCGCTGGCACAAACCAATGTTCGCCGGCTCCTCGCGTACTCCGCTGTCGCCCACGCCGGCTATACGCTGCTTGGTCTTGTCGCCGGAGGCCGGGACGGATTTTCGGCGACGCTTTTCTACGCGACTGTTTACGCGATTACACTCGTCGGTGCGTTCGCAGTCATCGCAGTCGTGCGCAGCGAAAGTGGTGGCGACGATCTTGAAAATTTTTCCGGACTGGCCGCGCGGACGCCCCTGTTAGCCGGGTGCATGGCTATTTTCATGTTTTCTCTGGCAGGCATACCTCCCCTGGCCGGATTTTTTGGAAAGTTTTACCTGTTCAGTGCTGCGCTGCGCGCCGGTGGAGATCACGGGCTTGCTCTGGTTGGTTGCGCTGGCGCTCTTTGGCAGCTTTGTCTCGCTCTATTACTATTTGATCGTGCTGAAAGCGATTTTTGTTGACCAGCCTTCGCCTACGGCTCAAGCGCTCGCTCACGTTTCGTCCGATTTGCTGCAGCGAATCATCGTGACCCTGCTCGCTGCGGCAATTCTCTTTTTCGGTATAATGCCAGATATCCTGGCGTCACGAATTCTTGCCGCTGTGCCCTAAGAGGTTCCAGTAAAAAAGTGTGATTAACGCTTGACTATCGCGGTATAAGTTTTGCATCAAATCGAGAAGCACAAACCGGAAGACGATGAATGAAGATGGGCAGCATCAGCCAGTTCATTGATCGGCATTTCCGTCACTTCAACGCGGCAGCTTTGAAAGACGCAGCCGACGCGTACATCGCCCATCTGGATCGCGGCGGAAAAATGATGATTACGCTCGCCGGCGCAATGAGCACCGCTGAGCTGGGCCTTTCTCTCGCGGAAATGATTCGGCTGGACAAAGTGCACGCAATTACCTGCACGGGAGCAAATCTCGAGGAAGACCTTTTCAATCTCGTTGCACGCAGCCAGTACGAACGGATTCCTCATTATCGCGAATTGACTGCGCAACAGGAGGAAGAGCTTTTGCGGCGCCATCTGAATCGAGTGACCGATACGTGCATCCCGGAAGAGGAAGCCATTCGTCGAATCGAGAGGGCCGTAATAGACGACTGGGTCGCCGCCGCTAAGAGAAAAGAGCGCGGTTTCCCGCACGAATTCCTTTTTAAGATACTAAGAGAATGTCGGCTGAAGAAATTTTACGAGATCGATCCGGCTGACAGCTGGATGATCGCTGCCGCGCACAAGGATCTTCCGATTTTCGTACCCGGTTGGGAGGATTCGACGTTGGGAAATATTTATGCCGCGCGCTGCATGACAGGTGCGATCAGCGATGTGCATACTGTTCGCTCCGGCATCGAATACATGATCGCACTATCGGAATGGTATCGCCGAATATCGCAGGATTCTTCCATTGGATTCTTTCAGATCGGCGGCGGCATTGCCGGCGATTTCCCCATTTGCGTGGTGCCCATGCTCAATCAAGACATTGTAACCACACTTGTGCCCGAATGGGGCTATTTTTGTCAGATCAGCGATTCAACGACGAGCTTCGGATCGTACTCGGGTGCAGTGCCCAATGAGAAAATCACGTGGGGCAAACTGAATATCGATACACCGAAATTCATCATCGAATCCGACGCCACGATTGTCGCGCCACTAATTTTCGCCAAGGTTCTGGGTTGGTGACGCCCGATCAAGCGCCCGGTTAGCCGTTATCGATCAAGTTGTTTTTTACTGCCAGTGGCCTGCAATCCAGACCCAACCACCAGGACGACGTACCCAGTGGCTTGCTACCCAAACCGCGGCTGGTCTTGGCCGGACTACCCAGCTGCCCGGTACCCAGACGTAGTTGGTTCCCGTCCATCGCCAATAGCCGGTCGTCGACACATATGCCGGGGAGGGTGCCACCGTCTGGGTTTCAACGCGAACCGGTGGCGGAGGTCTCGTCACCACTACCTCGCGAGCTGGACCCGTCGTTGTCACTTCCTGCGTGGGGTGGTCGTCGTCACCGTCATTACAAATTCGTTTTGTGCCAAACAGGTGGCTTTGTCGAAATCAAAGCATCTGCCTGAGTTCGATAGCGTAAGATCAATCTTGATTCGATGATATGCGATGCTTTACGTGGTCGCTACACCGATCGGCAATTTGGGCGACATCACATTGCGCGCGCTGGAGGTGTTGAAATCAGTCGATCGTGGTCGCAGCCGAAGACACACGGCATTCCGGGCTGTTGATGAAACATTTCGGAATCAAAAAACCATTCATCAGTTATCACGAACATAACGAAGCAAAGCGCACGGCGGAGTTTGTCGAACGCCTCGCTGGGGGCGAAAACATCGCGCTAATCACGGACGCGGGAACGCCTGGACTGTCAGATCCTGGATTGCGTCTTGTTCGTGAATGCATTCAGCGGGAGCTTTCAATCACCATCATCCCGGGGCCATCATCGATCCTGGCCGCTCTCGTCGGCTCCGGGTTTTCGACTGAGAAATTTTCTTTCCGTGGATTTCTTCCCGTTAAAACCGGGCGACGTGAGCGCCAGTTGCGAGCAGCTGCTGAATCGGGTGAAACAATCATCTTTTTCGAGTCGCCTTATCGATTAACAAGGACACTCGCAGCTTGCATTGATGTCATGCCCAATCGGCAACTTTGCATAGCGCGAGAGCTGACGAAAAAGTTCGAGGAATTTCGGCGCGGTACCGCCGGTCAACTCCTTGCGCATTACGAAGCCCGCCCGCCGAAAGGCGAGATCGTTCTCGTGATCTCCGCGACATGATGGTACGCTGGCCGCTGTGGAATAGAGTGGCGACACTCGCCAAAAAAAACACGGCAGAAAGCAGAGCGGCAGCGCTGCTCTTACGAATAAACGAGACCGAATCGCCGTCAAACTCGGCCACACGAATCAGCGTACATGTTTTGGAAACTATGGGTCCCGAGATTGCCTCTTCTGAAGCTTGCGCACACTCTTACAGTCTCTCTGTGTTCCCGATCCCCCATGCGCTTCCCACTGAAGGCGGCCTGCCCGGCGCAAAAGCTCGCCCCCAGGAGGAGTCTGTTCCACTGGCAGACTTTGACGAACAAAAGAGCTATGCGCAGCGATTATGATGTAATGACCCGCTCGCCTCGGCTACTTAAGCCTTTGCTCGCGGGACTGATCATTCCATTGTTGCAGCTTGCGATGACGATTGGCCTCCTCGCACCAGAAGGGTCCCTTTCGGAGCGCTACGCCGCGCTCGTCCAGCACGATAGCTATTGGTTTATGAACATCGTGGATCGCGGTTACCAGACCATTGTGCCTCCCATCGATCACAAGGTGATGGAAGTGTCAAATGTCGCGTTTTTTCCAGCTTATCCTGCGATTGCGGCCGCGTTTCGCTACGGACTTAACATCGACACGGGCACAGCCCTGTTGATCACTGCTCAACTCGCCGCCTGGGGTTTCTGGAGTTATTTATTTCTTTTCTGCAAGCGGTGGAATATTTCGCCTGCGCTACAGAGTTGCGGCGTACTATTAATCGCCGCCCATCCAGCAGCATTCTTTCTGGTTGCCGCCTATTCAGAGTCGCTGTTTTTAATGGCGCTGCTCGGTTTTATTTATTGGAGCACTGCGGAAGGGCGATACGCGAAATTCTGGGCGGCCATACACGGCATCGTCATGTCGGCAACGCGGATTGTCGGAATTGTATGTGCGGCATTTCCGCTGGTACGCTCGATTTTTCAAACTGGATGGCGCCGTTCAGTTGAGCCGAAGCCGTGGTTTCGCCAGGAGAAGCCGGCGATCACTATGACGCTGGTGGCAAGCGTCGGCGCCATAGCATTCTTCGCTTATTCTCAATTGCGCTGGGGCCACTGGGATATTTATATGCTCACGCAGGCAGCCGGGTGGGGAATTGCTCCCGATTATTTGGCGGTGATTAGGCCTTCTAATTATCGCTGGCTCGTTCCAGCACTGAACGATCCGACGGAGGCGAGTCAAATGTCGATGACGGTAGGCGCCGCGCTTTTTATTGGTATCGTCCTCTGCGAACTGTCGATTCGCAGGTCGGCCGGTTTACCGATTCGCGCCGGGATCTATTTCTGCGCCTTTGTGATCTATTATCTCTCCGTCAGCGGAGTGGCCTGCGTGGATATGGAAAGCATGCTCCGCTATGAATTTTCCGTGCACGCACTGATCGTGCTGGCGCTTTTGAACTTTCTGCGTCAGTTTCAAACGGCGCCAGTGCTCGTTAGGGCATTTGGCATCGCAGCAGTGGTGCTGCTTAGCGCCGCTGCGTTGTGCGTACAGGGCTGGTACGTCTGGAATTTCACGCGAGGCAACTGGGTTGCGTAGAAGAAGATGAAAACAAAGGTGGTCATTATCGGGGCGGGCCCGGCGGGTTTAACGGCTGGGTATCTTCTTTCAAAGGAAGAGGTCGATGTCGTTGTCCTGGAAGCCGATCCCGTTTACGTAGGCGGAATTTCCCGGACGGTGACCTACAAGGGCTTTCACTTCGACATCGGCGGGCACCGTTTCTTTTCCAAATCCAAGGCAGTCGAAGACCTATGGACCGAGATTCTGCCTAACGACATGCTCGTCCGACCGCGCTCTTCGCGCATTTTTTACAACGGCAAATTTTTCTCGTATCCGTTGAAACCGTTCGAAGCCTTGCTCAAGCTGGGCATCTTCAGGTCTGCGCTCTGTGTTCTTTCGTGGATGAAAGCGCGCCTGTTTCCCGTGCGCGGTCCGCGCAATTTCGAGGATTGGGTAAGCAATCAGTTTGGCAAACGGCTTTTCAACACATTCTTCAAAAGTTACACCGAAAAAGTTTGGGGCATGAGCTGCAAGGAAATTTCGGCAGACTGGGCGGCTCAACGCATCAAAGGGCTTTCGCTCGGTAGCGCCATTAAGAATGCGCTGATTCCGCAGCGTTATAATGGCGACCGCACAAAGGTAATTAAGACGCTGATCAATTCATTTCGCTATCCGCGGAAAGGTCCCGGCATGATGTGGGAGGCGTGCGCGGAAAAGATGAAGGCGCTCGGTGGCAGGCTGGAGATGGGCTGTAGAGTAACTCGCTGTTCTTACAATGAAACGTCTGGCAATTGGACGGTCGCATACAAAGATCGACAGGATAATCTGCAAGCACTCGAAGCAGAACACGTCATTTCGTCAGCGCCGATGCGGCAGCTTATGTGTGGTTTGTCACCCAGCGTCAGTGAACGGACAAAGCACGCAGCTGAGAGCCTCAAATACCGCGATTTCCTCACCGTAATGCTGATCTTGAAAGATCGAGGCATGTTTGATGACAACTGGATCTACATACACGATCCAAGCGTCAAAGTTGGTCGCGTCCAAAACTTCCGTTCCTGGTCACCGGAAATGGTGCCTGACCCAGAGAAGGTTTGTTACGGTCTCGAATATTTCTGCTTTGAACACGACGGGCTGTGGGACTCGAGCGACAGCAACTTAATCGAGCTTTCCAAGCGCGAACTGATTCAAATCGGTCTGGCGAGGGAAGGGGATTTCGTAGATGGTTGCGTGGTGCGCCAGAAAAAGGCGTACCCCGTCTACGACGACGATTACGCGCGGCATGTCGCGACGATCCGTCAGGAACTTGAGACCCGATATCCAAACCTTCATCTCGTCGGTCGCAACGGTATGCACAAGTACAACAATCAGGACCACGCCATGATGACGGCGATGTTGTGCGTCGAAAATATTCTCGCGGACGCCAAACTTTACGATCTCTGGCAGGTCAACAGCGACGCCGAGTATCACGAAGCGGGCCCTGCGAAGGCTGAAGAAACACCCGGGCCGGGGTTACGGCTGGTTCCCACACGCGTGGTCGCCGCTCCTGAACTTGCACCAGAAGGGTAACGACTGACTCAGGATTCGAATTCCTCGACTGGCGGGCAGGAGCAGAAGAGGTTTCTGTCGCCATAGACGTTATCGATTCGCGCGACCGCAGGCCAGAATTTATGATCACGCGTCCACGGCGCGGGAAAAGCTGCTTGTTCGCGCGTATAGGGGCGCTCCCAATTTTCGGATGCGATTTGTCGCGCGGTGTGGGGTGCATTCTTCAACGTATTGTTAACCCGATCCATTTTCCCGTTCGCGACCGCTTCAATCTCCGCATGGATTGAGATCATTGCGTCGCAAAAACGGTCGAGCTCGTGTTTTGGTTCGCTCTCGGTTGGCTCGATCATCATCGTTCCGGCGACCGGCCAGGAGACCGTTGGCGCGTGAAACCCGTAATCCATTAACCGTTTTGCTACGTCTTCCACTTCGATACCTGCGTTTTTCCACTGGCGAAGATCTACGATGCACTCGTGCGCAACAAGTCCGCGTTTGCCTTTGAAAAGAACGGGAAAATAAGGATCGAGCCGTTTCGCGATGTAGTTCGCATTCAGGATTGCAATCTCGCTGGCGCACTTCAATCCCTCCGCGCCCATCATACGGATGTACATCCATGTAATTGTCAGAATGCTGGCACTGCCGTACGGTGCGGCGGATACGTTGCCGCCCTTGCCTCGTCCGCGGCGGTAATGGGAGTCGTCCCCGCTTGGCGGGCGTTTCCCGTGTTCTCCCTCCCCAAACAGGATCTGGCCAGTCTCGGGATCTAGAATAAATTCTCGCGGAAGATAGGGCGCGAGATGCTTCGCCACACCAATAGGTCCCACACCCGGACCGCCGCCGCCGTGAGGAATGCAAAATGTTTTATGCAAATTTAAATGACAAACGTCTGCGCCGTAATCGCCAGGGCGGCAAAGGCCGACTTGCGCGTTCAGATTCGCGCCGTCCATGTAAACCTGGCCGCCGTGCGCGTGCACAATGTCACAGATTTCGCGAATCGTAGGTTCAAAGACGCCATGGGTGGAGGGATATGTCACCATTAGCGCGGCGAGATCGCGCGCGTGTTCGTCTGCCTTTGCGCGCAGATCGGCGAGATCGATATCTCCGTCTTTCAAGCAGGCGACGGAAACAACGTTGAAACCGGCCATGGTCGCGCTGGCTGGGTTAGTGCCGTGGGCCGAGGTCGGTATAAGGCAAATATTGCGATGGGCTTCGTTGCGCGAACCGTGGTACTCGCGAATCGCCAGTAGACCTGCATATTCACCCTGAGATCCAGCATTCGGCTGCAATGAAATCGCATCGAATCCAGTGATTTCGGCAAGCCAGTTTTCGAGCTGTTCGCACATCTCTGCATAACCAACGGTTTGTTCTGTCGGCGCAAACGGATGCAGCTTGGAAATTTCCGGCCACGATATCGGAAACATTTCCGAGGTTGCGTTCAGCTTCATCGTGCACGAACCGAGCGGGATCATCGAAGTTGTCAGCGAAAGATCGCGCGATTCGAGCTTCTTGAGATAACGCAGCATCTCGGTCTCGGTGTGGTGAGTGTTGAAGACAGGGTGAGTGAGAAATTCGGAAGTGCGAATTGCGGATTGCGCAATGCGGATTGGCGGCTCTCCCAGATCGTCATCGGCAAGGTCGCGCACGGTTGTGCCGCGAAAGACCGACATCAAGAGCTCGATATCGCGCACCGTGGTCGTTTCGTCGAATGCAATACCGACTGCGCCGGGGCCAAGCGCTCGTAAATTGCAGTCCGCTTTTTCGGCGTGCTCCAAGATGGCCTCGCTCGACTCAACCTCCACGCGAATTGTGTCGAAGAAGTTTTCGTGCGTGATTTTCAAGCCAAGAGCGCGCAGGCCATCCGCAAGTTGACTCGTGAGGCGATGCACCCGTTCGGCGATTGCACGCAGACCTCTTGGGCCGTGATAAACGGCATACATCGAAGCGATGACAGCCAGAAGGACCTGCGCTGTGCAGATGTTGCTCGTTGCTTTGTCGCGACGGATGTGTTGCTCGCGTGTTTGGAGAGCTAGTCGATAGACAGGGCGGCCCTCGGCATCATGTGAAACGCCCACCAGTCGGCCGGGCATGTGACGTTTATGTTGATCGCGCGTGGCGAAGTATGCCGCGTGTGGTCCACCGAACCCGAGCGGAACACCGAAGCGTTGCGTGCTACCGACCGCAACATCGGCGCCGAATTCTCCTGGCGGTTTCAGTAGTGTCAGCGCCAGGATGTCGGCTGCGACCACCCCCAGCGCGCCGGCGTCATGCGCCTGCTTAATAAAATCCGTGTAGTCGTAAATCGCGCCATCCGTGGCCGGATACTGGACTAGCGCGCCGAAAACGGTGTCGTCGAATTTGAAACGCGAATAATCGCCGATCTTAATTGTAATCCGAAGCGGTTTCGCTCGTGTTTGCACAACGGCGATCGTTTGCGGGTGACAATTGTCGGCGACAAAAAACGTTTTGCGATTCGGAACGACCGCATGACAAAGCGCCATTGCTTCAGCGGCGGCAGTGGCTTCATCAAGCAGCGAGGCATTGGCAATCTCGAGCCGCGTTAAGTCGGTGATCATGGTTTGAAAGTTGAGGAGCGCTTCAAGCCGGCCTTGTGCGAGTTCAGCCTGATACGGTGTGTAAGCGGTGTACCAACCCGGGTTCTCGAGAATGTTTCGCTGAATAACGGGCGGCGTAATGCAATCGGAATAGCCACAGCCGATGAAGGAGCGCGCGATCTTGTTTTTTCTGGAAATTGCCCGGAGCTCAGGCACCGCCGCCATCTCCGATTTCGGTTCCGGCAGATTCAGTTCTCGATCCAGACGAATATTTTTTGGAACAGCGGCATCGATCAACGCCTCGAGGTTTTCAAAGCCGAGGTCGCGCAGCATGCCGCGCACTTCGTCCGGGTTCGGACCGATGTGACGGCGCGCGAATGAATTTATGTCGATCTTTTCTTCGCGCGTTTGCATTGGAGGAGATTACGAAACGCGAGACGCGCTTCAAGTTCATCGGCGCGCCCGGCGGTCGCGCCCCACCATCTATTTAGCATCGTGAATTTCCACGCCGCGGCTTTTCAATAACGCGTGTAGCTCTGCCATGTGTTGATGATCGCGAGTTTCGATTGTGCAAAGAACGTTCACTGCAGAGACATCCGGGCTGGCGAAAGCGCGATCGTGCACAACTTGCTTAACACTGGCTCCCGTCGAAGCGATTTGTGCTGCCAAATCGGCCAGCCCGCCGGGTCGATCGCTAATTACGGCGGTGAAGCGGCCAAGCCTGCCATCCGCGACCAGGCCCCGTTCAATCACACGACTGATAACGTTTGGATCGATGTTGCCGCCGCAAAGCAAAAGGACGACGCGTTTTCCTGCCAGCTCTTTTAACTTTCCGGACATACACGCGGCCAAAGAGGTGGCGGCAGCTCCTTCGACGACGCTCTTTTCCGATTCGATTAGACGGAGAATGGCCAGCGCGACTTCTTCTTCGCTCACCGTCACGGTAAGATCGACAAGCGGTCTCGCTATCTGAAATGCGTTTATGCCGACCTTCGGAATGGCGAGGCCATCTGCGAGCGTTGGAAGCATTGTAATCGTAGTCGGTTCGTCCGCTGCAAGCGCGGCTGAAAAGCTCGCTACGTTCTCCGCCTCGACGGCGACAATTTTCGCGGTCGATCGCAAGGTTTTGACAGCCAAAGAAACGCCAGCGAGCAAACCGGCGCCGCCTACGGGAATAATTACCGCTTCAAGGTTGGGAATTTGCTCAACGATCTCGAGACCCATCGTTCCCTGTCCAGCAATAATCGCGGGATCATCGTAGCCGTTGATATACGCAAGCCCTTTCTGCGCTGCGATCTTGTGTGCGTGCGCTCTGGCTTCGCCGAAATCCGTACCGTGCAAGACAACAGTCGCACCGAGTTGCTGGCACGCGCTCACTTTTATGAGGGGCGCGAATCTGGGCATCACCACTGTTGCGGGTATGCCGAGTAGACGGCCCTGATAGGCGAGTGCTTGAGCATGGTTGCCCGCAGAAGCGGCAATGACTCCACGCTTCTGCTGGTCACGCGACAGTTGTGCCAGCGCATTGCGCGCTCCCCGTTCCTTAAAGCTTCCCGTGCGCTGCAAGTTGTCGAGCTTGCAGAAAATTTTCATCCCGGTGATGTCGCTCAGCGCAATGGAGGACGGACACGGGGAACAATAAACCGCGTCCGCAATTCGTTTGCGCGCAGCTTCGATGTCCTGAAATGTGACCAAGCTTTTAACTCTCGAGTGCTGCCTGCGCAGCTGCTAATCGTGCAATTGGAATCCGGAACGGGCTGCAACTTACGTAATCCAACCCCAGCCGGTGACAGAATTTGACGCTCGCTGGTTCGCCACCGTGTTCGCCGCAAATTCCCAGTTTGATGTTTGGCCGGGTCTTGCGTCCGAGGTCGCGCGTTATTTCCATCAGGCGGCCCACGCCTTTTTGATCGATCGACGCGAACGGATTTGAATCCACGATATCAAGCTCAGCGTAAGCGGGAAGGAAACTGCCAGAATCGTCGCGGCTCATTCCCAATGTTGTTTGCGTAAGATCGTTTGTGCCGAAACTGAAGAACTCGGCATCGCGCGCGATCTGGTCGGCGACCAACGCGGCGCGCGGAATTTCGATCATCGTTCCGACAAGATAATTGAATTTCGTGTTCCTTTCCTTCGCGACATCCCCAGCCACGCGACGAACGATTTCGATTTGAAGCTTTAGCTCGCGCGGAAATCCAACCAGCGGAATCATGATTTCAGGGCGGACCTTGATGCCTTTGGCTTGCACTTCGGCTGCAGCTTCAAAGATCGCGCGTGCCTGCATTTCGGAAATTTCCGGATAGACAATGCCGAGCCGGCAACCCCGGTGACCGAGCATCGGATTAAATTCGTGCAGCTCATGCACGCGGCGGGCGATTTTTTCGACGGACACGCCGAGCTTGTTCGCAAGTTCGTTTTGCTGCGTGTGATCGTTGGGTAAGAATTCGTGGAGCGGTGGATCGAGGAAACGAATGGTGGCGGGCAGACCTTTTAACGCCGTGAAGATGCCAATGAAATCAGCACGCTGGTAGGGGAGTAGTTTGGCCAGAGCGCGTGCCCTCTCGTCCTTCGTACCGGCGAGAATCATCTCGCGCATGGTGTCAATCCGATCGCCCTCGAAAAACATATGCTCTGTTCGGCAAAGCCCGATGCCTTCCGCACCGAATGCGACCGCGTTTGTTACCTGCTCAGGTGTATCCGCATTTGTGCGCACGCCCAGGCTGCGGAATTGATCCGTCCACTTCATCAGTTTTGCGTACTCTTGGTAAACGATGCTCTTTTTAGGATCGAGAGAACGATCGACCAGCACCTGAACGATTTCCGACGGTGCAGTTGCGACTTCGCCGGCAAACACCTCTCCCGCAGTTCCATCGATGGAGATGTAATCGCCTCGACTCAACGTCGTGCCGTTGGCGCTGAGTGTGCGCTTTTGGTAATCGATTTGGATTCCCGTCGCGCCGCACACGCATACTTTTCCCATTTGCCGTGCGACCAGGGCCGCATGCGACGAGACACCGCCGCGCGACGTTAGGATGCCTTCGGCGGCAATCATGCCGCGCAGGTCTTCTGGCGAAGTTTCAATGCGCGCGAGCACGACTTTCTCACCCTTCTCCGAGCGGGTGACGGCTTCTTCCGCACTAAACACAACCCGGCCGCAAGCCGCGCCCGGGCCGGCGGCTAGGCCGGTGCCGATCTTTTTCGCTTGTCTCGCTGATTGCCGGTCGAAGATCGGGGCTAGGAGATGAGCGAGCGAATCCGCGGGGATACGGCGCACCGCATCCTTCCTTGTGATCAATTTTTCATCGACCATATCGACCGCAATACGAACGGCAGCATGCCCTGTGCGTTTCCCGTTGCGAGTTTGGAGAATGTAGAGACGATTTTCCTCCACTGTGAACTCCAGATCCTGCATGTCCTTGAAATGACGTTCAAGGATCGCGCGGACTTTCATCAGCTCTTTGTGAGCCGCCGGCATTTCATTTGCCAAATCGGCGATTGGGCGGGGCGTGCGCACGCCTGCAACGACGTCTTCGCCCTGGGCGTTGATCAAATACTCGCCATAAAAAACTTTTTCACCGGTCGCCGGATCGCGCGTAAATGCGACCCCGGTGGCGCTCGTTTCGCCCATGTTTCCGAATACCATCGTCTGCACATTCACGGCTGTGCCCCAGTCGCGCGGGATGCCGTATTTGCGACGGTAAACAATCGCGCGGTCATTCATCCACGACCCAAAAACCGCGCCGATCGCGCCCCAAAGCTGGGCTTGCGGATCCTGCGGAAACGATTTCCCCGTGCGCTCTTTGATCAACGCTTTGAACCGTTGCACAAGCTCCCGGAGGTCGGTGACTGTCAATCTGACGTCTGGGAAGTCGTGTTTGACGTAGCGTTCATCCTTTAGATGCTCGATGACTGCCTCAAATGGTTCATGGTCTTCGCCTGGCCGTTTCTGAACTCCCATGACTACGTCGCCGTACATTTGCAGGAAACGGCGGTATGAATCCCAGGCAAAACGCGCGTTGTTTGTGTTTTTCGCGACAATCTCGACGACCTGGTCATTCATCCCGAGGTTCAGGATGGTGTCCATCATTCCGGGCATGGAATCGCGCGCGCCTGATCGCACCGACACAAGCAAAGGTCGTTCTTTGTCGCCAAATTTTTTTCCGACGGAATTTTCGACTTTTGCCAACGCCGCCGCGACCTCCGCCTCCAGTTCTCGCGGGTAAGTCCGATTATGAGAATAAAAGTGAGTGCATACTTCAGTCGTGATGGTGAACCCCGGTGGCACCGGCAGACCGATGCGCGTCATTTCGTGGAGGTTTGCGCCTTTGCCGCCCAGCAGCGGTTTCATCCCGCGTGATCCATCCGCCTGACCGTAGCCAAAGTAATAAACGTAATGCGGCTTTTTCGTTTTTTTCACGCGAGCGCGGCGACTCGACGGCAGTTTCGGTTTCTTTGATGTGCGCCGACGTGATTTTCGAACCGTAGATTTGCGTCTTCTGGCCATATTCAGGGATGCGAAAAAATCGACAAGGAGTGAACGGGCCAAAGTAGTTTCCGGCGTCGCCCTGTCAACGATCCGGAGAACTCGAAGAGTCGTATTGTTTAGAGGTGAGAAACGGTTGCAGCCGACCTGGCTGCCGCTATGGAACGCCAAACCTAGCCCAGCGGTTTATGCTGGCGCGCCTTCGTTGTTCGTCAGAACTTCAGCAATCGTCGCGGTAAAATCATCCACGCCGGTGCTCGGCACGATGATGCTGTTACGGCGACCATGAGCTTCTTCAGTGATGCGCAAGAACCTCCCGCGCTCATTTTCCCTGAGCTCCACGTAGAAATGCTTGCGCTCTATCTGCAGTTCTCTCGCCTCGATGATGTTATCCATTTTCTCCTGAGGCCGCCGACTCTACCGCATCCGTTTTGGCGAATGGAAGCAAAATCCGC
>CAVRCO010000003.1:0-438564 GCA_963719605.1 uncultured Verrucomicrobiae bacterium
GGCGGCGCCGGGCTCATGCCGTCTTGTCGGAGCTGAGCCGCGGCACGAACGCGTTCGGCGGGAGCGGAAGGCCAAGCGGGAGATCGCCGGCCGCCCGCGGCGCCTACGGGCGGCTGCGGGCGACGCGGCCGGGTGAGTACCTGCTGCTGGACACCACCCGGCTGGACGTGTTCGCGATGGACCCGGTGACGCTGCGCTGGGTGCAGGCCGAGCTGACCGTCGCGATGGACCTGTACTGACCGGTGCATCACCGGGCTGCGGCTGACCCCGGTGTCGACCAAGGCGGTGGACGCGGCGGCGGTGCTGTTCGAGTCGGTCCGGCCGCTGCCCGAGCCGCACGCCGGGCGGGCGGATGTCCGCCCGCCCTACCACGGGCTGCCCGGCCACGTGGTGGTCGACCCGGCCAAGCTCGACGGCCGGACGGGAGCCGCTGCTGCCGTCGGTGGCGGCGGAGACCATCGTGGTCGACCACGGCAAGATCTACCTGTCGGAGCATCTGATGAGCGCGTGCGCCGGCTGGGCATCTCGGTCCAGCCGGCCCGGTCTACGACGCCGACGACAAGGCCCGGTGGAACGATTTTTCCGGACCCTGGCGAACGACTGCTCGCGGCGCTGCCCGGCTACAAGGGGCCCGACGTCTACCGGCGCGGCGCAGAACCCCGAGGGCAGGCGTTCTACTTCCTCGACGAACTCGAAGATCGTCCGGCGAGTGGATTGACAGGATGCTATCACCGGCAGGCCCCATGCCGGGCTGGCTGAGCCCGCAGGTGCCGGGCCTGGAGCTGTCCCCGCGGAGATGTTCGCCCACGGCATCGCGCGGGCCGGGACAGCTGAAGTTCCCCGCCCACGCCGGGGATGGCCTTCGACTTCCTCAAGGTGGAATGGCGCACCATCCAGCATTACGGGGTCGAGATCGGCGGGCTGCGCTACGACGGCCCGGCGCTGAACCCCTACCGCAACCGGACCAGCCCTACACCGGGGTGCACGCCGGGCGGTGGCCGGTCCACTACGACCCCGGCGACATCGCCAGGATCTGCTTCCAGGACCCGGCCGACAACGCCTGGCACGCGCTGGGATGGGAGCACGCGCAGCGGTCGCCGGGCCGTTCAGCAGCCGAGGCGCTGGCCTACGCGCGCCGCCTGGCGCTGCCGCGGACCGGTTCCCCGAGACCCGGCGGGCGCTGGCGGAACTGCTGGAGCAGTGGGGCGCCGGGCTGGCCGGCAACCGGGCCGAGCGGCGGATGGCCGTCTGCGCCTCCCAGCAGCGGGCCGCCCGGATGGTCGCCGGCGGAGGACCGACCGCGGAGGTCGCAGCCCTGCCGTCAGTCGCCGCCGGGACCGCCATGCACGGACGCCAGGCCCGAACGGCCCGGCGGACGGCGGCGATGACGACAGCCCCGGCGAGCTGACCCGGGCGAGGGGACTTCTACGCCGACGCGATGGAGGCCGCCGTGAGCACGCCGCTGCGGTCCCGCCGAGCGCGACTGGGTCCCTCGGCGAAGGCTGGGTGGTTCGCGATCGCCGGGCCCCGCCCCGGCAGCGGCCCGACCTGCTGACGGCGCGCAGGCCGCGCGCTGCCGGCGGCGGCGCGGCGCCGTAGGAGCAGGCCGCTCGGTCTGGCACGCCAACCTCGGCCCGCTGCGCACCCCGCAGATGCGCGCCGTCCACGAGCAGCTGGACGACATCTGCGGCAGCAACCGGCAGGACGGGGACAAGGTCAAGGGCGCCGCGGTGATCGACGCCTTCCCGGGCTGGGCAAGTCGACCATCGCCCAGGTCTTCGCCCGGGTTCCACCAGCGGCAGGTCAGCCTCTACGGCCGCGGTCAGCGGCGCGGGACGACCGGATCCCGGTCGCGCACGTGTGCCTGACCTCCCTACCACCAAGCGGTCGTTCAACGCGATGCTGTGCCGGTTCTTCGGCCTGCCCGGCCAGCGGGGCAACGCCGAGGAACTCGGCCACCGGGCCGCCGAGTGCGTCGCTGTGCTGTAGTCCGGCTCTGCGTGGTCGACGACGTGCACTTCCTGGACCCCGCGCCGCGACGGCCGGGACGTGGCCAACCACTTCAAGTACCTGGCCAACACCTTCCCGGTCACGTTCCTGTTCGTCGGCGTCGGCCTGGAGCGCCGCGGCCTGGTCAGCGAGGGCCTGGCCGCCGGCGAGGAAGAGCTCGCCCAGAACGCCCGCCGCTGGACCACCCTGGGCGTCGGCCCGTTCGAGATCGGCACCGAGGCGGGCCGGCGGACCTGGCGGCAGCTGCTGCTGGCCATCGAGAAGGACCTCGTGCTCGCCGGCGCCTGCCGCGGCATGGTCGCCGACGACCTGGCGGACTACCTGTTCGCCCGCAGCACCGGGCACTTCGCCTCGCTGATGACGCTGATCACCCGCGGCTGCCGCCGCGCCGTCCGCACCGGCGCCGAGAAGCTGACCGCCAGCCTGCTGGACCAGGTCCGCAACGACGCCGCCGCCGAGGCCGCCCGCGGAGCTCCTGGCCGCGTTCGACACCGGGCGGTCGCCCGCCCGGCCTGCCACCCGGGCCGTGCACCCGCCGCCGGGGAAGCGGTGGCGGTATGACCGGGAGGCTGCCATCACCCTCGCCCCGCTGGACGGGAAGCCGTCGGCCTGTGGCTGCCCGCTTCGCGGCCCGCCTGGCCATGAACCCTGGGCATCTCGCGGAAGCGCTCGGCATGCCCGGCCGCCGGACCACGGGGCCGGGGCCGCCGCCCCTGACGGTCACCAGCGGCGGAACTGGCCGCCATCTGCGCGGCCACCGGCGTGGACCCGCCAACGGTCACCGGCATGCTCGCCGCCCGGGCCGTCGCCGCCGGCGACGCTGATGCTGGCCTGGGCGCCGCAGCACACGACCCGGTTCTGCCCCGCCTGCCTGGCCGAAGACCCAGCCAGATGCCCCCCGCCTGGTCGCTGCCGGTAACCTTCTTATGCCTGCGGCACCGCCGGCTCCTGGGAAGCCGCTGCCCGCACTGCGGTCATCGGCCCGCCAGCCGCCCCCTGCCGTCCAAGGCCGGGCACTGCGCCGGACCGGACGGCTGCGGCGGACGGCTCGACACCGCCAAGCCTCCCCGTCACGACGGATCCCCGCCGCCCCGCTGGCGCAAGAAGCCATCAGCGGCTCCTCGCCGGCCTCCGCGACCCCGCCGGGACGGCAGACAGCCGCCGCCACGCCCTCGGCCAGCTCACCAACATGACCCTCGTCGCCCGCCACCTCGCCGCTGCCGCATCCCGGCCCCGGACGGGGCAGGCGTTCACCCCCGGCCGGCTGGACGCAGGCGTCCTCGCCACGGCGTTCGCCTGCTCACCGCCCGCCCTGACCCCGGCGGGGCGACCCGCTGGCCAGCCTGGTCGCCGGCAGCCCGCCCGGCACCGTTCCCCCGGCCATCCCGGCAGCGTGGCCGCGGCCGGCCCGGCGCTGGCCGCCCGGATCGCCCGAGCCCGCGACCGGTGGCTGCGACCCGCCGACCGGCTCCGGGGCGCGAGCACCTGCCCGTCCCGCGCACACCGGCCCCGCGCCCGCCCGGTGCCCCTGACCTGGCCGCAGCCCGCGCGGCCCGGCTGCCCGACCAGCTCTGGCCGGACTGGGCGGTCCGCCTCAGCGACCACGCCACCTCCGCCCGCCACGGAAGTTCCCGCCCTCAGCGCTGATCGCGCTGCTACTCCCGCACAGCGGGATGCCGCTGAACCAGGTCATGGCGATCGTCAGCGGCCCGCTCCGCCGGCACGTCGCGGCTATCACATGAGCGAGCTCAGCACTGGCGCGTGCGATGCTGGCCGAGCTCGCGTTCGCGATCGACGACGCACGACGTCCCCGTCGACTACCAGCGCCGCCGCGACCTGGCCGCCAGCGGCACCCTGATCGACGGCGCCGCCTGGGCCGAGGATCACCCGCGAGGCCGGGATGCGGCCGGCCCCGGCCGCCAGCGCCCGCCGCTACCTTTACGAGCTGCTCACCGGCTGCAGCCTGGGCACCGCCCCGCCGCCTTACCGGCTCAGCGCGGAATCGCCGGCAGCTACAACGACTTCGCCCTTGGCATGCCCGCCAGCCGGCCACCGCGCTGGCCGGCCACGCCCGCCGCCTTCTCGACGGCTGGGGAATCGGCGACGAGCCCCTGCACTGGCAGCCACCCGATGACTGGGCCACCGCCACCGCCTGGCCCGGCGCGGACCCGGCGCGCACCGACCCCGCCCCCATCCACCACGCCCTGTGAACGAGGACACGCCGCCCGCCCAGATCGCGGCAGACCTGGGCATCTCCCTGGACCACCTGCGCCAGGTGCTGCGGCGTCACCCGCTGCCCCGGCCCCGCCGCCCGGTCCGGCGCACCCTCATCCCCCGGCCGAGCCAGCCACCCGGCCACCCGGCCAGCAGCCCGGCGTGCTGCCTCGACACCGCCTGGCTCCGCCGGGAATACCTCACCTGGCACCGCGCCCTCAACGACATCGCCGGCCAGATCGGCTGCCCCCTCCAGACCCTCAACCGGTTCGCCCACGACCACGGCATAACCGTCTGAACCCGCGGCAGCCGCATCTACATCCCCGCCGCCTCAGCCCCCGGGCCTCCACCCGAAGGACCTGCCCGAACCACTCCGCCATGCCCTCACGGGCCACAACGCGCGGCAGCCGCCTGGACCGCCTCATGGCGATCGCCGGGCACCCCAGCATCCACGCACGCCGCCCAGGCGCTCGGCGCCTGGCCCAGCCTCCTCTACGAGCCAGATCGGCCGGATGGAACGCGCCTGCGGCGGATCCCCTAATCAACCGCAGACCCCGCCCGCCAGGCACCGGAATCCTGACACCGCTCGGCCAGCAGCTATGCCAGCAGGCCCGCGACTACCTCAGCCATCAGCCCGCCACCGGGCAGCTGCCCGACGTGGCAGGCCGCAGTGACCTAGACCTCGATTTCCACCGCATAGACCCCGGCGCTGACCACGGCCGGGCCATTCGCAGGCGTCAGCGGCGTGACCGCTGCCCTGGCGTTGCCCTCAGTATCAAACACCACGACGCACGTGCCGGTACCGCTGCCGTCGTTCAGCCAGGTGCCCTTCTGGAAACCAGGCAACGCCTTCACCTGCGGAATCACGAAGTCGTTCAGAACCGCGTGGCGGTGCCCGATGTCCGAGCCCGGCTCGATCCTCACCTGGACCACGACCGCATAAGGCATCCCAGCCAGCCTTTCCGCGAGCCCGCGCTGGCCTCTCGTCTCCAGCCTTGCCAGTGCATCGATTAAGACGAACGAGCGCAACGCAACTCATCGCCCGGGCGCCCGGTCCCGCCAGCACGGACAGACGCAACCAAGTCCAGACTGCCGGGACAGCCCGAGACCAGGCAATAACCGCCACGCGAAGAAACCGACAACTTCCCTGCACAGCGTGACCAGCATTCCAGGCACCCAGCCGACAGAAAGGCTGCGCTGCACCGACATCTTTTCACCGGGTTCCCTACATGTTCAAAGGCCGATGAGATCGTCGGTCCTGCCGCCAAGCTGGCAGTCACCGTGTGGGTTGATCGTTGCCGTTCCCGGTGACCCGTTGTTACCTCGACCCCCGCCTGCCTGGTCGCCGTGTCGCCTAGCTGCCCATGTCAGGCCCTCACGCTCTTTGAGCAAGGATGAGCACGCGCTTCAGTGCAACGGTAGGAGCCGAACCGCGTCGCTGTCCGACTCCCTGTCCTGAAAAAAGGAGACCATGGGATTTATACGTCAGCATGCATCTCCGCCGCGCCATCTATAATTGTTTACGAGCTATGCGCGTATATAAGTCTGGGAGCCCACCGGAAGGTTTATTTCCGCTGGGTCCTGCGCATTTCCGGCGGTCAAGTCATACCGGTGTAAACGGAGTACGGAATGGAGTACGGATTAGCTGACGACCTGGAGTACCAACTGGTGCGCAAGGGGGGATCTACCTGACCGCTCGGCACGCATCAGCCGTAACCACCTGTGGACCTGCTCGCCGGCAGTCGTGCCGGTGCAATGGCCGAGGTGCGTCGCCTGCTGGGCTCAGTGAGCCTGGCGATAGGCAACCCATGATTTCGCAGCTTGTGCCATCTTGGCTGTCCATACGGTTGTGCTCGACTGGGCGATTTCGTCCCACAGCCGGGCGTTGGCTCGGCGAACAGGTCGACGTGCGCTGGGTCGGCGGCCTGGTACGCGGGCAGGCGGGCGGCTGCCGTTCGGCCTCGGGCGCGGCGTGGCCGCCGGATGCCATGGGCGCATATCCAGCAGGCCGGGTCCGTCCAGGCGGGCCCGAGGGTGGCCAGGCCCAGTCGATCAGCCAGGCGCGGTGGGCCATATTAGAACGTGTCCGGGTCCAGTCGAGTGGTCAGTACCGGTCCGGCGAAGGCCGTCGCCGTTCCGGGTCATCGAGGTACGGCCTCCACCGGCCCTCGGCCCGCTTGAACGGCCCGGGATCGCTGCGGCCGTGATCGGGTTCAGCGCCTCCATGAGCTGGACCAGCCGGTCAAGGTCGGGTCGGCCGGGGAGTAATCGGCATGAGGCCGGGAGCGTACTCATAGCCTAGGGCGTTTCCATCCGGCTTCGTCGAAGTGCCACAGCAGCGCGGGGAGAGTTCTCCTTGACGAGCGGGGCGACCGCAACCTCGCGAGCCTGGGTGATCACCCGGCGGTGGGCTGACGGCAAGCCCTTGACGAACACCTTGCCGTCGCGAGCGTCGATGATCGCAGCCAGCGGCGAGTTCTGCCCCGCGCTCGCGACGCGGACACGTTGATAGGCCCGGTGCGGGCCTCGATGGCCTCCTTCAGCCGCCCGGCAGGTCGTCCCACGCGATGCGCTGCTTCACGGTGCTCCTCACTCGTGACCGAGGGCCCGGCGCGAGTGCCGGGTCCCCTGTCCGGGCGCGCAGCTCCGGCCTCAGTAGGTGTTCGCTGTCGCGCTGCACGCGCACATCGTGAGCAGCGTATCGGTGTCGGCGACGACCTCGAGGATCCGGCGCAAGTGGCGGTAGCGTGCCTGCTTCGGCCGCCCCGGCCGGCGCGGGCGGGCGGGTGACAGTACCACGGCGACTGCGCTCATGGGCGTCGCCTCCTTCCCGGGGACTGGCGATCGTCTTACTCCTCCGTGCTGGCAGAACACTTCGAGCGGGGCCTCGGCCTGGCGGTAGAGGCTGGCTAGCGGCATGCAGGTCCCGCAGGTCTTCTGGAGGGTGCAGCCGGTACAGCCGCCGTGCCGGGTGAGCAGCGCGTCGGCGGCAGCGGCGAGCCTGCGAAGGCCGTAGGCGCCCTCGGCGATGAGGTCGATCTGGGGGTCGCGGCCGACCTTGCAGATGGACGCCTTCCCGTGCGGGTCGGCGTGGAAGTGGGTGATCCCGGCGTTGCATCCGGCATACGGCTTGCGTGTGCGCAGCATCTCGCGGGACTGGCTGGGCAGCACCTCGCCGCCGCCGTGGATGGTGGGGCTGATGTTCGTGTACTCGAACGCCTCGATCCCGAAGCGGTCGGCGATCGTCCTCATCGCCGGGACCTCGTGGGCGTTGCGGTTGGACACGACGATGTTGATCCGCATCGCCAGCCCCGCCTCGTGCGCGGCGGCCAGTCCGAGCATGAACCGGCGGAACGATCCCTTCCTGCGGGTCATCCCGTCGTAGGACGCCTCGGTCGCCCCGTACAAGCTCAGGGTCAGCCGGTATCGCCGACGGGTGGTCAGAGTCGAGGATCCTGGGCCGGTGAGGCGTAACCCGTTGGAGGAGATCTGGACCATCATGCCCATGTCCCAGGCGCGGCATGAGTCTCAGCGAACAGCGGGTCGATCAGCGGCTCCCCGCCAGTGAGCTGGAGCCACAGCACTCCGACGTCGGCCATCACCTGCAGCAGCCGCTCGCGGCCGGGCCAGTCCATGCCCGCGAACATCTTCTCGCCGAGGTAGCAGTGCTCACAGTCGTAGTTGCAGCCGAGGTTCACCTCATAGCTGGCGCGGGCGTACCCGTAGGTGGTCTCCGGCCGGACCAGGATCGTTTCGCCGATCAGGCGGCTCGCCAGGTCGTGCCCCACCCGGCTCGGACCGGGCCGGCGAGCCAGGCCGGGACCGGGGCATCGGCGGGTGCGTCGCGCAGTTCGGCGTACCTATCGGCCCCGATCCGGACCGCTCCGTCGTAGCCAGGGCGGACGACGACGTGACCCTCTGGATAAGGGCTGGCGATGAGCTGATGGGTCATGAGCGCCTCCGTGACGTGGAGTGTGCGGGTCAGGCGAGCAGCGTGTCGGTATAGGCGTGGAGCCGGGCCGCGAGGCTGCCAGGGTCGGGAAGCCGGGTGAGGTTCCGGAGGATGAGCGCGGCGGCGACCAGCTGGGCGTACCGGCCGCTCGGCGTGTTCAGCACGTCCGCGAG
This sequence comes from uncultured Verrucomicrobiae bacterium, assembly GCA_963719605.1. Lineage (GTDB taxonomy): Bacteria > Verrucomicrobiota > Verrucomicrobiia > Chthoniobacterales > UBA10450 > Udaeobacter. The sequence continues at coordinate 8,350 of CAVRCO010000003.1, forward strand.
TGCCTCATGGACCTGGTCGGCGACGGCGGGGACTTCCAGTGCCGTGAGGTAGAGGTAGGCGGCGCCGTAGCCGGTGACGGCGGAGCACCAGTGCTCCATGTCGAGGATGCAGAAGCGTGATGCCGTGATGTTCTGCCAGTTCAGGTCGATGTGCTCGGTTCCGAACACCGGAACGCAGTCGGCGGGGACCGGACGACGGTAGGTCGCGCCGAGCAGGTAGCTGTACTCCTCGGGGTCGTGGACCGGGAACTGGCGGTCGGTGGGATACGCGCGCAGCGCCGCAAGCGACGCGCGCAGGTCGCTGAACCAGTCCGCCGAAAGGTCCGGGCCGTCCGCAGGAAACGTTCCCGCGAGGCGGGCGGGTCGGTGACGAGCGTGAGGACTTCGGCGCTGACCGGGACGGACGGTGGTCCGTCGGTGTGCCACTCGATCCGGTGGAGCAGCGCGGGCTTGCTGACTCCTGGGATTGGCTGCCGCCTCGACGGTACCCCGCCATGCCTTCCCGCTCATCTCGTGCTCGAGGAAGGGGCTCACCCGCAGCCACGCGCGCTGCCCGCGGAACGTAACCGGCGAGCCGACAAAGCCCCAGCGATGAACACGTCCGCCGGACCCAGGAGAGCGCCCAGCCGCCTTGCCGATTCTTCGAGCAGGCCCGACTGCCATTTCTCGAAGTCATCGATTCGGACCGGCAGCCAGCGGTACCTGGACGTTCGCGTGATGCGCATGGCCTAGCTCCTCTTGTCCGGCCGAGTTCGCACCAGGTGACCTTTCCCTCGGGATTCCGCGTCGGGTCCCAGCCCCATCGCTCGCTCAGCGTTTCCACGAGAAACAGGCCCCGGCCGCTCTCCGCGTCGAGCGCGGGAAAGCCGCCTTCGAGCCACGCGGGATACCGGCGGCCGGACGTTGCTGTCCCACACCTCGATGAGAAGACGGTCCCGATTTGCGGAAAGGCGAACATTCACCGGCAGGTCGCTGACGGTCGCCTGTGCCCCCTGGACCGCGTTCGTCACAAGCTCGGAGAGCAGCAGTTCGGCAGTCTCGGCAATTTTGGACGTGCCCCATTCCCATAGCACCTGGCGGGCATGGAGCCGGGCGCAGGGCACGGCGGAAGGAAGCGCGCCGAGCAGCAACGAGGTTCGCCGGGAAAATCGGCTCTCAACCTGCGTGACTCTGTTGGCGGCAGAGCGCGGCCCGATGTTGTTGGTTTCGGTCGCCGCTATGCTCTGGCAATCCATCGGGCTCGCCTCCCTCGCCTCCGATTCCGCGCCCGGATGTACCGGCTGGTTCGAGGCTCGCATGGCCCGCCAATGTCGGCTATGACGAAACGGGCATGACGCATATACATGCGGCGTATACAAGCGATGACGCTCCGCATTGCATGCGGCTAAAATTGCCAGGCAGGAGCTATGTCCCTTTCCGGAACCAGGCAGGAAAGACCAGATGGCGCGAATGCCCCCAGGTACTGCCGGTGCGGCAACCGCCTTGCCCGGAACCACGCGAGTGCACAGTGCGGCTCCTGCGAGCGCCAGACGGTCAATCACCGCGGCCGAACCACCAACCGTGTCACCTGCCTTCTGGAACACGCCAGCGCTCCGGGACGCGCTCGCCGCCCAGCACATAGGCCGGGTTGCCCGCGCGTACCGCCGGCATAGCGAATTCACGTCACGATACGGGCGCGGCGGTGTATCCCAGGAACTGCTCGGCACCTGGCTTGGACTCACCCAGGCGCAGGTCAGCCGGATCGAGAACGGCCCGCCCGTCCGTAATCTCGACACCCTCGGTTACTGGGCGCGCGTCCTGCGGATCCCGCCTCGCCTGCTTTGGTTCAAGCTCCCGCCCGGCCGTAGCGATAGCGACGTCAGGAGAGATTCGCAGGTCGCGATAGCTGCGCCGTCGCCAGCGAAGACCTCCGTCGCCGACGTACTGAGTCCACGACCCCAACGCCGTCGCCATGAGGGCGTTCCGCACGGCCGATCTTCAGGCGGGCGGCGGCCATCTGTACGCCAGCGTGGTCAGGTACCTCCAAGCCGACATGGCGCCTCGGCTCTTCGGCACCGATAACAGGAGCCAGCAACCCGGCACTGTTCACCGCGGCGGCAGCCCTGACCGAAATGGCCGGCTGGATGGCGCACGATGCCGGACGCGACGCGAGCGCCCAGCGGCATTTTGGCCGGGCGCTGGCCCTAGTCCAAGTCGGCGACGACCACCAGCTCAGCGCGCACATCCTGGGCAGCATGAGCCACCTCGCCAGCTACCTCGGCACCCCGGATGAAGCCATCGCCCTGGCCCGCCAGGGACGAGCCGCCTTGCACGCCGGGCCAGTCAACCCAGCCCTAGAAGCGCGCATGTTCGCGCTCCAAGCCTCCTCGCTGTAGAGCTATGAATGGTCGAAGCAAGAATGCGGCGCGTTGAGTCTTATGAAGTTTTTCGTGGTTTCGCTCAAACCACATTACCAGCGTCGGAACGAGGGTTCTAGATAAGATGTAGGAAGCCAAGACCGCGAACACAACTGCCTCGGCAAACGGTACAAAAGGAAGCGAGCGACGCCCGAGAGAAAGAACATCGGGAGAAAAACGATGCAGATGCAAAGACTGGACACGAGCGCAGGCAGTGCGATCTCGCCTGCGCCCACCATGATCGCGGGTTCCAGCTCTTCTCCCGCCTGGCTATGGCGCTCGATGTTCTCGATTGTCACTGTCGCGTCATCCACAAGAATACCCACAGCCAGCGCGAGGCCACCAAGTGTCATGAGATTGATGGTCTCTCCCAAAGCACTTAAAGCGGTGAGGGAGGCAAGCACTGAAAGTGGAATCGATACTGCAACGATGAGCGTGCTTCTCCATGAGCCCAGGAACAACAGGATCATCAAAGCGGTCAAGCAAGCGGCGATTACGCCCTCCCTAACTACGCCACTGATAGCTGCCCGGACGAAGAGTGATTGGTCGCCAAACTCCTTCACTCGTACGTTGCTGGTGACTGTCTGTAACAGATTAGGCATCATCTGCTTAACTCCATCGACGATGGCAATCGTCGAAGCATTGCCAGTCTTAAGTATGCTCATTAGCACGCTGCGCACGCCGTCCAGCCGGACCACGTTCTGTTGCGGATCGGAGCCGTCCCGCACTTGCCCGACATCAGCGAGGCGGATCAATGCGCCGTTCTCGGTCTTGATGGGAAGATCGTTGAGCGTGTCGATTCGGAGCGGAAACGTATTGATGTCGATCGGATATTGTTTCATCCCTAACTTCACGGTGCCGCTGGGAAAGACCAGCGCCTGTGAGTTAAACGCGTTCAGAACATCCATTTGACTGAGGTTCTTCTCCTGAAGCTTCCGCAGATCGAGATCTACCTGGACCTGGCGTTGCCTGCCGCCAAAAGGATACGGAATGCCGACACCAGGCACGGTGATCAACCCAACACGGAGCTGATTCTGCGCAATGTCGAACGCTTGTTGTTCGTTGAGCCCTTCACCACCAACACCGTATTGCAGAACCGGAACGCTCGAGGCGTTGTACTGGAGGATCAAAGGCGGGGTCGTCCCCGGTGGAAGCTGTTTCAGGATTGTCTGCGAGATAGCTGTTACCTGGGCGACGGCCTGTGAAATGGTGACGCCCGGCTGAAAGAAAATTTTAATTACGGCGACACCGTCATAAGAATTTGACTCGATATGCTCGATGTTGTTGACGGTCGTGGTAAGCGCTCGCTCCTCGGTGTAGACCATTCGCTGCTCGAGATCGGTAGCGGTCAAGCCGGTGTAGCTCCAAACAACGCTGACAACCGGAATATTGATCGCTGGCAGGATGTCGGTTGGCGTTCGAGTCACGACGAGCGGCGACATCAGTAGTAGCAGCAATGCAGCTACCACGAAGGTGTAAGGCCTTTTAAGAGCTAAACGGATGATCCACATGGCTTGGCTTCGTTACTTAACTCGCCAACGCTATCATCCCAGTGGCGAGCTCTGCGACTGCGCATGCGAAGGATTTATTCCTGACTCCTATTGGCTCATTGCCATTCCCTCTTTCGGGAGATGCCATCTGCGGCGCAAGCGGGAGGCATGTGGATGTAAAACAACCCTGCCTGGCTCGGCGCTGCGCGCCTGGCGGAAAGCGTATTCGGCGGCCAAGCTCCCCTGCCAGCCGACCAAGCTAGCAGCCTTTCGTCCCGCGCGCCCGAAACTACTGTAGTGGCAGGAACGCCGCGCTGCAGCGTCCCGTCGGCGTAGCGCGCCGACCTCGCCACCAACGTTAGAAAACTCGATACCGTCTCGTTGGGCGAGGCAGGTCAAAGCAGAAACATGCCGAGCGCTGCACCGATCATCGCACAGGTTGTAACAGCAACCAGTACCGTCGTAACTAAGGGAGCCGGGTGGTTGCGCATGAGCTTGCGGTCTGTCGCCACGATAAGAATGGCAACCAGCAAAAACGGAGCGAGCAGGCCGTTGACCACAGCGGACCAAAAAAGGGCTTTGATCGCGTTGACGTTCGCAAAGTCGATCGCGATTCCGACCAGCGTGGACAAGATGATGATGGCGTAAAAAGCCCGCGCGGTCTTAAAACTCTTGTTTATCCCGACGCGCCAGCCGAAAGTCTCCGCAGCCGCATATGCCGCCGAAGCCGACATAATAGGGATGGCGAGAAAGCCGACACCGATGATCCCAAGAGTGAAAAGCAAAGCAGCAAGATTGCCAGCCAACGGACGCAATGCCTCCGCGGCGCCTTCGGAAGTTTGGATATGAGTGATGCCGTTTCGGTGCAGCGTCAGCGCGGTAGTTAGGATTATGAAATACATCCCGACATTGGAAAAGAACGTGCCGACGCCGACGTCCAATCTCCGGGTCAAGACGCGTGCTCGCATAGCAACCGTCGGCACGCGCTTGCGTGCTGCTGAGTTCGCCTCCTCGACTTCCCGCGATGCCTGCCAGAAAAACAGGTAAGGGCTGATTGTTGTCCCGAGCACGCCAACCAGCATTGACCATCCCTCTCGCGTGGTGGGCAGCGATGGGACAAACGTAGCGTGGGCCACCGCCGGCCAATCCGGACGAATAATGAACCCAGTAACGATATAAGCGCAGAGCGACAGCGTCAGCCATTTCAACGGGATGGCGATCGGCTCATAGTGAAACAAAATCGGGCCGGCCGTCAGTCCGATTCCGAATAGAATAACAAAGTAATGCGAGTTGATGCCCGACAGCATTTCGGCTGCGTCAGCCATACCGGCCAGATCTGCGGCGATGTTGAAGGTGTTGGCGATGAAAAGCGCGAAGGCAGCGGCCATTACTACAGACCTCGGAAGTTTCTTGCGAAGCGCGCTGGCGAGTCCTTTCCCGGTTGCCATCGCAACCCGGGCGCAAGTCATCTGCACCGCGGCCATCAGTGGCCAGGTGACTAACGCAATCCAAAGCTGGGTCGTGCCGAGTAGTGCACCAGCGGCGGAGTAAGTCGCGATGCCCGAGGGATCGTCATCCGCAGCACCTGTGATCAGACCCGGCCCGAGCGCGGAAAGGAAACGAGCCAGCAACGTGCGGCGTTGCGGCTCGACTGGAGACACCGCCTGCCCAGGCGCCGCCTCTAGTGCTACAAGAACATCGTTGCTTTCCATATCCTCCCGATATCGCGCCACCCTCCCAACTCGAAGTTCCTTTTTAAAGACAGAGCCCGCGGTGGCGGGTTACATCCCGATCGCAGATTGGTCACACGAAGGTTTCACCGTGAATGAACTGCGCTAAAACGAAACGCTGAGAAGCTTGATACCATCTCCTTGGCCAGGAACATCCGGATCAAGGACAGTCTCCTCTTCCGCGATTCCATATTTTGCTGGCGCGAATGGATTAAGCATCTGCAGCGGATCGCCACGCCGAATGATACGCGGGATCACACCCGTGACCTGAGGCTTCAGTTCGATGAGTGGCGCATGGGTTTCGGCCGCATGATGCCTGTACGTCAACACGGTGCCATGCGAGAACCGATGCTTCGGAGTAGCTGCAGCGCTTTCGCAGGACAAGCAGGCCACTCCCATAATCAAGCCGATCGTAAATAACGTTGTTTTCATTTTGACTTTAGGCGGTTTCGCTCCGTGCGGGTCGTGTGCAAGCAATCGCCACAAGGGTTAGTCTGCTGAAAATGTTAGTTGATATTTTCATGCTTCACGTTCCTACTCGGCGCGATGCGCAGCCATGGCGCGATAGTGGGGTTTGTCACTCAGGTGAGTGAAGCAGGCGCTTATCTCCCTTTTGGGATAATCCGGCGAACTAAGTTCTGCCCCGGATCGAATGTGCGCCACTCGCTCGCGCGACGCCCTTGTCAAATGGCGTCGGGAACACCAAGAGCTGCGTGCGGCGAAGTAAAGGTCTGCCGGTGCCGGTTTTCCCACCATTCGCGAAGACGGTCGAAGTAGAGGTAAACCACCGGCGTAGTGTAGAGTGTGAGCGCCTGACTAAAGATGAGGCCGCCGACGATCGTTATGCCGAGTGGCCGGCGCAGCTCGGAACCAATCCCGCTGGAGATGATCAACGGCAGCGCGCCGAACAAGGCGGCCGTTGTGGTCATCAGGATTGGGCGGAAACGCAAGAGGCACGCCTGATAAATGGCTTGCTGCGGGCGCATCCCTTGCGCGCGCTCCGCTTCCAGCGCGAAGTCCACCATCAGGATGGCGTTCTTCTTTACGATACCGATGAGTAGGAGGATGCCGACAATGCCGATCACGTTCAGGTCGGTGCGAAATAGCATCAAAGCCAGCAGCGCGCCGACTCCAGCGGATGGCAGCGTCGATAGGATCGTGATGGGATGAATGTAGCTCTCGTAAAGAATACCTAACACGATGTAGACGGCGACGAGCGCGGCGAGAATAAGGAAGGGTTCGCTGGCTAAGGAGACCTGGAACGCCTGCGCTGTTCCCGAAAAACTGCCGTGCACTGCGCTCGGCATTCCGATTCGTTGCTGCATTTGCTGAATTGCCTTAACCGCATCGCTTAATGCTATGCCTGCAGCAAGATTGAAGGAAATCGTGACTGATGGGAACTGCCCCTGGTGATTAACGGCGATTGGTGCGGTAGTCGGCTGGTAACTCGCGATAGCGCTCAACGGCACAACCGGCGTCGGTGAAGGAGTCGGCTGGGAACTACTACCGCCGACTGACGCTGTAGCAATGGCGTTCGATGCAGGAGTCGAACTGGCGACTGCGCTCGACGATGCAGCAGCAGCCAAAGTGGCGATTGCGCTCGACGGTGAGGGGGTCGGCGTCGTTGTAGGAAGTAGCTGAATAGTGCCGGGTGTAGCCGATCGGGCAGCACCTATCGGCGCAGGAGTCGAGCTGGCAACTGCCGCCGATGATGTGTTAGCGGGGCTCAGGGTTGGAATTGGTTGAGAAACGGCAAGTGCGGTGGACGGCGCAGCGGTAGGCATAGTTACGACGGCCGGTGTAGGAAGAGGTACAAAACCCGGAAATGGCTCGGCGGCGTTGGAGCGGCAATCACTCCATCCGTCGGGAAGGGACTGGCAACTGAAGGCGAAGGAATGGGGACCGGTGCCGGAGCAGACTGAGAAGCGGACACTAGTAGCACCACCGGTCGGTGTTGGACTTGGGCTGGCTCCTGCGCTTGATGATGTCGTGTTTGGCCGAATGTAGATCGCATCGAGCCCGGTCGGGCTTTGCCAAAACTGCGGATCCACCTCCATCACCACATGGTATTGGTTGAGAGAGGTAAACATGGTCGAGACCTGGCGTTGGCCAAAGGCGTCATAGAGTGTGTCATCGATAAGTTGCGCTGAGATGCCCAAGCGCGCTGCAGTCTGCCGGTCGTAAGTCAGCGACGCTTGTAAACCGGCATTTTGCTGGTCGCTGTTCACATCGGTGAAACCGTGCAGCTTCCGCATTTCTGCGAGCACCATCGGTCCCCATTTCACCAGGTCTTGAAGGTTTTCGCTTTGAATCGTGTATTGATATTGTGCGTTGCTTTGCCGGCCTCCGATGCGCAAGTCCTGCCCGGCTTGCAGAAATGTCATCGCTCCAGGGACACCGGAAAGCTTCGGCCGAAGACGATTGATGACTTCGCTCGAGCTGATTTTCCGCTCGCTCAGCGGCTTCAGCGCTACGTAAACAAAACCACTGTTGGTTGCGCCATTGGTGCCGCCGACGAAAGAGACTACCGCCGCGACTGCCGGATCAGTCTTGATCGTGTTACTGACCTGCAGTGCCGCGCCTTGCATCGCTTGGAAGGACGCGTCCTGTGAGCCTTGCATACCGCCAAACACGGTCCCGTTATCCTGCTGCGGAAAAAATCCTTTTGGCACAGTGACAAAAAGAAACCCAGTCGCCGCGATCGTCGCGATCAACACGCCGAGCGTGATCGCCGGATGCCGCAGGACAATTTGCAGGCTCCGTTTGTAGCCCTCCGAAATCCATGGGAAGACATTTTCGGTTAACCTAGAAATCGGACCCGGCGTTTTCGATTGTCGATTTTGCCGAAGTAAACGCGCGCACATCATCGGCGTGGTCGTCAACGAAATGACTAACGAAACGAGAATGGCGGTCGAGAGAGTCACTGCGAACTCACGGAACAATCGACCGACGATGCCGCCCATGAGCAGGATCGGCGTAAACACTGCGACCAATGAAACGCTGATCGAAAGAACAGTGAACCCGACTTCGCGCGCGCCTTTGAGCGCAGCTTGCATCGGCCGCACTCCTTGCTCGATATGGCGTGAGACGTTTTCGATCACGACGATCGCGTCATCGACCACAAATCCAGTCGAGATAGTCAGCGCCATCAACGAAAGATTGTCGAGGCTGTAACCCAAGAGATACATCACGCCGAACGTGCCGATAAGCGATGTTGGAACAACCACTGCCGGAATCAGCGTTGCGCGCCCGTTTCGCAGAAAGAGAAAAACGACCAGGACGACCAGCAGAATGGCGATGACAAGCGTGCGCTCCACCTCGAACACGGATGCGCGAATGGTCTGCGTGCGATCGAGAACGATCTGCATGTCGATGGCAGCAGGAATCGAGGCTTTCAACGACGGCAGCGCTGCTTTCACTCGATCGACCGTGTCGATGATGTTTGCGCCTGGTTGCCGAAAAATGACCAGCGGAATGGCAGGCTTGCCATTGAGGTAACCAGCGGCGCGAATGTTCTCGACCGAATCGCGCACGCTGGCGATGTCCGATAACCTTACCGGCGCTCCATTCTGGTACGCGACAATCAGCGGCGCATACTCCTTCGCCTTTAACAGCTGGTCGTTAGCCAGGATGTCCGCAGTCGTTCGTTCATCGGAGAGCTGTCCTTTTGGCATGTTCGCGTTCTGCTGGCTCAACATCGTTCGCACGTCTTCCAGACTAAGGCCGGTGTTATTCAGTTGGGTCGGATTGATCTCCACGCGCACGCCTGGTAGCGCGCCGCCGCCTATGTTTACCTGACCAACACCTGCAATTTGAAGTAGCCGCTGCTGCATGATGGTGGAGGCCGCGTCGTAAAGCTGGCCTCGGCTGTAGATGTCAGAAGTGAGCGCGATTACCATAATCGGCGCGTCAGCCGGATTAACTTTGCGATACGTCGGATTTTGCGGCAGGTTCGAGGGAAGATTTGCGCGCGCAGCGTTGATCGCCGCCTGTACATCGCGCGCTGCGCCGTCTATGTTGCGACTCAGATCGAACTGCAGCGTAATGCTCGTCGAACCGAGATAACTCGCGGATGTCATCTCGTTGAGGCCCGCGATGTGAGCGAATTGCCGTTCCAGTGGCGCGGCAACCGCGGTCGCCATGATGTCTGGACTCGCGCCCGGCAGGGTCGCAGACACGCTGATCGTCGGAAAGTCCACCTGCGGCAGAGGCGCGGTCGGTAGTTGCAAAAAGGCTGCGATTCCCGCCAAAGCGACCGCTGCCGTGAGCAATACCGTCGCAATCGGTCGCCGAATGAATGGCGCGGAAATTCCTTCCCCGCTGCTGGTCCGAGCCGGACTGGCGTTTGACGAAACTGAGTTCATGCCGGCGCAGCCTCAGGAAGGCCGCCCGTGCTTTGTTCCCCTGCGCGCGAGCGGGAGAGCTTCGCAGCCAGTCGATCAAAGAAGAGGTAGATGACTGGCGTAGTATAAAGTGTTAGGACCTGACTAACTAACAGTCCGCCGACAATGGTAATCCCGAGTGGGCGACGTAACTCAGCGCCGACGCCGTTGCCGAGCGCAAGTGGTAATCCGCCAAACAGAGCGGCGAAGGTGGTCATCATGATGGGACGGAAACGCAGCAGACACGCCTGATAAATCGCATCGAGCGGCTTCTTGTGTTCGTTACGCTCTCCTTCCAGCGCGAAGTCGATCATCATAATCGCGTTCTTCTTCACGATGCCGATGAGCAGAATGATTCCGATCAAGGCGACGACTCCGAGCTCGCTGCGGCAGACCAGCAGGGCGAGAATCGCTCCAACACCGGCCGACGGTAGCGTTGACAAAATCGTGATCGGATGAATGTAGCTCTCGTAGAGCACGCCGAGGACGATGTAGACCGTGACGATCGCTGCGAGGATCAACCACAGCTCGTTCTTTAATGATGCCTGAAACGACGCTGCAGTTCCTTGAAAGGACGCCTGCACACTCAGCGGCATTCCAAGTTCTTTCTGCGCGCGTTCGATTGCCGTGACCGCCTGCCCGAGCGCCACCCCGGGAGCCAGATTGAAGGAAATCGTGACGGACGGAAACTGGCCCTGTCGATTGATCGCTAAGGGCGCTATGCCGGATTCGAAATGAGTAAACGCGCTTAGCGGCACCGCGCCGCCGCTAGTCGATTTCACGTAGATCTCGTTGAGCTTCGCGGGATCTTTCTGGAACTCCGGCAGCGCTTCCAAGACGAGGTGGTACTGGTTCAGCTCGGTGAACAGGGTTGTGACCTGGCGCTGACCGAACGCATCATAGAGCACGTTATCAATCGCCTGTGGGGTAATGCCCAATCGCGACGCAGTAACACGATCGATCACCAACTTTGCCTGCGCTCCGAATGTTTGTTGATCGGTAGCTACATCACTCAACTGCGGTAGCGTTCGCAATTTGTCGATCAATTTCTTCGTCCAGATATTTAACTCGTTAGCATTGGCGTCCTCCAGCGTGTACTGAAACTGCGTCCGGCTGACGCGGTCTTCTACCGTCAAATCCTGCACCGGCTGCATGTAAAGGGTAATGCCTTCCACCTTGTCTAACTGCGGTTGTAAACGGCGGATCACGTCGGAGGCGCTGATCTTTCGTTCATTCAGCGGCTTGAGATTGATCAGCATTCGTCCGCTGTTCAGGGTCGTGTTCGTTCCATCGATCCCTATGAAGGACGACAAACTGTTCGACCGCAGGATCCTTCAGGACGACATCCGCTAACGCCTGCTGCTTCTCGGCCATCGCGGTGAACGAGATGGTTTGCGGCGCTTGGGAGATGGCCTGGATGATTCCGGTATCCTGCACGGGAAACAATCCCTTCGGCACAATCATGTAGAGGAAAATCGTCAGAATGAGCGTGCCGACCGCGACTAGAAGCATTGCTGTTTGCCGCTTCAACACCCATTGCAATGTGCGGCCATAGAAGTCGACTATACGATTGAACACACGCTCTGAGGCCAGGTAGAGGCGGCTTTTGTTCTGCTCGGATTGCCCCTTGAGCAACCGCGAGCACATCATCGGCGTAAGCGTGAGCGAGATCACCGCCGAAAGCAGAATGGTCACACTGAGTGTGACCGCGAACTCGCGGAACAACCGGCCAACAACGTCGCCCATGAAGAGCAAAGGAATCAACACCGCGATCAACGACACGGTTAACGAGATAATCGTGAAGCCGATCTGCTTTGCCCCTTTTAGTGCGGCGTTGAGCGGCTTTTCGCCTTCTTCAAGATAACGGAAGATGTTCTCGATCATCACAATGGCGTCATCGACCACGAAGCCGGTAGCAATGGTAAGCGCCATCAACGTCAGATTGTTGAGGCTAAAGCCGAGCAGATACATCACTCCGAGCGTGCCAACGAGTGAGAGCGGCACGGCCACGCTTGGAATGATCGTGGCGCGCAAGTTTCGCAGGAATAAAAAGATGGCCATCACCACAAGTGCGATCGTGAGCATCAACGAGAACTGCACATCACGAATCGAGCCGCGGATTGTCATGGTGCGGTCGGTCAGAACCGAAACGTCAATACCGGCCGGCAAGTTCGCCTTCAGCTGTGGCAACAACTGCTTGATGCGGTCAACCACTTGAATGGTGTTCGCACCCGGTTGACGTTGAATGTTCAGGATGATAGCAGGCGTCTTGTTCATCCACGCTGCAAGCTTGGTGTTCTCAACACCGTCGATCACTCGTGCGACATCGGACAGCACGACAGGCGCGCCGTTGTTATAGGCAACAACTAACGACTGGTAGTCCTTGCTCGTTAGTAACTGGTCATTCGCGTTGATCTGGTAAGCCTGATGCGCTCCATCGAAGCTTCCTTTTGCCTGATTGACGGTCGTCTGCATTAACGTCGTTCGAAGGTCGTCGAGATTGATACCGTCGGACAACAGCGCGGTCGGGTTCGCTTGCACGCGGACGGCTGGCTTTTGTCCGCCACTGATGCTGACCAGCCCAACACCTGACAGCTGCGAGATTTTCTGCGCCAGCCGGGTATCGGCCAGGTCTTCGACACGCGCGAGTGGCAATGTTTTGGAGGTCACGGCCAGCGTCATGACTGGCGCATCGGCCGGATTCGATTTGCTGTAGATCGGCGGCGCCGGCAGGTTGATCGGTAAATAAGTCTGCGCTGCGTTAATCCCCTCCTGCACTTCCTGTTCGGCCACGTCAATGTTCAAGCTGAGTGCGAACTGCAGGGTAATAATCGAGCTGCCGTCAGAGCTAACGGACGTCATTTGATTCAATCCAGGCATCTCCCCAAACTGTCGTTCCAGTGGCGCAGTAATCCCCGAAGCCGTTACATCAGGACTTGCGCCGGGGTAAAAGGTAACGACCTGAATGGTCGGATAATCCACCTCGGGCAGTACTGAAATGCCGAGCTGCTTGTATGCAATCGCCCCGCATAACAGAACGGCGGCCATCAGCAGCGAGGTTGCCACCGGTCGCAGAATGAATGGGCGGGACGGATTCACGTTATTTGTTAGCTATCGCGGGTTTCGCCCCAGACGCACTCGGCCGGATCGCCACCTTCGCGCCGTCGCTCAGCCGGTTGAAACTGTCCGCCGCGACCACTGCACCCTGCTGCAGAGCCTGCACTTCCGAGACGTTGCCATCGGTCGTTCCAACGGTGATGGCTTTCAGCGCGACGGTTTGATTCGGCTGAACCATGTAGACAAACGCGCCATCGTCGTTTCGCTGGATTGCGTTGTTAGGCAGGAGGGTGACGCCTTTGTGCGTATCGACCAGGAGTCGTACGTTTACAAACTGGTTCGGGAAGAGCGTGTCATCATCGTTCTTGAATGTAGCGCGTATCCTAAGTGTGCCCGTCGTGGTGTCGATCTGGCTGTTGACGGCTTCGACTTTTCCAGTGGCGAGCTTCTTCTGGTTCGCGCGATCGTAAGCATCGGCTTCAGGCTGTCGGCCTCTATGCATCGCTTGCATAATTTGCGGAACGGCATCCTCAGCGACATTGAACTCGACGGTGATGGGTCGCAGCTGCGTGATAACTACAAGTGGGGTCGTTCCGTTAGCTTGGACAATGTTACCCGGATCTACCAGGCGCAAACCTACCCGGCCGTCGATCGGCGAGGTAATGTGACAATAGGCCAGATTCACCTTGGCCTGGTCCAGGTTACCCTGGTCCAGCTTTACTGCGCCTTCGAACTGATGATCATTTGCGGTTTGCGTGTCAAATTCCTGCTTGGCGATTACGCTCTTGTTCAGCAAGTCGGTATCCCGCTGGAGATTGATCTTCGCGAGCTCGAGTTGAGCTTGATCGCGTGCTAGTTGTCCCTCGGCTTGAGTCACCGCGGCCTGGAAAGGAGCGGGATCGATCTCCACCAGCGGATCGCCGATATGCACGAGTTGCCCTTCCTGATATTCTACTTTCGCGATTTGCCCCGCAACGCGCGCCGTGAGGGAAACTGTGTTTAGCGGCGTGACCGTGCCGAGCGCGTCGACATACACGCCAATATCACCCGTGGTGGCGGTGACCGTGCTGATCGGCAAAGGAGGAATGCCGCCTTTGCTACCATCCTGTTTTTTTCCTGGGTCGAGGTGGAGGTAAATAGTGACTGCGCCGGCGATGAGAATACCTGTGATCACTATCAGTCGCCAGCGATGGCCACGACTCGGGCCCGCAGTCTTGGACAAATCCGCACCTGTGCCGCCGCGTTCAACGCGTCTAATCGGCTCCATTAGGGTCTGATCAGGTTGCCCGTTAGGCTTGTTCATGCCTTCTTTCCCCGGCTTCGAAATGCGTCGGTTGCACGACGAACAGTACCGGTTGGCCGGAATTCCCCACCAGTGCGCGTGCGATAGATTTGCAAGTTACCCTTAGTAGACAGTTCTCAGTCTCTCATTCGGGAGAGGAACAAGGGCGCGGTAAGTTTCCAGCCAGGTAAGCAACTCGCAGCTACCACCGGCAAGTTAACCGTCGAAACAACCTGACAGCACGCCGTGTATTGCGCTTCCTCCAGCGGTGACATCATAGCCTGCGCCGCTGGCGACGTTCTATTGATCAGTCCACGCCGTGTGCCTTCACTTCGACGCCCGCTTCTTTTTCTAGCGCTTTGATTACGGCGGAGGCGTTCTGTTTCCCGAAGCGAAGTGCAACAGCCGATTCGAGATTTTTTTCGACAACGCGCAGCGCTGGAATGGGGAAGAAGGCGACTTCGACATTTTCCCGCACGTAATTGTGCCGGCGCTGGTTCGTGCTGTGTGTGCCTTCGCCGATCATAAGATCTGGTATGGACGGACCGCCGGTTCGTCTGCGACTTGCGTCCCACAATTTTGACGCGCCCGGCGGTCGCGCGCTACCACTCTTGGCGGCTTCATTCTTTTCCTTCCATCGCGAGGCCGCCGCCGCGCGTAGTCACGCGGCGTTGCGGTTCCTCGGGATGCAGAACGGGCGGGCCTGTTTGGGGCGCGTATTTGTTTAGGAACTCGGCGAACGCGCGGCCGCGCGGCAATCGTCCCGGCACAATGTTGCAAGTGCACGCCTTGGCTTCCATGATCGTCACGTTCGGTTCGCCGGAGATCGTGAGAAGATCATTCGCTGCGTCGCCGCGAACGAGGCCGGCTGTCCCATAGTGATAAGGCAATGCGACCTGGTGCACTGTTTTCCCATTGAGGTGCAATGGCCGAATGCGGCGACTAACAAGTGCGCGCGCTTCGATGGCTGAGCGTAAAGTAACAATGCAAATGTGATCGCCGTTGCTGATCTTCCGCTCACGTGCAAGCTCCGGCGAAATTTCAGCGAACATCTCAGGCTGCAATTCCGCAAGATGGCTGAGAAAGCGCGACATGCCGCCGGCCGTATGATGTTCGGTCAGGCGATATGTGGTCAGCACAAACGGAAATCTGGAATCGCCCGGAGGCGCGAACCGATTTTCGCTGCGCGGAAACCAATGTTCCGGCGGATTGGTATCGCGCGAATAAAGTTCATTTGATACGGGCGACTCGAGAGGTTCGTAATGCGTCGGCAACGGGCCGTCCTTCAAACCTTTTGGCACGTAAATCCAGCCCAAGCCGTCCTCGTGCAGAATAAACGGCGCGTCACCCGGAATCGCATCAAGGCCCTCCGCACCTATCTCCGGTTCATAGTCGGGAGCTTTCCCTTGTACGAATCCCGCAACATCGATGCCAGTCCATTTTTCCGAGTCCCACCAAACTAATTTTTTTCTTTCACTCCAAGGACGGCCGTCCGGCCGCGCGCTGGCGCGATTATAAATGATTCGACGATCGCTCGGCCAACTGAAGCCCCAGCCGTGACCGAGGTAATCTCTGGACTTGCGTGAGTTCGCCTTGTTGACGCCATCGCGACCAAACACACCGGAGTAAATCCAGGCGCCACATGCAGTGGAGCCGTCGGCTTTCAATTCTGCGAAACGGTTGATCTGAGGGCCGTGATGCGGATTGCCTGCGCGATCAACGCCGCCGAAGAGAACGCCGTCGCTCCCGCCGCGGTCAGCGCCCGCGACTACAGGTTCAGTTTGCCAGCCGTTGATCTCTGCCAGCACGGCTTCCATTTTCGGCTCCCCGAGCTCATCTTCCGGATACCACCAATCAAGCGCCCGCAATGGCTCATCGAGCGGGTCGCCTGATTGTTTTGCCTTGGCGATCAGACGCAATGCGAGTTGATGTATAAACCATCCGTCCGAACGCGCGTCGCCCGGCGGGTCCACCGCTTTTTCGCGCCACTGTAGAAGACGTTGCGTGTTCGTGAATGCACCTTCTTTTTCGGCGTGACCAGCCGCCGGGAAAAAGAACACCTCGGTATCGATGTCCTCAGCGTTCAACTCACCGCGCTCGATCTCGGGGGATTCGCGCCAGAAGTTCGCCGATTCAATCTCCACCATTTCGCGCACGACGAGCCATTTCAGTTTCGCGAGCGCTTTGCGCTGGAGTCGAGAGTTCGGCGCACCGACCGCTGGGTTTTGTCCCATCAGAAACATGCCCTCCATTTTTCCGTCGAGCATGGTGTAGAGATATTCGAAGAAGGAATGGTTGCCGGTGAGTTTCGGAAGAAAGCCATAACCGAAATCGTTTTCCGCTGTCGCGTTTTTCCCATAGTAAGCTTTGAGCGTACTGACGAGATACTTGGGGTAATTCGACCAGAGGCCGGTTTTTTTGGTGTAGTTATCCAGATAGTTCTGAAGAGTCTCATCGCCTTTCCGTGGCATCGTGAGATAGCCGGGCAGAATGTCGTACAGCGTGGGAATATCAGTCGAGCCCTGGATTGAGGCATGACCGCGCAAAGCGAGAATTCCGCCGCCGGGTCGGCCGATATTTCCAAGTAGCAATTGCAAAATCGCAGCGGCACGAATGATCTGCACTCCCTTGGAATGCTGCGTCCAGCCGACTGCGTAGCAAACCGCGGCGGTCCTATCCGGGCCAGATGCAGCAGCGAGACAATGCGCGACTTTGTGAAAAAGGTCGGGCGGGATGCCGCAGATTTTCTGGACCATCTCCGGCGTGTAGCGGGAGAAATGTCGTTTTAATTTCTGAAAAACACATTGCGGGTCTTGCAATGTGAGATCGCGCTGTGGCCGACTCAGGTCACCACCTTTGTAAACCCAACTGTCGCCTTCGTAAGCGCGCTTCTCTTCGTTCCAGCCCGAGAAATAGCCGTCGCCGTTGTCTTCTGGGTCGCGGTATTCGTCGGACAAAATACAGGACGCATTGGTGTAATGGACGACGTACTCATGAAAGTAGAGGTTGTGTTCAATCAAATGCCTGATCAGTCCGCCGAGAAACACAATGTCTGTGCCCGCTCGGATTGGCACCCAAATGTCGGCTAGCGCGCTCGTCCGCGAAAAACGTGGATCCACATGGATGATTGTGGCGCCATGCTCCTTGGCCTTCATCACCCAGCGAAAACCTACCGGATGGGCCTCGGCCATTGATGAGCCTTCGATCAAAATACAATCTGCGTTGGCCAGATCTTGCTGCGCGGTCGTAGCTCCGCCCCGGCCAAAGGAGGTGCCCAGACCGGGCACCGTGCTGCTATGTCATATCCGGGCCTGGTTGGACACACAGACCATGCCCAGGCCTCCAGTGAAAAGCTTTTTGATCAAATAATTTTCTTCGTTGTCGAGCGTGGCGCCGCCAAGATGACAGATGGCGGTGGTATGATTGACGGTTGACCCGTCGACCTGCCTGACGAACGTGCGTTTGCGCGATTCCCAGACCCGCTCAGCCACCATGTCCATGGCGCGCTCGAGCGACATTTCCGTCCATTCCTTCGAGCGCGGCGCGCGGTATTTCATCTTCGTTTCCCGTCGGGAATGTGTAAGCAATTGGTAGGATGCGGCGCCCTTCGGACAAAGATTTCCCTGACTGATCGGCGATTCCGGATCGCCTTCGATCGAAATCAGCTTCCCGTCCTTATGGTAAATCAACTGTCCACAGCCGACGCCGCAATACGGACAAATGGAGCGCGCGACTTTTGCGTCATCGATCCTCGCGTGCATCGCGCGCGTCTTGTCCGACATCGATTCGAGGCCCGTCCCGTCTTTGTGTTCGCGAATTTGCCTAACGAGCGGCCATTTCGAAAGCAGCGCGAACATATTCTCTATTCAGTTCTTCGCGGCTGGAGCGAATCTCAGTCGCTTGAAAATGTCACAGTGCAGCGGGCTAAGCCAGCAAAAACAAACGCGTACGGATGTTCACACCGATTGTTCACGTCGCGGCGGTGTGACGATGATTGGAAGCACAATGGAAACGAGCATCACGATGGCGATGACGTGGAGTGCGCCTGCATAATTTCCTGCGGTCTCACGCATGCGGGCGATGTAAAGCGGCCCAAAGACGCTGGCAAAACTCCACGCCGTCAGCATCAACCCATAGATCGGGCCAACGTTTTTGGGTCCAAAATAATCCGCTGTGAAGGCCGGCATGGTGCCGAACCCGCCGCCGTAACACATCAGGATAATAAAAGCGACGATTGTCATTGTCGACGACGAGGTAATCCTCGGCACGAACCAAAACAGTAGGACTTGAAGAATGAACATGACGGCGAATGTCGCGCGGCGCGTTATCAAGTCGGAAACCCACGCCCAAAATACGCGGCCGACGCCGTTCCCCAAGCTGGCGATTCCGACCATGCCGCCGGCCACCAACGCAGTAACGCCAGTGAGCTCCTGAAACAGCGGCCCTTCTTGCGAAATCAGAGAAATGCCGGCGGAAGTGTTCAAAAACAGGATCAGCCAAAGCGCCCACCACTGCCAGCGCTTCAGTGCTTCGCCCAAGACGAAGTCATGCGTCGCGCGTTGGGCGGTTTCTTTCGCAGTTGGAGTCCATCCTGACGGCTGGTAGCCTTCCGGCGGATTTTGCATGAACAGCCCAGCGATGATCGTGATGATGAAGTAACCAACGCCGAGATATGCGAACGTGGGCAAAACCCCGACGGATTGAATCAGCCGCGTCGCTACCGGCGCCGTGATGAGTGCGCCGGCGCCAAATCCACCAACCGCAATTCCTGTGATAAGGCCGCGCTTATCGGGAAACCATTTCACCAGCACGGCTACAGGAACGATGTAGCCGAGGCCAAGGCCTAGACCGCCGATAAACCCGTAGCTGAGATAGAGCCACCAGAGTTTGTTCGCGGAAAAGCTCGCTAGAAAGACGCCCAGGCCATAAAGCACTCCGCCAGTCAGCGCGACAATGCGGGGTCCCTTTCGGTTCATCCACAACCCGCCAAAGAACGCAGCGAAGCCGAGCACAAAGATGCTGATGGTAAAGGTGAGCGTGACCTGCGAAATACTCCATCCAAATTGCTTCGATAACGGCACGCGGAAAACACTCCAGGCATACACAGCGCCGAGGGCGATCTGGAGAAATATGCCTGCGATTGCAATGGTCCAGCGATTAGCAGTTTTCATAATTTCCTTCGGTGCTTGCAGCTGCGGACCAATCGTGCGGTGGTAGAAAATCGATTGGCGCAGTCGAGGTTTGTTGGTCATCATCTGGATTGGCGGTGCGCTACGCAAGCAAATCCTCGCACATTCAATTTGGTAGTCGGTCCGGCTGGCAAGTTACAATTTTGTGACAATTCCTCGCCCCGAAGGCTAGCAAAGCCGTCCTAGTTCCTCGAAAAGTTAGTTCTGCTGGGATCGAGTGCTGTTCTAGTGAGCGGTCGCGTTCAACGTTTATTCCCACCTTGATCGCGTAATTCTCAAAGAGCGCGAGTAACAACTTGATTGATCCGCGAAATGCCGTCGATCGCGGATTACGCACCCTGTTACGTTGAGTCGAATTCGAACTTCCCGGTGAGTGATTTCCTTTTTGCCCGCTCGCAGATGGGCATGTCCCTGGCGTTCCACATCGTGTTTGCAGCCATTGGAATAGCCCGCCCGTTTTGATGGTGATCTCCGAAGCGCTTTATCTTCGCACCGGTCGCCCGGTTTTTTTGGAGCTGGCAAAACGATGGTCGCGCGGTGCAACCATTCTTTTTGCTGTCGGCGCTGTGTCAGGAACGGTGCTCTCGTTTGAACCGCTTTATTGATTTGGCTTTTTGAGTCCCAGCGCGGCGCGCGGTTCGCGCGCGAATTTGAAACCTGCCAGCTGCGGCGCACCCGAATCGACATTCTTGGCGAGCGCGATCGCCTGAAAGGCGCGGCCGAGCATCTCGGGGTGCAGCAGCGTTTGGAGCGCGCGTTTGGTCTTGCGATCGGCATCGGCGGTTTGAGCTCGACGGCTTAAAGCCGTCGAGTTTGAGGAGCGGGTCTGCAAGAGATCTGCCAAGTCGAGATGACGCCAGTAAGGAAGTGATGTTGATCAGCGAATCCTGCGACGCGCAATCCGTTTGCTTCCGCCCGACGGATAATGCTCGTCCAATCGACGTGCATCGTGATGTCTGCGTGACCGATTTGGTCGAAGGGTGAATCAAGGTGTCGATGTTGCGCACGAACCTGAATATTTCTCTGAAATTCATCGCCCCAATGTCCGTAGTCGATGGCGATCAGATAGCCTCGCTTCAGATTGGCAGCCACGTTGTCGATCCAATCAAGCGACAGCTTGATTGAACGCCATGTTTGAGAGTGGACGCTCGAATGAACGCAAACCTGTCGTCTTGAAGGCCGACAAGCTTTTCCACGCCGCCGCTGATCAAGCGTACTGGCATCGCGTCCAATAGTTCGTTTGAAAAATGGACACCGGTGAATGGTTCAAGCGAATCGCGCCATTCAATCTTGTTCCGAAATGATTCCAGCGTCTGCGATTGGCGCTCTCGCAAAATCGGAACTGGCTCGATTATTCGATAATCCAAAGCTTCGAAGAATTCCGGCGCGCGTGATTGGGCAGACTCGAGAACGTCGCGCGCAAACTGGCCATCGTGCGCGCCCTGCTCAACAATGACAAAATTATCGATTTTACCGAGTTGCTCCCAGATCTCAGCGAATTGTGCCACCATCAGTTGCCCGAAGAGCGGACCGACGCTGACGTTAGTGAAATAATCACCTTTCCGGCCAATCGCGCAGCGACCAGAGGAATAGTATCCGTGCTCCGGATGGTAAAGCGCCTGTTCCATGAACCAGTCGAACGGTTGTGGTCCGCGATTTCGAATCTCGGTTCACGAATGAGCTCAATCAGAGCGGCGTTTCCCGTTTGTGTATCTCAACGTCCAACGCTCAACGTCCAAAGCTTGCATGCAAGCGCTCAACGCTCGACACTCAACTGCAATGACGTCCGGACGAGTAATTAGTCATTGGTCGTTGAGCGTTGGGCGTTTGGCGCGTACCTTGGCGACCTAGTTCTTCGCAAAGCTTGAGACCGAATGCCACATATCTGAGGCCTCCACCGGGCTATCGCTTTCGGCCACCTTGGTATTTGAGACCGTGGTTTTACGTGCCCATTGCGTGCGCAGCAGTGCTGGTCGTCGTCTTAGCAGTCTACATCTCCAGTCTTGTGGCCGATCTCAAAGCTCAGGCCAGAGCGTTCGACCTAACCAAGCTCGAACAAATGGAATCAGCGAGTGTGATCCTCGATCGCAACGGCAAGATCTTTGGCCAAATCTACGTTGAGAACCGCGAGACAGTGCCGTACGACCAGTTGCCTCCCGATCTCATTAACGCGGTCGTCGCCGTTGAAGACGCAAAATTTTATCAGCATCACGGCTTCGATTCGTTCGGAATCATCCGCGCCGCGCTGAAAAATTTGACGGCCGGACATGTGCGCCAGGGCGCCAGCACCATTACGCAGCAACTGGCGCGCAACAGTTTTTCGCTGAAAGAAAAAACGTTCCGCCGCAAACTGCTCGAAATTTTCCTGGCGCAACGGATTGAAGACAAGTTCAGCAAACAGAAAATCATGGAGCTATATCTGAACCGGATCTATTTCGGCGGCGGCCTGTACGGAGCGGAAGCAGCGTCGCGGGGGTACTTTGGCAAACCAGCCCGTGAAATGTCGCTGGCAGAATGCGCCATGCTCGCAGGCCTGATCAAGAGCCCAAATAGATTGTCGCCATGGGCCGATCGCGCGACCTCGCGCGAAGCGCGCGACTACGCGCTCGATCGGATGCGCGAGATTGGTTTTATCAGCCGAGAACAATGCACTAACGCGCGAGGCCAGGAAATCGTTGTGGGGAGCCGGCAAAACGCGCAGGGACAGACCTACGCAGTCGATTATATCCGTCAGCAGGTGATCGCAGCGGTCGGATGGGACCGCGCAATCAACGAAGGCTATCGGATTCACACGACAATCGACGTCGATCTCCAAAAAGTTGCCGAAGATTCCTTGCGAACGAAACTCGAACAGGTCGAACAGCGCCCCGATTACAATCACCAGACTTACGCCCAGTACGCAGCATCGTTCCGCAAAGCCAAAGCTAACGGCACGATGTCAAACCAGCCTGTGCCTGAGTATCTCCAAGGCGCGGTCATCGGTCTGGACAATGTAACGGGCGATATTCTGGTCCTGGTCGGTGGGCGCGATTTCGAGCACAACCAATACAATCGCGCGTTGCAGGCGCGCCGGCCCGCTGGGACCGCAATGTTGCCATTTGTTTATGCGGCTGCTTTCGAAAAAGGAATGTATCCCGGGTCGCTGGTAGAAGATTCGCCACTGGATAATCGCGCCGTCATGATCGGTGGAACAACCGGAATTCTGGGCGAATGGGGACCCGAAAGCGCGGAGAACCGCTATGAAGGCACCATGACGGCCAGACAAGCTCTGGTGAAATCAAAAAATGGCGCAACCGTCCGAATTGGGATGGACGCGGGAGTTGATGCCGTGTTGCAGCTTTGCGCTGCGGCGGGTATTCATTCCCCGCTTCGTCCGTATCCGGCCACGTTTCTCGGGAGCAGCGAGGTTACGTTGGCCGAGCTCGCGCTCGCTTACACGATATTCCCAAACGGCGGCTGGCGACCAAGCATGTCACACATTTTGGAGCGCATCGAAGAAAAGGACGGAACTCTGGTTTGGGACGCGAAACAGGAGAGTATCCGGAAGCTGGTCACCAAACCTGAAACCGCGTACGAAGTGCATTCCTGCCTTGCAGATGCGCTTGAATCAGGGACAGGGAAAGCTGCCTTCACGGAATTTGGTCTGAAGAAATTTCCGGCAGCAGGTAAAACCGGCACCGCATACGATTTTACCGATGCGCTGTTTGCCGGGTATGATTCCAATTTCACCTGCGCCGTTTGGGCAGGTTTCGATAAGCCGCAAAAGATTTATCGCGGCGCGTTTGGACGCGAGCTGGCGCTGCCTGTTTGGGTGGACGTCATGAATGCCGCGGCCGACCATTATCCACCGCGAGAAATCCAGCAACCGGGCGGGCTGAGCCAGGTCGAGATTTGTTCGAGGTCCGGATTGCTCGCGACCGACAAATGTTATGACGCGGTCAAGACCGCGAACGGCGATACGGTTCAGCGACGCACCACCTACATGGAGATTGGCGCGCAATCGCAGGTTCCGACCGAGCCTTGCAATGTCCACGGTGAGCCGCGCGCTCGTCTCGCACGCTTCTTTTCTTCGAGCGATTTGCCGCGCGCCGCGTTGGCCGTAGACCTGAGTGAGGTCACGCCAATCGCGGTAAAAAGTCCAACGTTGTTAGCCGACAAAGATCCTTACAATTCTCTTAAGCCAACATTGAAACCTGAGCCGGCGGCGCAGCCAGCCGTTCAAACCGCGGCAAACCAAAAGAGTGACTCCGTAGCCGGAGAGAGCGGAGTAAAACCAGCAAACCTCGGCGGGAGCGGCAACGGATCCGGTACTCAAACGTCGGAATCTGCTCCAGAGATCAGAAAAGCGATCCCGGTCCAACCGCAGGATAAGAAGCCGGTCGAAATCCGGCGCGCAATACCGGTTAAACCTGTGGACCAGGAAGGCGAGGATGAAACCCTCTTGAAATCGGCAACGCCGTCGGGCGATCTCGACGAATGAGCGGCCTAACGCCGCGAATCGCGCAGATTCACGCCAATAGTTAGAATGAAGAACAACGAAGGAAGTGCGAATGAAATGTACATCGGCTGGGTCTTTGGATTTCCTCATTCCTTCGTCCTTCGTCATTAGTGCTTTGGCATTTTTATCATCAGTATTCGCCTCAATTCGCGGGCTTATCTAACAATGACATTGCGGGGCGCAGAGGATTTTCGACTGACTGTTCTCAATCCAGGTGGGCGCGATCCGGAACAGCAGTTTCGTAGCGTGCCGGCGCCAGGCGAAGGCATGCATCCACCGATCAACTTCCACGCCTTCGCTGCCTGTACCCAGGGAGTCTTTCACCATAACCCTCGTCGCGCCATCGCGGAGAACACACCGGTTCTCCTGCTTTTGCGCGGTGATTTTCGCGCTTCAGAGCGCGCGTTAGCCGACCTGAAGAAACATGGTCGCACCGTGGTTGTTTCGTTAAAGGAGACTGGACTCCATCAGATCGCCCAACAGCTATGCGACTGCACCAGATTATCGCGTTTCATGAAAATTGTGGCGCAAGCGGATGGATGCATTGCTACAACTCCGGAAGCCGCGGAAATCTATCAGAGCGCTCGCTGGAGCCTGAGGCGCGTAGCGTTTATTCCGACGCCTTATCCCGTTGACGATCAAAGATGGAATTTTTGTCTGCCCCCGGACGAGCAATCTGGAATCTTTGTTGGCACGCGCGAATGGAACGTGCCATCGCGCAATCATTTCGCGGCGCTGCTGGTTGCGCGACAGCTTTGTGACGCGACGGGTGAACCAGTCACCGTCGTTAACCTGGATGGATATAAAGCGCGGCGTTTGCTTTCCGAGCTGAAATTTCCGGAACGAAAACTCCATGTAATTGAGAAGTGGAAATCGTATCCGGATTATTTGCGGGATGTGGCGCGGCATAAGATCGTCTTGCAGTTAGATCGCAGCCATGTGCCCGGCCAGGTGGCGGGCGACGCTCTGCTCTGTCGAATCCCCTGTGTTGGCGGCGACGGTGCGATTGAACGAATTGCATTTTCGAGAACTTGCGGCGAGGGCCGGACGATTACCGAGATTGCTTCGATGGCGCTCGATTTGTTGAAGAACGCTGATTTACGCGGCGCCATTGTGAGCCGAGTCAGAGCAGCGCGCGCTAGAGCAGCTCTCGTTTCAGGCAGTGCGTTCGCAGTTGGCAAAGTTTTTTGCCCAGTTCGCGCAAGGGGAGCACTAACCAACAAGAGCTTCTGACGCGCCGGCGCATGAGGCTGGAAAAAAGGCCTTGTGAGTGCGCTCGCCAGACGATCCGGCTCAGGCGACCAGGCGCGCGATTTCGTCGTAAAATTCGCAACTATCTGACCATAACGCACAGAGTTGCGTCGTAATAAAACCGCCGACCGCAGCCCAAGGTTGACCAGGTTTACTGTCGGATGCGGGTGCGCCGGAGCGGCACGTTTCGAACGCCATTAGTGCGGCCGCCGTCCGATTTTCCACATTGAGCTTGCCCAAAATGTGTTCGACGTGCTTGCAGATGGTGCCGGTCTTTGCGCCGAGAATAACGCCAATATCGTGGTTGCTTTTTCCCTCTGAAATCCAGAAGAGGACTTCGGCTTCGCGCGGCGTCAGCGCTAACGAAGCCAATGCCTCCAAGCTGTGCTGATCTGGCTGAGACATAGGGTCTTCCTGTCGGCTTTCTTAACAGAAAACGGAAGCGTTGGGCAAGAGCATTCGTACGTAATTCTGCGTATTCCCAAAAACTTACACAGGCGCGAAAATCGGCAGATTATGAAAAAGATACTCCTCGACACACTCAAATCCTCTAGGGCAAGCCTCAGAAATTCGACGAACTACGCGCGTTCGCCGCGCGGGTTCGTTCTCATCCCGCTGCTAATCGTCTGCTTTGCCCTTTTACCTGGAGGGCAAGCTACTCCGGAAGAAGGGCCAGCAACTCCAGCGACTCCGCAAGAAGCGTCAACGGCTCCAGAGATCCCGGCGAACCTCAATCCCCGGGTGATGCAGTTGCCCACAACTCCAGATCCAGGAAGTGTAGGCGGCTCGTTCAACACCGCGGACGGGCAAAACGCCCTTGCTAGCGTGATCACCGGATCTGCGAACACGGCAGTTGGTTGGTTTGCGCTCTTTAGCAACACAGAGAACAGCTTCAACACCGCTACTGGGGCGGGGGCACTCCTTTTCAACACCGCAGACAACAATACGGCCTTTGGCGCGGCGGCGCTTTTGTTCAACACTACCGCCGCCAATAACACGGCCGTTGGAACCGCCGCTCTTTTAAACAATAACGCCGTCGAAAACACGGCGATCGGTCATGAAGCGCTCAACGCAAACACCAGCGGCAACGACAACGCCGCCGGTGGTTTATTTGCCCTCTTCAACAATGTCGACGGCTCCAGCAACACGGCGTTCGGTACCGCTGCACTCCGGGACAACGTATCCGGGGGCAACAACCAAGCCTTTGGCCGGGGAGCACTCAGGTTCACCACGGGTAGCAACAACATCGGCATCGGCCGCGAAGCCGGCACCAACATGACTACGGGCGATAACGTTATTTCCATCGGCTCCCTAGGTGATGGTACTGCCTTCACTGCAAGTGACAGATGCTTTATCGGCAACATTCGTGGGGTGGTAGTAGGGAACCTCGATGGTATACCTGTCATCGTAGACTCGGACGGCCAGCTTGGCACGAGTAACTCCTCGCGTCGCTTTAAGAAAGACATTCAACCGATGGAGCGAACCAGCGAAGCCATCCTGGCGCTCAAACCGGTCACGTTTCATTACAAGGACGCAGACACCAAAAAAGCCGAAAATACGCCTCAATTTGGTTTGATTGCGGAAGATGTGGCCGAGGTAAATCCCGACCTGGTGGTGCTCGATGGCGACGGCGAGCCTTTAACCGTACGCTACGATGCGGTCAACGCGATGTTGCTCAACGAGTTCCTTAAAGAGCACAAGAAAGTCGAGGAACAACAGACCAACATCACGCAACTAAACTCCAAAATGGCGAACCAGGCGGCGATCATCGCTCAGCAGCAAAAAGGAATGGAGGTTCTCACGGCGCAGTTCAAAGAGCAGGCCGCGCAAATCCAAAAGGTGAGCGCGCAACTAGAGGTGAACAAACCAGCCGCAAAAGTCGTCAGTCACGAACAATAGGTCCACGACACCAGACCCGACGCGTCTCTTTAGGGGAGCGTACGCATGTCGCGTGTGCTCCCTGATCCTAAATCAAAAGATAATCTCGAAGAGTTTAATGCCGTTCCATTTTCCGGGATGGTTCGGGTCGAACGACGTACTATCTACCCACGTGCCGTAGCGCGCCGGCGCCCAGGGATTGAGCATCTGGAACGGGTTACGGCCATCACTAAGTCCTCGCGGAATCACTCCCTCGACCGCAGGGCGTTGTAAAAGGGGCGGCGGAGTCGCCATCGCGCGCACTGGTTTTTGCGGGCCAATTGGTGCCCTGAATTCTTGTGCCGAAGCGGTTGTAACCAGCGCGGCTAGCATTGCGATCATTAATGTTTTCATGTTTTTTCCTTTCATTCCAGACGTGCAAATTCTTGCCCGTCACAACACCTGCCCTCATTATATATACTTCGATGGACTATCTTGAAAAGGCCGGACGTGTCCTGGACATAGAAATTTTTGAGCTCAAGCGCTTGCGGGAACGTCTGGGCGAAAATTTCTCCGGAGCCGTTGAACTGATCAAGGAAACAGTCGACGCGCGAGGCAAGATCGTTGTGGTGGGAGTAGGAAAATCCGGGCACATCGGCGCTAAGATTGCGGCCACGCTCACGAGCACGGGGTCTCCGGCGGTAGTGCTCGATTCGTCGAACGCTTTGCATGGCGACCTCGGGGTAATTGCTGACGGCGATGTTGTGCTTGCTTTGAGCGCAAGCGGGGAGACGGAAGAAATGGTTCGGATTCTGCCGGCGATTGCCCGCTTCCAAGTCAGGATCATCGCCATGTGCGGGGATCCGAAATCAACTCTGGCGCAGAACGCACATCTGTTTCTCGATGTAAACATCGAACAGGAAGCTTGCCCGTTGAACCTCGCTCCGACGTCGAGCACCACAGTGATGCTCGCGCTCGGCGATGCGCTGGCGATGGTGTTGCTGGAAGCGCGCGGTTTCGACAAGGAAGATTTTGCAAAGTTTCATCCCGGTGGAATGATCGGCCGCAGCATGCTGATGCGTGTGCACCAGGTCATGCGGCCACGCGAAGCCATGGCGATTGTTTCTACCGACACATCCGTGCGTGACGTGCTGAAGGCAATGACTAGCGTGCGTGCCGGCGCGGCAGTTGTAACCGACGAAAATCAGAAGTTGCTCGGTATTTTTACCCATGGCGACTTCGTGCGGCATTTTCAATTCGATTCAAAGATCGGCGAACGACTCGTTGCAGACTTGATGACGTTGAACCCAGTCACAGTGCACAAAGATAAGCTGGCTGTTGAGGTTCTTAATCTGCTCGAACGTCATCGCATCGACGACCTGGTCGTGGTTGATGATGACAGCGTGCCTGTTGGTATTGTCGATTCGCAGGACCTGACGCGGTTGAAATTGCTATAGCGCGCTCCCGGAAGTTGCGATCTCACCGGACGCGTGTAACCTTCGCGTCCCCTCGTCGACGTAGCGACGCTTACGTTGTAGCGATGTAACTTTCTAACCAATTACCTCATAGAAATCATGCCCGCAGCCAACGATCTTCGCAGAGGAATGGCCATAAAATACAATGGCAACGCCGCCATTGTGCTCGAAGTCCATCATCGCACGCCCGGAAATTTGCGCGCCTTCGTCCAGGCGATTATCCGCTACATCAATACTGGCAAGAGCGCCGATGTTCGCTTTGGCTCGACCGACAAGGTGGAACTGGTCGAGATCGAGCGAAAACAGCTCGAATTCAGTTACAAGGACCGCAATGGGTATCATTTCATGGATCCTGAGACGTACGACACGATCACGTTGCAAGAGAATCTGATCGGCGAGGCCAAAAATTACCTGGTGGAAAATCTTTCCGTGCAGGTTCTCTACGCCGAGGGCAAACCAGTGGAGGTTGAGCTGCCTGCATCAGTCAGCCTCAAAGTGACCGAATCCGCAGAGGGATTGCGCGGCGACACAGCGAGCAATGTGACCAAGCCAGCGACGCTCGAGACCGGCAAGACCATCAACGTTCCGCTCTTCATCAAGGAAGGCGAGACGATCAAGATCGACACGCGCACTGGCGCATACATGGGACGCGCGTGAAGTAATGGATTGATGGAGAGTGGAATAATGGAATGATTTCAGCAGCACTCCGATAGTCCATCACTCCATTTGCCCGATCTCTGATCCGCGGTTCCGTCTTGATTTTACCGAGCTAACTCTGCGTAATCTGCGGCAACTTTGGCTGCAAGAAAGAGAAGATCGGCAAACAATCGCGGAAAGCGCAATTCCAAGCGCGGCCGAAGAGTCGTCCGCAATGTCGCTCGGGCGCGAACACTTGTTCCCGTGTCGGATCCGCTCACAGTGCCGACGCGCTGGGTGAAATTCGTTTTTGCGATTTTTCTGTTGCCGATCTGCGCAATTCTGAGTCAGACATTTTTTACCGCTTTCGCGCGCGCGGCGGTGGCGCAACGTCTTTGGGCCGGCGAAGAATTTTGGTTTTTTTCATTGGGCGCAATTCTGTGGCTGATCGCGTTTTTCGGTCTTCCGCGCCCAATCCTAATTTATGTTTTCGGACACGAATTGACCCACGCGCTCTGGGTTTGGTTAATGGGTG
This sequence comes from uncultured Verrucomicrobiae bacterium, assembly GCA_963719605.1. Taxonomy (GTDB): domain Bacteria; phylum Verrucomicrobiota; class Verrucomicrobiia; order Chthoniobacterales; family UBA10450; genus Udaeobacter. The sequence continues at coordinate 38,128 of CAVRCO010000003.1, forward strand.
GACGCGTCAGCCGGTTTCGCGTTGGCCGTGACGGAGGGCATGTAGTTACTAACAAGAACAACTTTTGGATCGCGCTGGCGCCATATTTTTTCCCGCTCTACAGCATTCTGGCAATCGCCATTTATGGCGCGCTCAGCCTCTTCATGAATATGCAGCCGTACGGCCGATGGCTTTATGCTGTGATCGGCGCGACGTGGGCGTTCCATTTCACATTCACATGCTGGATGATTCCGAAAAATCAGACCGACCTGAGCGATCAGGGCACGTTCTTCTCGCTCGTTACAATCTATTTGATGAACCTGCTGCTGCTAAGCGTGATGCTCATTCTTGCGTCCCCCCAGATTACGTTTGCAGGTTTCGCCTCAGATTTACTGACAAATCTTGGCAACTTTGCGCGGTGGCTTGTCGATCTTTTCGGAAGACTCCGCGCGTAACCTCTAGCCGGCGCTCTGTGGGTGATGCTTCGCACGATTGTCTATTCCCGCCAGCGCTACGTTTCGCACAGCGAAGCGGCTACAAGTTCGTAATCACGGCGAACGGCAGGATCGACAATGCATCGGCGAGTTTTACTCGTCCACCCTCAACAGGAAGAGGACAACAGGTAAAAAGGTCGTGCGCGTGTGCCAACGGGAGCGTTTCAGCAAGGTCGACCATTGTGTCTTTCCAACTTTCGCCAATCGGGGGAAAACCAACATGAGAAGAAAGTCGCGGTGCAATTACAATAATCCATTGGTCTTGCAGTTCTCGGGCGAAGCTGATGCAGCATTCGGCGAATGTGCCGCTCGGCGTAAGCGGCAAATATTCTCCATGCTGAAAAAGCTCAGTATGCTCCCGCCGAAATTGCGAGACACGCTGCGTTAGAAACATCTTGATCCGGCCATCAGTCCAGTCGCGCACAAGGTCGCGGGCATTGGCTGTTGCGAGCGATTCGAGCACTTCGCGACGCCGCTTGTAATCGACCGAGCGCCGATTGTCGGGATCGACCAGGCTGTAATCCCAAATCTCGTTGCCTTGATAAATGTCGGGAACTCCCGGCGAAGTCAGCTTAAGCAATGTTTGGGTAAGCGAATTAACGGCACCGAGCCGAGCAATCTCTTTCGCGATCGGAATAAATACGGGAATGAATTTATTTCGCGGAGATGGATCCAGAATTTTCGCGACGAAATCGCGCATCGCTGCGTCCCATTCTTCGTTTGGCTGGATCCAACTCGTGTTGAGTTTCGCTTCACGAAGCGCCTTGGCCATGTACGCTTGAATTCGTTCGGTGTAATCTGGCGTTGCCGTCGTTTCTGGTTCGCCGTTGGCCTGCATCGGCCATGTCCCCAAGAGAGTTTGATAGAGTAGATATTCTTCATTCGCGTCCGGGGCTTCGACGTCGTTAATCGTCCGCTTCCAGCGACGATTAGAAACACGCCATCGTTGCAGCGAGCGTCGCCAAAGCTCCGGGATTTCAGAAATCGCCACTATTCGAGCGCGCACATCTTCGCTGCGTTTTGTGTCATGTGTCGAAGTGGCCAGCAACGTTGCCGGCCAATTGCGCTGTCGATCAATATTGCTCTCGTGAAAAGCCTCAACGCTTAACCCAAACTGTTGCGGGTCGCCGCCCACTTCGTTCAACGCCGCCAGCCGGTTGTAAATGTAGAAGACGGTGTCCTCCAGCCCCTTCGCCATGATCGGTCCCGTAGCCTGCTGAAACTTTAGAACGAAATGCGTGTGCTCGGCGCGCGCCTTGGCGTCGAGGTTTGGCGGAAAGCGAAAGAGCAATACGTCACGAAGAAAATTGAAGATCGATTCTTCCATGGCCGGATTGCGCCGCTTCGCCGCGGAGATGGCGCGTTCGACAATCTGCCGATCTTCCTCAGTCACGGGCTGTCCGGGCGCCAGGTACGTTCGGTAAACCGGAAAACAAGCGATGGTCTCGCGCACCCCGCGCGAAAGCGCCTCGAGCGTGAAATCGCGATACCATCGGTTTTGCTCGGAAAGCCGGTCGAGCATGTTGCCCAGCACATCGACGTCATTGGCCAGCGACAATTTCATGACCTGCAGTTTTTTTGCATACAGCAGGTGGCCAAATGGGACCGAGTGATCAATAAAACGATGGAACGTTTTTGTGATCGCCGTTTCGGCCGAGGAATCAACAAGCAATTGCGCAACTTGATTCGCAAAATCGTACCCCGTGGTGCCGTGCACGCGCCAATCTTTGCGTAGCGTTTCGGAGCCAGTGAGGATTTTTTCCGCCAGCATGTAAATGGCGCGGCCGTCCTTGGGCAGTCCGATCCCGAGTGCTTTCGCGCAACGTTGCTGGAGCTTTTCAAAATACTCCCGCGGCAGATAAAGACCGTCGGGGTGATCGATGCGCAGTCCTGTCACTGCGCCCGTGCTCACCAACTCCAGAACGAGTCGGTGAATGGCGTCAAAGACCTTTGGCAGCTCGACCCGAATTGCGGCCAGGTCGTTCACATCAAAAAAGCGACGGTAATTAATCTCCTCGGCGGCGACCCGCCAAAACGCCAGCCGATAAGACTGTGCGTTGAGCAGTTGATCCAGGGCGTCGAAGCTGCGCGGGTCGCCGGGCTCCCCGTTGATCTGGACGAGCGCCTTTTCAATTGCCTGTTGGACTTGTGGCGCTTCCGCGCAACGGCGTTCCAGACGCCGCTTGATGATTTCCTTTTCACGAATGCGCTCTGCAATGCGTTTTGGATCGGTTTCGGTGCGTTTCGGCAAATATTCGAGCGCAGTCAGAATGCTTTGCAGTTCCGCATAGAAGTCTTCTTCCTTGTGTTCAGAGAGATTTCGCAACGCAATTTCCAGAACGTACCGATACGTTCCCGGAGCGATCGGCAGTCTGCGATCGCCGTAGAGTAAATAAAGCGTTCCCTCTTCAAAGCGCACTTGCAGCTCACCGCGCTCGAGAACGCGCCCATATTGATCGCTCAAAATCGGCAGCAGAACCTTATCGCGAAGATCAGACTTCAGCGGCTGCCAGTCGATATCGAAATAAGGCGCGTATCTGGAGCTCGGCCCATTTTCGAGCACGTCCATCCACCACTCATTGAGCGGTTCAGCGATCCCCACGTGGTTCGGGACAAAGTCGAGTATCTGGCCCATCGCACGCGCATGGAGCTCGCCGACCCACGCCTCATAATCCTCGTGCGAGCCGATCGCTGCGTTGAGCTTGTTGTGATCGGTGATGTCGTAGCCGTGCAGGCTGTCCAGGCTCGCCTGAAAATACGGCGATGAATACACGTCACTGATTCCCAGCGCGTCGAGATATGGGACGATCTCGCGTGCCTGCGAAAAAGTGAACCACCGATTGAATTGCAATCGGTAGGTGCAGGTTGGAATCCTTGTCATGTCGAGCGAAGTCGAGACATCTCTCAATCTTCCCCTTCGATAGCTTGGTCAAACAGACATTCCAGAGATTCCTCGACTTCGCTCGGAACGACAAACGTTGCTACATCTTCTCAGGCACCTTGATGCCTAACAAGTCGAGGCCGCGATGCAGAACGCGCCCGGTCAGACCGCACAAAGCCAGTCGTGAGCTGCGCGCCGGTTCTTCCGATTTCAAAACCGGACAAGCCTCATAGAATGTGTGGAAGCCGTTCGCCACTTCGAAGAGGTAATTTGCCAGAATATTCGGACGGAAGTCGTTCAGTACTTGCGGAACGATCTCCGCAAACTGGCAGAGGCGTTTTGCGAGATTAGTTTCGGCGGGATTCGTTAGGGTCAGGCTTGTAGCCACGGACCTGTGGCCCGTCTCTTCCGTAACGCCCCACAGAGGCGTGGCTACAGGAGATTCGCCGGCTTTGCGGAAAATTGAGCGAATTCGCACGTATGCGTTTTGTAAATACGGCGCTGTGTTTCCCTGGAGGGACAACATTTTATCCCATAAAAAAACGTAATCGGTCATCCGGTACTGTGACAAATCAGCGTATTTAACTGCACCGATTCCGATTTTCTGTGCGACGTCGATCTTCTCTGCCTCGCTCAGGTCCGGATTTTTTTCTTCGATGATCTTGCGCGCGCGCCGGCATGCTTCCTCGAGCAGTTCGCGCAACGGCACGTTTTCGCCTGAGCGCGTTTTCATAAGTTTGCGGTCTTCACCCAGGATGCTGCCAAATGTGATGTGACGAAGATCGGCTTCATAACCCTGTCGCCGGGCGATCTCGAAAATTTGTTTGAAATGCAGAGTCTGCGGGGCGCCGACGACGTACCAAACACTGCCCGCTTTCAAATCGTCGAGGCGATAATCGACTGTCGCAATATCGGTAGTGGCGTAATTAAATCCGCCGTCGCGTTTGCGGATGATACATGGCTTGTCGGCCAGCTCCGCGATATCGCGAAAGAAAACGACAACCGCGCCCTCGCTGATCTCAGCAATGCCGGATTTTAGCAAGCGTTCGACTACGCCAGGGAGCCGGTCGTTGTAAAAGCTTTCGCCGCACTGGATGTCGTAATGAATATCCAGCAATTCGTACACGTGCTCGAAGTCCTGCATGGAGAAGGCGACGCATTCGTTCCAGATGTCGATGTTTTCCTGGTCGCCTCCTTGCAGTTTTACCAGCTCCTGGCGGCATGCTTCCCGAACCTGCGGGTCGCTGGTCGCGAGTGCGTTCGTTTCCTTGTAAATGCGGACGATTTCGGCCAGTGGATTCTGCTGAAGCGCGCGCTGATCCAGCAGGTTCTTCCAGCCGTAAATCACCATGCCGAATTGAGTTCCCCAATCGCCGATGTGATTGTCGCGGATCACTTCGTGCCCGAGAAACGTCGCGATGCGCGCCAGCGCATCGCCCAGGACGGTGCTGCGGATGTGGCCGACATGCATCGGCTTGGCCACGTTGGGCGATCCGAAATCAATCACGATGCGCCGAGGCGATTCTGTCTCCGCAACGCCGAGTCTTTCGTCGCCCAGGACGCTGGCGGTTTTTTCAGCAACGGCGCCAGGAAGTAGCGTAAAATTGATGAAACCGGGACCTGCTATCACTGGCGGTTCGCAAACGTCGTCAACATCAAGGTGCCCGACGATTTTCTCCGCAACTTCACGCGGATTTTCGCCCCGCTGCTTTCCGAGCACTAGAGCCGCATTCGTCTGGTAATCGCCGAAGCGCGGATCGGTTGCTGGCGTTAATTCGCCTGCATCCGGCAGGCCGGCGGCGGCCAAGGCGTTGGAAAGCTTCTTTGCGAGAAGTGATTGAAAAGTTTCCATCGTGGAATCGGCATCCTTGCCGATAGAACCTACGGGCAAAATGCCCGGGCCACGCTACACTACGAACGATCGCGAAAGATCGACAAAATTTCGTCAGCGGATTTTGCGGTCGCCAGGCTTTCGCGCACAGAGCGATCGTTCAGAAATTTTGCGATCGAGGCGAGAGTACGGAGGTGCGTTTGAAATTGATTTTTCGGGACGATGAAAAGCACGACAAACTTGACCGGCGCATTGTCCAGCGCATCAAACTCGATGCCGGTTGTTGATCTTCCGAACGCGGCCACGACTTCCTCGAGCCGATCGGAAGAGCAATGTGGAATGGCGATTCCGAACCCAATGCCTGTGCTCATTGTTTCCTCGCGCTGTTTCAGTGAAGCGAGAATTGGATCGCGGTCTTCCGTTTTGATTTTGCCCAGACTGACGAGAAGATCGATCAGTTCAACGATGGCGGCCCAGCGCTCCGTTGCTTTCATCTCGGGGATGATTTGCTCGACAGAAAGTAAATTGGCCAACGACATGCGAATTCCCGGTACGGGAGGGGAAGCTTAGCGGGAGCCTCTAAGTTGACAAGCGAGATTTGCCACGTTGTACCTGTGTCTCATCGTCACATCTTCTCGCGAATCCTGTAGTTCAATCGCCTCGAAAGCAGCCAGCGCACTCCAAACATATCGATAGTGGCGCGCAAAGCGCGATTGCCGAGGCCGTACTTGCTTTGGCCGAAGCGACGGGGACGATGGTTCACCGGAACTTCGACCAACCGATAGCCGGCGGCTTTGACCAGCGCGGGAATGAAACGGTGCATACCCTTGAATGGAAGCAGCGTGCTCACGCACTCGCGCCGCATCGCTTTAAGGGTGCAACCGGTGTCGCGCACCCCGTCTTTCGTGTAGCGACTGCGCACAGCGTTTGCAATCCGACTCGTCGCACGCTTGACAAGTGTGTCCCGGCGCTTGACGCGATACCCGCAGACAAGATCAGCGCCATTCGCGATTTCAGCGAGCAGTTTTGGAATGTCGGCAGGGTCATTCTGTAAGTCGCCGTCAATGATAACCACAGTCGCGCCGCGCGCTTCTGTGAACCCGGCATAAATGGCGGCGCTTTGCCCGGAATTTTTCTCGAAACGGATCAGGCGGATATTCGGCGCAGTTTCGATCCGGTCCGCCGTGCGATCAGTCGACCCGTCATCGACAAAAATTATTTCGTAATCGAATTCCTTTAGCGCCGCGCTGAGCTCCGTTTGCAACACAGGGACGCTCTGTTCTTCGTTAAAGAGAGGGACGATTACAGAAACGGAGGGTTGCTGCATATCGATAACCAGTAGCCGCAGCGTAGCATGTGCGATGTTAGGCTGCTAGCCTGACTCGGTTGGCAAGTTGCCAGCCTGCCGAGTCAGCCAGGCTGGTTGATATCCGATGCGGTCTCGGTTCGGGTCGCATGTCCCTTTTGCCCTACAGCGGAAGTGTACGGTAATTTCGACAGAGAAACACTTGCCAGGTTCGCAGCGGCTTCCCGTAGCGCGATACTTGAATCGTGCCAACCAGCTCGGTCGATTGAAAGCCCGCTTTGATATTGTGCGGCACGCGTTGCTTTTTGCCGTCTCGAATAAAGAGCGCGTCGCGTCCCACGAACAGATTGATCCCGCCTTCTTCAGTATAAACTTCGCTCTCTGGCCGCGGCGCACCCGGTTTTACCTCAACAAATTCATCATAGCGCGGCCAAAACGAGAATTGATTCACCATGTCCTGGGACTCGGGAATGTAAACCGGTGGATGACCCGGGCCTTCGGCTCGTTTATCGCGCAGGTAAAACGAAATCTCCGAAGCCCGGTCACGCGCGTCCGCAATAAGAAAAAGTTTTTCACCCAATTTTGTTTCGAGATTATTGCGCATTGTTTCCAGCCCACTCGTGGCGCTTTTCCAACCGCGCATCCGGTTGCTTGGGTCGCTTCGCTGGAATTTGTATCCAACCACGCGCAGCAAGTCTGTATCGAGGGCCACCGCGCTCATGGTCAATCCAACCAGTATCGCGACGGCCGCGCCGACTCGTAAGAGGGCACTCGCCTCGAGACGCTTCCACCAATAATAAATTGCCAGCAGTCCAAAGCCGAGGAAGGCGAGCCCATCCCAATTTGGTGCTGCAGCCTTGTTTAAGGAAAGAAACAAATAGAAAACGAACACGGGCAACCCAAACCACATCAGGAACAGAACCTTGAATTGCTGATTCACCCGTTGCCAGCTTGCGATAACGCCCCACGCCAATGCCAGGAATAGGAATGGCGAGTAAGCCAGAAAATGTTCGCCAATAAACGAAAGGACTTCGACAGGATGCAAACCAAAACCGTGCTCGATGCCGCCGCGCGATCGCAGATGTGCAAGCGTGACCCAGGCGTGCTGTGCGTTCCACATGATCGGCGGCACCGTGCAAAGAGCGAACATGCCGAGCAACAGATAAAACCCGGGATGCTTGAACTCGTCCCTGAGCCGGGGCGCCAGGGCCAGCACCAATACAATCGAAACAAGCTCAAACGCGTTGGTGTATTTCGAAAGAAACCCGAGCCCAATTAGAAGTCCGGTCAACGGCCAGTACCAGGAGAAGTGGAGGCTTTTTTCCAATGCAAGCCAGAACGTGAACATCGCCGCCAGCCAGAAAAAAATCGACAATGTATCAATCGTCATTACAAACGCGCCGATATTGAAAATAGGCGTAACGTTTAATGCGATGACGGCCCAGAGCCCGGCGGTGGCGTTGAATAGTCGGCGCGCAAAATAAAACAAGAGCAGGCTAGTTCCGGCGGCGAACAAAGGGCTGAAAAAGCGCACTCCGAATTCGTTCGCTCCGAAAACCGCGGTGCTTGCGCGAATCGCAAAAGCGATGCCGGGCCCTTTGCTAAAATAGGCCGGCGCAAGTCGCTCCGACCACATCCAATAATGTGCCTCATCAAATTCGAGATCGGTTGTTGCGAGCATCGATAATCGAATCGCTGAGAGGGCGACAATGAAGAGCCAGACCGCGCGCGTTGTGCTCATGCGGAGTGTTGCGCCACGTCTGGCGGTCGCATCCCAACATTGGGATCAGAGATCAAACTTGGATAGCGTCCAAAAAGCTGCGGCGTCCATTTGCGGCCTGCGCTTCTCCAAAGCCATTCGAACAGGCCGAGCAGGAGCAGTGCTTCGCCGCCTGCCAGAAAGAACGTTGCGATCACGTCGCTTGGCCAATGTGCACCCAGATAAATTCGGGAATAACCAACGGCCAAGGCCACGAACCAGTAAAGCCAGCCGCGGCGTCGGTAAAGCAGCGTGCAAAAAACAGCGATCACACTGTTGGTGGTTACGTGTCCCGAGGGAAACGATGGTCCCGACCGGTTGCGATCGGACGAATCGGAAAACCGAATGGTCGGCTTCTTAAACAAAGTCAGGAATGCAGGACGCGTCCGTTGCAACTGTACCATGCGCACATTCTCCACGTGCTTTGGCCGACGGCGATCTACCGCTGATTTTAACAGACCCGTGACCTGACTCGTGATCAGCAGAGACAAGACAAGACAGATGACGAACGCACGCGCTCTAAATCCGCCAAGAAAGAGCGCGCACACTCCAATCGCGATGAACAACGGTGCCCAAATCGAGCTATCGCTGAGGGCGGCCATGAACAAGTCGAGCGCCGGACTGGTCCATTGTTGATTAATAAAATGAAAGATGGACTGATCCATGCGATGAAAGTGAAACAGCCCCTAAGCTTTAATCGCTAGCTGTTAATAAACAAATCCGAGTGAATGACGAAGCACGAACGACTGACGAAGTCGGAAGCCCAAATGCCGAAACGAAAGCATGGGGGAATGCGCTCGTCATTTAAGCATTCGACTTTGTTTCGTCATTCATCATCCGTCATTCGTCATTTCGCTTTAGCCGTTTCCTTGTTAATGCCCTTATCGGGGCGTGCTGAGCCCCCGCCGTCGGCGAAAGACATTCTCGCCTCGGTGCGTATGATGGAGTCGCGACAGCAAATCGATCTTCAGGGGCAACTTCGCCAGGATAATATTGTGGTTCCATTTCATCTGGTCCAAAACGGACCGCTGATTCGTTATTCATTCGCGAATCCCGATGAGGTTTTGCAACTGCGCCTCGGTGAAAACAGCTCGCGGCTTGATCTTGTGACCGACGGCGACACCGAGCAATTTGCAGCGTCGAACCTCAAGGAAAAAATTCGCGCCACCAGTGTGACCTACGAGGACCTGGCGTTCAAATTTCTCTACTGGCCGACCGCGCGCGTTTTAGGCGAGGAAAATGTTCGCACTCGCAATTGTTGGAAGCTCCAACTGCGCGCGCCGTCGCGCGAATCGCAGTATTCCAACGTGCTGTTATGGGTTGATAAGGCGAGCGGCGCGTTGATGCGCATGGAGGGCTACGATTGGAACGCTCAACTGGCCAAGCGTTTCGAAGTCGTCTCCGCGCAGAAAATAGAAGGCCGCTGGTTTCTAAAACAAATGCGCATCGAAGAATTCCAGCCTGGCACTAACCACGTGCTATCGCGAACGTATCTGGAGATTAAAAGATAGGGGACGCCGGGCCATGCGAGTTCGTCGGGGCCCAATGCCATTCATTGATGGATATGCCTCCTATGATCCAAAAAAAATCGGGAGAGCCGCGCATAAAGCGCGTTCTCTCCCGATGAAGTGATGCCGATCGTCAGCGCGCGCGATGCTCGCCGGATTTGGCGCCGCTCACTACCAGCCTGCGGCCGAGGAATTCCTTATCGTGCAATTCTTCCACCGCGCGCTTCGCTTCCTCAATGGTTTGCATCTGTACAAACGCGAAACCTTTGGAGCGTTGGTTATGGCGGTAACTTACTACTTCTGCATTTTGAACGTGTCCGACTCCGTTGAACAACTCAAAAAGGTCGCTCTCGGTTGCGTCGAAAGACAAGTTGCCGACGTACAGACGCGGCGAACTGACTTCAATCCGTTCGGGTTTGCGTGCCGGTCGCGAAGGCTGGGCACCGTTGCGCGCGCTTGTTTCTGCCTTCGTTGTGCCATTTCCAAAAAATGCGGCAATCCGCTGCCAGAATGTCTTTTTTGGCTCCTTCGCTTCTTCTCGCTGACGACGCGCGGGACCGTTGCCACGGCGTCGGGAGCCGCCGCGCGAACGCTGCGAGCGTCTCCCAGTTGAATAAGAGTTCATGTTGATCCTTACGTTTAGTCCAATTATTGAATCGGCGGAGCGCATCAAGCGATGCACCGTCCGCAGCGCGCCAATCATCCAGAGCCCATTCAAGCAAGGCACTCTGCGACGCCGTTGGAAACTCCGCCTCGTCGAGCCGGGATTGCACTTGTCTTAAACCACCAGCCCGCGCAGTCAACCAACGAAGCAGCCAGGGCGCAAAAGGTCGCACCGTGGTATCGAAAAATCTGAATCGTCGTAGAAAACGGAGGCTCGGAAAACCGAACAAGAATCCCGACATCTCGGCGAAACTATGGTGTGCTCCGGCTACGATTGCAAGCGGAACGATTGGGAATGACGAAGCACTAATGCCAAATAACCAGGGGATAACGAAAATGACCAAAAGTATAGAAGGACTCGCGGCGTATCATTCTTCATTCGGATTTCGTCATTCGGTCCCGCAACGAATAAGCGCGCGATTTGATGTATTCCCGGGGGCGTTCGCCACGAATTGGGCGAACAAATGATCGCAGCTCGCGTGCCTGTAGTTTTGGCTTGTAGCCGAATTCCGGCATGAGATCGCGGCAATGCCATTCCACCCATCCAATTTCGTCTTCGGATAGTTCGCGCTGCCAGCGCGTTGCAGGTTCTGGACTGATCTGCGAAAAATCAATGCGGGCTGCTGAGTTACCGCTCCAAAACCGACCCATTTTTGTCGGTGTCAGCACCGTTTCCTGGTCGAAATTGATCTCGAGGTAAGCGCAAACCTCTTCCATCGTTCTGACTGGTTCGCAGACCAATTGTTCATATGGCACCACAACGCCCGGAATTTCATCATCCCGCACACCCCTGGCCAGCCGGGCAGCGACCAGCCAGTGGGCGATCACGTAATAAGTTGAGAACCTTCCCGTTTGCCTTGTTTTCTCCAGCGCGATTTGCGCCGCAAGAATGGCACGTGGATCGCGCATGGTGACAAGAATTTTTGCGTGCGGAAAACGCCTCAGAATTTCCGAAATATGATTGCGATTGGCCGGAGTCTTTTCCACCCACCGGCCAATAGCGTCGAGCGGTCGTTCCAGTGTTGCCGCGTACGCTTTGACCATTAACACGAGCAGATCTTCCTGCGCATTGGCGGGATCGAATGCCGTCTGCTCGAAGTTCTCCAGAAATTTCTCGCGCGGGAACGTCGCGTAGTTTCGCTTGCCCCATTTGCATGGCCCGCCGAAGAGCACATTCGATAGCGATTGTTTGGTCAAATAATCAAACTGCGCGCGACGACCGCGCGGCGCATATTTCGTGAGGACTGTGGGGAAATAGGCCGTTTCTTCCGGCAATACAAGCAACTCGGGATGATTATCGAGTAACGCTACCAGAAGTGTCGTGCCGGATTTCGCCTGGCCCGCGATGAAGCAACCCCGCTGCTCGAAAGGCAATCTCGAAATCATCGAGGAAGCTTACAATAGCTGGCGGCAAAATGATAATAGCCAGCCGCTTCGGCGGTCAGTTACTGTCCGGTTTGAGACCTCAAAAACCACTCGACGAAACGGGGCAGTCCCTCGTTCAACGGGGTGGTTGGCCTGTAATCGAGAAGTTTTCTCGCTTTCGAAATGTCCGCGCACGTCAGGGGCATGTCGCCAGGTTGTTCCGGCATTTGGTTGATTTTCGCTTTTTTTCCAAGCGCGTTTTCGATCGCAACGATTAAATCTTTCAGCTGGATCGTCTCGCTCTCCCCCAGATTAAAGATATTGAAGAGCGGGCCTTCGTATTGAAGCGCAGAGATCGTTCCCTGAATTACATCATCAATGTAAGTATAATCGCGTCGCGTTGTGCCGTCGCCAAATTGCTCGATTGTCTGGCCGGCATAAATGCGCTTGGTGAATTGATGAATCGCCAGGTCTGGCCGTTGCCGTGGACCGTACACAGTGAAGTAACGCAGCGCCACGACGCGCAGCTGATAAAGATGCGAGTAAGTCGAGCACAGAAACTCCCCGGCAATCTTCGTCGCGGCGTACGGGCTGAATGTTTGAATCAGATGTTGATCTTCGGAAAAAGGCACAGTCTTCGAGGCGCCGTAAACCGACGAGCTGGAGGCAAAGATAAATCGCTCCACTCCGGTCACACGTGCTGCTTCAAGCAGATGCAATGTGCCAGTGACATTGGTGTCGTAATAGAGCTGTGGGTGCTGAATCGATGGCCGAACGCCAGCGCGAGCGGCCAGATGCGCGATCACTCCGAATTTTTCCCGATCAAACAAATTTCGCATTGACGTGCCATCTCGAAAATCGAGGTGGTGGACAGTCACATCTTTAGCAAAACTGGAGATGTTTGCCTGTTTGATTTGCGGATCGTAAAAATCATTGAAGTCATCGAGGATGGCGACTGCATGTCCAGCTGCGAGCAAGGTTTCAACAAGATGGGAGCCGATGAAACCAGCGCCGCCCGTGACCAGAATTCGCATGGTGCGAGGGTAGATTTTTAATTAGCCATTGCCAGAATACCAAATGGCTCAGATTACCAGAGTGGGCGGCCTGTCTGTAGCTGAGGCGTTGACCGCGGCGGTGCGTTGTGGGGTGAAGTTTTCGAGGCGAGGACGTGCTCTTCGGCTACAGACGCCCGCAGCTAAAAATTGCGCCAATGCATCAGCAGATAAATCCAGTTTAGCGCGAGCGCAGAGATGAGTGATATCCGGGCAAATATTTTTGCTCCTGGCCTGTGAAAACAGATTCGTAAACGCGGTGCGCGCGTGACGAGCACGGCGAAGGCGTACAGATCGAATGCTATTACGCTACATAAGAATGCAAACACCAGAGGATTCCATTTCAATGCAGCGAGGAAGTGACCGTGAAAGAATTGAATCGCACATCGCGTCATGCCGCACGTTGCACATGGGAAACCAGTGATTTCATGAAACATGCAGCGCGGCCATGGCAAACCGATTGCCAGCCAACCGGCTGCCAGGGCCAGCGACGAAAGCGAGACGGATAGCCAGATTAATTCGTGATCGAGTTCACCCGGAGCAAGACGCCGAACGCGAAGCCGCATTTGGCGGGAATTCAATGTTGCGAAGCGCTCCAGATGCCCAGCGCGCCGAACATCAACAGGAGTAATACTCCGCAGCAAACAATCACCGGCAACAGCACGGCGATCACAGCACGACCCGTGTCGGTTTCATGAGCGCGCGCCAGTCCAATGCAATAAAGGACAACTTTCCAAATTCCAGTGATCAGTCCGCCACAGAACGGAATGACAAGAAGTGGACTGACCGATCCTTCTGCGAAACAAACTACTCGGAACGTAGTCTCAAATGACTGCTTGGCGCCACCGACAATCATCAGGCAGACATGAAGAATTGCCGAGGCAACAAACATTCCAATCACCACAAAGAGCGGCGTCAGGAGCAAAAGGAAAATCCAGCCGAGCCCGCCGAAAACATGTGCCAGAGCGCCATGCCTGTCTCCGAACGGCGCGAATGCTCGAAGAGCAAAATTGTAAGTGATCGCAAACACCCCGCCGAAAGTTCCACCAATGATCGCGTAAAGAAGCGGCTCGCCCAGGCCCCCTTCGCGTTTCATCGCGGTGAACGCGGCAACCGGCGTGCTCAAGACCATCAGCAGGGTTTCAATAAACGTGTTGACCAGTCCTTTGGTTTGTCGCTCGTCCCAGGGCAATCCGCCGCGCGGCGCAGGCTGTAATGTCGCAGCTGCACCGACCTGCGCAGGCGGCGCAGTAGGTGCGGCGGCTCCCAGTTGTGGGAACTCCGAGAGGGGCTGCCAGTTTGCCATTCCTTCACGCCACCCAATATCGGTGGGAGTGAAACGGCCAGTGCGCAAACCTTCGCGAACTTCGTCTTCGGAAAATTCGCCCAAACTCGTCGCGCCACGGTTAACATGAATCATCGCCATAATCCGCTTTTTCTAATGAGACGTGCATCAGAGCGCAAGGTTAAATGGGTAGAAGAGTCAGAGAGTTACAAGCGTTAAAAAGGGAATCGGTTTTAACTCTGGCAACCTTTTTAATTTTATAACTTTTCTGGTTGGTCCAGCGCTCGCCAGAAATACCAGGCGGCCACTGAACGATATGGACGCCATTTTTCACCGAACTTAACGAGCTGTTTTGGAGTGGGGAGTTTTCGTCGACCGAAAGTCTTGGCGAAACCTTTGCGCACCCCATAATCATCAACGGGCCAGACATCCGGCCGGCCCAGATCGAAAAGAAGGAGCATCTCAACCGTCCAACGGCCTATTCCGCGCACCGCAGTGAGACGTTCGATGATCTCATCATCCGTCATGCGGATAAGTGCGCGGCCGGATGGCACGGTGCCGTCCATTGTCTTCGCTGCGAGATCTTTTAACGCGGCAGTTTTCGCGCGTGAAAGGCCAGCACCGCGAAGTGTTTCGTCCGGCGTTGCGAGAAGTTGTTCGGGATCCAACCATTTTCTTTTTGGATAGAGCGCGCGGACCCGACTGAAAATCTTGGCGGCGGCTTTGCCGCTGAGTTGCTGGTAAGCAATTGATTCGGCAAGCGCGTCGAACGGCCGAATCGAAACCGCTGGCGTGATGTTGTAGCGACGCGAGCAGGCGATCAACTCAGCCATTCGCGGATGACTCGTTCTCAGAAGCTGATGCGCGTGCTTGTGATTCATGAAAAGCTAAGATTTCCCCTCTCAGTGCACGTATACAATCTCGCCACCAATCACTGTCATTTCATTGCGCGTTTCAAGAATTTCCTTCTCAGGAACTTTCATGATGTCTCGTGTGAGAACAGTGAAATCAGCAAGCTTGCCGACTTCAATTGAGCCTTTGTCCTTTTCTTCGAAGGCGGCGTAGGCTGGCCAGAGCGTGA
Organism: uncultured Verrucomicrobiae bacterium; assembly: GCA_963719605.1. Lineage (GTDB taxonomy): Bacteria > Verrucomicrobiota > Verrucomicrobiia > Chthoniobacterales > UBA10450 > Udaeobacter. The sequence continues at coordinate 53,332 of CAVRCO010000003.1, forward strand.
ACATTTTCAGCGCGTCTTTGCGCGAGACGGCCTGTTCGGGATGCCAGCCTTCGCCTGATTCGCCTTTCGTACTCTTGCGTGCAATGGCGGCGTAAAATTCGATCATCGGTTCGCCGCGCTCGACCGGCGCGTCCGAACCGCCGGCAATCATGCAGCCGGTTTTGAGGAAGCTTTGCCATGCGTACGCGCCTGCCAACCGATTCATTCCGAGTCTAGCCGGAGCGAAAAACAAATCGCTGATCGCGTGTGACGGCTGCATCGAAGGGATGACACCAAGTCTAGCGAACCTGGAAATATCGTCTGGATCGACAATCTGCGCATGCTCGATGCGCCAGCGCGGTTCGCGAATTTTCCATTCGTCGGGCGCGCACGGCTTTGAACGCCTGCTCATAAAGATCGAGAATTAGTCGGTTAGCCCGGTCGCCGATCGCGTGCGTTTCTACCTGGATGCCGCGGCGCAGTGCTTGTTCAAACATCGGCCGCAGCTCCTCAGGTTTCTCCGTGAGAAAACCGGATGTTTCCGGCGCGTCGCTGTACGGTTTTAATAGCGCCGCGCCGCGCGAGCCCAGCGCACCGTCGAAGATCACCTTGATGGTGCGCTGAGTGAAATGGCGATCGAACGCGTTGATGGTCAGTCCGTCGCGCAAAAAATTCTGCGCATCTTCACCCGGACCGTAGACGGCGTTAACGAATCGAATTTTGATTTTGCCCGCTTCGAATGCTTTCCGGATAAGATCGATGTCTTCTTTGTGGCTGCCGGCGTTCTGGATCTCGCACCAGCCGAGTTTAATCTCGCGGTCGATTCCGCGCAGCAGCGCCTCTTCGCGCTCGCCTTCAGTGGGTTTGGGGATGTTCCTCGCCACAAGGTCCTGCGCATTATCGAGCAGCATCCCATTTGGCTCGCCGCTCTTTTTTAGAATTTGCCCGCCAAACGGATCTGGGGTGTTCTGGTCGATTTTGGCGATTTTTAGCGCAGCGGAATTAGCAATTGAGGCGTGGCCATCAGCGCGCGTGAGAAATACAGGATTCTTCGGCGCGATTTTATCGAGTTCCTGGCGTGTTGGAAATTGCGGCGGTTTCCAAAATGTTTCGATCCAACCGCGTCCAATGATCCATTTGCCGGGCGGCGTTTTGTCTACGCTCTCCTTCACCCTGGCCAGAAAATCTTCAATTGAATTTGTCCCTTCCAGGTTCAATCGCATTTCGCGCTCGCCGATTCCGAATATGTGGCAATGCGCATCAGTGAAGCCGGGCACGACCGTGCGGCCGTGGAGATCGACGATTTTCGCGGCATGGAATTTTTTCGCGTCTTTATTGGAGCCAACGAAAACGATTCGGTTGGCCTTTACCGCGACCGCTTCAGCCTTCGGTTGCTTCTCCGTGACGGTGTAAATGTTCCCATTCGTCAGAAGAAGATCGGCATCTTCAGCGCGCGCCATTCCCCTAATGAAAAATCCAGCCAGAAAGAAAACAAATCGCCATTTTCGTGCCGAGTTCACAGAACGTCCTACCGAATGCTGCAGCAATAATGCTGACAGCCTCCTCAATATCGCGCTTCCAGGCTTGACGCGCTGCCGAACTTTTGACGTCATCAGTTTTGCCAATGTGTTTGCTTTTCTGTATCGGAAAAGGCGAGGGCTTTTTGTCGACATGAAATTGAATAATGAATTTTATTTTGCTACCGCGGGACAGATTTATAGAATCTTGGCTTCCCCTCAGGCGAAGAAGAAACCTTAACCCTTTTGGACCGTCTGAACGCAGCGCATTTCGATTTCAACATTGATTCGTTGTGGTGGCTGGAGCAGCCCCGCGGAGCCGCATGATCTGATATCCCATGGCCAACTTCTTTCCACGCTGGACCAACTGGATACCGATCAAACTAGTGATCTGCGGCATCATTGCGGTCGGTGGATTGACCGCAGCGACCTGGTATTACGCGACGCCGAAGTACACAAAGATTGGCTACGAACCGATCCAGCCAGTGCCGTTTCCGCACGACATCCATGTGACGCAACTGGGAATGGATTGCCGCTATTGTCACAGCTTTGTGGAAATGGCGGCCCAGTCCAATGTGCCGAACACCCAGACCTGCATGAATTGCCATACACAGGTGCAAAAAGATAATCCGAAACTGGAGCCGGTGCGGGCGAGCTGGAAAACGGGTAACCCGGTGGAATGGGTCTGGATCTATCGCACCGTCGATTACGTCTATTACAATCACGCGGCGCATGTGAACCGCGGCATTAGTTGTTTCAGTTGCCACGGTCCGGTCAATCATATGTCGACGGTGTATCTGGCCAAGCCGCATAGCATGGCCTGGTGCCTCGAATGTCATCGGCATCCCGAGAATTTTTTGCGGCCCGACGATCAGGTTTTCAATCTCGATTGGAAACCGGACGATGTGAAACCGGCGGACTTCGTTGCGAAATACGGGCAGCCGCTTGATGCACGGGAGGATTTTTCGAAGAAGAAGAAACTTAGCCAGACAGAGATTGGCCAGACGTTGAAAGAGCACTGGAACATCAATCCGCCAACAAACTGTCAGGGTTGCCACCGATGAAACGCGTATTCCACCACCCACCGGAGTCTACAACGGGCAAGCATTACTGGCGTGGCCTGGGCGAATACAGCAATTCGCCCGAATTTCGGCAATGGCTGGAACGCGAATTCCCTGCAGGCGCAGCGGAGCTGAACGGCAACGAGTGGTCACGACGCGATTTCCTGAAATTAATGAGTGCATCGATGGCGCTGGCGGGAGTTGGCCTAACGAGTTGTCGCAGGCCGGAGCTGCACCTTGTTCCGTTCACGAAGAACGTGGAGTGGACGATTCCCGGAAAATTTCTCTACTACGCCACGGCGATGCCGCGGCGCAACGGAGCAATTCCTCTTATTGCCACGACAGTGGATGGGCGCCCGATTAAACTTGAGGGTAATCCGTTGCACCCGGCTAGTCGTGGCGCGACGGACACTTTCACTCAGGCGTCGATTCTCGACCTTTACGACCCGACCCGCTCGAAACGATTTGTTCGTGACGGGAAAACAAGCAAGCGCGAAGATTTCGAGGCCTACGTCAGAGAGCTTCGCAATAAGTTTCTCGCCGATCACGGCGACGGCCTGGCGTTTCTTGTCGAGGAAACGAATTCGCCCACACGCGAGCGCTTGCGGGGAGAATTGGAAAAAAATCTCCCTGGGATGCGCTGGTGCGTTTATGAGCCATTCTTGAGTCAAGGAACAAGCGCGGCGGCGCAGACTGCTTTTGGAGTTGGGGCACGCGCGATCCCGAGATTCGATCGCGCCGATATCATCCTTGCGTTGGACAGCGATTTTCTCGATTGCGGCCAGGGCGATCTCGCGTCAGTACGCGCATTTACCTCTCGTCGCCGCGTTAGTACGCCCAAAGACAGCATGAACCGGCTTTACGTCGTGGAAAATCGGTTCACGCTCACCGGCGCGCTGGCGGACCACCGGCTACGCTGTCCGGCTAGCCAGATCGCCGCGATAACGCACGCGCTTGCAGCCAAAATTCTCGCGGGAACAAACGATTCCGCTCTTGGATCGGTGATGGGAAGTATCCAAGGCCCGGCGGCGTTCGGCGGTAACACATTCGATGAGCAGTGGATCACCGGTTTGGCAAACGACCTGATGGCAAAACCGGGAGCGAGTCTTGTGCTGGCTGGTCCATCCCAGCCGGTTGCAGTGCAATTACTCGCATACGCGATCAATGCCGCGCTCAAAAATCTTGGCCAGACATTGGTTGTTCGCCAAATGCCGCGCAATCCGCGAACAATCGATATTTCTCAACTCGCAGCTGACATTAACGACGGGCGGATCAAACAGCTTTTCATTCTTGGAGGCGATCCGGTCTACAACGCGCCGCGGGGCTTGGCGCAGGACAAGCAAAAAGGTCTGCCGCTCGATTGGGCTGAGCTGCAAAAACGCGTTCCGGAGATTGTGCGGCTCGGCTATCACGAGGACGCCACATCAAAGTTGAGCCAGTGGCACGTTCCGGCTGCCCATTACCTTGAATCATGGGGAGACGCGCTGACGGCCGATGGCGATTACTTATCGATCCAGCCGATGATTTTGCCCATCTTCGGCGGTCTCTCAGAGATCGAATTGCTCAACGAACTGCTCGGCGGAGCGAAAATTGAAGGACCAGAGCTCATTCAAGAGACGTTTCGCTCTACAAATCCCTCGGGCGATTTTCAAACTGCGTGGTCGCGTTTCCTTCACGATGGGTTTGCGGCACATGTTCAGCCGCGTGATCAAACTTCGTCGTTCAGTGCAAATGCAGGCGTCCCGCAAAATTCGTGGACCTTGTCGCCAGCACCGACGCCAGATTTGCCCGAGATTGTGCTAACAGCGAGTTATTCGATGGACGACGGCCGCTATGCTAACAACGGGTGGCTTCAAGAATTACCTGATCCCATAACCAAGCTTACCTGGGACAACGGGGCATTGATCAGTCCTGCTTATGCGAAGAAGCTCGGTGTGCTGACCGGCGATTTGGTACAGATCACAATTAACGAAAAGAGCGCTGGCGGTCAGCCAGTCAAACGCGAGTTAGTCATCGCGGCGCTTGTGTCTCCTGGTCACGCCGACAGTTCCATTTCGATCCCACTGGGTTACGGGCGAAAAATGCCGGAGTTCGATGGACTGCCTTATGCGGGTGCCGCGCTGAAAGAAAGACCAGGCATCGCGGAGCAGTCTGGTTTTAACGGCTACTTTCTACGGACGGCGGCAAATCCGTATTTTGTCGCTGCTGGCGCGAAAGGAATAGAGAGCGTGCAGGTGACAAAAATTGGCCGCACCTATCCGTTCTCGATTACACAGGAGCAATTCAGCATCGAGGGGCGCGGTCTTGTGCGCGAGGCGACGTTGGAAGGCTACCGGGCAAATAACGAGTTCGCGAAAAAAATTCCGGGTGAGGAAGAGTTGCCGCATCCGCCGCCGAGCATCTACACGCACCCGCCGCTGAAGGCGCCGCAGCAGTGGGGAATGAGTATCGATTTGAACGTGTGTACCGGGTGTAGTGCGTGCGTGATCGCCTGTCAGGCCGAAAACAATGTTCCCGTCGTCGGCAAACTACAGGTGTCGCACGGTCGAATCATGCACTGGCTCCGGATTGATCGCTATTACGCCAGCCGCAAACCGTACAACCAGGACCGCGGTGAATGGCCGGAGAATCCCGAGATCGTACATCAGCCAATGCCGTGCCAGCATTGCGAGAACGCGCCGTGCGAAACGGTTTGCCCCGTCAACGCGACTGTTCACAGCGAGGACGGTCTCAATGTCATGGCTTACAACCGCTGCATCGGCACACGATTTTGCTCGAACAACTGCCCGTACAAGGTGCGGCGGTTCAATTTCTTCGATTACAACCAGCGGCCGGTTGGCAAGAGAAAGATCGTGGGCGCATTCAACATCTACGAAGAATATTTCGCGCCGCTGACGACCAAGGGCGCGCCGGACACGATCAAGATGCAGAAAAATCCCAACGTCACCGTTCGTATGCGCGGCGTGATGGAGAAATGCACCTTCTGTGTGCAACGCATCGAGGAAGCAAAGATCGCGGCGCTCGCGCGCGCAGGCGCTTCGCCGGAAACGCGAATCCCGCGCGATTCTTTCACCACGCGCTTGCGCGCAGGCGTGTCCCACGGAGGCGATTGTCTTTGGCGATATCAAGGATCCGGAAAGCCGCGTGTCAAAAATGAAACAGCAGGACCGGAATTACCGAATCCTCGACTATTTGAACGTCGTCCCACGAGTCAGTTATCTCGCGCGCATTCGTAATCCAAACCCGAAGATGCCCGACGCGGAGAACATCGGAGTCGCAAGCTTACAGGAGAAATTGCCGGAATGAGAAAACATAAGGCACTTAGTGCGCTCGAAGCAGTATGTCATTCTGAGCGGAGCGAAGGATCTCGCGCCGGCTGCGCGCTGCACACGAATGCTGCTCGCATGACCAAGCACGTGGTGAGAGGCCCCTCGCCGTCTACGCGGCTCGGGATGACCGCAGTTTAGAAGTATGGACGGAGCACCAACAGCACCACAGACCATTGAAGAGGCGGAGCAGGAGATCACGCGCGTACCGCTTGTTCTGCACCGGCGCAACTTTAGCTGGTTGACGGAGCGGATTTCCGGAGTGGTGGAACAACCCGCCCCGCGCTGGTGGTGGGTGGCCTTCGCCATCACTGCAAGCGCCGCGACCTTCGGACTTTTTTGCATTGGATACCAGATTTCCACCGGCGTCGGCACATGGGGAAATCAGATCCCCGTCGGCTGGGCCTGGGACATTACAAATTTCGTTTTCTGGATCGGTATCGGACATGCCGGCACACTGATCTCCGCGATCTTGTTCTTGCTGCACCAAAAATGGCGTACTTCCATCAATCGTTCCGCGGAAGCGATGACGCTGTTTGCGGTGATTTGCGCGGCGATTTTCCCAGGTATCCACGTCGGCCGGTTCTGGATGGCGTGGTATATGGCGCCTATGCCTAACAACTGGGCGATCTGGCAAAATTTCCGCAGCGCGCTGATGTGGGACGTGTTTGCGGTCTCGACCTATTTTACTGTCTCGGTCCTGTTTTGGTACACCGGTTTGATTCCGGATTTGGCGACGTTGCGCGATCGGGCAACCACAAAGGTCAGAAAGTTTCTTTTTGGAATTTTCGCGTGCGGCTGGCGCGGATCCAATCGCAACTGGCGCCATTACGAAATGGCATACCTGCTTTTGGCCGGCCTTTCTACGCCGCTGGTCCTCTCGGTGCACAGCGTGGTATCATTCGACTTCGCTTCGACGCTTATACCGACGTGGCACACCACAATCTTTCCGCCCTATTTCGTTGCTGGCGCGATCTTCGGCGGGTTCGCGATGGTGCTGACCCTTCTCCTTCCGGCGCGTGCCATATTCAAACTGCACGATGTGATTACTCCCCAGCACGTCGACAAGATGGCAAAGATCATTTTATTGACCGGCTCATTCGTCGCTTACGCCTATACAATGGAGTTTTTCGTGGCCTGGTACAGCGGCAATTCCTACGAACGGTTCGCCTTTTGGAACCGCATCTTCGGTCCCTACTGGTGGTACTGGTGGTTTGGCATGCTTTTCTGCAATTGCCTTTCGCCGCAACTTTTCTGGTTCACGTGGTGCCGCCGGAATGTGTTTGTCGTCTTTTTCGTCTGCCATGTGCGTGAACGCGGGCATGTGGTTTGAGCGCTTTATCATTATTGCCGGCGGTTTGATCCGCGATTTCCTGCCATCGTCATGGAGAGTTTATCACCCGACGTGGGTGGACATTTGGACATACATCGGCACGATCGGGATTTTCACTTCGCTTTTCCTGTTATTCATTCGTTTTCTGCCGATGATTGCCATGTCGGAGGTAAAGACCGCAGTGCCTGAGGCGGACCCGCATTACGGCCTGCCGCCTGGGAGTCAATCGCTAGCTCCTGACGGAAAGGAGCGCACACGATGATGAGGACTCCTGCCGGTCACAAGGTGTACGCTATGGCTGCGGAATATCCCAGCGCGGCCGCCCTTTACGAAGCGGCCAAGCGTGTCCGTGATGCTGGCTTCAAACGGTGGGACGTTTATTCCCCGTTTCCGATCCACGGAATGGACGAGGCGATGGGGCTGGGAAAATCCTGGTTGAGCGGATGGGTTTTGTTCGGCGGCGTCACCGGTTTGCTTACCGCCGCTGTCGTCGAATTTGGGCCGTCATCGATTCTCTACCAGCTCGATGTGCACGGCAAGCCGTGGAATTTTTGGACCGTCCCCGCGTTCTTCCCAATCATGTTTGAACTGACAGTCCTTTTCGGGGCGTTCGCCGCATTTTTCTCGATGCTTGGCATGAACGGGTTGCCGCGCTGGTATCATCCGATGTTTAACTGGGAACGGTTCATCCGCGTGAGCCAACGATGGATTTTTCCTCGCGATCGAAGCGCGCGATCCACGGTTCACCGAAAACGGTGTGCGCGAATTATTGGAAAGAACCGGCGGCGAACACATCACCATTGTGCACGAGGACTGAATATGTTGCGCGGCTTTCTGGTGATTTTTGTTTTGTGCGGGATAGCGATCGTCGCGGTCTTTGGATTTCGTGGGCAGAAGAGCACCGCCCCGCCGACTGAGGTTTTCCCCGATATGGTGCGCCAGATGAAGGTTCGTGCGCAAGCGCCGCTCGGTCTTTTTGCCGACGGGCGCGGACCACGTCTGCCAGTGGCGGGTACGGTGCCGATTGGCTATGAGATGCCAAAGCCTGTCTCAACTCAGCAACCGGAGGTCGACGTGGGTCCCTGGTCCCATCCGCGCCCTGATTTTGGTGCCGGCACTGATTACTACAACACCGGCAAAATGGGCGATCACTGGGGAACAGGTATTCCGGTTCCGGTTACGAGCGAGTTGATGGAGCGCGGGCACCAGCGTTTCAACATAACCTGCGCGATGTGTCATGGCGCTACCGCAGCAGGTAACGGCATCACCAAGCAGTACGGGCTCGCGACTGTGGTGACGCTTCAGGATGAACGAATCCGCAAGATGTCCGACGGCGAGATTTTCAATACGATCACCAACGGGAAAAACACGATGATGGCCTACGGGCCAAACATCATTGTGCCCGACCGCTGGGCGATCATCGCGTATCTGCGTGCGTTACAGCGCAGCCAAAACGCAACGACGGCCGATGTTCCTCAGGACCGGCGCGCAGAACTGGAGAAACAATGAGCGAGCGTTCCCACACCGTCCCAACGCCCGAAGGCGAATATTTCGAGAGCAGCCGCTTTGCAGGCCTTTCATCGCTTCTGGGACTGATCGCCATTGTGGCGCTGGCGCTTTGCGTCGTGGGCGCATTTCTAAATCCGCATCAATTCAGTTATTCGTGGCTCTTTGCGTTTGCATTTTTCTTCACGCTTTGTGCCGGCTGCTTTTTCTGGACGATTGTGCATCATGCCACCGACGCCGACTGGTCGGTGGTGGTGCGACGCCAGTTGGAGAACATTGCGGTGTTGCTGGTAGTGCTGGCGATCCTTTTTATTCCGATCCTTCTCCTGCGGCGCCATCTGTATTCCTGGATGGACATCCCGCCCGGTGTCGAACATGCGCTTGATGCGAAGCGTGCTTATCTCAATTGGTCGTTCTTTCTAGTCCGCGCCGTCGTGTTCCTCGGCTTTTTCCTTTGCGCATGCGCTCGTTTTGCGCCGCTTATCGGTGAAACAGGACAAGGATGGAAATCCACGCTTCACCATCTTGATGCGTAAGGTCGCGTTTATCAGTCTGCCAATGTTCGCGCTTTGTCTCACCTTTGGCGCCTTCGATTGGTTGATGAGCCTGAACTATCACTGGTTTTCCACCATGTTCGGCGTGTACATCTTCGCGGGTGCAGCAGGCAGTTCGATGTCGCTGCTTGTCTTGGTGATCACAGCCTTACGAAGGGCAGGATATTTGAGGGATATCATCACTCTTGAGCATTACCACATTATGGGAAAATGGATGCTGGCCTTCTGCATTTTCTGGGCCTACATCGGGTTCGGTCAGTACATGCTCATCTGGTATGCGAATATCCCGGAAGAGACTCAATTCTTCATTACCCGAAACACTGAATCATGGTGGGCGCTGAGCATGCTGCTCGTAGTAGGACGCTTCTTTATCTGTTTTGGGATTCTCCTCTTGCAATCGATCAAAAAGGAGCCGCGGCACCTTTGCTGGGTCGCTGGATGGATTCTCTTCATGCAACTACTCGACATGTACATCATTGTATTGCCGGCCTTACACGGCACCGGTGTTCATGTCAGTATTTGGGATTTCCTGTCCCTCATCGCCATCGGCGCAACGCTCGGTTTCGTTTATCTGCGAATTGTACCTCGGACTTCTCTCTTTCCGGTCCGCGATCCGCGCCTGATTGAATCTTTGAATTTGGTGAACTGATATGGCTGGTACCGAATCACTTAGTCAAGTTGCTCATGCACGCGCTCCATCGTCGGTCTGGTTCGGCATCGTGCTGCTCTTTGCGCTTTTTGGTGTGGTTGTGCTCGCGATCATTGGGCCGTCACCGCGTACAAGCGATTACGAAGAGACCCGGGCGAAAAAGCGTGTGGAGAATTTGAAGACGTTACGCGAGGAAGCCGACAAGGCGTTGACGACTTATGGTTGGGTCGACAAAAACAAAGGCGTCGCTCGCATTCCGATCGAGCGCGCCATGGAGTTGACAGTTACCGACCTGGTAAAGCAGAAGCCGGCGCCCGCAGGTCCGATCGCTACGCCGGAGCCGCAAGCAACTGCTGGCGCTGCTGCGAGCCCTGCTGCTGCTTCTCCAGCACCGGTTGGCTCCCCGCCGGGCGGAGGGTCCCATGCGGCATCGCCGCCCGCGCAAGCTCCAGCCTCGCCTGCGCCAGCGGGTCAGTCGTCATCACCGGGTCCGGCTTCACCCAGCGCCACGAAAAGTCCATGACAATTCTTAACATTTCAACGCTTCAACGCTTTTGCGCTCAATGAATCCTGCCGGAATACCACTTAAAGAACCGTCCGTTTCCGCTGCTGCAGGTGACACGGAGCAATTGGAACGCGCCCTGATCGACGCGTCAACGCGTGTGCCGGTCCTGATGTTTTACACTTCGGCGGTGGCGTGGCTGATCCTGGGCACGTTGCTGGCCGGTTTTGTTTCGTTCAAGCTGCACACGCCGGATTTGCTTTCTGACATCAGTTTTCTCACTTGGGGACGCGTGCGGCCCGCACACATGAACGTAATGGTGTACGGCTGGGCGTCGATGGCCGGCATTGGGACGGCAATTTGGTTGATGGCTCGATTGTGTCGCACAGTCCTGCGGTATCCGCTGCTCTTGGTTGCGGGCGCTGGATTTTGGAACTTGGGAGTTTTATTGGGCGTGGGCGGAATTCTCCTCGGCGACAGCACCGGTTATCAATGGCTCGAGTTTCCCAGCTACGCTGCGATCATTCTTTTTGTCGCTTACACGCTCGTTGCGTCCTGGGCCGTGCTGATGTTTCGGTTTCGGCGCGGGGAACAAATTTACATTACGCAATGGTATTTACTCGGTGCGTTCCTCTGGTTCCCGTGGCTTTACGCAGCCGGCCAGTTGATGCTCTTCGTCGTGCCGGTGCAGGGCGTGTTGCAATCGGCTGTCGGCTGGTGGTACGCAAACAATCTGCTCTTTCTCTGGTTCGGCGCGATCGGTCTCGGCACGGCCTACTACATGATTCCCAAAGTAATCGGTCGCCCGGTATACAGTTATCATCTCGCAGCGATCGGTTTTTGGAGCTACGCGCTGTTCTCGAGCTGGACCGGGATGCAGCGCCTCGTCGATGGACCATTCCCGGCTTGGATGGTCACTGCCAGCATCGCAGCCACAATCCTTACGTTGATTCCCGTGGCGACCGTTGGCCTCAATCATCACATGACGATGCAAGGTTATTTCCCGCTCATGCGTTACAGCCCGACGCTTCGTTTTACCGTGTTCGGCGCCATGTCTTACACCGTCTTTAGTCTGGTAGGTGTTTTGATTTCGCTGCGCTCCGTGGCCCGCTACGTGAACTTTACGCAGGCGAGCATCGCATATTCGCATCTCGGCCTTTATGCATTTTTCACGATGGTGATTTTCGGCTCAATGTACTACATCGTGCCGCGACTGATTGGACGCGAGTGGCGCTATGGGTCGTTGATCAAACTGCATTTCTGGGCATCGGCCTACGGCATTGGGCTGATGACGCTGATGCTTCTCGCCGGCGGTTTTACTCAAGGCGCGAGCATGGAAAATCCTTCGCTCGCTTTCAGCGAGAGCGTGGAATCGGTGTTGCCTTACCTGCGCGGACGCAGTTTGTCGGGCATTTTGCTGACAGTGTCGCACTTCATCTTTGCGTATCACTTCGGATTGATGCTTTTCGGCCTGGGTCGCAAATCGACGGTGCCCACATTTCTTAATCCAGTCGAAGCGGAGGGGGCCGAAGTGGCGCACTAATGAAAGGACTCGCCCCTCTTTTTCTCGGAATCTTCGGGACATTTGCGTTCTCCTGGGTGGGATTGACTGTGATCCCCAATTGGCAAATCGGACACCTCAATCCTCAATCTGACGAGGAAGGCACAGATATCTATCCGATGCCGCAATCGGGAATGGTCACGCGCGGCGCGCGCGTTTACGCTGCCAATGGCTGCATCTATTGTCACAGCCAACAGGTCCACGCCGAGTATGCAGGCGCCGATATCGAGCGAAAATGGGGTGACCGCCGCAGCGCGCCACGCGACTACATTTTCGAGCGACCTGTTTTTCTTGGGAAGATGCGCATGGGCCAGGACCTCGCGAACATCGGGGCGCGCGCACCTGCAGAACAAGAAAGCCCTGCACCCGCGAGTTCTTCGGCAGCGCAAGGAGCGGCGGCTTCCCCGGGCGCCGTAGCTTCGACGAAGGCGCCTAGTGCGCCGCCTGCTACGGCGGCTTCGCCTTCACCCGGCAATTCACCTGCAGCAGCTGTCGCAACGTCGCCCGGTTCTACTGTGCCGAAAGCACCGACGAGCCCTGCCGCGGCGGCTTCTTCGAGCTCGCCATCGTCCAAGGCACCTGGAGTTGCGGGGCCGAGCACGGGTATCGCTTCACCTTCTCCGGCAGCAGCCGCTGCGGCTGGAAGTCCGGCCGCTTCACCAAGTCCGTCGGCTCCGTGGCCCGAACAAACGGCGGGCTTGCCACCAATGTATTCCGCCGCGTGGCATCATGTGCATCTTTACTCGCCGCGCAGTATCAATCTCGACTCGAACATGCCGTCCTATCGTTTTCTTTATCAGACGCGCCGTATCACTGACGCGCGTTCAACAGATGCGTTGCAGCTAACGGGTTCCGACGCTCCGCCTGAGGGATGGGAGATTCTTCCAAGTTACGATGCGAAATGTCTTGTGGCGTACATGATGGCGCTTAATCAATCGCATCCATTGAAAGAAGTTAAATCGGCCGGTGCCGCACCCGCAGCGTCGCCAGCGGCTTCACCTTCGCCTGCAGCCGGAGTGCCGCCACCCAAATGAACGAGAGCACGCCAACACCAGACCCGCATTCCGGCCAGGGTATGGACTACAGCGAAATCGCTGACGTCCAGGATGTCCATGCCGCGGTGCAGCGGGAAAAACGTGAGCCCCGTGTGGGTCGCGAACCGCTTTCCATCTGGCTGATCGCAGTGTACGGACTGGCAGTATTTTTTGGCGGCGCTTATCTCGGCCGTTACTCGGGAAATTTTAGCGGTGAAGCGCTTGATCCATACGGCGGTGAAATGGCCACGATGAAAAAGGTTACCGGACCGGAGGGCGCCCAACAGGCAGCGGAACTTTCGCCACATGATCGCGGAAAGAAGATTTTCGCCGCGAATTGCCAGACATGTCACCAGGCGAACGGTCTCGGAGTGGCAGGGCAGTATCCGCCGTTGGCCGGTTCGGAGTTTACAACCGGCGGTTCGCGCCGGCCGGCCATGATTGTCATGAAGGGTCTGCAAGGACCAGTCACCGTGAAAGGCCAAAAATTCGGTGCCGCGGTGATGCAGCCGTGGGACAAAACATTGACCGACCAAAAGATTGCCGATGTTCTCACATACGAGCGAAGCGAATGGGGGAACAACGCCAGCCCGGTGACTGCCGAGCAAATTGCGGCCTTGCGCAAGGAACTGGCTAGTCATCCAAATTCATTCACCGAACCAGATATACTTGCAATCCCAGCCGATGAAGATCTTGCGGGCGGCGCTCCGGCGGGTGCTGCGCCCCCGAAACCGGGCGAAGCCGCAAAGCCGGGCGAACCACCAAAGCCGAAAGGATAGCGCACCCTTTCCGCGTGTTCGGTTTCGAGAAGACGCCTAGCCTTCTCTATTTGGAGTGCCGAGGATGTGGCTCTTCGGCGGCATCATCACGTTGTCGAAGGTTTGGGTGAACATAGCGGCCGCGAAGAAAGCGACGGCGCGCAATGTTTCCTTGCCGACATTGACGAGGTCGTGTCTTACCGGCGTTGGAATCGCAAAAATACTACCGGGACCGACTTGATAGGTGTTGCCATCTTCCATGTGCAATTCTCCGGTGCCAGCAATGATGTACTGCGTCTCTTCGGTAGCGTCGGTGTGCCAGCCGAGGCGATGCCCGGGCTCAATTTCGTACACAATCGTGGAAGATGCGGTCGCGCCGTGGCCGCCATAGACGGCAAAAGCGCCAGCCCAATGAACTGACTCATCGTCCTCGGCCCAGACTTCAGTGCGCTCAAGTTTATCTGATGCAACGACTGGATTCATGGCGTCGAGGCTAGGGTGCAGCTTTCTGCAGTCAATAACAGAAACCGCTTCTGGCGCATTGCAGCCGGCGAACGGCCGCTACGCGAGAGCTTCGACGAGTACCTCGGCAATATGCTTTGGCCGGATATTCATGAGATGACTAATTTGATGCCGGCAACTTGTGCCTGAGGCGACGATCTCTGTCTCGCGACCTTGATTCTCAAGCTTGTCGATCAGATCCTGGGCGACTTGGACGGAGAGATCGTACTTCTCGGCAAGCGCGCCGAACGCGCCGGCCATTCCGCAGCAGGCGGTATCGAGCGCTATGGCTTTCCTACCGGGCAAACGTTCCGCAAGTCTTCGCATGAACGCAGGATTCATGATCGATTTAGCGTGGCAATGCGAATGAATCGCAATCTTCGTTTCTGAACGCTTGAATTGCAGCGCTGATGGTTCCTGCTCGAGCAAATCGTCGACAAATTTTTCGAACAAGAAACAGCGATTCGCTACCTTCTCCGCGCTCTCGATTTTTAGCTCGCAGTAATCTTCCACGAACATCGACCAGCACGATGGCTCGAGAAACAGGATCGGAGTGTTGGAGTATTGGAGTGATGAAAGAAGGTCCACGTTGTGCTTTCCGACTTTCGCCGCGGCGTCGAGATTTCCCTGGCTAAACGCCGGTCGTCCACAGCAGCGCCGGTTCTTTGCGAGCGAAACCTCGAACCCGAGAGCTTCCAACACCGTGACCGCGGCAATTCCGATGTGCAGTTCGTGGTAGCGTACGAACGTGTCATCCCAAAGAATGACGGCGCCTCTGGTAGGGAAACCGCGCTGCGGCGTTCGGTCGGCGCGGCGCGCCGACCCTGGCACGTGGTTCACAAACCATTTGTCGAAACGTTGCTCAGCATAATAGGGCAGGGAACGTCTCGCGGATATTCCAATCGCTTTCTCCATCGCGACACGAACAGGCCGGTAATTGAGAATGCGGTTTGTCACCGACGGCATCACGCAGCCGATCTTGCCTAACAAATCGACGTTGCTGAAAAGCCGCTCACGTAATGGCAAACCGTCGCGCTGATATCGTGCATGCATCAGTTCTGCCTTGAGCAGCGCGAGATTCACGTTGGATGGGCATTCGGGTGTGCACCCTTTGCAAGAGAGACAGTTGCTCAATGCGGCATCCAATTCCGTCGAATGCAACGGATCGTGTCCGTTGACCCGCAGTTCCAGCGCAGCGCGGACTATGTTCGCGCGGCCACGCGTAGACATGACTTCTTCATGGGTGGCCATGAACGTTGGGCACATGATGCCGGTCCGTTTAAGACAACCGCCGCAGCCGTTGCACTGTTCCAGGTTGCCGACGAACGAATGGTCTTTGAATGTGAAGCCGAGTACGGGCTCGAACGAAAGCTCCAGCGGTCGCGTGAAGTTTTCGCGCAGATGATTGTCGATTCTGTGCCGGCCATCGGCGAAAATTTTTCCTGGGTTGAAAATGTTTTTCGGATCGAATGTTCGCTTGATCTCGCGCATTGCTTCGAGCAGTTCATCGCCCAGTTGCTCGCGCATGTATTCCGTGCGTGCGATACCAACACCGTGCTCGGCGGAAAGTGAGCCTTTAAATTGGCGCACCAGCGCGGAGGTTTGATCCGCGACTTGGCGAAACTTTTTTAGGTCATTTGCGTTGTGCAGATCGAGCACGGGCCGGACATGCAAAAGTCCACTGGCGGCATGGCCATAATAACTTGCCTCCAACCCAAGCGGCTTCATGATCGATCGCAATCCGCGCACGTATTCTGGTAGCTGCGCCGGCCGAACGGCGGCGTCTTCGATAAACGCAACTGGTTTTGCCGGCCCGATGCAGCCGGTCAAAAGTGAGAGGCCGGATTTGCGCACCGACCAAACGAGATTCATTTGCATTGGCTCGGTGAGAATTTTGGCGCGCAGACCAACTTTTCTCGATTGTAAAATCGACAATCGTTCGGCGACGTCATCATAGAACTCAACGATCAAAATCGATTCGCAAGGTCGCGTGTCGAGTTCGAGCAAGTGGCGCGCCGCCTGGAAATGGAGCTGACCTTTGGTTTGATCGAGCAAAGGACGATCGATGTGCTCAATAGCGGCGGGGTTAAGGTCGAGAAGCTCAACCGTGGCCTGCATCGCTTCATCGACTGAGGAAAAAAAGATCAGACCCAGGCCATTCTCACTCGGCAGCCGCGAAATTTTAAGTTCGGCAGAGGAAATCGCGGCGAGCGTTCCTTCGCTGCCCGCGAAGATATTTGTGAGATCATTCGGGGCGCGCAGGAATCTTTCGATGCCGTAACCGGGCCAGCGTTTTATGAGGCCCGGCGGCCAGCGCTTGGCCATTTCCGTGCTTCGTGCACGAATCAGATTCTCGATTTCAGCTCGCTCCGAGCATAACGACTCGGACACCGGTCCGATCTTTTCGACGCGGCCATCGGCCATCACAACTTCCAGAGACGTCACATGATCGGCGGTTGTGCCGTAAACTGGGCAACGCGCGCCGGACGAATTGTTCGCGATCATTCCCCCAAGCGTCGCTCGTGAGCTGGTCGCCACGTCCGGGCCAAAGCAAAATCCGTGGGGCCTAAGAAAATCGTTAAGCTGATCGAGAACGACGCCTGCCCCGACGTGCACGCTGCGTTTTTCGAGGTCAAGGTCAGTGATCTGGCGGTTGTACCGTGAGAACTCGACAATCAACCCTTCGCCGATTGCGTTCCCCACCAGACTCGTGCCGGCCCCACGCGGAGTGACTGAAACACCGGCGTCCGCCGCTGCGCGAATCACTGCGCCTGCTTGCTCTGCTCCTTTCGGAAATGCGACGCCGAGCGGTTCGATCTGGTAAATCGAAGCATCAGTCGCATGTAGCTGTCGCGTAAGATTATCAAAGCGAACATCACAACCGGTTTGCCTGATTTTCCTTTCCTGCGCGGAAGTCATCTCGACCGGTGGAATATCACACGCGCGAAACGATTTAGAAACTGCAGAACACTGTATCGCCGCGAGCAAACAGAGATGCCCTTGGGAGTGACCCAGCCGCCGCTACAGCAAATCCATCTGCGCATTCTCTGCCGCTGCTTCGGCAAAGCGAACGCCGAGGCCGATCAGTCGGACCGGCTTCCCGGTGCGAGCAAACGCTTCGTCCAGAAGAGAACGAAAATCTGGTAATGCAGGAGGAAGGCCAGCGCGCTCGGCAGTGGTTCGAGTGAAATCGCTGAATTTCAATTTCACGAATATTTTTGTGATATCGCGGGTTGATTCCTTTTGCGCCAGATCAGCCATCAAATCCCGGAAGAGTTCCTCCAGCTTTTCTTCACACTGCTCGAGCGTCGTCAGATCAACAGCGAAAGTTTCCTCAGTGCTTAGCGACTTGCGCGGACGATCCGGTTCGACTGGCCGATCATCGATGCCGCGACAGAGATCGTAAAGATCAAGACCGAATTTGCCGAAAAGATCGACAAGCTCCGGACGCGCGAAGCGCTGAAACTCGCCGCATGTTTTTACGCCGAGTTCTTCCAGTTTGCGCTCGGTCTTCTCGCCGATTCCCCAGATTTTGCGAACCGGCAAATCTTGCATGAACCGAGCTACTTCTTCTGGTTTCACTTCAAATTGACCGTTCGGTTTGTTCATTTCGCTGGCGATCTTCGCGATCAATTTGTTGGGACCAATTCCTGCTGATGAAGTGAGTTTCGTTTCCCGGAAGATTGTCCCGCGGATGACCTGTGCGAGCGGCCCCGGTGCGCCGGGATGGGCGCTAACATCGAGATAAGCTTCGTCGAGCGACAAAGGTTCGATCAAGGACGTGAACCGATACAGGATCCCGCGAATGATCCCAGCTTCGCGCCGATAAACATCGAACCGCGTCGGCAGCACGATCAAGTCCGGGCAACGTTGCAGGGCCATGAACGTCGGCATGGCTGAGCGCACTCCAAATTTGCGCGCCTCATAGTTGCAGGTTGTCAACACTCCGCGCCGATCGCGCGCACCACCCACGGCTACAGGCTTGCCGCGCAATGAAGGTCGATCCCGAACCTCAATCGCGGCATAGAAACAGTCCATGTCGAGGTGAATGATGGAGCGCGGCCGGGATTCTTCGTCCACATAGCAATATGTAGCGCCAAAGATTGCTTCGTCATGTCGAGCGGAGTCCAGACATCCCGTGAAGTCACCTGTGGGTTGCACTGCGGGGTTCCTCGGCTTCGCTCGGAATGACGATTGCCTTTTGACTAAATTTGCGCCATGACAAGTCGGTCCTATGACGACCACACCGACGCGCGTCTTCATGGTGCGACACGGCGCCACCGTGATGAGCGCCGAGGATCGCTTCGCGGGTGTGACCGATGTCGAATTGTCCGAAGAGGGCCGCGAACAAGCGCGGCGCCTTGCCGAGAGGTTAAGTCAGGAAAAAATCAGCGCTGTTTACGCGTCACCACTTGGTCGAACGGTTGAGACCGCGCGGATTCTCGCTGCGCCGCACGATCTCGAAGTGCAGACATGCGATGGTTTCCGGGAAATTTCACACGGTCACTGGGAAGGGATGAAGCGGCGCGACGTGGAGAAAAAATTTCCGAATGAAATGGCCGAATGGGAAAAGGATCCGTACACATTTGCCCCGGCGGGTGGGGAGAGCGGGCTGGCCGTAACGGCGCGCGCTTTGCCAGCATTGATCGATTTAGTGCGCAAGCATCCTGGCGAAAACATTCTGGTTGTGTCTCACAAAGCTACGATCCGACTTTTACTGAGCTCATTGCTCGGATTCGATCCGCGACGGTACCGCGATAATCTCGACCAAAAACCGGCCGCGCTGAATATTGTCGATTTTCGAGACCCGACCCGCGCGCGCTTGACCCTTTTCAATGACACCTCGCACTACGACAAGACCGCGATTCCGGAAATTCCGAAAGCGAGCTTGTCGAAATGGTGGAACACCGGTTCGGATCACAGCGGGAGTGGATGATCCAACGCGAGCTGGACAGGCAGAAGGGGATGCAGCGCAGTGGGCAGGAGCGACCCCGAAAGTGTTCGCGAGCAGAACCGCCGGGCACGCTGTTTTTTGGTCCACGAAAATGTTTTTCGACTTTGCAAACCGCGCTTCCCTCTAGATATTGAAATGGTAACTTTTTCCTGAAATGGATTCTTCTGCTTCTGTCGAAACGCATCACGATCCACATTCGCACGCTGCCGAACACGAGCATCACGAGCTTGGTTGGTGGCGCAAATATATCTTCTCCACAGACCACAAAGTGATCGGGATTCAGTACGGTCTTTGCGGTCTCTCGTTCCTGTTCTTGGGTTTTTGCCTGATGATGTTGATGCGCTGGCAATTGGCGTATCCCGGCCAGGCGCTGCCGGTGATTGGCAAATTTCTCCCGCATATTTTCGGGGCCGGCTCAATGCCCGACGGGAAAATGACGCCAGACTTTTACAACTCGCTCGGCGCGATGCACGGCACGATCATGATTTTTCTCGGCGTCGTGCCGTTGGCGTTCGCGGCGTTTCGGAAATTTCGTTGTTCCCCTGCAAATCGGCGCGCCTGACATGACCTTCCCGAAAGTAAACGCTGCAAGTTTTTGGGCGTTTGCAGTTGGCGGAGTGATCATGCTGATCAGTTTCTTCGTGCCGGGCGGCGCAGCCAAGAGTGGTTGGACTTCCTATACGCCGCTGGCGGCATTTGCTGACAGGGGCCCGGGACATAATCCGGTGTTCAACGGACAGACGCTTTGGTTGATCGGATTTATTTTTCTGATCACGTCGTCGTTGCTCGGCGCCGTCAATTTCATTACCACAATCATTCAACTGCGCGCCAAAGGACTCACCTGGATGCGACTGCCATTTTTCGTGTGGGCTCAATTTGTCACCGCGTTTCTGTTGCTGCTGGCGTTCCCGCCATTGGAAGCGGCGATCATCATGCAGTTGATGGATCGCCTCGCGGACACAAGCTTTTTCCTGCCGAGCGGTCTGGTTGTGAATGGCGCGCCGGTGTCCATTAGCGGCGGTGGCAGCCCGCTTTTGTGGCAACACTTGTTCTGGTTCCTCGGGCATCCCGAGGTTTACGTGCTGATCTTGCCGGCATTCGGGATCGTGGCCGAAATTCTGGCAAACAATTCACGCAAGCCGCTGTGGGGATATAAATCGGTGGTTTTTTCCGTGTTGGTGATCGGGTTTTTGTCCTTCGTCGTCTGGGCGCATCACATGTGGCTCACCGGCATGGGTTCGGCGGTCAGCGCATTTTTCCAAACGACCACGTTACTGATTTCCATTCCATCAGTGATCATTTTGAGCGCGTTTTTCATTTCGCTTTGGGGCGGCTCCATTCGCTTCAATGTGCCGATGCTTTTCACCATCGCGTTTCTGCCGATGTTTGGCATTGGCGGTCTTACCGGTATTCCGCTGGCATTTAATTCGGCCGATCTTTATTTGCACGATACCTATTACGTCATCGCGCATTTCCACTACATCGTCGCGCCAGGCACGATCTTCGGACTGTTCGCCGGAGTCTATTACTGGTTTCCGAAAGCGACTGGCCGAAAGATGAGCGAGTTCTGGGGTAAAGTGCATTTCTGGCCGACGCTCATCTGCATGAACATGATCTTTCTGCCGATGTTTTTGCAGGGAATGGCCGGAATGCATCGTCGCTGGTACGACGGTGGCCAGGGATGGGGCGTTGCGAATGAGCACACCATTTGGGGCTTGACCGGGTTTCAATGGAACCAGCCAATCTCATGGGCAGCCTGGATAATGGGGCTCGCCCAAATTCCCTTCATCATTAATTTCTTCTGGAGCATCAAACACGGTGAAAAGGTGAACGACAATCCGTGGGAAGCGACTACTCTGGAGTGGACTGCGCCTTCACCACCACCGCACGGAAATTTTGTTCATACCCCCGTGGCTTATCGCGGTCCCTACGAATATAGTCTTCCTGGGCGTGACCGCGATTTCACGATGCAAAACGAACCGGTGGAACCGGCGGAACGCACTCGCCGAAAGCCGCCTGCCGAGCCAGTTCTGGCTTAGACGCAGCGCGATGGAAATTCCGTATACAGTCTCCACTCGTCCCGACACTGGTCTTTGGAACGCCAAGATCGGCATCTGGCTTTTTCTTGCGTCGGAAGTGATGCTTTTTGGCGCGCTTTTCTCTGCCTACATTTTTTTGCGCATCGATGCAGCCCCCGGGACGTGGCCACACGGACTGCTCAACGTTCCGGTAGGCACGATGAATACCGCGATCTTGATCTTGTCGTCCGTCACGGTCGTGCTCGCGTGGGCGGCGCTAAAGATGAGAAGATATCGGGCTTATTGGTGGTACATGCTGGCCACGATTTCTTGCGGTGTGATCTTTCTTGTCGTCAAACTCGGCTACGAATGGCCGCAGAAGTTCGAGCACTTCGGCGCCTACATTAAGCCCGAAGCGCTCGCGAAGTACGAGCAGTATTTGGGGAACGAGCGACGCATTGAAAAGGGATTCGAACCGCGAATCGAGATCACTGGTCACTTGCACAGCCAGAATGCGAAGGAATACGAAGTCGCGCTCGATCCCGTGAACGCCGATCCAGACAATCCTTCAATGGATCGGCCGCACTTTTTACCGCTCCCCGTCACTGACAAAATCGCCACAATCGAGAAGGCAGACGTCCAGCGCGCGACGATGTTTTTGCCGACGCACAGTGCATATTTCGCCAGTTATTTCACCATCACCGGTCTGCACGGCCTGCACGTGTTGGGCGGCGTCCTCGTGTTTACTTACATGTGGCTGCCAGTCAGCAAAAAGCTTTATCAGCGCAATCCGGAACATCTGGCTAATCGCGTCGAGGTGAGCGGCCTGTTCTGGCACTTTGTCGATCTGGTCTGGATTTTTGTATTTCCACTGTTTTACCTGCTCTGAGCTATGAACAACCCGCCCGACGTCACGCAGGACCCAAAAGAATACGAGGAATACGCGCACGGCGTGCATCAACATGTGATGCGCTATGTTATGGTCGGTGTCACGCTGCTCGTATTTACCGGAATCACAGTGGCGCTATCTTATGTCGATTTTGGTGCGCGCAAGGCGAACGTCGCCGTGGCCATGCTGGTAGCGACGCTGAAGGCTGGGTTGGTGGCGGCAATTTTCATGCACCTTGCCGCCGAAAAACGCCTGATCTACCGCATCCTCATTTTCACCGGTTTCTTTGTGCTGGGACTTTTCTGGCTTATTTTCTTAGCGTGGTACGACTACCCGATCTTTCATTAAATGTCGCTTAAAGGTTTCCATATTGTTTTCATTATTTTCTCGACGCTTCTCGCGCTGGGAGTCGGACTGTGGTGCGTCTGGGTCGATCTCGTAGAAGGCGCGCCGATTTATCTGGCAGGGGCAATCGCATCGTTTGTGGCCGCTGTAGCGTTGATGGTTTATGGCGTCTGGTTCTACCGCAAAATGAAACGGCTGCGGATCATCACATGAAAACGAAAATTCTGTCGGCTTTGCTTTTGTTCGTCTTCTCGCCCGTTGGCCAGGCGTTGGCGTGTCCGTTTTGCTACGGCGCGAAGGACGGAAAATCGACCGAGCACATGGCGGTCGCGATCTGGTTTCTGTTCGGCGCCGTGATGTCGGTCCTGGGTGGGATCGGAGCATTCAGTTTCCACCTTTGGCGACACGGGCGCATGCCTGCCGAGCCGCATCAGGAAATCACCGAGGAAGATTTGAGCAAATATGAGTAGCCTTGCGCTGATCAATGAATTCTTGGGACAGCCGCCGAACGCCTCCTCGCATGGATATCAAATCGATCATATCCTGGAGTTCTGCCACTGGTTCATGGGCGCGCTTTTTGTTGGGTGGTCGGCGTTTTTTATTCTTACGTTAATTCGGTTTCGGAAACGCCGGCATCCCGGTGCGGATCATTTGGGCGTGAGGAGTGGAATCTCGACGCATCTGGAGTTTTCCGTCGTCTTGATCGAGGCGGTGCTTCTCCTCGGCTTCGCGATTCCCCTTTGGGCGAAGCGCGTGAATCAGTTTCCGCCTGGCAAAGAAGCGCTGCTAGTCCATGTGGTCGCGCAGCAATTCAGTTTCAACTACCACCTTCCCGGACCGGATGGGCAATTTGGCCGGCGCGATATCAGCTTTGAGAGCAACTCAAATCCGCTCGGCCTCGATCCGAACGATCCCGCCGGCAAGGACGACATTGTGACGACTGGCGAACTTCACGTGCCGGTGAATCGGCCGGTCATCGCCGAGCTTTCCTCAAAGGATGTGATCCACGATTTCTTTTTGCCAAGCATGCGGATCGGCGGGGACGCAATCCCCGGTTCACTCATTCCCGTCTGGTTTACGCCGATCAAGACCGGGACCTACGAAGTGATCTGCGCCCAACTGTGCGGTCTGGGTCATTATGGAATGAAAGGCACGCTCGTAGTAGATACGCCGCAAGATTATGAAGCCTGGCTAAAGGAACGCGCTGAGCTGGCCGGCAGTGCGCAAAGCGGCCCGTCACCTGGGGCGCCAAAAACAGAAAACAAACCGCCTCAGTCTGCAGCGTCTCCGACTCCTCAGCCGTAGCCGCTTCGCTGTGCGAAGCGTCGCGCTGACGTGAAAAACAGAGGTAGTGCTGCGTCGCCCACAGGCCGACGGCTACAGAAAATACATCTGCGAAACCCGCGCAATCTGCGGTTATCCTTTTCGGAGATGAATTCGGCGAATTCTGCAAGATCGAGAAATGGGCTGAACCGCTTTGCATGGTTCACCTGCGTAGCCGCACTATTCCTCATTTGCAGTGGCGGAATGGTCACGAGTAAAAACGTCGGTCTCGCCGTACCGGATTGGCCAACCACGTTCGGCTACAACATGTTTCTGTTTCCCGTCTCAAAGTGGGTCGGCGGAATTTTGTTTGAGCATACCCATCGCCTGATTGCCTCAGCCGTTGGATTTCTCACGATCATTCTGGCGGCTTGGCTTTGGAGCAGCGAAAGCCGGCGATGGGTGCGAAATCTCGGCCTGATTGCGCTCGCCGGCGTAATCTTGCAGGGAATTCTCGGTGGCCTTCGTGTCACCATGCTCAAAGACGAAATTGGCATCTTTCACGCGTGCGTCGCGCAAGCCTTTCTCGCGCTGCTGGTGGTGATCGCCCTTGTAACGACAAGCTTTTGGCGGTCTCTCGAGGAAATTCATATTAATCCCAAAAAATTCGCGCCGATTCTAAGACTTGCCATCACAATCACGCTCGCGATTTATGTGCAGCTTGCGCTGGGAGCGACAATGCGTCATCAGCATCGCGATCTATCGATTCTCGATTTTCCCACGGCAAACGGCGCGTGGATTCCAGATACAAGCGCGACCGCGCTGGCAAAGATCAACGCCTGGCGCGATGCGCGCGGTTTGTCGGACGTAGACGCTTTCCAAATCTGGCTGCAAATGACACATCGTTTTGTCGCGCTACTGATTGGAATCGGTGTAATTGCATTTTGTTCGCGCGCTTGGAAAGACGCGCGTGAGGTCCGCGCCCTGAAGAGATTGTCGATGTGTTGGGTCACATTTCTTTTCGTTCAACTGACGCTGGGCGCCTGGACAATTTGGAGCAACAAAGCCGCTGACATCGCGACTGCGCATGTCGCGGTGGGAGCGATCATGCTATCTTTTGGCGTGAGTATCTCGGCCATTTGCTGGCGCATTTCGAAGATAAGCATTGATAGGACGCGACAATTTCAGTCCGGCTCGGACCCGGGCGCGCCGTATAGCAGCGAACCGCTCGCCGTATGAAAACCGCCGCGCTCGATGCCGAAAATGCAAAACATGCATTCGCGCGGACGAGGTTAATTGGTGATCTCTTCGAGCTAGTCAAAGCGCGGTTGACTTCGCTTGTTTTGCTGACTACCGCGGTCGGTTTTTATCTCGGATCGGCGGCGTCGGTCGATTATGCTGCATTGTTTCGGGTCGTGTTTGGAACCGCGGCCGCAGCTGCCGGGGCCGCCGCGCTCAATCAGTGGTGGGAACGCAAAGCGGACGCGCTGATGCATCGGACGCGAATGCGCCCGGTGCCGGCGGGCCGAATGCGACCAGCGGATGCGCTCGCGCTTGGCCTTTTCCTCTCGATCTTTGGAGTTGGCTATCTTGCGCTGGCTTGCAACGCACTGAGCGCGATCCTCGCCGCGATCACGATCACGATTTACATCTTCGCTTATACGCCACTCAAGCGTGCCAGTACGGCGAACACGGCTGTGGGTGCCATCCCAGGCGCCATCCCGCCAGTAATTGGCTGGGCAGCGGCTCGGGGCGCAATCGACGCAGGCGCATGTAGCCTTTTCGCAATTCTTTTGCTATGGCAGTTGCCGCATTTCTTCGCCATTGCCTGGATGTACCGCGAGGATTATTCGCGAGCGGGTTTCCGCATGCTTTCGAGTGATGACCTCAGCGGCGAGCGCAGCGCCAGTCAAAGCGTGTTATTCTGTATTCTACTCCTGATTTTGGGAGGCCTGCCTGCATTTGTTGGAATCGTCACGTACGCGTATCTCGCAGTTGAATTAGTGCTTGGCGGTTTGTTTATTGCCGTTGCCATGCGGTTTTTGAGAGTCCGCACCAGAGAAGCTGCGCGTTTGTTGTTTATTACGTCGATCGTTTACTTGCCGCTGTTGTTGGGTGCACTCGTGCTGACGAAATCATGAACACAACTTCTGCCACAATGAATCAAGCGCCGGTACGCAGCGGCATTGCCTGGAAGCTAATTCTGGTTCTGATTCCGATCGTAACTTTGCTACTGTTACTTTGGCTGCGTCACATCGAAGTGGCAGCCCTTCGGCAACGAACTGTTTCGTCCTACGGCACAGTCCCAGCTTTTCAGCTGGTGAATCAGAATGGGCAGTCCTTTGGTTCCGCGCAGTTGGCTGGCAAGATCTGGATCGCCGATTTCGTCTACACCACGTGCCCGGGCCCTTGTCCAATGATCAGTAGCCGGATGAGCGAACTGCAGAAACCTTTGGAAAAATCTGATGTGCATTTGGTTTCGTTTAGCGTCGATCCTGAGAAAGATACGCCGCAAGTTCTGCGCGGTTATGCGGAGAAATTGCAGGCTGACCCCGCGCGTTGGGATTTCCTCACGGGACCGAAGAGCGCGATTTATAAACTCTCGCATGATGGTTTCAAACTTGCCGTTTCAGATGGCAGCGATGAACGGGGCATTCCCGTGCACAGCACTCGGATGGTGCTGGTGGATCGGCACAGTCAAATCCGCGGTTACTACGATGCCACTGAAGCGGATGCCGTAACGAAGGTGCTCGCAGACACAAATCATCTGCTGCGCGAACAGCCCAAGTGATTGTAGCCGCCTCGCTGTGTCGACGCGCTCGTCTGTGTTGCTACCGGGCACGGCGACACAGCGCCGTGGCTACAACTATTTGGCTCATTTCTATCGTTCTAAATTCTTCTTCTTTCCGAAATTCGAGATTCGAATTCTGGTATTACCCCACCGGATCTGGTCCTGCGCTTGGGCCTTCGTCGCAGACCATTCGCAGATAGTCTCGATATTCGCCTTTTGGCAGTCGATCGATGGTGGCGGCGAGTTGAGACTGCGTAATAAAACCGGCCCGAAGCGCCACTTCTTCCAGACACGCAATTTTTAATCCCTGCCGGTGTTCGATCGTGGCGATGTAGTTACTTGCTTCAAGTAATGTTGTCGTTGTGCCGGTATCGAGCCAGGCCATGCCGCGGCTGAGCAACTTCACATGTAACTGGTTCTCCTTGAGGTAAAGCAAATTTAGATCGGTGATCTCCAATTCGCCCCGCGCAGATGGACGCAGTGTCCGACACAGCTCGACGACGCGCTCGTCGTAGACATAAAGTCCCGGCACTGCAAAGTGACTCTTCGGTCGCTTCGGTTTTTCCTCGAGGCTGATTGCCTTTCCATCAGCATCGAATTCGACTACGCCGTACCGTTCTGGGTCATGGACTTGATACCCGAAAATGCAGGCGCCACGCTCAATAGCCAGCGCGTGTCGGTAAAAGTCGAGTTTTCCATAGAAAATGTTGTCGCCCAGGATGAGTGAGGCGCCGCAGCCCTCGATGAATTTTGCCGCGATCAGGAGAGCTTGTGCGATTCCCTCTGGTTTCGGTTGCTCGGCGTATTCAATCCGAATTCCAAGGTGCGCACCGTCGTTCAAGTAATCGCGCAGCATCGGCAAATCCTTCGGGGTGGAAATAATGAGCACCTCGCGCAAACCGCCAAGCATGAGTGTAGCCAGCGGATAGCAGATCATTGGCTTGTCGTAGATCGGGAGAAGTTGCTTGCAGACGATCTTCGTCAGCGGGAAAAGACGTGTCCCGGCGCCGCCAGCGAGAAGGATGGCTTTCTTCATTTTCGATTTTCGATTTTCGATTCTCGATCGCTGCCGCTCCAACGCATAAGTGATTTCGCCCATTCCTGCCAGAAACGCGTCCCAGCAGTCAAATCGATCCCGCTTTTTTGGCTGACGAGTCCAAGCGCTTGCTGTGGAGCCGAACGGAATGTTGTCTTATCAACAACAAACGAACTGCCGCGGGACTAATTTTCGATCTCTTAAACGACCGCCTACACACTCTGATAGCGCGTTCTGGATCCACTCTCGCGGTGAGGCCGGTCGCGCCTCAATCGTGGCGCTGACGGTAACATTGAGAAGTTTCTTTAAGATCAGCGCGCAGACGAGGGCACTGGAGCTCGTCGCGTGGACATGCGACACCTTTTTTTCTCGAAGCATCCTGGTCAACACGAGAGCAAAACGCGCCTGCCGCAAGAAGATGGCACTTGGCGCCCTGACGCTCTGGTGCGCGCGATCTTCTTCCAGTGTTTGCGCGAGTGCGTGGTTTGCACGCCATTCGGCCTCGATGACCATCGGGTCTGGCAGAAATTCGAGCGACTGCGCTATTTTTTCCATCGCTCGCGTGTACCGCGCACGAGAATCCAATTCGCATACGATCGGAACAATCGGCACATGACGTCGCTTCATTTCTTCAAGCTCGAGTTCAAGGAGCGGCAAATGTCCGTCCGGCCAGCGTTCGATTAGATATGCAATCGCTTTGCTTCCCGCGACCGTTTCTCCTTTAGTCGCTGCCCTGTGGGCCGCTTTTCCCTGGCATGCACCGGGTGTTCTCTGAAGAAGCTCGATAAGCGGCCGCACCGTGTGCTCGATTCGGAAATGTTGCTCGATTCGCGCGCGTCCGGCGCGACCATAGTGGAATCGCAATTTGGCGTCTTCTATGAGTCGTCTCAGTGCTTCGGCCAACGCCATTGCATTCTCGGGCGAAACGAGCAAGCCTGTTTCCCCGTCCACGACTGACTCAGGAATTCCAGCCAATCGGGTGGACACGACCGGACGCGCAGCGGCCATCGCCTCGATGATCACGGTTGGAAAAACATCGCTGGCCCCTTGTTTGTCTGTCACCGAAGAGAGCGCGAAAATATCGGCAGCCCTGAGTTTCTCCAGAACTGCTCCCTGCGAAAGCGAGCCGAGCAGATGAACCCGATCCGACAGGTTCAGCTTTCTAATTCTTCCTTCGAGCTCACCGCGTAGCGGGCCGTCGCCAATGATTTCGCAGGCGAACTCAAGACCCCGGCGCGCGAGATCGGCGCACGCGTCTATCAGGTACTCGAACCCCTTGAACGCAACCAGTCGGCCGATGCTGATGATGCGCACCGGGTAGGGCGCTATGCCAGTCCGGCTCGGACTCGCCGGGCGCGCCGCTTCTTCCTTCGGCGTGGGAAAACGGATCAAGTCCATCCCGTTATAAACACGGTGAATTTTGGCAGCGGAATCAGGACAGCGTTGGCGGAGCAGGTCGCGGCTGTAATCCGTTTCGGCCGCAACGAACTCCGCGGCGTCGCAGATTTCTCGCAACAGATCGTCATTACCAAGGTCCTTCATGAAATCCTGCCCATGCGCAGTCACGCTGAATGGAATCCCTGAAATCTCTTTCAGGAACATCGCGGTGTGCGCCGCTCGATTCGCGAAGTGAACATGAACATGATCGACGCCGCGGCGCTTGAAATGGTCGGCAAAGTAAAGGGCATTGCGCGCGCGCTGCTCTGCCTTGGCGCTGGAGCCATATTTTCGCTCGTGCCGGTCAACCAGGCTGCGCGGCCATTTGCCGTCCATTTTCGCATTCTTTTCTGAAATCTTTAAGATTTCTTGCGGCGGCGCGTAATGAGTGGCCGCGCGCAAACTGGCGATATGCTCGTGCCGCAGACTTGTGAGCGGGGGGTACACCGAGCCGATCTCAAGTTCGAAACCGAGCCGTTCCAGCGCCAGCATCTCCGCGTCGCAAAACGTCTGCGAAAGCACTGGATACCGGGAGTAAAGATAGCCGAGACGCATCGAAATCGGATGATTACGCGCTCCGCGCGAAAATAGCAATGGTGAGCCCCGACCGCCAGGCGCGCCGCACGCGATCGTTCGACCCCTACGAAAAGCGAACGTCCTTGCCCGGATCCATCTCGAAGTCCAGGTCCAGCGAATCTTCCGTGTTCGGCTTGATCACTTCCTCCATGAATTTCACGAAAATGGGGTCTTCGCGAAAGATTGCGTACTTGTCCATCGACTCAAAATCGATGGCAATGAAGAACGGCCACGGCAATTCGGGGTCGATCCGCTTTCCACATTTAATGTTCAAGACCTCGGGAATTTTCAGAAGCTGCATGCGCGTATTCATCATCATCGCCTCCACGCGAGCAGGGGTGACCTCGGGTTTGAGCTTATAGAGAACGACATGATGAACCATGAGGGTAAAGCTAATAGGCGTTTCCGATGAGGCGCGCAAGTCTGAATCCGTGGCCCGGGGGAAGCAAGACGGAGTGGCATGATCGCCACCTTTTTGGTACATATCGGCGAAGCGGTCCATCGGCACGGCGGTCGTCTCCTAAATGCGGACTCGCCGCACGGCTCGGGTGTGAATAGCTTAAAGGGCAGATGACTTTGAAAGAATCAGCCGCAGAGATATCCGCAACGCTGGAATATCCGGCGTGTCCGTTATGCGAGAGCGATCGACGCGAGTTTCCGTTTCGTTTGCGTGAACCTTACACGGTGGCGCGCTGCATCGAATGCGGACTCCATTATCTTTATCCGCGCCTCATCGAGAGCGCGATGCAGGAAGTCTATCGCGAATCATCGTACTATGAAGGCGGCACGTGCGGGTACGCGGATACCAGCTACACTGCCCAGGAATTCGCGTTGCGAGCAACGTTCAAACGCCTGCTGCATAACCTGGCCAAACAGGGATTGACTGGTGGCGATCTTTTGGAGATCGGCTGCGGCTATGGTTACCTGCTCGATGAGGCGCGTTCGTTCTTTGAAAGTCGCGTTGGGACCGATTTCTCGCCTCAGGGTGCTAAAATAGCGCGCGCGACGGGCGCCGAGGTATTTGTCGGAGGCATTGAGCAAGTTCCACTTGAAGCAAAATTTGACTGTGTAATTGGGACGCAGCTGATCGAGCACATTTACGAGCCATTATCATTCGTTAAGCAATTAACCAGCCACACAAAACCAGGTGGCCATATTATTCTCGCTACTCCGGACATCGGAGGTGTATTGAGAAAGGTTATGGGCCAACGTTGGCCGTCTTTTAAAATTCCCGAGCATGTGGTCTACTTCGATTACCAAACGTTAAGTTCCTTGATGCTTCGGGCCGATCTGAGCGACGTTCGCAGGTTACCCTATCCGCATGCATTTCCATCGAGCTTGATCGCGGCCAAGTTCGGTTTCAATCTTCCGCCCTGGCTTGAGCACTTCAATGTATGGGTGCCTGCCACTACCGTTGCTGCTTATGGAAGAGTCAGAAACGGCTAACACGCAGACAAGCCAATCCTTCCTTTCGGTTGTCATCCCCGTGTTTCGCGAAGGCCCGCAGTTATCTACATTCTTGACAGATGTGCGCGGCTCTCTTAGCCAATGCAACCTCCCATACGAACTCGTGCTTGTTGACGACGGTTCGCCTGACGACAGCTGGCGTGTTATAACCGCTGAAGCGAAAACCTCTCATGCAATAAGAGCGCTGCGTTTGAGCCGGAACTTCGGTAAGGAGTCGGCGTTGTGCGCAGGATTGGAGCACACCCGTGGCGACGCGGTAATCGTAATGGACGCCGACGGACAACACCCTCCATCCCTTATTCCGGAGATGGTGCGAATGTGGCAAAGTTCTGGAGCTGACATTGTGGAAGCCGTCAAACGCAGGAGAGGCCGCGAATCTTTATCCAGTAAACTAGGTGCGTTGCTTTTCTATTTCATCCTGAACAAGCTGTCTGGATTCCACTTTAAAGGGGCATCGGATTTCAAACTGATGAATCGCAAGGCCGTCGACGCCTGGTTGAAAATGCATGAGCGCAACGTTTTTTTCCGGGGAATGACTGTCTGGATGGGATTCACTACCGTGCAGATTCCTTTCGAGGTAGTGCCACGTTCGTTGGGTCAATCGACTTGGTCTGTATTCAAGCGCCTGAAACTGGCACTCGTCGGTATAACCGCCTTCTCATCTTTCCCGTTACACTTGGTAACATTTGCTGGCGTGATTTTCCTAGGCTTATCAGTTATTCTGGGGCTGGAAACTTTATACCTGAAACTAACAGGCCAGGCGGTCAGCGGCTTTGCTACCGTGATTCTCCTGGAGCTGATCATCGGAAGCTTACTTATGATTAGCCTCGGTATTATTGGCGAATACCTCGCTCGAATTTATGAAGAGGTAAAAGGCCGGCCGCGATACTTGATAAAGGAATCTATCGAACGTAGCGAGGATTCAAGATTCTTGCGAGAGCACCGGCGGGTGGTTTCTCCGAACATACAGAACGCGGAACACAACGATCCGTCCCGGTTCGAGCCGATAGAATAATTGTACGGAAATCGTTTAGTCATCACTCGGCGAAACCTGCGGTAGTACTGCGTATTAAACTCAGAAGTCTCTGCCAGAGGATGGGATACGGGATTTCGCTGTTTGTTGCAGATCGATCACGCTCGCTCGGTTCCCAGCCATGTTCAGCACGTAGAGCTTCCGGTTCACCAAAGCCAGGGCCGATGGCCCATCGAGTCGATCTGGAGGTTTTGGCGTCAACCTGCCAATCTTGGTTCCATTCAAATCAAACATGAGCAGCGCGTCCATTTTGGCGCTCGAGGCGTACAATCGACGCACTTTCGAATCTATGGCCAGGTCTTCAAAGCCAACTGGCTGGCCCCATTCGGGAATTGACCATTTAGTTAGGAATCTTCCAGTTGAGTCAAATAGCTGTATTCGTTTGTTACGCGGATCGGCGACATAGACTTTATTGGTGATGGGATCCACTGCGACCGAAGTCGGGTCGTCAAACTGCCCGTCGCCACTGCCTTTGCTGCCCCAACTCGCCAGCACCTCTCCACCGGGACTAAATTTAGCGATCCGATTGTGGCCCTGATCGACGACATAAATTGAATCATCCGGGCCAACAGCTATACGCCGTGGACCATAAAATCCGAGCTCGGGGCCTTTCCATTCGGCGATAAATGTTCCGTCGGGTTTCAGTTTCAACACACGATGGTTGCCCGCGTCTGCAACGTAGATGTCCCCGACGCGATCGATGGCGATCCCATTAGGCTGGGCAAATTGTCCTTGGCCACTCCCCTTTGGTTCCTATGATGCTTAGAAACGCGCCGGTCGGAGAGAATTTTTCGATGCGGCCGTTACCGGTGTCGGCGACCAGAACATTTCCACTTCGATCAACAGCAATTCCAGTGGGCGAATCAAATTGCCCCCTGCCAATTCCCTTTCCGCCTTGAAACGTGTTAGTCGCACTTTCCGGCAGGGAGGTGAACCCAGGAGTCGCAGGGAATGCGCTCACGCGTTGTTGAAACTGTGGAATGTTCTCGGTAGGGATGTTCAGCACGTAGAACGTCCTTAGTCTTCCGCCAAAGGCAAACGAAATGGAGTCCTCCGTTCCGAGATCGCGGAGCGATCGGAACATTCTGATTATCCTTTCTGTCTTTGGATCCCTTTCCCAGATCAACTTCAGATCCTTATTGGTAAGCGCATAAGTGAGAATGGCGTTTTTATTCGCTTTCCATACATCCTGCTCGGTCATGACAAAGGAGAAGGGCAATTCCGCGCAAAAGGAGAGGATTTTGTCATCATCGTAATCATGCAAAAACAGGTGAATGATTGAATAAGCATCATTCTGGCAGATGAATGTGTCGTAAGGAGGATCGGGGATGCCTTTAATCCGATTAAACTCGTCGCGTTCCAGGTGAGGAGGACCGGGGCGTTGTTGGCCGGCTACGACATGTTTTAAGAACCGGGACACAGCAACTTGATGTTGCGCATAGTGGTTAATCGAAAACGGGCTTGTGGTCTTGCTGTAGATGTATCGAACGGATGGGACCAAGCCTCTCCAGCAGTATGAGCGCTGCTAGAGGCGCGAGCACAACGCCTTGCACGCCTGGCCACGGCCGAAGCTTTAGCAACGCGGCAAACGTGAAGCTCATTAGGATGATCCAGAACGGGATTGCAAGCAACAGCCGCTGCTCAACGGCAGATCCCCCCGTAACAAATACTCCTACGACTGGAAGCGTCGCCAGCAATGCGATTTCGAAACGCTTTTGCCACAGTGTAAGAACCAGGCCCGGCACAAGGAAGAAGTAGTAAGGCAGGGGAATAGGCAAAAAATCCGGAAACAAAAGCCGAGGCCAAAAATGGGCAGCAAAAAAACAGTTCCAGAGCCCAGTCACATAATATCGCATATTATTAGGGGCCGGGGTTCCCCGCACCGCGTCCCAGAAACGGTGAAGGTACGCGCCTTCGTAATACGTATAGTGTTCGCGATTGAAGATGATGTAACAGAGAATTGGCGTGGCAGCCGCCAAAAAGCTATAAACGATAACGGCCAGCGAGCTCCACGGGACGGTTCGCTTTAAGCTCGTCCAATAAAACACAGCGTACAGCGGCGCAGCAATCACAAGCGCCAGCACATATTGCTTGCCGGGTATGGAGCTGGCCAGGCAAAGGCCCGCAGCGATGCCGCCCAGCGAGACGCAAAATGGCGAGCCGTTCCTAAACCCTGCGTGCAGAAAGTAGAGAGACACAACAGCTAAAGCCACCGTCATCGGATAACGGTATCCAACGAAAGTGTAAATGAATGCAAAGGGAAGGAAGTTAAAACTCAGCGCCGCGATTGAGGTGACAATGTAGGACCCAAAGAACAGGTCAACTAGTAACAGCGTGAAAACAAAGGCCGTCAGCCAAATAACAAAGAGCGCTGCTTCATACGACAGGATATTAAAGCCGAATAGCTTAAGAAAACCCCACACATAGTAATGAAACAGGGTCTCTCGCGAAATAACGCCATGAAACCAGGCCGCCTGATATGGATGGCCGATAACGTTACTTTTTAGATACCCGAGGTCATTGCCGGACTCGTCAAAAAGCCCGTTTCCATTCCACGGGGCCGTCTTGAAATTCCATAGGTGCGAAACTACGAACACGGCAACCCAAAACAAGAAAAGAACGGTCCGCGGATTTATCAAAGACTTTAATCGCCCAGGGATCTGCTGCGGTTGTGGCGCAAGGGCGAGCAGCAGAAACAGCATTGCGAGGAGCCAGCCGATCGGTTGCGCGTAATTTCCCCATCCCCATTTTAGATAGTGCGCCGTGCCGCCGACGGCACAAATGATCAGGCTAACAAACGACAAACCGAGCAGGACGATCTTTGTGATATAGAATCGGTGCTCCTTCTGAGATAACTCCATACTATTGGCCGTGCCTTCTATGGAATCAATAGACGAGAATCGTAATGAGTTGCGAGCTAGTATCTTGTTCCCAGATCAATTTCGGTCACGTTATTACCTGACATGCATACTACGTAGAGCTTCCGGTCAACCAAAGCCAGGCCTGTTGGGCCGTCGAGTTTTTCCGGGGGCTTGGGCCTGATGCTTCCCATTCTGTTTCCGTTCAGATCAAAAACCAGTACGCTGTCCATGTTAGCGCTTGAAGCGTAAAGTCGGCCTGCCTTCGAGTCGATTGCCAGGTCTTCGAAACCGTGTAGCCGCCATTCTGGCACTGGCCATTTACCTAGAAATTTTCCGTTTGAATCAAATACTTGTATCCGTTTGTTACATGGGTCGGCTACATAAACCTTGTTAGTTTTGGGATCAACCGCGACAGAGGTATGATCGTCGAACTGGCCGTCGCCGTTTCCTTTGGTCCCCCAGGTTGCAATGACGCGCCCATCTGGACTGAATTTGACGATTCGGGTGCGTCCCTGATCGACAACATAAATTGAGTCATCAGGACCAATGGCAATTCTTCGTGGACCATAGAATCCAAGGTCCGGACCTTTCCACTCGTCAATAAGAGTTCCGTCCGGCGCCAGTTTCTGCACACGATGATTGGAGGCGTCTGCTACGTAGATGTTGCCGTCCCGGTCGATGGCGATCCCATTTGGTTCTCCTAGTTGTCCATAGCCGGTACCTTTAATTCCGAGGCTAGTGATAAAGACACCATTCGGGGAGAATTTTTCGATTCGCCCATTGTTTGTATCGGCTACGAAAATGTTCCCCTTGCTGTCGGCAGCAATTCCACGCGGCACTTCAAATTGTCCTTTCCCAGTTCCCCTGCCGCCTTCAAACATATTAGCAGCAGGCTCAGGCAGGGAACTGAGCTGGGGAGGCGCTTCTTCAGGCACTTTATAAATCGTCAGCGAATTGTACCTGTTTTGTTTGTCCTGAAACACCTTCGGAAAGAAACGGGCATAAATTTGTTCATTCGGTCGCTTAATGAACTCACCATGCCGAACCGCATTGTCGAAAGCCACGTAGCTGATGCCATTCTCTTTCAAAAGATGGAATACCTTCCGCGGGTCCTTGCTCTCGAACAGCTCTGCGTAAAGCCTGTCGTGCTTGCTCGCGTCGTAACCAGCTGACCAACCGTAGTAAGGCCAGCCATACAAGACCCGCCGTCCAGCCATCAAGATAGGATGATTGACGAAGCGATCTGTCAGAAAGATATCGCGCGGCTTCGTGTTTTTGTTGAGCCAATCGATCAACGGATCGTTCTTATAAGTGACTTCGCTCCACCCAGTATTATGAATTGGAAAGAAATCAATTATACCGCCTGGAATGATCCCAATAGTCAGCAGAATCGCCGTGAGCTTTCCCGGCAAGGTAGTCGGACCAAGTCTAAAATGCCACAGGCGCCATAAAGCAAAAGCGACGAACAGATTTACGATAATTACCCAGATGTGCAAAAACTTCTGATTCGCCAGCGACTCGATGGTGAACTGAAGAGAGAAAGCCACCACAAGGAGACTGGAAACGGCTACAAAGACACGTCTTTGCAGGCGAGTCGCGAAGACCAGCGCCAGCGCTATCAATAGCCATTTGAAACCGAAGGTGAACCCAAGGTAAGTAGCGACGTTTAACGCTGTAGGATGGTCAATCGTATAGCCCCAGTGAAGGAGCTTCGGCATCTGCGCCCTGCCACTCCCGGTGCTCAAATAGAGCATCTGCGGAAGCGCGATCAGTCCAGCAGTGATCGCCAGCGCCAGCATTTGTAGCCGCAAGGGGCACAAGACAAAAAGAAACGCCAATACAGCGAACGCAGCGATAAAGATCGCACTGTTCCACATTGGCAACAGACCAAGGACCGCACCTGAGAAAATAAAGCCTGGCAGGGTAGCGCGAAAAGTTTCTGCGGTACGAACGTGCTGCTGCTTTGCTTCTGTTTTCCGAATGGCTGGTGTCGTCTCGCTTTTTGCCGCTGCAGGGCACTCGGGCCCAGCCATATGATAGGAAAATGCTTCGGAGGCAGTCTCAGAGGACGTGCTTGGCTCGGGCGTTATTGGCGTAGTTGGTAGCTCGGCTGCAACTCGTCTCGCATAGAAGCCGCGATATTGCACCACGAGAAAAATCAGGACCAATAACAATATCCCAATGCCACTCGCGAAGTGCCTCTGGTTAAGAAAAGTCACCTGCGACCAGGTGCCCCAGGCCTCGCCACGATAGGGAAATATGGTTGGAAGAAATTCCCGCAGATGCAGTATAGCCTGTATGGCCGCGTGCACTGAACCTTGCTTGTGAAGGAATGGAATGTATGAGAGCGAGCCGAAAAAGAAGAACAGCACAGAACCAACGCGCCCAACTGCACGGGAATCAAACAACACTTGACCGAGCGCCATCACAAGTATGAGCATTGCTACCAGTGTGATGATACTTAACAGATTCAGGCTCCATGCTGGATCGAGCCCTAGGAATTCCAGGTTTCCAGCCTGAAAGTAGAATAGGAAGTGGTACCGGATTTTGTCGCCCGAGAAGTGGGGATATTCTGTGGGAAAATTGTGACCGACCGCGAAGCTCTGCATGATTGCAGTGTTCGGTCCGAAGTCGCTGTACTCGGGATTAGAGATATGCAGCTTGCCGCCCTTGACGCTAAAGGAGGCGAACATCATCCAGGAGACGAGGACCACGTATCCGGCAATTAGCATCCAGTCAGCTATGCTTGAACCTTTTGGCCGTGGGAGGTATAGTCTCCGTCGCGCGGAATCAGCCTTGTGAGCGGTTTTCTAATCTTGTGTTTCCAAATGGACCAACACAGAACGCCGATTACTGCTACAAAAAACAACAGATTACCCCATAAGAGTGGCTGCCGCGTGCGGGTGAAAAGCAACCCAGCCAGGTAAGTAAACCACGAGCTGACTAGCATCCCCGTGATTACGGCTGCACCCAGTCGGTGGGCAACCGATGCAAACCTATAGAATCGCCGGCAGAGAAGATCGCCAAGGTAAATCGCTAAGCCCAGATAAATCAGTGCCAACATATGCAAACCTACGTTAATTTACCCACTCGCACAGGCGCGAATCCTAACTACCCGCTGTTTTCTGTCAAACGCACTACTGTCGCGGCGT
The DNA here is from genome assembly GCA_963719605.1 of uncultured Verrucomicrobiae bacterium. Taxonomy (GTDB): domain Bacteria; phylum Verrucomicrobiota; class Verrucomicrobiia; order Chthoniobacterales; family UBA10450; genus Udaeobacter. The sequence continues at coordinate 91,435 of CAVRCO010000003.1, forward strand.
TCGGCGAGGCGGTGGATTTGGGCGAGGCCGCGGTGTCGGAGTAGGTCTTGGTGTTGGAGTAGGCGTAGGAGCGGCAAACGCGTAGACTTTATTGTCCCCGGCGACATAGATGCGTCCCCGAGCCGCAAGGCCAGTGGTGCTATACGAGTGCGTGCCTGCCATCAATTCGTTTGGGCCCCCGCCGTCGTAAACAACCCCACCAGTGTCTCCATCATAACCGTGTAGTCGCTGGTCGCCATTTGTGCCATGCTCCTCCGTGCCGACCACCCAGACAATCATGTTGTTGGTCCCATCCGTAGAGGTGGCAAAAGGCGAGCTACACCCGTTCCCAGTCCGATCCACGCTCCATGCACTGGCAATAGTGGGTGGATTAGTTGCAGTAATGCGGAAAGTCGTAAGTGTGTCGGTGCTAGCGCGGAAAACGACGTAGGCGCCCTGTTGGGTTCGATAGGTTGCCGCTGCTTGGATGATGCTGGTCACGGCAACTTGAGACGTGGCTATCGGCGCGCTGATCCCGCCGAGGTTGTCCCGGTTAATCAGATATGCGTGGGCATCCTTGCCCAGCGCAATCACGAGGTGGGATGGTGTTGCGCCGGGCACGTCCACCAGCAATGGACCGGAGCCGCCCAGATCCGCGTCTTGATTGTCGAGAGAAAGCCAGTTTGTGGGCACCCAATAATCGGTGGGCGAGCCGCTGAAGATTGGGCCGGGTTGGAAACGAATCACCGCTTCGCCGCCACTCCAGTTGCCATTGATGTCAAAGGTGTTCCCGGTGGTAGCGAATGGGTTCTTCCCATCACTGGCGATGCCGCCGAGGCCCCATATAGCGCCGCCCCATATACCAGCGCTGGTGGCCGCGGCCCATGCTGTTACGCTGGCGGGATTATCTATCGGCACGCCTACCAACCAGCCATGATAGAGGCTGCAATCCATCATACTCCCATATCCAACATAAAGAATGCCGCCCACGATGCCGAGCGCCGGTCGCTGCTGTTGGGTCGCTGCCGTGAAGGTGATCCCGTTGTATGAAGCTGTCGCCTCCACGTCCACGGGCCAGCCGGGATTGATGTCGCCTGTATCGACGTTAAGCGAGAAAATGAGATGTTTCTTGGTCTCGCCGCCGTCGGGTGTGGTCATTGCGTCCAAAAATAGCGCGCGTGAAGCAAGATCGACAATGGGCGTGCCAATGATGCCCATGGGATCAAACTTGGTGCATATGAGATCGTCTGCCGATACCGGAGGGCCAACGTTGCGCTCCCAGATAACGCTGCCATCAAGGGCGTCGAGCGCATACACGTTATTCGCTTCGGTTACCGCAATAATCATCGCTCTCCCGCCCGGACCGTAATCGAGATAAAGCGGCTGAGCGTCCACGTCGCCTTCGATTGTGCCGTCAAAATTTAGGTCGCGTGTCAGATTCGCCGCGGCGCTCTGCGTGAAGGCAGAGTCGATGTAGAGACCATCGCGCGAATCGTGATTATGAAACTGGGTAACATTCACCTGTGCATTTGTTGGAGCAACCGCGCTCCAGGAACAAAAAAGGACAATCGAGAAGACGGAAAATAGAGGCTTCATGCGTCAGCGTTTAGGAATTCGCGCGGTCCTTTTTACCATGCCGCACTGCCTTTGTGTCAAGCCGCATGACGACGCAATTTATCCGGCCGATCCCAAATGCTCTCCGGTCCAATGTCCTAATGCGACGGAGTCGGGCGAGGCCGCGGGGTCGGTCGAACCCTCGGGGTCGGAGTTACCCTTGGTGGCTGCTGCACCTCAAACGAGCCGATGTCGATTCGGCCGCCTCTTACACGATCATAACCGGGGCCGCGCTGGTCGTAACACTGCACGCAGTTAATATTGGGGTCGCCTGCGTTAATGGCCGGGCTGCCGGGTAACAAGGCGTGAGTGAACGTAGATCCACCGTTACCTTGTAACGGACCAAGCATCGGCTCGGTATTGATCTGATCGCCGGCTGCATTCAAATAACCACCCCCGTCGTCACTGCTGAGGTTGTAACCGGACGACGTGACAGTGCCCCAGCCATTAAAGACGATACTGTGTCCTCCGGGGCTGACGTTAAAGATCGTGTTGTACATGTTTATGGATGGACCGTCACTATTAAGCTCCACCCCGTTATCGCTCATAGTGCTGTTGGAAACGCCCGCTCCGCTGATGCGGCAACATCGTTGTAAATACCGCTGCCGTTGTCGCTGATGGTACTATTACTTCACTCCTGTAGCCGATAGGGTAGAGTTATACACCCCACCCGCATTTCCGCTGATAGTGCTGTTAGTAATTGACACCGTCGTTGGGCCGGGCTGCCCAGTGTCACTGTAGATCGCACCTCCCGGATTGTCCGTAATGGAGCTGTTAGTTATTTGAACCGTTGCTGTGCCGTCTCCGCAAAATTGGCAGCCCAGCCGTGCTATGAATAGCCTCGCCGTCGTTGTTGTTAGATAGAGTGCTGTCGGTTATCTCTAACTGTGCAGTGCCAGCGTTCTGTGCGTTATTGTAAATTCCGCCGCCGGAGTTATTGCTGACAATGCTGTTGTTTGTCTGCAAGGATGCGAAACCGCCGTATTGCCCATCGCTGTACGAGGCTCCACCTGAATTGTCCGTAACTAAAGAGTTATTTATCTCCAGCATTGCGTTCCCGAAATTTTCCCCATCATTGTAAATGCCGCCGCCATAAACCGCTGAGTTATTAGGAATAGTGCAATTATTGAGTGTCAGCATTGCGTGGTCGTTGTAAATACCACCGCCGCTGTTATCGGGGAAACTCCCGCTAGCGTAGCCGTTGATGATGGTGAGTCCAGAAATCGTGACAGTTTCCACCAGGAGCGATGAGTGAAAAACGAGACTCTTCGCATTAGCCATTGACAGCAAGATTTTCAGCGCCCGGTCCTGGGATGAAGATTTTTTGTCGACTAACAGCTCGCCGCTGGTCAGTTAGGCCAATCGTGCCAGTCACTGCGAATTCAATCGTGTCGCCGTCATGGCGTCGGCGAGTGCCTGACGCAAGGAGCCGGGGCCACTGTCATTTGTGTTAGTGACAGTGATGAAGTTGGTGTTGCTGTAGGTGTCGGGCTAGCCGTTGGGGTGGGTGATGCCGTCGCGTGAGGCGTAGGCGTAGGCGTTGGATATTGGCCGCAATATCTGCCGCCGGTGTTCCAAGCCCGGAGTCATCAATCCCTCCCCACACGATCATTTCGCTCCTGGTCCATACTGCCGTGTGATCGTAGCGGCCAGAAGGCGCATTACTGGTGCTCGTTGCTATCCACGTATCAGTGGTGGGATTGTATCTCCCGCCGGTGTTCAAATAACCGCCGAGAGTAATCCCACCCCACACAATCATTTCGCTGCCCGTCCAGACTGCCGTGTGACCGACTCGGGCAGAGGGCGCATTGATGGTGCTCGTGGCTGTCCAACTATCCGTGCCCGGATTGTATTTCCCGCCGGTATTGAAAAGACTGGGGCCGCCAATACCTCCGCCCCAGACAATCATTTCACTGCCGGTCCAGACTGCTGTGTGAGAATTTCGGCCTGTAGGCGCGTTGGTCGTGTTGGTGGCTGATTTGCGCTGATAGTCATGGACTTTTCTTTCGAGCTGCGCCTGAGACATAACCGCATCTAGCGATGGCTTGGGATCAGGACGCTCTTTCGGCCAGATCCGATGACGCCAATAAACTTCCTCAATCGCTCGTTGATAAGCTACTCGCTCTGCGAACGTTAGCGTTCTTTGGGTAGCGTTTGTCGGAGCTTCAGAAGGAAAAAGCCCAGCAAAGTTCCTGTGATGACAAGGCAGATGCGGCTGTGCAAAAAACGACAATGCGCAGACCCAGCAAGCCAGATTCAGCAATGCGTTTCTTTTTCATCGATGAAAGTTATGGGCGTGGCGGGGGAGTCGGACGCGGTCTCGGCGTTGGAAACGGTGGCGGTTGTGGTTGCGTCTCAAATGAACCGATATCAATTCGACCATTGAATACACGGCGAAAACGAGGGCCGCGTTGATCGTAGAAAGGCGGCGGTGTGAAGTTTGGGTCGCCTGCGTTAATAGCTGGGCTACCCGGTAATAATGCATGAGTCAGCGTTGGTCCCCCGTTATCCTGTAAAGGGCCAATCATGGGATCGGTGTTGATCTGGTCTCCAGGCCCAGTCAGATTACCGCCGCCATCATCACTGCTGAGGTTGTAACCCAGCGACGTCATGGTGCCAGTGATGTTTGGCGCCTGAGTTGTTGTTCAAGATTGTGTTTCCGATCGCACCGCCGCCTTCAATGCCGCCAGCGGAGAGGCTAGCATAGTTGTTGCTGACGGTGCTATTATTGAACGTCGTCACGCCTGAGACGCCGCCGCCGCGGCCCCATGGCTGACCATCATGTTGACCAGTAGCGCCGTTACCGCTGACGGTGCTGTTGGTGATCGTCAGCGTTCCACTGTTGAGGATGCCGCCGCCAGCTTGAACGCATTGATTACTGTTAATCGTGCTGTTGGTAATAGTCAGCGTGCCATAGTTAGAGATGCCGCCGCCAAAACCCAAGGGGAACGGATCCGGGTCACCCGCGTTGTTGCCGCTCACGCTGCTGTTGGTGATCACCAGCGTCCCGCCACCGTTGTAGATACCGCCGCCTTCGCCCCCCGACTTACCAATGTCACTAAACGCTGCCGTATTATTGCTTACAGCGCTGCTCGTGATCGTGAGTATGGCGCTACCACCATTCGAGGCATCGCTGTAGATACCACCACCTGCAAGATAGGCATAATTGCCGCTGACAGTGCTGTTGAGGATCGTCAGTGTCGCGCTGCTCCCTGAACCGTCGTTATAGATGCCGCCACCGCTGTTGTCATGGAGCGCGAAGCTGTTTTGCACAGCGCAGTTGTTCATCGTTAGTATGGCGTGATCATTCAGAATTCCGCCGCCACCCTGCTGACCGCCGTCACCACCATTGATGGTGAGACCAATGATTGTAGCGGTGGAACCAGGCATTACGTGGAAAATACGGAAGCTTGTATTCGAAGATCGGAATACTCCCAGCGAATTTGGTCCCAGACCGTTAATCGTCACGTTTTTGTCAATCACTAGCTCCGTAGTAGTTAGTCCTATGTTCCGGCCATTTAGCGCAGGATCGAAATTGATCGTGTCGCCATCGTGGGCATCGGCGAGCGCCTGGCGCAATGAGCCTGGACCGCTGTCATTGGTGTTGGTGACCCTGGTCGTCGGCGTTGCCGTGGGTGTTGGAGTGACGCACGGTGACATGGTGTAGGTGCTGGACACGTTCTGCGGCGGGGGGACATTGCAGAAGTCCTGGGTAAAGAACCCAGTCGGCCCCTGCACGCCCGCGGTGTCGAGGGGCTGGCTACCGGGATATGGCTGGATCGCGCCGTAGATTACGTCAAAGCGTTTGTTAGGATCGTTCTCATAAAGCCGCATCTCAAAATTCGCTGTTAGTGCGTCGTTTTCACGGCGCACAGCGTGCCATTCAATGTTAAAGATGCGATTGGGAGCGGTGCCTGAAATCGAAGTGAAGATGCCGCACCCGTTTGCCCAGGTCGAGCAACCGGTCGCACTTGGGATCGTGGACCACTCGTTCCATAGCACGAAGATAGTGTAGTCAAACTGGCAGTTATTGGGTGGCGCAGGGAGCGGGCAGGCTTCGGTATAGCCAGAGGGTTCGTTGTTGCATACAAAGTCGAGTCGCCCACTGGAGTTGACGTTCACAGTGTTGAAGGTCCGGTCATATAAAACGAACGGGAATGGCAGATTGATCATTGTGTCACACCAGGCGCAGTGATTGCCCGTGTCGGTGTCGCCTGGCACAATGCTATCGACGCCGAATGTTATCGCGTATTGGCAACCACCGGTCAGAGTAGGTGTGGGTGGCGTCGCGGGACCTTGACGGGTGATCACGCCAGCGGTGGTATCAACCGACGCTTGCGGTTTCGCCTCACTACGGCGGATCCGTCCCAGCGCGGATTCGGAAAATACTGCAAGAAGGACACCGGCGATGAAGACAAGCAGTCCAATCAAAACGCACAGATTCAAGAAAGCGGATTGCGAGGCAGGTTTCTTATACATTAGCTGAGCTGCGGTGGAGAAAATGCTTTTTACGTGGAGCGTATCACAGCTGTCGAGTCTTTTGTGCTTTTCAGCGCCATTCATGGCCAGACGAGAGGGCGCGGTCAGCGACGCTGGTTATGGCGATCGTTCTACGGCTGGATCTGGTCGGTCCAGAGAAATTGCCAGGTCGTTATCGCGTTGATTGCGACTGAGACAGCGAAGAGCGAGATTTCGGGCACCGATATGTTCGGCGGCCCATTACCTGTCAGCAGGAGGAACATCCAGGGAAGCAGGATCATGGCGTAGCGATAGGAGAATTGCCAGCTCCCCGGATTTCCATGCAACCAAATGACGAGCGTTAAAACGCTGATAGCTACCCAGGCTACTACCTTGTATCGTCCGCCTTGCCGAAACAGAAGGCACAAGAAAGGGCTGGCAAGAAGGATCGAGCAGCCAAAGCCGTTTGGACGGATGTATGGGAAGTAGGCAAGGCTCTCATATCCTTGGAACAACATGGTATAGATATTCCATGGAATAGCATGGATCGAAAACAACCCATGCTGATACCAAGGCTCCTCCGCCACTTCCGGGATGTGGATGTAACCAAAGTCGAAAATCGAATGGAACCGCGCAAAGTTATAGGCAGCAGTGAGGAGCGCGAGCGTTACTGGCAGGCTTAGAAAACGGCTGAGCATCCGCCCGTTTTCTCGAAATCCTCGTTTTAGATTCTTCCAGGTGATTACCTTTTCACTTGGCGACCTCCAGAGAAGATAAAGGTAAAGAGGCAATGTGATAAGTAGCTCGGTGCGATTGCCGAAAGCCAGGGCAAAGAACGCTCCTGCAACAAACGGAGATGGCCGGACCAACGTGAAATAGAGCGCGGCGGCTTGCCCCAACAAAGCCAGACCAAGAGCGATTTGCCAGGCGCCGCCGAATCCGAGGTTACACCATGTCCATGTTCCGAAAATGGGGAACAGAGCCAACATAATCCTGCGAGCTAGCGATTTGGTTTTGAGGTTGGAGTAATCGGTTCCGAATGCCTTCGCGAGTCCGAAAAAGAAATAAACGCATAAGCCGGCAATCAGGGCTGCCAAGAGATGTGCGGGAAAGTTCTGGATCAGGCCCGTGTTTCGCAGGAGCGCTATGGGAAGCATGCTAATCACTGCTCCCAGCGGAAAGGCCGAGTAGTATCTGCCTTTCCACGGAATCATCTCGTTTAGCCAGTCAGGCGGTGTTTGATGAACACCCAGCTGACCATGGAGCAGGGCTGAAGCGATCTGACTCGTGTAATCAAGATCGTGCAGGGTTGCCTTGGTCGACAGGTAAAAGGCGACCGCCGCAAACAGCGACACCCCTAGTGCTGGTGAAAACTCCGGAATTTTGTATCTCTTCAATGATTCGACAGCGCTCACGATCTTTACTTATACTCGAATTTGAGACACCAAATTACACGAATTATCACAAATCTGTTGAACATAACGTGTGATTCAGTGCATTGGTGCGGGTTCGTGAGATTCATCCCGATGGATTTATGAGATTTGTGTCTGCCACGCGATCGACAATTAAATCCCGCCTTGTTCGCGGCATCCGTTTATTGCCGCGCGATGACTGGCTTGTAGCTGGGTGGGTCTCTGTGACCAGCGCGCTCCTGTTTGTTTTTGGTACGAAGAGTTACCAGCTGATTGAAAATGAACCGATAGGCGGCGTCTCGGGTTGGCTGGATCTCTGGAACCACTGGGACTCAGACCAGTATCTGCAACTGGCAAAATTTGGCTACACTACGAACAGCGAATGGAAAGCGTGGTTGTATCCGTTTTTTCCCTGGTGTGTGCGAGTCGTTGCCTGGGTCGCCGGCAATTATGTCGTTTCCGCACTAATAGTTTCAGGAACGGCACTTTTTGTTGGGGCGATTCTTTTTCGCAGGCTCGTATCAATTGATTTCGCGCCGGAGATTGCGCTTCGTTCTGCCTGGTTTTTCTTAATTTTTCCGACTGCGTATTTTCTACATGTCCCGTACACGGAGAGTCTTTTTTTCGTATTGATTATTGGCTCACTGTTGGCGGCGCGGCGACAGTGTTGGTGGCTTGCGGGGATGCTTGGGGCGCTTTCTTGGATGACCCGTGCCAACGGGATCATCCTGCTTCCCACGTTAGCCGTTGAGGCAGCTCACCAGTTCTGGACCACACGGCGCTGGAATTGGCGCTGGCTCTGGATTGCGTTGGTGCCAGCAGGTTTCGGCGTCTATCTGCTGGTGAACTGGAAAATTAGTGCTGAGCCGTTTGCCTTTTTGCGGTCACGCAAAGCGCTCTTTGACATCTCAGCCGCCTGGCCTTGGGTGGGGGTGCGAGGCAATATTACTCATCTGAGCTGGAGGGACTCGGCGGAGGCGGAGATGATTGGGACGCAGGAGCTCTATTTCACCGCCCTGGGTTTGATTTGCGTAGTAGCCGCGTGGCTAAAATTGCGCCCGGCGTACGCAGTATGGATGACAGGCAGCTGGCTGCTCGTTGTTAGTGCAACGTTCATTGAAAGCATGCCGCGCTATATGCTGACAATGTTCCCTATCTTTATTCTGTTTGCCCTGCTGGCCAGGCATCGCCTCTGGAACGCGCTCATCACCATTTGGTCTCTGCTATTCCTGGCGCTATTCACCAGCCTCTTTGTTCGCGGCTTGTGGGCGTTTTAAACCACGAATTGACACTAATAAACACTAATGATTCGTGTCGATTGGTGTTAATTCGTGGTTAGCTGCCGTCCCAACACTTCTTCCCAGGCTACCTTTGTCTCAGCAGGGACGTTTTGGTCGGCATCCAGCAGCCAGGAGATGGTCGCGCGCGAGTTCTCACAGTGACTGAGAGAGCGACTAGTCCAATTATTATGCTACGCGATTGTAGCAAGGCAGCTCGGCAATCTTCCAAAAGATCCAGCAGCGCGGATTCAGTCGCGCGAAGACATAAGCAGCGGCGCGCCCGAGTTTCAGCGCCATCTCCGCCGTAATCGGCGCTCGCCACGCCGCAGGACTAAGAAGACAGACTTATCTCTTAAAATCCAGGGCGCCTTTTTTAACTGCGTAAGCGTAACCCACCATCAGGATCGTGATGAAGCTGAGCATGCTCCAGAAAATGACGCTGCTCTGCCTGATTGCGTCGCGGTACACGACTGCCCACGGGTACATGAACACGATCTCGATGTCGAACAGGATAAAAAGCATCGCCACGACATAAAACTTCACGCTGAAGCGTGGCTGGCGTTCACCCTGGGGAATCATGCCGCATTCGTATGGGGTATCCTTGGCGGGCGTACGTTTTCCGCTTTTGCCTACCAGCACACTGACGACCAACGCGGAAGCGGCGAAGAGGATGGCTACAAGGATTTGCAGGAGAACCGGCAAATATTCGCCTAGCATCCGGAATTCCCTGGAATCAGGAGGGTTCCGTTATTTTACAGCTGCAAGATGGCCATTCTGCTGGGCAATCGCGCTGGCCAAAGCCGAAGGCAACCCCTTGTATTTCTTGCCGTTCTTCCTGACCGCGCCCCGTGCCACGAGATTTTGCAATTTCTCATAAGCTCGCAAGCGCAGCATTTCCTCGCCGCCGCTGGCAGCATTCCGGGCCCGAAGATTCTCGTGCACGATGTCGAACAACTGCTTAAATTCGAACGACGAACGCCGTGAGAGGACAGCGACCAGCTCCTCAGTTACCAGATCAGGAACGCGACGGGAGAATGCATTTTTCTTTAGAATAGCCATAAGGCGAGAAACATAGCACGTTTTCGGCAAACTGCAGCACTTTTCTTTGTTCCGGGGTGCCTGAAACCCGGAAGAGTGCCGAAATGGCGCAGCTCTCCAGGCCAGCAATTCTTTCCCACCTATGGCGTGGGCGACGGGCTGCTCATCGCCGGCTGCGGCGTGGCTGTCGAAGAAGGCGCCCAACGCCAAAGCCTGTGGCGGCTTGCTGTCGTGCCGCCGTGCCGACGCTGCTCAGGATGGCGAGGCCTATAGCCGCTTGGTCCAAGGTGATTGGCCCGAGCGACTCGGCCACATAGCCATCGCGGTCATATCTTTGTGAGGAGACAATTGGACTCAGGTGCTTTGTAATCACCTCCGGCGATGGAATCTTGCCTAGATCAACGGAACGAGCTATTGCTGGCATGAAAGCCGCCGCCATTAGCAACATTGGACGAAGCGAAGCATCAAGCCGCGAGTACAGCAGGCGCTGTATCGACGTAGGAAAAAAAATTCGTCGGCGCTGGTAGCAATCGCTCGGCTGCTTTGTAAGTTTGCGAACCAGCGAGCTCCGACGAGCTACCCCCGCTGCGCTTCACCGCCTCTTCGACTGATACGGGATTGAAACCGGCGATAAGAATCCGGTCAGACAATGCGATCGTTGGAGTGATTGCGACCAGTGTGGCTGCCGACTGCTTCGAAAAATAGCGGACACCGTCCTTTTCTGTCTGCGTCCAGATTGCCCCTTCATCGGCGTGTGTAAACGTCTCGATGATCTTACTGGCCTTGGCTACGTCCAGCACCGGCAGAGTCAGAAGTAAAGATGGCCAATGCGCACTGGATGGCCAATCTGCTAGCGCTCCCAGTTCGAGGCCGAATGCAGCTTTCCAATCCTCGGCTGCAATCCCGCTGATGGCGAAGTTCTGGAAAGCTTTCTGAACCGCGCCGCCCAGCGTAGCAGCCTGGTTTAGTGTTTCCATATTTTCCCCGAGATTGAGTAGCAGTGCCAGATAAAAAAATGTTTCCTTTGTTCCAAGTGTTAGCGAGGAGCGGTTGAGCGTGCCGTTATTCTCGAGCTTTGGCATTCCAAGAAAAAGCACATCACGTATTTTTCCGTTCTCGAATCGCGTCGAACCCGCAATGCACCGCATTTTTTCAAGCATTGTGGTCTCGCCGGGAGTCGGCTTTGATTGCACAGCAGCACGCAACGCGGCAAGCCGCTCAGAAAATGCTTTGGGCTGAAGATAGAAAAACGCTGCGTAATTCGATGGCCGACGCGAGGTGGCGGTACGATATGCTTCGTCCTTATCGAGGGTTTCTCCTGAATCTCTTGCGCGATGATCGACGCGATCGAGCAGTGCCTTTAATTCCGTCACGTTTGTCCCCGCGAAGAACCATGGGCGATCGTACGTTGTTGCCAGAGTAAATGGAGTCGCCGTGGCCACGTCGATTTCATGACCCTGATACTGAAGTTTTTCTCCCTTGGTGCCCGGACGTTGGTCCAAAAGCATCGCGCGCCATTTGCCGATGACCCGCTCGGCGTCCTCCTGGGTTCCGCGAAAACGAAAGCCGCCCACAACGCTTGGAGCGCTATCGCTGATGGACGTCAAGGCGAAGAAGACGTTCTTTGGGTCGAGCTGTTCCATCTCCTGCAGCGTTTGCGACACCGGGTTTTGTTTTTGCACGTTCCCCATCGGCTTGCGCAGAAAATCCTGAACAGCCGGTTCGTGGTACAGCTGATAAATATCCGACTGACGCCACTCACCCTGCGTCCGATTAAAGTCCGGCATCTGCGCCAAAAAAATCGTCTCCCGGGGTAGAAACCCAGCCACAGGAGCGCTTGAAATTTGTTGGGAAAGGTTCCAGTAGTACCAACCAGCGCATGCGGCAACGGCGACCGCGATGATCAGCAACAGAATTCGTCTCATGGCTAGCGCTTCTCAAGCGCGGATGCTCGATACTCGATGCTCCATGCCCGATCAAATCCAAATTTGGTCGAGTAGCAGGAAGCTAATGATCATCTTCGTGTTACGTATGTGACACAGACTTATCTGCTCGTCGCCCAGGAACCGCCACGTAGCACACCCGCTCGCGCCGTCTTTGATAATTAGGCCCTCGGATGAAATTGCCGATGCACAGCTTTCAGTCGCTGTTGATCGACGTGCGTATATACTTGCGTGGTTGAAATGTCAGCATGGCCGAGCATTTCCTGAATGATGCGCAGATCAGCGCCGTTCCCCAGGAGATGCGTCGCGAAGCTGTGTCGCAGAAGGTGCGGATAAATGTTCTGTTCGAGTCCGGCGCGGCGCGCATGTTCCTTCACGATCTGCCAGATACGCACCGTTGTTAGTCTAGTTCCGCGCTCGGAAAGAAAAATTTCGCTGCTGCTACGCGCCTTCACCAGTTTCGGCCGCTCGGTGGACAGGTAAGCAGCCAACGCTTCGCACGCTTTGCGACCCACCGGCACAAGGCGGGTCTTGTTTCCCTTACCAGTCACGCGCACAACTCGCTCTTCGAAGTTGAAATTCTCAAGACGCGCGTTTGCTAGCTCGGAAATACGCAGGCCGCTTGCGTAAAGCAGCTCGATCATCGCTCGATCGCGTAATCCGTGAAGAGCATTCGTGTCGATCTTTTCCAGAAACTGCTCGATTTGCAATTCGTTCAGCGTTTCCGGGAGATATCGCTCGATTCGCGGGAGCGTCAGCGCTTCAGCCGGGTCGCGTTTGACCCTGCCTTGAGCGACCAGGAACCGGAAAAAAATCTTCAACGCGACGACAATAAGTTTGATCGAGGAAGCGGAGAGACCGGCGCGCTTGCGATCTGCAAGATATTCGCTGATTGCCGGCAAGCTCACAGAGCGCGGATCTTCGATTTTTTTCCTTGCCGCGCACCACCGCGCGAATTCGCTCAGCGATCTTTGGGTGGAGAGCTGATAATTTTCAGAAAGGCCGCGCTCGACTGCGAGGAAACGGATAAACGACTCGATCGCGTCTTCCATTTCCCACACTGTAGCTGCGAGCGCGTCGCCTGCAAAACCGATGGTTAGGGCCCGGTACTCTGTCGGCGTTCGCGATCAGGCAGCTAACTCTAACAGGAAGCGCCGTCGCGATATTATTGACAAGGCAAGGTTAAGTGTTCGATGTTTGCCTACGGTGAGTTTGGACCTCAATATCATCCTGAAAGATTGGCCGCACGAGAACGGCAATATCAAAGTGCGCAAGATCGCCGGGCTCGATGGGCGCGAGAAATTGCAGCTGCGGGTGGACCTGGGCGTGTTACAAATGGAAATCGCTGGTCGGCCGGATGGGCGGCGCCCGCACAATTGTGAGTCGCTTTTGGAATATCATCAAAAGCGGGCGATCCGCGTCGCTGCGAAAGGCGAGACCTACGAGCTTACGCCTGAACAGTGCGCAGAGCTTCAACAGGAAGGCATCCAATATTATCATCGTTATCTAAGCCTGTTTCAGATCAATGATTTCGAAGGCGTGGTCCGCGATACGCAGCGCAATCTGGATCTGTTCACGTTTGTTTCCGAGCACACCGATCGCGAGGAATTTTCCTCGAGCCTCCAACAGTTCCGGCCTTACGTGCTCATGATGAACACGCGCGCCAAGGCGTCTATTTTTCTTGGGCAGGGCAAATTTGCCGAAGCCATAGGCGAAATTGAGCACGGCCGTGATGCAATCACGGAATTCTTGCAACAGTCAAACTTTCCGGAACTGGTATCGAAGAGCTCCGAGATCGCGTTTCTCGACGAATGGCTCGACGAAGTGAAGGCAAAGCGCCCACTTTCCAAACTGGAGATCATGCAGCGCGAGATGGAGACCGCGATTGCAAAGGAGCTTTACGAGCGCGCCGCGGAGTTGCGCGACGCGATAAAGCTGTTGCAAGCTAAGAAACATTAGGACATAGAAACTGCCGCCCCATCATGGGCGAGTGGCCTTGCCTGCTTTCATCGGCGATCAGATTGTAAAATCCCTTGCCGGCCTCTGAGAGCAGCGTGAAGTTTTTGCTCTTATGGCTACGCATCCTACGCAATACGCGCATCCGGAAGCGCTGGTAGAAACTGATTGGCTTGAGAAACACTTGAAAGACGAAGGAATCCGGGTCATCGAGTCAAACGAAGATGTGCTCCTTTACGATACCGGGCACATTCCTGGCGCAGTGCACATCGATTGGCGCGCCGATCTGCAAGACCCCGTCATTCGTGACTATATTTCACCCGAGAAATTTGCGGAGCTTTGCAGTCGTAACGGAATCACACCAGACACCACCTGCATTTTTTATGGTGATAAAGCCAATTGGTGGGCCTGCTATGCTCTCTGGGCCTTCCGGCTGTTTGGACACGAGAAAGTGAAAATTCTCAATGGCGGTCGCGATAAATGGAAAGCCGAAGACCGTCCCATGACGCGTGACGTTCCTAAACATGCAAAGACAAATTATCCGGTGCCGAAGAAACGATTAGACAAAGAGATTCGTGCTTTCTTCGATGAAGCGCTGGCGCAAAGTAAAAGCGGCAAACCGCTGATCGACGTCCGCTCGCCGGGTGAGTACAAGGGCGAGATCACGCACATGCCGGAGTATCCGCAGGAAGGCGTTTTGCGTGGCGGCCACATACCCGGCGCAAAGAGCATGCCGTGGAAAACGGCTACCAATGACGACGCCACGTTCAAACCTGCTTCAGAACTAGCCCAAATTTATTTCGATCAGTGCGGAGTCGGACCAGAAAAGGAGACAGTTGTTTATTGCCGCATCGGCGAACGATCGAGTCACACCTGGTTTGTGCTCACCTATTTGTTAGGCCTGAATAATGTCCGTAATTACGACGGTTCCTGGACGGAATGGGGTAACAGAGTCGGCGCACCGATCGAGAAGAGCGCGTGAGAGAACGGAGCAGTAACCCGGCTGGCGCGTCTGCGCTTCCAGACTTGTGTTCAAACGCGCCCTGTTTTGAGCAGCAAGTCATGGACTAACTTCAGTCGGCTGCGCTCCTTGGGACTGGAACTCAATTGTGCAATCGAGCGCTGCATCCGCCGTGTCCAATTCAATTTTGCCTTTGTCCCAGGGACGTTGAAGCGATATTTGCGCGCGAGCAGATCGGTAATCATGATGATGGCAATCCATGACTCACTCTTGAAAAGCGCTTCCATGATCGCCGGATAAAAATCCCCTTCAAAGTGGATCTGATCAATTGTTGCCGGGAAACCGGCGAAGACGGCGATCTTTGCCAGATCGAACCTCGATTGTTCCGACGTAGCTGTTGGATGTTCGAAGACTTCTTCCCATAACGCGCGGACGGGCTTGTGATCATGGGTCGCATACGTCGCAACGGAAAGCCGTTCATATTTGTCTCCCGGCGTAATCGCGCCATCGCGTACTTCCCATTGGGGGATTTTGAATCCGGCGATACCTAGCGAGTGCAGGTCTGGACGCATGTAGTCGGGTACCATGCCTAGGTCTTCGCCGATCACACATGTGGAGCCGGCCTCTTCCAAAACAATGCGCAGATACTCTTCGCCATCGCGTTTGTTTGCTTCGCAGTTTTCTGGTGTCTGGTCGTCACGCGGAATGAAATGCGGCGCCCGGCCACCGGTTTGTTCCAGCATCTGATTCCAATCAAGCGGGAAGAAATGGTTGTTCTTCCGCGGCCGCCACGGGAAAGCGTAGATACGATAAAACCCGAGCACATGATCGATGCGAAAGAGATGAAAAATGGATCGGACTGCACGCACGCGCCCACGCCACCACGCGAAGTTGTTCGCACGCATTTTCTCCCAGCGATAAACCGGTATACCCCAGTTCTGCCCCCATTTTTGCGTGAACGCATCATCCTTGAAATACGGCTCTGGAGGCGCGCCGCCTGACCACTCCAGCATGAATTCATCCCGCCGTATGAAAACGTCGGCGCTATGATAACTCACCCCAAATGGAATATCGCCCATCAGCGCGATGTCCCGCGATTCTGCATACGATTTGATCTCGCGCCATTGCTGGTACGCGATCCACTGCACATAGCAGAAGAAATCTTGCCGATTCCTTATGACCGTTTGTCGATCCTGCGGCAAATCGCTCAGCCAGTTTCGGGCTCGTTCCATTGATTGAAATTGGGCAGGCCAGCGATTCCACGTCGGGCTCTCGTCATTCTCCTCCATTAAGACCCGAAAAAATGCGTAGTCGTGCAGCCACATGGATTCTTCTTCGTAGAATTTCTGAAAAGCAGTTTGTCGATCTACGCTGGCGCGAGCAGAGAAATTCGCGAACGCTTTCTCAAGGATACGTCGTTTCCGTTTTTTCACCTGGCGATACTTGATTGCGCCGCTACGGAGCGTCGGCGGGTCGATATCAGCAAACCCGACATCAAAGTCTTCCCGCGTTAGATCTTGCGGCGAGTTTGGCGCCAGGTGCACCGTTGTCGGCTCAATCGCCATCGCGCTGATGGCGTTGTATGGACTGTTGTCGGTCCCGGTTTCGTTGATGGGCAGAAGCTGGACAAGCTTGAATCCAATCTCAGCAATCCAGTCGATGAACTCCCGCAACGCACCGATGTCGCCGATCCCTAAATCGTCCTCTCCGCGCAGTGCAAACACAGGCACGAGGACGCCCGCTATCTTTTTCTGCGGCGATAGATTCATGAAGAGAATGACGAATGACGAATGACGAACGACGAAATAATGTCGAAGCACGTATGACCAAATTTTTTTCGGCCGTTTTCGTCATTCGATCATCAGAGTCTTCCTTCGTCGGCTTCGTCATTCGAGCTTCGTCATTTTCTGGTCACTTGCCAGTCTTCCACGAGCTCATTTGGGATTTCCTGGAGAAAACGCGAGGGCCTTTGGAAGACGTCGCCATACCCCCCGCTTAGGCGCATTTGCGGATAAGCGAGATAGAGTTCGTCGCGCGCGCGGGTGATGGCCACATAGAACAGACGCCGTTCTTCCTCGAGCGCGGCGCGCGTATCGAGCGAACGATTGCTCGGAAACATCCCGTCGGTCAACCAGATCACAAACACTGTGTGAAACTCAAGACCCTTGGCCTGATGCACCGAAGAAAGGTTGACGGACTCTTTGTCGCTTATTTGGCTTGGCGCGGCCTCGGCATCGACGTTACTGATCAGCGCCAATTGCGAGAGAAATTCGTGCACGTCTTTAAACTGGCGGGCAAAGATTGCGAGCTGATTCAAATCTTCGCGGCGAAGTTCGTAGTTTGTGAAATTCGCTTTGGCATAATCATCGTAGATGGCTTCGACCACGGACGTGATCATTTCCGATGGCATATTGGGTAGACCAGCCGGAGCAATTTCGTCCAGGGTATGCGCGAGTTGTTCCCACGCCTTCTTTGATTTCGCCGGAACAGGCATCGACAATAAGCGTTCACTCCACGAGGAGATTTCGCCCCGGTCGGTCAATGAATTTTCCCAGCTGCGCCAAAGATTTTCTGCCGTGCGATTGCCAATGCCCGGAAGCAATTTCACCATCCGTTTGAATGCGACTTCATCGCGGGGATTGGCTACGACGCGCACAAACGCGGTCACATCTTTAATATGCGCCTGCTCGAAAAATCGGATGCCGCTGGTGATTTGATAGGGTATTCCGCGTCGCGAAAGCTCCAGTTGTAGTTCGATCGCGTGATAATGTGCGCGATAGAGCACGGCAATGTCGTTGAGATCGACATTTTCATCGCGCAATTCGAGAATCCGCTGCGCGACAAACTGCGCTTGCTCAGCGCTGTCGTTCAGCGCCACCAAAGCCGGTTTCAGCGCTTTTGATTCGCGCGTTGCGCTTAAGTGCTTTCGGAATTGCTGGACGTTTGCGGCGATGGCCGCGTTCGCTACCTCCAGAATTTCGGGGACGCTGCGATAATTCATTTCAATCTTGAACACCTGCGCATCCGGATAACGCTTCGGAAATTCGAGAATGTTCTGGAAGTTGGCGCCCCGCCAGGAGTAGATCGACTGCGCGTCGTCGCCGACTACCATCACGTTGCGATGATCGCGGGCGAGCAGATCAACGACGTCAGCCTGGATCTTGTTCGTGTCCTGGTATTCATCGACGAGAATGAACTGAAACTGCCGCCGGTAAATTTCGGCGATTCGCTCGTGCTGTTGAAACATCGACAACGTCTTTTGCAGCAGATCGTCGAAATCCATCGAGTTGGTCGCCTTCTTCTTTTTTTCGTAGCGTTCACGGACGTTTTGAATTTTGTCGAGCAGCGGGAGGAAATAAGGAAACTTTTCCGCAAGCAATTCCTCCATCGGTTCTTCCGTATTGACGACGAAACTGAAGATTTCCGCGAGCACATCGCCTTTCGGAAATCGAATCTCCTTCGGATCAATCCCTGCGCTGGTTACGACAGCATCGATCAAATCCTTTTGATCTTCGCGGTCCATGATCGTGAACCCGCTCGAGTAACCGAGCGCGGTGCCATGCCGGCGCAAGATGCGGTTTCCCACCGAATGGAATGTCCCGCCCCAGAGTCCGCTGGCATCGACCGGCAGCAAATTTGCCACGCGCCCCAGCATTTCACGCGCGGCTTTGTTCGTGAACGTGAGAAGCAGAATGTTGCGAGGGTCGATTCCGTTTTCGAGCAGGTAGGCGACGCGATAAGTGAGCGTGCGTGTTTTCCCCGAGCCCGCGCCAGCGATCACAAGTAGCGGACCTGGCGGCGCAGTCACTGCCGCAAGTTGCTGTTCGTTTAGCTCGGCAGCGTAATCGATATGGATCCCGCCGTCGCGGGATGCTGGCGCGCGTTGCAGCGTATATTGACGGGACATGCCGATTCACTTGTAGCGGCGGTCAATGACCGTCGCAATTGTCCGCCGAATCAACGCACGGTTACTGTGCAGGAACCGGAGCGCCCGTGATCGTCTAGAGCAGTTAATTCGTAGCGGCCGGGTGCTGATTTCCAGGAAAGAATGTCGGTGGCAGCAGATTTTCCAATGAAAGTCTTATCGGCGAACCAATATACTTCACGAACATCGGCATCCGTTTTCGCTCGCAACGGAATTCCCTGTTTGCGACTCGATTCACTATTTAGAACTTCATACATGCTTCCTGCCGCTGGGGCGATAATCCGGGGAGGATTCCCAGTGCGGGCAATCATCTCAGGGTCTGTCTCCGGCAAAAAAGGCGGCGGCAATTTTCTGGGCACGCCGGCACGGCGAAAGATCGACAACAACTCCGTCGGCCAAAATTCATAGACTTCACGCCGGAGCTGGCGCGTTCCGTCATCACGCGCGACGCGGAGTCCACTTACGGCGTCGACGAGCACTTCCTGATGGACATCGCAAAGTTTGATCGGTGAAATCCCGGGAATGAACCATCCCTCGACTTGTTGTGCGCAATACGGCTCAGGTAAATCGCCCGAGACCGCGCAAAAGGAGACACGTTTCAGATTGGCGCCCGGAGGCGGAAGATGCGGTTCATTCGGCTCCGGCCAGGTCGCGCGCAAACTGTCGATGATTTGAAACAAGAGGGGAGCAGCGGCGATTCGTCCAACAAAAGTTCCGTTAGCGCGGCCATCAAAATTTCCGATCCAGACTGCAATCACATAATGATTGAAGACAGCCACTGACCAGGCATCGCGAAAACCATGGGATGTTCCCGTTTTCCAAAAAACCGGTGCAGCCTGGTCCGAATCTGCACGGCCAACTTCAGGCCGCGGCAAGTTGAGCATTTCCAGAGTCAGGAACGCCGCTTCCGGCATGATGATCGAGCGGCCTCGTAGCGCGGTTGGATCACGCAACGTGCGGCGAAGGGGACGCAGCTCTCCGTTATTAGCGAGCGCGGCGTAAAGTCGCACCAGATCTTCCATTGTGACTTCGGCCCCGCCCAGCGGAAGCGTCAGACCATACAGCGATTCCGAACGCGGCAATTTGACGCCGGCACCGCGGAGGAATTCGTAAAGCGTGGGATGATGCAACTCAGATGCGAGTTCAACCGCTGGGAGATTGCGGCTGCGCGCGAGCGCGTCGCACGCGCGGATCGGGCCGACGAATTCGCGATCGAAATTTTCCGGATCGTAATCGCCGAAACTATGTGGCGCGTCCGACAGGATCGACAATGGATGAATCAATCCCTGCTGCAGAGCGAGGGCATAGACGAACGGCTTTAGAGTGGAACCGGGTGAGCGCGGTGCGCGTGTTCCATCCACTTGCCCTTGTAATTCGGCGTTGAAGAAATTGGCCGAGCCGATTTGTGCGAGCACCTCCATGGTGCGCGTATCGACGAGCATGGCGGCTGCATTCTGAATTCCGCGACCGCGATTTGTTTGAATATAATCGGTGATCCGTCGCTCGATTAATTGCTGCTTCGCCAAATCGAGCGTGGTGGCGATTTCGCCACGACCTTTTTCGGTCGCCAGGATCTGCCGAACAAAGTGCGGCGCGAGAAATTTTCGTTCACTTTGTGCGCGTGCGCTAAACAGGCGCGCAGAGGATTGCCGGTCGATTTTCGCGCGGTCGTACCAATTGCTCTGGGCTGAGTCGAGCGAGCGGTTATCGCGATCGACAAACAACGCCCGCCGGGCTGGGCTTTGCGGAATAACACTCAGGGCGATTGATTCCGGCGTCGTCAAATGCGCAGCAGTCTTGCCGAAATAAATCTCACCTGCGGCGCCCACACCTTCGATGTTTCGCCCATAAGGCGCGAGATTCAGGTAGGCTTCGAGAATTTCGGCCTTCGAATAATGGCGCTCGAGTTCGAGTGCGCGAACAATTTGAACAAACTTTCCGCGGAGCGTGCGGGTGCAGAGATGATAACGCAAACGAGCCAGTTGCATCGTAATTGTCGATGCTCCGCTATGTACGCCGCTGGCGCGCAGGTTAAGGATCGAGCGCAATATTGCGAACGGGTTCACGCCTGGATGGTGCCGGTAATATTTGTCTTCGAAACGCAGGGTGGAATCGATCAGCGCGGGCGAAATATCTGACAAACAAGTCCAGATTCGAAATTTCTGATCGGTCGTCAGCGTGATGCGAAGCAATTTCCCATTGCGATCGCGGACGCATTGAGAAAAGGAGATCCCATCCAGCAACGGCGGCTTTGGGAATAGCAGCCAAACAAACCACGCGGTCATCCCGAGCAAAGCGAGGGACCGCACCCACGACGCGCGGATGACACGACGTAACTTGTGTAATCCATGGCCCTTTGAGAGCTCTCTCACTCCATTCGGGATACGCGTTTTCATCTTGCGTAATTCGACGACTTATTCCGTCACGCTGATCTTCCCGCCAACGCCGCGGCCCTTTACGTTTCGCTCGTACATCGACTCCGCGAAAACTGGCGGCACCGTAAACTCGCCGCGATTCGACGATTTAATCTGATAATTGATCTCGAGCGCGCTGCTCGAGACGGTCGCGTAGAAGACGGCGCGATCTTCGCGCACATCAACGTAATCGACGCCGGAAATTGTCGAAACGCCTGGTTGCAGCGATGATCCTACAACTTCGAATCCGCCGGGCAAAAGATCGATAATCGCAACGTTGGTCACCGGTTCGTCGCGCACGGCCCGCGCGTGCAGACGAACATGAATCGGTTCGCCGAGTTTCGTCTGCGTCACCGGCTTATCATTTTTGTCGAGCAACTCGCGATAAACTTCCAATCCGGCGGTGACCGGTTGCGCCGGCACATGTCGATCAAATCCAGCTTCGACTACCTGGAAAAATGCGCCGGGACCGCTGAGCATTCCGGCCGTTTTAAAGCGGAGCGCAATCGCATCCTTGGAAAAAGTGGCCCGTTGCAACAACTTCGCCCCGCTCGTTAGGGCGACCTCGCGCTTGTCTCGATGGATTTCGGCAATGCTGAGGTCGGGCAGCTTTTTCGCGATCATGTGCGAGTACGATTTCAGCGCCGAAACAGCGTAGGCCGCCGAAAGCGTGTTGAACTCGCTGTGTCCGATCGGCTGGAGAATTTGCTCGAATTCGTCGGCTGAGATTTTTTTCAGCCGCTCCGGAAAGGCGTGCGCGAGTATGGCGATATATTGCGCGTTCGATCCGAGCGGCTGACAGAAGTCGTCGTATTCCCGGGTTGTTGCCTTGTCGATCTTGTAGGCAGCGATCAAATTTTCCGCGTCTTCGTCTTTGTGCAGAAGTTTGAGCGCGCCGGCGAGATAAACACCGGTGATATCGTTCTCCCAGACATCAGCCTGGTGCTGTTCCAGGTAATCGCGCAGATTAAGAATGTAATTGGTGGTGACAACGCCTTCCCGCGTGAGCACGTAAATCCCGTAGGCTACGGTGCGCGCGTCTGCCAGGGTCGAGGGTTCGCGCCCAACCATTTTTTGCAAATAGCGCAAGCCACTCGCGAACATGTCCGCCGGCGGCGCAAACCCGGCTGCTTTCGCCGAGCTCAGAAAATCCATCGCGTAAACGGAATTGAAACTGATCTTCTCATCGGTTTCCGGCGCCCAATAACCGAACGCGCCTTGATCATTTTGCCGGCGTCTCAAAATTCCAAAGACTTTTTCGAGCTGAGCGTTTACCTCCGCGCGACTGAGCCCGAAATCGGCTTCGTCCGCGAGCATGAGCCGGCAAAACGAGCCGCTGGTGATCTGCTCACTACAACCATGAGGAAAGTCTTTGAGAAAAACGTAAAGACCGTGTGCGAGACCCAACGGGACCGCTGCGATCGCGGCTTCGCGTTTGGCGAATTCGGGATAGATCGCACGCGTAATCTGAATATCCGCGCTTCCTTTTTTGAAATTCCCGCTGCGAACATCGGTTACATAGGGAACCGGTGGACGTACACTCAACGTAGCGCGCCGGCGCGTTTCGATTCCGTTTCGGCTGGCCACAAATTTAATTTCGCCGGAGCCGAGCAGGTCGTTGACATGGAAGCGCAGCTTCACGCTCTGTTCGTGCCCTTCGGCAATTCGCAATTTTTGGATCGCCGTGCCCAAGATGGACAATTGCGGGGACGTCTCGGCGCGCAGCTCGATCTGCGCGTCTGCGCCTGAACCTTCGACGTTATTCGCGACCGTTACCCCCGCCTCAAATTCGTCGCCAGGGGCGGCCAGCACCGGCACGCTTGGCGTAATGACGAACGGTCCGCGAATGAGTGCGTCGCGGTCGGCCGATCCTGCTGTTTCATTGGAAACGCCGACCGCCATTACTTTTAGCGTGCCGTCGAAAAAGTCGGGCACATCATATACAACATCACGTGCGGTCGCGTCGGCATCGATGATGCCAGACCAAAACACGACCGGTTTTTCCGTGACGCGCTTGAACGGATTTAATCTTTGTGCCCCTTCGCCGTCGCCGCCAAACGCGGAGAGGGAACGCAGTAAGGAAAATTCTGGAATGATAAGGTCAACAATCTGCGCTGTCTCAACACCGAGAGCGCATTTGCGAAAGAGATACGATAGCGGATTGGGCGTCTTGTAATCAGTGACCTGCAGAATTCCTTGATCGACCGCGAAGATGACGATCTTGCTTGGACGATCGGTCTTGTAGCCGATGTGCAACGGTTCGCCGGGCTTGGCTTTTGCCGTCGTTTGAAGATCGATCTTGAGCCTGCGCTTTTCAATGTTGGCTGTGAACGGGACGACGCCGTAGCTGAGCGGGCTGACAAAAATTTCCTTGGAATCTAGCGCCCGTACAAACGCGACATTCACATAACCGCTACCCTCAAAGCCTTGGGGCAAACGAATGTGCTGGATGCTGCTCGCGGTGTTCGTTTGAAACCAGCTATAGCCGTAGACTTTTTCACGTTCGATCGTGATGAGGCCGTAGCCGCCGTAAGGCGCTGTCACGCTCACCGCAATTTCATCACCGGCGTTGTACTCTTTGCGATCCAGTTTGATCTCCAGCTCGGCGTTTTTCTCCAACGCAGCAGCAACCGCGGCATGACCCACCACTGAGAAGCGCAACTTGCTTAGCGTGCGATTCTGATCGTCGCGCAGTTCGAGCACATAGTTACCCGGTTCATCGGTCGGGAGCGCGTAATGATTTCCACTGGCCGCGACTGAGATTTTTTCCGATTTCGCGGGGCGCTCTTTCAACACCGACTCGTAAACGTAGTTGCCACTATCCTGTTTCTTCAGCACGGAAACGTATTCCTGCGCAATAAGGTTGACCGTGACGTTCTCGACGGCGATGCGATTCAATTGTGGATCGACTGCGACCAGGTCTATCGACCGCGGCTTATTCATGTCGATGTAACGAAGATCGCCGTCGGCTTTGTAGCCGATCACGTAAGGCAGAGCGGAGACAAGCGCGCCGACGTCGCCCATCACGCTCCTGCCGCCTTCTCCTTCGAAGCCTTCGGCGATGAATCGCATCGCGTAGGTCGCGTCCGCGAAGCGTTCCAGTTGTAAGTCAAAAGCGGCGTGACCTTCGCCATCGGTTTTCTGCTCGCCGAGATCGACTGTTTGCTCTTGCTGATTTTTGTTTTCGTCAAAGAGCGCGTCGAAAAAAGTGAAGTCGCGAAATTCCGGAAATGAAAATGCCGCTGGCGTGAGCTCAAGCTTGCCAGTCACACGCCGATCCGTTGCGGGTGTGCCATAAAGGTTGGCCAAAGCAACGAACGCCTGCATTTCGCTGGGATGAATCCAGCCGCGCGGCGCGCCTTTGGAAAGCCGCGTCTCGATTTTCATACGGTCGGGCAGGAACTCTTTCACTTGCGCACGTGGCGGAGCCCAGCAAACTCGAGCGCTTGTTATTTTTGATCAGGTAAACGTTAATCGTGTAAAGGCCGGTCGGCGATTCATTGGCCGTCTGGTAGCTCAGTTCCGTGAAGCCCGTTTCCGGCAAAGTGAGTTTCTTTGTCTGGACCCGCAGATCGCGCGCATCGACCACCTCGGTTTCAATCGGCAAACCTTTGAGATTGCCGCCCCAGTTGCGCTGTTTCACTACCAGCCCGATGTGAATTTCGTCTCCCGGTCGGTAAACACCGCGCTCGGTAAAAACGAACGCGTCGAGCCCCTCCGGCGCGATATTCTCCGCGCCTTCAATCTCAAAGCGCGAGAAATTCAAGACGCGGTCTTCGCGCCCAAAAGGCATGAACGCGATGTCGTCGCCACTGCGCGCGACGTACGCGACCGGGGTTTTTTCGCGTTCCGATTTTTCAACAGATGGAAAGGCACAATGACCGTCCGCCGCTGTTGCGGCTGTCTGGATTGGCACACCGTTCTTGCCCAGGATGTCGACGGTGGCGCCGTTGATCGGCTGGCCGTTCTTGATCGACATCAAAAAAACGTCGCTGCTGCCATCGGTATTTTTCTTTGTCAAAATTCCGATGTCCGTGATGAGAAGAAATCTGCTGTCGCTAACCGACTCGATAGGTTTCTTTTTCGCTGGATCCCAGCCGCGCGCCGTGAGAAAGAAAAGACCGCGCTCGCTCCCGCCGTCTGCCGGTTTGCGAAGATGCTCGGAAAAATCGAAGGCCGAATAATTCGATTTCCATTTATTTTCGAGCGCAATCGGCTGCTGCTCGAGTCCAATCCGCGAGATATTTTCCTGATTGAATAGATGGGAATCGCGAAATTCCGGGTCTTCGAATCTACCTTGGGTCTGGCTGACGAGATGGTTGATTTGAGTGGTAGCAACACGCGCGACCTCGAATTCGATCCCTGCCAGAGCGCGTGAACGGATCGACAATTTCCGGTCGCCGTTCAGCGCCAGCAAACCGCCTTGACCTTCGATCTGTACTTCGCGCGGAAGCTGCGGCACTGCCACGATCGCATTGTAGTCTTCCGCCAGAGGATAATCCCCGGAAGCGCGCACTCCTTTTGCGACACGCACGTAAAGCTCGCCCTCCGATTCGACTCGTATCTTAAAAGCATGTTGTCGATCTTGCGCTTTTTCCGAGGGCACGACCGTGAATTCGATTTGCCTGGCTTGGTCGAGAACATCGTCCGGCACATCAGTCGGGCTTTGCCATTTTGAACCTTGATCTGATTCTGTCGTCTCACCCGATTCATCTTCACCCGAATCGGAGCTCTGCGCGTTTTCGTCGTTTGCATTACTTTGGTCAGCCGCGTCCGACTCCGAACTTTGTGAGCCGGTTTCTTCGCTCGTTTCGGATTGACGTTTCGGCAGCAGACGGATCTGAATAGCCTTCGCCAGCTCGCTACTGCTGATGTCCGCAGTCGTATTTAAGATCACAATCTGTTCCGGTTCGCCATTCTTGTTCCGGGCGATGGTTCCGGCGATAGACTCGATCTGAAAGGCGGTCCCGATCGAGGGGATGCGCAGCTTGTCCTCCATTGCCTGGCGAGTTTGCGCTCCGCCTTGTGCGGTTCGTACACCCTTGCTCAGCTCAAGTTTGAGGAAATCTTCTTTCTCCGGCAGGGTCACGTTCGAGCTGCGCAAATAGGCGATGCGCTTATGCAATCCATAAGTGAGGGAGAAATGCGGCGCCGGATCGTTAGGCGGAAAAATTGGCGATCCGCCGATCATCAGGAGTTGGAGATGTCGATCTAATTCACCAGGCTCGATCGCGTGCGTCAGTTCGAGCGTCGCTGTGATCTGACGTTGCGTCGGATTAGCCGGGTCCTGATAAAGTTGAAGGTCTTTGATGGCAATCTCGAACGGCGGCGTCGTGAATTCGTAAACGAAGCGCTCTACTAAAACGTGCGGCGGGAAAAATTTCTTGTCGAAGATGATTTTGAATTTTTGATCGGCCGGCCAATCTTCTGCTGGTTTGAAAAACAGATGTTGATCATTGGCCCACATCCATTTGCCGGCCAACGGAGGATCTAGCCGGACGCCCGGCACCGACGTTTTTTTCAAATCCTCCAAGCGCGCCGCGGAATCGCTGAATCGGAGGTCAAGAGTGGGAAACGTTAAGTCTTTCTCCAGTTTCGTTACTGGAATCGGCTCGATCTTAACGCTGACATAACGCGGCTTTGGCCGATGTTGATACCAATGCCACGTCCAGGCCGCCCCGCAGGAGAGCAGTAAGGATCGCGATGATCCCGGAAGCGGTGATGAGGGGATGTGCGCGATTGAAACCGGAGAAGGCGGCGCGGCTTTGTGAAAGCCAGCGCGGCGGACTCCATTGCACCCGGCCGAAGAGCGCGAGAGCGACCTTCTTTAGAAATCCCAGGAGCAGCACAAACGGCCGGGCGGCCAGGTGAAGTGATCGGGTGATTAGCGCGCTTGTATTCATAGGAGGGAATACGTGAGTTCAGCGCAAATCTTTCAGGAAATCGATAATAATTGTGCTCCGGACAAGTGGCTAGAAGATCCACATGACAAATGGTAGTAGCCGCGGGCGTTTGACCGTGGCTACGGACTTGGCCGGGGTCAACGCACTCAGCTACAATACAATCCACATGAAGACTGCCGGATTACTCGCCACCCGTCGCAGCCTGGTGGATCGACTTGCGAACTGGGACGATCAACGTCGCTGGCAGGAGTTTTTCGATACTTATTGGAAACTGATTTACTCGGCGGCGCGAAAATCCGGTCTGACCGATTCCGAGGCGCAGGAAGTCGTGCAGGAAACCGTCATCACGGTGGCAAAGAAGATCGACAAGTTGCGCTATGATCCAGCGCTCGGCTCCTTCAAAGGCTGGCTATTGCAAATCACGCGCTGGCGCATTGCGGATCAATTTCGAAAACGCGACAGCATGCAAACTCAGCGCGAAGGTCCGGATGACGATCGCAAGACGGCCACCATCGAACGCCTGCCCGATTTAAACGCTGTCGATCTTGACGTTCTCTGGGAACGGGAATGGCAGGAAAACTTGTTCCACGCCGCGATCGCCCGGGTGAAGAAGAAGGTCGATCCGAAACACTTTCAGATATTCGATTGCTACGTGCGCAAGGAATGGCCAGCGCAAAAAGTGGCTGCACAATTGCGAGTGAGCGTGGGCCAGGTTTATCTCGCGCGGCACCGCGTCTCGGCGTTGATTAAAAAGGAAGTAAAAACCCTCGAACGATACGCTGCGACCTAAAGCCGCGATCCTCGGGCGCTCCCCCGGAATTGCTTCGCACACGGCGCTTGTGTAAAATCGCGTTCATTCCCAAGGTTTCGGCCAACGTCCCTATTATTCCCGACCATGAAGTGCTGCGCGTGATCGGTCGTGGCGCTTACGGAGAAATTTGGCTGGCGCGCACTCTCACTGGCGCATTACGGGCGGTGAAAATTGTTTATCGCAGCACGTTCGAAAGCGAGCGCGCGTTTCGACGTGAATTCGAAGGCATGTCCAGCTTCGAACCGATCTCCCGGGTGCATGCCGGCTTCATCGACATTCTGCATGTCGGTCGTACCAGCGAGTACCTTTATTACATCATGGAGCTGGCCGATGATCATGTGGCTGGCCGCAGGATCGATGTCGGCAATTACGAACCGCGCACGCTCAAAAGCGAACTGGAACGGCAGGAACATCTTTCGGCGTCCGAATCGATTCGACTCGGGCTTTCGTTAACTGAAGCGCTTCAGGCACTGCACGAGCATGGACTTACCCATCGGGACATCAAACCGTCGAATATTATTTTCATCGATGGCAAGCCGAAGTTGGCCGACATCGGATTGGTGGCGGCGACCGGGCAACGCTCGTTCGTTGGCACGGAAGGTTATGTTCCACCGGAAGGACCCGGCACGCCGCAGGCCGACATCTTCAGTCTCGGCAAAGTAATTTATGAAATCAGCACCGGAAAAGATCGGCTTGATTTTCCAGAGATCGATTCACGGCTAAGCACGCGTCCGGATCGGGAAGCGCTGCTCCGGTTGAACGACGTGCTGGTGAAAGCATGCGCGAACGATCCGCACAAGCGTTACGCGTCAGCCGCACAGATGCGCGATGACCTCACAGCCCTGGAGCGAGGCGAACGCCGGCCGCGAGAGAAATCGCGCGTAAAATTCGCCGTCGCCGCCTTTTCCATTTTGTTGATCGCGGCGATCGTCTTCGCCATCCGGTCGCGTTCGCCCGCCCCGGCGACCGGCGATCTCAATTTGCAAACAACAATTCGCACCGAGCCGCCGGGCGCGTTGGTCTTGCTCGATGATCATGCCAAGAAAAGCCCGGCGACATTCGACGAGCTGGAGCCACGCAAGTACAAATTGCGCGTGATGCGTCCGGGCTACGATCCGATCGAGACGATTGTCGATCTTGGCAGCAGGAAACCAGTTGAGGTACCCGTTTTTCATTTGGCACGGAGCAAAGGCGCGTTGGATGTTGAATCCGATCCACCCGGGGCGCAGTTTACTTTGCGCAGCGAGGACGGCCGGATTTCGCGCACCGGAATTGCGCCACAAAAAATTGTCGATCTTCCGACCGGCAAATACGCGCTCATTGCGAAGCGCGGGGACTGGGAAATCCGCGACGGTGTTGAGATCCAGCGAGGCGCGACTGCGCGAAAATCATTCGCATTCGTTAATGCGACAGTGAGTATCACCAGCGAGCCGCCCGGCGCCGAAATTCTTATCGACGGAATACCGCGTGGACGGGCGCCGTTGCGAATCGAACTTCCGGCGCGCCCGCATGAATTGATTGCGCAACTTGAGGGTTGGCCTGCGGAACGGCAGGCCCTTGCTGTCGAAGGCCAGCACGAGAATACTGCGCACTTTGTTTTTGCGAACGGCAGCGCGAAAATCACGAGCGCGCCCGGCGGCGCGACGGTGCTTGCGAATGGACGGACGCTGGGTCAAACGCCGCTGGTGATCGAGGGAGTAAAACCCGGCGATGTGACCTACGAGCTACAGCTGGCTGGTTACAAGCCGGCTTCAGTCAGTGGCAACGTTAAGCCGCAACAGCAAACGTTTCTGGCGGCGCGTCTGGAAAAGAGCGTCGGTCCCGCGCCGGGGCAACCGTTCACAAATTCATTAGGGATGAAGTTCGTTCCGCTTGGGGACATTCAGATTTCAGTCTGGGAAACGCGGGTGCAAGATTACGAAGCGTTTTGCCGCGCGACCGGACGCCATTATGAGCCGGCGGATTTCCATCAAACAGCAACTGATCCGGTGGTAAAAGTAAGCTGGTTCGACGCGATGGCATTTTGCAAATGGCTAACTGAAAAGGAACACGACGAAAATCTGATTGAAGACCGGCAAGCGTACCGGCTGCCGACCGATCTTGAGTGGAGCATGGCGGTCGGTCTTACTAATGAAAGCGGTGCGACGCCGGAGACACGCGATGGCAAAATTAAGAACGAATTCCCGTGGGGGAAACAATGGCCGCCACCCAACGGCGCAGGAAATTATTCCGCAGCAACGGGACGGCGCCGCGGCGCGACGATGCCGGTCGGAAGTTTCAAGCCGAACTCGTTAGGCTTGTACGATCTCGGCGGAAACGTTTGGGAATGGTGCCTTGATACTTACAAAGGCAGCACGAGCGGAAGCAGTCGTGATTGGGGTGTGCTGCGTGGCGGTTCCTGGGCAACGAGCAATCGGCTCGAGATGCAATCTTCCTACCGGAATGTGATCGATCGCAATGATCGCGACGTCATTTACGGCTTTCGCTGCGTCTTGGCGACGCAGCCAGAGGACAAAACCGGCAGTCAGTAATTTTACCGTCCCGATGCCCGGCGCTGACAAGTGCAGGTCGGGCGCATTATGAAAACGTCGCTGCTGCTTGCGGCACCGGGTCCACCCACTTGCCATGCTCGCGGATCAAATCTTTCAGGCGGTCCACTGCTTCCACTTCGGGAATGTTGAATTTCACTGGCGTTTTGCCGACGTAAAGATTCACTTTGCCTGGCGCGCCGCCAACATAACCAAAATCGGCATCGGCCATTTCGCCGGGCCCGTTTACGATACAGCCCATGATCGCGATCTTTACCCCTTTGAGATGCGACGTCGCCTCTTTGATTTTGGCCGTCGTTATTTGCAAATTGAACAAGGTGCGTCCGCACGAAGGGCAGGCGACATAATCGGTTTTGAAAATTCGTGATCCGGCTGCTTGGAGAATATTGTAACTCAAGCGTAGCGCCTGGCCCGGCGCTTCCTCGCCCTGCACCAGGATCGCGTCACCAATTCCATCGCATAGCAGCGAGCCGATGTTCGTCGATGCAACGAGAAGGGTGTCGAGAAATGACGAATGACCAATATCTATTGACGAAGAAATAACGAAACCCGAACGACTTTTCTCATTTCCTCATTCGGGCTTCTTTCGTCATTCGTCATTCGAGCTTCGTCATTTTGCCTCGTCCGATGGCCCAGCGTGTCCTTTAACAAAATCGGATGTCGCGGTTGCAATTTGGCTGCCAGCAATCGAAACGCCGGAATCACTGCAAGATCGACATCGTCTCTCACGGTGACGAACTGCGGGCTGCGCTCCGCATTCAATTTGGCAATGGCGGTCTCATCACGCGGATCGACTTCGGCAATATTGGCGTTCTCATAGATAATCTCCGGCTTGTAATCGCCCATCTTCTCGATCTTGTGGGCGATCTTGTCGAAGTTTGCCTGTCTGACGACTACTCGAATCAATTCTGCGCCGCCGAGTTTAACTCGTTGGCCGGGATCATCCCGCCCCAGCGGGACTAAAGCAAGCGTGTCGCTCGCGCGACGCTGATACGAATACGGATCGTAGGAAAGTTGAACGTTAGGTGGTAAGCGTTGGGCGTTGAGCGTTTTCTTTTTAAGCATTCCAACCAGCGCCCGTGCCACCGGAATCTCATGTGGACTGTCCTCGGTAAGTGACACGCGAATGGTGTCCCCGATTCCATCAGCTAGCAGCGAACCGATCCCGATCGCGCTTTTGATCCGCGCGTCTTCGCCTTCGCCCGCCTCAGTTACGCCGAGATGCAGCGGATAATTCCAGTCTGACCCGAGCTCGTTCAATCGCGCGACGAGCAACCGATACGCCGCAATCATGATCTTTGGATTACTCGCTTTCATCGAGAAAATGAAATCGTGATAGTCCAGGTCGCGCGCGATTCTTGCGAACTCGAGCGCGCTTTCCACCATTCCAAGCGGCGTGTCGCCGTACCGATTCAGGATGCGATCGGAAAGCGAGCCGTGATTTGTTCCGATACGCATGGCGATTCCGCGCTTCTTGCACAGATCGACGAGCGGTGAAAATCGCTCGCGAATCCGATTCAACTCTCCGGCGTACTGTTCGTCGGTGTATTCGCGAATTACGAATTTCTTGGAATCTGCGTAATTGCCCGGATTGATTCGCACTTTGTCCACCCATTTGGCGGCTTCCATCGCCGCTTCGGGCTTGAAATGGATGTCTGCAACAATTGGCACATTGCAGCCGCGCTCCTGCAAACCTTTGACGATGTGCTCAAGATTGCGCGCATCCTTTACCGTGGGCGCAGTGATACGGACAATTTCGCATCCCACGTTTGCCAGCTCGATTGTCTGTTGAATCGATGCGTCCGTATCCATCGTATCGCAGGTGATCATCGATTGGACGCGAATCGGATGATCACCGCCGACGCCGACGTTGCCAACCTTCACCTCACGCGTTTTTCGACGGCAATAAGCGAATGTATTTTCGCAGTATGACAACTCACGCATTGTAGGGGCGTTCAATAAAGCGACAAGCGTTAGGTCGAAGACCTCGGCTCGTCACGATATGATTTTACGGATT
Organism: uncultured Verrucomicrobiae bacterium; assembly: GCA_963719605.1. Lineage (GTDB taxonomy): Bacteria > Verrucomicrobiota > Verrucomicrobiia > Chthoniobacterales > UBA10450 > Udaeobacter. Next base: position 123,695 of record CAVRCO010000003.1, read on the forward strand.
CGCGGGGTCCGCGCAACGCATGTCGGCTACGGCCTTTGCGGACCTTTCGGGGCGGAGTGCGCTTCAAAATGGTCAAGCCTTTGGCGCACAAACGGCAAATCCTGCACGTCGAAAAACGTGATGTAGAGCATGTAAATGATGATCACTGCCGCGCAGCCTGTCTGCACGACCTCCAGCACACGCATGTTTACCGGTTTACGGCGTATCGATTCGATGATTGCCAATACAATATGGCCACCGTCGAGAACTGGAATAGGCAACATGTTCAAGATCGCCAGGTTCACATTCAAAATCACGCTAAACCACAGCGCGAGCTGCCAGCCGCGTTCGTTTTGGAAAAGCAAATAGTAAATACGACCGATCCCGACGGGGCCGCTCAAATGCTGCAATTTTACGTCCGACTTGGGCGAGGCGACCGCGCCAATTGTCTTTAAGGTGCTCGTCACGCTGTTGTAAACCTGTTCGATCGGATTCGGATGCTGGATCGACATGATTCCCGTCGTGTCCCACTGAATTCCAATTCGCGGCTTCTTTTCGCCATTCGTAAGCAAAAGCGCCGGTTTTACCGGAACATCAAACCTCTTGCCCGCACGCTCCACATGAAGAACGAGCTCGTCGCTTGGATGTTTGCTGATGTATTCCAGCAACGCGATCGGATTGTAGATAGGTGTTTTATCAAACCCGCGAATGATGTCTCCTGAACGCAACCCGGCCCTGGCGGCAGGTGTGTTCGGCTCCACTTTGTCGATGATTGGGGTCTCTGCCGGAGAGATGAGCAACTGGCGTACGCCTTGTCTCTGCCATCCACGGGTCTCCGCTTTGTAAGGCTCCACCCAAACGGTTTGCACCTTTCCGTCTCGTTCGAATTTCACCGCGATCTTATCACCTTCGCTTCGTACCACGTCCCAGCTGACGCTGTCATTCATCCCCATGAAACGCCTGACCGGCTTGCCGTCCACTGAGAGAATCTTGTCGCCGGGCTGTAAGCCAACCTTTTGGGCCGGCGAATCGGGCAAAACATAACCGATCACCGTGGTTGAATCCCCTTCGCTTACCGGATAGCCGACGGCCCAAACAATAGCCGCAAAGAAAAGCGCCAGAAGCAGGCTAAACAGCGGGCCGGCGATGGCTACGATAATTTTGTCCAGCGCGGAGATTTTCGGCAACCTCCCGCGGTCCACATCCGCTTTTCCCTCGATAATGTCCATCGGCGCAAGTTGCGGGAGCGCCACGAAGCCTCCGAACGGCAGCGAACCGAGCGAGTATTGGACACCGTTGATTGTTTTCTTCCAGATCGGTTTGCCGAACCAGACGCCGAATTTTTCTATGTAAAGCCCCCTCCAGCGCGCCGCCAGAAAATGCCCCAGTTCATGCACCACGATCAGCAGATTGAAGAGGATGATGACTTCTATCAGGATGAAAAGGACGCGAGCGATGTGCAATAGCATTGTAATTAGGAACAACTGATCAGTGATTGGTCATTGGTTGGACACACGAGCGTATCTGCCGTTGTAATTCTCTTAACGATTTACAGATTGAACATATCCCTGCGCTTCCTTACGTGCCCACTGATCGGCCTGCAATATTGCATCCAGATCGGCGTGCGCAACGGATGTATGCCGGTTCATGACTTCTTCAACAATCTGCCAGATACCCGGAAAACGCACTTGCCGCTCCAAAAAACCAGCGACCGCTACTTCGTTTGCGGCGTTCATGACGGCGGGCAATGTGCCACCAGTCTCGCCCGCCCGGCGTGCCAGGTTCAGTGCGGGAAAATCGTCGTAGCGTGGCGTCGAAAAATTCCAACTTGGCCAATTTCGAGAAATCGAGTGGTGGCAAAGTATTCGGGACGCGATCGGGCCAGGTTACGGCGTATTGGATCGGGAAACACATGTTCGAATAACTCAATTGCGCGAGCGTGGAGCCGTCTGCAAACTCGACCATCGAATGAACAATGCTCTGCGGGTGTATCACCACTTCCACGCGCTTCATCTCGACGCCAAAAAGCCAATGAGCCTCGATCATTTCCAAACCCTTGTTGAAAAGCGTTGCTGAATCGATTGTGATCTTTGGCCCCATATTCCACGTCGGATGCTTCAATGCTTGTTCGGGCGTGATCGAATCGAAGTTTTTTCGGAGAGTTTCACGAAATGGTCCGCCCGAGGCGGTGAGGATGATGCGGCGAATGTCCAAAGAGCTTTTGCCTTCCAGGCATTGGAAAATCGCGTTGTGCTCGCTGTCCACGGGCAACACGTTCACCCCATTATTGCGCGCCTCGCGCATCACGATTTCGCCAGCCATCACCAGAATCTCCTTGCTTGCCACGGCGAGATCTTTTCCAGCCTCAATGGCAGCAAGCGCGGGACGCAATCCGCCGGTACCGACGATTGCGACCAGCACCATCTCGGCATTCGTCAGGCAGGCGATCTCACGTAGTCCTTTCTGCCCCGCGAAAATTCGCGGCTTGTACGCAAGCGCGCGCTGGAGGATCATCGATTTTGGTTTCATCGACGAGACAAACAGATTGCGCGCGCGTTTCATTGGCAGCCGCCGCGAGTTTTTCGGCGTTACTGTTCGCGGCCAACCCGACAATTTCCATCCGCTCCGGAACATCGCGCGCCACTTGAAGCGCGCTCTCGCCGATTGACCCGGTCGCCCCCAGGATAACGACTCGTTTACGCTCGGCGGAATTCTCCGTTCTCATTCGTATTCATTTGCGGTTACTCCGCGCTTTCCATCACGGCACGCGAATCACCAGACGAAGATAGAAAAACAGGAGCGGTGCGGTAAAAAGCAAGCTATCCAGAAGATCGAGCGCGCCGCCGATTCCCGGGAGCAAGTTACCCGAGTCCTTTACGTCAGTGCTGCGCTTGATGATTGATTCAGCCAGGTCGCCGAGCACCGCGGCGAATCCAAGTAGCACTCCGAGGACCGTCGCGTGCGTCCAGTTTAGCGCCGATAAATGCCCCGGCATCAGTTTGAACAATCCCAGGCTGCAAAGCAGCGCAAAAACAATCGCGCCGAAGAAGCCCTCCCACGTTTTCTTGCCGCTAATATGAGGGACCATCAGGTGCCGTCCAATTGCGCTGCCGGTCAGGTACGCGCCCATGTCGGCAAATTTTGTGACCGCGATCAGAAACAGAACATAGAATTGCCCGGTCAATTGGCCTGCGCTCGAACGTGGCGTTAGATAGACAATTTTGGTGATGAAATTAAAAAGCCAAAGCACATAAAGCAGGCCGAACAAGGTGTACGCCATCGTTTGCAACGGCTCGTCATGGCGAAGCCGCGTAAACATCTGTCGCCCGAAGACGGTCAGCAGAAAAAAAAGCAGGACGGCAACTTCGAAGTCATAGGAGTGTGCCGGTCCAATCTTTGAGAAGTAATAAAAACTCCCGGCGAGCAAGACCGCGCCGCAAATCATTCCGGTGACCTTGAAATTCGGCAGGCCCTTGTGATCGAGCATCCGATAAAATTCCAAGAGCCCGATCATTCCGAACACGCTGATCAACAGCCAAAACAGGATCTCGTAACCCGTGAACATGATCAGCAGAGCGATTGTCCAAAGCGCAATCGTGCTGATGAACCGCAGAATGAAAGTGGAGCGCGGCGTGATTACGTTCGTCCCGGTTTGCTCCAGCGTTGAAGACATGCACTTGCATCATCTCGAAGGAACGAATCAGGCGCAAGCGCAGACGTGCCGCGTATCAGCGCAATACGACTCAACCGCGACCGATGGAACGCGTTTCCCTCGGCCCGGGTAGTGTCGCCGCAGCGAACGTCGATTCCCTGGGTACGCTCCAATACGCGCGACTTTGCCGGAGCACGCGCAAATTCCCCAGCCAGTTTTGGCCAAGCGCGTAACTAGCGCCTCGGACTTACTCCGGCGTAGGCGATGGACTTGGCGAAGTAGCCTCTACCGCAGGGGATGGAGTTGGCGAAGGGCAGGCGAAGACCAGCCTCCGCCGCAGGAAATACCGCTTTGCCAGACATCTTCGCTTTGTCCAAATTATGCTGCCATTGGCGCTGTAAGTCTTCCGGCCCTAGCTGTCGTGGGGCGGGTCGCTCTTGTTTTGCCGGGTCTCCAGCTGTTACCTGCGAGCGGTCGGGAATCAGGGCGCGAAACTGTTGAATTATCCTGTCTCTTTCGGCTGTCACCTGTGCAGGGTCGGGAAGTCTGACCCTGAACGCCGGTAGCAGTCGTCCTGGCGTTCAAAGTGGACCTGTTCTTTTTCGAACAACGCTTTCACTTTCTTATCCAACGCATTCACTTTTTCATCCAACGCATTCACTTTTTCATCCAACGCATTCTCGCGTGCGTCCAGCTCCGTTTTCCGTTGAGCAAGTTGTTGTTCAGCGGCTGAATCTTGTTTTTGGCAGGAGCAAATCATCGCGAAAGAGATGAGCATCGAAAGGATAAAAATTTTTTTCATACAAGACGTAAACTGGAGTGTTGGCCAATTCGGCGAAGAAAATGGAAGGCCAAGGGCTAGTCAAATGAAACCTGCTCGCAAAACACGAAGCGGCATTATGCTTTCGACGCGAATTTTTCTGTTGTTTGAAGACCGGCTTCAACTCGGCGAAGCCGATGCTATCGAGCGACGGAAATGGTAAAGGCGTTCGCCGCAGGGCGAACGCCTTTCCAAATTCGCCTCGGTGCTCTGGCACACAAGGCCGCTCTTAACATCGGAGCTTTACGGTTTGTTCGCGACTACTTGTGGCGCAGGTTTGTTCACTTCAAGCTGCGCGCTCACCTTCTGGATTTCCGCGGCCTGCTCTTTCACCATCCGCCGCGCAGATGCCGCTCAACAGTGCCTTCCAATTCCGCGATCCTCTTTTGTTGATTGCGCGATTCGTTGAGCATGGCTTGAGGCGTAGCCACCTTGTTTCCAACGGCGTCGACGAGTACCGTGCCTAGCTTTCGAGTATCATCAACGAACACAGGCACGGCGGTGCCCGCGACAACGGCCCGATCGAAGATACCGGCGATAAAGGTGTCATACGGAAAAGCAAAGCCGTGTCGTCGCCGATGCGGATGAATTCCAATTCATCTGAAGCACCGGCCGACACGTGGCCGATATAGATGTTACCTTCGCCATCTACTAAGTTACCCCCGGCCTCATCCCCCAGAGCCGTGTTATAACTGCCCGTGGTCACCGAACAGAGCGCGTCGTCACCGATTGCCGTATTAGTGCCACCTGTCGTATTGCTAGACAGGGCTAGATCACCAACGCAGTGTTTCTGGTGCCATCCACATTGGCCTTGAGCGCGCTGCGCCGACGGGCGTGTTGAATGTGCCACTTGTATTCGCAAAGAGCGCGAAAGAACCAACGGCCTCGTTCGTGAAGGCTCAGCATTCAATTCGAGCGCGTCAGCGCCAACAGCCGTGTTGTCTGTGCCGGTGGTATTAAGCAAAAGCGCTGCAACGCCAACGGCCGTTTTGTCGTTCCGGTGTTAAGATCCAGCGCTGCAACGCCCACAGCGGTGTTGAAATTGGCTCTGTGTTGACTAAACAGCGAAAATCCGCCGAATGCCGAGTTTGCGAAGCCAGTGGTGTCGCAAAACAGGGCATGGTGCCCGTCCGCCGTGCTCAATACGCCGCCTACAGAGCCTGGATCTGGTGTCTCTGGGGCTGGAGCCGCTTGCGCTATTGGCAAAAGCGTAAGGGCGACGAGCGCAGAGGACGATTGCGAATGATATTTCGATTTTTCATAATTTAATTTTTTCTTTCAGTTGTTTTTGGCCTTTTGTGAGGTATCCCTGCCGCGTGCGCCTGCTCGCAAATACTTTCGGAGGAGCCCCGCACCCGCGGGGCGAAGGTGCACCCGTCGCGTCTCATTTCTGACCGTTTGCTCATTTCGTTCGCGCACGTTGTGGCTAAATCCCGACGATGTGTCAAGAATTTTGTAGGGCATATTCCGACAATTGTCAGCTACTCTCACCTACAGATAGGCTTCAGATGTTGAATGTTGATTTTGTGATACTGACCCGACGACGGACCGTTTAAGCAGACTCCAACGCTTTCCACGTTGTTAGTATGCACATCGCCTTTTACCCATTCTTTCTTCGGCATGTTTCACGGTTTCTTGTATATTGTCGGCTTAAGTAATACCTTTATACGGCTTATATTCGTTGGTGAGATCGTTTCCGCCTTCGGGTCGTTGTGTCGTGAACAAACTTGTGCAGCCAATAACTGCTCGGCGACTTGATCACGCTCAATCGAATATCGCCGTCGCGTTCGACTGCCCCGATTACGACGGCTTTGTTGCCCTTGTAACCTCTACCGCGTCCGTGATAACGACCCCCGATGCAGGTTTCATCAACCTCCACAATTCCTTTAAAAAGATCGGCACTTACATCGCGCATCGCAGCGCGGATACGGTGACAAAGGAACAAAGCTGTCTGGTAAGAACTGCTGACGGCGCTGGACTTCGCAGGCCGATATAGCCCTCGCAATTGGGAAAATTAGAAAGCGACGAAGTTGGGTGAAGGAACGCGTCGGCGCGCTCAGCGAATGCCTCAGCGAAATGCTGGCAAGTCTCGCTGGTTCAGGGCTCTAGTCGCCCGGATCTCGGAGTGCTGACTGCGATGCCTGGTTCCTCAAATCTTTTATTGCTTTCCTGCGTTTGTGATTCGCCTAATTTTCAGTCGTGCAAAAGATGATGAAAGCCGTCGTCGAAGGCCAAGGGCCTGTGGCTGGAGGAAGTTCCTGATTCCTGAAGTGCGCGGCGATGACGCTTCACATTTACAACTGGGACGCGTGGGCACAGAAAACGATTCCTGTTCCGATGACGATCGGCCATGAGTTTGTCGGCGTTGTCGATGACAATGTCAGGCTGCAAAGCAGCGCAAAAACAATCGCGCCGAAGAAACCTTCCCACGTTTTCTTGCCGCTAATATGAGGGACCATTAGATGCCGTCCGATCGCGCTGCCGGTCAGATAAGCGCCCATGTCGGCAAATTTTGTGACCGCGATCAGATACAAAGACATAGAACTGGCCGGTGAATTGTCCTGTGCTCGAACGCGGCGTTAGATAGACGATTTTTGTGATGAAATTGAAAAGCCAAAGCACGTAAAGCAGACCAAACAACGTGTACGCCATCGTTTGCAGCGGTTTGTCATGGCAAAGGCAATGCGTTCGCCTCGCCTGTTCCTGAATCCTTTTAGAGAACTGAGCCGAGAAACGAAGGTTCTGGATTGGACCTGCTACTGCGGCCTAGGCGACTGGGTTGGCGATGTAGTCTCTATCGGAGGAGATGGAGTTGGCGAAGTGGCCTGTGGCGCAGGGAATATCGCTCCGCCAGACATCTCCAACTTACGCTGCCTTTGGCCCTGTAGTTGTTCCAGCCCACCAGCTTAGGTTCAGGGTTGCGATTCTTGCGGTACCGGTACACCGAGTTCACGCAGTTGCTGTTTCGCGTATTCGTAGTCCGGCTTCAGCCGCAGCGCTTCGGCAAGATGCGCTACCGCTTCCTCTCGATGACCCATGCGTGCCAGCAGGGAGCCCAGAGCGCAATGGACCTCCGCCGAGTCTCCATTGATTCGGAGCGCTTCGTTAAACTCCTTGAGTGCCTCGCCGGTATTTCCAATCGTGGCCAGGACGCGGCCCAGATTATAATGAGCTTCGAAGTAATCGGGACGTATGCGCACAGCAGCCTCATAGGCCGCTATCGACTCACTGTATTTGCCTTCGGCGAGGAAAGCGTTGCCAAGGCTATATCGGGCTTCCGCAAAGTTAGGGTCAATTTCCAGAGCCTTTTGATAGTGCGCGATCGCCTCGTCCACCTGTCCCTTTAGCAAAAGAGCAGTCCCGAGATTGCTGTGGGCCTGCGCGAAGTCGGGCTTGATTTGCAAGGCCCTTCGATAGTGGACAATCGCTTCGTCAACGGCTCCATTCTGCCGGCGAGCGCCATCGCCGCCATGTTGATTTTCCACTAAGGCTGCGCCGAGATCGTTGTGGGCCGCCACGAAATCCGGTTTAATTTTGAGAGCCTTTTGGCATTCAGCGATCGCTTCATCAAATCGCCCTGATTGGAACAGGGCTTCTGCAAGGTTGGTGGTAGCAATGTAATTGTTCGAGGTAGTGGCAGTCGCATGTTTCCACAGCGTTTCGGTGTCCTGCCAGTAGGAAGTCTGAAAATAGCTGCGTGTTATTAGTGCTGTTATTATAAGCAAGCCAGCGCCGGCCAGGATCACGCGGCTGCGACGCCATTGGTGGAACAATTCCATCGCGCCCCAGGCGACCAGAAGATACAAACCAATCTGCGGCAGGTAGGTGTAACGATCGGCTCGCACCTGCGATCCCACTTGGACAATGCCAATCATCGGCACCAGCATCCCCAGATACCAAAGCCAGCCTGTCAGCAGGAATGGATACTTTCTACGCCACAGGAAAAAGCCTGTGGAAATGATCAGCAGCAGCAGCAACGCAAGAATTACATGTGAAACTTTCAGATTACCTTCGGGATACGGATACAAGACTGCCAGGTGCGCCGGCCAAATCATCTGGCCCAGGTAAATAGCGTAAGAGACCAGAGCATTACCAACGCGCTCCCCGAGAGGCGGTTTAAGACTTGCGTCCAAGGCTTGTTTCTGCGCCAGAAGCGTCGCTACGCAGGAGGCAGCTGAGAGCGCAAACAGGGGAAGTTTTTCAACGACAAGCCGGGGCCATGTGTCTCTCCTCTGCCGCTCCTGGCTCGCCATATTCGCGCGAGCACGGGATGAAGACTGCTGAGTCCTACCCAGTGGCCAGTAATCCAGCAGCAACAGAACAAAAGGCAGTGTCACCAACGTCGGCTTGCACATCAGGCCCAAGGCGAAAAGAACTACAACGGCTATATACCAGAAAGAAGGAGACCCTTTGCCGCGCGCGTAACGCGCATAGGCCCAGAGGGTCAACATGAAGAACACGCCGCTGAGCACATCCTTTCGCTCCGACACCCAGGCCACCGACTCGACGCGCAGCGGATGAACGGCAAAGACTGCCGCCACAAACACACTGGGCCAGAGATTACCAGTGAGCTCCCGAAGGGCCAGAAACAAAAGGATAGCCGCTGCGGCATGCAGTAAGATGTTAGTGAGATGGTGCCCCCACGGCTGCAAGCCGTAGAGCTGGCAATCCAGCATGTGCGAAATCGTAGTGAGCGGATGCCAGTTAGTGGCATGCACGTGGGTGAACGCCCATTGAATCCCGCCTAGCGTAAGACCATTTGTAACCCATGGATTCTGGACGACGTAACGGGGATCGTCGTAACCTACGAACTCGTGCCCAAGCGCCTGGCCAAAAGCGATCCAGACAATTACTGCAAGAAAAACCGAGACGATGCCGGTGACCACTCGGCCGCCATGAGTGGGAGAACGGCGGCGCTCGGTTGCATGGAGCCCCAAAGTCTTTTTCCGCCGATCCGATCCCGGAGGCGCATGTTTAGCAAAGCTCATCCGGCACAGTGCGGTAAGATCGCAATCGATTCAACGCTGACGCCAATTAGTAGGCACATGTTTAGGGCAACGTCTGGCTGAAGGGCATCTAAACGAAAGTTCCGCCGGCTCATCAGATTAAATCAACAGGATAAATATACCTGTTGATTCAACCCGACAGGGCCGCTGCTATCGAGGAGCCGAAAAAGTAAAGGCGTTCGCCACGGGGACGAACGCCTTTCCAATTCAGCCTCGGTGTTTAGGACACCGGGCCGTTCTAATTCGCAGCTTTACGGTTTGTTCACGACCACTTTTGGCGCCGGCTTGTTCACTTGGAGCTGGGCGCTCACCTTTTGGATTTGCGCGGCCTGCTCTTTGAGCTGGGCAACCATGGTCTGCACTTCGCTTTTTAGTTGGCTGATGCTCGCCTGCTGCTCTTCGACTCTCTTGTGCTCTCTGAGGAACTCGTTGAGCAACATCACGTTGATCTGATCGTATTTCACTGTGTATGGTTCGTCGTCACGGTAAACCACGAGGTGTGGATTCACCTGGGCTACTTCCTCGGCGATTAAACCATACTGGGTGCTGCCTTTCCTGTCGTAGTTGTATTTGAAGCTTACCGGCTTGAGGGCAAGAAGGGCTTCGCTGGCCTTGTCGATTGGTTTAATGTCGTGTTTGAAGCGGCGGGACGAAAGGGTAGTTCCCAGGTTGTTATTTGAATCGATAAGTACTGCTACGGTGCTTCCTGGGTCCCCAGTCGGCTCCGTTGATGCTGCCGATGAAGCAGGTGGGACCAACGTTAGCAAAAGGGCCTGCAGCAACGGCGCCGATTGCGATAATATCACTGCCGTCCACGATACCGGCGCCGGCAAAATCGCCGATACACACATTGTGACTGCCGGTGGTGATTGTATCCCCGGCCTCGCGACCCACAGCGGTGTTGCTATCACCGCCGTTTTGGCTATCGAGCGCGTCATCACCGACTGCCGTATTATCGGAGTCGTGTACACTGAGCTGGAGCGCTAAATCACCGAACGCTTCATTTTCGACGCCGTCTATATTAGCTCCGAGCGCAAGGCGGCCATGGGCGTTGTTGAAGTTTCCGATCGTATTGGCAGTGAGCGCGAAAGCACCGACTGCGTTGTCATCGCCGCCTGTTGTATTGTTTTCAAGCGCAGCCGCACCAACTGCCGTGTTGTCGTTGCCAGTGGTATTGAATAAAAGCGCCGCCGCGCCAACGGCCGTATCGGCGCTTCCGTCATTGAGGTCCAGCGCTACAGCGCCGACAGCGGTATTGAAACTGGCATCTGTGTTGGCAAAGAGCGCAAACCAACCAAATGCCGAGTTCGCAATGCCGGTAGTGATGCTAAAGAGAGCATGGTCTCCGTCCGCCGTGTTGAACCCAGATAACGCAGTGTCTGGAGTTAGTGGAGTCGATGGCACTTTGTCTGGAATCGCTGGCAGTTTTCTCGGAGCCGCTGGCGGTTTTGTCGGAGTCGCTTGCGCTCTTGGCAAAAGCGCAAAGCAGACCAGCGCAGACAGGACGCTATCGTGAATATCGTATTTCGATTTTTCATAATTTAATTTTCTTTCATTATTTTTGGCCTTTCCTGAAGTGTCCCTGCCGCGCCGCCCGCTCGCGAAATACTTTCCGAGTAGCCCCGCACCCGCGGGGCGAAGGCGACACCATAACGTCTCATTTGTGGCCGTTTGTTTATTTCCTTTGGGAAAGGTTTTGTCAGAAATCCCGACGATATGTCAATAGGACCGAAGTAAGAAAACTTTGTAGGGCCTTGCCCTACAACGGCTAGCTAGCCATCCTACGTCCCTGCACAATTGACGCATCGGCTGCCCGACGCATTGTCGCCCCTACAAATTTTGTTTCATGCGTTCCTGATTCGCCTAGTCTCTTATCGTGCAAAAGATGATGAAGGCAGTCGTGAAGGCCAAGGCCGAGCCGGGGCTGTGGCTGGAGGAAGTTCCTGTTCCTGAAGTCCGCGGCGATGAGGTGCTCATTCGCGTTTTGAAAACCTCGATCTGCGGGACTGACGTTCATATCTATAACTGGGATGCATGGGCGCAGAAAACGATTCCTGTTCCGATGACGATCGGCCATGAGTTCGTCGGCGTTGTCGACGATGTAGGCGATCATGTGAAAGGATTCGCAAAGGGCGATCTCGTGGTAGGCGAGGGGCACATCACTTGCGGACATTGTCGCAATTGCCTGGCGGGACGACGTCATCTTTGCCCGAACACACAGGGCGTGGGCGTGAATCGCCCTGGCGCATGGGCGGAGTTTGTGGCGATTCCACAGGACAACTGCTGGCACGCAGATCCGTCGATCTCGCTCGATGTGCTTTCCTGTTTCGATCCGTTAGGCAATGCCGTGCACACCGCGCTCTCGTTTGATCTCGTAGGCGAGGATGTGCTCGATCACCGGCGCCGGACCAATCGGTTGCATGGCTATTCCAATCTGCAAGCGTGCCGGGGCGCGTCACGTCGTGATTACCGATGTCAATCCGTATCGTCTGGATCTCGCGTGCAAAATGGGAGCCGATCTGGCGTTGGATGTGCGTACGGAAAAGCTCGCCGATGCGATGCAAAAGCTCGGGATGAAAGAAGGGTTCGATGTCGCATTGGAAATGTCCGGCAATCCAAAAGCGTTCGCCGACATTTTGCCGAACATGTTTCACGGCGGCAAAATCGCGCTGCTGGGCATCATGCCCGGTAGCGCCGCGATTGATTGGAACCTGGTGGTCTTCAATCAGCTCACGATTAAAGGGATTTATGGCCGGGAAATGTATGAGACCTGGTACAAAATGACCGCCATGATCCAATCCGGTCTCGACATCTCACCGGTGATTACCCACCGCTTCCCCTACACGCATTTCAAGGAAGCCATCGAGCTGATGAAATCAGGCAACTCCGGCAAGATCGTTCTTAATTGGGGCGAACGCTGAGGATCAACCCCGAAAAGGTTTCGCGGATGTTCCCGGATTCCTTTGTTGTCATTCCGAGCCCTTCGACTTCGCTCAGGACAGGCTCCGCCGAGGAATCTCTGAATATTGTTCCCCACTGCTGCCCGGCCAGTCGTGTGCGCTCACCGCAACGCGGCCGCTTGGTCATGGCGACCTTCCAGCTCAAGCACCATTCGCTTAATGTGCCTGTAGTCCTGGTGCCGACTCAGGAATTGCAAACTTTCGTGCGGGTCGCCCCATTGCAGAATCTGGATGGTTTCCTGGCGAGCGCCCCACGAATTCATTTCGCGTTGATTGGGCATGTATAGATCAATCGTGTTGCGGCCAGCGAGAGCCCAGCCGTAATCGTCAACGCGATAAATTTGTCCAGTAGAGACCAGTCGGAACGCCGTGCCCGCCGGCCAGCGCGACCAATCAGCTGCAGCGCTGCCAACACGCGGTTTGGCGACTACAACGGCGCGCTTTACGCTGCGGGTTGTTTTCGTCCCGCCTTTTGTCTTGCGCGTGACTGTTCGCTTTTCTTCCATCGAGAATGGTTGGAGCTGTGGTGAAAATGAACCGGTGTCGTCCACGGGCAGAGCGCGCGGCACACCATCAACGGGAATCGCGCGCCGCGTTACTTCGGCTCGATGGATGGGTGGGCCAGCTGCCTGCAATTCCCCGCCCAGAGCATTGTGATTCCCGTACTCGCGATGATCTGACTCGGTGTGCGTGTACGCTGTCGTGCGCACATGTTGAAAATCCGTTTTCGCCAGTGGTGGCTCGTAAGGAGGAAGCGCATGGTGACTTGTCCCGCAACCACTGAGCAGAATGATCGCGATAAAAGCCGCGAGAATGGCCCAGGCAAGATTACGACGCTCAGCGTAGGTCAAGGCGAAACACCGGGGAACTTATTAACAGTTATTCACAAGCCGCGCAAGTCCCTATTTAAGATGTTTTTGCTAGGAGGTTACGATTGCGCCTCAAAACCTGGCACCGACAATGGGGATAAGTCGAAGCTCAATTTCCTTGTCATTCGACATCCCTGCTTCGCCATTTTATTAATCCGCGTAATGGCTCGCGAATTCCCATTCGCTCGCCCTCCGCGCTGCCCGTCCATGTCGTTCGCTTCGCAGTGGCTCCATTCTGCGGCTTCGTGTTTCTTTTCCGCCCGGCCGAAATCTGTGTAATCTGTCGACTAAATGGTCTCGGAATTCGAAAATCAGGTCGCTCAAACTCTCGAAGAAATTAAGGCGCAAGGTCTTTTTAAAACCGAGCGTGTCATCACGAGTCCGCAGGACGCGCACATTGCGATCACGGGCGGCAAACGCGTGCTCAACATGTGTGCGAACAATTATCTTGGGCTCGCAGATCATCCCGCGCTGATCGCTGCGGCCAAAGAGGCTCTCGAGACGCACGGATTTGGAATGGCGAGTGTGCGTTTCATTTGTGGCACACAGGACATTCACAAGGAACTCGAAGCAGCGCTTACCAAATTCCTCGGCACTGAAGACACGATTCTTTATCCGTCGTGTTTCGACGCAAACGGCGGCTTGTTCGAGACGCTGCTCACCGACAAAGACGCCGTGATTAGTGATGAACTGAATCACGCCAGCATCATCGATGGCATCCGCCTCTGCAAAGCGCAACGCTTTCGTTACAAGCACAACGAAATGGCCGATCTCGAAGCGCAACTCCGCGCTGCAAAGGATGTGCGCTTCCGACTCATCGCCACGGATGGCTGTTTCTCGATGGACGGAACCATTGCTGAGCTCAAGTCGATTGTTGAGCTCGCAGAGAAATACGACGCGCTTACGATGATGGACGACGCGCACGCGACCGGATTTCTCGGTAAGACAGGACGAGGCACACACGAATATCGCGGTGTGATAGGCAAGATCGACATCATCACTGGCACACTTGGCAAGGCGCTCGGCGGCGCGAGCGGCGGTTTTACCAGCGGGCGCAAAGAAATTGTCGGTCTGTTAAGGCAACGCTCGCGTCCGTATTTGTTTTCCAACACGATCGCACCGCCTGTGGTCGCGGCGTCACTGAAGGCGCTTGAGCTTCTCAGCTCATCCACTGAACTGCGCGACAAGCTTGAAGAAAACACCACATATTTCCGCGCTGCGTTGACGGAGCATGGCCTAACGATCAAGCCCGGTGTGCATCCTATAGTTCCGATCATGATTGGTGACGCGGCAAAGTCACAAAAGTTCGCTGCTCGAATGCTTGAGAAAGGCGTTTACGTCATCGGGTTTTTTTACCCTGTCGTTCCGCATGGCACGGCGCGGATCCGCACACAGGTGTCAGCAGCGCATTCGCGCGAAGATTTGGAATTCGCGGTGAACGCCTTTGCCGAAGTGAACCAAGAATTGAAATAGCGGTAAACGGACATGCCTGCAAAGGTGGGTCGGCTTCTCCGGAGACGATGGTTCGAGCAGTCGCTGGGGGCGCAATAGAATCGGGCGGCAAAGTCGCAATAACTTAGCCAACGCGTTCCACCTTCGAGCGGCTGTTACCAAAACCTCGCTCGTCTTCAAATAAAGTAGCGCGTTGCCGTGCGCGGAGCAGATTATGGGGTGCACAAGGTTGCTGACACCACCGTGGATTGGAAGAGCCTTCGCGAAGATTTCCCGATCCTCCGCGAACAGGCGCATGGCCATCCGCTGATCTATTTTGATAGCGCGGCGACCTCACAGAAGCCGCGGGCCGTGATCGAGGCGCTTCGGAATTTCTATGAACATGAGAATGCAAATGTCCATCGTGGACTGCATACTCTGAGTTCGCGCGCGACAGCAGCTTACGAAAAGGCGCGGAAACGTGTTGCGGAATACATCGGTGCCCCGAGCGCAGATGAAATCATCTTCACACGCGGGACCACGGAGAGCATCAATCTGGTGGCCCAGGCGTGGGGCGGAAAATTTGTTCGCAAAGGGGACGTCATTCTCCTGACGGAAATGGAGCACCACAGCAATCTTGTACCTTGGCAATTGTTAGCGGAACGAACGGGAGCGCGGCTGCGCTTTGTGCCGGTTCTCGATGACGGAACGTTGGATCTCGCACAGCTGCCTGCGTTACTTACACCTGAGGTAAAGCTGTTTGCCTTTACACACATCTCGAATTCTCTGGGCACAATTAATCCTGTGGCCGAGTTGTGCGAGAAAGCGCACGCCGTAGGCGCCCTCACGCTGGTGGATGCGGCACAGAGCGTGGGACACTTGGCGGTCGACGTGCGGGAGTTGGGCTGCGATTTCATGGGCTTCTCCGGACACAAGATGTGTGGACCGACTGGGATCGGCGTTCTTTATGCGCGAAAGGAGATTTTAGATTCCATACCGCCCTGGCACGGTGGTGGTGAAATGATTGTGAGCGTCGCTTTGGAAAAGAGCACGTTTAAGAAAGCGCCGCATCGATTCGAAGCTGGCACTCCAAATATCGCGGGTGCCATCGGTCTCGCCGCGGCGATTGATTATCTTGATGGAATCGGACGCGCGGCGATTTTCGAACATGACTCGCAACTGGCGCGCTATGCATTCGATCGCCTGAACGAATTACCACGGATGCGCCTTTTTGGACCAGCCGGGGAGCGTGGAGCTCTGGTTGGATTTGTGATGGATGCGGCGCATCCGCATGATCTCACCACGTTCGCCGACCAATACGGACTGGCATTGCGAGGCGGACATCATTGCAACCAGCCGTTGATGCGACGGTTTGGTGTGTCGGGGACGACGCGCGCCAGTTTTTATTTTTACAACACAACGGAGGAAATCGATCGAATGATTGAAATCCTGCAAAAGGCTGTGCGTTTCTTTTCATGATCCCGGAAATCGAAGAGCTATATCAGGAAGTCATTCTCGATCATTCGCGCCGGCCGCGGAATTTCGGAGAGCTGCCCGATGCCGCGGTTCGTGTGCATGGCGATAATCCGGCGTGCGGCGATGAAATTCATCTCGCAGTTAAATTCGGTTGTGGCGGTAGCTTGGAAGACATCAAGTTTACTGGGACCGGATGCGCGATCAGCCAGGCGTCAGCGTCATTGATGACGATGAAACTCAAGGGGAAAAGTCGCCCGGAAGCGATGGAAATGCTCCGTGCATTCCACGATCTGGTTACAAATGACGCAGAGGAAGCGCCCAAAGTGCTGGGTGATCTCCGCGTTATGAAAGGCGTGCGAAATTTTCCGCAACGTGTCAAATGCGCAATGCTGCCGTGGCGAGCAGTGGAACAAGCATTTGAGCAGGGCGCCGGCGAAGCAACGGTTTCAACCGAACCGGCGTAATCGCGCGCCCGAACGACGTATGCTGTACATGGTGGTCGAACGGTTCAAAGACGCGCCTGCGATCTATCAGCGTCTGCGCGAAAAGGGCCGGCTGATGCCCGAAGGACTCGAATACATTTCCAGTTGGATTGATGTCGATTTGAAAATCTGCTGGCAACTGATGCGCGCCGAAGACGAATCGCTCTTCCAGCGCTGGATCGACAATTGGAACGATCTAATGGAATTCGAAATCGTCCGCGTCCGCACGTCAGCCGAAATGCGAGAAATGATGGAAAAGCAGCCGTAGCGAGTGTCGTCGGGGTATCGAAATCCGTGTGCTAGCGCTCGTGCAGGGCGATGCTGGCCCCGACCCAGGTTTTGTCGATGTTGAAATCGACGCCCATCATCTTGCTCTGACTCATTCGGACAAGATTGTTTACCAGGGTCGGATCGCGGTCGCTCTCCGGCCAAACAAACATCATACGAATTTCGGCCTTCGATTTCTGGCCATCAACCGTTGGCACGAACGCGGCGTAATCGACTTTCCCCTGCAAAATCCATTCCTGCGGATTCTCGAGAGCAGCGATTTTCTCACGTGTTGGCTCCATGTCCACGCCGTGACCTGCAAACGAGTAGAGCGGTTTCAAAACGTAATTGTCGATCTTTTCGCTGGCCGGGAATTCGTCGGCAAAAAACGCTGGCGATGTGTGTTCAGTCTTTAGAAACGGCAGTGAATGTTTGCTGATCCGGAAGTACCAATTCGGATGGCCGACCCATGTGACATCGAGATCATCTTGAAACCGGAATGGCAGATTCAAATCGGGTCTCTGAGTTAGCTCATCGAAAATTACCCGGTTGTAAATCCGCTCGATCCGCAATTCGCGGCCACCGCGATCGTAAAATAATTGGCGACCGCGCTTCTTGATTTTCGTCACGCAAACCGGGCAGATACCGAGAAGGGTTTCCGTGGCAGCGAAATCGATCCGCGTTTTTTGCTTTTCCGGCTGGATTTCGAGTAGGACGACATTTTCTGGAGCTGAATCGGCGATAATTGTGCGTCGCAACAGATGGAGATACGCCTCGTCTTTGATTCCGCCGAACGAGGATGTCCAGTTGCGCGGAATGGCCGGATACGCCTTACGAATGCAACCCAGCAACAGTAACTGAAATCCGAACAAGCTCGGGAACGCTTGTAATTCAATCAAGCGCGGGACAAGCCGGGTTCCTTCTTCGCAAATCGCGAAATCGACAACGAGAAAATTTGGATGTGCCGAGTCATTTGGAACTTCCAATCCCTCTGGAACCGCCGGAGCCGCGTGCCGCGCGAATTCCGGCGTACGCGTGAGAGCAATGATCGCATTTGCTGCGTGCGTTACTTCATCGGTGAAATCACGCGTCAAAAAGATTGGCGTTTCTGAGATCCGAAAATCTGCCGGCCACTTTTCGGTTTCGTTTACGCAGCGCACTAACGCCGCGAATTTCTCTGGCGTGAAGTCGGAGTTGAAACGCTCGCGTAAGTCAGGTTGCATATCGTTGAATGACGAATACCGAATGGCTAATGACGAAGGAATGACGAGGTCCCAGTGACGAAAAAATCTGCCCGGTGACCGTCGGTCATTCGCAAACTCGGACTTCCTTCGGCATTCGTCATTGGCTCAACGTGTCCAATGACAGACTAGCCGCGACGATCCGTTACAGCAAAATCACACCAGGAACTTCCCGGCCCGCATCACCTGTTCACCGTCGAACCAGATGTCGAAATCACGGCCGACGCAGTCGATATGCGTCTTGGAGACCCAGTTTGCGCCGGTGTGCTCGGCGTAGGGATGGCCAAAAGCGATGTGGACACCCGGGATTTTTTCGTCCTGTAAAATGTGGCCAATAACATGCGTGCACGCCGTGTTCGTGCCGATGGCAAATTCCCCCACGCGGTTACTGTTCTCGTCGGTGCTGGTGTAGGCGCGAAATGCGTCGCTCAAATCCTTGTTCTCCGACTTCAACGAGCGAATGCGATTATTTTCCACTTCGATGGTAAGCGGGTTGGATTCGAGATCGCCGAAGCGTTCACAGAGATAATCGCCCACCACGCCATCGACGACGAACACGCCGTTAGTGTTCATGGGCGCAGTGAAAATTTCGCCCCCAGGCAAGTTGCCCCATTTGTCGCGCGTGATGATCCCGCTCGTTTTGAGCCATCTCAATTTCGGAGAAAGCTCAGCCTCAAACTCAGTTCCGTGAGGCGTCTTGCAGATGATGCGTTCAGCTTTACGGGCGCGTTCGACCAGGCGCTCACTCAAGTCATCCACCTTCACAAAGTCGGCCCGCATGCCCTCGAGCATGATTTGTCGGTTGATGTTCACCATATGACCGTGTCGGATTCGATGCTTGTTGACGACACTGGTCATTTGCGTCCGGGCAGGGAGCTCGCCGGGCTGCGTTTGGGCAGCGAAGATCGATACCTGCGAGCGCGCCAGATCGTCCAGGATGATCTCCGGCATGAATTTCAGCGGACGCCGGGCATGATGCTCCAAGACAAATAAGCTGTAATCCGAACCCACGCGCTCCACTTCTGTTTGGAGCGCCGCCGCGATCTCGCGCGTCGCGGCGTCTGTAATGATTGTGACCCGCTCCTGTGGTTTTAATCGAAGACAGACATTGATCGCATTGCGCGCACCGGGAATTAACTCCGGATCGATTGGATAAAGATAGGCGCGGTCGGGCATATAAAAGTTTTCAGAATTACGCTGAAATCAAGAGCAGGCAAATCTTCTCTGACGCGTGTAAACATTGGCGGCATCAGAGTCGTCTGGCGGTGCTTCAATTATGATACACACAGATAATGGGTTTTCGACGAAGAGAGTTTGTGACTTTGTTGAAGTCACTTTACATGAAGATCGTAGAGCAAGACTTTTCCCGGCGCGTGCTATGAAATCGCAAATTCAATCGCTGACTTACTTTGGTGCTGTGCTCGCAATTTTTGGGGCGTGGGCCAGGCCAGCTCTCGGCGACCAACAACAGCAGTCCATTTCATTCCAAGTGCAAAAGAGTGATGTTACGAAGGCCGGGAAACTGGCCGGCGACGTCGGGTCACTTTCGCCAAGAGTGAATCGTGAAGAAGCAACTCTGCTGGCAGACTGCGCGTTCGCCACCGTAAGCAAGCTCAGGCGAGAATACCACATGTTTGGGACGCCGATCTTCAATAACTTCCTCATTTATCACGGCCTGAGGAAACGCGGTTATTGTTACCAGTGGTCCGAGGATCTGCTTATCGCCCTCGATGCGTTGCGACTCAAGAGCCTCGAACTGCACTGGGGCGAATATGATCCGGGCACTTGGCGCGAGAACAATTGCATCGTTGTGACTGCCAAAGGCCAGCCGTTCAATCGGGGCATTATGCTGGAGTGTTGGCGGCATCTGGGACACCTGTACTTCGGCCCGGTTGCCAGCGATTATGAGCATTACGCGGAGAACAGCGCATACGCGCGTCGTGTTCTGGCCCGGTCAGCAGCGTCGAACCCTTCCGCAGGGAATCATGGCGTCGCGTTACAGAAGAGTGTTTTGGCGGGCGAAAAAACCGCCAATCACTGAAACACTCGTCCTTCCGCTTGCCGCACTTCCCACGATTCGCGAGTTCAGGTTCTTTCGCAACACGCCAACGAACCCAATAGATCAGTCGGCCATTTTCTATTGTGACTTTCGCAGGAAATCGCTTGCGCAAAGCCCGCGCCGGAGAGAAGATCGCAGCGCAATGAGCAGGTTTGCCCGTTCAAACGATTACGGGCGCGCCTTTGTCGCAGCACTGGTTTCTCTAGGGTTTTTCTGGGCACTAGCGCTTAGTGCTTCTCCGCAATTGCACCAGCGCGTCCACCCGGACGCGAATCGTGTCGAGCACAGCTGCGCGGTGACGATGATCGCTTCCGGCAGCTATAATCATGCTGCTCATCCGCCGTTGGTCAGCGCCCCGATCCCGCCCGTTCAATTTTCAACAATTCTGGCATTGATCCCGTGCTGGGTTCAATCGCCTTTTCTTGGTGCATGCATTTTCGAGCATGCGCCACCCGCGCGCGGTTAGCACGCAGCCTGTAGTCGTCGCTCTCTGGGCGACGCGGCGCGCGGGTGATTAACAACTCGGGACTGCGCGTCGCACAGTGGCGTGGCTACAGCGCCTCGTGCAAGCCGTCGTTTCCATATTGCCTTACGGATTCGTTAGGCAATCGAACCATTCAATTTTCAAAACAAAGTTTCCAAACAATTACCAATGAAAAGATTTTTAACCGCAGCAAGTGTGCTGCTTTTCTGGGCGAGTATTGTAATGGCGCAAGAAGCCGCCACAACCGCGCCAAGCCCCGTCCCCTCGACCACGGCAACGCCCGGCACTGCCACGGCTGAAGAAGTCATCGTCCAAAGTCAGGAGATGGACATCTCGCGTGAACAGATCGTGCCGAGTCTCGGTGCTACCCGTTACACGGTCGGCCCCGACCGGCTCGATTCGCAGGCGCAAGGCGAAAACGCGCCGTTTAACCAAACAATCTTGCGATTTCCGGGGGTCGCGCAGGACTCGTTCGGGCAGCTTCATGTCCGCGGCGAACATGCAAATTTACAATACCGTATCGACGACGTTCTGATCCCGGAAAGTATTCCGGGTTTCGGCCAGGTACTGGAGACCCGCTTCGCGGACAACATTTCACTCATTACTGGCGCGCTTCCAGCACAGTTTGGATTTCGCAATACTGGCGTAATCGATATCCACACAAAGAACGGCGCCGTTTTCCAACAGGGCGACGCAACGGTTTACGGCGGAAGCTTCGATACCATTATGCCGAGTTTTGAGTACGGGGGTGTGACTGGGAAGCTGAATTATTATTGGACCGGCAGTTACCTGCACAACGGCATCGGGATCGAGAATCCAACGCGCAGCTCTGACCCAATCCACGACGACACCGATCAGTATCGAGTGTTTGGGTACTCGTCGTACATTATCGATGACACCAGCCGATTCGTGTTGCTGACCAGCGGCTACCACGGTGATTTCGACATTCCGAATAATCCCGGGCAAACGCCACAGTTCACCGACATGGGAAGATCGACATTCAACTCAGCGAAGCTGAATGAAACCCAGGTCGAGCAGGATGCATACGCCATTCTCGCCTACCAAAAGAAGATCGACGATTTCAACATGCAGGCGTCGGTTTTCACCCTTTATAGCTCGGTCCTGTTTCGGCCCGATAATACCGGCGATCTTATTTTCAACGGTGTTGCATCACGCGTTGATCGCGACATTTTCTCGAATGGAGTCGAGTTGGATGCGAGCTACAAACTCAACGATCAACACACGCTCCGCGGCGGATTCCTTATAAACGCGCAGCATGCTACCGTCGGAACGTCCACGCTGGTGTTCCCGGTCGATGCCAATGGCAACCAGACCAGCGACATTCCCTTCCGCATTGTCGATAACTCCGGCAAGTACGGCTACTTCTACGGATTCTATTTGCAGGATGAATATAAACCGTTCGAACAACTCACGATCAATTTCGGCGGTCGGTTCGACATCGTGGACGCGTTCGCGCATGAGAACCAACTCAGCCCGCGGATCAACATAGTTTGGGAGCCGTTGAAAGGCACGACGTTGCACGCCGGTTATGCGCGGTATTTCACACCGCCGCCGCTGGAAAATGTCGAACAAGGCACGGTCTCAAAGTTCGACGGCACAACTAACGAATCCGCCATTCGGCAGGATTCCGTCACGAAATCGGAGCGCGCACATTATTTCGACGCGGGCGTAACACAGAAGATTACCGAGGGTTTCAATGTAGGCATCGACGGTTTCTACAAAAGCTCGCACTCAGTCCTGGACGAAGGGCAATTCGGGCAGGCGCTCATTCTTTCGTCGTTCAATTACAAGCGCGGCGAAATTTACGGAGGCGAATTTACTTCAAGCTATGACCACGGCCCGTTCTCGGCGTATTTCAACGCGGCCTATGAATGGGCGCGTGGAACCAACATTAGCTCCGCACAATTCTTATTCGATCCTGATGAATTCGCCTTCATCAAAAAGAACTGGGTCTTTCTCGACCACGATCAGCGCTTTACCGGTTCCGCCGGGATATCCTACACGTGGAACGATTGGAAGGTATCGTCGATAGTCTTTATGGTAATGGGTTACGCCGGGGCTTTGCAAACACCCAAAAGCTCCATGCCTACGAGACATTCAACGTCATTTGCAGCGACACATAAAGATCACGGAGAAGACTGTCATCAAAATCCGTTTTGATGTCGTCAACATGCTCGACACAATCTACCAATTCCGCGACGGAAGCGGCATCGGTGTCGTCGCGCCGCAGTTTGGACAGCGCCGCGGATTTTACGGCACCGTAGCCTACGATTTTTGAAGTGGCTGGATCATTGTTACGCTCATGATTCGATCTTTTATATTTGCTCTTATTCTCATCTTGTCGGCTTACGCCGCCGCGGCTGCGCAAGATTCCGCGTTAGCAGCGACTTCGCCTACGCCGAATCCTCCGAGCACTGAGAAAATTACGTTCACCGAAGTTAACGTCGATGGGCCATATATCGCGATGACCTTTGATGATGGCCCGCACGCGACCAACACGCCCAAGCTACTGGAGATGGCAGCTGAGAGGCACATCAAACTAACCTTCTTCGTCCTTGGCGAATGCGTCGAGCAAAACCCAGACGTTCTCCGCCGAGAGGTCGCGGAAGGACATGAAATCGGCAATCACTCGTGGTCGCATCCTAATCTAGCGAAACTCTCCGACGCGGATGTTCGAAGCCAGCTTCAGCGGACCGAAGATATTATCGCGAAGACTGCCGGCATAAAACCGAAGTTGATGCGTCCTCCGTATGGCGAGTTGACGAAACGGCAGCGCATATTGGTGAATCGCGACTTCGGCTACAAAGTAATCTTGTGGGACGTTGATCCTCTCGATTGGAAGCGACCCGGCTCTGACATCGTCGCGAAACGCATCATCGCGGGAGCACGGCCGGGGTCGATCATTTTGTCACATGACATCCACCCGCCGACGATTGCGGCGATGCCGCAGGTTTTTGACGCCCTTCTCGCAAAAGGATTCAAATTCGTCACCGTCTCCGAGCTGCTCGCCATGGACAAAGGCGGCGAGCGAAAACCGTCGAAATAATTCTGCTGTTTTTCAACGGGAAAAGGTTCGGTCACTATTCGTTTCGATCTTACGAGCTTTGCCGACAAGATCTACCAATGGCCCGAGGCATCAGAGCGCCGCAATGCGGTCAGCGTCGTGTTTTTTACGGAACAATCGCCTACGATTTTTAAGCTGACTCGCTGGTTTGACTATTTCTCTTTCGACGCGTTCGCAGCTGGCGGGCTTATCGCCGTTCGTTCTTCCCAACGGGCCAGCGATTCTTCGTGAAGATGACGGCGTCGAATGAATTTTGAGAGGACGCCGTATTTCGGGCTAAACAAATATGCGACAAAAAAAATCACGCCGAGCACGAGTACGATGCAGGCCCCGGACGGAAGATTAAGCCAGTAGGAAACGAACAGGCCCGCGCACGACCCCAGCATGCCAAGAATTCCGCCGCCCCAGAAGATGGCGGCGAATGAATCGGAGCAGAGGTAAATCGTGGCCGCTGGCGCAATCAACATGCCGAGGGCGAGAATGACGCCGACGGCTTGCAGCGACGAAATCATCGAGAGCACGAGCAATCCCATGAGCAAGTAATTAAGGGGCCTGACGAGCACGCCCTGACTGGCGGCGACCGACGGCTCGAACATCATCAGCAACAGCGGCCGTTGAAACGCGACCAGCGCCGGCAAAACGATGAAGCTGATTAGATAAATGATCCAAAGATCGGCGTCGGAGAGACCAAGAATGTTGCCAAACAAATAATGCGTCACGTTCACTTGTGCCGGCGAAAGGCTCAACAAAACCAAACCGAGCGAGAACGAGCAGGCAAAGAGCAGGCCGAGCGAAGTGTCTTCTTTGATGCGCGAGCTGCCGGAAATAATTTGAACGCCGAGGCCGACGAGTAGCGCGGCGACGAGCGCGCCGAAAAAGAGATTGCCTGGCGCAAGCCCAAAAAGGATCAACGCCACCGCGACGCCGGGCAGAAGCGAGTGCGCCATCGCATCGGCCATGAGCGCCAGCCGGCGCAGAACGATGAACGCGCTCAACACGCCGTTGGTGAAGCCGATCAAGCGCGCAGCCGAAAAGCGCGCGCTGCATGAACTCGTGGCGAAATGGTTCGGTCAGCCAGTTCATGTCGATCTCGCCGGCTCGGCTTCGTGCGCGTGCGTGCCGGAAAAAATGTGAGTGCGATAAGTGCGGGCAATATTTTCCTCATTGAAAACTTCGCGCGTGTCGCCGAAAGCAATCAGCTCGCCGTTAAGGAAAATCACCTGGTCGAAAAGTTCCGGCACCGATTTCAAATCGTGATGTGACGCGATGACGAGATTTCCGGCGGCCGCAAGCTTGCGAATTGCCTGGCCAAGCAAATCTTGCGCGGTTTTGTCGAGCCCGGTGAATGGTTCGTCGAGCAAAAACACATGCGCGTCTTGCGCGAGCGACCGCGCGAGAAATGCGCGCTGTTGTTGCCCGCCGGAGAGTGCGCTGATTTGCCGGTCGGCCAGATCGGTGAGGTCCATTGTGCGCAATGCAAGATCGACAGCCTCGTCGTCCGCTTTGCCGAACCGGCCCCAATTTCCGATGCGCATGTAGCGGCCCATCTCGACCATGCCGCGCACGGTGATTGGAAAATCCCAGTCGATCACACTGCGTTGCGGGAGATAGGCGATGTCCCTGTCCGCGCCAACTTTTCCATGACCACCGAAAGTTACTTCGCCTGTTTCTTTCGGCACGAGACCGACCAGCGCCTTGAAAAATGTCGTCTTGCCCGCCCCATTCGGTCCAAGCAGCGCAATACAATGACCGCAATGCAAATCGAGACTGACGTGATGCACCGCCGGTACACGATGATAGGCGACGGTTAGATCCTTTATTTCTAAATGATGCGTCGTCATTGCGTTGGTTTTGCTTAAGGCTTGGTGAATGTCAGAACGCCGTTGACGCTTCCGTTGCCCCACAGCGTTTTTGTCATTGTGTTGCCGTCGTCCGGCGTCACATCAAGTCTCACGGCTGCTTGCTTGTCGCCCTGCCATTTTGCGTCGACTAACAAATCGATGCCTTCGGACGGGAACGCCATCTTTACATCTTTTGCGATGCCGCTTTCCGTCGCTTCGCCTTTCCAAATCGTTTTGCCGAGATGCGAAACTTCAAACGTGAAAGGGAACGATGTCGATGTGAGAACGAGATGCACATCCGATTCCGATTCGGCCGCAGTTTGCGCTGCCGCGGCTGGAGCCGCCGTCCGATAAGTCGTTAGGCTGCGCAGCGGCCAAAGTACTGCGAGCAAAGCGATCACCACCGCTAAGAGACGGAGCAGCGGCGATCCTTTCATTCGCTATTTCAACGAATCGACAATGGTCGAGACGTTGTGTTTCATCATTCCTTCGTAAGTGCTGGCTTCACCAGGGCCAAGTCCATCCGCGTAAAGCGTGCCGCCGATTTTCACCCCCGTTTCACGCGTGATTTGAGTCGTCACTTTCGGATTAAGTGTGCTTTCGAGAAAAATCGCTTTCACGCCTTTTTTTTTGATCTCGTCGATTAATTCCGAGACGTGCCGGTTCGACGCTTCCGTCTCCGTGTTCACGCCTTCGATCGCCTCAATTTTGAAACCGTAATCGCGCGCGAAATATTGGAACGCGTCGTGCGATGTGACCAGCTTTCGTTTGTCGCGTGGCAGCTCGGCAACTTTGCGTTTAACCCAATCGTCGAGCGCATCGAGTTTAGCGAGGTACGCATTTGCGTTTTTCTCGACGTCGGTTTTGTCGACCGGATCGAGTTTGATCAACTCGTCGCGAATGATTTTTGTTGCCTGTTTCACATTGGCTACGCTGTGCCACCAATGCGGATCTTCGATCATTCCGCTCTTGTCCGTTCCCTTTTCACTTTCGCCCGATTTTATTTTGAGCGAGGAAAAATGGTCGCCGACCTTAAGCAGATCGGCTTTCCCTCCGGTGGCTTCCTGAAGTTTGTTTAAATAATTCTCCATGTGTTTGCCAGAAGTGAGGATCAGTTGTGCGTCATTCACCTTGCGCAAGTCCGCGGGGGTAGGCTCATATTCGTGGGGATCGACACCCGGCTTAACGAGCGCCGCCACGTCGACGTGGTCGTCGCCCACTTGTTGCACGATCTCGGTGTCGATGGTTGAGAACGATGCGACTTTGATTTTGTCCGCCGAGTAAGCGGCGACCATCAGCGCCGCAAGCATAAACAATGTGAGTCCGATTGTTTTCATTGATCGACAATCAGTTCATGCAGGTTTGCCCTCGAAGCGCAGCAAGCGCGCGCTGTTGAAGATGACGAAGAAGGCGCCGAATTCGTGGACGAACGCCGCTGCGATGGGCGGGATCAGCCCGACCCCGGAAAGCACAATGGCGGCGCCAATGAAAGCGAAGCCACACAACATGTTTTGATTGATGATGCGCAGCGCCTTGTCGGAGAGCGCGAGAAAATGCGGGACGCGGCGAAGATCGTTCGCCATCAATGCGATGTCCGCAGTTTGAATGGCCACGTCGCTTCCGAGAGCGCCCATCGCGACGCTGAGGTCGCCTGCTGCGAGCGCGGGCGCGTCGTTCACGCCGTCGCCGACTACCATGACCTTGCGGCCGGCAGCCTTGAGCTTGTGCACGGCTTTCTGCTTTTGCTCCGGCAGGCAATCGGCCTCGAACTCCGTCATGCCAACATGTTCCGCAATCGATTCGGCAGCGGTGCGTCGGTCGCCGGTCAACATCATCAAATGATCGACACCGCTTTGGCGAAGATTAGCGCTGACGTTTTTGGCTTCGGCACGAACAGTATCGCTCAGATAAATAATGCCGGCGAGTTTGCGGTTCACTCCGACGTGAAGCGCGCTCAGGTCGTCGAAGTTCCTTTCTTTCTGCGGAATTTCGATCGCCTGTTCGCGAAGCCAGGAGCCGCGACCCACCAGGACGTCGAGCTGGCCAACGCGCGCGAGCAAACCGTGTCCATGCTTTTCCTGAACGTCTTCGGCATCGCCGATTTCTAATTGTCGGTCTTGAGCCTCCGTCACCACCGCGCGTGCAATCGGATGAGTTGAATGTTGCTCAACGGCGGCAACAAGAGCGAGCAATTCGTCCTCCGCCATTCCGTCGTTGGGCGTGATCGCGGCGACTCGCAGTTCGCCAGTGGTCAATGTGCCTGTTTTGTCGAAGACGACGGTGTCGATATCATTCGCGACCTCGAAAAACCGCACGCTCTTCACCAAAATTCCCATGCGCGAAGCGGCCGCAAGCGCCGCGACCATCGCGGACGGACCCGCGAGCACGAATGTGCAGGGAATACTGACAACGATCACCGAAATCGCGCGCTGCACGTCTTTGGTAAAAAACAGAACGAATCCGGCGATGAGCAGAATCAACGGCATGTAATAGCGCGCGTATTCTTCGGTCAGCCTAACGATGGGCGCGCGCGTCTGCTGTGCTTCTTCGACAATCTCTTTCACGCGACCGAGTACAGTTTGCGTTCCGGTCCTAGTCACTCTGACTTCGATCAAACCGGTGAGATTTGACGTGCCGGCAAATACGGTTGTTCCGGCTTCCACTTCGACCGGAAGTGATTCGCCCGTGATGGTTGCTTGATTCACCGTGGAGAATCCACTCAATACCAGACCATCCGCCGGCATCGTATCTCCAGGGCGCACGCGGACGATTTCACCTTCACCGAGTGATTCGACATCGACTTCTTCCTCGGCTCCGTTTCGCACGCGGCGCGCACTGACTCTCGACAAGTGCAGCAGGCTGTTAATCGCTTCGTTTGTTCCGAGCATGCTGCGATCTTCGAGAATGTGGCCGAGAAGCAAAATGATCGCGACCACGCCGCCGACGACATATTGCTGAGTCACGAAACATGCGATGACAGCAAGCGTAATGAACTGGTTCATGTAAAACTCAGTGTTCGCGAAAGCCTTTGAGCTAAAACCAAGCAGCGCATCGCGAAAGATTGGGAGCGCGGTAATGATTGCGCCAAGCATCGACCACGCGACCGCGAGATCGTTTTGCGCCGGACGCAGCCAGCGAAGAATTCCGCTCAGAATCAGGCAGACGCCGCCGAGAAGAACCAGGGTGAGCCGCCATTTCATCCCGCTCTCGGAATGATCGTGCCCGCATTCGCCCAGGTGTCCACGCAAATGCTCGCCTTCGTGCTCGTGGCCATGATGAACTAGCGTTGAATGATTCATGGCCTAAGAATTGTTAGTTCAATCATTTTCAATCGGCTCCGGAGTTGGCGTAGCCTGCGGTTGGGTTTCCGATTCCTGCTTCGGCGCAACGAGTTCACCTTTTCGCGGTGAAATTAGAACGCGCATTTCTCCACGGTCGGTTGGCACGACGCTGGAAATCCGGACCTTCGGTAGCACTTCTTCGACCATTTCTGCGTAAAGCCGCGTCTGCACCGTTCCCGGATTCGCGCGGTATTCTTTGAGCAACGCAAGAAAGGCCGAGACTTGGCCCTGTGCTTTCGCGGTCAACTCCTGAGCATACGATTGCGCTTCCTGCTGAATTCGATAGGCCTCTGCATTCGCTTCCGGAATCACCGATGCGTGTCGGCTCCGCGCCGGTTCGACCAGGGTTTTCGCTTCGACTTTCGCGCTGACCACATCCTGGAAAGCCGGCAACACCGGCGCCGGCGGATTGATCTCGCGCGTTTCAAACGCAAGCAATTGAACGCCGAGACCGAGCCGATCGAGCTCAGCTTGGGCGATGCGCATCGATTCCTGGCCGATGAAATCGCGACGAGTGGTTAGGGCGTCATCCACGCTTATGTCGGCAAGCACGCGGCAGGCGCTTTGATAACAAATGGCGTTGCATAAATTTTCGCGCTCGCTCGCGCCGAATTCGTAAGCGATCGGGTCTGCGACCTGAAAGCGAATGGAAAAACGCGCGCGAATGATGTTCACGTCGCCGGTGATGGTATAGGGATCGCGCTCCGGATGGAGCGACTCGCGCCAGGAATCGTCGTTAGGCGTCCAGGCATCGAGCACCACTTCCTGCACGTTCTTGGCCGGAAGCATCACCACTTCATCGATCGGCGGCGGAAAAGCGAGCAGCAGACCGGGCGGCGCGCTTTTTGGCAGGGCGCGCCCAAAGCGCAGAATCAATCCGCGTTGGTTAGGCGCGACGACAGTGATGCCGGAGCAAAGATAAATCAGAACGAGCACGAGCATTCCCCATCGCAAGACGCGGATACTGGAACGCAATGCCGCCAGAATTGCGTGCGCGGAAAAAAGGGCGTCTTCTCGTCGACGACTCATGGTTTTGGCACAGGCGATGGCGCGGCTTTCAAGAGATCGAACGGTGGCGCATTAGCATCGAGGACAAGAGTGGTGTTTTGATTGACGACCTTCTTGAGTGCTTCCAGTTCGCGCAGAAAACGATAAAGATCGGGTTGTTCTTGATGCGCCGCCGAATAAATGCGCGCTACTTCGGCTTCGGCTTTGCCGCGCGTTTCTTCGGCTGATTTGCGTGCTTCTGCGAGCAAGACCGTTTTCTCCGCGTCCGTTTTCGCGTTGATCGCGTCCGCTTCCTGTCTGCCTTCGGCGCGGTAGCGCTCAGCGAATTGCGAGCGCTCGGCCCGCATTCGTTCGAAGACGTAACGCGTGTTCACTTCCGGCAACGTCACGCGCTCGATGCCGATCTGTTCGATGGCGACGCCGAACGAATTCTTCGCCTGGCCGGAAGTCAGCCCGGTGATTTTCTCTTCGATTTCGGGCAACTTCACATCTTCCGGTTTCACTGAAACGAGCTGGGCGAAGTCGTAATTTCCGAGCGCGGTGTTCTTCGCGCTGCTAACGAGACTGTCGAGTTTTGCTTTTGCGTTTTCGATGCTTCCGATCGCTTCGAGGAATCGTTGTGGATTGACAATTCGCCACGCAACAAAAACTGGCACGATAACATTTCGTTTATCTTTCGTTAGCGCTTCCGAAAGCCGGATCTCGTAAAAATTCAATCGAGCATCGAAGTGATTTACTTTTTCAATTGGCCACGGCCATTTCGCGTACAGCCCCGGCTTTTGAATGACGCGCGTCGGACTTCCGAAGCGAGTGAGAACGACTTGTTCGTTCTGTCGCACCTGGAATCCGATCATGAATGAAAACAGAATGACGAGCACAAGGACCGACACGATGAAGCGGATGAGCATTTGTGGTTTCATAAAATGGCAGTTACGGCGGCGGAGGGTTTTTCATATCGCGCAAATCGAGATAAAGCTCCTGCTTCGCCTGCACAGGCGCGGCGAGAATGATTTTGCTGGCGTTGCCGAGGACTTGCTCGATCACGTCGAGTTTCAATCGAAAACGAAACACGGCGCTGTTCTCGCGATCGGCTTGAATAATGGCGGAAAAACGCGCGGCGGCGCCTTGTGCAGTGGCGACGCGATCCTGATAATTCGCATCCTGTTCGGTCTTGATCCGGTTCGCCTGCGCCTGGACATCGGGCAAAATGCGCGCCCGCGACGCCCGCGCGATATCGATTGTTTGTTCTTTTTCTTCCTGCGCGCTGACCACAGCTTGATAGGCTGGCGCGACGTCCACCGGCGGATGCACATCCTTCAATCCGACAAACACAATCTCGAGCCCGAGACCAAGCCAATCGATTTCCTGTTGCAATGATTGCTTTAACTTCTCCGCAATCTGCGCGCGCTCTTCGGTCATGATCTGAAAACTTCCGCGCGAACCGGCGACTTGAATCAGTTTGCGTTCGGCCAGCGCAAGCAAGGCTTGTTCGGCGTCGGTCGTCGTTTGCAGATAACGCACTGGATCAGAGATGCGATAAAAAATTGGGACGTTGATCGTGAGAAGAGATTCGCCGTCGCCAACCAACAGGTTTTTTTCGCCTTCAAAGTGTGGCTCGTTCCAAAGCACAGGGCCTTCCAGATCTTTGTCGAAACCAAGCGAGATTTGGCGGATGCTTTCCGTCTCGACGATCTCGAGCTGCTCAATTGGCCAGGGCCATGTGACATGAAGACCGGGAGAAAGTGCGACCGGTCGATAACGCCCAAACAACATGCACACCGCGCGGCTCCCTGCCGGGACCGACGTGAAACAGGTGGAAACCCAGCCCAGGACAATTGTTCCAATAATAATGATCTCGATTGTTTGCCGCAGATAACGAACGATCCACATCTCGCTCAATTTTGCGCCTAACAAGTCTTCGAAACTTCTGGCGGCGGACTTGAGGTTGTGTCCGCGGCCGAAAACCGCGTCGAGAATCAAACTTGTCCCGGCCGGGATCGGCATTTTGCGCAGACTCTTTGGTTGATAGAAGCGTGCGGCAAAACGAATGAGCGTTTCCATGATCAGGAACGCCGTGAAGCCGAGCAAAATCCAGCCGAGCCAACTGCTGTAATCGCGTGTGGTCGAAAGGAACAGGAAGATCAGGGCTGCGGCCGCAAACGCGGCGAGAGAAGCGATGCGCGTCAGTATTAAAATCGGTAATAACGCGTCGCTCTCGACTCGAGCAGCGATGGCGCGCACGAAATTTCCGAAAAAGTAAAACGCGCAGCCTTCCGCCAAAAAAATCACAGTGGCAACGCGCAGCGGTCCGATATTTTCTCGCGAGAGTCCGGCCATGCTCATGTTCGATCGGAGAAACGAGTAAATGCAAAACAGGCCGCCGAAGAAAATTATCCATTGCCAAAGGTTGGCGAAGGTCGGGAGCCGGGGTTGCCGTTCAGAAGGCGGATCACTGCGGTCGATCGCCTCGGGATGAGTTTGGCGATCGACGATTGCGCGATTGTGCTCGTCATTGCGAAGACCGGCTGCCTGTAATCGGAGGAAAAAATATTGAATCACCGCCGCGATACTGCCCCAGCAGAAATAGCATTGCATGCCGGCAAACAACGGATTCGGCACGTTGATTACCAAACTTGTCGCGGCGGAACCGACGAACAAAGCCGCGAGCCACAACAATGCGCGATGCAAACGCGCCAGGTCGGACGCGCTCAGAGCATTCTGACGGTCTTCGATTTCGGGCGGCTCAGGAGTCGCAATGCGAATCATTCGGTCAGATCTCGTTCGCCCTCGTTAAAAAAGTCGGACACGGGTAAACAAGCTGTTCCGAATCGACAACCTTTCGGTGTTTCTTGTTCTTATGCGCGAGACGCCTCCGATGATTTGGAACGAGCGGAGGAAACGGCAATTGCCGTTGCTCGATGATTCCGGCAGCAATCTGTTCCGCGACCTGCTGTCGATACTCGGGCGTTAATGCCAGCTGTGCTTCGATCGGATTGGTGAGAAAACCGCATTCGACGAGAACGGCCGGCAACCGGCAATTGCGAAGCACGTAATATTCGGCGGAACGGATTCCGCGGTTTTCCGTGCTAACGCGCGTAACGATCTGCCGCTGGATGCGCCCGGCGAGCACGGCGCCACGATTGTTTTCGGAATAGGTTTCGATGCCGCGCGCGCTACTTCGTCGCGCGGCATTATAATGAATGCTAACGAAAATTGCATCGGGCTGCGCGTTGGCGATTCCGCTTCGCACCGAAAGCGGAACAAAAACATCGGTTGTGCGTGTCATTACGGTGCGCAATCCCGCCCGCTGCAAAAGTTTTTGCAAACGCAGTGCCGTATCCAGCGCCACCATTTTTTCCGGCACGCTCTGGCCGGGAATGCCTCCTCGATCGAACCCGCCGTGCCCCGGATCGATCACAACCGTCGAAAATGAACCGTCGCCGCGCGCTTGTTCGGCGATCACGAAGAATCCGATAGCTATTACAGCGAAAGAAGTTTGTCGGATGAAAAACATTTGGCGTTCTAGTAAAGGTATTTTTCCCGAGGCGCGCTAATCTTCCTGATGGAATCAGCCACAATGACGGGCTCTGGCTGGTCCCCGTAGTCAACTCCATCCGAATCGGCTTTCGAACGCGGGCGGTAATGCACTCGCCCGGTCACTTTTATCCATTGCATCTCACGAACTTGCGTGAGTGGCAGCTTCGTTTCGATCTTTACCGCGGCGGGTATTGCATCAGCAGCGCAACAAACCATGACGAGCCGGAGCAGCTTGAATGAACCGGTCGGTGCAGCCCATTTCGCGCCGGCCGTTGGCTTGTTCGGAACCAGCTGCCCAATCAACTCGACGTCTTTTCCTTCAAAATCTTTACGCGTGAACGGCTCCTGCGCAGCGTACAAAAGATCGACAATCTCCGTATGGATGCGCCCCGCCTTGTCCGGCTTCAGGAACTCATTTACGAACTCGTTAGGCGTAGAAGCGCTGGGCGAGGTCGGGATCGGTTGCTCGTAATCATTTGTCGGAAATGCCGGTTCTGAATCGGTGTTCTGCGCTTGGATTGGAGTTTGTTCCGGGACACCGATGTATTTCGGTGGCGATGAGGGTGTGGCGTCGGCCGTCGCCGCCGAGGAAGGTTCTTGGCCAGACGTTATCCGGGCCTCGGCCGATTTCGCAGACTTCGCCCGGTTCCCAAACGAACTCGCCGCGCCTGGAATACTGCGAATATCCTCTACCAAACCGCGATTCCTGATCAGATTTGCGCCGTAACTATCGGGCGAAATTTTCGCAGCCAACGCCAGCGGTAAAAGCAGAATGAGGAAGGCGAGCAAACTGCCAACGCTGAGTCGGTCGTGAGAATGACTGTGGTCATGTTGGTCTTCCGAGTCTTCTTCCTCGTGTTCGCGTCCAGATTCTTCTTCGCGGAAAATCGCAACGCACGCCGCAGTGATTAGCAGGAGGATACCCGTCATGAGCACGAGCGGTCGAAACATGGGATGCAGAAACGCTGCGATCCGGCCGCTGAAATAAAAATAAGAAAGAATTCCTCCCCATTCGAGAAGAGTTAGCGGAGCGAGAATGCAGGCAAAGATTTTCATCGCAGGAAGAAGGCGAGCGAGAGGCAAAGCAGCGCGACGAAGGCAAACAGCCCGAAAGCAAAAGAGAAAGTGAAGCGCTTCTTGAAGACGAGTCCGTACATGAATAGCAGCTTCATGTCCATCATCGGTCCGAAGACCATGAACGCGAGCTTCGCTGTCACGGGAAAAGTCAGAAAATTCGCGGCGATGAAAGCGTCCGAGGTGCTGCAGAGCGAAAGCAATCCCGCCAGTACCATCATGCCGGTTATGGACAGAAGATGATTGCTCGCGAGCGGCAGTAATACTTCTTTGTTGATCGCGGTATTGAATACACTGGCGATGGCCGCGCCGATGATCAGATAAAATCCAACGTCGAGAAAATCGAACGCGGAACAACGGATCGCCCCGACAACTTTTTGTCCGAAGTGTTTTTCCTCGTGCGCTTCTTCGTGCAGATGAACGATCTCTTCGGCGGGAATAATCGGAAAGACGAGGTTTCTTTCGCTTGAGACTCCGGCAAGAGCTGGCTCGTGGACATGCTGAGCGCGCACACGAGAAAGGGCTGGTTGTTTACGCAGCGACGCGAGCATTGGCCGGTTTAGCAGCGCGCGAGAGGGAATGCGGTGCACAATTAATCCGCAAACGCAGGCGACGCCGAATCCCAGCAAGAGCCGCAATGACGTTACCATTCCCGGATGTTGACCGCGAAAAGCGGCAAAGGTGCTGAGCGCGACGATTGGATTGACGATTGGCGCCGCCAGCAAATACGTGAGCGCGCACGAAACCGGCAGGCCTTTGCGAATGAGCCGCCGGATCACCGGCACCACGCCGCATTCACACATCGGAAAGACTGCGCCTAGCACTCCGCTCAGCGCGATTGCCGCGATTTGATTCCGTGGGAGAATTTTTTCCATCGTCTCCGACGGAACGAACGCGTCGATGATACCTGAGAGGAGCGTCCCGATGAACATGAAGGGCACCCCTTCAAACAGGATGCTCAAAAAAGAGACCGAGAAATCTTGTAAATTGAATGTAAACCAACTCATAACCCGTGATTACAAATCCAAACAGTGGTCGCAGTACCACGACAGCGACCCGAAACGCAACGGCCACGTTAATCCGAGCGCCTTTAGAGCTACTGGCGTGTGCCGATGAACAACAGCTTTGTTTGTTAGGCGAGCGGTGGCGCGTGCTCGAAAACGCGAGCAGTTAGAAAAAGCGGAGCCACATCGCGTGGATGGATCTCCGGCAGAAAATCAGGACCGCTGGCGAATACCGCGCCAACGTCGAAAACTTGAGATACCGGAGAATCGTCGCTTCCGCCCGAAAACAGTACCGTGACCGCACACTGATGCTCACCGCGGTCGGCATCGTGATGGAATAATTCGTGAAGTTTTGGGGAAGCGGTGAGAGTGACAGCGATCAGCAGATTGGCGATGAGCAGACAAACAAGTGTGCCCTGCCAGCCTTTGGAGTCGCGAAGTCGCGCCATCGCCGCTACTTAAGCACCTTTATGGAACCGTTGCAAAAATGATCGGCTCGATAGCGACGATACCGGTGCCGCCGGCTGGGATTCCGACGGACCAACTGCCGACCATTTAGATGAACTTTCAATAATCGCATTATCTTGGTTTGGATGCAGAGCCGTCGATGATTGTTTGCGTATACTCACCCGGGGTATATTATGTTTTCTTGATGGCTCATACTATTGGAGGCAAGAAGAAGCTCATCAACCGGGTGCGAAGGCTCCAGGGGCAGATTGATGCTGTCGAAAAAGCCATCCACGAGGAACAGGATTACGGAAAGGTACTGCAGCTCATCGCGGCTGCCCGCGGCGCGCTCAACAGCCTGATGGCCGAGATCCTCGAAGGCCATATTTGTTTTCACATCGTCAATCCTGACGGAAAGCCGAAATCGAAACAGACTAGCGCTGCGCGGGAGCTCATCGCTGTGGTGCGGAGCTATCTCAAATAACAGGACGCTTGAAACCATGAACATCGAGACAGCACTCGAACGGAAAGCAGCTGGCGGCTACATTACCGACGATCATAATGACCGCGACGATGCCCATGATCAGGGTCGCGAGCACTCAGTCACCGCGGGTGAATATGTCCGCCTCGCGCTGATGGGTCTCGTCATCGTGGCCAGCCTGACCGGCTGGTGGCGGCATTGGATGTTACGCGACTGGCTTGCATTTACGGCCACACTTGTCGGTGGATTCCCCATCTTCAAAGAGGCGTGGGAGAACCTGCGCAAGCGTCGCATGACGATGGAGCTCTCGATGACCATCGCGCTCATCGCCGCGCTTTGCATTGGGCAGTTCCTTACCGCGCTCGTGATCGCGTTCTTCGTGCTTTTTGCGGAGCTGCTGGAAGGTTACACCGTCTGCGGCGGGCGGCGCGCAATTCAAAATCTGATCGACACTTTGCCCCGTCACGTGACCGTGCGCCGTAACGGCGAAGAGCGTGAAATGGAGGCACGCGAGGTCGCTCCCGGCGAAATGATTATCGTTCGGCCCGGCGAGCGCATTCCCGCCGACGGGGTGGTGAGCAAAGGCCACAGTTTCGTCGATCAATCATCGATTACGGGTGAGTCGCTGCCGATCGAAAAAGTCGAAGAGAGCAAAGTGTTCGCTGGGACGATCAACAAGGATGGCGTGCTCGAAGTGCGCGTTGAAAGAATCGGGCGCGACACCACGTTTGGCAAAATCATTGAGATTGTTGAACAAGCAGAGAAATCCAAAGCGCCGGTTGAACGAATCGCCGATCGGCTGGCTGCGGGATTGGTCTATTTCGCTTTCAGCGCGGCGGTGTTCACGCTAATCGTCACGCGTAATTTCACGTCGACCATCGCCGTGATTATCGTTGCTGGTGCTTGTGGAGTGGCCGCGGGCACACCGCTGGCCATTCTCGCCGGCATCGGCAGCGCGGCTCGGCGCGGCATCATCACCAAAGGCGGGCTTTATCTCGAACAGCTCAGCCGCATCGACACGATCGTTTTGGACAAAACCGGCACGCTCACGCTCGGAATGCCCGAAGTGACCGCCGTGCGGGCGATCAATGACGCGACAGAGAATGATGTGCTCCAGACCGCTGCCATCGCCGAGCAACATTCCGAGCACCCGCTCGGCGAAGCGATTGTGCGCCGCGCGAGAGAGCGCAACTTGCCGTTGCGTGAGTATTCGCAACTGCGTTACTCGCCAGGCAAAGGAATCTTCGTCGAGGAATCGGGGACGCGCATCATGGTCGGCACGCGGGCATTGTTTGAAGAGCATGGCGTGTCGGTTCCCACGAATGCGCTTTCCGAAGTTGGCGATCATAATGGTGCGGGCAAAACCGTCGTGCTCGTCGGACGCGACTGTCGCGTTCTCGGGACCGTAACGTTGGCTGACCAGCTTCGCGCCGAAGCGAAGGAAGCCGTGAACGATCTAAAAACGCAAGGTTATCGTGTGATCCTGCTGACCGGTGACAGCTCCGACGCGGCAAAAACTATCGGTCGCGAGCTGGGCGTCGATGAATCGATCGGGGACCTGTTGCCCGAGCAGAAAGTGGAAAAAATTCGCGAGTTGCTGCGCGCCGGTCGCAAAGTGGCGATGGTCGGCGACGGCGTAAACGACGCCCCTGCGTTGGCTGAAGCGACGGTCGGGATCGCTATGGGCCAGGGCACTGATGTGGCGCTCGAAACCGCTGACGTGACGCTGATGACCAGTGATCTTTCGCGTCTCGTGGAAGTGCTCGCGATCAGCAAGCGCTGCTATCGCGTAATCATGTTTAACTTTTGGGGAACAATCGGCGTGGATACCGTCGGCATTATATTGGCGTTTTTCGGTCTGCTTGCGCCGATCATAGCGGCGCTCATTCACGTCGGCTCGGAATTGGCTTTCATTCTCAATTCCGCCCGGCTATTCCGCCAACAACCAGCCGGACCTTCTTGACGGCTGGGCTACGTTCTACTGCGAGAACCAAAGTCTAGCCTGTGCCGGGCGTTGATCTGCGATGACGCTGGCAGCCTTTGGCGACAGCAAAATAATGAATGGTCAAGTCACTCTCTGGCAGGTCGTCGCGGCCTATGTTTTCGCCCTTGCCGGTGGATCGATCAGCACGTCTCTGCACTTAGGGCACAAGCCGCTTTGCGCGCTGATTAGTTTCGCAGCCGGAACTCTTCTGGGCGTAACGCTCTTTGCCATTTTGCCCGAAAGTTTGGGCAACAGTCCTGGGTGGGCCGTGGCGATTGCGGCGGCTACTGGATACGCCTTGTTCTTCTTCATCAGCAAATACATCCATCATGTCTGCCCCGCCTGCGCGGCCAGTCACTTCGACGCAGACGCGACGCGACATTTTAGTGGAATCGCGACTGCGCTGATTGTGGCACTGGCGATTCACAGCACGACCGACGGTTTGGCGTTGGGAATTCAACAGGAAGCTCCTGCAACAGACGCGACGAAGTGGTCGCTGTTCGCTGCACTTTGCATTCACAAAGTTCCGGAAGGCCTCGCGCTGGGGAGCCTTTTGATTGGCGCTGGATTGCAACGCAGAGGTGCGCTCGGTTGGGTTGCCGCAGTTGAAGCAACGACTCTCCTCGGTGGCGTGATTGGCTATTTCTTTCTGGCGAAGGTTTCCACGTTTTGGCTCGGCTTAATCATGGCGCATGTTGGCGGTGGATTTTTCTATCTGGCTGCGCACGCGGTATTGGGAGAACTGATCAGGCATGGAAAGGCACTTGTGCTGACGAGCTTTTCTGCCGGATTGGCCTTGATTGGGATTCTTAACATTTGCTTGAGGATGTTCGCGTCCTAGCAATTGCATTTTGCGCCATGTACTCATTCCATTATTGCGACGAAAGCTTTAGAGCCTGATTAAATGTTGTTGTGAATGAATTCATGGAACCTTAACGCCAACATCATGTCTTACGGACATTCACACTCGCCCGCGAATTTCGATCGCGCATTCATCATCGGAATTCTATTGAACTCCGGATTTGTCGCGACCGAAGCGGTCTTCGGTTTCCTCTCCCACTCGCTCGCATTGCTCGCCGACGCGGGTCACAACCTCGGCGACGTGTTGGGGCTTGTGATGGCTTGGACGGCCAGCTATCTCGTTAAGCGCGCGCCGACTCGCCGCCACACTTACGGATTTCGTGCGTCTTCAATTCTCGCTGCGCTCGCCAACGCGATTATTCTGCTGGTTGTTACGGGCGCGCTGTCGTGGGAGGCAATTCGGCGGCTGATCCATCCCGAGCCCGTCGTGGGAACGACGATGATTTGGGTCGCTGCGGTTGGCGTCGTTATCAATAGCGTGACCGCTCTGATGTTTATGTCGGGCCGCAAGCGTGACCTGAATCTGCAGGGCGCCTTCATGCATATGGCGGCCGACGCCGCAGTCACGTTCGGCGTCGTGGTCGCGGGCATCGCGATTTACTTCACGCAATGGCTCTGGCTTGATCCGCTCATTAGTTTGCTGATCGGTGTCGTCATCGCGGTCGGCACTTGGGGATTGCTCCGCGAGTCACTCAATCTCTCGCTGGCCGCCGTACCCACGGGGATTGATTCCGCTGCCGTCGAAAATTATCTCTCCAAACTGCCCGGCGTTGCCAGAGTCCACGATCTCCACATTTGGGCCATGAGCACGACGGAGATCGCGCTTACAGCGCATCTCGTGAAGCCAGATGGAAAAATCGACGATCCGCTTTTGGTTCGGATCCAACATCAACTGCACGATCGCTTCGGCATCGGGCATATGACCATTCAACTGGAATGTGGCGGCCCCGATAGCTTGTGTGCGCAGGAGTCCGCGCACGTGGTGTAGCCACGCTCTTCATTCGTGGCTAGCTTTGGTTAGTGCACTCGTTTCGTTATCGCGACGGGCATCTCTACTGTGAGGATGTCGATCTTGCCCGCGTTGCGGAGGAACTCGGCACGCCGACTTATGTTTATAGCGCGGGGACGATCCTCGATCACTACGCGCGACTGGATACTGCGTTTCAGTCTCTTGATCACCTGATTTGTTACGCAGTCAAAGCAAACTCAAATCGCGCGATCCTGAAGTTGCTCGCCAACGCGGGCGCAGGTTTCGATATCGTTTCGGGCGGCGAACTTTATCGTGTACTCGCCGCTGGTGGCGATCCCACCAAATGCACGTTCGCAGGCGTGGGCAAATTGCGAGAGGAAATCGAATACGCTCTGGAGCAGCGCGTTTACAGCTTTAATGTCGAGAGTGAAGCGGAACTGGAACACATCGATCGCATCGCGGGTGCAAGAAAAACACGCGCGCCGATTGCAGTGCGCCTGAATCCCGATGTCGATCCGCATACGCACGAGTACATCTCAACAGGCTCGCGCGAAAATAAGTTCGGAATCGCGCTGGACCGCGTAGCTGCCGTTTACGAGCAAGCCGCCAAGATGCGCAACGTCGAGATTGTTGGCGTGCAAATGCATATCGGCTCGCAAATAGCAAAGGCGAAACCCTTCGCGAGCGCCATTGGAAAAGTGGCGCCAATCGTGCGCGAGCTGAAATCAAAATACGGAATCAGGTTCCTCAGCATTGGTGGCGGCATGGGAATTGTTTACCAGCGCGCACTCGAGAGCGGATCAGGCAAATGGTGGCGCGAGCACGGTGGCGAGTCGTTTGCGTTCAGCGTCCGCGATTATGCGGATGCGATCGTGCCAGAATTGTGCGAGTTACACCTTCGCGTTCTGGTAGAGCCCGGTCGTTTTCTTGTCGGCAACGCCGGTGTGTTGCTGACCCGCGTGCGTTTCATCAAGAAATCGGGCGCGAAGACGTTTGCGATTGTCGACGCTGGAATGAACGACCTCATTCGGCCTGCACTCTATCATAGTTATCACGAGATCGTGCCTGTAGAAGAGGCGAAAACAAGCAGGAGCATGAGCAAGAGTGGGATTAAGAAGAAGATGGATATTGTCGGACCTGTATGCGAGTCGGGCGATTTTTTTGCTCTGGATCGGGAGATGCCGGAGCTCCATGAAGGCGATCTGCTCGCCATTATGAGCGCCGGCGCGTACGGGTTTGTGATGGCTTCTAATTACAACTCGCGTCCGTTGCCAGCGGAAGCGCTGGTTCGCGGCAACCAGCTTGCGCTGATTCGAAAACGGCAAACTTGGGAGGATCTGGTGGCAGCAGAGATCGATCCCTTATTGTAGGGCGTTTCTATGAAACGCCGAGACCATCGACGCGGCGTCTGACACAGACGCCCTACAATTGCCCAATCGGGCCCTCCCACTTGCACAACTTCGCGTTCAGCATAAATAGTTCCCTGCTTCTGATGATAAAACGCCTTTTGCTCGTTTCGTTTTTGTCGATGTTCGCGCTTAGCTCACAAGCGGCGTCCCCAGCGTCGGGTGAATACATCATTCTCGTCGGGGGACCATCCATGTATCAGTGGGAAAAGTACAAGACTTATCCGCATGACCATTGGTGGGCGAACTTTGTTCGCGCGGCGCGCTTGCGCACCGATCAGTTACGCGCCGAGCTTGGGCCGGACACAAAGATCACATGGCTCGTTTACCGACAGGGTTATGAAGATCGCGCCAAACAAGAACACCAGGACCTGATCAGCCTGATCGGTTCCGTGCGCGATAAGCTGAATCTCAATCTCGTTTGGTTTGGCCCGGGTTCCGCAGTCATTAACTATCTAAACAACGGCCAGCCGCGAGACCAGGTGAAGGTCAT
The DNA here is from genome assembly GCA_963719605.1 of uncultured Verrucomicrobiae bacterium. Lineage (GTDB taxonomy): Bacteria > Verrucomicrobiota > Verrucomicrobiia > Chthoniobacterales > UBA10450 > Udaeobacter. The sequence goes on from CAVRCO010000003.1 coordinate 165,953, forward strand.
CGGCTTTGAATATTTTGGCCACTCCAACCGGGCGTGTTTCATGTTCGATTACAGCAACAACATTGATAGCGCTTGTAAATCGTGGCTGCATGATAGCGAGCTTACGAAAATCAATCGGCGCGTTTTTGCTCGCCACGCCTACGCGAAGAGTTGGGGCTGCCATACCGGTGAGGAAATGTCTAGGAAATGGTATGTCGCAACGGGTGTGCACATGATTGGCGCAGTCGGAAAGACTCAGTTCATGATGGAAGAATTGCCAATCCTCATTTCCGACGGTGGCAAGTGGGTGAACTAAATTTTCGATTTCTGATTTCTGATTTAAGATTTAACATCGCGGGCACGCGATGAATTTCGGTCCGCGATCGGCTTATTTTCACCAGGTGGGCTTTTGTCATTCAGAGCGAAGCCGAGGAATCTCTCGAAACTATTCTGAACAGGACGATTCTGCCCAATGGTTATGAAGTTTCCGGAATTGTCAGCGCTCTACCATCAGCCGCTGTTCAATCTCATTTCGCAAAGCCGGGCTGTTCATCTTCAGCATTGGCGTGGCGTAGAAGTTCAACGATGCAGTCTGCTTAGCATCAAGACCGGCGGTTGCAGCGAAGATTGCGCCTATTGTGCCCAGTCCGCTCATTATTCCACCGGCCTCGAGCGCGAAGAATTGTTGTCGCTGGAAGAGGTCATGATTGCTGCACACCGGGCGCGCTCACAAGGCGCGACCAGGTTTTGCATGGGTGCGGCCTGGCGCGGCGTGCGCGATGGCTCTGAAAAGTTTGAGCGCGTGCTGGAGATCGTTCGGGAAGTTAGCCAGCTCGGGATGGAGGTGTGCGTAACTCTCGGAGAAATCGGTCCCGTGGAGGCGCGCAAACTTAAAGCCGCTGGCGTTACGGCCTACAACCATAACCTCGACACTTCTCCCGAGTTTTATCCGGAAATTGTGAGTACGCATACATTTCAGGACCGCCTCGACACCGTTGCCGCCGTGCAGGAAAGCGGTATGTCCGTTTGTTGCGGCGGGATCATCGGCATGGGGGAAACCGAAGGGGATCGGCTGCGAATGCTGGAGGTCTTGAGCAACTTCGATCCCGCTCCGGAAAGCGTGCCGATCAATTGTTTAATGCCGATGCCCGGCACGCCACTGGCCGATCAACCGCCAGTCGACATTTTCCAGCTGGTTCGTTTGATTGCAGTAACACGAATCGCATTGCCGAAGGCGCGTGTTCGCCTGGCAGCTGGGCGCACCCGGCTTTCACGCGAGGGTCAAGCGCTCTGTTTTTTCGCAGGCGCGAATTCGATTTTTTACGGCAACAAACTTCTAACCGCGAAGAATCCCGCTGCTGATTTGGACGTCGCTCTCTTGCGCGAACTCGGGCTGCAACCTCAGGGAATGACGGCTTCATAGTCGTCGCGGGACACTCTGGCTGAGAGTTTGTCGCTCTTCATTTCCAAAACCTAAGATTTAGATCGACATCGGTCAGGGGTTTTGCGATGAAACGTTTTCGGGCTCAATGGGACTTAACAAGAACCTCAGCAGAAAGAAATTATGGACTGGAAAAAATTCTTCATCGCATTCGTTGCAGCGTTTGGTTTCATCTTCTTGTTTGGCTTCATCTGGTACGGCAAGCTGATGAATGGTGCACATCAGGAAGTGCCAACACTTTTTCGAACCGAAGCCGATTTTGGTAATCATTTCTCAACGCTCGTTTTTGGGCACATTGTGATGGCATTTTTCCTCACGCTAGTTTGTGCACGTTTTGTCCCCGGTGGTGGCCCAGGCGCGTGCGCGACGCTCGCGATTCTGGTAGCGCTGATATATGCCGGCGCTGACCTGATCACTTTTGCGGTACAGCCGCTGACGACCAAGATCCTCTGCGGCTGGATTGTGGGCGACTTGATCCAATTCGCGATTGCAGGCGCACTCATCGGCGCGATCTACAAGCCAGCGCCTGCGCATACTACGTTTGTAAAGGAACGTTCGCCTTAACGGATTCGCCTCGCATCGTCGCAACTCGATAGACTTTAGAAGCATAGCAATTCATGAAGCGATTCATCCTCGCGTTCATCGCCGCGTTCATCGTTATTTTCTTTTGGGGATGGCTCTATAATGGTGTCCTGCTGAAAGACGTCTTCGCTGAAGCCCAAAGCCTTTTTCGGCCTCGGGAAGAAATGATGGGTCTGTTTCACTGGATTGTCATCGGTCAAGCAGGGTTGGCGCTGTCGTTCGTCATGATTTACGCCAGCGGTTTTGCCGGGGGCGGAATCGCGTCGGGTGTTCGTCTCGGAATCATGTTGGAGATTCTGGCGATTAGCGCGCGTTGCGCGTTTTATGCGACACAACCATTTCCAGCAAAGCTTCTCGTGCTCATAAGCGTCGGCGGCTTTATCGAGATGATCGTCACGGGCATAATCGTTGGCGCGATTTACAAATCTACCGGTGCGCGAACATCTTAGCGGCGGAATGCGCTCGTAACCTTGCAGAGGCGGGTTCGGCATTGGACGTTCGTCCATGGCATCGCAAACCCCCGCTGCTCTCGGTTATCGCATGCCAGCGGAGTGGGAACCGCACACTGCGACATGGCTCTCATGGCCGCGGCGGGAGGGGATTAGTTTTCCGGACTCGTTCGATCGCGTCTTGCCGGCCTTGCGAGCAATGGTCGAGGCGCTGATCGAATCGGAACAAGTTTGCATTAATATCTGCAATGGCGCGCACGAGACTGAAGTGCGCGAAGTGTTACGCGGATTACCGATGGAACGAATCTCGTTTTATCTGGTTCCCACAAATGAGCCCTGGTGCCGCGATCACGGGCCGATTTTTCTTACGCATGATGAACGGTGGAGCCGGCTCGCCCCCGAGCCGGGGCACGCTGCGCGGCGCGAGGGCGCGCCCGCTCCACTCGCCGTCGTGGATTGGGATTACAACGCCTGGGGCAACAAATATCCGCCATTCGATTTGGATGAAGTGGCGCCAACGCGCGTCGCAGAAATTCTCGATGTTCCGGTGTTTTATCCGGGCATGATTTTGGAAGGCGGCGCGATTGATGTGAATGGCGCGGGCTCCCTGCTTACCACCGAGTCATGTTTGCTAAACAAGAATCGAAACCCGAGTCTATCGCGTGACGAAATTGAACAACGCCTGCGGGATTATCTTGGGGTTCGCGACATTCTCTGGCTCGGCGACGGCATCGCCGGCGACGACACAGACGGTCACATCGACGATCTCGCGCGGTTTGTCTCAGAAACAACAGTCATAACCGTAGTCGAAGAAAATCGGGGCGACGAGAATTACGAGCCGCTCCAGGAAAATCTCGCGCGCCTGCAGGCAATGAAAATTAGCGGTCGCCCGACTGAGGTCATCACGCTTCCGATGCCGAAGAAGATCATCCGCGAAGGACTACGGATGCCGGCTACGTATGCAAACTTCTATATCGCAAACACTTGCGTGCTGGTGCCAACATTTGCCGATCCCGCTGACGAAGCCGCGTTGTCGATCCTGCGCGAATGTTTCCCAAATCGCCGTGTTCTCGGGATCGATTGCCGCGAGCTGATTTGGGGACTCGGCGCATTTCATTGCCTTACCCAACAGCAACCAGCAGTGCGGGAAGGACCTTAGTGTCCCACTGTCACGGCGCCGGCCGCGCCTCCGTTCATCAATCAGCGGTTGGTCCCGGTTTGTATCCGCTGCTTAAAATTGCATCGTGAAGATCGGGCGGGTGCGTTTTGCGCGCGTCAAACGTGATGACGACGCGCTCATGCTCGAGATCAGCCTTTACGTCTTTCACTCCAGCAATTTTCTTCAGCACGGGTCCGAGTTTGCGCACGCATTCATCGCAATCTTCGCCTTCGGTCGCGATCTGGATGGTTTCCAAGATGGCGTGATCGGCGCGTTCCGGGAAAAACGGATCTGCCGGATCAGGATCGTTTGGTCGTGCAGGGTCCATCGTGTTCTGATTTCTATTTATCTAACGCGCCACACCCGCGCGGCGGTCGCCTCTAGCGCTATAGTCGTTTCGCTCTGCGAAACGCCGCGCTGATGTTAACCGTGCGCATGTCGCGGCGCACATAGAGCGGCGGCTACGGGTGCGACGCCACTTCGCGTGCGACGGGCTCGAGCACGTGCCAGACGGTTTCGACAAGAACCTTCTGGCCGGCTGCGTTCGGATGAATTCCATCGGACAAGTTCAGTGATGGATCGCCTGCCACGCCCTGCAGAAGATATGGTACGAGTGCCGCGCCATTTTTGGCAGCGAGATCGGCGAACATCGTGCCGAACGCGGAAACATAATCGTCGGTCGTATAATCAGGTAGTTGCATCCCCGCAATCACAACGCGCACATGTGGATTTCGCGTTTTCACTTTGTCGATGATTTGTTGAAGGTTGTTTTGGATTTGATCGACCGGCACTCCTCGAAAGGCATCGTTGATCCCGAGCTCCAGAATGAAGATATCGATCTTGCGTTTCAGGTGAGCCGGAAGCCGCTCCAAGCCGCCTTCCGTCGTGCCGCCGGCCGCACTGGCGTTAGTGACTTGAAAATTCAGGCCTGCCGCGCGCAATTTCTTTGCAACCAACATCGGGTAGGCTTCATTCGACGCGAGTCCGAAACCCTGGGAGAGACTGTCGCCCAGGACGAGGATCGTTTTCGTTGGGCCGGCGTGGCCGGTGGGAACGGAGAAGACTGACCAGGCGATAAGCAAGGCCATGCAAGCTCTCACAACACAACGCTCAACGCTTAACGTCCAGCTCTCAACTTCCGCGCTGGAATCGGCTTCCAGCCTATTCTCCATCGGCAAGGTGTCGATACCACTGCTTCGGAGTTGGACGTTTAAGGTTTTCCGCGTAACCGTTTAACCCTTCAACCTTCAACTTTCCTTTATGGCCAACTACGCAATCAACGGTTTCGGGCGCATCGGACGCAACGTCCTTCGCGCCATGACGCAAAAACAAGTCAAGCAAGTCGTCGCTATCAATGATCTCACTGACACGCATACCCTGGCCCATTTGCTTAAATGGGATTCGGTGCATGGCAAATTCGACGGCGAAATCGGTTACGACGACGAGAACATCATCGTGCGCGGTCACAAAATTAAAATCCTCAAGGAACGCGATCCAGCGAACCTCCCTTGGAAAAAACTGGACATCGATGTCGTGCTTGAATCGACTGGGTTTTTCACCAGCCGTGACAAGGCCGCGCTGCATTTGAAAGCGGGCGCCAAACGAGTGCTGATCAGCGCGCCAGCCAAAGATCCGGACGCGACGATTTGTATTGGCGTCAACGACAGCATTTTTGATCCTGCGAAGCACAAGATTGTTTCCAATGCGAGCTGCACCACGAATTGCCTGGCTCCAATGGCAAAGGTATTGCAGGACAAATTCGGCGTCGCGCACGGATTCATGAGCACGATCCATAGTTATACGAATGACCAGCGCATCCTCGATTTTCCACACCAGGATTTGAGACGCGCGCGAGCGGCAGCGATCAACATCATCCCGTCTACCACAGGGGCGGCCAAGGCGATCGGCGAGGTTATTCCGGAATTGAAGGGAAAACTGAATGGGGGCGCGTTTCGGGTGCCCACTCCGGACAGTTCGGTTACAGATTTCACCGTCGTGCTGGAAAAGGACGCGACCGTAGATGCGATCAACGCCGCGTTCAAAGAAGCTGCGTCAGATAAAAGCTACAAAGGCGTGGTCGAATACAGCGATGAAGCGCTCGTTTCGCAAGATATCGTGGGCAATCCACACTCCTGCATTTTCGACAGCCAATTGACGCTTATGCTTGGCAACCGGTTCGTGAAGGTGGTCGGCTGGTACGATAACGAATGGGGCTACAGCAATCGCTGCGTGGAACTGATGGAAATGCTGGCGGAATAGGGTCCTGTAATCTTGCTCGTTCTCCTGCTCGTAATCGTTTTCAATTGAGAAATGGCGAAGCTCTCACTGCGCGATCTTGATGTGCGCGGAAAACGTGTGCTGGTGCGGGTGGATTTCAACGTGCCGACCGAAACGCGTGGCGGCAAGATTCGCATCAGTGATGACACCCGGATTCGTGAAACTCTGCCTACGATCAACTATCTGCGAGAGCATGGCGCGAGAACGATTTTGATGTCGCACCTTGGCCGGCCCAAAGGGAAGCCAGTTGAAAAATATTCGCTTCGTCCGATCGGCGATTACTTGCACTCGCTAATCCATCAACCGGTCATTTTCAGTCACGACACGGTGGGCGAAGTGCCGGAAAAAATCATCGAGCATATGCAGAACGGCGACGTGGCGCTGTTGGAGAATGTCAGGTTCCAGCCCGGTGAAGAGGCGAACCATCCGAATTTTGCCAAAGCGCTGGCCAGTCTCGGCGATCTTTACGTTAACGATGCTTTTGGCGCCGCCCATCGCGCACATGCGTCCACAGTGGGGATTACAGAATTTGTGAACAAATCGGCGATGGGCTTGCTGATGGAAAAAGAATTGAAACACTTGCGTGATGGTCTTGAGAAACCAGCCAAGCCCTTCGTTGTTATCTTGGGCGGTGCCAAGGTCTCGGATAAGATCGGGGTTTTAAAAGCGCTGATGGAAAAAGCGGACGTCATTTTGATTGGCGGCGCAATGGCGAACACGTTTCTCAAGGCGGAGGGAATTCCGGTGGGCGCAAGCAAGGTGGAATCAGATAAACTCGATCTTGCTCGTGAACTTCTCGAGATGGCCAAGAAACGCGGCGTGAAATTTCTGCTTCCCATTGACGCGGTGGAAGCAGACGAAATTCGCGCCGGCGCAAACATGCGAAACACAAGTCGGCTCTCGCCACAGCATGGGATCAGTGACGGATGGCGGGCAGTCGATATCGGCGCGGCGACCATTGCGCTTTATCAGGAAGAAATTGCCAAGGCTGAAACGATTCTGTGGAATGGGCCGCTCGGTGTCTTCGAGATTCCCGAGTTCGGCGAAGGCACAATGGCGATCGCGGAAGCGCTGGCGCAATCGGGAGCGACAACGATCATCGGCGGCGGCGATTCCGTGACGGCGGTGAAACAAGCAGGGCTTGGCGGCAAGATGACGTTCATGTCTACCGGCGGTGGAGCATCGCTTGAATTACTGGAAGGCAAGGAATTGCCTGGTGTAGCGGCGTTAAGCGACAGGAAATAAGCCGTGCCAGTTCGCGAGCCCGTTTCGAAGGTTCATGTTGAACCTCCAGCGCCGCGCAAACCGACCGGCCGCAAGACTGTCATTCGGGCGCTGATTAATTCGGCCATCTGTGCAGCTGCGTTGCTTATAACTTGCGTGAGTTTACACGCGATCCTGCCATTTCCAGAAATCGACGGTGGAGTCTCGCAGAAATTCCGGTTTTTCGCCGCGCATAAGGATGAATTTGACACGCTATTTATTGGATCGAGCCGGATCTACTTTCAGATCTCACCCGCTATTTTTGATCGCGTCACGCGCGAGAGCGGGCTGCCGACGCACAGCTTCAACTTCGGCATTGGCGGCATGTATTTGCCAGAGTCCGCTTACCTGCTTGAGCAGATTTTAAACCTGAAACCGCGCAACTTGAGATGGGTTTTCATTGAATACGATGAACTCCAAACGACGTGGTCCCCCGAAAACCAGACCAGCCGTCGCGCACTTTATTGGGCCGACTGGAAGAGGGTATCGCTCCTTTTGCGAAAACTTAGCGATGCCGGCGCGGCTCCGCCTTGGCTGCCGAATCCCGCAAAGCTTCGCGACATTATGCTGCGTCAAAAGGACGAGAAAAGCACGCGTAGCCTGCTGACATTTTATGTGGGGCAGCTCGAAAAAAACTATACCAACGTCGCAAGAGCAGCTGATGTTCTGGACTATTTCTTGAGTCGCGACATAAAGAAACGTCGCGCAAGCTACCTCGGAGCAGCCAGCGATGGTTACGTGACCAGACCGAATCGAATGTCTCCTGGCCAGGCCGCAGCATATGACGGTGAGCTTGCGGCTGCGATGGCCCAAGCCGGGACACGTCCCCTTTCACCTTATACGGTGGAAGCCTACCGGCAGTGCGCGCAAGAAGTCAGGAATATTGGAGCCGCGCCAATCTTTTTGATCACGCCAAGCACGACGCAAATTAACATCACTGCAGAAAGTACCGGGCTGGCAGGCGTTGTGATGGCATTTAATAATCCTCGAGCTTATCCGAGCCTTTTTCGCAGCAGCGTACGTCGCGACGGGCAGCATCTGACTAATTCGGGAGCAGAAGAATTCACGCGTATCGTGGCGGCGAATTTCGTGGAGCTCGCGCGAGCGAGCGACATCAAGTGATCAAAAAACCAATGGCTCTCGGTTTAACTTCGCATCCCGTTCTCAGTTGAATGTCTTTCGTTGAATTTCGCTTCCTCTGGTTTTTTCTCCTTGTGTTCATCGTCTACTGGGCGATGCGCAGCAACACCGCGCGAAAGGTGTGGCTTCTCCTCTGCAGCTATGCCTTTTATGCGGCTTGGAATTGGAAATTTACATTCTTACTCCTCGGTTCCACGACGGTAGATTACATCGTCGGTCTAATGCTTGGACGCAGTGAGAGTCCGACATGGCGGCGCTTCTGGATTGCCACCAGCGTGTGCGTCAATCTCGGCGCCCTGGGTTTTTTCAAATACTTTAACTTTTTTATCTCATCGGCGTCGGGGTTTCTGGCGTGGCTCGGTTTACCGGCGAGCGTGAATACGCTCAACATTATTCTGCCGGTCGGCATTAGCTTCTACACGTTTCACTCGATGAGCTACACGATCGACGTGTACCGTGGAAAACAGCGCGCTATTTCAAACTTTGCGGATCTTGCGTTGTTCGTCAGTTTTTTCCCGCCACTCGTCGCGGGACCGATTGTGCGCGCAGTGTACTTTCTGCCGCAGCTGGTTTCGGCCCGCAAATTCTCCAATGTCGATGTGCGAGGCGCGGTGATGTTATTCCTGGCGGGATTTATTAAAAAGGCCTGCATCGCCGATGGAGTCGCGCCGACCGTCGATCGCTACTTCGCTCATCCAGTGAACTTCACGGCCGCCAGCGCGTGGATTGGCGTGCTATTCTATGCCATCCAGATTTACTGCGATTTTTCCGGATACACAGACATGGCCATCGCGGCGGCCCGGCTACTCGGATACCAATTACCGAACAACTTCCAGTTTCCATACTTTGCCAGGAACGTCTCGGACTTCTGGCGGCGCTGGCACATTAGCCTCTCAAGTTGGCTTCGCGATTATCTCTACATTCCGCTTGGCGGTAATCGCGGCTCGCGCGGGTTTGTTTACCGTAACATCATGATGACGATGCTGCTCGGCGGCCTGTGGCACGGAGCTGCATGGACGTTCGTTATTTGGGGCGCGTTACATGGCACCGCGCTCCTCATCCATCGCGAGTGGGCCCGCTTTACCGAGGGTTTTAAATGGGCCGCGCGGGCGATGCGCTGGCTTGCATGGCCGATTACGATCTATGCGGTATGCGTTGCCTGGATCTTTTTTCGTGCGCACGATCTCGATCGTGCGGGAACAATACTAAAGCAGTTCGTCCTGTTTCGCGGCGGTGGTAACGAACATTTCCACCGATGGTTGCTTTTTCTGATCGGCGCACTTGCCTTCATTCATTGGCTCAATTCTCGCCGATGGTTTACAGAATTATGGCGACAATGGCCTGCCCCAGCCTTCGCGGCGGCCTACGGTTGCACTTTTGCAGTCGTCCTTTTATTTGTTCCCCCGCACTACACGCCGTTCATTTATTTTCAGTTCTGAGTCAGTAGCCGGGAAGCAAATCACATGAGAAAGAAAATCGTCGCCGCTAATTGGAAGATGAATATGACGCAGGCCGAGTCGGCGCGATTTGTCGAGTCGATGCTGCTAGATCTGGGTGACATGACTGATGTGGAAGTGGTGATCGTCCCGCCATTTACCGCGATCGCTAAAGTGATGGAAGCACTCGGCAAAGCGCAAAACATAAAAGTGGGCGCTCAAAACATGTATTGGGAGAAGAACGGCCCTTTTACCGGTGAGATCAGCGCTGCGTTGCTACGCGACTTGTTTGTGCATTACGTCGTGCTCGGGCATAGCGAACGCCGTAGGCTCTTTGGCGAGACTGACGAAATAGTGAATCGCAAAGTGCGCGCCGCGCATGACGCAGCGTTGCGTCCCATTGTTTGTATTGGGGAAACGCTCAAGCAGCGGGATAGGGGCAATGTTGAAAAAATACTGTCGATTCAGCTGCGCGGCAGTCTTGCTGGTTTAGCCCCAAAGCAATTGCAGGAAACAGTGATTGCATACGAGCCGGTCTGGGCCATCGGCACCGGCCGCAATGCCACGTCCGCTCAAGCGCAGGAAGCCCACGCGTTCATTCGCCACACTCTGCACAAAATGGCCGATGATGCGACCGCTGAGCGCGTCCGCATTCAGTACCGGTGGCAGCGTCAAGCCGGAGAACGCGTACGAATTGATGAGCCAGCCTGACATCGACGGGGCCCTCGTCGGCGGCGCGAGCCTCGATCCGCGCAGCTTCGTCCAAATCGTCAAGGCCGCTCGCGAAACATAGAGCGTAGCTCGAGCCTGGTAGATGAGGCGCGCGTTCTTTATCGTCGGCCCAACTGCGACGGGGAAATCGGAGCTGGCCGCTGATGTTGCGAGTGAAATGGGCGCGGAAATCGTCAGCGCCGATGCGTTTCAAATTTATCGCGGGCTCGATCTCCTTACGGCGAAACCGGATCCTTCAACGGTAGCAAAAGCTCCGCACCATCTGATTGGCACCACGCCGCTTCACGAAGAGATGAACGCCGAAAAATATCGACGTGCTGCGTCGCGTGCCATCGATGAAATTCATTCGCGCGGGAAGCGCGCAATCGTCGTCGGGGGCAGCGGGCTCTATGTCAAAGCGCTTACCCACGGGCTGGCCCCGTTGCCCAGATCGGATCCAAAGCTGCGCGAAAAATTGAACGCGCTGAGCCCGGATGAATTGCGCTCCCAGCTGATTGAACTTGATTCCGAAGCGGCGGCGAAGATTGACATGAACAACCGCCGTCGGGTGATCCGAGCGCTGGAGATTTGTTTACTCACTGGGAAACCAGCGTCGGAAGTTGTAGCTGAGGCCTCCGATAGCTTGGGAAAGGGGCTGCTACGGTCGGCGCCCGCGGCTACAGGTGTTTTCGTTTTTCGCGACCGGGAAGAGCTTTATGCTCGAATTAATCAGCGAGTGGAAGCAATGTTCGAATGCGGCGTCATCGAAGAGGTGCGCGCCGCCGGAGAGGTGAGTGCAACTGCATCGCAGATGATCGGATTTCGCGAAGTCCGCCAATTGGTTAGTGGTCCCGCCGACGCGGGATCGGTCTCGCAATGTGTCGCCGCGATTCAGCGGGCAACGCGCCGATACGCCAAAAGACAGTTGACCTGGTTTCGGCGGCAAACTAATTTTTCACCGCTGAACTTGTCGCTTCTTAGTCAGAACGAAGCAGGAATATTGCTCCGAATGCTTTCGGAGCGGCGAAGATTTTCAGGGGTTCGCACCAAGGGATGATTGAAACGCGTCCGCAAAGAACACAGGAGCGCGCGCTCCTGATTGGCCTGGAAAAGGAAGGGGTCTCGAAATGGGATTTGCAGGATTCGCTCGAAGAATTGCGCGAGCTGGCAAGTTCCGCGGGCGCCAAAGTCGTCGATACTGTCACGCAAAAGTTGCCGAGACCGACCGCTCCATACTACATCGGTCGTGGCAAAGCAGAGGCGATCAAGGATTCGTGTCACGATCAACAGGTGACGTCAGTCATTTTTAACGATGAACTTTCACCCGCGCAGGGTCGCAACTTGGAAACCTTATTCGCCCGCAAGGTTCTCGATCGAACGCAGTTGATCCTGGATATCTTTGCGCAGCGCGCCCGCAGCCGGGAAGGTCGATTGCAAATTGAGCTGGCCCAGTTGCAGTATCTTTTGCCGCGCCTGACCCGGATGTGGCATCACTTGTCACGACAGACTGGCGGGATCGGCACGCGTGGCCCGGGCGAAACACAATTGGAAGTTGATCGCCGCCGCGTCCAGGAACGAATTGCGCGGCTTGAGCGAGAGCTCGAAGCGGTGCGCAAAACGCGCGCAATCCAGCGCGAAGGCCGCAAGCGACATCAATGGCCTGTTGCCGCAGTGGTTGGATATACGAATGCAGGCAAGTCCACGCTGCTGAATTTGCTCACTGGCGCGGATGTTGTTGCCGAAAACAAGCTTTTTGCGACGCTGGATCCGACCACGCGCAGCTTCGTTTTGCCTAACAAACAGCGTCTCCTTCTCACCGATACGGTCGGGTTCTTGCGAAAACTTCCCCACACGTTGATCGAGTCGTTCAAGGCCACGCTCGAGGAAGTGAGCGAAGCCGATCTGCTCATTCATATTGTCGATCTTAGTCATCCACGAGTGGACGAGCAGATGCAAGCGGTTGACGGCGTGATCAAAGAACTGGACGCCTATGGCAAACAAACTCTGATCGTGTTTAACAAGATCGATAACCTGCCCAATCGCGAGCTGGCGGATTCTTACCTTAAGCGTTTTCCTGGAAGCGTCGCGATCTCTGCGCGTACTGGAGAAGGAGTCAACAAACTCGTGCAGGCGCTTGAAGACGCGCTTAGCTCGTGGCGGTTGCGCTCTCGTTTTCGTATTCCATCAAAAGAATCGGCATTAATCGCGGAGATCCATCGTGTCGGTCACGTGCTGGAGCTGCGCTACGAAGGAAGCGACGCCATGATTGTCGCCCATGTTCCACCGCATTTGGAACAGAAGCTCGCTGACTACGCAGTGCGGGATTGACCAACTAGATCACGGACACTAGACTCGACGCTCTTCGCAATCTGCGACCAGCCCGAGCGGTCATTGGCTGTTGATGCAAACTGGAGCGGATTTCCAATAGCCAACTTGATCGCGGTGGGTCGCGGAAAACCTCGCTCTGGCGGCAGAGCTCCAAAAGTTCCAACAAGACCGCACGGCACGACTGGCACGTTAGTTTCTGCCACCAGCATTCCTAGTCCGTGCTTAAACGGCATCATCGACCCCGTGCGGCTGCGCCCACCTTCCGGGAAGATGATGAAGATCGCTTTTTCTTCCTCTAATTTCCGGCGCAAATCGGCAAGCGCGTGCGGTCCGCAATTCTTTCGCCACATCGGCAATGCGTTGAGCATTATTGCCGAAAACGTGCTGGTCATTTTCGTTTGGAAGAAGACGTCGCCCGCGGCGATGGGGAAGGCGTGTTCGCGATGGCGGGGCGTGAGCGCTGCTCCAAGAGCCAGTGCGTCAAGGTGACTGCAATGATTCGCTGCGAGGACGAACGGCCCCTGCGCTGGCAGCTTCTCACGGCCGACGATCGTCAGTCGGTGTGCGATGGCGAAGTAACTTCGCAGCAGCGAAAAACAAGCATGATGCGCGAGGCTTTCGAGAAGTCCGCTTTCGCGTCGCACGCTGCGAAACCGTTCGCTTGGAGTCAGGCCCGTGTCGTGGGCTGGCTGAAGGTTCCAGGGTTCCATCAGATTTGCCAGCCGCTGAAAATTTGTTGCTGTTGCCCGACAGCGAAGCCGACAAAGTAATTGACGTAGTGGAACACGGCCGGCGCAACAAGGATCAGGCTATCGAACCTGTCGAGAATGCCGCCGTGTCCAGGAATGAGTTTTGAGGTGTCCTTGAGCCCGAGGTCACGTTTGATCGACGACAGCATTAGATCGCCGAATTGCCCTACCACGCTGACAATGATGCCAAGGCCCAACAGGCGCACGGGCGTGTCGAGCGCCGTGTTAAACCAGACAAAATGTGCGCCAAGGGCAAAGAGTGGCGTAGTTAGCGCGATTGCTCCGAGCGCGCCTCCTATTGTTTTGTTCGGACTGGTGTTGGGGACAAATTTTCGATGACCAAATAGATGGCCACAGATATAGGCAAAGATGTCATTAAGTTCCACGGCGAAAATGATCAGCAAGAGAATCGGGCGGTAGTTCCAATCGTTCGCCATGTTGCCAAGATTGCCGAGCGCGCTTCCGAAAAGAGCGAACCCGAGCACACCCAGGCCGACGCGCTGGATATAGCCCTTAGGTTGATCGGGGATCAATCCGCCGATGGCGATCAGCGCGACTGTCAGCGGAAACAAGGCAACAAAGAGCCGATACCAATTATCCAGGGTCGAGAACGTGAGTAAGAGAATGCCGATAACCACGATGAGACTGATGGTTCGTTCCCGAAACAAACCGGTAATGCGGGCATATTCGCGATAACAAAGAAAACTTAGCGTGGCAACGGCGAGGATCGCCCAAAAAGCGCCTGCCAGAATCGGAATCAGGATGAACAGTGCCAGCCAAATCCAGGACCGATAACGGTCCCAGAGTTCCTTTCTCTTATCGCTTGAGCTGTTGGCTGCCCGAGTCACGATAAGGATCAGCACTGGTGCCAAGAGAAACAGAATGATAGCAATCAGCGTCAGAACAATAGTCACGCGATCGTCAAAGGCGTGACGAAATCCAAAGAGTCGTTCGCGGGTGACCTGGCTCATTTTAGGAGCCTGTTGAATTACGCAGCCATGTCGCGCGAGAACGCTTTAGGTTGGATGGCAAGCCGGGAGCGACGAGCATGTCCGCAGCGACCTGTAAGGAGCGAGCAACGCCGCCAGACAGCCCAAAGCGTCCTCGCCCTCCGGTTGCGCCCCTTTTTCGCCTCTCCGGCGTTGCTCGTCGGTTACAGACCGCCTCAGGTATGCGCTCTCCTCGCGCCTTGGAGAGACGAAAAATCGACAGCAACGCGGCATGGCTGAGTACTTCATCAGGCTCCTAGTGCATGTGCGATTCGTACTACGCGGCGAATAACTGTGATAACACAGCCTGCCACGATCACGACAAGCCCCAAAGTCATCGGACCGATCCGCAAATCATTAAGGACAATCATTTGCCAGGATCGTGGCGTGATTGCTGCGTAAACACAGATGAGCGTGACAACGAGCATGCGATGTTGTTTCGCCATCGGTCCGCAGAACTCGTTAGGCGCTCCGGCAATTTTTCCTGCTGCACGAACGTAAGCGGTGAAGATGGCTAGAACGGTTGCGATGTAACCGAGTGTAACATTCCCGCCCCATGCGAAGCCGGCTCCAATGAAAACAGCCGCGTCGGAAATGCGGTCGGGAACCTCGTTGTAGAGTTCACCGGTTTTCGACGTGCGACTGGAAGCGATCGCAACCATTCCATCGAGCATGTTCGCAGTCAGACGTAATTGCGCGCCAAGCGCGGCGATAAGCCACAAGATTCGGTAGTCAGTAATTGAGGTCACGCCGAGGGCGATGCCCGCGACTATGCAAGCACACATGCCTGCAATTGAAATTGCGTTCGGTGAAACATTGTGTGACACGAGCCAAGCGGTCGTTGCTTGCGCCCATTTTCGATTGCGCGTTGCGATTGGGCGGCGGTCAATTGCTTTACTCGGCGCTTCCTGCATCACAGATGTTGGCACCCGATAGCAGGTCATCACTGTAATGGGCAGAATAAAATAGCCTAGGGCCTTGCGGTTAGGACGTGGCGCTGCGCCGTCCCGATAACTTGCAAGATCGATACCGGCGAGAATAATGCCCGCATGACGGCGCGCGAGCGGGTGAAACAATTAATTAGAGCCTTCCCGAAAGTTTACCCGACTGCGCATTGCGAGTTGGATTTTCGGAACCCGCTTCAACTCCTCGTGGCAACGATCCTTTCAGCGCAATGTACGGACAAGCGGGTCAATATGGTCACCCCTGCGTTGTTCAAGAAATATCGGACGGCGAAAGACTATGCGAACGCGCCACAGGCCGAGTTCGAAAATGCAATTAGATCGACGGGGTTTTTTCGCAGCAAGACGAAAAGTATTCGCGCTGCGATGCGCGCAATCGCAGAGGAACACGGCGGAAAAGTCCCCGACACAATGGAGGAATTAAACGCATTGCCAGGCGTCGGACGAAAGACGGCGAATGTGGTGCTGGGGAACGCGTTTCATAAAAATGAAGGAATCGTAGTGGACACGCATGTCATCCGGTTGTCGCAGCGGCTTGGCCTCACGAAACACAAGGATCCGGAAAAGATAGAACGCGATTTGATCAAACTGGTGCCGCGCGAGCATTGGACAGACTGGAGTCACTGGCTCATCTGGCACGGCCGCCGCCGCTGTTATGCGAGGAAGCCGGATTGTAACCGGTGCGAAGTTTTCCGGTTATGTCCGAGCGGCAAAGTTTTCTTGCGAACAGGCCAGGCACAGAAGCCTGAGACTAAGTGACGCGTTTTCTTTCAGCGCGACACACGCGGCTTGGCCTTGCGGGACCGCGTCCCGTTGTGTTCCGCTTTTGTTCGTAGACGTCGAAATTGCTCTTCGAGTTTCTTCAGCTCCTCGTCGGAGAGATTTTCTAGATCGACAAGCTGATTTCGTGCGCCCTTGAGTGCGCGGATGATCTCATCAAGTTTGAGATGCACCGCTTTGGCGTCACGATTCTGGGTGTTCTGAATCAAAAATACCATCAAGAAAGTGATTATTGTCGTGGCGGTGTTGATGATCAGTTGCCACGTATCGGAAAAATGGAATGTCGGGCCGGTAAGGATCCAGACGGCGATGACGAGCACAGCTCCAGCAAACGCCCAGGCGCTGCCGAGCATCATGGACGAACGCCGCGCGAAGACACGAAATGCGTCGCTGACGATACAAAGAAAATCGCGTTCTTGTTCGTTCTTTTTTAGTTTTCCGACTTGAGTCGCATGCACAGTATCACCTTAAGTTCGCACGCAACGCGGAGAACGCGCGCACTAGATCGAGAATCAACACTGGCTGTTGCTCTGAACTCCGGGATTGATTTTCCCGGTGAGTTAAGGAAAACTTGGTTCCCGTATTGATGCAGCAGCTCAGCGCATTTTCACGTCCTCAAACCGTTCCGGTTGTTCCCGCGGACGCGGCTAAGCCGAAGTTATGGATACTGGATTCGTGGCGGGACTTGATTCTGTATGTTGGCACGCCGCTTTTGTTGCTGCCGGCTTTCGCCTTGGCCCAGGCGCGCTGGAGCCCGCAAGACATTTACCTCTTTGTCGCGGCGTTCGGCGCAATGGGACATCACCTGCCGGGGATGATCCGCGCCTATGGCGATCGCGCTTTGTTCGAGCGGTTCAAATGGCGCTTTATTCTCGCGCCGCTCTTCCTTCTCGCGGTCTGTACGGCCTTCTTTTGGTGGGACCTGAAAGGAATTTTGCTCGTCGTTTTCTTCTGGGGCGTCTGGCACGGATTGATGCAAACTTATGGGTTCTGCCGCATCTACGATGCGAAAACGGGAACCTTCGACGCGCTCACCCGCCGGCTCGATTTCGCGATGTGCGTAGTCTGGTTCGCCACGGCGGTTGCACTTTCGCCATACCGCCTGAGCGATACGCTCGATACGTACTACATGTGTGGCGGACCGTTTATCCCGCCATCAGTAGTTCAACACGGCCAAAAACTGTTCCTTTTCGCGGCCGTCACGGTCTCGATCCTCTTTCTGCTGCATTTCGGTCGGCTGTGGATCATAGGCAAGCGACCCAACCCCGTGAAGGTGGCTTTACTCGTCACCAGCATCGCGTTTTGGTGGTACTGCAATAATCTCGTTGCGAATATTCTTGTCGGCATCGCGCTGTTCGAGGTTTTTCATGACGTGCAATACCTCTCGCTCGTCTGGATCTACAACCGCAATCGTGTGGAAAAGGATAGCAACATTGGCGGATTCATGCGCTTTGTCTTTCGCCGGAGCGGCTCGCTCATCGGCCTCTATGTCGGTCTGGTCTTTGCTTATGGCTCGCTCAGTTATTTCAATGCCCATCTCGGAATAGACACTGTTAAACGCATCCTCACCGGAGTTGTGACGGCTTCCACGCTGCTCCATTTTTATTACGATGGTTTTATCTGGAAAGTTCGGGAACGCTCCACGCGCCAGTCGCTTGGACTAAGCGGCGGCACCGCCGATGTATCGCTGGGCGGTATTCTTCCCAGCTGGGCCTGGCACGGCTTCAAATGGGTGGCGGTGTTTATTGTGCCGTTAAGCGCTCTCTGGTTTTGGCAGACGCACCTCATGGTTCCAGAACTCCAACGGCGAGCATGGCTTGTAGCGGACGTGCCGAGCGGCGCCAAACAGCATTTTGATTACGGCGTGGCTCTGCAAAAAGAGGGCCGATGGGAGGAGGCGGAACAACAATTTAAAACCGCACTCCTCTTCAATCCCGTTGATCCGAAATCGCAGATGAACCTTGCTGTTGTCTTAACGGCGCAAGCCAAATTTGATGAGGCGGCGCCGCACATGGAAGAGGCGTTGCGCCTTCGGCCAAACGACGGCGAGTTCCATTTCAATTACGCCAGCTTGCTCCAGCGACTCGGACGCGGGGACGAAACAGGATCTCACTACGAAGCAGCCGCGCGTCTCCTGCCGGATTTGCCCGAGGCCCATTACAATCATGCATTGTTCCTTGCGTCAGGAGGAAAAGGAAATGATGCCCTGAGCGAATTGCAGTGGGCGGTTCAGCTCAAACCCGATTATGTCGACGCTCAATTGAAATTGGCCGACGCGTTATTTGCAAAAGGCGATCTTGAGCAGGCTAAAATGCATTATACTGCCGCGCTTGGCGCGGATCCTAAGCTGGCGGTCGCTCACAATAGTTTAGGCAGGCTTTACCTGACTCAGGGTCAAATCTCTCAGGCCATTGTTCAATTCGGCGAAGCGTTGCGCCTGAATCCCAGTTACAAAGAGGCCGAGGAAAATCTGCGCGTCGCCAAAACAAGCGACGCTCAATTTCTTCAGCAAACGCACAATTGATTTTTGGTTGGCCGCGCTCTTCATCTTAATCTGGATGACGCGTGGCAGGGCGAACCGTTTGGTCTTCCTGTGATTGATGCGCGCGAGTGGGGACCACGGCTGCGCTTCTCCGCCCCGCCACGTTTGGTTGCCGAGTTTTATCGCGAGCACGAGGCGATTCTCGCATCGCCGTTTTTGCTCTACGGATCCGGTGACTTCCACTATTTGACGGCGCTGCGGCTGCGTCGCATTGCCGGACCGATGATTGTCGTTTCATTCGATAATCATCCCGATTGGGATGTGCGCCCGCCGAAATGGGGATGCGGCGGTTGGATCAATCGCGCATTGGAGCTATCAAACGTGCGCCGAGTGAGTGTTTGGGGTTGCGGAAACTTCGAGTGCTGGTGGCCGCACCAAATTTTCGGCAACCGTCGGGCCGAACGCGCGGGCGTCCTCGACGTTCACCCTTGGGCAGACGATCATCCCGCGAGAGATCGAGAACGCCGTGGCGCGATACTTCGTGATAATTGGCGCGAGCACTTTGAGCAGTTTTTTGAGACGGCCGGCAGAAAAAATGTTTACGTCACAATCGATATTGATTGTCTCAATGCGAGCGAGGCGGTGACGAATTGGGAGGCGGGCCGCTTCACAATTACAGATCTTGAGTGGGCCGTTGGGAGATTGCGCGAGTCGTCGCAGATTATTGGAGGCGATATTTGTGGCGCCTATTCACCGCCAAATTATGCGCGTTTCAAACAGCGTTTCGCTGCGGAATTCGATCATCCAAAAATCCGGTTGCCGGCCTCCGACCGGATCCGCCAGATCAATCTGGCGAGCTTGGAAAGATTGTGGCCGTTGCTGTCCGGCGCGTAAATTTTTCCATCACCCTATATGCTATTGCTAGCTGAGCGAAACGAGCACGATCCCGACGCTGATCAGCAACGCGCCAATCGCCAGTCGCACGCTTAGCTTTTCCTTCAGGACGGCCGCTGCGATCAGTGTGATGAAGATCACGCTCAAACCCTGGAATGGATAGAGATAACTCAGGTCGAATCGCTGCAGCAATCCGAGCGTGAGAAAGAACGAGATCGTCATCAGAAGAATGCCACCGATAACCTTCGAGACAAACTGAGTGTTCCGAAAACCGCTCGTTGTCGTGGCCTCCATCGCTCGCTTCAGGATGAGCTGAGCCGCGACGAAGCTTAACAGAGAAACAACGATGAAAAAGAAGGCGAGAAAACTCACAGGCGTTCCTCGAATTGTGCGATTGGTTTCGCAACCAGCGCCAGTCCAATAACAACCAACGCAATCCCGCACCAGCGCAGTGGCGAAATCAATTCGCCGAGAAAAATCCAACAGCCGAGTGGAACAAGGATATCGACCACACGCGACAGAGGAAAAGCGATGGTAATTGGAATATACCTCAGCACATAGAGCCAACTGACGAAGCTCGCGATGATGAGAAGAATCGCCCACCACACCAGCGGCGAAGCCAAACCGTTAACGCCGGTCCAAGACCATGCGTTGCCCGAGTCCGCCACCTCTGTTGCGCCACGCTTCAAAAGAAATTCGGACACGAGCACGCACGCAACGCTAAGAGCAAGTTGCAGCCAGGGATTGCCGAAACCGGAAGGGCGATTTTGCATCCGCTTTTCTAGCGCGCCATCATCTTCTCGCAAGCGGATTGATTTCACTGTAGCCGCCTCGGTATGTCGAGGCGCTTTCCCCGCGTTGCCGCTAGCACTGCGACACCGACCACAGCGGGCAGGGTTTGCTGTGGCTACAAGGTTCGATCAGAGCTGATCAGCATTAGGAAACCGCTGCAAAACAGGATCGTGACGTGTCGGACCGAGATATTTGATGAGACGGCGAAAGATCGGATTGAGCAGTGAATTAGTGTGCATGACGTACAGATCGAGAGGTACAAGCTCGCAATCCAGATGCAGTTTGGGTTCGTAATTAAGCGGATTGCTATAGTAGTACTTCAAACCTTGTTCCAGCGCCCAGGAGATGATGTCGCGCAACGTGTAAAAATAAAGATGAAGGTCGAGCGCAACCCTGTAGTCCAGTCCAATGCACTCGTCATAAATTTTGTCGTCGCAGACGATGCAAAAGCTGAATGCGACGATCTTGCCCAGCTGGCGCCAAATAAAGAAGCGCGCCCGATCCGGCATCCGCTGTCCGATTGTGCGAAAATAATCTTTCGTCAGGGTCTCGAATTTTAGTGGGGAACGCTCGTGGACAGCGAGATACAGGGGATGGATTTCGTCAACCAGAGGCGCGATGTCGCTGACCACCTCCATCTCAATCTTCGGCGCCCGCTCTGCCTTGCGGAATTTTCGGCGCAGATCTTTTCGAGTGGCTTTGCTGAGGGTACGAAAATATTCGTCCCAATTGTTGTAAGGGAGTCGAAGGCGCGTCATTGGCATGCTGGGGACCCGCGCGTAACCATTTATGGGGAACGTTTCCAACTCCAAGCGATAGGTCGCAGGAAAATCCTTCAACACGACCAGCGAAGCCTTGTTTCGTTTTGCATAACTGGAAAGGCTCGCTTGCAGCGCGTTTGCCACCCATGTTTCGTCTCTCTGCTCGCATGCTGCCAAGTCGCCTGTGCCCGCCGCGCAGCCAACCATCAATACGCGCATCGTTAGAAAGCGTGGGAAAATTTTGCGAACACGATCGACAATTGAACTGATCTTACCGGGTACGCCTTCGACAAGATTTTGCCGCACAAAGAATACCGGCTGAACTGCTCGCGCATTGCCGGAACTATCTTCGAGCAGCAGGTGGTGGTGTTCGAAACTGTCCTGCAAGGTTTCTTCGACGATCTCGTAGTAACGATGGTCTTTGCATTTGTTGTGGAACGCGCGTTCCCACGCGTCGCAATTGCGCAGCTCGGAGCTTGCGACGACCTTTGCCGCGCCTTGCGGGGTTAGAATGCGGCTGCCAAACGGCATGGGACTTAGATTCTCTCAATCTTGCCGCGACCCAATTCGGATGGTTTGTTGTCGTGCATTTGGCTTTTAAAACGCAGTGGCCGGTCTTCATCGGAAAGAAACGCAAGCTGAACAAACCTGCGAGCGGGGTTGTCAAAATTCTTCAGCATTGGGTTTCGATGTGAATTCTATTGGAGAACGTTCCGTGAGGTCGAATATCCTCGCCACGGTTGCAGCTATCGCGCTGGCAATTGCTCTTGGCGTCCTAGATTATCTTACAGGTCGTGAGTGGGCAATATCAGCCTTTTACTTGTTGCCGACGTGTATCGCGGCATGGGTGGCTGGCCGGTGGACGGGATTTGCAGTGGGCGCTCTGTGCGCAACCGCGTGGTTCATCAGCGATATGCTCAATGGGGCAACATACCAATCTCCCCTTATTCCCATTTGGAATGCGATCATGCTTTTTGTCTTTTTTTTGGTCGTTGTTTGGCTACTGAACGCGTTCCAAATTTCTCACTACTATCTCGAGCAAACGGTCGAACGCCGAACTGCCGCGCTGCGTGCGGAGATCGAAGAGCGAAAGCGGCTGGAGCATGCCAAAATCCAGGCGGAGCGTCTCGCTCTGGTTGGATCGATGGCAGCGCAGGTTGCCCATGAAATTCGCAACCCCCTCGGGTCGATTTCCCTCAACCTTGATCTGATTGGAGAGGAAGTTAATGCCGCTGCAAACTCAGAAGCCCGCTCTTTCGAAGAATGCCGCGTACTGTTGCGCGAAATGCGTTCTCAGGTGGTTCGTATCCATCAAGTTCTACAGGAGTACCTCCAATTCGGCCGAATGCCAAAGTCCGAGCGTACTGCTCTTTCGCTTAAGGGTTTGTTCGAAGAGAAACTTAGTTTCCTGCAGCCGCTGCTCAACGACAAACATGTGCATTTACGGAAGGCATTTGCTGCAGACTTACCGCCGGTTCATGGCGATCCCGAGCAACTCTGGGAGGCCTTCTTAAATGTGATTGGCAATGCAGTCGACGCGATGCCCGATGGGGGCAATCTAACGGTCAACACAAAGAAAAATGGGACATAGGCCTTAGTATCCATCAGCGACGATGGTCGCGGTATGACCCACGAAGAGGCTCGGAGTCTTTTTGTCCCATTTTTCACGACGAAGAGCGATGGAACAGGGCTCGGCCTGGCACATGCCCAGCAAATCGTTAATGAGCATGGCGGGAAGATCGATTGCACAACCTCACTGGGGAAAGGCAGCACGTTTAGTATTGAACTTCCCCTGGCTGTCGGTTGCGTAACATGACGATCGCTGGGGGCACTATTCTTTGAAACGATCATGAGCGACTTGCGGAACAAATCTGTTTTGGTTGTAGATGACGATCTGGGAATGCTACGGGCAATGACGCGGGTGCTTTCGAGGGAAGGCATACGAGTCACCGGCGTTTCAGATCCAACCGTGGTTCTATCGAAGCTTATGGAGTCTGAAACCCGATTCGATCTTGTTATCACTGATCTGCGGATGCCGATGTTCAGCGGACGTGGGGTTTTAGCGCTTGCCAGCGCCTTACCGGAATTACCAGTGATCATCATCACAGCATTTGGCGGGCCCGACGCCGAAGCTCAGGCGATCCGGTTAGGCGCCTTCGCCTTTCTCGAGAAACCGGTTGCTGCTGCCGAATTGATCGACGTGGTAAAGCGTGCCCTGGCACCGCCGCCGCTGATTCCGGAAGGCTAGATTTGATACTGCTGCCAAGCCAGGATCAGACTACGGCGTGTGAACTAGGAGTCCAAACGTTTCGATGTTCCAGTCTGCAGGCCTTCCACTTTGAGCACGCCGCTGCGCATGTGAAGATCGCGCTGGGGAAATGGCATCTCGATCTCGGCCTGGCGAAATTTTTCAGCGATCGCAAAATTGAGATCGCTGCGATAACGGCTTGGCCTGGCGCTCATCTCACTGCTCCAGACCACCAGCTCAAAATCGATCGAGTTGTCACCGAATTTTTTAAGGAAAACACTCGGAGCGGGTTCTTTTAACGTATTGGGGTTTTCACGTCCCACAGCCAGCAACGTTTCGCACACTTTGGCGATATCGCTGCCATAGGCCACTCCGACCGGAACACGGAACCGCACGCGTCGATCGGTATAGGTCCAATTAGTCACGGGTGAATCGATGAACCTCGTGTTCGGCACAATCATCATGATATTATCGTTGGTGCGAATAACTGTGCTGCGCGCGCGGATATGCTCCACTTGACCGGCGATCCCGGCCACTTCGACTCGGTCCCCGATGGTGATTGGTCTCTCTGCCAGAATTACCAGACCGCTGATGAAGTTACTGGCGATATTTTGTAACCCAAACCCCACGCCTACACCAACCGCACCGGCGAAAACCGCCAAAGCAGCGAGATGAATTCCCGTATTCTCAACGACAATGAAGATGCCAACTACCAGCACGATGTTGCTGACGACTTGGGCAATGGCGTACTGGAGCGAACGATCAAGCTCACTTTGCGCAAGCAGCCGGTTAAAAAGAAACCGCTTCGTTCTGGAAGAGATCCAGAAAACCGCAATCAGGAGCGCGATCAGCAGAAAAATCTGAAGCAGGCTTAGCCTGATCGCCGGAAGAGCTGCATTCCAAGCTAATGGAATTCCGGCGGCATTGATCGCACTGACTGTGAAAAAGACGATCGACGCCAGACTCAAGATGATCGTGACGATCGCGATGAAATTTGTGTCGACCTTGAAACGGCTAAAAAACCGGCGAACCGCATCGCTTTGTAAGATTCTGGCGGTGAGAAGACCGGCTGCGAAAAGCCCGACGAATGCAATCAGGCCGAGGAATGTTACGTAACGGTCGCCAACGTAAAAGAGCGGCCGCTCCAGAAGCGTGATCTCCACGTTTCCTAGTGTGAACGCGTTATGGGGCTTGGCAACCGCGAAGCGCCGAGGCCTTTGGCTGTAGCCGATTCCCTGTGAGAAGCGAAGCGTTGACTGGGTTGGGACGCGCGCGTCGCGCGTCTCACCCGCCTTCGCAGTACTACTGCCCCGCAGGCAGAGAGGCGGCTACAGCAAATTCCACTACTGCTGTTTAGCGCGCTCTTCGATATACTTAATCACGTCGCCGACTGTCTGTAGCTTTTCGGCGTCTTCGTCCGGAACTTCGACGGAAAATTCCTCTTCAAATGCCATCACCAGTTCGACGATATCCAGCGAGTCCGCTCCCAAATCCTCAATAAAAGAGGCCTGTGGCGTAACCTGCTCCGGATTGACGCCGAGTTGCTCGACAATGATGTCCTTAACTTTCTCTTCGATCGATTTTTCCGCCATAAAATTTGTTCGGTTTGTGTTGGTCGCGCGGAAAAGCCTAGAGCATTCCCGAGCACAGCATGGCAAGTAAATGAATTAAACAGGTTGTCAATCATTTTCGGGTTTGGCAGTTACACCTTCACGTTTGCTTCCGTTTGTCATTCGAGTAGATCAAGCCAATGACACCTTCCCCTGTCGAGACTGTCGATCTGCTCGACCTAAAGCTGCTGCCTGCCTGGGTGAAGGAACCGGTCGAGGCAAAACGTTACGCGGATGTGGAAGGCGAGCACGGTCCTGAGGGCCCGGCGCGGCACCATCGGGGTGCGCCAACGCACCGGGGAAGACGGTCAACGCTGAACTCCGATAGATCGAGATCGGGCGTCCAAAGGCCAATAACAAAAGCCGGTAAGCACGACGCAAGGGGTCGCCGGTTCGAGCCGGACCGGCATTCGGCACGGCGCGGAAGGGCGGGAGATCGCCTGCGGGGAGAGGAGCATCCTTCCGTAACACGAACACCTCTGCAGATCACGATTCGTTTTCTGCCATACTCACCAGCGTTCGAAAATGTCGTTGAGCAAATCAAGTCTGGTTCAGTGGCATATTCGCTGTACGCCCTGGCGCGTTTGTTTCTTGAAAAGCCTGAACGGTACGATGTGCGGCTCACGGCGAAAGCGGATTCGCCGCTTTATCGTCTTGGGGATAATGGCGCCTTGTCTCTGAATCGAGAATTCCTCGAGCGGAATGCGTTCCGCCTGGCTCAGTCCGATTTCTATAGGATCGACGTTACCGAGTCCGAACCGATCAAGGGAAATTTCTCAAATATCGCGCGATGCAGGTTGAGTGGGACACTTCTTGGTCCGACGAACCATCACAACTATCAGTTGCAATTGCGTGGCCTCTACGAGCAACGCTTTAGCCGCCGGATGAGCTTCGCGGATTATCAGCGACAGATCGAGATTGTGAATGATGCGGAGTTGATTGAGCGCTGGAAAGGAGAGGCTCGAAAGATGACTACCTACACGACGAGCCGCGAAGAAGTTCCTTTAACATTTTCTTCCCTAACCGAAGCCGAGCGGCATTTCCGGTCGCATTATTTGGAGGGATTAGTCAAGGGACTGGAGGAAGCAACAATCGGCGGGGTCCTGAGTCGGCGTTTGTCGGACAGGGTACTCAATGGGGCGGTCGAAGATGCCTGGGTGCGGGAAACGCGCTCGCCCTCAGGGATGATGCAGGAGTTGGCTGGACGATTTCGACACAATGGGCTCCATGTTTTTCGCCATCGCCGCGGGATGTTGTTTGTCTCGCCAATTCGAACACGCGCCTTTGTTCACGAACAGGCTGGCGTCTCTCCAACTGTGAATGCAATTCTCGAAGCGCTGGCAGGGACAGCAGTGATCAATCGCAAACACCTTCTTGAGAAGTTGATTGGCAATGTTGCAACCGAAGACGCAGGACGCCGCAAACTCGCGCTGGTATCCGATTTGCGCTGGCTGATCAACGAAGGCTATGTGATCGAGTTCAATGATGGCTCGCTTGATCTTCCACGAGGAAAAGCCAAACCGCGGGAAGCGTTGGCGCCGGACGTGCCTGCAGAGGCAGTAGAACGCAGATCCGCTGAACCGGCGGAGCAAACGTTCGCGCTGGCGATTTGGCGTGGACCCTACTCGTTAACAATTCTTAACGAAGGCGCCGAGTCGCGCCCTTCGTAACGGACGACTTCATTTTTTTCGCTCAAGAGCACAATACGTGGTGCGTGTAATGCCGCTTCTTCGAGCGTGAAGCGTGCAAAACTCATGATGGTGAGGCGGTCGCCTATTTTGCCGAGATGCGCCGTGGCACCGTTTAGTTCGATGATTCCGCGCCGAGCTTCGCCGAAAATTGCATAGGTCTCGAATCTTTCGCCATTGTTCAAATTGCTCACGAGGATTTTTTCATATGGAATCAGTCCAACGAGTTCAGCCAGATCGGCGGAAACCGTCAGGCTACCTTCATAATCCAGGCTTGCTCCGGTGACAGCGCCGCGGTGAATCTTTGATTTAAGCAGAGTAAATTGCATCGATTGGATTTGTAGCCTTCGTCAGCCCAAAAACCCTTCGGTCTCAGATACGGCTTACAATTTCAGATCGCGCCGGCTTTTCTCAGCGCTTTATAGGCACCGTGTTTGTTAATTGTCTTTAGACCGCGTGCCGTAACGCGAACGCGAACAAACTTCTTCAGCTCAGGCACCCAAATACGCTGCCGCTGCAGGTTCGGTGCGAAAATGCGCGGCACGTTTTTCGTAATATGTCGCCCTACACCGCCCTTCTTCTTAGCCAAGCCGCGCCGGTGAATGACGCTGCCGCGCATGGCTTTTGACCCCGTAATACTGCAAATTCTCGACATAACTTGAATGAAAAACGCCGCGTAAAGTGGCGCGCAGCAGCCAGCCGGTCAAGTGGATGTTAAGTAAATGACGAAATCCGGAATGACGAATGACGAGACCCGAGCAACGGGACGTGATTCCTTGAATCGTTACAGCGTTATGTGCGTTCGCGACTCAACGGTTTAATCGTTTAATGAGTCGAAGCCCTCATTGTTTCGGAGTTCGACATTCGCCTGTCTCGCCGTGGCCAGGGCGAAGGCGAGGTGCTTCGATATTGTCTTTGTTCATGGTTGAACGCGCAACTAGCGCAGGCGGTCAAATTTAGCTCGCACAAGAGACAGTCGAGTTTGCAAGATCGACATCGCACATAGCCAATGCACAAAAATAATCACAAACTGCGGATTGGGATTGTTGGAGCGGGCAACATCGTTCGCACTCGCCACTTGCCAGCTCTTATGAAACATCCGGAGGTCGAGATCGTTGCCGTCTCCAATTCGACGTACGAAAGCTCAGAAAAATTTTGTCAGGAATATTGCCCATCGGCCACGCCCATGCGCAATTGGCCCGAGCTACTGGCCCTGCCGGACATCGATATTATCTGGATCGGCACGCCGCCGGTAATGCATTCCGCCGTGACTGTCTCGGCGCTTGAGGCTGGCAAACACGTTTTTTGTCAGGCGCGTATGTCGATGGACTTGGCGGAAGCTGAGGAAATGCTCGGGGCATCAAAGCGTTATCCAGAATTAGTGACGATGCTTTGTCCGCCGCCGATGGGAATGCGGGCTGATCTGCTCGTGAAAAAACTCCTGGCTGAAGGTTACATCGGCCGTCCGCATCATGTACGATTGCAAAGTTTTGCCGGTAATTATTTGGATCCGGCCACTTCTCCGCATTGGCGGCAGAGAATCGAAATCAGCGGACTCCACGTGCTCACACTCGGGATTTATATCGAAGTGCTGCAACGCTGGCTTGGCGAGATCAACGGTGTCTTCGCGCGCGGAAAAGTCATTCACCCAATCCGCGAGGGCTACGAAGTCATCGTTCCCGATTTGCTGACCGTCCTTTGCGCTTTCGATAACGGCGCCGAAGGAGTGCTGGAATTTAGCGGTATCGATGCCCTGGCGCCGAGTGATCGAGTGGAAATTTACGGTAACAGCGGCACGCTCACTTACGATTTCGGTTCCGACGTGGTGCAAGTGGGAAAGGTCGGCGATCGCGGGCTGCATGTTGTCGATCTTCCTTCGGAGTTGGAAACTGAATGGCGTGTAGAGGAAGATTTTCTCGCCGCGGTGAAATCCAAGGGCCGCGTGCGCCCCCATCCGAATTTTGAAGAGGGCCTTGGCTACATGCACATCGTCCAAGCCGTCGCCGATTCTCGGGCGCGCAATGAGTGGGTGGCGATTAAACGTTGAGCACAGCGCCCGGCCCCTAGGAAGTTATCGCGTTTTCCACGAGAAGTCGTCTCACCACGAGCGCCCAGACCAGTAGGTGATGAGTTGGTACCACGCGAAAAACCGGTCGTAACCTCGTCGATGGGCAATGAGTCCACCTGCCGCGAGCACCGCGTATTGACCGACAAATGGAACGTACCAGATGGGATGAAAGAGATCGCCGTGAACCGCGGTTTTGCGCGATGTCGAGCAAACACATCGCAATGAAGGTAAAGTAATAGCCCGAGCGGTTCCGTTCGAACGGCCCTGGTGCTCTTCTGCTTCCGATAAATCAGGCGGGTGTGATGGTCCAAACGATCAGCACGAGGAACTTGTCGAAGCTCCAGTTTGCCTCAGTGTTCCACTTAAATGTGACCCACCACTGCAAAGCCAGCAGCAACAGCGTGGCGAGGGTTAGGACAAGGTGAACCTCATCGAGTGGATTCTCGTTGCGGCGGGAAAACGCGCGACCGGCGCCAGCGATCAGATTGGTTACGCCCAGACCGATGATGATCGACATCAGCGCGGCGATGAACTCGAAGGTGCTCATGAGATTCTGTGCGTTCTGCATGGCGCGCCGAGCTTAATGGAGATCGAGCCAAAGAAAATCGAGTGGGGCAAATGGCTCGGATCTGCGAAACGACTTAGCGCCCAGATGCGCTTACTTACATCCGCGCAGTAAGGGGGGCGCGTCTTTTTAAGAGCCAATCCACTGACGAATCATTCAAATTCGACCAACGCTGCGCTTTCGATCGGCTCGTTGTGGTAGGCTCCAGGCAGATGAATGACGCGCTTTTCTCCGGTGTAGGCGTCAACCACAAGCTTGTGATAGTGCGGAGGAACGACTTCGTCTTTTTCCGCGAGTAAGAAGATTGCCGGAGCGCGAATCGCCTTCGCGTTTCTGATGCTGTCCAGGTCTTTCGGAATCTGTAACGCAACAGGACCCGCTAGCAGCCATAGATTCCACCAGCCAAACCGTCGCAAGATCATTTCGCGTAAGGGCGGAGGATTCTGCAAAATCAATCCCACAACTGGACGTTGCGCAGCGATGTGTAGTGTCGCAGTTGCGCCGATGCTTGTTCCAAAAGGGACGATTGGTCGATTCGCTGCGTGACGTTTTAATTCATCAAACGCCGCCAGCGCAGCCGGCCCGATCCTGGAAAGCCGCGCTGGCCCTGTGCTGCCGCCGAATCCCGGATAATTCATTCCCCAGACTTCCGCTGCGCGGTGATTCCACATCTCTGCCTCTTCAGCGGGCCAACGCTCAGCGCGGTCTGCGTTGCCATAGCACCGCAAAACATACATGTCCGCAGCGCCTTTCAATCGTGCCAGGCGGGATTGCGCGATCCATACTTCCAATTGCTCCATTTTCGAACGGAATAGTTGTCCGAATCGCGCCACCTGCATTGATCGGTGTTCTTGTTGGAAACAAAATCAGATGGTCCGGTAAATGAGCGAGAAACATCACAGCGAAATATACGATCCCGATTGCGAGCAAACGCCAGGGTGGTGGCAGAACTCTTAGCTTCACATTTGTTTAGTGGGCCAATCTTTCCGGCGTTGACGATCTTGCCATCTGCGCCAGGAAAGCCAACACGCGGATTTCATATTCTTCTCGTGCTGCTCGATGGAGATCGACG
Source organism: uncultured Verrucomicrobiae bacterium (assembly GCA_963719605.1). GTDB lineage: Bacteria > Verrucomicrobiota > Verrucomicrobiia > Chthoniobacterales > UBA10450 > Udaeobacter. Next base: position 196,378 of record CAVRCO010000003.1, read on the forward strand.
TGTCCGGCGTTTGGTACGAACGAAAGTTGCTTGGGCGATCGCGCGTGCTCAAAGAGCATCCGTGTGTCGGCTGGTCTGGTGTTTCTATCTTTTTCGCCGCTCATGATGAACACCGGGCACTGGACGTCGCCAATGTGATCGACCGGACGCAATTGCGATGCTGAAACCCCAAGCTGCCACAGCAATTGGTTCAACAGGACAGGCGTTAGGACTCGGTCGACGCCACCGAGGTAATTTTCCATCCGGTTGCGCGTTGCGGTTTCAATGGTCGGATAGACTTCCTCGAGAATAAGCGCATCAACTTTCAGCGGCGGAGTTGCCAGCAGAGCAGCTACGCCGCCCAATGAACTCCCAATAATCGCAACGCGAGCAGTTGGATCGATCCGGCGAACAAAATTTATCGCAGCGAGAACGTCACGACTCTCTTTCCATCCAAAGGTAATGTGATCGCCTTTTGTTTCGCCAGTTGCTTGGAAATCGATCAGCAAGACCGGGTAACCAGCACGATGCAGAAATCGTGCGCGATCAACCATGCTCAAACGATTGGCGCGAATGCCTGGCAGAAGTAAGACAGCGTCGTGATCATTTCGGACTGGACTCCACCAACCGTGGACAGTGCCCCCCGAATCGCTTGCAAAACTGACTGCTTGCGCGTTCAGGTCGGTGGGAGGGTTTCCAATTCGCGTTTGAATCGGATGCGCGAGCTGCCATCCAACGGAAATGGCACAGACGACGCCGACAAGAATTAAAGTTGCGCAAGCTACGACAAACCGTTTCATCAACATTCGATTAAGGAGCCGTTTGTCTGGATGCCGTGCACGCCCATCTTTTGGAGCAGCCGATGCATGTCGGCAAGAAATGCAAGGGCGCGAGCTTTTCTGCGCCGGGCGCATGAACATCGCGAAAGATCAGCATTTCCTCAAAGCGATCCTCACGCCAACTCTCGTAACCGCAGCGTCCTTTGAATGTCTTGGGATTTTTGAATGTGCCAAAGAGTATGTCCCAAAGTGGAATGTCCGCGAAGTTGTTGGTGTGATGGCGGAACTGATGATGGACGCGATGCGATTCGGGCCGCTGGAAAATGAAGCCGAGCCACGAGGGAGTTTTGATGTTCCAATGATAGAAGAATTCCCCGACTGCGATGAGAACGGTGTAATAGCCCGCGGTGCGAACGCTGGCGCCAAATAACGGATACACAAGTAGGCTGCTGAGGATGGAATTGATTAGGATCTCCACGGGATGCTTGTAAAAGCTCGTAAGGATTTCAAGGCGGCGCGCTGAATGGTGAATCTGATGTAGAACGCGCCATAGAAAGGCCGATTCATGCCGGTACCGATGCCACCAATAATAGACGAACGTGGAGAAGAAATAGATGATGAGCGCTGAGGGCCAGTCGCTGAAATGATCTCTGAAATGAAAGATCGAAGCGTGATCCAGCCAGCGATTCCATGTTTGACCGGCGAGCACCGTAATGCCGAGATGAATCGAGTTGATAACAATGACTCTTCCCCACCACGCATTGACGCGAGGCAATTTCATCGCTGGCCACAATCGTTCGGCCAGAATACAACCGACGGCGATCTCAAAAATGATGAGCATGTTCATGCTCAGATCTTCGCCACTCCTCGATCATTGCGTTAATCGATAATGCTTTGCGTCATTATCGATTTAGCTGATGGCTGTGTTGCTAATTCGTCAAAATGTCTTGCGTCATTCGTTAGGCAACACTGGATGCAGCGGCGGGAAAGTAGCGTTGCCGGTCTGGTGAGCTCGCAAGCGCTACGGAGCCGATGTAAGCGTAGGTTTGGTTTCGTTGGCTTTGTCCGCGACACCGAGGAATCGCTGATACAGGAATGACGCGACCATCGCGATGATGGCCACCACTACGAACGCGCTGATACGATAGAGCTGGTCGAGTTGCGAAAGATCGTGAAAGAAAAGTTTCACGACAGTGAGACCAAGCAAACCGAGACTCGCATAACGCACAGGCGCAACTTGCTTGCGGATGCCAACGATAAGCATCAGTAGCGCGAACAACGCCCAGGCGATGCTATAACTCATGTCGCGCGCGAAATTTCCTGAGAATTGAAACGTTAACGCTGTCGCGCCGGGCGCGCTGAAGTAATCGGCGATCTCGATGTTCACGATTAAAAAGGCGAGCACTGTGCCTAGGGTGTAAAGCAAGGGCAGCACATTCGATCCGAGCACGAATTGGCGCGGCGGCGCGAGGAATCGCCCGGCTGCGAACAGACATACTGTCGCGATGCCGTACGTGTAAAGATACCAATTGAGAATTGGGAACGCAGCGTGCGGATTATAGTTCAGGATGGCCGGATTGAGGGCAAGGCGCGCAAAAACAACCACGAGCAAAACGACACCTGTCAGGCGCAGTCCCGGATGCGGGACCCGATGAAACAACCAGCAAAGCGTTGCACCCTCCAAGGCCCAGCCCAGCGTGATCCATTGTCGATCAAACTGGATTGGGAAAATCAGTGTAATGAAGAACAGCGCTGCGCCTCCAAAGAGTGCGAGTTGTGCATTTCGGGCCGGGCTGGGGGGTGGTGTGCGTTTAAGCACCACAAGAAGTCCGAGTAGCGAGGGTAGAGCAAATGCCAATGGCACGAGACCGGGGATGCGGCTCGGATAAGCGCTGCTGACAACGTCATACACCAGATAAAATTGCACCGGTCCAGCTAACGCGGCGGCGGCCCATGTGGCAGTTTTCCCCGCAAACTTCCGATGAAAAATGAAAGGAAAGACCGTGAACAACGCGTAAAACCCGAGGTACCAAGTCAGCGGTAGCGTCGCACGCGTAGAATCGAAATGTTGGAAATGCCAAGCGTGTTCCAATGGAGCACGCAAACGAGCCCGATCGCCGGGAGCACGTCTAGCAAGAGGATTTCACTCACGCCGAGGAGCAAAATGACCAGCAACAGTGCGAGCCCAAACACCGCGGATGGATTCACAAGTGGCAACCGCAGCGTTACCATGGTTAACAGCAGAAACGGCATCGCGACCGACAGCGATGGAAGCTGAACTGAAAGATTCCCGGGATCGGTGATGTCACCGAAGAGTTTTGGCGCACGTGTTCCCGCCTTCACGAAATGCCGGCAGGCCCAACTTGCGACGACCAGAAAGAAAATCGCAAAGCCGCCGAGGATGCACAGCGCTGTCGGCAAGCCAGTGAGCTCGCTTGGAATCCGCAGCAGCCACCCGCCTATCGCTATCAGAGTGAGCAGGAGCATGGCGAAAATCGGCAGGAGTCTGCCGGTTCCCAGGGCGAGACCGAACGCGAGAAAATCGACGACCAACACGAACGGCCAAGCGACAATTGAAAGCTCCGTGATTTGAAAAATCGGCATCGACATCAACAGGAGCGACAAGACGGGAAATGCCTGACTCCACCACGGGACGTGAATCTTGCGCAGACGCTGCAGCACGAGCGGGGCCGCGGAATGAAACAGCGCGAAAATAAAATAAAATGCGAGCGCAGTATAAAGAAATGCAGTGGTGAGATACGAGTTCGTCCATGCCGCGAGAAGAATGAATGCCGCTAGCCCAGCGAGGGCATTAACTACAGTCAATCTGCTTTCGAGCAACGTAAGCGCGAGAATTCCAAGATCGACAATGAAAACATAGCTAAACAGGAGCGTTGGCCGGTGCGCGATCGTTGGGAATGAGAGCAGGTAAAACGCTGCGAGGATCGCCGCGCCTGCGAGCCCGAGCGTGCAGGCAACAAGCTCATGATTCATTTTTCCGGTTCGCTTTGCCCATGCTGCTGCTGCGAGAAACAACCCTTGAAATCCCGCAAACACCGCCATAACAACAAGGACTTTGTTGCCGGCGAAATATTTTTCCGGAACAAAGAACGTGGTGATCCAGGCGAGCTGCATCAAGGTTGTTCCGAGTGCGCCCAGAATCGCGAGCGCATTCCATCGTTGCCGCTGCGCAACCGCGAGGAGACCGACATCGAGCAACGCGATATAGACGAAAAGACCGAGAGGGTAATCTTCGCCTGTCGAGAGCAACACCGGCGTGAGAAAACCGCCGGCGATCCCAAGCACCGCAACGACCATCGCATTCAGCCGGACGGCGAGCAGAAACGCCATCGCCGTGATCAACGTCATCAATAAAAACGTTGGAATTAGACCGAAGAACGCGAAGTGATAATAAGCTCGACAGGCAAACGTCACGGCATAGAACACCAGGATTCCTGTCGCGCAGAGCGTCTGCGCTGTGACGGCATTTTCCTTCCGCTTCAGAAGCAGTCCGCCGACGACAAGGCTTGCGCCAACGACAAATCCAATGGCAACCCGCAGCTCCGGCGAGATGAGATTGTGCTCGAACGAATACTTCACGAAAAACGCCACGCCGAGGAAAAGCGCCAGCCCGCCGATCCACGCGAACAGTTTCGCGCCCATGAATTGCTCCCAATTAATCGGTGGTCTGGGCGGTGTTGCGATTTGAAGAATTGCTTCTTTGATGAATGCTTCGGGGATTGGCGGCGGCACCGATTCTTTCTCTGTCGCGATTACAGCGACTGTTGTGATTGGAACCGCCAATGGGACGGTTTCCATCGCTGCCACAGCGACTTCAGGTTGCACGGCAGGGACGACCTCCGGCCGCAAGTTGCGCACTTCGTTTTCAAGTGAAGACAATCGTGTAACTAGGTCGTCAACGCCTCGCTTTGCGCTGTTTGCTTTGGCGAGCGCGACGAACAGCAGGACGATCATCGCAATCACCAGACCGATGATGAACAGGACTAGGAATTCCATTTGTTTGTCAGGTTTGACCGAATATCCGGCCTTGCTGCAGAGGATAACTGCTTTGCACGACGAATGTTAATTGATAAAAATTGCGGATTTCATCGACGCTTTCGATCATGAACATTCATCACCTCGAACTGTTCTATTTCGTCGCAAAACACGGCGGCATCGCAGCCGCAGTCCGCAATATCCCTTACGGCATCCAACAACCTGCAGTGAGCGGGCAGATTGCGAAGCTCGAGGAGTCGCTAGGCACCAAGCTGTTTCAGCGACGGCCGTTCGCGCTTTCGCCTGCAGGGCTGGAACTATTCGAGTTTATCAAGCCATTTTTCGAGAACATTGAGATCGTTGGTGAGAAGCTACGTCAGAACAGATCGCCACAATTACGCATTGCTGCGCCGTCGATCGTGCTCCACGACTACGTTCCAGAGCTGTTGCAGAAACTTCGGACTAAATTCCCGCAGTTCCGACTTGTCTGCACGAGGCGGCGCGCGCCGAAGCAGAGAGATTACTGTTAGCCCGCGAGGTCGATCTTGCGATTACCCTGGTTGAGAAAAAATCGCGGGCTGGGATTCAGGTTCAATCTTTACTCGAACTGCCCTTGATTCTGCTCGTTCACAGAAGATCGGGGTTGGACCGCGCCAGCGAGTTGTGGAGGCGCGACAAGATCGAAGAACGCTGATCAGTTTCCCGCGAACAGATCCCGTTCACGCTTCCTTTCAGCGCGGTCTTGAACGCCTTGGAGTGGAATGGTTTTGCGGCATCGAGGTCAATTCGGCTCGGTTGATCGAGCGTTACGTCGCGAGCGGTTATGGGATAGGATTGGCGGTGGCAGTCCCAGGCTTCAGGCCTGCCGCAGGGGTGCGCGTTTTGGAGTTGCCGAATTTCCCGGGGGTTGTTGTGGGCGCGTCGTGGTCAGGCAAGCTTTCGAATATTTCGAAGCAACTGCTTGCCGAATTGGAAACCGAAGCCCAAGTGCAAATGGGCCGAATGAAAAGCCGGGGCCGGCATTAATGCGACGTTGATCTGGTTGCAGCCGCTGCGCGCTAATTCGGCTCGTCTTTGAGCATCGATTTGATTTGCTCGCGCAATTCCGGCGTCTCTTCGTGGCCGTGCGCCGAGACCGCGTGCTGTACCGCAGCATCCAGCACTTCTTCTTCCGTGCCCGAGATTTTCAGTGAGCAATTTTTCTCATTCGGGTAATCTTTGCAATCGATCGATTTTCTTTTAGCTGCCATTGTTAGCTGTGGATTAATTAGCTCTTCTTCAATTCCGCCAGATCTTTTAGCACTTGCTCGCTATGGTCGGCGGGCTTGACACCGGTGTATACCTTGGCGATTTCGCCTTTTGGATTGATGATGAAGGTGTTTCGCGCCGCGAGTTTGCTCCCTTTGTAATCCATCACCGAACCATACTCGGTCGAGACCTTCCCGTCAGGGTCGGCGAGCAATTTGAAATTGAGTCCTTCCTTCGTGCAAAAATCCTTGTGCGATTGGGCCGTGTCCACGCTCACGCCGAGAATGACCGCTCCGGAGTCTTCATATTTTGCCAGGTCGCGCTGGAAATTGCGCGCCTCCATAGTGCAGCCGCTGGTGAAATCTTTCGGGTAAAAATAGAGCACGACCCATTTGCCCCGATAATCTTTCAGGGTCACCTGTGAACCGTCACCAGTGGTTAGGCTAAAATCAGGCGCAGGCTTCCCGACCTCCGGTTGCTGTTGAGTTTCCGCCGCTGCCATCACGCCCAAGATGCCAAGCCCGATGGTTACTGACAAGATCGTGTTTCGCATTTTCATTCCCCCAGTCTTGAGGCGCATAGGCAGCTAGTCAAGGAAGGCCGCCGAAGAGCTTCGGGGCCGACTATGAATGGGACGGCTGACAAGTCATCACTTCTTGAAAGGAAAGGCTTGCGCGAGATTGTGCATTTGAGGCAAAACTGAGCTAAATGGCTCAAATGGTCGCATCGCCATACGCCGAAGTGAAACCTGTGCGGCTGATTCTTGGCTTGATCGCCTGTGTCGGGCTTGTCTTCACGCTCATCACGCTGTTGTTCGGTTTCAGCCTCAATCCCGGCAAACTCCGTAGGGGTTAAAACTCGCTTTGGCGCTTACCACGATCTGGTCAATCCCGGACTCGCTTATGCGATTCCATATATCGACGAGATACACATCGTGCCAACCCAGCGCCTGCTAAAACTGGAGTTTGGTTTTTCTACGCCGAACGCCACTAATGCTTACCAGGGCGACATGGAACCGGAGGAAACCGAGACCATGATCACAGGTGATCTAAACACCGCCCTTGTCCCATGGGTCGTGCAGTATCGGGTTACCGATCCAAAAACGTATCTGTTCGGCGCACGCGAACCGGAAAAAACGTTGCGGGACCTTTCCGAGAGCGTGATGCGCGAGGTGATTGGCGATCGCACCGTGGACGAAGTACTCACAATTGGCCGACACGATATTGAATCATCGACATTGAAACGTTTGGCCGACCTTTCTTCGCAGTACGATCTGGGAATTCAGATTCAGCAGGTGCAACTCGCGACAGTGCGCCCTCCGCCAGCCGTGCAGGGTGCCTTTAACGAGGTCAACCAGGCGCAGCAGGAAAAACAGACGGCGATTAATCAAGCCTGGGCGGTGTATAACGATGCCGTGCCGAACGCTCGCGGCCAGGCGAAAGAGCGCGAGAAACAGGCCGAAGCTTATGCCTTCCGCCGGGTTAACGAGGCAAAGGGCGAAGCGCAAAAATTTTCTCTGTTGTTGGCTGAGTATCGGAAAGCGCCGGAAGTAACGCGCCGCCGTCTTTATCTGGAAGCGATGCAAGCGATCTTCCCCAACTTGCAAAAGAAAATCATCGTCGACGACAGCTTGAAGAACATCCTCCAGACATTGCCGTTGTTGCCGGCCGATCAAACCAAGGCGTCGCAATGAACGTGATCGATGTCACTCCACGACCCGCGGCTGTTTCGGCCATTGTGCGCTTTTTGCAGAGCCGATTGATGTCGATCCTGGGGATTCTTTTCATTCTGACTGCGCTCAAATGGGGAACGCTGCTTTTCGTCGTCCAGCAATATGAGACTGTGATCATCACGCGTTTCGGCAAAATCGTTCGCACCGTCACAAGTCCCGGATTGAAGATCAAACTGCCCGTGCTCGATAAAGTGCACCGTTTTGACAAGCGTATCCTCGCCTGGGACGGACCGCCGACTGAATGCCCGACCAAAGACAAACTCTACATTATTGTCGATTGTTTTGCCCGATGGCGTATCAGCGATCCGTTCCTCTACTATAATCGACTCAACGACGAACGCAGTGCGCTGTCGCGCCTGGATGACATTCTCGGAAGCGAAACGCGAACCGCTGTCGCCACGCACGACCTTGTAGAAATCATCCGCGTTACCAAAGGGCGAAAACCGGTGCGCGACGAGGAGTTAGAGAAAAGCGGCACGGTTTTGCCCACGACGATTCCTGACATTGAATTTGGGCGTGGCGAAATCGAAAAACAAATTACCGAACGCACTCGACAGAAGATTTCCGATTTCGGAATTGAACTGCTCGACGAACGATTCAAGCGGAGCAAGTACAATCCCGCTGTCGCGGAGAAAATCATTGAGCGGATGTCGAGTGAACGGCACCAGATCGCTGCCCGATTTCGCTCCGAAGGGCGCGGTGAAGCGGCGAATATCAACGGCCAAAAGGAAAGCGACGTCGCTTCGATCAGTTCCACCGCAACGAAGAATGCGCTTGAAACTGAAGGGAAGGCCGACGCCGAGGCGGCGTCCATCTATGCCGCTGCATTTAGCCCGCCTGATGCACAAGATCTTTACTTGTTTCTTCGCAGCCTCGACGTGATGCGCGCCGCGTTTGAAAAAGATACCACCGCAGTCATCTCCACGAACAGCGACCTCGGCCGATTGCTCAAATCGATGGCCGAAGCGGTCGCGCCACAAAAACCTCGCTGAGCGGTCAAGGGGCGAATGTATGTACTCGGGAGCGCAGGCTCTGCTCCCCAGAGTTCGCGGAGTGCGTCGGCTATCCGGTGCTTTATCTTAATTCATGCGCATCTGGACGATAGGCCACTCGACGCGCAGCATCGATACGTTCATTTCGCTGTTGAAGGCCAACGGAATCACGGTGCTTGCTGATGTTCGCACCTGGCCGGGGTCAAAGCGGTATCCGCAGTTCAACAAAGAAAAACTATCCCAGTCGTTAGGCAAAGCGGGGATTCGTTACGAACATTTTCCCGAACTCGGCGGGCGGCGAAAGGCAAAGCCGGATTCAAAAAACACAGCCTGGCGGAATGAATCATTTCGCGGTTACGCCGATTACATGGAGACAGAAGAGTTCAACAAAGGTGTTAAGCGCCTTCTCGATCTTGCTGCCGCTGCCGGCCCTACTGCGATCATGTGCGCAGAAGCAGTCTGGTGGCGTTGTCATCGGTCGCTGATTTCTGATTATCTTAAGGCCTTCGACATTGAGGTGACGCACATCTTTGATGAAGATAAAACCGAGCCGCATCCATATACCTCAGCTGCGCGGATCGCAAATGGGAAACTAAGTTACGCAGCAGAAAATACACTGCTTTAGCGGCGGTCAGAGTGCCACTGCAGATTAGCGCGGATCCGTTACGCGCCCTAGAAAAAGACAGACTCCGCTGGGAACATGCTGAATTGCATAAATGAAGGGGCGATCAACTTTCACTTCAATTGGCGGCGGCAGAGGCGATCTCAGAGCTGTCCCTGCCATCATCGCCACGGCGGTTGCTGCAGCCGCTTCCGTTCCTTTTTCATCTACAGCAACAAAAGTTTTATGAAAGATTTGCGAGATATAGAGGTAATCCTTCGGTGTTCGTGGCGCCATCTTGTCAAAATTTGCGCTGCCCTGTGGCTTATCGAACGCCGTCTTCATCCCGAGCGCTTCGAACTTTTCTGCCAGGGCCATGGTGGGCGGCTCGAGTTTGAACTTTGGCAAATGAAGATCGACGTCGCGCGTCTGAAGCTTTGCGCATCCAGCCAGCACGTCGCCCGACAGCTTTGATTCGAGCGCGTGCAGACCGTTAACGTCATCGGGAAGAAGAACGAGGAACTGGAGATCGTTGCCCGCGTAGGGCAGGCTTACGAGCGTGAATCCTTCGCGTCTTGCGTAACCGAAATGCTCACTCCTTTTCTGCATCATCGGGACATTCAGTGGGCCGGCACCGTGAACGAAGAACGGCTCAGGCCGCGTCGCGTTCTCAGAAAAATCGCTAGCCCATGGCGCTTTCAAGTAAAGTGCGTTTGCCAGGACGAGGCGGGTCGTCTCATCAAGCGCGCCTCCGGGGATAAGATCGCGAATCCGGTCGCGTGTTTGGTCTGCCACCCATTGATTAATGTGCTGTGTAGCTGCTGATGCGTTGATGACGAAATCGAGAGGTTCAAAGGCCGCTCCGAAATTTTGTTTGACCAATGATAGGAAAGCCGGGCGAAACGCGTAGCCCTTCTGCGCAAAAAGCTTATTTGCAATGCCTAGGGTAATCGGCTCGCTCGGGCCGCCGAATTCCTTGGATTTCTTCACCAGTTCGGCTGTCTTCACGCTCATTTCTTCCAGCGAATGCTGAAGCGAGGCGAACGAGGCGGCCACCGCGCTCGCGTCGCTTGAAAAATGCAGCACGCGCGCCATCTCCGCGCGCGTGTCGCCATCCGCGCCAGCGAACGTCATAGCGAGGGCGCTTTGAATGGAAAATGGTGAAACGCAAAGGTTCTCGTTGCCTGTGGCGAGTTGACGGTGAAGATCGACCGCGAGTTCGTTTGTCGCCTTGGCCGCGAGATCAGAGTTTGTCGTGGCGTGCGCCATTGCAACGACTAACGCGCCAGATAACTGCAAGATCAAAAGCCGTTTCATGCCAGTGATGAAACACTGAAATTGTCAAGGTTGCGACGCCAATCTGAGGCGTCCACTCCGGCGCTGATAACAGCCCTCCCGGGCTTCGCATCCAAAAGCGGTGGAGGCGGAAATCTCGCATGCCGAGAGCCGCTTTTTCGACTCGTTGAAGAGAACGCGTTCCGTGTGACAATTTCCTTATGGACGAAGCGAAAACTCCGACTCGCGCTGATATTTCCGACTCTGATAAGTGGGACCTGACGCATCTTTTTGCCGATGTCGGCAAATGGCAGGAAGATTTTGCCTGGCTTCAGCGGACTTATCCAAAACTTAAGGATTGGAAAGGCAGCGTAGGGGAGTCGGCACAGTCTTTGGCAGAAGTGCTCGAGTTCGAAAAGTCGCTCGATTTGAAGATCGAGCGCATTTATCACTACGCGTCGCTGCAACTGGCCGAAGACAGCACCAACAACGAATACCTTGCGCGGATCGGCCAGGTGCAAAATCTGCTGACGAAAATCGGCGAAGCGGCGGCGTTTCTCGTTCCAGAAATCCTGGCGATCGACGACAAAAGATTTGGCGAGTTCGTTACCGATCCCGTCCTGGCCGAGTGGCGAATCAAATTGCACAAGATTCGTCGAATGAAGCCGCACGTGCTCTCGGTGCCTGAGGAACGCCTTCTCGCGCTGAGCAGTGTCGCGCTGAGCGGTTACGACGACACCTTTTCGCAATTAACCGATGTGGACATGAAGTTTGGCGTCCTGGTCGATGCGACGGGGCGCGAGAGACCGCTCACCCAGAGCTCGTTCAGCTCATTTTTGGTCAAGCGCGATCATGAGCTGCGCAAACGAGCTTTCCATCAATTCTATGCAGAATTTCGCGACCATCAGTACACACTTGCCGCGTCACTTGCTTACTCCGTCAAGGCAGATGTCTTCCACGCGCGAGCAAGACATTATTCATCTGCCCTCGAGGCTGCACTGTTTCCAGACGATGTGCCGATTGCCGTTTACGACGGATTGATTCAATCGGTTCGCGCGAATTTGAAGCCGCTCTTTCGCTATTTCGACTTGCGCCGCCGTGCGCTTGGGTTGCACGAGTTGCATCATTACGACACGTACGTCCCGCTCGTTCCGGAAATCGAGACGCGTTTCACGTTTGATCAGGCTGTGCAAATGGTCTTAGGCGCGCTTGACCCGCTTGGGAAGGAGTATGTTGATATGCTGGCGGAAGGTCTGCGGTCGAGTCGCTGGTGCGATCGCTACGAAACAAAAGGGAAACGCAGTGGCGCATTTTCATCCGGAAGCTACGAAGCGCCACCCTACATCCTGATGAATTATAAGGAGGATGTCTTCGCCGATGTTTATACGCTGGCACACGAAGCTGGTCATTCCATGCACAGCTGGTTTTCGCAAAATTCGCAGCGCTTCCAGGATTACGAGTATCCGATCTTTCTGGCCGAGGTCGCCTCAACATTTAACGAGGAACTGCTCACCCATTACCTGCTCAAAACAACGAACGATCCGAAAATGCGCGCTTACATCATCAATCGGCAAATCGACGACCTGCGAGGCACACTTTTCCGGCAGACCATGTTTGCTGAGTTTGAGAAAATCATTCACGCCGTTGAGGAAAGTGGCGACGCGCTGACGCTTGATCTTTTTAAATCTAAATATCACACGTTGCTCGAAACTTATTTTGCAGAAAACTTCGTGCTCGATCCCGAACTCGATCTGGAATGCCTGCGTATTCCGCATTTCTATCATGCATTTTACGTTTACAAATACGCGACAGGGATTTCTGCCGCGGTAGCGCTTTCGCAGCGCGTACTTGCCCATGAGCCCGGAAGTGTGGAGGCTTATCTAAATTTTCTGCGGTCCGGCGGTTCGAAGTTTCCACTGGAGACATTAAAAGCGGCAGGTGTGGACATGACCACATCCGCTCCAATCGAAAGCACGTTACGTTTGTTTGAACAGCGGCTCGACGAATTGGAACAGCTGCTGCTGTAGGGCAAGCAGCGCCGGTCTCCAGTCCACCGTCACTATCGTTTACTCCATACTCCGCGCGACGTCGCTTTCGTACACGATGTAATCCGAGTCGTGCAGATGTGCCTTTTGAGGATTCCTGCGGATGTAGCGTATGCAATTGGCGAAATGCTTTTGATCGCGAACTAGCCGATCGAAATAATCTCGTTGCCACAGACTCCCGTGGCGGCTAAGCAGCGAGTTAATTTTACGTGACGTAAAGCTCTTCCAGCTGCGCAATAGCTTTTCCAAAGGCCAGTTTGGATTTTGCACAAAAACTGTGTGCACATGATTTGGCATCACGACAAATGAAATAATCGCTGCGCGATCACCATCGAAGTGGTGCAGTGAGATGGCCACAATCTGACGACAATCACGTCGGCGCAGAATGCAAGAGCCGTGGCCAGCATCGAGCCAGCGTTCGATCGCTTGAAAACCGTTCATGATATTCGTGCTCGACTTCGACAGTCCAAGGTTCCGGATGCAAACGCAACCACGCCTCGCGTTCAGACTCCCATTGAGTGCGCACCTTGTGAGGAATAGCGTCTGCGAGCCGAAATGTGACAAAATAAACTACGCCCTCTTGTTGCCAGTGTGGCAAGCGATTCGCAGTGAAACGAATGTCTGCGTATGGATTGAAAAAGCGCAGATCGCCCACGGAAGACTCAGCATACTAAGCAAAAGAAAGTCCCGGAAACTCCAAATACTTCGAGTTGCGCCTCAAGGAGGGGCGGTCTCCAGTCCGCCCCTTTTGGATGCGGCGGACTAGAGACCGCCGCTCCTTGTGTTTACCGTTCCGCGATGCAACTGGCAGCGGCCAACTTCTTCGGCAATTCGAGCCCCTGTTCCGGGAGAACTTCGAGCAGTTCGGCGAGTTGGGCGCGGCGGTTTCTATCTGGCAGGATGGAAGACCAGTTGTCGATCTTTACGGCGGATTCTGCGATGCACGCCACGAGAAGCCCTGGGAAGAGGACACACTCGTCCTGGTATGGTCTGCTACGAAGGGAATTGGCAGCGCATGCGCCCTGCATGTGTTGCAAGAGCACAGGATTGGCATCGACAGGTACGTGGCGGAGTTTTGGCCCGACTTCGCTCAAGCTGGCAAAGAAAAAATCACGTTGTCGCAGTTGCTTTCGCATCAAGCCGGGCTTTGCGCTTTAGATGCGCGAGTTGATATACTTGATTACGGCGCCGTTATCAGGGCACTCGAAGTACAAAGGCCATTGTGGCTGCCGGGGACCGCACATGGTTATCACGCTCGCACTTTTGGATTCCTTCTCGATGAACTTGTGCGTCGGATCGCCGGCAAAACGCTCTCGCAGTATTGGCGCGAAGCGTTTGCGCAGCCGCTGAATCTTGATCTTTGGATCGGTTTGCCTGAACGAGAAAATCCACGTGTGGCGACCATTTACGCTGTGAAAAGCGGCAGGCCACCGGAACCGAAGAACACATTACGGCTCGGACTTTTATCTTGACTGTGACGCCCGGCACCCTGGCGCGCAAAACATTCATCCTCACCCTACGGACTGCAGTCCATTAGCGGGATGAACACTCCCGCTGTCCGTGCGCAACCGATTGTTTCATTCGGCGGGATCGGGAGCGCGTCGGCACTTGCGAAGTTCTATTCCATGCTCGCGAACGGCGGCAAAGTCGGTGAGCAAACCTTCTTTTCGGAAGAAACAATCGCATGGATGACCACAACGCTGTCAGATCGCTTGGACCGCGTTTTTCAAATACCGACAGCGTTTTCAGCCGGGTTCATGAAAGATCCACGAAACGCGGTGCGAAGAATGTTCGGCCCGTCACCGAACGCTTTCGGGCATCCCGGTGCGGGCGGCAGCCACGCCTTTGCCGATCCCGAAAACAGGACTTCGTTCGCCTACGTCATGAATCAAATGGAACAATCACTTCTGCCAAACGAAAAATCGTTGCGGCTGGTGGATGCCATTTATCGATACGGCGATTGACCTCGATTGCCCGCCGCGCGATTTGAGCCGTAACTCTGATACAGGCTTGATTTCGTCGCGAGTTTTCAGTTAGATCGCAGCGTGCCTGCCGATGATCAGGTGACTTCACTGAGCGCTATTGGCGGAAGCCCTTATCACGGCCCGGTGGCATTTACTACCACGCATTGGAGCGTGGTGCTTGAGGCGCAAGGTCCAACACACGCGGCGCAAGCAGCGCTTGGAAAACTTTGCAGCACCTACTGGCGACCGATTTATGGTTTCGTAAGACGACAGGGCGTTGGACCGGAAGAGGGGAAAGATCTCACGCAAGGTTTTTTTGCTCTGCTGCTGGAACGCCGGGATCTGAATACGGTCCGCCAGGAGAAAGGGCGTCTGCGATCGTATCTGCTCACATCACTCAAACACTTCCTAACGAACGAGCGCAATCGGGCAATGGCAATTAAGCGAGGTCAGGGGCAGCAGTTGCTTGGGACTCGTGCTAAAGATCCGGTGTACAGACCTAGTGACGACGAGAACTTGGCGATAATTCAGACGATGTTCGGCGAGAATAGCCACGCGATCTCGACTCTCAAGCGGTTGTTACAAACGCCATATATGAGCTGGTTGTACGGCACGCCTGTTACGCCGGCGCTTTTGAGGCTCGATCCGATCTGGGATCCGTTGCGCGCCGATCCCGCTTTCCAAAAACTCTGCGAAGAAAAGCAGCGGTGATTGGTGTAATCAGACCGATCGCTTTCTAGCAACCTTCCACGCGCGTCTGAGCGGCAGTGGCGGGAGTTTCCCAAAGGTTTTCACATGTGTGCTTCTGCATTTTTCCGCATAACATCGCGCCGGATTTCCTGCAGTACATCAGTAGAAATCCAAATCAAAGAAGGCCCAAAACAATGAACGTTTAATAAGAAAGGAATTTAGAAATGAAAACCTTTATTATTTATGATTTAGATTCAAAAATGCCCGTTGCTGTCGGCGAACAAGTAAGCGCGGAAACTGCGCGATATTGTGCAAGCGCGACAACCGGAATTTTCTACGCGAATCTTTTGGCAGAGGAAATTGCCTTGGAAAAACGCTTTCGCTATGATCTCCACGCGCGGGAGAAGCATCAAACAAATTGATTGTTTCGTCTATCCTTCAAAGGCGATTGATCCCCGAACCGTGCGCAACGCAGTAAGCCGTAGCAGATGTGGCCTAACAGGTTAGTTTCCGAAAAATTCTCCGTCGAGTTGACGCGGCGCAGTGTTACAAGTGGACAGGTTTTCAATTCCACGTCTGCTCGCGCCCAAATAGACCTCCGAGGAGCGGTTTTACCGGAGACCAACGAAGATAACGAAGCACTTCAAGGTTAACCAAACTTAATCTTTGTTTCTTGTGTTATATTCTGTTTAAAGGCTTCTCCATCTTCCTTTTACCATAGTTGGCCCCCATTCGGGGACACCCTGCCTGTTCGCCGTAGCTCTTAAGGCGGCTAATCCGCGAGCTTGCACGGCCGAGGTCGCCGACGCGCACCGAACGCGGTCGCTTCAAAGAAATTCAAACTTCCTGCGTTATATCATCCCCGATTTCCTGCAGTACCCATGTGAACAGCCCGAAATGAGTTCTCAATGACGAGAGGTCACGGAAGGCCAAACCAATGAAAGGAAATAAGTAAATGAGAACAAAAATCCTCAGCAAAGTCCTTGTTAGCCTTGGCGTGGTGCTCGTGCTTATGAGCACGATCACGCAGGTGCGTAGCGAGGAGGAGAAACTCCCGGTTATGACTATCCATAGCACAGGGGATGTAACGCGTGGGAAGACCGGTTCGTTCGTCCTGAACATGAATCCAGTCATGTTCGGTGGAAGTTACGTAAACTTCTCGGTCAGCGGCACGGCTATCCTTGGAGTTGATTACGTCCCCCTTGTCTCCCCGGCCCACATCGGACAATCCGGCTACGGAGTAATCCTGGTCCAAACCTTGCCTGACCGGAGAGGATCAAACTCCCGTCAATCGTATAGCGTTGTGGTGACCCTGGAACCTGGCCCAGGATATGCAGTGGGCGAACCTAAGTCAGCTCAAATGATGATTAAGCCTTGAGTCTTCGACAAATGGTAGGATCGACGCGCGGCGCTGCCCCTTGGGAAGCTTTCGGGGCAGCGTGGCGTTCTCGGCCTAGGAAGGTGCCCTTCAACGATTTTAACGAAGTTCTCCATCTTTCCACGTTATATCGCGCCGGATTTCCTGCAGTACCTCTGTGAAAGGACAAACAAACCAACAAAAACAAAACAGAGGAACAACCATGAAAACCAAACTGACAGAAAGTAAATTTAAATGTGCGCCTGGCGACGCCAAGCAGCTATTCAGCAGGATAGCATGCCTTGGAGCAGCTATTCTGATCTGCTCTAGCGCGTCGGCACAGAACCTGTTCGTGTCGGGCAACGCGCGCCTCAAAAACTGCCGACCGCCCTGCGGCGTGATTTACAAATTCACCTGGGACGGAGGGCAAAGCATCTTTACCGTGGGATTAGACACTCCCGGGGATGTGGCCTTTGACAGCGCTGGCAACCTGTTTGTTGTGGATCACGATGGCGACGAACTCTTCGCCAAGGCCGCCGTCTACAAGATTACTCCGAACGGAGTGCGAACCACGTTTGCCTCCGGATTGAGTTACCCGTCATACCTGGCCGTTGACAATACGGGCAATGTTTTTGTGGCGGATTATAACCACGGCATTATCTATGAATACAAGCCGACCGGGTCGCGAGCCAGGTTTGCCTCAGGGTTGCATCATCCTGTAGGTATGGCTTTTAACAGCGCGGGCAGCTTGTTTGTGGTGGATAACAGCATCGGTAACATCGCTTCCGGCAGAATCTACGAATACAAACCTAACGGATTGCGGGGCACCTTTGCCGCGTTGGAGCCGTCCGATCGCCCGGCAGACCTGGCCTTTGACAGTATGGGCAATCTGCTTATGGCGGATTTGGGCGGCAACATCTATAAGTACAATCCGCCTGGAGTTCTGGGTCGGCCTGGTCGAACGACGTTTGGCTCCGTGCCGAACAGTGCGCAAAGTCTAGCTTGTGACAGCGCGGGCAACCTGCTTGTGGTGGATGCGGGCGGCGTTAGCAGTGCAGGCGGCGTAATCTCCAACGCCATCTATAAATTCACTCCGCAGGGAGCGCGAAGCACCTTTGCCTCTGGGCAGGCGCTCAGTGAAAGCTTTGCATGTCTCGCCTTTCAGCCAATACCGTGTTGCGAGTGAGGAGCAGGAGTGGATAGGGCGATCGACCTCAACCGCCCCCGTAAACATTAGTTACTCTCCGATAATCGTGACGAGAACCTTTCGCCGGTGGGGTGCGCGACGATGTTCGAACAGGAAAACGCCCTGCCAGGTTCCAAGCTGCATTTTGTGATCGACAACCGGCAGGGTCTCGCTGGTGCGCGTCAAGACCATGCGGATATGCGATGGCATATCGTCGCTGCCTTCGGAATTGTGCGTGAAATAATCGGCGTCTTCCGGCACGAGGCGGTCGAAGAATTCTTCAAGATCACGTCGCGCAGTTGGATCGGCATTTTCCATGATGATCACGCTGCAACTGGTATGCTGGACAAACACCGTCGCCGTCCCATTCCGGACGCCGCATCTATCGATCTTTGACTGCACTTCGTGCGTGATTTCATACAGTCCTTTTCCGTCCGTGCGGACCTCAAGTTGATCGTGATGAACGTGCATTGTCAGGCATGTTAATCAGCGTGGTCATGAGAGCAAAACCCGCCTTCGCGCAAGGCTATGTCGGGCAGGCAAGGAGCGGCAGTCTCTAGTCCGCCGTTTTTGATAGCGCGTTGATCTCGGCCTCGGCTAATGGCCTAATAATCTTAATGAGAGGCGATCTGGAGAAGGTTTTATTTGATGAGCCGGCGATTCATCGGCGCTTGGATGATATGGCAGCGCAAATTTCGAACGATTATCGTGATCGCGAACTGACCGTGATCGCAGTCTTGCACGGAAGCTTGATGTTCGTGGCTGACCTGCTTCGCCGAATTCCGCTTCCCTTGAAGCTTGATTGCCTGAGCGTGGCGAGTTATCACGGAAAAGCGCAGTCCAGCGGTGAGGTCGTTTTCAAGCTCGCCGCGGCGAGTCCGTCCGGTGGCGGACAGATCACGCTCCCGGATGTCGGCGGCCGGGATATTTTGGTCCTGGATGATATTCTGGACAGTGGTTGTACGCTTGCAGCCGTTCGCGAGACTTTGGAAACAGCTAGACCGCACAGCATTCGGATTTGCGTGCTGTTGAGCAAAAAGAAACAACGCACCCGGGAGGTGGACACAGATTATATCGGGTTCGAAATCGAAGACGAATTTGTAGTCGGCTACGGGCTCGATTTCAGGGAGCGTTATCGCAATCTGCCCTATATTGGCGTGCTGAGAAAAGAATTACTGGAGCAACCGGGCAAATGAAAGTACGGGCGCAGTTTTATGCGCAATTGCGTGATCTAGTTGGAAGCCATGAAATGGATATCGATCTTGCGGAAGGGGCGACTGTTGGGAACTTGCTGGACCAGATTTATGTGCGACAACCGAAGCTCCGCGCGCATGATAAGAGCATTTTGATTGGTGCAGGCGTGGAATTTGTGGATCGGAATTACAAGCTCAAACCGGGAGACGAAATTTCAATCATGCCGCCAGTGCAAGGCGGTTAGCCGTAGCCGTCGCCCGGTGCGTGGCGTAGTCCCGCCAGGTTCGCGGTGTCAGCGGCGCGCTCCGCACAGCGAAACGGCTACAGACTTCAGTCTCGAAAATTTTTGAAATTTGTGGCGACGCCAAAGTCACGGCCACGGACGAACTGAATCACTGCCTGTAGATCGTCCTTCTTCTTTCCCGTAACTCGAATTTGTCGATCTTGCAGCTGGCTTTGTACTTTGAAACCTTGTGATTTGATCGCCTGAATGATTTCCTTCGCTTTGTTCCCTTCGAGGCCCTGTTGAATTTTCAATTCCTGCCGGGCATGTCCGACCGATGAGATTGCGGGCTCGTCCTGTTCAATATTGCGCAAATCGACCCCGCGTTTTGAAAGTTTGCCGATGAGAATTTCGCGCAATCCCCGAAGGTAAGCTGCGTCTTCGGCGCTAAGGATGATCTTGTCCTTCTCAGGAAGTATTTCCGCCGTTATGCCCTTGAAGTCGAAACGAGTCGCCAGTTCCTTGCGCGCCTGGTTGACCGCATTATCAAGTTCTTGCTTGTCCACTTCGGAGACGATGTCGAATGAGGGCATGAAAATCTGGATATTAAATACTTGATGCTCGATCGCGAGTCCGACGCAAGCGAACGTTATGGATTTGCCTCAACGATCTTGATGTCGCCGTCCGCTACGCGCATCTTGATTGCTGCCTGCCCTCCGCCGTTGGCCAACATGTCGATTTTCGCAGCCGCTGCGGACGATGTTCGTTCAACTGCGAGATTATCAAAATCATTGCCGATTTTTCCATGCGCGGTTTCCGCAACAAGGTGGAAAGCGGAGTCGCTGGGAAGAAACGCCCAAGCGTTTCCTAGAGCGATATTTGCACGGACTGAAAACGTTCCATGCTCCCACCAGTCGTATGAGAGGGTAAGGTTCCCGCGCTGCAGGGTGAGGTCAATCTTGGTAAAGCAGTTGTGGGCGAGCATGCGACCATCGTCTACACTGGCATGCACGCTTGGCCCGCGCATTCCGTCCACGAGAACCTCGCCCGCGACCAGGCGCAATTGCGATATGCTAGCCGTGGCAGGAAGCACGATGGTGTAATCAACGGTCCCGGAGCGATCAAACAGAGCCCATCTCGGTTTAGGAGGAAATTTGGTGTCGATTGAAACGGTGGTCGACTGCACAGAAACATCGATCGCGATCTCTTTCAGCCGCAGGCGACTGTAGGCTTTCTTCGTCGCGTGGACCTGCAGTTCGTTCGTGTTCGCGCCGTAAACCAATACGGCACCGTCATAGTTTTGAATACTTATGTCTGTGTTTGGCTGGACCGTGTAGAGTCGCTCAAAAGTTTCCTCGATAACGGGATCGCTCTCCGAGCCACAGCCTGCAAGCGTCAACAGCAGTACGACAGCAATCTGCCGAAGGTTACGCCTCTTAATGAGAGGTGATCGCAC
Source organism: uncultured Verrucomicrobiae bacterium (assembly GCA_963719605.1). GTDB lineage: Bacteria > Verrucomicrobiota > Verrucomicrobiia > Chthoniobacterales > UBA10450 > Udaeobacter. The sequence goes on from CAVRCO010000003.1 coordinate 217,095, forward strand.
GCACGAACTCTATCAGCGCGTGCATGTTGTTAATCAAGGGAAGAGCTGCGGTGATAGTAATGACCGCGAACAGCATGCCCTCACTCTGGAAATCGTGCCGGGCCTCATCTTTCAAATAATCGCCGGCGATCTTCCAAAACGATCGCTGAGGGTTGCGCGAATAACGTCTGCTGGATTCTCCGAAGGCGACGGAATGGTAGTTAAAGTCTGTGATCGGCGACCGACGGGATTTGCGAGCTGCGTGATCGAACGGATGGCGGCGCCTGTCTTGAGAAGTCGTTAAGGGTGTTGGTTTCATCTTTCGGATTTTCGTTTTCGTTGAGATGCACTGCGCTCGCTAATTGGATTCAACTCGTCATTCCTGTGCTGACTAAGCGTGTTCCCGCCACCGAACCGGATCACAGGCAAAAGAATGGGTTGCTTATCGATCGCTATACCCAGAGGGTGCGATCAAATGTGCGGTATTGAATCGCTTCGCTTACATGCTCGGGTGAGATCTCAGTCTTGCCATCGAGATCGGCGATAGTCCGTGAAACTTTCAGGATACGATCGTAAGCGCGGGCGCTTAGGTTCAATTCGCTCATGGCCACGCGAATCAGTTCCTGCGAATCCTGGCTGAGCTTGCAATGTTGTTTGATGTGGCGCGTGGCCATGCGTGCGTTGCAACTTACCTTTCCGTCGCCGCGAAACCGCTGTTGCTGGCGTTGACGCGCGCGGATGACCCGCTCACGAATCGTGGCAGACGTCTCTTCAGCGCGCTCGCTTGCGACGTCGCGATACTCAACAGCGGGCACTTCAATGTGCAGATCGATGCGATCCAGCAACGGGCCGGAGATGCGCTGGCGATAACGTTGCACCTGAGCCGGGCCGCAACGGCATTCGCGTTTGAGATCGCCAAAATAGCCGCATGGGCACGGATTCATCGCGGCCACCAGCATGAATTCCGAGGGAAAAGTGACGCTGCCCGCAGCACGGGAGACGGTGACTTTTCCGTCTTCGATTGGCTGGCGCATTACCTCCAATGCCGATCTCTTGAATTCAGGCAGCTCGTCGAGAAAGAGAACGCCGTTGTGCGCAAGACTCACTTCGCCCGGGTTAGGAAACGTTCCCCCACCGAGTAAGCCGATATCGCTGATTGTGTGATGAGGATCCCGGAACGGTCGCGTCGAGACGAAGGATTTTTCGCCATCGAGCAACCCGGCGATGCTGTGAATCTTTGTCGTCTCAATCGCTTCCTCGAGCGAGAGAGGCGGAATGATGGTTGGGATGCGTTTAGCCAGCATCGATTTGCCAGAGCCGGGCGGCCCGATCATCAAGGCGTTATGACCGCCAGCCACTGCGACTTCAATGGCGCGTTTGACGTGTCCCTGGCCTTTGACCTCGCCGAAATCGACATCATAGCTCTGATGCGCGGAAAAAAATCCGGTCAAATCGGCACGCGTCGGGAGAAGCGGAGTTTCGCCGCGGAGAAACGCGAATGTTTGCCGCAAATTTTGCACGCCGTAGATGTCGATCTTATCGACCATTGCGGCCTCGAGCGCGTTTGGTTCCGGGACAAATAACGCGCGCTTGCCGCGACGCCGCGCTTCCAATGCGACCGGCAGGACGCCTTTCACGGCGCGGACTGTGCCGTCCAGGGCGAGCTCGCCTACAAAGCTGAAGTCTTCAAACGGTGAGCTGTCCAACCCCTCGGTCACGGCAATCATTCCAAGGGCGATCGGTAGATCAAAGCTCGGTCCCTCTTTTTTGATATCGGCCGGGGCAAGATTGATCGTCGTACGACCGCGCGGCCAATAATAACCGCTATTGGCTATGGCTGTGGTGACCCGATCGCGGCTTTCCCTCACAGCTGCGTCTGGCAGTCCAACAATAACGATGTTCGGATCGCCGCCGGCGCCGTTGACCTCGATTTCTACCTCGTATGCGTCCACGCCGTAAACGGCTGCGGAGTAAATTTTCGCCAACATCGCCGTTGCAGATTCGCAAAAAATCGTTGCCCGGAAAAGCGCCAAATATCCCTCTAAAGTGGGAGGCGACTCAGGCCTGCGAATCCCGTAGAATAGTTGGAGGTGACGCGGGAAAGCGAGGCGAGGAGGACCCTCTAAAAAGATTGAACAGGAGGCGTCCGGCGACTGTCACTATTCCGAATATTTAACCTTGTTAAATACTTCTCAGGATGGTACAACGCGTGATCGCCAACGCCCCACCGAATACAATTTACGGGGAGTTGTCGAGTCCACCCCCCCAAACGATTAATGAAAAAGAGTTATATGGCTGCTGAAGATAGCGATACCGGGATTAAGATTTACCTGCGCGAGATCGGGCAAATCCCACTCTTGACTCCGGAGCAGGAAATCGAGCTGGCCGCTAAAATTAAAAAAGGCGATCGCGAAGCGCGAGCGCTGATGATTCGGTCCAACTTGCGTCTGGTCGTCAAGATCGCGCACGATTACGCCAATCTCGGGCTGCCGCTTCTCGACCTGATCTCAGAAGGAAACATTGGCCTGATGAAGGCCGTGGAACGTTTCGATCCCGCAAAGGGCGGAAAACTTCAGTACCTACGCCGCATGGTGGATCAAACAGTCCATCAAACGGGCGCTGGCGAACCAGAGCAAGACGATCCGTCTGCCTGTGCATCTGGTGGACAAGATCTCGAAGATGCGCCGGGTTTCTCTCCAGATGAGTGAGGAGCTTGGCCGCGAGCCGACCGACGAAGAACTGGGCGACGAAATTGGAATTGCGAGCGGAAAAGTTTCACAACTAAAGACCGTATCGATCCGGCCAGCGTCGCTCGATGCGCCGATTAGCGACGACGATTCCACGGAGTTCGGCGAGATTGTTGGCGACGAGGAGGCGCAAACGCCGTTTGAACTGTTGCGCGACAAGAATCTCCGCAACGAAGTTGGCGGGCTGCTTGACGTGCTTGACGATCGGGAAAAGAAAATCATTTTTCAGCGCTTTGGGCTAGACGGCGGCAAACCAAAGACGCTCGAAGAAGTGGGCAAGAAATTCGGCGTTACGCGCGAGCGGATTCGTCAGTTGCAAAACATCGCGCTGTCGAAGTTACGCCGCGCGCTCAGCAAGAAGGAGCGCCCAGTCGACGTCGAGTTGCCCGTAGAAGCTTAAGCTGGATCAATACCCTTGCTTTAGAACGCGCGGACATGGAGTCCGGGCGTTTTGTTCTCATTTCACCACACGCAGTTGGATCGAATCGATCAATTCACGGCCCATCCGCACGTCACTGATAATCACGATTTGATCTCCAGGCGTAGCCCACTTGTTCTTGCGCAAAAACTTCTCGGCCGCTGCAATCGCCCTGTCGGGACCGCCAGAGAGATCGACGCGGGCGGGAAACGTTCCCCAATAAAGCGCGAGTTGCCGATAAACTTCCTCGCTTGGAGTAAAAGCAAAGATCGGTGCGCGCTGCGGCCTCAAATTTGAAGCATATCGCGCCATCCTTCCCTGCAGAGTGAAGACAACTAGTTTCGAATCGTGTAATGAGTTAGCCAGGGTAACAGCTGAAGCTACCATTTTCTGTCGAATGTTTTCCAGGAGTGCATTCTCTGCATAACCCGCGCCGCCGCTGCGCTCAGTGCGCACCGCTACCCGGCGCAGGACTTCGACGCAGTCAACTGGATAACGACCAATCGTTGTTTCGCCGCTCAGCATAAGAGCGTCAGCCTGTTCGAAAACGGCGTTTGCCACGTCCGTGATCTCAGCGCGCGTAGGCAGAGGGTTCGTGATCATCGATTCTAACAACTGAGTCGCGACGACGACGGGTTTACCCAGGCGAAGACAATTTTTAACAATACGGCGCTGGATAATTGGTAATTCCTCCATCGGACATTCGATTCCCAAATCGCCGCGCGCGACCATGATCACATCCGTGCTTTCGATCATCTTGTCTATTGATCGCACCGCCAGTTGGTCCTCGATCTTTGCCACGATCTGCGCCTTGCTCCTTTTCCTCGACAGGAGTTTTCGCAGCTGTTCGATGTCGCTTTTCTCGCGCACGAAACTCAGTCCAATGAAATCCGCGCCTACCTTCACGCCGAGGGAGACATCCGCCAGGTCCTTCCTAGTGAGCGAGGGAAGATTCACGTGCACGCCGGGCAAATTAATATGACGCCGCGAACCGAGAATCGCGCGCGTCAACACCTTGCAGCGCACCCGATTTCTTCCCTTGTCGAGGACAAGCAATTTGATCAGACCATTATCGACCAAAATCGTGTTCCCGACTGTCACGTCCTCGGCAAAGCCGCCGTAATTCACGTCCACCGAATAGCGTTCTTTACTCTTCGCTCCGCGCACAGTGAACTCCAGAATGTCACCGGGCTTTCAGATGCAGATTGGAATTCAGGTCGCCGGTCCGGATAGCCGGGCCTTGCGTGTCGATGAGAAGCGCAACCGGCCGGCCGGCTTTTCCCGCCAGCATTCGGATGCGTGGAACGATGTCCCGGACCCAATCGTGACTGGCGTGGCTCATGTTCAATCGAAAGACATCAGTTCCTTTTTGAATTAGCTGGCGCAATATCTCGGTCTTTTGCGTTGCCGGGCCGAGCGTGCAGATGATCTTGGTCTTGCGCATCGATTAAAGGATTGAGTTTGGCGTGGCAAAAGCCAAGAGGGTTTTAAGAGGCGTAAGCAATCAGATGTTCAATTTGTGCCCGCAACTTGAAAGTTAGCGTCACAAAAAAATACGGCACGCCTTTTCAAGGCGTGCCGCATCGCGCAATCAGCGTGTTTCCTTATTTCAGTTTGCTTTGAGTTTCTTTGGCCAGATCAAGATGTTCCTGGACCACCTTGGCCGTGTCCTCTGCAAACTTTTTCACGTCGGGATCGCTTCCGGTTTTTGCCTCCTCCTGAAATTCGGCGAGGTCTTTTTCATGATCCTTAACCATCGCGTCCATGTACGCTTTGTCCGAGCTCCACTTAGTAGTGGGCTCCTTGCTGGGTAGTTGGACACCTTTCTTCGAAGCGATGGACTTTAATTCGTCATTGGCCTTGCTGTGATCGGTGACCATTCGTTTGCCGAATGACTTTACATCCTCGCTCTGGCCGTTTTGCTCAGCGAGGTTCCCCATTGCGACTTCCATCGTTCCGCCCTTCGCGGCTTTCCTCATGAAAGTTTTGTCCTTCGCGCTAAGCGACGAACTGTTGGCCGCCGGGGCGTCTTGCGCCATCACGACTCCGGCCACGCCAAGCGCTGCGACTGTTAGAGTGAGAACACAAAACTGCGAAACAATTGTGATTTTGGTTTTCATGATGTTGGTGCGGTTGAAATCTGCCGAAACTAATCCGGCAATTAAGAATCGAAAACAGACGGTCGCTTGGACGCGATGAATCCTGATTCTCTCATTTCCGGCCTTCCAGATTGCTCCAGGTGCGCAACCTCAGAAGATCGGATTAGTCAAACCTCACGAACGTTCTCCTGATACGAGCTCTCTACCCGCGTCGCCACGTCTTTGTAGCCGTGTTCGACTTCGTAAATCTGCTTCATACAGGCGAGCGATTTTTCCTGGTCGCCCGTCCGCTCGTAGATAAGTCCGAGATTGTAAACTATCTCTTTTTTCATCGCGTCCATTGGAAGAATTTCCTTTGACGCCTCCTCCAGTTGCTTCGTAGCAAGATCAACCATCCCAAGCTCGCTGTAGCAGCAACCGAGCAAGTTCATCGCTTTCAAACGTGCGTGCGGATTTTGCCGAGCCCGCTGCAACTCCGGCACCGCTTCCCGAAAGCGTCTGGCACTGACGAGGTGCTCGCCCAACTCGAACCGAAGCTGAAGATCGGTCGGATTTCGGGCGACACGTTCTCGCGCATCGGTAACGAGGATTTCTGCGCGTTTCGCTTTGGCAGCCTTCAATTCTTCAGACTTTTTCGCATACAACTCGTGGGCGGGATCGTGCATGGAGAGAAATTCCGCGTGGGCAGCGATCTCGCGCTCCAGGCGCTTGATTCCTCAAATCGGAAACTTTTCGGACCAATCCGGTGTCCGCGCCTTTGGTCAGGTCGGCCGCATATTGATACCAGCCGATCGCTGCCTCCAAGTCTTCCTTTTGCTCGTTCAATGCGCCCAAGCGTCGGGCAAGGTCAACATTTGCCGGCTCCGCTTTGTGACGCGCGTATGTTTCGGCGATCTGTTGCTCGAGGGATTCGCCGGTTAATCGCATCCGGCTTTGTTGCTCGAGCGAAATCGCCATCTCTTTGTCCTTGATCAGATCGCGGTAACTTTCCGCCTGTGTCCATCCGCCGCTTTTCATGGATGCGTGGGCTGCCGCGTCTTTACCGAGCCGGAGCGCTTCGGCATCGAGTGGATTTATCTCGATAATTTGATTATAGACTTCGACCTCCTGATCGTTCTCTCCCAGTTCGCGGTACAAACGCCCGAGTTCGTGTAACGCTTTGACGTCGCGCGGATTTTCTTCGAGCAATGTTCGCAGCGCGAATATGCCAATCTCTGGCCAGCCCGCTGCTGTCGCCGCTTCCTTTAAAGCGATGTTCGCCTGTCGATTGTAAGGCTCATCCTCCAGCACCTTTTCCAGCATTTCGATCGCACGTTTCGGGTTCTTCTTGATTTCCCGCTGCGCTTTCATGATAGCGATCGGCGCAGTCGAAATATTGAAAAAACTTCTCTTGGTTGACTTGTTTTTCGTGACTTCAGCGCGCCGCAGCAATTGTCGTCCGGTCAGAAATTGCGGTTCCTGTTTCAGGATTTCCTGCAAAAGCGAAATTGCATAACCGAGATTGCGCAGCTCAACGGCGGCCACTGCCTTAAGCCAAAGATTGCGCTGCGTTTCGCTCAGTTCCTTTTCCGTCTTAACCGTCATCGCGAGATAGTTTATCACAATACGCAATTCTGCGTCGGCGTATGCCTCGGGCGCAATCACGGCGTGGACGATCTGCGTTCCAATGCGTCTGGTTCTGCGACTGTGGTTCCGACAAGCATAAGGCCCGGAACTGTCCACCTCATAGCAGATCCAGTTGCGGTTTCTCAGGAGTGGCGGCGGGCTTCATCCTATTGCGTGATTTTCCGGCGGGCGGTGTTTCGATCACGCCGTTTGGACGCTCCAGGTGCGCAAGAATTTCCTTCGCCCGGTCGAGAATTTCCTTTGGCAAACCTGCTAGCCGCGCCACCTGAATTCCGTAACTTTTGTCCGCACCGCCAGGCAAGATTTTGCGAAGGAAAATGATTTGATCGTTCCACTCGCGGACTGCGACATTGAAATTGCAAACGCCTTTGCGTTCTGCGGCGAGTTTGGTCAACTCATGATAATGCGTGGCGAAGAGGCTCCGCGCTTTGATCTTGTCATGGAGAAACTCGGCGACACTCCAGGCGATCGAGAGACCATCGAATGTGGAGGTCCCGCGACCGATCTCATCGAGGATCACCAGGCTGCGTTCAGTGGCGTTGTTAACGATATTAGAGGTCTCGTTCATCTCTACCATGAACGTTGACTGGCCGCGTCCCATGTCATCGTTCGCGCCTACGCGTGTGAAAATGCGATCCACCAGTCCGATCTCGGCACTCTCCGCCGGAACAAAGCTGCCTATTTGAGCCATCAATACAATCAAGGCCACCTGGCGAATGTAAGTCGATTTTCCTGCCATGTTTGGGCCTGTCACGATCGCCATCCGCATGGTCTCCCCATCCAGCGATGTGTCGTTAGGCACAAATTTTTCTTCCACCAGATTCTGGTCGAGTACCGGATGCCGTCCATCTTTGATCATAAGCCGCAGGGTATTGTTTAATTGCGGCCGGCAATAACGGAACAACCGCGCCGTCTCGGCGAATGCGCAAACGACGTCGAGGACTGCTATGGCAGCGGCAGTTCGCTGGATCGACTCCAGCTCGCACAGAGTTTCTTCGCGCAGTTTTTGGAAAAGCTGATACTCGAGTTGGCGCGCGCGTTCGTCTGCGCCAAGGATTTTTGACTCCATTTCCTTTAACTCGGGAGTGATGAACCGTTCGCCACCCACGGTAGTCTGCTTGCGCGTGTAGTGCGCAGGCACAGTCGCGAGGTTCGATTTTGTCACCTCGATGAAATAACCGAACACAGAGTTGTAACGTACCTTAAGTGACTTGATGCCGGTTGCCGCGATCTCGCGTTCCTGCAAGTGGCCGATCCAATTTTTCCCTTCGCGCGACGCCCGCCGCAGTTCGTCAAGATCAGCATCATATCCATCGCGAAACATTCCGCCCTCCTTCAGAACCAACGGTGGATCATCGACGACGGCTCTTCCGAGCTTCTCAGCCAGCACTGGCATTTCATGAATCTCGCTTTGCAGTTGTGCTGGTAGGGCGGGACCGCCGATCGCGCCGCTTTCTTGCGTGACGTTCGGCGGGCTCGGCGAGTCCGCCCTACCAAATTCGATTCGCTCGAGCAGTTTTTGCAATTCCGCCTTCAATTTTGGGATCTCTTGCAGCGAAAATTTCAGCGCGACCAGGTCGCGTGCGTTTCCTGACGCCTGGCTCAATCGCGACGTTGCACGTTCGATGTCGCGAATCGATTTCAGTTGAGCGCGGATTGCCGCAAGCAGATCTGGTTCCTGCAACAAATCTGCGATCATTTGCTGGCGTCGCTCGAGCTCATGCAAATTGCGCAGTGGCTGCAAAATCCACCAGCGCAATCTCCGGCCGCCCATCGGCGTGATGGTGCGATCAAGAACCGCGAGCAAGGTGGTGTTACGTGTGCCGCGTGATTCAACCAGCTCAAGATTCGTTTGCGTCGCGGCGTCAAGCACGACGTACTCGGCCGGCGCGTCGCAGCGCAACGAGGTGAGGTGGTCGACATTGCGCCGGAGCTGATGCTTCAAATAATGAACGATTGCCCCCGCGGCGGCGACTGCCCGTGACATTTCGCCGCACCCAAAGCCGTCTAGCGATTTCATTTTGAAATGCTCGCACAGGGTGAAGATCGCCTGCTCCGGTAAGAACGCGTAGCTGTCGTACTCAAGGGCATGGTCGATCTGGCGAAGCTGATCTTTCTGTTCGGAGCTGATGAGCAGTTCCGATGGCGAAACACGGGCGAGTTCGTCGAGCAGGGATTGTCGATCTTGCAGTTCGGTAAGCCGGAACTCGCCTGTGGTCAGGTCTGCGTAAGCAAAACCAAATATGCCGGCGTCAGCGTAAATTGCGCCGAGATAATTGGCGCGTTTCGCTTCGAGCAGGTCGAAGTCGCTAACCGTGCCCGCGGTGATGATCTGGGTGATGTCGCGGGAAACAATTTTTCCCGGTTGCGGCTCGCTTGTCTGATCGCAGATCGCCACGCGCCGGCCCGCCTTGATCAACTTTGCGATGTAAGTTTGCGCGGCGTGATACGGCATGCCGCACATCGGCACACCGTTCCGTTTGGTCAGAGCGACATTCAGCAAGACCGAGGCTTCCTTTGCGTCTTCAAAGAAGAGTTCATAGAAATCGCCGAGCCTGAACAACAAAAGCGTATCTGCTGGGATGCTGCCTCGAAGCCGCCGGTACTGCTGCATCATTGGAGTGAGCGTGTCCCGCATTGTTTCAGAATTAAATCACGCCGCGCGAATTGCGAGTTTGAATTGGCGCAAAGCGTCTCAATGCCTCTGCGGTATTCGACCGGTAATGGGCCGCGCGATGGCGATAACCAAATTTTTTGAATCCAGCCACGGCTTGAGGCGCATCTCATCCAAAAATCAGCCCACGCAACAGATGAATACAACCTCACTTACTTTGAATCAGCCGGCGCAAACATCAGGCCGAAACGGATCGACTCCTTTGATCCGTCTGACCGATGTTAGAAAGATTTTCGTTACCGACGAAGTGGAGACACACGCGGTGTCCGGAGTTCATCTCGACGTCCGCGACGGCGAGTACGTTTCCATCGCTGGGCCGTCAGGCTGCGGCAAAACGACCTTGTTGTCGATCTTAGGATTGCTCGATACACCTTCGGACGGGAGTTACGTGCTAAAGGGCACAGAAGTAGCAAACCTGTCGTTCGCCGATCGGGCGCGCATTCGCAATCGCGAGATCGGCTTCATTTTCCAAAGTTTTAATTTGATCGGCGATTTGACCGTTTACGAAAATGTCGAGCTGCCGCTGACATATCGCGGATTGAGCGGGAATGAGCGCAAATCTGCTGTCATGGGAGCGCTCGAGCGCGTCGGCATGGTTCATCGCGCCAGGCACTTGCCCAGCCAGCTTTCCGGCGGGCAACAGCAACGCGTCGCCGTTGCCCGGGCATTTGCCGGCAAACCGGCCATTCTGCTTGCGGACGAACCAACCGGCAACCTCGACTCGCGCAATGGTGAAGCGGTCATGGATCTGTTAAAAGAGCTGCATGGAGCTGGCGCAACGATTTGTATGGTGACCCACGACGAACGATTCGCCGGGCACGCCGAGCGCGCCGTGCATTTGCTTGACGGCCAAATCGTGGAGGATCGGCTCGCAGCCTGAGTAGGGTCGGCAACAGAGCTTAACAAACATGAATGATTTTCGATTCGCGCTGCGGCAGCTTCGTAAGGCGCCGGGATTTACGGCAGTAGCGGTACTGACGCTCGCATTGGCGATCGGAGTTAACTCCGCGATTTTCGCGCTAATTAACAGCGTGGTTCTCCATCCGATGGTCCCGCTGCGGCCGTGGGAAGTCGTGAACGTTTTCAACTGCCGGCAAAATGCCAACCACGATTACCGGCAGTTCTCCTACAATGAATATCGGGAGCTGCGTGAGAACAGCGCCGACGTGTTTGTTGATCTTGCCGCGCTCGAGTTCGCTGTGGCCGGTATCGGGCGCGATCACGAGATGCGGCGCAGCTTCGCGTTCCTGACATCTGAAAACTATTTCTCGCTGATGGGTGTCCAGCCGTTTCGCGGACGGTTCTATAACGCCGAAGAATGCAAACCGAACGCGAACATTGCGGTCGTAGTAGCGAGCTACGGATTTTGGAAGCGCCGGGGCGGTCGCAACGATTTTGTCGGGAGTACGCTCCAAATCAATGGCCAGCCTTACACCGTGATCGGCATTACGCCGGATCGATTCAGCGGCGCGAGCGCGTTGATCGCACCCGATATTTGGGTGCCGGTCGGCATTCGTTCGCAGCTCGGCTCCGCCTTTGGCGATTCCGAGACGATGCATGATCTGGCGAATCCAAAAAATTATGCGCTGAATCTCACCGGCCGAATGAGGCCCGGCCTAACTATCGAGACCGCCAAGCCGCGCCTGCCGGTCTTGTCGCAACGGTTCAATGCCATGCAAGCGGCCGATTCCGAATTTGCGCGCGAAGTGCAAATTCAGAAGCCATCGCGTTTTAGCCTGAGCACATCGCCCGAGGATGACGGCCCAATCACGTTGATCGGCACGTTGCTTATGGCGATGGCTGGCGCGGTCCTGCTCATCGCATGCCTAAATCTGGCGAACATGTTGCTCGCTCGCGGCACCGCGCGTTCGAAAGAGATCGCCTTGCGCATTGCGGTCGGCGCGTCGCGCTGGCGAATCATTAGGCAATTGCTTTGCGAAGGTCTCTTGCTCGCGATTTGTGGCGGAGTAGTCGGGCTCATTCTGAGTGTGTGGTGCAACAATCTCCTTCTCCATTCGCTCGCCTCTTTGCTCAACAACGTTAACTTTTCGTTCATTGTCGATCTTTCGCCGGACGCAGCCGTGCTCGCGGTGACGTGTCTGTTTTGTCTCCTCGCTACGGTGCTATTTAGCCTCGGCCCCGCGCTCAAGGCGACGCGTGCCGATCTGGTCAACGACTTGAAACAACAAGGCGGCGAGCCTGCACGCATCGGGCGGTTCAATCGTTTGTTTGCGCCGCGCCATATCTCGGTCATGGTACAAATCGCTCTCTCGCTCATGTTGCTGTTCGCCGCTGGATTATTTTTCCGTGGCGCGCTGAAGGCCGCGGGCTTGAATCCCGGCTTCGTTGCCGCCGGTGACCTAATCACCGAAATGGATTTCACCCTGGTGAAGAGAGAACCGGCGGACGCGCGACGTGAGATCTTCAACATTGCGCAACGCGCGCGCGAACTGCCCGGCGTTACCGCGGTTGGCGTCGCAACAATGTTGCCTTACAACAATTTCACCAACACTCGCCGGATCATGTCAACGCGGACAACATTGTCGAATGATCCGAAAGCCCCCGATCCTGGTGTAACCGCGCTCTATACCGCGAGCACGCCAGGATATTTCGACGCGATCGGCGTGAAGTTATTGCGCGGCCGCGATTTCACGCAGGCCGAATGCCAGGACAAAGATGGACGGCGCGTCGCGATCATCGATGAAGAGATGGCCAAGAAGCTTTTTCCAAATGAGGATGCGGTCGGCCAGCATGTTCGCTACACTATTCCACCGAAGGATGGGTCGCCTAACGACATGGAAGTCATCGGAGTTGTCGGTACACATCGGCACGATGTGCAAAACGACACGCCGCTCACACGATTGTTTGTTCCGTTCGCGCAAGGCTACAGCGGCGATGTGGTCCTACACGTTCGATTCAACACTCCGGATCGACAAGTGGTGGCCGGAATGATCCCGACCATGCGCTCGACCTTGCGCGAAATCGATCCGGACCTGCCGCTTCTGACCATCGCACCGTGGGTTGATCTGATGGAAAGAAGCGTCGGTCTTTGGATCGTTAAATTGGGTGCAACCCTGTTCGGCGCCTTCGGCGCAATCGCGCTTGTTCTTGCGGTCGTCGGCGTCTACGGCGTGAAAGCGTACGCCGTCGCATGTCGCACCCGCGAGATCGGCATTCGCATGGCGCTCGGCGCGCATCGCAAGGATGTTTTCGCGCTAATTATGCGCCAAGGCGTAATCCAGACGGCGCTTGGCGTTAGCGTCGGAGTTCTGCTTTCGTTAGGTGTGGGACGTGTACTCGCGCAAATTTTGTACAAAGTAGGTCCAAGCGATCCGTTCGCGTTGATCAGTTCGAGTTTGTTGCTCGCGACAGCCGCGCTCCTCGCCTGTTTTCTTCCGGCGCGTCGCGCCACACATGTTGAACCGCTTCAAGCCTTGCGCACGGAATGACGCAATACAGCGGCCGCGGTCAACTGCTCCCCCTGACTTTCTTCGCGCTTTTTGTAGCGCCCGCGACGTTTTGGTCAGCGGTCCCGCTGGTGCAGAGGAATCCGCCGATCCGCCCTGCTGACGCGGTCTCTCCGGCGCTAATTTGGGACATTGACCTAAGGCTGGCCAAGGCTTTGCCGCGAAACTTCCGAACGACTGATGATCCGCTTAAGGCGAGCGATAGTAAAATTCCTTCGACCACTGGTTTGATTGATCTTCACGCCTCTGGCAGCGGAGAGTTTACGGCTGACAACCTCAAGCTTTTGCTGACGCGAATGCATGGTCCGGTCACGATTTTCGATTTACGGCAGGAAACACACATATTTGTCAACGGCCTTCCTGTTAGCTGGTTCGCGACACGCGATTGGGCGAATGTCGGCCGCAGCCAGACTGAAATCGAACAGGCCGAAGCCGCATGGGTGCAATCGCTTGGGTCGGGAAGCGAAATTGCCGTTCGCCCAGGTCACCCAATCAAAAAAGGCAATGCTGAATCTGCGATCCCGCAACAAGTGATTGTAAAACAAGCGAGCATCGAACGCGATCTTGTGTCGTCTACTGGCGCCAGTTTTGTACGGATCGCCGTTACGGACCATACGCGACCGCTCGATGAGGCAGTCGATCGATTCATTGTCGCTGTTCGCGCGCTTCCTGAGAAGGCCTGGGCGCATTTTCACTGCGAAGCCGGACTTGGACGAACGACCACGTTCATTGTGCTTTACGACATGCTGCGAAATGCGAGTCGTGTGTCGCTCGAGGACATTGTGCAGCGTCAGAAATTACTCGGATACGGCTACGATGTTCTGCGTCCGGCTGGGCCCGGGAACTGGAAGGCGCCGTACATGGAGGACCGGATCGCATTTGTTCGCGCGTTCTACAATTATGCTCGTGCTAATCCAAACGGTCGGCCCCAGCTCTGGAGTGAATGGCTCAAATCAGGCGGGCAGTGAGTGCGTTGTGCGCCAGCTAGCAGCCTTTGTGTTCTTATTATGCTGAAGGTTCTTCTTGAGGAACGGCGACCAGACGCGGACTTAAGACCCGGACGTTGTGTGTCCGCCTACACTAAAGCTCCGGCGTGAAAGCCCCGAAAGCTTTTGGGGCTGGAGGCGAGGGGAGTTGAACCCCTGTCCTCGTCGCTATCCACGCAAACATCTACATGTTTATCCGACGATAAATTCTGAGGAGCCAAGCCATGCGCCGGCACATTGCCGGCTCCCGAGCGTCCACAAAATCGATTCACGAACCGGCGTGGTCGCTCCGCCGATTCGCCAGCCTGCTGTCCACGTTTGCCGCCGTAGCAGGCGTCCCACGGCAAACGTCGCGGTCAATTAAGCCGCGAGAGCGAGACCTTCGTTGTCTGCGTTTGTTTTTTGGTCCGGTTTTTAACGAGGCCAACGAACCATCCTCGACATGCCGTCTGCGCTTCCAACGATGAGTCGAAGCCAGTACGCCCCCTGTTTTTTGTGCTTGAACAAATACCTCTTTTTGGGGTCTTATGCAACAGAAGCGCAAGACTCCTAGAGGCGCGGCTCTAAAGAATAATTTCGGGAATGGCGATTGAAATAACAGCTCGATCCTTGGCCGACACGCAACAGGCGGATATGACTTCCGGTGAAGCGATCCAGCCCAGGGAATTTTCGGGTCTTCCCGAGAAGTCTATGCCGGCCTCGCGATTCCTGCGGCGCTCCCTTCGGTGGACGCGCCGAAACTTCAGCAGTCGCGCGAAGTTGCTTTCAGGTGGGGAGGTCCTCATTCTTTCAGCGCCAAAAAGCGGACGCACATGGATCCGGACATTTCTTTGCGCTTACTTGTGCAAGCGTCATGGCCTTGAGTTCACCCTCCAGCCCGGGCGGTACGATCATCCGGGATTTCCCCGGGTAATATTCTCCCATGATCGTTTTGAGCATCGGACAAAAGGCAATCGCTGGGACCGCTTGCGCGGCAAATATCTCGTTCCGGGAAGAGAACTTCTAAAAGCCAAGATTGTCTTGCTCGTGCGGGACCCCCGGGACTGTTTTGTCTCCCTCTATTTACAAATGACGCGGCGCGATCCCAGTGCGGATGCAGCGTTGAAGCAAAAATCTGTTAGTGAACTCCTGCGCGACAAGAGATTTGGAATCCGTGGCATTGTTCGCGCAATGAATGACTGGCTTAACGAATTTTCGGGTCGAAAGGATTTCACGATCATCCGCTACGAGGCGTTGCGGGCATCTCCAGCCGAACATTTTCGAGACCTGCTTGCCGTAGTCGGCGAAACAATGCTGGATATGTCGATTTTTCAGGAGGCACTTGAGTTTGCTCGTTTCGAGAACATGCAAAAATTAGAAGCAGCCGGAGTTTTTGATTCGAAAATTCTGCATCCGGGTGATGTGCGTGATCCGGAGTCATTCAAAGTGCGTCGCGGAAAAGTAGGGGGTTATCGGGAGTATCTTTCGGCCGAGGATCTAGAGTATGCTGCGGATGCATTAATGGAGCTCGATCGCCGGTTCGGCTATAGCTCTTGAGAGAATCTCGCGCCGCGGATTCAAGCGAGCGCTGCTTGTAGCGGCCAGTCGTCTATGATTCTGGCTTCCTCTTGAGGCTACCAAGGAAGCCAAGCCAGAAGGGAGGCGGGGCGGGGGCCCCATCATTCGGAATCGAGCGGCGTTTTGAACCGGCTGTGGTGCCGTTTGAAAAAGTACTTGCATTCTATTTCCTATTAAACTAGTAGGGATTTATAAACCATATTAGCTTAGTAGACATTAAGTAAGTAATGGAGGACTAAACTTGAAACAGATAATGGGATTGATTTGCTTGGCTTTATCCTGCCTGGGCGTCGCCTGGGTTGAATATGAGATGGTATCGCGCTTTGGGAGCATGCTCATTCTCTTTATGGTTGCTCCTTCTTTGGGAGCGCTGTTGATCGCACTGTGTCGCGCACCGGAGGGCTATGAGCGGCCTGATGGATTTCATGTTCGGCGGCGTGATCGGAGGTTCAGTCTTATTCGCCACGTCCGGTCATTCCAACCTGCGCGTGCCAAAGAATGGCGGTGACGCTCCGGCGACTGAGTAGAGATACTGTACCTATGTCGACGAGTGCCATTACACCAGCAGCAGGCGCGATCCCATTCCCCTGTGCTCCGGCAATGCACCGCCAGGCATCGCGGCTGGGCCGCTCCGTCCATGATTTGCTTGCGCCGCTGGTGAAGCTAGTCGCTCAATCGCAAGTTCTGCGCGCCGACTCGCTCGGCTGCTGGCGTTCGCGCGAAGATTTGCTGTTCTTACCCCGTTTTTTCTTTCAGCGCTGGAAAGTTCACAAGCCGCGGATCAAGGTCGGGATCTTTGCCGGAATCCACGGCGACGAAGCCGGCAGCGTGCTAGGTCTCATGCAGTTGGCACGCGCTCTTGAGTGCTATCCTGAAATGGGACGTAATTATCAACTCTGGCTCTATCCGCTTTGTAACCCAGGCGGTTACATAGACGGGACGCGCGAATCGCGGTCCGCTAAGGATCTGAACCGCGAGTTCTGGAAAAACTCCTCCGAGTTGGAAGTGCAGCTACTCGAAAAAGAAATCAGCAAACAGCGATTCAATGGCATTATTTCGCTGCACTGCGATGATAGCAGTTACGGCGTGTATGGCTTCGGAGGCGGCGCTCTAAATGAGCGGTTGCTGAAGCAGGGGCTGGGCGCAGCCGAGCGCGCGCTCCCGCGTAATACCGCCGCGCAAATCGACGGCTTCAGGGCCAGCCACGGAATTATTGAGTCGCGCTACGACGGAATTCTTTCCGCCCCGGTAGATCAGCGACCGGCGCCCTTCGAAATCGTGTTGGAAACGCCTCACCACGCACCAATGCGACAGCAGGGGCACGCTTTTCTCTTTGGATTGCACGCCATTCTCGCTGAATACCGTCAGTTAGAGTGCACGACAAAAACGTGTTGACGTTCATCGCGAAAAGGGGCTCGATTCCCGCCCGAGAAACAGGCGCGATATTCCAAATGGCCGGGCCGCTTATTGCCAAGGAAAGAAGCAAAAAGAAAAGCAAGGAAGCCTAAAGCTTGCTCTCAGCTCAGTGAAGCGATCATCATAGATGCATGGCGGCGCGATCTCCGCGCACAGGGAAGGATTGGGGAAAGGCATGGCATTTGTGATCGAGTTGCCGACGCGGATAGGCGTTCCAAAATAATTGGGCCAAGCGCACGTTCGTTGCGCATCGCGAGCGTCGCTCTTTTAAGAACCAAATTCCTACTTGACAAGTAGGAGTTGAATCGATTTCCTACCGACATGATAGACATTAAGTTCTCAACACCATGGAATCCAGGCTTCGTGTTTTGATCAATCTGGGCATCCCTTTCCAGTTGGGACATCCCCAATCCTGCAGCGAAAGTTCAATGAACGAGCAAAGCCATAGCGAATTATGAAAGAGACATTCTGGAGTAAACTGCGCGAGTTATGGGCGATTCGCCCGCGCTGCCAACAGATCAAGCTTGAACAACGACAAAATCGGCTTCCGCGATCAAATGAATTTTATGGCGGAACGCAACGACTTGCGAAAATTGTATTGCTAAAAGATCTATTGTGAAAACAGGACTAATCGGGCTTCTTTGCTCGCTCGTCTTTTGCTCGAGTTCACTCGTTGCGTTTGGCGTGGCATTGAGTTTAGGGCTGCTGGGAGTCCTCGTTCGATCTCCTGAAGGCTACGAGGACAAAACGGGTTTTCACCTTAGGATACCGCGTGGGAAACGGACGGACCGTAATCGCCGCGGTCGGCGCTGGTTAACCCATTTATCAACCGGTTGGGTTCCACCGTCGGCGATAGGCGGACGAGTGAGGATGGTTGCCTCACATAAATCATTTTGATTTTCTACTTGCTCAGTAGACTTAATTTTCTGATACCCTATCAATTTAGTAGACATGAAACTGTCCAAACGTGGCGAATACGCGCTCCGCGCTCTTATTGATCTTGGCATTGCCGCCGAACTCGGCTGGCCCATGCTTCAGGTAAGCGAGCTGGCCGCGAAAGAGAAACTGCCGATCAAATTCCTGGAGCAGATTCTTGGGCAGCTCAAAGCAGCTGGGTACGTGGAGGCCAGGCGCGGAAAGTTTGGAGGCTATTCGCTCGCGCGACCCATGAAGCGGATAAAGTTTGGCGCCGTCATCCGGTTGATCGACGGACCCCTGGCGCCAATTCGGTGCGTTAGCCAGACATCCTATGCGCGCTGCTCCTGCCCGGATGAAGTGCACTGCGGTCTGCGAATGTTGATGCTCGACGTTCGCAACGCGATCAGCACGGTGCTTGATCGCTTCACGCTGGCTGACATCGTCGACATCACACTTCGCAAATATCGCCGCGATAAGATCACGCCGCCTTTTCTCCACCGATCGATTGCGCTCGCATCGATCCTGTCCAAACAGGGCCGGCCGCCAATTGGTGGATCGAGCAGGGCGGAGGCATTGAAGCAGTTTTCAGGGTCCCGAGGGAGCCATTCACGCAACGGCCGCTCGAAAGGCGCGGCAAAATAGGGGAAACATATGCTGATCAGAAACTGTTTTTTATGGTCCGCCAGCGTTGTCGTTTCATTGCTGTTGCTGGCCGCGATCCTACCGCTTACTGCCGAGACCCCATCCGATGCCGAGCGGCTTCAAAAGCTCGAAGAGGCCGTTAGCCAGCTCCAAAAGCGCAATGCCGAGCTTGAACAGGAGGTTGCGGGATTAAAGAAGCGGACGGAATGGGCGCCTGTTGGTGGGACGGAAGGCAAAACAAAGAAACAAGTGACCAGCGATGGAAAGACGTACGTCGAGAAACTCGTGCCCGACTTACAGGGCGGCGAAAAATGGAAATTGTTCCCGGCGATCACCGAATTGGAACTCTTTGGTGATCTGCGTCTGCGCTATGAATACCGCGGTGGCAGACTTCCGAGTAACGATCCGACAAACCCAAATGACTGGCAGGAGCGCGAACGTGAACGTTATCGTTTGCGCATCGGATTGCGCGGTACGCTGCTTGATGACTGGTTCTTCGGCGTACGCTTGGAGACGAGCGCCAGTCCGCGTTCAACGAACGTAACCTTCGGTGACGATACCTCGAGCACCTCACCGGGTGGTGGTGGACCGTTTGCAAAGGGTAGCGACGGCATTTTCGTCGGCCAGGCATACGGTGGTTACAAGGGCTTCCCCGGATTTACGTTTACGGGCGGCCGAATGCCGAACCCGTTCGTCACCACGCGAATGGTGTGGGACGAGGACATCAACCCGGAAGGATTAGCGGAGCAGTGGAAACACACGTTCACCATCGGTGGCGAAGCAGCGGCGCCAGTGTCCTACAGCAAGGACGGGAAAAACGTAGCGCCGCCGCCTCCACCGGAACCGTTGGTAAAAATCGATGTCTTCGCAAACTTCGGTCAGTTTGTTTATGACGATTCAAACCCGTCAAACCCAATTGGCCCAATTCTAACGGTGACGCAGCCAATAGGCGGTGAGACTCAGCAGGTGCCGACCGCCAATGCATTCATGCTCGGATGGCAGGTAGGCGCGAAGTTTGATTTTCCGCACATCGCGTACTTCCAGCTCGCGCCAACCCTCTACAACTACACCGGCGACGGCAACACGTTTAACATCCATTTCTCAGGCGACCCCGGTGGCAATCAAACGGGTATTAACAGTCTATTGGTTTTCGACATCCCTGCCGAGATCGGCTGGAAGGTTGGGAAAATTCCCATGCGCATCTTTGGGGATTTTGCAACGAACTTCGAAGCGGACGACCGTGCCACAGCTGCAGGGCATCCCGATAAGGGTGGCGACCGTTACGCATACGAGATCGGGCTTGGTATTGGACAGCTAAAGAAAAAATACGATTGGCAGATCGACGCGTGGTGGCAACATCAAGACCAGTACGCGCTTGATCCGAACCTGATCGATTCTGATTTGTTCAACAGCACCTTGAACCTGGAAGGCGTGGCTGTTCGAGCCGGGTACATGTTGGCTGATGCCGTGGTCTTTAACCTCACGTGGGCCTACGCGTGGCGTATCGACAGCTCAATCGGCACCGGCGGAATTGGGGACAACATCAGTATCAATCCGGTGGATCAGTATCAAATATTCCAAGCGGATCTGAGCTTTAAATTCTGAGTCAGACCAGCTATCAGATCCTGGGAACAGTTCTCGTTTGCTTAGGGAAAAATCTCTGCCTATCTGCTGCTTTAACTACAAGCGCCACCCGCTCGTGTCTCGCCATGAAGTACATTGCGTAATTGAGCGTCTCGAGCGGCCGCGACGCGGACTGTCCGTCCGTTTACGAGAGCGCTCTGCTATTGAAACGAACTATGAAAATAAAAATAACAGCAATTATTGGGATGCTCCTGCTTTCGGCATCGTTTGTGCCGGCTGAAGAGAAGACAATGATTCGCTTCGGGCATTTTCCAAATATTACTCATGCCCAAGGAGTGATCGCGCACGCGCTTTCGCGGCAAGGCAAGGGCTGGTTTGAAAAACGGTTAGGCCCAAATGTCGAGATTCAGTGGTTTACTTACAATGCCGGGCCATCAGCGATGGAAGCGATCTTCGCCCGATCGCTCGATGTCACCTACGTGGGTCCGGGTCCTGCGCTCAATGCGCACTTCAAATCGAACGGCGAAGAGATTCGTGTAATCTCCGGCGCAGCCAATGGTGGCGCCGCCTTGTCGTAAAAGCTGATTCGCCTATCAAAACACCAAAAGACTTTCGCGGAAAAAAAATTGCCACGCCGCAACTTGGCAACACCCAGGACATTTCCTGCCGGGCATGGTTAAAAGCGCATGGATTCAAAATCACCCTAACGGGCGGCGACGTTCTGGTGATCCCGACAGCAAATCCAGACCAACTCGGGCTTTTGCAAAAAGGTTCTGTTGATGCCGTGTGGACCGTCGAACCCTGGGTGACTCGGCTCGAGCGCGATGCGAAGGCGCGCGTTTTTTTTGAAGACAAGGATACGATTACCACCTGGCTTGTTTCCAGTGTGAAGTTCCTGCGTGACCGGCGCGATTTGGCGAAGCAAATCGCAGACGCGAACGTAGAATTGACGAAATGGATTCAGGAGAATGAAGCGGAAGCGCAGAAATTGCTAATTGAAGAACTAAAGGCGGAAACGCGGGCTGATTTTTCGCCAGATGCTGTCGCGCAAGCGTGGAAACGGATTCAGTTCACCAGCGAAGTCTCGCGCGATTTGATTGCCAAGTCGGTGCAGGACGGCAAGGACGCAGGTTTTCTAAAAGGCTCGACAGACACTTCGAAGCTAATCGAAACTCCGTAATGCTCCGGCCTCGCCGCCAGCGTTCCTCAGCTACTGAGGAGCTCCAGATCATCCCGCCCTCGAAGCTGTCGGTCGAAGACGTGTCAAAAAGCTTTCGCAGCGCTTCAGGCAATGTCCTGGCGCTTGATCGCGTGAGTCTGAAAGTCGCCGAAGGCGAATTCGTGTGTCTTGTCGGCGCGAGCGGCTGTGGCAAAACGACCTTGCTCAATATTATTGCAGGTCTGGAAAAAGCGGATAGCGGCACAGTGCTGGCGGACGGCAAGCCGGTGACTGGACCTGGTCGCGAACGGCTTGTCATGTTTCAGGAACCGGCGCTTTTCCCTTGGCTCGATGTTTTCGGCAATGTCCTCTTTGGGCTCAAGCTCAAACCGAATCTAACAAGGAAAGATCGGCGTGACGTCGCCAGCTATTACCTGGAACTGGTCGGCCTCAGCCGGTTCGAGCGCGCCAACATTCATGAACTTTCCGGTGGAATGAAGCAGCGCGTCTCGCTTGCTCGCGCGCTGGCGCCGAATCCGCGAGTGCTGCTCATGGACGAGCCGTTTGCTGCTCTCGATGCGCTCACCCGTGAGCAACTTTATGGCGACATTCAGCGAATCTGGAAAGCGCGCCGCAAAACCATCGTTTTTGTTACACACAACGTCCGTGAAGCAGCGTGTCTGGGCGATCGTGTCCTTGTTTTTTCGCCGCATCCCGGTCGCATTCGGGAAGAATTTACCGTGGATTTGCCGCGCCCGCGCGACATCAACAGTGTTGATCTTGCAGCTTACGCGACACGAATTACAAAAGCCCTGAAAGGTTTCAGTCAAACGGAGGCCGCGGTCACAGGATGAAACGATTTCTTTTGGCGGCTGCGTTTTTCGCTGCCCTCGCTTTGCTTTGGGAAGCGGCGTATCGCGCAAAAATTTGGTCGCCCGTACTGCTGCCATCCCCCAGGCAGGTTGTAACGTACTTGGAGGGCGCTGCTGCCGACGGAACCCTCGCCAAAGCCACCGTGATAACCATGCGTCGCTTACTTATTGGTTACTTCATTGGACTGGTGGTTGGCCTTCCGCTGGGGCTGTTGACCGCGCGCTGGAAATTGTTTGGCGATACGATTGGAACGATGGCGCTTGGACTGCAGACGCTGCCCAGTGTCTGCTGGGTGCCTCTTGCACTCTTGTGGTTTGGCCAGACCGAAGCGGCCATGCTTTTCGTCGTGGTGATGGGAACTCTCTGGTCGGTGATCATTGCAACCGAGACTGGCGTGCGCAATGTTCCGCCGATTTATCGCCGCGCCGCTTTGACCATGGGATCCAAGCGATTGCACATGTGGTTCAAAGTGATTCTGCCTGCCGCGCTTCCCTTCATCGTTAGCGGAATGAAGCAAGGGTGGGCTTTCGCCTGGCGCTCCCTGATGGCTGCTGAGATTTTCGTGACAATCCTGACTGGTTTTGGCCTTGGCCAGCTTCTCCATTATGGTCGCGAATTGAGCGCCATGGAGCAGGTCATTGGGATCATGATTGTGATCGTCGTGATTGGTTTGCTGGCGGACAAAATTTTCTTTTCGCCGATCGAAAGGTTTCTGCACCGGCGCTGGGGGACGGGCCAGGCATGAGACTCGGACACAAGAAAGCGCCCACTTCGGCGCAACGTGAGGTGCGCATCACCAACAAACTCGGATTGCACGCGCGGCCTGCGGCACAGTTTGTCAAACGCGTACGGAGCTTTCGATCAGAAATCTGGGTAGTAAAGGCGGGTAAGCGATATTCCGCCTCCAGCCTCATTGACATCCTGCGCGCTAATCTCGATTGCGGTGCGACGGCTACGCTCGAGGCACACGGTGTCGATGCAGACGACGCGCTGGACGAGTTGGAGAAGTTACTCGCGGAGTTCCACGAGAAGGAAACTGACTAACGCAAGGGTCGGGCGACCAAAATTCCGCTGTCAGAGCCGTAACGATATAGATATTTCGAAAGCTCTGAGTCCACGACCACGTGGCCGTAATTGCTTGGCGAAGAAGCGTGCATGAAATGCAAGACGCCGTCGCTTGTGCGCAATGCGAGACCAACATGCGCAGTGGAATAAAGTCCACTCCGGTCGCGTGAAATAATTCCGATGATGTCACCGCTGCGCAATTTTGATTCAATTCCTGCGACTTTGTTTTTCGGAATTTCGTAAAGGGGGCGTGAGGATACATTTGCTTCCATGCGTGCCAGGGGTCCGAGCAGCGAACGGTTCGCGGCGAGATAACGATAATGTCGCCAACCGGCGCTCATCTCCCGCGCAGAATGCGGAACACTGCGTCCACCTAGGTCGCGAGTCATGTCTTCTACGAGGCCACGCCGATCGTTATCGTAAAGCCAATCCTCCAGGTAATGCAGACGCGAAAGATAATCGCCGGTGCATTCACCGCCGCGGTATCGATCCATTTCGATGTAATGCAGCAGACGTTCCGGAGTCCAGTTTGATTCCGGCTCGTTCAGCATCCGGGCGAAACTGAGCGCGATCTCAAAAAAGGTCCAGCAGTCCACACCCTGAAAGTTTACTGAGGGCGACTCGATCCGGTTGTCGATCTCAAGAGTGAAATGTTTGTAACGTGTCCCGACCAATGCTTGTCCTACCGCCGCGGTCCGTTCGCCAATCGGCAACGCTTTCCAATTTCCTGCTTTGGCCTTTGCGACCAGTCGATTGAACTGGTCCTGTCCTTTAAAAACAGTGCTGAACGGCAAGCGCGATTCAGACGCCAACGCGACTGAAAAAAGCAGAAACAGGGGTATAAAGACTCTCCAACCTCGCATAACCCGCACAACTCAACGCGGAATGGATAAAGTTACAAGGGTTACAAAGTTAAAAAGCTTGAAACGTTAAATAGGCGCCGCTTGCCGGCGCTTAAGCGAACTTTTTAACTTTTTTAGCTCTTTTAACTTCTCGACTGTCTCATATCCTTTAAGACTGTGCCCATTCGTTTCCCAAAGAAGAGCCGGAGAAACATTGTTCGCGAATCGTCGGACGGTGCAATTGCCGAGCGTTCCACGCGAGTACGGCTGCGTCCACCAACCGACTGGCATAAGCGCAATTTTCTCACGAGCGTCCTGATTCCGTCCCTGTTTATCAAACGCGCGGGTGATCAGGCTCCGCGGCCTCCGCAATTCCCAAAAATTCGAGAAGGCGAGATTTGTATTACGTGGATCGGCCACGCGTCATTTCTTGTTCAGACTCACGAAGTCAATGTCTTGATCGATCCGAACTGGTCGAAGTGGCTCAAGGTAATCAAGCGTTTGAAGCAGCCGGGCTTCGAGATTCATCATTTGCCATCGATTGATTTCGTCTTGGTGACTCACGCTCATTTCGATCATCTCGACCGGCGTACGCTGCGCCGCGTTGCGGCCGACCAGCCGATCGTTGTGCCGATCGGCGTAGGCAACCTGGTACACGATCTCGGTTTCCACATCGTGCACGAGCTCGATTACTGGCAAACAGTTGAGCTTGGCCCGCTCAAAATTTCGCTGACACCCTGTCATCACTGGGGCGCGCGGTTTCTGGCGGATTTGCATCGCGACTTCGGTGGATTTGTCATCGCGGCAAACGGCCGCACCATTTTTCACTGCGGCGACAGCGCCTACTTTCCCGGCTTTAGAGAAATTGGCGATCGCTACGGAATTGAGATTGCACTGCTTCCGATCGGTGCGTACGAAGCGCCGACTGGTCGCGAAGTTCACATGAATCCAGAGCAAGCGGTCAAGGCATTTCTCGAACTCGGGGCCAGGACGCTGATCCCGATGCACTATGGAACTTTTCGCCTCGGCTTTGAACCGCTGCATGAACCGCCGCAACGCTTGCTCAAATCCGCACGCGAACATGGGATTGAAGACAAGGTCCTCGTAATGACCGAGGGAAAGCCGGTCGTTTTATGAAGAAGAAAACGCTCAACGCCCAACGCCGAACGTCCAACGCCGAATTGAAAACGCAATAGAACACCGAACGCTGAACCTCGAACGTCGAGCATGCAAATGGCGTTCTGCACGGATCAACGAATTAATGAGTCGCCAACTATGGAATACCAGCGGGAGGCGACGGCGTTACGATCTCGAGGACGATTGCTCGATTTTGCAGTGGATATTGTCGAGTTAACTGAATCCTGCCGAATACGAGGGCTGGGAATCATATTGCGGGACAACTTTTGCGTTGCGGGACGTCGCCGCTCTCCAATCACGGCGAGGTTGAGGCAGCAGAATCCCGCAAGGATTTCTTCACAAACTACGCGTCTGCCTGAAAGAACTGCGAGAAACGAGACGTTGGCTGCGCTTGGTTAGCCGGTTGAAAAAATTCGGTGAGCCGGCAGATCTGCCAGCTTGCCTAAGTGAGAGTCGAGGAATTAATCAGAATCTTCGCTGCAAGCGTTAGGACGGCTGAAAGGAATACGAAATGATGACGCGCCCCTCTGAATTGAGCATTGGGCGTTGGGCGTTGGGCGTTCGGCGTTTTGCGTCTTAAATGTTCGAGCCCGCGCTCCACGCGCTCGGAAAGTCTTGGCGCGACAGCGCCGGCCTGCTCGTCGTCTTCTTCTGCCTCATCCTGCTCTGGCACGATCGGCTCGTTTTTTGGAACGACGACTATGAATTGTCTGTTCTGCCCGTGTTCGCAGACATGGCGCGCAGTTGGTCGGAAGGCCACTGGCCAATCCTAAGCCCCTATTCCTGGGTCTGCGGCAATCTCGCGGGAGAATTTCAGTACGGAGTGTTCTCGGTTTTTGTGAATGCAGTCATCATCGCCGTCTGGAAATTTCCGTTCACATTTCCTCAGCAAGCGGCTGCCGTGTCCATTGTGCATCTTTTTGCTCTGTCAGCGGGCGCATTTTTGCTCGCGCGCGATCGTCAATTTTCAGCTCCCTTGTCGATCTTTGTCGCGCTCGTCGCTTCTTTGAACGGTTGGATCATTTGTTGGGGCGCGACCGATTGGTTCGGCGCGCTTGGTGCTTTTACATGGCTGCCCTGGGCGTGGTGGGGCGCGGCGCGAGCGCTGGATCCACAGCGAAGCAAATGGAGGTTCCTTTGGCCAGCGCCGTTTGTTTACCTCGTTGTGACCGGCGGATTTCCCTACACGGTTTTGATGCTACTCCTCTTGGTCGCATGGTTGGCAATCAAGTCCTTAGCCGAGACTCGAAGCATTTTATCGGTCGTGCCAATGCTCTTCGGCGTGGCACTCGGCTTCGGGTTATCGGCTCCCGCGTGGCTCGCGATTCTCGATTTGGTTCAGGGTTCAGCGCGCGAATTACAGCCGGCGAAAGCGCATTGGCAATGGCTTGTTCCACCAGCGGCTTTGCCCGGCCTCATCTTACCATGCTGGACCGTTAATTGGGCTGATTTTTCCAATCGCTACTTGCCACACACTGCAACCGAACTGGCTTGCGGGCTTGTCGCTCCGACAGCGCTGATCGCTGGATTGGCGTGGCGCGGACGCGTGCTCGTCAGGCAAATCAAGTGGGAGTTGGTCTTGCTTTTGCTCGTGCTCCTGCTCTCGATGATTCCTACAGCTGGACTTTTTCGGTGGAGTTTTCGTTGGCTGCCGTTTTTTCATTTGGTTCTCGCGATTTGCGCTGCGGAAGCTGTTGCACGTGCGACCGGGATCAGCAATCGCGGCTACAGCGGCGCTGGTTCTCACCGCCGGTACGGCCATCGCGATGCTAATCGCTGCGAACAACTGGCTCGTACGCTTTCCCGCTGACATGGATCTTTCTTGGGCTCGCGGTGTTTTGGTATCTTTGGGAGATCTCGCTGCGCGATTCTGAACTTCAGCAATGGGCACCTGTGGCGATCACGTTTTCGGCGTTGCTCGCGACATACATTTACATCCCGACGAACTGCGGCGTTCCCAACGTACAATTTTTCTCGGCAACTGCTTAGGCCTGCGCCGCTCGATCCAGCGCGCCTTTATCTCAGCATTTATCCGTGGGCGGAACTTACATATTGCGTATCAAACAAGCCCCAGCCGGTCGGCGAAGTTCTGCGCCCGGGAAGCACATCGATGTGGGCCGGATTGCATTTCATCAATGGCTATAGCCCGATTCGGCCGGCTGGCGTGGCCCGTGAATTCGCGACTTCGATTCACGGTGAGATCAATCCCGGCGTAGGAAGTTATTTGCTCAATAACCAGGCCGGGAAGGATGGCGAACTAGCTTTGTTGGGCGTGGATGGAATTGTTGTTGCGCGAGAATTGGATATCACGCCGCAGCCGACCTCCGAATGGGAAGCAGTTCTTACAACTGATGAAGGACGAGTCTTTCATCGGCGCGGTGCTCCATTCACGCGCGTGCGTTCGATAACTTCGATTGATTCGCGGCCCGGAGAGCAATTCTCCACAGCAACTGTTTCGCGAATCAATAACTCGCGAAATCGAGTGGAAGCAGATGTCGATGTCTCCGATGGTGATCGTCCGGCTCTTCTTACTTTTTCCAGGCCGTATTTTCGCGGTTACCAAGCGCGGCTGAGCAATCGAAAGCTCTCCGTCACATCGTATCGCGGATTATTTCCAACTGTCGAAGTGCCGGCTGGAGCTCATGGACGGCTTGCTCTCATTTATCGACCGGGTTGGTTGATTTTTGGAAATGCAACTGTGGCCGCTTGCGTCCTTGTATTCCTGCTAGCATTCATCTTAAGGGACAGAACGAACAACTGAATTTTTGCAGCCGCTGGTGCGGGCGTTGCAACGCAGGCTCGCAGCTGAAAGTTTAAGCCCGCATGCGGCGGATGATACGTGGGAGCTTACCTGTCTTCGCTCCTTTTAGCTTTAGGTAACATGTTGCCCGGCCACCCGGCGATGCCAGTGCTTCGGAGGATGCTGAGATTACAGGTTTTTGGGATTTTCCAGCAGTTCGATCACCCGTTTGAGCAAGCGTCCTGCGCCGCCGCCGTCAATGCTGCGATGATCAAAGCTCAGCGTGATTTGCGCCTCGGTCCGGGGAACAAATTCATGTTTCTCTTCATCCCAGGAAGGAACTTTTTTTCCGGCCCCGAGACCGAGCAGTAATGTCTGGTCCGGCAATGGGATTGGCGTGCCCCATTCCATTCCGAAAGTTCCGAAGTTTGAAACAGTCGCGACGCCGCCCGCTTGCATGTCTGGCAAGATGCGTCGCTGGCGTGCCAACTCGATGAGCTGCTTGTATTTCGTCGCAAGATCGGCAAGCGAAGTTTTTTCGGCAGCACGAATCACTGGCACCATGATTCCATCTTCGGCTTCAACCGCAATTCCGACATCAATGGAGTTTGATTGCACAACGCGATTGCCGATTAATTTCGCCGCCGCGCCGGGAGTTTCCGCAAGGGCGAGCGCAAGCGCGCGCAACGCATACAACCCTGGCCCAGGTTTGGGATCGCGCGACTGTCGATCCTGCAGCACGGGATCGAGATTTACCGACGAACCAATGGTTGAAAGCGGCCGCGTCCAACTTCTCCGCATCGCGTCGGCCACACCCGTGCGAATCGCGGAAGCTTCCTGCGCCGTTTGGCTCTCGATCTTATGCAGAAAATTTTCGAGGTCTTTAATTGTAACGCGGTTGCCCGCGCCGGTGCCCATGATTCCCGCGAGGTCGGCATTTGTTAGCTGCAGCTCGGCCATCCTCGCGCGAACACGCGGGGACATGAACATCGCGCCTTTCGGTGCAACTGGAACAGGCAATCCGCCAGCGCGTGCACCGTCGCCGTCTCGTGCGGCGACTTTTTTCTCACGCGCGGGATCGATCTCTTGATCAGCGCGCGCAGGAATCTCCTCCGCGACTTCGCGCTGTGCCGGAGGCGGCGCCTGTTTTGCAAATCTCGCGGCATCTGCTTCGCTCGCTTCCACGTAGCCAAGAACTGCGCCGACTGGGTAAGTCTCTTTCAATTGACCGGTGATTTGAGCAATCTTGCCTTTGCACGGCGTCGTCACCCCCATCACCGCTTTGTTGGTTTCGACATCTAAAATTTCCTGATCATCCGCAACCTCGTCGCCCGGCTTTACTTTAATATCGACAATCGTGGCTTCGGCGATCGATTCGCCTAGCTGCGGCATGATGATTGGCACTTGCGGCATAAATTTTTATTCCCGAAGCAGCGCGCGAGCTTTTCGCGCGATCTCTTTTGCGCTAGGTCTGTGGGCTGACCACAGATTTGGATGATAAGGAATCGGTGTGTCTTTCGCGTTGAGGCGCTGCGGAGCGGCGTCCAATAAATGAAAACCCTCCGCCGCGACGCGCGCGATCACCTCGGCCGTTACGCCGCCCCACGGAAACGATTCTCCCACACACAACAGGCGGCTTGTGCGCGCGACTGAAGCGAGAACCGTGTTGGTATCGAGCGGTTTAACCGAGCGAAGATCGACAACTTCGATTTCAAAACCTTCGCCGGCCAATTGTTCCGCGACTGCGAGCGCTTCGTGCACCATCGCGCTGTAACTCACAATGGTCAGGTCGCGTCCTTCCCGCGCGACGCGTGCCCTGCCGGTAGGCACGCCCTCGGTCGGTAGTTTGTCCGCCTTCAGATGATAATAGAGGTACTTGTGCTCGCAGTAGACCACCGGATCGTCGATGGCCACCGCTTCAATCAGCATGGTGTAGGCATCTTCTACCGTCGCGGGCGTCATGACGATGAGTCCCGGGTAATGCGCATAAATTGACTCCATCGATTGACTGTGGAATGGCCCGCTGCCTTTTGTGCCGCCGGAAGGCAGACGAACGGTGATGGGGACCGGTACATTCGTGCGCCAGTAATGCGTGCCGGCGTTGTTTAGAATTTGGTTCAGGGCGACACTGGAAAAATCAGCGAACTGCATTTCGACAATCGGTCGCATTCCCTCAATAGCAGCCCCAATCGCGGTTCCAACCATCGCGTCTTCGCTGATTGGCGTGTTCAGTACGCGTCCGGGAAATTCTTTAGCGAGACCTTTTGTTGCTTTGAAAGCGCCGCCAAAAGTGCCGCCGACGTCCTGCCCATAGATAAACACGCGTTCGTCGTCACGGAGCAGCTTCGCCTGTGCCTCGCGGATTGCTTCGAGATACGTGATGCTCATTCCGGGCTGTCCACAAGGTCGCGGATGGAGATTGCACACCAATCTTCTTTGTCGCCGTCTGGCGGAGCCTCTTTTTGCGCAGTGGCAATCGCCTCATCCACCTTCGCTACTGCTTCTTTGCGCCACTCGGTCAGTGTTTTGGCATCGATCAGATTCAAATCAGCGATTGTTTGCTCGGCGACTTTCAGGCAATCGCGCGCAAATGACTCGCGCTTGATCTCCTCCGTCACGTAACTGGCATCGTCGTGTTCACCGTGCCCGGAAAGCCGCAGGACGGAAGCCACGACCAACTGGGGCGGACGTCCTGCGCGCGCGCGTTTGACTGCGCTGCCGATTACCTCGAGGCACGCGCCGAGATCCGTTCCATCAACACTGCAGCCTTCAAAGCCATAACCGATTGCGCGATCGACAAGATCGTGGCACGCGAACTCGCGGTCGTTCGGAGTGGAATAAGCATAATGATTATTTGTCGCGACTATCACCAGCGGCACCTGTTCTACTGCCGCGATATTCATTCCCTCGTGAAACGCACCGGTCTGCATCCCGCCTTCGCCGATGCACGCCAGGCCAATGAAGTCTTTCTCTCCCTTGAAGCGTTTCGCCATCAGCGCGCCGACGGTGACCGAGATCATCGCGCCGAGATGGCTAACCATGGCGAGCTGGTTGTCCTGTGGTCGGCCCCGATGGATGTTGCCGTCGCGTCCGCGCATTGGACCCTGGCGCGAGCCTAGATAGGTACGCATGACATCCAACAGCGGTTCGCCGAACGCGGATCGTCCTGCCTGGTCTCGAATCAACGGCGCGAAGATGTCGCCTTTTTGCAAGAACAAACCGCATGCTACGCTGACCGCCTCCTGGCCCTTGCCGATGTAGACGCCGCCGGTGATCAGGCCGCCCCGATAGAGACTAACGAGTTTTTCCTCCAGCGTACGCGTCAGCAGCATCCAACGAAACGCTTCGAGGAAGCGATCATGCGGTGGCGCGGGCTTTTTGGTTTTTGATTGGCGCTGCGCCGTCTGAAGCATCCGACAATTTTACGCGAGATCGGCCATGCCCGCGCAAAAAAATTTTACAGGCTCACGACTTCCTCTCCGGAGAGCCACAAGCTGGCGATAACTCCAAGTTCACCACGACAAATCCATCCAGTCGCGGAATCGCAGCCTGCGCTCTCCCAGAGAGAAATTACCGCGTTACAAGCACGAGATGTTGTTGTCTCGGCTTCGCTTCGACGTTCGCAACCGTTTCGGTCGAGACTTGCTGTGGTGCGGTCAATTTCATCCCCACGAGTTTGCTCACGCCGCGCTCTTCCATTGTTACACCGTAGAGTACGTCGGCCTTGGCGATGGTGCGTTTGTTGTGCGTGATGATGATGAATTGACTCTGTTCGATGAACCGCTCCAGCACGCGGACAAAGCGGTTGATGTTGCCTTCGTCCATTGCCGCATCCACTTCGTCGAGAATGCAGAAGGGACTCGATCGTACCATGTAAATTGCGAACAGCAACGCCACAGCAACCATGGAACGCTCGCCTCCGCTTAACAGGGAAACGCTTTGTAGCTGCTTCCCCGGAGGCTTGGCGCTGATTTCGATTCCGCAGTTGAGTGGGTCGTTTTCATCCAGCAAGGACAAGTCTGCGCGCCCCCCGCCGAAGAGCTCTTCGAACATTTCACGGAAGTTGATCCGTACCTGAGCAAAGGTCTCGCTGAACAACTTCCTTGTAGTCGAGTTGATCTGCGCAATCACATCGAGCAATTCGCGTCGCGAACTGGTAAGGTCATTATTTTGCGCTTCGAGAAAATTGTATCGCTCTTCCAGTTCGTCGTACTCATGAACGGCGTCCAGGTTAACCGGGCCCATGTTATCGAGTTGCGTTCGAAGGTCGCCAATCAACTTGTCGAGATTGGCGTCAGTGAGGTCGATCGCGTTCTCCGAACGCGATGGTAAATCCACCGCAGCTTCGCCGCCGTCTGTGACATCGCCCGCGGAACGGTCGATCCGTCTTTTCAACTGCGCTCGCAGAGTTTTTTCAAACGCAGCCTGGTCCAGGCTAAATTCGCGCAAATTGATTTGATACCGGCGTGAAACGCGTTCGGTGAGATTATCGATCCTCAACTGCAGCTCTGCCTGGCGCACTTGTTCTTTGGAACGCGAGTCGCGCAGATCATTCAACGAGTTTCGAATTGCGCGAAGATTCGACTCCGATTCGTTCATTGTTGTCGCGCGCTCCCTGCGCTGTTCAATGAGCGAGGCTAACGCTCCCTCAAGATCCGCACGCTGCTCGGTTTGTTTCTCGATGGCAGATTCGGTCGTTCGCGATTCCTCCGCCTGCGTGGTCAGCCGCTTCTCGAAGTTGGTGATCTCAGCCTGGCGCGCCGCGATTGTCTCCGCAAGTTCCGCGTCACGGGCGCTCATCGGCTGACGCTGCGCGATAAGATGTTCGTAGCGCTGTCGCTCGGTGGCGACGGTAAGACGCAATTCGTTCAGTTGCTCCATTGCCTCGTTTTCGCGCTTCGCGACATCATCCTGCGCAGTCCGCAGTACCTCTTGCTCGCCTTGGTTCGCAGCCAGCGTCCCCTGTTCTCCGGCCAATTCGTCTTGCAGTTTTGCAATGCGTTCGTCAGCGGCTTGGATTTGTCGGGCCAGCGTCGTTTGCTCAGAGCGAACCTGAGTCTGCTTTTGTTCGCCCTCCTGCAGTTCTCGCGTGAGAAAAACAATTCGATTATCGCAATCGGACTTTTCACGTTCCGCGGTTTCGTAGTCTCGACGGGCTTCTTCCAACTCGCTGCCCGTTTTTTCCAGCTCCGCTCTGCTGTCGTTGCATTCCTTAAGCAGAGCGTCGCGTTGCTTGCGGATCTCGGAACACTCCCTGTCCAGGGCCGACATCCGCGCTTTGCGTTCGAGTAGAGAATCTGCCGATGTTTCCCGGCTCCCACCAAACACAACCCCCTCGGTCGAAATCAATTCGCCATGCAGCGTCGCAGCTGCGATCTCGCCGTGTTTTTTCTTGGCAGTCAGGGCGTCATCGAGATTCTGAAAGATTGCAACGTCGTGAAGCAATTGTGCAACGAGCGGTGCGAGCGGCTCCGGCGCTTTTACTTTGTCAACGGCCCACCCCAGCGATTTCTCAGGAGCCCGTTTTACTCGCTCTTTTCTTGTGGCATTGCCGAGTTGTGGAATGACCAGCGCCGCCTGACCGAGTTTCTTCTCTTTCAGAGCCGCAATAATTTCGGGTGCCAATTGCGCATCTTTTAGCACGATAGCCTGCAAATTTCGGCCCAGCGCAGCTTCAATCGCCAGAATGAAATTCTGATCCACATCGAGATTTGCAACCAGAGCGCCGGCGAGCGCTGGCTTAATTCGTCCTGCGAGGCCGGGATGCAAGCCCTTGAGCACGGCTTGCGAACCTTGCCCAAGACCCTCGCCCTCTTCGTTAAGCTGACGCAGAATTTCAAGACGCGATTCTTTTTCTGCCTGCCCGCGCTCAATGGCGGCGAGCTCTTTTTCCATGCTGGCGACACGTTGTTGATGATGTCGCAGCGTCTCCTCGCTACTCTGAACAGCGGCTCGATAGCGATCGACTTTATTCTGGAGGTTCTCTGCCGACGCCCGCGCAGCGGTGGTCTCGTCCTGGATTCGCGTGCGGACGGTTTCTATGTTGGAAATCGCGGTATCTAAACCGCGCCGATTTTCCTCCGTCGTTTCGCGACGAATTTTAAGTTCGGAAATCTCCTCCTCCAGGTCGGCGATTCGGCTCTCGATTTCTGACGCTGCTTTTTGTAGCGTCTCGAGTTTCGATTCATGCTCGCTTCTCTCAGTGCGAAGCTCCGAGAGTCGTCCGGTAAGTTGATTTAGCTCCGCTTCTTTGGTCTGCAGAGCCTCGCTCGTCTTTTCAATCAGGGCGTTCGCTTCTTGAATTTCTTTGCCTTGCTGTGCGCGTTTAGTTTCGGCAGCAGTAATATCGTTTCGGGAACGTTCGATCAGTTCGTTCAATTCCTCGGCCCGCTGCCGATTGAATTGGATTCGATTTCGATGCGCGTTAATTTCGCTCTCAAGCTGCTGGAGTTCACTGCGGCTGCCCGAAATCTGGGCATCGATTTCTTCTAACGCGCGGCGCTGCTCGTCCAAGTCGTTTTCTCCAGCGTCGATTTTGGCGCGAGTGGCGTCTTCCGATTCGCCGAGGCGCGCAATCTCAGTCCGGCAATGGGCGAGATCCGCTTCCAGCACCTCGAGTTGTTTGCGCGAATAATGCGTATCCAGGACGCGGAGATCGTCATGCAATGCCTGGTAACGCCGCGCTTTGCCAGCCTGGCGCTGCAAGGAACCGATTTGACGTTTTACTTCCTTAATGATGTCGCCAATGCGCAGGAGATTTGCCTCGGTCGCTTCCAGCTTGCGCAGCGCCTCGCGTTTTTGCGTCTTGTATTTTGTGACTCCGGCTGCTTCCTCAAACACAGCGCGTCGATCTTCAGGACGCGAACTCAGGATCATATCGATCTTGCCCTGTTCCATCATTGAGTATGCGGCGCGCGCGATACCGGTGTCGGCGAATAGACTTTGAATGTCGCGAAGCCGGCACGAGGTTTTGTTCAGCAGGTATTCGGAGTTGCCATCGCGATAGACCCGACGCGTTACGCGAACGTCGTGCCAGTCGATGCCGAGTTCTTCAGCGCAATCGGTGAAGGTCAGAGAGACCTCAGCGAAACCAACGGGCTTGCGCGTCTCGCTGCCATTGAAAATCACATCCGCCATCTCGTCGCCGCGCAAAGATTTTGCAGATTGCTCGCCGAGTACCCAGCGAACGGCATCCAGCACGTTCGATTTTCCGCAACCGTTCGGCCCAACAATAGCGGTGACGCCTTCGTGGAAATTAAGAAGCGTTTTGTCGGCGAACGACTTGAAGCCGAGCAGCTCGAGCGATTGTAAATGCATGGTAGGCCAAACCTCGGACCTGAGCAGGTCAATACA
Source organism: uncultured Verrucomicrobiae bacterium (assembly GCA_963719605.1). Lineage (GTDB taxonomy): Bacteria > Verrucomicrobiota > Verrucomicrobiia > Chthoniobacterales > UBA10450 > Udaeobacter. The sequence continues at coordinate 252,377 of CAVRCO010000003.1, forward strand.
GCAGGCGTATGAGGGTTACAAGCGAAAAACACACAATTTGAAGGGCTTTCGACCCCGGCGCGCCACAGGATGTTGGGGTTTCCGAGCTCCGCGTGCTCGGTGGCGTGAGGTCGAACTGATGTCGACGCATGCGCTTCGCGCCTCTCTGTCGGGATAACGGGAGCGCATCAAGCTGCAGGATTGGGACAAGTTGCAGCGTCCTGCGGTCAACCCTCACCCACTTGCTCTCCTTCGCCAGAGAGACGCGTCCCTTCGCACACGCCACGTTACAGATACCCGCCATTGCAAAACGCCCACTTGGGTCGCGAAGCTTAGCTCGCACTCTTGCTTTGGACAACTGAATCACGCACGATGCGCTAATGGCCGATGAATCGACGCTGTCGATCCAACAAGCGGAGCGCGTCGATCATCAGCTGGTCCGCGGGATTGGGATCCCGGCGCTGACTGCAAATATTGTTAGCTCGACCATCGGTGCAGGAATTTTTGTCATCCCAGCGACAGTCGCAAGAGGTTTGGGACCGGCTGCGCCACTCGCATTTGTTTGTTGTGCGATCGCGATGGTGTTTTTCGTCACCTGCTTCGCAATTGCAGGTAGCCGTGTGTCGTTGACCGGCGGTCTTTACGCATATGTCGAAGTCGCGTTTGGTCGCTACGTCGGCTTTCTCGCCGGCATGCTTTATTTTCTAACCGCACTCGGCGCAGTTGCTGGCGTCGTGAACGTGCTCGCGAATTCAGTTGCGCTCGTCATTCCGTTCCTTGACGGCCCGGTGATGCGCATTGTCGTCATGCTCGCCGTTTATGGTTCGCTTGTACTCATCAACATCCGCGGCGTGCGTGAAGGTGCGGGTGCAGTCACGGTGATCACAGTGGCGAAGCTTCTGCCCCTGTTGCTGTTCGTCTGCGTGGGAATATTTTTTATTCACCCGCCGAATCTTACCTGGACCGGTTGGCCCGGTAGCAAGTCGTTAGGCGATGCCGTTATTCTTTTGATTTTTGCCTTCGTTGGAATCGAGGTGGCATTGATTCCGAGCGGTGAAGTGAAGAATCCGGCGCGCACGGTCCCGCGCTCCGCCTATCTCGCGCTTGTCATTACGACGCTCATTTACATTCTGATCCAAATCGTGGGGCAGGGGACGCTCGGTGCCGATCTTGCGAACCATCCTGACGCGCCCCTCGCAGAATCCGCGGCAAAATTTCTCGGCAATTTAGGTCGCACGATCCTTCTGGCTGGAGCCACCATTTCGGCATTTGGATTTGTGACAAGCGACATCCTGAGTTCACCGCGGATGATCTTTGCTTTCGGCCGGGACGGCGCGTTACCGCAGTTTTTCGCGCACGTTCATCCACGCTATCGATCGCCGGACGTGGCGATCATGACTTACGCGACGCTCGCTTTTTTTCTGTCAATCAGCGGCACCTTTGAAAAGTTGGCGGTGCTTTCGAATGTCGCGGTTTTGTTGATGTATCTGCTTTGCTGCGCCGCGTGCTGGGTATTGGTGCAACGCGATGTGCGAGCCGATGGCGCTCAGCCCTTCAATTTTCCTGGAATGAACATTGTGCCTGCGCTGGCGATCGTCGCGATTCTTTGGATTCTGGTCCATGCGACTGCCCGCGAATTTGTGGTCACTGGAGTCGTGCTGGCCGTTGCGTCAGTCCTGTATCTCGTCCGCGGGCAGTTTCGAGGGAAAACGTAGGCAAACTGCGAAAACCGATTAGCTTGTGGCCATGCGTGAAAATTACCTCGAAGATTTTTATTCTTTCCTGCGCTTTCCAAGCATTTCGACTGACGACAAGTATGCAGAAAGGCTGGCCGAATGCGCGCACTGGCTCGTGAAAAGACTCGCCAGCATCGGGTTGGAGACGCAGCTCGTTCCTACGCGCGGGCATCCCATCGTCTGGGCACGCAACAAACATCAGGCCGGACGTCGCACAGTTTTGATCTACGGGCATTACGATGTGCAACCGCCCGATCCTCTGGAGCTCTGGGATTCGCCGCCGTTCGAACCGGTTCTAAAGAACGGTTACGTCTTTGCGCGCGGCGCTACGGACAACAAAGGCCAGATCCTTTCACACATTCTCGGCATTCAGGAAACGATCGAACAAAATGGCGATCTGCCGGTGAATTTGCATCTGGTGATTGAAGGCGAAGAAGAAATCGGCAGCGCGAACCTTGGCAGTTTTTTGGAGGAAAATCGTGATGCACTCAAAAGCGACATCGCAGTGGTCTCCGATACCGGAATGATCGAGCGCGGCGTGCCAACGTTGAGCTACGGTCTGCGCGGAGTAACCGCTCTTGAAATCAAAGTAACCGGACCGAAGATGGACTTGCATTCCGGTGTTTTCGGAGGCGCCGTTGCCAATCCAATCACCGCCCTGTCGCAATTACTGGCTACACTTCATGATCGCGAAGGCCGCGTGGCCATTGCCGGCTTCTATAATCGGGTTAATCCGTTGGAGAATTGGGAGCGCGAAGCGTGGAGCAAACTCCCGGTCGATGGCGACAAACTGATCCTCAAGGAAACAGGCGTGCCCGAACTTTTTGGCGAAGCTGGATACAATTCGCTCGAGCGCATCTGGGCTCGACCAACAGCCGAGATCAATGGAATCGGCGGAGGATATCAGGGGCAAGGGACAAAGACAGTCATCGCCAGTCATGCGATGGCGAAACTGACGTTCCGCCTGGTTCCGGAACAGGAAGGCGATGAAATTCTCAAGCTGGCAAGAGCGCATTTACGAAAAAATCTGGCCAAAGGCGTTACCATGGAAATTACCGACGGGCATACCGGCCCATGGTATCTTACTGACCCGCATTCGCCGCTTGGCGAAGCTGCGCAACGCGCATTGCGTAAAGCGTTTGATCACGACCCCGCGCTCATCCGCGAGGGCGGCAGCATCCCGATCGTCTCACAGTTTCGCGGCATCCTGGGCATCGAAACGCTGCTGATGGGACTCGCTCTGGCCGATTGTCGCGCACATTCGCCTAATGAAAATTTTCCTCTCGAGAATTTCGAGGGCGGGATTCGCCTCAACAAGGCAATCCTTCAGGAGCTAGCTCGCTGATTGTTTCCCCCGATTAAGATAATCCTCAGGATCGTTTTACTCGCCGCAATCTGCTTTGGCGTGATTGTTACGCCGGGCGCGGCCGAAGAGTCGTTAGGCACACAGATTAAGAAAGTGTTCGCTCCGACACCAACGCCATCTCCGCGCAAGCATCGAAAACACTCGGCCAAGAAAGCAACGCCCACTCCATCGCCCACAGCTTCGCCAAGGCACAAGAAGATTTCACCGACTCCGTCTCCCAGCCCCACGCCGAGAACCAAATCAAAGCGTAAAAGAGCTTCTCCGACACCAACAGCTACGCCCGAAGAAAGCCCGGTCTCAAATCCAACTGAAACTCCAAACCCCTCGCGCTCGCCTCGTCCAACTGCGGAAAAAAGAGGTGCGCCCAACGTAACTCTTTCGCCCGATGAAATTGTGGGCTACGACGCTTATCCACTGAAGGTACGCCAGATCCTCTACGCCGGTCTTGAGCTGACAAAACAAAACCTCGGTTATGCCTACGGTTCGGCCGATCCCGCGAATGGCGGCATGGATTGCTCCGGTTTCATTTATTATCTTCTAACCCAAAACGGGTTCAAAGATGTGCCGCGCGATTCGAGCCAGCAATATGTCTGGGTGCGCAAAGCGGGAGATTTCAATGCGGTCTTGAGCCGGAAGGAAGACTCGTTTGAACTCGACGCGCTCAAGCCGGGCGACCTGCTGTTCTGGCGCGGCACCTATAATATTGATCGCGACCCGCCGATCACCCACACCATGATTTACCTGGGCCGGGAAAAACGAACTAAAAAGCGTGTCATGATCGGATCAAGCGACGGTCGCACGTACGACGGTAAACAACGCTGGGGCGTCAGCGTTTTCGATTTCAAAATGCCGCCGCCACCCAACAGCGGCGACGCTAAAATCAGTCCGGTCTTTGTCGGCTATGGTCGAATTCCCGGCGTCGTTGAAGAATAGACTCTATTGCGCCTCCTCGGTTTGGGCGGGACTTGGGGTTGTTTTGGCCTCTGGCCGGGCCGGAGAATGAACGTGAACGCTATGAACGCGGTGTTCATATCCGATGAAACCAACCGCGATCAAAACAAACATCACAATGAGAACGACGCGCTGTTCGTTCTTTGAGAGTTCGAAAATCCGGAACAAAGGCTTCATTTTTTGGCGTAACGAATCGGATCTGCCATCCCGGCTTCGCGAAATCCTTTAAGTCGCAGAAGACAGGAATCGCATTCGCTGCAGGCGAAACCTTCCGGCGACGGATCGTAGCAACTGTGAGTGAGCGAAAGATCGACACCGAGCTTGACCGCTTTGCGAATGATTTCGGCTTTTGAAAGTTTGATGAGCGGCGTGTGAATGCGAAAGCGTCCGCCTTCTACGCCGGCTTTTGTCGCAAGATTGGCCAGAGTCTCGAACGCTTCGATGAACTCCGGACGGCAATCGGGGTAGCCGCTGTAATCAATTGCATTTACGCCGAGAAAAATGTCATTTGCCGGGATCACTTCCGCCCAGGCAAGCGCGTAAACCAGAAAGACTGTGTTGCGCGCCGGGACGTACGTGACTGGAATCCCATGTGCGATTTCTGTTTCCGATCGTTTCTTCGGAACGTCGATGTGACCAGTAAGGGCTGAGCCGCCAAAGGCGCGCAGGTCGATCTTTGCAATGCGGTGCTCTTTCGTGCTTAACGAGTCGGCGACACGGCGAGCGGCCTCCGTTTCGATCTGGTGGCGCTGGCCATAATCGAATGAAAGTGCGTATGCTTCGCAGCCTTCCGCGATAGCAATCGCGAGCGTTGTTGTCGAATCAATTCCACCGCTCAAGAGAACCACTGCACGCTTCATTTTCTAGCCGCGCAACTTTGCACGCCAATCGCGGCTTGGCGATTCGCCTCTCTCTTCGCGAGGGTGAGGGTTGTGGGTCATGGTGATGCTGGAGTGAAGGTTCGCTAACCCCTCACCTCAATCCTCTCCCCTTCTAGGAAAGGGAGAGGCGGACAAAGAAAGCCGAATGGAACTTAACGTGACCACATCATCGACCGTCGCGGCTGATTTTGCCTTTGCCCGAGTGCTCGGCATGGACGGTGAGGGCGATGCCGCCCCGGGCGGAAAATTGCGCGGTCACGATCGCCTCGCGCGGTGAACACGCTTTTACGAAATCGTCCAGAATGCGGTTGGTTACGGCTTCGTTGAAAGCCCGCTCGTTCCGATACGAAGCGAGATAAAACTTGAGCGACTTGCTTTCGACGCAAAGACGGCCCGGCACGTAATCGATGTCGATCCTGGCAAAATCGGGTTGGCCCGTGATTGGGCAAACTGAAGTGAAATCGTCCGTTTCGAAATGAATCCGATAATTCCGCCGGGGCGCGGGATTTGGGAAAGTCTCGAGACGCGCCTCGTTAGGCGACGTGGGCAGTTTCGCTTCGGTTCGTCCGAGGAGCGTCAGCCTGGATGTCTTTTTCGCCACAACTGAATTAACTCGTGACTGGCACCGCGTTCAAATGCGTCTGTCTGGTAGGGACGGACCGCCGGGCCGTCCGCTCAGTTCGGTGCGCCTGGCGGTCGCGCCCTGCATTTGCCACGCAGACCTGGTGCCTGAAGGCGATTAAGGTCAGTCGCCCCACCTTGTTGGAAGGTGGATCCCCTCGGCGAAGGGTGGCGGCAGTCCACCAGGTGCTATTCACGTTTCGCTTATGAAAGTCACGCGCACGAATCCGCAGGTTGCGTGAGGTTCAAGTTTGAGCAGCGCGCGAATTTCATCGGCGGTCATCTCGTTTATCATTGGTTTCGCTTGAACATCGAACTCGCCTTCGCAACCCTACGGTGTGGCAGGCGTCGAACTCCGAAAGTTTTCGCGAGCTTGCGTCCAATGTCCAATATTCACTCATATCCATGGAGAATCCGAATCCAGAGGCGAAAGATCGTGCAGGCGTAATCGATGTGATCGCGGGGGACCCCAGGACGGGTGAGGTCGTTCTCGTGATGAATGAGCCTAACGAGTGGGATGGCTCTGACAAACAATTGCTCGCGTTGCAGGAGCGCTTTAACGTTTACGTTTCATTCCTGCTCGACGGCGAATTGGCGGAGGCGCATCCGGAACTGGTTGGCAAGCCGGCGCGGATCGAGTTGCATTGCGCACAAATGCCCGAGGCGCGCGCGCTCGAGTTCCTCGGACTGATCCACGATCAGCTCGCGTTCCAGGAAATAAAGTTGGAAGTCGTGATCGGCGAGCAAATACGTTCAGACGAGCGCTGCGATTGCCGACCGCAAGATGGTTGATTTCAACGCCTGTAATTGAAGGCCGGCTCTCACAATTCGATCGCGTAGCGCTTCATCTTGTTATAGAGCGTGGGGCGCTGGATGCCGAGAAGTTCCGCTGCCTTCTTTTTGTTGCCGTGGCATTCTGCAAGCGCCTGAATGATCGCGGTCCGTTCGACGTCGTCGAGGCTCTGTACGCCCGAACGCGGTAACCCCGCTATCTCGGTTTGTTGCAGAGCGGGAGGCAATTGTATTTCCGTTGGCAGCTCTTTCACGCCAATCATGCCTTGTCTCGCCAGTACCACGGCGTATTCGATCGCGTTTTGCAGTTCGCGAACGTTTCCCGGCCACGAGTAATCCAGCAATTTTTGAAAAGCCTCTGGCGAGATGTCTGGCTCGGGTTTGCCCAGTTGCTGAGCGAACTGTCTCACGAACGCGCCGATCAGCGGTGGGATATCCTGTTTCCGTCTTCGAAGCGGCGGCACTTCGATTTGGAACGTGTTTAGCCGGTAGTACAAATCCGAGCGCAGCCGGTTTTCCGCGAGCGCCTGCGGGATTGGCCGATTGGTCGACGCAATCGCCCGGAAATCCGCTTTCATCGTTTGTGTGCTCCCAAGAGGCCGATACTCGCGTTCTTGCAGCACTCGCAAAAAGCGCGTCTGCAGTTCCGCCGGCATATCGGATATTTCGTCGAGAAAAAGCGTGCCGCTATCGGCAGCGGCGATCATTCCCGGGAAATCCTGCATCGCGCCGGTGAAAGCACCTTTCACATAGCCGAAGAGCTCTCCCTCAATCATCGTTTGGGGAAACGCTGCGCAATTGAGTTTTACCATTGGCTTTTCTGCGCGCCGGCTCCGCGCGTGAATAGCATTGGCGATTACCTCCTTGCCCACGCCGCTCTCACCGACGATGAGAGCGTTGGCGTCTGACGGCGCCATTGCATTGATTAATTCGTCAATTTCCTGCATCGGTTTGCTCTTGAAAATGAGAGAGGGCCGCGCCTCCGCCATCTCCAGGCGCCGCTCAAGTTGCTCAGTCTTTTCGCGAAGTTCTTCGGCTTCTTGCAAGAGGAACTGTTTTTCCAATGCTTTCTCCACGAGGCTAAGCAGCTCCTCAGCCGCATACGGCTTGCTAATAAAATGATAAGCGCCTCGTTTAATTGACTCGATGGCATTGTGCAACGAGTCGTGCGCCGTCAAAATGATGACCTGTATCTGGGGAACTTCGGTTTTGATTCGATCGAGGGTCTCTAATCCATCGGCGTCGGGCAATTGGAGATCGAGCAAAATGAGCGTGGGAGGTTTGGACCTGATTAACTTGAGTCCTTGGGAGGCCGTGGGTGCTGTGTCCACGTGATAACCATGCCGCTTTAGCAACGCCTCGAGTGTCATGAGCACAGGGCGCTCGTCGTCGATGATCAGGACGCGACGATTTCCAGTTTTCATGTCTGCAAATTACGCTCTACTACGCACGCGCAGCGACCTCCAGTTTGTTTAAAACCTGGAAAATGACGCGGCTCAGACATCTTTGGAAGGGACGGCAGAGACGGGAAGGACGAGTGTCGTAGTGAGTGCTGGAACGTTCGGATTATATTGGGCATACAGTTCGCCGCCGTGCGCCTCCACGATAGCGCGGACTCGGTTCAGACCAAGACCGTAATGGCCCTGGCTGATTTTCCGAAGCGGCTCACGGCCCCAATTGTCGGTGGGCGAGTCAAATCGGGCTTTCGGCTCCTCAAGCGTAAAGAGGAATTGGTTGTTATCTATTTTGGCTGTCGCAACAAGCGCGCCCTTGCCACGATTATGCCGAAAAGCATTGGCAAAAAGTTCGGTAAATGTTTCCCCCAAAAGTTGCGGATCAACGTTTAGCGTCGCGTCGCCGAGCTGAACGTTCCAAGTGATCTCCGCGCATTCCCTGGAGAAATCACGATCGATCTTCTCACGCAAATCCTCCCCGAAATCCGTAGCCGGATATGAAATCAGGTTCGGTTTGATCACACTGACTGCCTTGGAAAGCGATTGCAAAGCCGAGGTCATCCCAGAGATCATTTCACGCAAGCGCTTGATTTCGCTCTTGAGTTCGTCATTTCGCTCCAGCTCGCTGATGTAAGCGGACTGCAGTTCGATCGCATTCAGGTGATTGCGGAGATCGTGACTGAGTTGGCGAATGAAATGAACCACGTCGCTCCAGGCAACGTTTGGGACATCAATTCGATCTTCGAAAGACGGCTCCGCCATATTCTGGCTCAGTCTGCAGCATTCTACTCGGTGTACGAAAATTGATCGTCGGCGGGTTCATCACCGTGCGAAACCCGGATATGCGGATCGTTGCTCGCCAAATGTCGCAGCACGTGAAACACGTCTTCCGGGTCTGCCTCGATGGAACGCGCAATTTCCTCGGCCGTTTTTCCGGGCCCATCGGTTAATTTTGCGCGCACTTCTTTTTGAAGTTCAAGCAATCTTGTCGCCGCTTTTTTTCCCGCTTCAACGCCGGGTTGATCATAGGCGTTGATGTTAACCAGCGAGCCGTAAAAGCCCACCGCGCGCTCGTAAAGTGCGATCAATGCGCCGATATTAAAGGCGCTAGCCTCAGGAATGCTCATGGTGATTGATTCACGTCCGCTGTCGTAGAGCGCGCTTCGAGTGCCTCGCAGAAATCCGTGAAGGTAGTCGCCACTTGTGACCCCATCTTCGATTTCGATCGCCGGGCTGCGCCGATCCTTGTCCACCTCAATGAAGGTCACGAAAAAATTCAAAACGCCGTCACGCAACTCTTGCACGTAGGCGTGCTGATCGGTCGATCCCTTGTTGCCGTAAACAGCAATGCCTTGATGCACGACCTTGCTGTCGAGATCCTTTTCTTTTCCGAGCGACTCCATCACCAGTTGTTGCAGGTATTTCGCAAACAATGCCAGACGGTCCTTGTAGGGAAGGATCACCATATCTTTCTCGCCTTTGCCATTGCCAGCGTAATACCACATGAGAGCCAGAAGAATCGCGGCATTTTGGGTTACTTCCTGTGTGCGAGTGCGCTCATCCATTGCCGATGCGCCGGCCAGAAAACCATCAATGTCAAGACCTTGCAGCGCCATGGGCAAAAGCCCGACCGAACTCATGACCGAAGTGCGTCCACCGATCCAATCGTGCATTGGGAATCGGGCGAGCCAACCGTTCTTTTCAGCGTACTTGTCCAGATCGCTACCCGCGCCGGTTACAGCCACCGCGTGCTTGTTAAATTGCAATCCCTTTTCTTTGAATTTTGCTTCGGCCTCAAGCATTCCGTTTCGTGTTTCCTTTGTTCCGCCAGATTTTGAGACAACCACGACAAGTGTTTGCGCGAGTTCGCCACTCATCTTCTCGAAGACGCGATCGAACCCGTCGGGGTCCGTGTTATCGAAAAACAAGATGTCCATCGGATCACGCCGTGATCCGAGCGCGTCCGAGACGAATTGCGGCCCGAGCGCCGAACCGCCGATGCCAATGAGCAACACGTGCTTAAAGGGTTTTCCATTTTCAGCCGCGATTTTTCCGCGGTGAATATCCAACGCGAACGTCTTGATTTGCTTGATCGTCTTTTCGATCTCGGTGCGAATTTCCGGAGTGGGTGCCAAGGCGCCATTTCGCAGCCAATAATGTCCAACCATTCGTTTCTCGCTGGGGTTTGCGATTCCCCCGGTCTCCAGCCCTCGCATCGCTGCAAACGCTTTATCGATCTTCGGCTGCATCTTTTGGAAGAAATCATCCGGGAATTTCATCCGGCTGATGTCGAGAGAGAAACCGAGGTCGCGGTAATACAAAAAATACTGCTGAAAACGCTGCCAGAGTGAAGAAGACGACATTGTGTTAAGGATAGGAAAATTGCCCAATCTTAAACGACGTCTAAGTATCGATCCTCGAGTCTACAAATCCAAATAATACCAGATGGCTAATGCGGCCGTGGTAGCATTGGTGGTTACCGGCCATACCGTCCTCGCGAGTCTAGCGTTGGGCTCTGCGTGAAATTCAATTGCGGCATTAAATCGCCGAAATAACTTCCCGGTATATGGCAGGTGCCAAAAACGCCAGGCAAGGCATGCCACATTTGTTTTCAGGATTGATCGCTTCCGGCGTGGTGGCGGCCGTTTTGTTTGGTCTAGGAATGGTAGCGGTTCATCTCGAACACGCGACCATTCTTTCAACTGCTCCAGAGCAGTTTCCGCTTAAAAAACAGGGCCTGGCCTTTCAGCGTGCGGCTGCGCGTGCTCCGCGCGTATTGCCGCTTTATGGCAGCTCAGAACTGATCGATCCTCCGGTTCCGGAAAGGGCGAGCATTTTTTTTCGCACTGCGCCAACGGGCTTCCAAGTTTCGCCCGTCGGCGCCGGAGGCGCGAGCTCACTGAGTATGCTGGAAAAAATTGGCGCACTCGGTTCCGACCTGCGCGCCAAAAAGCTTGCTGTCTCGCTTTCACCCGGGTGGTTTTTGAGTCCCAGTCCCAGGTGGTTGAACGGCTACAAAGGAAGTTTTTCGCTGATGGCAGTAAGCGAAACGACATTCGGGACCGCACTCGATTTCGAGCTAAAGCGGGACATTGCTTCACGCATGCTGAAGTACCCGATCACCCTAAAAAAAAGCCCATTCCTTAAATTCGCGCTAAAACGGCTCGCTTCAGGCCGCTGGCTCGATCGCGTGGTTTTCTGCGCCCTCTGGCCACTGGGAAAATTGCAGACTGCCATACTGGAGTTGCAGGATCATTATGCGGCGTTCCATTACATTCGCCACAAGATCAAGCCGGCCCCGCAGTGCCATCCAGAACTGCTCGATTGGTCGAAGCTTATTTCGACCGTAAGCGGATCCAACAGCACCGATGAAGACAAGCTGAGAAAGACTTCGAGCCTGAACGAAGAAAAAATCCCCGGTCGCGGTGACGCGGAATTTTGGAACGAAATGAATGCGTCCCCAGCCTGGACCGATTTGGAATTGCTCTTGCGGACCCTCGCAAGCGTTCACGCTCGCCCGCTATTGCTCAGTATGCCAATCGCCGGCGACCTTTACGATCGAAACGGGGTGTCGCGTTCGGCTCGCGAAACTTATTATGCAAGGCTTCGCGCCCTCGTGCAGCGATACCATTTTGCGCTGGTTGAATTTGATGGGCACGACGAAGACCCGGCTTTTCTTTATCGTCACCAGAGTCATCTGACCGCAAAGGGCTGGGTCTACTACAACCGCGCCCTTGATGATTTCTTTCATGGGCGTGCCCCACGCGGTTGAGTACGGGCAATTGCTTTGATCGGTTTTTTGCGCACTTCTATCCGCGGCTTGAAGTAGGGAACTGTCCTACATGATCTTCATACTGTGACTCACATGCGGGGTCTTACTCGCGGGCATAGTCTGAAAGATCATGGGACTCACTCGAACGGCGACACCGCATTTGTTTTCAGGCTTCCACGAAAAAGTGTTACAAATTCTGGAGTCGGTCACGGAGACAGACGAGGTTCGCACCAACCTTGAGCTACAGCTTTATGAGTCCCAGCTTTTGGACTCCATCAAGACGGTGGAGTTGATGATAAGAATCGAGGAGGAATTGGGCCTTAAAGTTTCCCCGGCGGAATTCGAGCGCGAAAATTGGGAGACGCCGCGTAAGATTATCGCTGACCTTGAGAGCCGGATGCAGGTGAACGTGTGAGTTGGATCAGGGCACATCCAGCGCTCTGGCGGGCGCTGCTGATTTTGTATTACCTCGCTATTATTGTGGGCCTGATCGCGATGTACGGTCGTGGCGACTTTTCGACGCCGCCATTTGTTTATCAGGGTTTTTGAGTGAATCTCATCGAGCAAATCGATCAGTGGGCTCTTGCGGCTCCGAATGCGATCGCACACATCAGCGGAGATAAGAGGCTGACCTACGGCGAGCTTCGCCGCCGTTCAGACGCCCTCGCTGCCCATCTGACAATTACCTTCGGCAATGATCGCTCCCCCATCGCGGTGCTCGGACATCGGGAGCCTGAGATGCTCATCGCGTTTCTCGGAGCGGTAAAATCTCGCAGGCCCTATGTTCCGCTGGACACAGTATTGCCTCAACAACGCATCGATAAAATTCTGGCAATCTCGCGCCCTGCGTTGCTTCTCACGCCGGAAGACGTCACAAAATTTTCCAGCTCTGCCGCGCTTGCTCCTGCCACGCGTGTGCAACGCGATGACCCATTTTATATTTTGTTCACCAGCGGCAGCACCGGCGAGCCGAAAGGCGTTATCATTACACTTGAGTGCCTGGAGCACTTCGTCGCATGGATGCTTGAGGAACAGAAGTTCGTCCCTCTCGGCGAGACCTTCCTGAACACGGCGCCCTTCTCATTCGATCTCTCAGTGATGGATCTGTATTGCAGCCTCGCCACGGCAGGCACCCTGTTCAGCATAAGCCGCGACTTGGTTGCGAATCCGAAAATGCTTTATCGCGCCCTTGGAAATTCCGGCGTTACGACATGGGTCTCTACGCCATCGTTTGCACAAATGTGCCTGGTTGAAGAAAACTTTGCAGAACGAATGCTTCCACGCATCCGGCGTTTTCTTTTTTGCGGTGAAACGCTCGCCGCGCAAACTGCGGCTCGTTTGCTTGAGCGCTTTCCGCGAGCGCAAGTGTGGAACATGTATGGCCCGACGGAGGCAACGGTGGCGACCACTTCCGTACGGATAGACCGTCCAATTTTGGAAAAGTATTCAGCGTTACCGGTGGGACGCGCGATGCCCGGGACCGACGTTTTCCTTCAGAATAGAGCTGGCGAAACTTTGCCAGCAAACGAGCAAGGCGAAATTGTCATCGCGGGACCAAATGTTAGCCCCGGCTATCTTGGACGTCCCGACCTTATGGCAGCCGTCTTCTTTGAGCATTGCGGCCGGCGCGCTTATCGAACGGGTGACCAGGGCCGGTTTCAGGATGCCTTTCTTTTTTTTGAGGGCCGCATGGATTCGCAGCTCAAGCTCAGCGGTTACCGCATCGAACCTGGCGATGTCGAAGCAAATCTACGAGCCTTGCCCTCTGTAAGGGACGCAATAGTAACACCGGTGATTAGGAACGGCGCGGTCCAATCGCTCGCCGCTTTCGTAGTGCTCAGCAGCCAAACTGAGAGATCGCATTTCGAACTGACACAATCGCTGCGACAGCAGCTAACCGAGCGGCTACCAGTGTACATGTTGCCGCGCAAATTCGTTTTTCGCGATGCTTTTCCGCTGACGGCGAACGGCAAAGTCGATCGAGCCCGGCTGGCCCAGTCGCTGTGATTCCGTACGCCGATTTTACATATTTTGGACTGCTGCTTTACGCGGCGGTTCCGACGCTCATTCTGGGGCTGTTTGGCAAAGCCGGCTGGCGCTGGGCGACGCTCGTCACCGCCGGGATGCTCCTCGTGCAGTATCACGGGCTGTTAAACATTCGGCCACATTTCCCAGTCCGCGAGATCTGGATCGTCATTGGTTTCGCCCTCTGGCAATGGGCAACAGTCTGCGTATTCGCAAAAAGCGGGGCACGAGCCGGCTGGCCGTTCTATTTTGCGGTCGCGGTAAGTTTGCTTCCGCTTGCCGCGTCCAAATTTTTTCCGGTCGTGTCGCCGGGAAGCGAGTTTGGTTTTCTTGGAATTTCCTACATCACGTTTCGGGCATTGGATGTCGTATTTTGCTTGCGCGATAAAGTCATCGTCCTGCCTGGGACGCTCGATTTTCTGATGTTTCTTTTTTTCTTCCCAACGATTTCATCCGGTCCAATTGACCGTTACCAACGCTTCACAGGCGAATGGAGAAAGACCCGAACCCGCGCTGAATTCCTTGTCGATCTCGATGGCGCAGTGCATCGCATTTTCCGGGGGTTCTTTTACAAATTCATTCTTGCCGCGCTCATTAAACAATATTGGCTGGAGCGAGCTGCCAGCAGTGGAAGTTTCATGGCGTTGGTCAGCTACATGTATGCGTACAGCTTCTATTTGTTTTTTGATTTTGCCGGCTACAGCGCTTTTGCCATTGCCCTGAGTTATCTTTTCGGCGTCCATACTCCGGAAAACTTCGATCGACCGTTTCTCGCTCGGAACATCCGCGATTTCTGGAATCGCTGGCACATCACTCTTTCATTTTGGTTTCGCGACCACGTTTACATGCGCTTTCTCTACGCGGCGATGCGCGGCAAATGGTTTGCGCACAAGGAAGTCGCCCCAATCGCCGGATATTTTCTTGCCTTCGGACTAATGGGCCTGTGGCACGGGCCTGAGCTTCACTACATCGCTTACGGATTTTATCAGGCGGTGTTGCTCTCCGCGTTCCACATTTTTTCCCGCTGGAATAAGGTGCACCACTTTTGGCGCGACGGCCTGGCTTCCCGGATCGCGGCTATCTTCATCACGTTCCAGTTTGTTTGCTTCGGCTTGCTGATTTTTTCAGGGCGCATTGGGGCTGCCCCGTTGCCGCATTTTTTCAGCAGGATCGAGCACGTGGACTGCGCAGCGATTTCTGGGTGGATTTGGGACAAAAACAATGTCGATGCCGAGGTCCATATTGAACTTTGGGATGGTGACCAGTATGTCATGGCGTTCCCGGCGAATCAGTTCCGGGACGATCTCGAGGATGCCGGTTACGGAAACGGCCGGCATGCCTTTAACATTCCGACTCCGCCGCAACTTAAAGACCACCGCTCACATGTGATCCACCTTCGTGTCGCAGGGACAAAGCAGGAGTTAACGAATTCCCCTAAAGTAATTTACTGCGAATGATGTGACCAATCTCGGAGGTCCGAGTTAACGATCCGAAAGCAAATCACGAAACCCCTCGGACGCTTCAACGCTTCGACGATTCGACAAGGCGAAGCCATTCGTCATTTGACGGGCATGCTGCCTTTCTTAGCTGACGCTTCTTCTTGCGGTGCGACCTCGTATTCTGGCTTGGACACACCCATTAGCCAGTGATCGAACCAACCTACGATATGCTGGAGGCGCTCGATGCGGTGCCATGGCTGACCGGAACGCGAGAGCTCGTGCGATTCGTTAGGGAAACGCACCATGACGGTCGGAATTTTGCGAAATTTTAGCGCACGAAACATTTGTTCTCCACCCGAGCCCGGCGGCGTCCGATAATCCGCTTCGCCAAGGATAAACATCATCGGCGTCGTTACATTCTTGATGTAATTGATCGGCGAACGCGCTCGATACTCCTGGGGATCTTCGAATGGCGGCACTTTGAACCAGGTGGGATGAAAGATGACAAAATCCCACGAGTACCACCAATCTTCCCAACTGGCGATGTCACGTTGCGCAACCGCTGCGGCAAAGCGGTTTGTTTGGCCAACAACCCAGTTGGTTAGCAACCCGCCGCCGCTGCCCCCGGTCACGCCGAGTTTCTTATCATCGATGTAGCCACTCTTGATCGCCTCATCCACCCCTGCCATGAGATCTTTGTAATCGTCTCCCGGGTAATGATACTGAATGATATTGCCAAATTCCTGGCCGTAACTCGTGCTCCCGCGTGGATTCGGATAAAGCACCACATAACCCTTGGCCGCCATCCACTGAAATTCGTGATCGAAAATATGGCCGTACGCGACATGCGGCCCCCCATGAATATTCAGGATCAACGGATATTTCTTGTGGGGATCGAAGTTCGGTGGCTTCTGCAACCACGCTTCGATGCGCTTGCCGTCAAAGCTCTCGTACCAAATCTCTTCAGGCTCGGTTAGATTCAGCTTTGAGAGGAGCTGATCATTGACGTGGGTCAATTGCGTGGGTGTTGCGCCAGGCGTGGCGCGATCCAGGACAAACAGATCGTTGATGCGCGTTGGCGTCGAAACGACATAGATCAACTTCGAAGTGTCAGGCAACGCGCGAAAACTCATCACGCCCTGGTTTCCAGACGTTAAATCGTGCACCCCAGCCGTGCCGGCATCGGCGTCAGCAGCTACAGGGATATCGAATAACGCGAGATTTGCTTTGCCTTCCTTGGTGTAAACCGCGATGAGGCCTTTTCCATCCGCGGTCCAGATCGGCTTGTTCCGTCCGCCCGCCCGCGGCGTCGCACTGTCCGCGATTACAGAACCGGGCACATCGAAATCAAACCCGGCGGTCAGATTCCGGGGTTTTGCGTTTGGCAGAAGATCGAGAACCCACAAGTCGGGCTGCGTGTAAGAATTAACCGGCTGCGTCGTCGCGGCCGTAAACGCCACCTGTTTGCCGTCGGGACTAAGGGCCAAGGCGCCGGCGTCAGGTCCGAACTGGGTGTCCAGATCGATCGTTGTAATTTTTGTCGGTTTGCCGCCGGCTGCCGCCACCGAGTAAAGATCAGTTCTCGGCAGTTCGTAATACGGTTCGTCGAGTTGCCTCGACGTAAAATAAATCTGCGAGCCGTCCTTCGACCAAATTGCGTTCTCCTCGTCAAATCGACCTGTGGTAAGCTGACGCGGTTTTACCTTTTCGTCAGCGCTGTGCGGCGCAACCACAAGCCAAATATGTGTGGGATGCTTCGGATCGAGATAACCCTCGTTATCCACCCGATAAACGGCGCGCGTGATCACGCGAACATCGCTCTCGCGTTCATCTGCGCCCGCAGGAGGATTCCCGCCAGCTTTTTTTGATTCTTCTTCCTTTGATTTTTTCTTTTCCTGCTTGGCCAGGTCTTCCGCGTTTGTTTCGCTCGTGAACGCGATTGTTTTTCCATCCGGAGCCCAGCTCGGAGTCGCTGCGCCTTTCGGTAGATCGGTAAAGACAAATGAGTCGCCGCCTGTTATTGGGAGCATCGCCAGTTGTGGCGGCTCAGGCTTGCCATTCTTCTCAGTCGTGCGCAGAAAGAGCAAAAATTTTCCATCCGGCGACCACCGAGGTCCGGAATCATGATCGCCTTTTGTTAGTTGATGAGGCTCTTCGCCGCCTGCGATCGGCACAGTCCAGATGGACGTATTGTAACCTTCCTTCTTCTCGTTAACCGTCACTCGCACAAATGCCACGCGCAATCCATCGGGCGAAACTTGCGGGTCTCCAATCCATACGAAATCGAACAGATCCTTCTCGGTGATGTTGCGCTTCTCGGCGAACGCGCTGCAGGTTGCAGCTATAAACGCCAGAAGCAAACAAATGACGAACGGCTTCGCCATGTTAAATCGTTGAATTGTTAAATCGTTAAATCGTAAACCCGGTGTCATGGTGTAACGATGTAACGAATCACTCTGGTGTTCCTCATTCCTTCGTCCTTCGCCATTCGAGCTTCGTCATTTCGCCCACGTGTGGGCGATCACATATGAGCGATGACATTGTCACCGAACTGCGAACACTTGATCTCCGTCGCTCCCTCCATCAGACGTGCGAAATCGTAAGTAACATGTTTACTCGCAATCGCGCCCTTTAACCCTTTCAGAATCAGCTCGGCCGCTTCTGTCCAGCCCATGTAACGGAACATCATTTCGCCTGAAAGAATCACCGAGCCGGGATTGACCTTGTCCTGGTTGGTATATTTCGGCGCCGTGCCGTGGGTCGCTTCGAATACCGCGTCGCCGGTGATGTAATTAATATTTCCTCCAGGTGCGATTCCGATTCCGCCCACCTCCGCGGCCAGCGCGTCGCTCATGTAATCGCCATTTAGATTGAGCGTGGCGATCACGTCATAATCCGCGGGCCGCAACAGAAATTGCTGAAGCGCGTTGTCGGCGATGGCGTCCTTGATCACAATGCCCGCGCCCGGTTTGCCCATGGGAATCTCGCACCATGGGCCGCCATCGATCTCCTTTGCGCCGAAATATTGCTTTGCCACTTCATATCCCCAGTCGCGGAACGCCCCTTCGGTGAATTTCATGATGTTGCCCTTATGAACCAGCGTCACGCTTTTGCGGCGGTTCGCAATTGCATAAGAGATCGCGCTGTGCACCAAACGGACCGTGCCGGATCGACTGACCGGTTTGATTCCGATTCCTACGCTAACGTCGTCCTTTTCCGGTGCGCCAACTTTTTTCCAAAAGTCCGCCGCTTTCTGTTTTGTCCCGAAGCGAATTTTCTCGAATTGCTGCGGAAACTCTTTTTTTAGAAAATCCAGAATCTTTTGCGCATCCGGCGTGCCGGCGGCGAATTCGATGCCTGCGTAGATGTCCTCCGTGTTTTCGCGGAAGATGACCATGTTAACTTTTTCCGGATGCTTAAGGGGCGAGGGGACGCCTTTGAAGTACTGCACCGGTCGCAGGCACACGAAAAGATCGAGGAGCTGCCGTAACGCGACGTTGAGGGAACGAATGCCGCCGCCCACAGGCGTGGTCAGCGGACCTTTGATTCCCACGTGATATTCGCGGAACGCTTCTACTGTATCCTCCGGCAGCCATTCACCGAATTTGTCCTTTGCTGCCTGGCCGGCGAAAACCTCGAACCACGAGATCTTTTTTCTGCCGCCGTAGGCTTTTTCGACCGCAGCGTCGAACACGCGCACACTCGCCGCCCAGATGTCCGGCCCGGTTCCGTCTCCGCGGATAAACGGAATGATCGGTTGATCCGGCACATTCAGTGTATCCGTTCTGGTAATTTTTTCACCGGCGGGTGGAGCGACATCTTTATATGGCATAAGTCCGTCACTGTAGCGACAAGCTTGCTCTCAGCAACGGCGAACGAATGCCCGCGGCGATCATGTAGAAGAGTTACTCTTGCAGATAATATTTGTATCGACAACGATCGCGGCCAGTCACGTTGGATCTAGGCTTTGATCTCGGCGGGACTACCCGGACGCCTGAATTTTTTGCGACTGCGCGCCTCTCGGATCAATGCACCTGGTTCAAAACGAAGACTCTGATTGGTTGCACTCCGAAGAGCCGCAAGAATTTCGCGGTTCAACCTGCGGTGGTGCTCTTCGGCACGTTCTTTTAGCTCACGACGCAAACCCTCCGGAATCGCGCGTTTAGACTTGACGGCTTTAAGCCGTCAAGTCTAAACTGAAGTGTGTTGAAAACCGAGCGTCATGGTGTTGGATGTTTTGTTTCCCGAGGTGAGAGCCAAGTTGTTGCGCTTGTTCTTCACCACGCCGCCGAAGGAGCGTTACGTGCGTCAGCTGATGAATATGAGCGGGCTCGCCCTTCACACTGTTCAAGACGAGCTGCGTAAGCTCAGCGCGATTGGTCTCCTCACCAGCTGGTCAAATGGCTATCACCGTTTTTATCGAGCTAATCGTGATCACGCGATGTATCCGCAACTGCTTCGCATTGTCCAACTGAGCGAAACACTTCCGCGCACAAGATCTTCAGCGTTGCATCGTCCCCGATGTAGGCGCCCTCCGAAAAGGCAGAGCGGACAAAAATCACGGCCGCTGCCCGTTGATCGGCCAGTGAACTGGCATCTGTTCTCGCGGCAAGTCAAGACTCGACGGCTTTAAACCGTCGAGTTCAACGGCTCGTGCTGCCTGCGAATCATGGGCTGACAATACTCGAGCCGCGTAACGGTTTGCCTTTTCGAATCGCTAACTGACAGGTGATGAATAGCATTTATCAAATTAACTCTTATGAAAATCACTCCCGTTTTTGCATTATCTTTTCTGGCGAGTTTGTCATTAATGTTGGCGCAAGAGAGCGACGAGGCGAATGCAGTCCTCCAGACAGAGCGCGACCTGGCCATGGCGTATCAGAGGGGCGAAGCCGACGCGATCGCACAGGGTGTGATGGAAGATTACACCCTGACCAATTCAACGGGCAAAGTCACCACGCGCGCCGACGACATTGCCGAGGCGAAAAAGAACGATCCGAAATATGAAATCTTCGAGAATTACGATATGAACGCGCGCGTCCATGGCGACGCCGCAGTCGTCACTGGCAAGACGCACACAAAAGGAATCTCCGGTGGCAAACCTTTCGATTCGGTGTTCCAATTCACGGATACGTTCGTCAAAGACGGCGGCCGCTGGCGCTTGCTTGCCAGCCATGCCTCAAAGTTGCCGGCGAAAGAAAAGTAGATGAACCAAGTCAGCGTACGTTTCCCTTATCGTCGATGATTTGAACCGGCGTTGTCGCCACGCGCCGGGTTCCGCCCTTGCTGTAAGCAGCGACCCTGCTTGCCTGACCGTAGCCTTGAATCGAGGCGGCTTGCGCAAAGGCGGGGCTCTGCTATAATCCGCGTTCCTCCTTCACTCCCATGTTTCCCCAGCAAGCCAGCGAACGGCGTTGTGCCTGCCGCGGAGCCTGCCCTGATCCCGTCGAACGGGTCAGCCGCCCTCTCGGATCTACGACTTCTGGCCCACGACTTCTGAGTGCTGAGACGCAGGCGGCACGCCTGCCGCTACAAGGGGCTCCAATCAATGGTCATGCTTGCCACGCCGTAGCCTCGTGCGAAGGCAAACCGACAATCAACCTTCAACAATCAACTCTCAACTCAGTTCGAGCAGGCTTTACGCTGTCTCGAACTATTGATCGTCGTCGGGATCATCGCCATCTTGCTGGTGTTACTCGCTCCAGCGTTCACAACCATCAAAAGCGCCGGAGACGTGACCAGCGCCGCGTACACGATTAAAGGCGCGCTCGATACCGCTCGTACCTATGCGGAGGCAAACAACACCTACACTTGGGTCGGGTTTTATGAGGAAGATGTCTCCCAGTCGTCAACCAACCCAGCTACACCAGGAATCGGACGAATTGTGATGTCGATCGTCGCGTCTAAGGACGGCACCATGCTCTACACGGCACCATTAACTAGTGTTGTCACGCTTGCGCCTGCTAGCCTGTTCCAGGTAGGCAAACTCACCAAGATCGACAACCTGCATCTAAAAACATTTCCGGATCCAGCCGCGACTCCCCCTCCTGATACGTTCAGTACGCGACCGACGCCTGGATCTCCTTCGAACGACCTAACCGCGAGAATCGGCAACGATGGTAGCGATCCTGCCACTGCTGTTGCTCCTCCAAATCCGTCTCTTCGCTTCCAATATCCGTTAGGCGGCGCCACACAGTATCCGTTTGCAAAGATCATTCAATTCAGTCCTCGCGGCGAAGGCGTCATTGATAATAGCAATTACACTCTGGCTACAGTCGCTGAAGTCGGGATTGAGCCGACCCACGGAGCAAGCGTTCCTGCTTCCACTCCTGCGAACGTCATAGCTGTTCAGTTTACTGGAGTTGGTGGCAACGTAAAGATTTACCAACGGTGAAAAAGCGATCCAGTTCCGCATTTTCGCTTGTCGAGGTGACCTTCGCTCTTGGTATCGCCGCCTTCTGCTTAATTGCCGTCTTCGGTCTCATCCCCATCGGGGTGCAAACAAATCGCAACGCGACGTCTCAAACCGCTGCCACTAACATAATGGCTGCCGTAGTTGCTGATCTGCGAGCGACGCCTCTAACCACTCCGCCCGGTGGAGCTACCACATCGGTGCAATATCAGATTCCAATACCGCAAAACCCCGTCACTGTGTCGACGACCTTGCCCCGGTCTTCTTTGCTCAGGACGGGACATTTTCAACAACAATGCAGCCGTCCTCGCGATATCGACTGACTGTCACCTTTCCTCCAAATGGTCCTGCGACACACAGTTCCACTTATGCCGATGTTAGAGTCACCTGGCCAGCGCCGGTCGATCCTGCGACAACTACACCTAGCGGATCGATAGAAATGTGTGCTGCCTTCGACAGGAACTAGCGCAATGGTTAATCGCAAGATCAGTCCTGTAGAGGCAGCCGTGCTTGCCGCGCCGAAGCTTGGCGAAGGCGGGCCGGCTGCGAGTTTTATGCGCGCGCAGGCGACCCGACTAGGCGAGGCTTCGTCGTGGCAGGCGATCCGCCTGCCACCACATCGCCGCATAGCCGGCTTCACGCTGAAACCACGTGGCCGCTCCCGCGGCTTTACGTTGGCCGAACTCCTGGTCACCGTCGGCGTACTCGCGCTGCTTGTTTTGCTTTTCACACAGCTTCTTAACAGCGCAGCAAGCATCACCACGCTGGGCCACAAACAAATGGACGCCGACTCGCAAGCACGACAGCTCCTTGATCGAATGGCCATCGATTTCGCACAGTTGGTGAAACGAAGCGACCTTGACTTCTTCGCCAAAGGGACGACTGCGCCAAACTCAGTCGGAGGTGCGATGGCTGGAAACGATCAGATAGCATTTTATAGCGCTGTTCCAGGCTACTATCCACCGACCGGTTTGCAAAGCCCGGTCTCGCTCGTTGCTTACCGGATAAATTCAGCAACTCGGATGCCTTTCTATAATAAGATGGAGCGATGGGTAAAGGCCTGATCTGGAACGGCGTCGCCTGCGGGGCGTACCGTACACTCCGGTTGTTTTTATGCCGCTTACGATAGGTGTATCGGTAGCATCACCTTTAGGGACTTGGCCGGCTGCGACGACCAGTTCGACGTTTGACAGCGCCTACGAAACGATCGGGCCGCAGGTCTTCCGGTTTGAATATTGTTACATGCTCACGAACGGTAGTCTTTCGATCACGCCACCAGGCAATATCTCGGGAATCGCCGCATTTATTGTAGACATTGCGACGATCGATTCCAAGAGCAAAGTGCTTCTTACCAACACGCAAATTACGTCGCTGGCGGGGCAATTGTCTGATTACACTGCCAACATGGTTCCTGGCCAGTTACGTAACAACTGGCAGAACACACTTAATGCGAATACGACCTTACCGCGGCCAGCACTTTCCGGTGTTCGACTGTACGAGCGCTTTTTTTATCTCTCCCCGCCCACTCTATGATCATTTCGCCTCTTAACCTTTCCAAACGATTAGTCGGATACTGGCAGAGCACGGTTGACGCAAATGCGAGCTTCCGCGCCCGGCAATTTCCGATATTCGGCTATACGAACGTTATTTTTATCTGTCCCAGTAAACCCTCCTTACCGTATGAAAAAGTTCCTTCATTCTCCTGACGGCGCATCCAAAGGCGCTGCGCTCATCATTGTTCTCGCCTTTGTTGTGCTTGTTACTGCCTTGGCCGTCGCACATTTCTCGCGCACTACCACGGACCGGCAGCTTGCCCAGTCGAGCTTTAACGACACCAGTGCTGATCTGCTAGCCCGTAGCGCGCTCGACATCACGGTCAGCGATCTTAAGCAGGAAATCGCCAATAACCAGACGGTAACCCCAAGCAACATTCAGCCAGCGCGCTACCCGGCGGGGATTCCTACCGACAATCCGAATCTGATTCGCTACAGCTCTCGAAATGATGCGAGCGAGCAGGGCTTCGACTGTTAGTTCGACCGCTGCCTCTGCCAATGGCCGTTCAATCAGTTTGGCTCGCTGGAACAGCCATTACTTAATCCCTCCAGCCAGCTCGACTGGCATCGATTCAACCCCTGTGGCCGATTTCACCGCGCCAGATTGGGTGTTGGTAACTGCTCAGGGACCGAACTCCGCGCCCGCGCCAAGTGCGGTGATCGGTAGGTATGCCTTTGCGGTGTATGACGAAGGCGGGTTGATCGATATCAACCTTGGCGGAGTCCCCACCTATGCGAGCCTGAGTCGGCCTATTCGGCCTATTCGAAGGCCGGCTGCGAAGCATCCTTTGGAAGAGAGCGAAATTATGCTGGCTGCCTGTCAGGCCCCAGACATTACACCCGTCCGTCGAAAACCCCCGCATCTGGAAGCACAGGAAGCCCGTTCTCCTGTGGACCGTATCATGCAAACCATAATCCGACGAGCTTCGGTGCAAACTTTCTGCCCCACGGCTTATCTATAAATCCAAGTCACCGGAATAATCTCCGGCATCCCGACTAGCCCTGGATCGTTCACTATCACTAGCTCACCGCATCCAACCAGTGTGGCCCTGGTCAGCCGGAACCTTGAACCTGACGATCAACGGATTCCCATCGCCTGGCTCGACTCCGTGGCCGGTAAACCTGGCAAGAAAAGGTACTGTCGCGTTCGCCGACGTCACGACTCTTCCATCGACTCCGACCGCGATAACTCCGACAACGCCAGTCGGCAGCATGGGTGGCTTTCCTAGCACTGCTCAGATCAATGAGATCATGGGCTGGCGAAACTATGCCACGACGCAACAGACTGGTGCCTCTTTCAATAACCCTTCATTTCCTTCGCCCGCACCAGATACTTATGCCAGATATTTCCTCGGGGCTGCGCTGCCTTTCGCTACACCTTTCACCACAGTGTCAACAGGGGTCGCAAACAACCGGACAGACCAAGGCGTGATGAGCCGGCAGGAATTGATAAAGCTTCAAAGAACGATTGGATTCAGCCAGAGCCTGCTCCAGTACCTCGGGACGTTTTCCCGCGAACAGAACCAGCCGGCGCCCGATTGGCCCCAGACATTAGCCGCAAGGTGGGACATGAATAACCTGGCCCTAGCGATACCGGATGCCTGGATTGTTCATCCCGGTAACCACGGTCAGGGTCACGCCTACGGCTTGCAGAGGCATACCCTGTTCGCCCAGCTATTTGGCTTGATCTGGGTAAACGGAAACTTTACACTCGGTACTCGCCTGACTGATCCCAACTATTACGGTCATTGGAAATATATCCACAACCTCAGCCAGTGGTCAGCCAACCCCGACTTTTTCCAGATCATCGACTATGCAATGAACCAAGCGAATGGCGGCTTTGTCGATCCCAATCACGTGCGTAACACGTTCACCGTCGGAGCGGCGATGATCGATCAATACGACACCGATGATTTGTATGATCCGGACCCCAACCCTCCGAACAACGGCAATTTTGGCAACACTATTACGGTCATCGACCCCGTCGGCAACGGCCACCCCTCAGACTACGTCTACGGGATAGAAGGCATGTCGTTCGACGATCCTATTTTAAATGCCGCGCGACCGGGGCTATATTGCCCGTATCCGCCGCCTGTGCCGTTAGGCTACGTGCTTCTCAACAGGCGTTTTGAAAATGTCGGCGAGTTTGGTTACGCCTATAACCCGGGTTCTACTACGCCCAGTCAATACCCTGGATTTCGCGTCTTCGACAAGTCATGATAAGCCATTGCTTGATTTCTTTACTTATAACACGGCAAGTACCCGTGCGGGCATAGTGAATCTTAACACGAGAAATGGCCCTGTTCTCGCCTCAATTATCCGCGGGGCGTGGTTACATGATCCCGGCGCCGAAATTCCGCCACCAGTGCCGGCCCCGCCGACCACTCTAGTTTCCCAAAACGACGCCCTCGCCGCGGGGCAAGCCATTGTTCAAGCAACTACTGCGGCCGGTGGTGCTGCCGTAAACCGTGCAGATGTTGCCCGGCTGGCCGCGGCAGCCGCTGCCGCACTGCCTGGTACTCTCGGAGCTTCGGACGAAGCAAAGCAGACGATCGCGCGCGCGCTGGCAGAGGCCGGTCAAGCGCGAACCTGGAACCTGATGATCGACGTAATCGCCCAAACTGGAAAATATAAACCAAATGCCCCAGATCTAACCGCCGGTAACTTTGTCGTCGAAGGCGAAAAGCGATACTGGCTCCACATTTCGCTGGGCCGCGACCTTATTCAGGCCAATGGAACTCCCTGCCAATCTGGCGGCACAGGAGGATGTCAGGTGGGTGTCCTCGGCACGCAGCTAGAGGAAGTGACTGAGTAGTTCTGCCTTTGGCGGGCTAGGGATGAAAGGGCTACTTCCCGCAGCAAGCGAGCAATAACACCTTTTGCGCAGCTTGCAGATCAGTAAGCAACGCTTGCCACGTATCCGCGCGTGGTAGAAGATGGGAAAGCCATGCCGCAAAACATCGACAGCATTCTCGACGCCGCAGAGCAGCAGCAGGCGAGTGACGTCTTCCTTCAGGAGAACGAGATACCGCGGCTTAAGATCAATGAACAAATCATTGTGTTCGGCGAGGAGCCGATGTCGCTCACGCAAATGACCGCCTTCTGGCAGACCTGTGGCGCGAACGTGCAGGGCGAGGGCGACATGGATCGCGACAGCGGCTTCATCTCGCGCACGCATACACGCTACCGCGTAAACCTACACCGCACCATGGGCCGCCTCGGTGCAGTCCTGCGACGTATCAAGACCAGCATGCCCGGTTTGAAAGCGCTGGGAGCGCCTGAGTGGCTCCTCACCCGTTGGGGCGCTCGCGCGCACGGCCTGATTCTTCTGACGGGACCAACCGGCTCAGGGAAATCCACCACCATCGCGTCCCTCCTTCAATGGATGAACGAGAACCTGGTGCGGCATATAGTGACGATCGAGGACCCCGTCGAGTATCAGTTCACCAGTGTTCGTTGTCATTTTACCCAGCGACAAGTTGGACGTGACACCGGCACTTTTGCGACCGGGTTGCGGAGCGCGCTTCGTCAGGCGCCGGATGTCATTTTTGTTGGCGAGATCCGGGATTACGAGACGGCCTTGACGGCCCTCCAAGCTTCGGAAACCGGACATCTCGTTCTTTCGACCATGCATTCGGAGAAGGTTGCCGATACGATGGAGCGCTATTTGAATCTTTTCCCGGCTGAAGACGCGAAGCATGGTACGAACCTTCTGGCAAACCAACTTTCTGGTGTCCTCTGCCAGAAGCTGGTTGAATCTGCTGACGGAGGTTTGCATTTGCTAGTGGAACACGTCGAAAATGCCGGTGCCATGCGCGACTGGATCGCGAGACGAGAGTTGCAGAACATTGATCAGTATATCGCGCGCGGATCGGACCCTGCCGCGGTTTCATTTTTGCAATCGACGATCAAAGCTCTTCAGGCCAAGATCATCACGGAAGCGACCGCCATGGCGTCGGTCAGCAATGAATCCGAGCTTCGTCGCGCCATGAGGGGAATCGGCTAGAGGGGTCCTCCGGACCATGTGAATCCTTATGAACAAACGTGACTTGATCGATTTTCTGCTCCTTGCCGCCCAGCAAGGGGCTTCTGATCTTCATTTGACTGCCGGTGCGCCACCGATGATGCGGGTCGCTGGTGTCATCCAGCCGCTGTCGGAAGAGGCGCTATCTGCGGAGGATACAAGGAGACTCGTGATCGATACCTTGAAGGAGGGACAGCGGGCGAAGCTGGAAAACGAGTGGCAGACTTGACTTCGCGTTGCAGGTTCGATGATGTCGGGCGCTTTCGCGGAAATGCGTGCTATGTGTCAGGTGCAATTGAGGCCAATTTCCGGCGTATTCCTTCTGAGGTCGGCGATCTAAAGTCGTTGGGACACTCTCCTGTGGTGGACCGCTGGTGTGACGAGAGCACCGGCCTGGTGTTGGTGACTGGCGCGAGCGGTGAAGGCAAGAGCACAACGCTGGCGAGCATGGCCCAGACGATAGCCCGACGGCGTTCTGTCAACATCGTCAGTATTGAGGACCCGATCGAATTTGTTCATTCGCAAGGGCGAAGCCTGGTGAACCAGCGCGAGGTTGGTTCCGACGCGCAGAGCTTCGCGTTAGCGCTCAAGAACGCGTTGAGACAGGATGCGGACGTCATTCTTGTCGGCGAGTTGCGGGACACGGACACAATCCAAACTACGCTTACGGCGGCGGAAACGGGGCACCTTGTGATTGGAACCATGCACACGAACGATGCGCCAACGGCTATTGGGCGCATTCTTGATGCCTTTCCAAAGGAGGGCCAGCAGTTCGTCGGTGCCCAACTTGCGTGGTCGCTGTTGGGAGTTGTGTGCCAGTATCTCCTGCCGCGAAGCGGCCAGGCAGGCCTGGTTTTGGCCACGGAATTGTTAACAGTGAACTCGGGAATCGAGGCGTGTATCCGAGACGGGCGTCTTGCGCAAATCCCAGGACTGATTCAAATCGGAGGTCCGGACGGCATGCATACCGTGGACGATAGTCTTATCGAGTTGCTTCTGGCTGACCGCATCAGTCTCATGGACGCGCTGACTCACGCGAGGGACCCCAAGTTTGTGAAGGAGCGGTTCCAGCAAGCTTTGAAGACCCAGAGAAAAGGGTGGTTTGCCGGAGTTTTCGGCAAATGAAATGCCGGCCTCGTCCGCGTCGAATTCAATGCAAGGCGGAAAGCCCTATCAGGGAGATCAGCCCTCCAGTGGCCGAGCAATAAAAACATATTTATTTCAATTAACGCTCGGTTTCGCCAGCGGAAGTACGGTGCTACCTCAGTGAAGTAGCCTTATAACTCCAAGCTAAGCGGATTTCTCGCTGCATGCCAAAAACGTAACATCTCCACTTGTCTAGCTGGTTTTTCGAAGCGATAGAAAATCAGATACGGGGCGAGCATGATCACGCCGACGCCGATCGGTTCACCGGACAGGTCATCGACAAGCAGATCGAGGTCGTAAACGAATAAGCTGATAGCTGATCCGCCTTCGCTTCTGGCTACTCCGAAAGTTTTCGCGAGCACGCAGCGGACATGTAGTTGAGAGTTGACCCGCCTTTTGCTAAAGGCTCCACGGTTGCAAGCCTAAGCCAGAGCGGGACTTTATACACACTTATATTAGACAAGTTTATTGTAGTCTTCGTGGCTACCAATCCATACCCATTCAACGACGTCGCCCATCAGCCGACCGACTGCACGGTGATGATCGCCTATGCGAATTGAGAAACGGTTGCTCGTGCCGCCCTTAAGCTTTTTGAAGTCGAGAGATGGATGACTGTGATCGTGCTTCCAAAGCTCGTAGCTCCTTCTCGCGTGTGCCTGAACATGCGCCGGTAGTCCGTGGTAGAGCCTTCAAAAGCGGCCCGTGCATTTCGATTTCACTCGTCCTCTGGCCAATCACGCAATTTGCCAGCTTGTCGCTCGTTGTTGGCTTCTTGAAACAGGAAGTCCAGCTTGCCTGATGCTGCATCCTGCTCAATCTGCTCGTCCCACGCCGCGTTGTCTCGTTCTGAAACGAACACAGCCAGTTCCGCCAGTTCTTTTGGCGAAAGCTCACGCACGGCGCTTTTAATCTCTGCAAGGCTCATGCTATCAATCTATCCGCCCTTATGCGTCCAAGCAATCTCCGCCGCCCTGTTGAGCTACCTGATAATCTCTTGGTGAAATCTGGTTCGCGAATCTTGTTGCAACTTCAGCGTTATCTTTGGCGATGAGTTCCGTGATTTCCTGCAAGTCTGCCAGAGCGGCTCGCGAATAAATTACCGCGCAGTCCATGCAGCGATCCGGGCGCGAACTTCTGCAGCGGAATAAGTCTTCTCTTCGCGCACTGAGCGCAGACCCTCGCGTATGGCATCTTCCATCGCCGGCGTCGGTTCAAAAGGTTCCTCCAACTTGACCAGTTTCCGCAAGATTAATTCGCGCTCCTCTTCCGATAGCTTTGGCAATTCTGCGATTATCTCATGGACACTCATGTTCGCGCTCGGAGAACAGTTTCCCTTTTTCGCCTGCAGACGTCAATCCCGTAGGTCAAATGTCGAAAGCAAAAAGCGCACTCGGTACATGTGGCGATTGATCGCTTTATCGGGCCAAGTGCTCGACAACCAGATCGAGGTCGTGAACGAGTGACGGGGCCATTCGGCGCACGCCCCGCCAAATTTCAGTCGTAGGGAACTCTCCCGCCGTGGCGGGGATGGGATCTCGATTCGCCCGGACGTTATCTCGTCGTGGTCGGGTTAAGTTTTCGGCATCCGCCGAACGAGCCTCGGCGTCGCTTGAACGACTCTGGCTATTGCCCGAGAGGGTTCAGGGTCGCCGGGGGCCATCCCCGGAGCCCCTGGAGGGGGTCTCTCGATCGGCCCAGACGCCTCTTGGGATCGCCGGAACGAGTCTTAGGGTCCCCTCCCCCGGGAACGATCCTCAACGCGGCGGGGACAAGTCTCGGCTCGCCGAAAATTGAGCTTGTAAGGCCACATCCTACACGCGCATAATGCGCAGTGGTATGACTCGAGACTTCGTTGCGCGAAGTGGCCGCTGCGCGTGCAGCGCAGGCGCAGTCGCTCCCGGCGTGCGCAGCGTGTTCAGCGTGGTCACATCACGGATGGCAGGAATGTTCTTCTGTTTAGGGGGCCGTGCCGGATGCGATGAACGATCGTTTTCTCCGACGTCTACGGAGCGTGGCTGCTCTCGCGGCTTTACGCTGCTGAAACAACGTGAGCGCGTCAGCGCTTTTACTTTGCTCGAACTGCTCATAGTCGTCGGCATCATCGGCATACTGCTGGTGTTAATCGTTCCCGCGTTCACGACAATAAGAAGTGGGACTGACGTTACCAGCGCGATTTATGGAGTAAAAGGAGTCCTCGAAAACGCGCGGGTGTACGCAAAAGCAAACCACAAGTATGTCTTTGTTGGTTTTGCTGAGGTGGATTCCTCCGTCGATCCTGCTGTTAGCCCCCAGGTACGACTGGGCCTACGCCCTATGGAAGAGTTGCACTAGCAGTCGTTGCTTCAAAGGATGGAATGCGGCATTTTCAATATGCCACAAGTAATCAGGGGTCCGATTGGCAGTCGAACTATGCCGATCCGAGCAAGCCGGAATATCGCGGCGCGCACCTGGTGGCCATCGGAAAACTGCAGAGATACGAGAACCTGCATTTCCTTGTGGATTTTCCATCCTGGACCCCAACAGAACATCCAAATTCAAACTTGGCGCGATATCAGCCTACCAGCGCTACCTACACGCTTGGCAATGCAGCCTCCGCTACCGTGACTCCATTCACGTGGCCTTTGGGATCACCATTGAATTCTGATTATCAATACCGCTTTAACAAAGGAATCTACTTCGATCCAATTGGCGTCGCCCGCATCGCGACTTCAACGAATGCGGACGAAGTTGCCCGTGTGATGGAAATCGACTTCCAACCAACCCACGAGACCGTCGTCCCCCCGGTGCCAACGAATCAGGACGCGGGAAATCACGCAGTGATACAACTTGCGCCCACAAGTGGTGCAATCCGCATCTACCAGCCATGAGGTGCGGAGAGAGCAAAACTGGTGGGTTTTCCGTCGCCGAATTGACCCTCGCCATCAGTATCGCGGCCTTTTGTTTGGTTGCCGTTTTCGGTCTGATGCCAGTGGGGGTTCAAACAAATCGCAATGCGACTTCTCAGGTGGCCGCTACTAGTCTCATCGCTGCGGTCGTCGCCGATTTGCGAGCCATGCCGAAAGGCACGGAGACATCGTCACAGTTCGCAATTACGTTGGGAACCGATCAAACACTATACTTCGACAGCGCCGGGCAGGCTTCGACTTCGTTAGGTGCCAGCTCCCGGTACCGATTGAAAGTAACGTGGAGCGGCTCTGCTGGACTACGTTATGCCGACCTAAAGGTGACTTGGCCGGCACCGGTTGATCCCGCAGCAACCAGGCCAGGCGGCTCTGTGAAGATGTTCGCCGCGTTCGACAGGAATTAGCGTATGCGCCAGGAGATCATAACCGAGCGGGACAACTCTCTTGTGGAGGTAACCGTGTCGGCTGCACATGTTCAATCGGTGCGCGTGTCTTGTAGCCACGGCCCTATGGGCCGTCTCTTTCGGAAGAGGTCTTGTCGGAACGGATCGCAGAGGCGTGGCTGCAGGGGCGGATTTACGTTGGCTGAACTCCTGATCACCGTCGGCGTGCTGGTGCTGCTTGTTCTGCTTTTCACACAGCTTCTTAACAGCGCAGCAACCATTACCATTCTTGGTCATAAGCAAATGGACGCGGACTCACAGGCACGGCAACTGTTAGATCGAATAGCCGTCGATTTCGCAGAAATGGTGAAACGCGCTGATGTCGATTACTATTTGAAATCTCCGTCATCCCCACAGAGTGGCAATGACCAGGTAACGTTCTATAGTGCATTGCCCGGCTATTTTGCTACGTCGCCTTCGCCGGCACCATCCTACACGGGAAAGAGCTCGGTCTCACTCGTCAGCTATCGGGTAAACTCAGACAGCACTTCGGTCTCCTACAATAGAACGGAGAGGCTGGCTAAAGGTCTCGCTTGGAATGGAGTCTCATCAAGTTGGATACCAGTCCTGTTTCTACCGCAGACCATTAGCTCAAATTGGCCTTCGGCAGTTAGTACAAGCGCGGCTGACGGAGACTACGAGATCATCGGCGCACAGTCCTTTCGATTCGAATATTACTATCTTCTCAAAAAGGGGAATTTATCTACGACCCCGTGGGATGCGACGTCCGGGCATACTAGCGTCAGTGGAATGCAGGATGTCGCGGCGATCATTGTGGATATTGCTGCGATTGACTCCAAGAGCAAAGCGCTCCTAAGCAATTCGAATATTACAACCTTGATACAAGTGTTAGCGGACTACAATGGGCAGGTTCCCGGAGCTCTGATTGCGAACTGGCAGAGCACTCTGGATGGAAATACAAGTTTACCTCGCCCAGCGCTTTCCGGAATTCGACTGTACGAGCGTTATTTCTATCTTTCCCCGCCTACGCTCCTAGCCGCCCCCACGCCGGTATCTAGTCCGATACCGACTGTGACACCGATTCCATGAAAACTCTGTGTCATTCCTACGGGCGCTCGTCCAGGGGTGCTGCTCTGATGATTGTTCTTGCATTTGTTGTGCTTTTGACCGGCTTGGTTCTGGCTTATTTCGACCGTGCAAGCACTGAGAGGCAGCTTGCCCATTCCAGCTATAACGATATTTCGAGTGATCTGCTGGCCCGCAGCGCGCTTGATATTGTGGTCAACGATTTCAAGCACGAGGTACTTAACAACCCCATAGTGACTGTAGCCAACATCCAGCCGATGCGGTATGGAGACGCGTCGATTCCAAATCTAATCAGACGCAGTTTTTCAGGAGACCCGACCAATCGAACCTCGAGTGTGAGTTCTGGCGCTATCTCCGCAAATGGGCGCTCGATCAACACGGCTCGCTGGAACAGCCATTATTTGGTTCCGAGGGGGAACCCAAGTGATACTAACGTGAACCCTTCGCCCACGCCAACGTTTATCGCGCCGGATTGGGTGCTGGTAACCCCTCAGGGCCCTGATCCAGGCGCCTGCTCCCGCAGCTGTGATAGGAAGGTATGCTTTCGCAGTGTACGATGAGGGAGGGTTGCTCGATATGAATCTGGCAGGTTCTCCCAACTGGCCGGATACGTCTTCCGGATGCCCTAATCCGAGTCCGACTCCGTGGCTGACGAACGTTGGACGAAAAGGAATCGTGGCCTTTGCTGACCTGACAGCATTGCCAGCCGCGCCGACAACGTTTTTAACGCAAGCGCAAATCAATAACATCGTAGGCTGGCGTAATTACGCGACTACACAAGGGCCCGGCGCCGGTTTCGGTAGTTTTACTTTTACAGCTGACTGCCCGAAACAGAATAACTACGCGAGTCATTTGCTCGATTTTGGTGATCCACCATTTACGTTTGACATTAGCCAGCAACCTGTTCCTATCGCGAGTTACCCTTTTAGCTCAGTTGCGACAGATGTTTTCAACTCTAGGACTGACCAAGCTTTCATGACTCGGCAGCAATTGTTAAAGCTTCGGAGTTCGCTCGACTTCAGCCAGAATGTGCTCCAGTACATGGGAACTTTTTCCCGGGAGCGTAATAAGCCGGCACCCGATTGGCCGTACTTGGGGGATAATCTAAGTGAAAGCCGTTTTTGCTTGGATAACCTTGATCTAGTGAAACCAAACCCGGATAACTGCACCAACCATGGGCGTCATAAAGGGCAAGGTAAAGGTAAAGGCCGAGGCCATCTTTGCGGCACACAGGAAGATATCGTCAATTTGTTTGGGCTCCTTTGGATAAAGTCAAGTGCGCTGCCTCCGGATCCGAACGGCAACCCGCAACCAGGTCACTGGAGATACATCGCGCATAACGGGCCACAACACGACCCTAATCCCAATGCGAACGGCAAAATCCCGTGTTTCAGGGGTGGAAACAAACAAAACGACGCTTTTCAGATTCTCGGCTATGCTCTCTTTCGGCTTCAGTGTGCGGGAGGCGGTGATGCCGATCCACAGCGCCTTGCGAAGACATTTGCCATAGCGGCATCACTTATCGATCAATACGACTCCGACAACGACGACCTTGATACAACCCTGACAGGTAACGATAAGAGATGGCAAACTCATACGACGATTATCGAATATGCTCCAAATACGTTCGCCTATGGTATGGAGACCAGTGACGTTCCATACAATAGCAACGGCAATCAGCCTCACCGGCCTGTACGGTGCGCCAGACCCGGTTGGCAACCCAATAGTGATTAATCATGCCTTCACTAGTGTAGGAGAATTCGGCTATGGTATTGTGACCTCGGATACAAGCCAGCCGACCCTCGACTTTCGGTCGACGAGCTCAGACGCTCCGGTGCTCGATTTCTTTGGTTACAATCCGGTCAGCAGCTCATATCCTCGAGCGGGGATCGTTAACCTGAACACCAAGAACGCTCCCGTGCTGGCTACAATAATTAAAGGCGCACTATCGAAGGACCAAACTAACTACGTTGGCCAGACAGCAGCTATGAACGCAGCGCAGGCAATCGTCACTGAAACCACTGCCCGTCCGGCGTTGACCCGGGCTGATGTCGCTCGCCTTGCTGGCGTGGCTGGCGGGCAAATCGGTTCATCTGAAGAGGAGAAGGAGACCATCACGCGGGCATCGGCTGAGATAGGACAAACTCGTACTTGGAACCTCTTGATCGATCTTATCGCTCAAACCGGGCGATACGCGCCGGACGCCACTACCATTACGGAAGCAAACAAATTCACCGTGGAGGGCGAGAAACGGTACTGGCTGCACATTGCGCTTGGCCGGGATCTTAATCCCGATGGAAGCGTGGACGTGCTCGGAACACAGCTTGAAGAAGTAATTGAGTAATCGGAGAGTCTATAGCCGAATAGTTGATAGCTGCTCCACCCTCGCCGCGTCACCGCCGCTTGGGAGAGATGCGCGTCGCTATTACCGCGGGTTTCTTCTTGCTGGTGCTGGCATTGGCGTAGCCGAATGGTCCTCCCATGCTGGTGCATGAATTCTAGACGTGGCCATCGCGGTCCCTTGAGCAGCCCATTCTTTGAAAGGCCTATTCCAGCCAAGATAAATCACGGTGGCAACAATTACTATTTCAACTAGCAGTCGCATACCTGCTGAGACTGGCAGAGCCTTCCGGCCAACGTCAATCGGAATCTCCAACGGGAAAGATCCTGACCAGGATCGCCGATCCCGGCTACAAGGACGGCCTTCCCGCGGGGCTAGGGCGCGGCGTGCCCTTCGACCAGGATCATGCTTGTCCTGGCTGTGCGATGCCGCATCTTGCGCGGCTCGCGATATTCCTCACAGTTAAGCCACTCCTTGGCGCGGTCAGCCGATTCGAATTCGAGCACCACGATGCGCTTCGGTTTCCAGTCGCCTTCCAAAACTTCCGCTTTACCGCCGCGGACGATGTATTTGCCGCCGTACTTGTCCACAGTCGCGCCAGCGAGCTTCTTGTATTCTTCGTACCCAACAGGATCGACAATATCGATTTCAACGATGATATAGGCAGGCATAACTGGAGTTAAAACGTTGAAACGTTAAAGCGTTGAACCGTAAGTGGCCGCTGGTTCAGTAAGCTAATGGCCATTGTGGCTGCGGTCTTTTTCAGCCAGTTCCGGGATTCTTTTCCGGCGTCGCAGCCGTAACCAGTTGTTCCACGTCTTGCGAAGGCTGTCGCGCGGGGTCTGATATTTTTGGTTCAATTCATTGCTCTTTAGGATCTGGGCGAGGATGCCCTTCACGGAAAAATCATCGGTATTGACGATCGTGTAAGCGGTGCCAATGGCGGCGGCATGGTGCGCGTCGCTCGCCGCGGTCATGGGCAAGCCCCGAATCTGCGCGTACTTGAACGCGTAACGGTTGTAGCGGCGAAGAGTTGTCGCGGCGTTGAACACCTCGATGGCGTCAATAGGCAGCGTTTCCAGAGTGGAAAAACGGATTCCTGCGCGAAACAAGTCATACGGATGCGGAGGAATGGCGAGCCCGCCGCGCTGGTGGATTATGTCGCAGACTTCGCGTGCCGGTTTTCCCTTCAGGTAAGGAAGCTCCGCGCCGATGCAGAGAAGATGGCCATCGGCAGTTGTCACTTCTACTCCTGGGAGAATGAGAAAATCATCGACCGGCAATCCATCCAGCCGCATCAAGCCTTTTTGGAGAAGGTAATTGACCGCATCGCATGTGTTGTGATCGGTGATAGCAAAGCCATGCAAACCTTTGGCGCGCGCGGCTGCGATCATGTCTTCCGGACTGGAGATACCGTCTCCAGAAAAAAAAGAATGTGTATGCAGGTCGATGTTAAACGCCATGGCTTAAAAGGCAGAGCAGGAAGTTAAAAGGGTTAAATGGTCAAAAAAATCGGGTGGCTGCAACGTCACAACACGCAATTCCCGTGCTCCTTCTTAACATTGCAATTCTTTTAACTTGCTCGCTAGACCAACTCCTCCATAGCAAAGGCTGGCTCGGCAGATACTTCCTCCGGAAGACGGTTGAATTGGTGATCGTACAGCCGCCGGTAGTAGCCGGATTTTTCAAGAAGCTCTGCGTGTGTGCCAATCTCCTTAATGCGGCCGCCGTCCATTACTATGATCTGATCGGCTGACAAGACGGTGGAAAGCCGGTGGGCGATGGCGATTACTGTGCGGCCAGTAGCCAGTTTGGCCAGGGCTTTTTGAATTTGTTGTTCCGACTCGGAATCGAGCGATGAAGTCGCTTCATCGAGCAAAAGAATTGGGGCGTTTTTCAAAACCGCGCGCGCGATGGCGAGGCGCTGTTGTTGGCCGCCCGAGAGCAGGCATCCCTTGTCGCCGATTACCGTCTCATAGCCCTTTGGCTGGGCCATGATGAAGTCGTGTGCATAGGCAGCCTTCGCTGCTTCGCGAACTTCCTCCGGCGTCGCATCCAGACGGCCGAACCGGATATTGTTAGAAATCGTATCGTGAAACAGGAATGTCTCCTGAGTGACGAGACCGATCTTCTCGCGCAACGATTTCTGCGTCACCGAGCGCAGGTCGCTCCCATCGATGTTTACGGACCCGGAAGTCGGATCGTATAGACGCAGGATAAGCGAGAGAATCGTGCTTTTACCGGCGCCGCTTGCGCCCACCAGGGCATGGGTTTTGCCGGGTTGAATGTGTAAGGTCAAATTGCTAATGGCATCTGTGAGTGTGTTCGCATAACGGAACGTCACGTTTTCAAAATCAATCAGACCCTGTGACAACCTCAGCGCAACAGCGTTTGGCGCGTCCTGCACAGTCGACTCCGAATCAAGGAGCGCGAAAATCGCCGTTGTCGCGGCGATT
Organism: uncultured Verrucomicrobiae bacterium; assembly: GCA_963719605.1. GTDB lineage: Bacteria > Verrucomicrobiota > Verrucomicrobiia > Chthoniobacterales > UBA10450 > Udaeobacter. Next base: position 289,718 of record CAVRCO010000003.1, read on the forward strand.
GATTGCTGCATCACGATTTGAATCTTACTAAGCGTCTTGATCGGATCATAAAGAATGAAAATCCCTGTGATCAGTCCAAAAAATCGTCCCGCACTCAGGTTCGCAGCGTAAACATAAAGCAATGCCAAGCCTATCCCGACGGCAGCGATCGTTTCGACCAGCGGCCCGGTAGCCTCCATCGATCGAATGATGCGCATCATTTGCGAGAACTGCAGTTGATTGCTGCGTTTGAACTCCTTCTCCTGGTGCGCTTCGCGCGCAAACGACTTGATGACGCGAATGCCAGCGAATGTCTCCTGCATCGTTACGACCATCTCGCCCATGCCTTCAAACTGACCTTGGAGCGCCTTTCGCGCGCGACGTCCGTAGATGCGAAGCGGCAGCAAACAGGTCGGGAAAAGAATCAGCGTGACCAGAGTAAACTTCCAATCCATCAGGAAGAGCACAGTAATCGCGCCAACAATTGTGATTGGTTGCTTGAAAATATCGCTGCTGACGACTGTCAAAGCCATTTGCACCACGCGGGTCTCGTTGGTAATGCGCGAGATTAACAAGCCTGAACGCATTTTGTTAAAGAAGTCCATCGAAAGGCGTACCATTTTATTGAAAAGCAGACCCCGAATATCAGTGACGACCTTGTTGCTCACCCACTGCATGCAATACGTGTTTCCGTAGGAGCAGAGGCTGCGCACAGTCATGATCGCCGGAATGGCCAGACAGATGAGAATGATCGAATTGATTTTCGGCCCCGTATCCAGGGCTCCTAAATTGGAGCGTAAGCCCATGGGATTGGGAGCGGCTCCGTGGAAAATTGCGCTCGTCACCCGCGCGGTGGCGAGCGGCAAAAGCGAATTGACCCCGCCGTAAGCAAAGCCCAATAGCAAGCCAACTATAAAACGGACCTTGTACGGTTTAATGTAGCCAAGGAGCCGACGGTACGGCCCAGAGGCCGCGCGTAACGTTTGCCAGAGTGACTGTTTTTTCTTAACCGGTTTTGCGCCGCTCATGACGTTCGGGCCGCCGCATGCTGCGACAGCAGGAAATCCATAGCACTAATCACCGCTTCCGTCGAGATTTGACTCATCGGAAGGCGCGGCTGCGCCGGCGAAAACACAGTGATCGGCTCAGGTGATTTTCCCTGCAGAATCAGTGCCAGACTTTCCTTCGGTCGCCAGTGAAAGGGGTTGGTTGGCCCGAACAAGATCACTTGTAGTGTCTGTGTTCTGGCCGCGAGATGCATCGGAGCAGAATCGACTGTGACCAAGAGCCGTGCCCTGTCGATTAACGCTGCGAGGGTAAGCAAGTCCGTCTTCCCGGAAAGATCGACGATTTGTCGCCGCGTCTCGTTCTTAATCGCCGCGATGTGCGCCTGCTCGTGCTTCGATGCCCCACTTGTCAGAATGAGATCCAGATCATTGTCTCGGCCGAAGCGTTCGATTACTCGCGCCCATCGGCCGGCTTCCCAAAGCTTTTCCTGGCGCGCCGACCCGGGATGCAAAACAATGTAGGGCTTGCTGATGTTCCAATTTCGTCGGATCTCATCGGCTTTTTCTTGTGCCGATTGGGGCAATTGCAAATGCAGCGAGGAGGAAACACCCTCAATGCCGAGCGGTTTAAGCAGAGACAGATTGTAATCGACTGTGTGCAGGTCGCGCATACGGACATTAACAAAATCAGTGTAAAGCCGGGCGCGGCTTTTGGACTGATCGCGCACCCGGGATGACACAATGCGTTTCCTGGCACCGGACAAGAACGCCAGAAATGCGGAGCGGTCGTTTCGTGTGAAATCGATGCAGTAATCAAACTTATTGCCTGCGACGGTGAGAAAGGCGGCGAGATCGCTCAGATTACGCCGCGCCATCAAAATGCGATCGACACTTGAAATGGCTGGGAGCAGATCAGCGCATTCGCTGGAAACAACAATCGTCACTTCTGCTTCCGGAAAGCGTTCCCGCAAAGCCGCGATCGCGGGAGTTGTCAGAATCAGATCGCCGATTCGCTTAAGTTGCAGGAGAAGAATTTTCATCCGTTTTAACAAGGAGCGGCTGTTTCCTAACCGCCGAGGGCGATCTGGAGATCGCCACTCCATGGGTGAAACAATTATCGAGCCATTCGCATGGCGGTTTCGTATGCGCCGAGTAATCGCGTCCGAAAATGGTCCCACGTGAAATTTTCAACTACGCGACGTCTCGCGGCGCTGCCCATTTGCTGAACAATTTCGGGATGTCGATGCAGATGCTGGAGTGCTGCTGCGATCCCATCGACATTAGCCAGGCTTCACGATAATTCCTTCCACGCCATCGCGCACCACATCGCCTGCTTCGCGCGTGGTGATTTGGGGCAGCGCACATGCCGCGGCTTCATATGTCACTTTGGCGCTCCCTTCCCATTGCGATGGAAAAACATGTACCGTGGCCTGGCTAAGATAATTCTCCGGATCGCGCGCAAATCCCACTACCCGGATGTTATCGCGCCAGAACTGTTTAAGAAAAGGCTTCGCTTCATCGTGCACGTGTCCAACCAACCATAGTTCCGCATCAGGCAGGTTGAGGCGATGCCATGCCTCGAGCACATGTTGGATACCTTTGCGTTTGATCAGGGCGCCCGCAAAAACAGCGCGAAATTTAGCGGGCCGATCTCCTGGCTTGAATCGTTCCACGTCCACCCCACGGGGCAGGTAAAAAAGTTTTTCCTCCGGAAAACCACGTACGCGAAAGGTGTTAGCCGCCCTCTCTGATAAGACAAGCAGGAGGTCAGCCAGCTGGTATTCTTCTATGAAACGCTTTCGCTCGAGCAACAGTCTGGTTTTCCATTTCTCAAGGCCAGGTTTCGTGGTTGCCGATTCAGCAACTTTTCGACGTTCGACCTTGTTTTTGCCACCGTCACGATGCCAGGTCGGTATTTCAACGATCGAGGGAATGCCGCGCTGTTTGGCCACTTGCAGCGATCGCAAACAGTCGCCCGACCAGCTATGAAACAGATCGTACCGGCCGGTGGCGAGGTGCCGCGATGTGATCCAATCAAGGTACTTTTTTTTCGCGCCGTAGTAATAGGGCCGATCGAAAAATGAGATAAGTCGCACCGGATGCCAGCGCAAAGAATGAATTAACGAAGCAGGAATCTCTTGCTGCCTGTTATCATAAGCAATCGCTTTGCCCAGGAATCCCCCGCGATAAGATGCACGCAGGGTCTCAAATGCATCCGTATCCAGACCGGAACCGCCGATGCGGGCAAAAATCGAATAAAGCAAATGCCTCGGTAAATTACGCACTGCAGGTGAGGCGGAACGTAATGACTGAGGAGCGTTTAGGGTTTCACCCAGCATCGGCTTACAACTATTCTGGCGAACCTGAGGTGTGTAAAGAGGCGTGTTATGTCTTATCGAGCGGAGTCAAGACATCACTTATTTCTAACAGATGAAAGATTGGCTAATGGCGAAGCACGAATGTCGAATGCCGAATGAATGACAAAGCACGAATGACGAAGAGATGCGCCACGGTTTCGCTGCTGTTTTGGCACTTGTCGTTGGGATTTCTCTCGTCATTCGACTCTAAGCGTAGCTCTCATTCGGGTGGAAGTAACTAAATGATATAACCTTACCGAGCATGCCGAAGAACCTGAGCATCGTTTTCGTCCGGCGCGGTTATTCGCCGACTGGCGGCGCGGAGGCGTACTTAAAACGCCTTGCGCGTGGCGTGATCGAAGCCGGACATGACGTGCAGCTTCTAGCGACTAATGACTGGCCCGACAGCGAGTGGCCGTTTGGGTCGATCACGCACTTGCGGTCTAAATCGCCGATCGAATTTGCCACCGAACTGGAACGAATACGCACCCAAGTTCGGTTCGATGTCCTGTTCAGTCTTGAGCGTGTCTGGAGCTGCGACGTTTATCGGGCTGGCGACGGAGTCCATCGCGCCTGGCTTGAGCGCAGACGAAAGTTCGAACTGCCTCTGAAACGATTTGTCCGGAGTCTCAGTTCCAAGCATCAGGATCTGTTACGCTTGGAGCAATCGCTTTTTTCCGGTGGCAACACCAAGCGCGTGATTGCCGGCTCGCAAATGGTCAAAGGTGAAATCACTAATCTTTACGGTTATCCAGCAGATAAAATCGACATTATTCGCAACGGTGTCCCATTGAAGAAATTCCGGTTTGATCCGGAGCTTCGCGAAAAGTCGCGTGAGGAATTGAATTTAAAGCCAGACCAAATCGCACTGTTATTTGCGGGCTCTGGATGGGAGCGCAAGGGGCTGCTTTTTGCTATGGAGGCAGCGGCGCTTTGCAAAAATCGCAAGATGCGGTTGCTCGTTGCAGGTCGCGGAAATGCAAGGCTCTACAAAACGAGGCGCCTGCGCTTTTGGCGCGAAGAGCCGGTGCAATTTCTTGGTGAAGTTGCGGACATGCTGCGTGTTTACTGCGCTGCGGATATTTTCATTTTGCCTACGATTTACGATCCATTTTCCAATGCCTGTCTGGAAGCGCTCGCCTGTGGTTTGCCCGTGATCACGACGTGTTCCAACGGTTTTAGTGAAATCATCGAGAACGGTGTTCACGGATCAATTGTCGATCACGCGGGAGATCTCCTCGCTTTGCGCGATGCTATTCGACTCTGGTCCGATCCTTCGCGTCGCGCCGCAGCGAGATCGACAAACAGCCAACTCGCGGCGCAATTCGACATTTCACAAAACATCAACGAGACGCTCGCGATCCTAAGCAGCGCCGCTAAACGAGAAACGGAATAATGCGTTTTACCCTGCGCTGATAAACGGCGTATTTGTCCGGAAAATGTTTTAGCATCAAATCTTCTTCGCGTTTGAGTTTCAGCCAGAAACTTACGAACACGAGCAGCAAGCCTAAGAATCCGCCGAAATACCCCATCGCGATGGCGGTGCCGGCAAACATCGCAAGGATTCCTGTGTAAATGGGATGACGCACAACGCGGTAAGGCCCGCGTTCAATGAGTTCATGTCCTTCTTTCAACGTGATCACGCCGCTCCAGTTTCTTCCGAGTATTACTCTAGCCCAGATGGCAAACCCAAGACCGCTGGCGCACAAGAAGGCACCGACCCAGGCGCTTAATCTAGTATGCGGAACGACGAGCCAATCGAACGGGGGTGGCAAGCCGCTTGACTTGATCACCAGAAAATAGCCGATCACGAGCACTAGCCAGTAGCGGGCTCGCTCCCCACCACTTTCGCGGTAGACCGTGCGCTTGGTCGAGACAGCTCCCAGCAACCAGACTACTATGAAGATTATCCAACAGACACGAATGAGTCCGAGCCCTGAGCAATATGCGTGAGCCCCCATCATATAGCAGCCGGAAAGGCGCGATCCGTCCGGCTTGTTTTACGCTTGAGGCCGTTTCACGTGGCGGCCAGCGCGCTATCCATGTCCGGGAAGATCTGGAACACCTGATCGAGCCGCGAGATTTCGAAAATTGAGCGCACGGTCTCCTGCAAGCCGGCCAGCGAGAACTTTCCACCGTAGGCTTCCACTTTTTGCATCGCCTGAATAAGAGCCGCCAGGCCTGCGCTATCGATGTAAGTCACATCCGAAAGATCGATCACAACCCTTTCCGGTTTTTTCTCGATCATTGCGGTGAGTGATGCCGTGACTACGGGAGACACGTGCAGATCGATTTCGCCCTTGAGTGGCAACACATTGGGCCGGTCTCGATGCGGCTTTGGAGCGGGTGGGGAAGCGTCCTTCTTCTTCATTCAATCCTTCATTCGTCAATGGATCACCATCCGAGCGTATCGATCACTTTTTCCACATTCGAAAGGTCGTCGATCAAAAAATCCGGATGATGTTCGGCAAGTCGATCGCGACTCCAGGTGCCGGTCGCCACGGCGACCGTGCGCGCGCCCAAGGCCTTACCGCAAGCAATATCGCGCGGCGTATCGCCGATTACATCAATCTCGGAGGCGGCAAACTCGCGGCCGTGTCTCTCATATGCGCGCGCGCGAGCGAACGGTCCGAGCCGGTTACGATCTCGATGATCATCGGCGAATGCGCCAAATTCAAAAAAGTGCCAGACACCGTAATGCTCGAGCTTGAGCTGCGCACCGCGGGATACATTGCCAGTAAGAAGCGCCAGCACGAGATGCGGCCGCGACTTTAGGCGCCGAAGCAATTCCAGAACGCCCGGAAGCAGTTTGCCTTTGCGACGTGGCAATTCGAGCGAAAGAAAATGCACGTAGCTATCCAGGAAGGCGCTCATGTTTTCGTTCGTCGCCGGAATTTTATGTTTGTTCAATATGCTGACGACGATGCCGGAGTCTGTCATGCCGGCGATTTCGATGTCGTGCAGATCGTCAGCGACACCGAAACGTTCTTTGAAAGCCGATTTAAGGGCATGCACACCCGCGCCGCCGGAGTGGATCAGAGTTCCATCAATATCGAAAAGTAGCAGGCGCTTTTTTGTCATCTCAAAAATGACGCAATCAGAATGACGAAGACGAAGGAATGACAGGAGCAACTCGCGAAACTTTTCGGAGTCAAATGCCGAAAAAGTTTCTTTAGCGAATGCGGGTATTTTACTGGCTTCGTCATTACCATAAGAAGGATTCCTCAAGCCCGAAAGCTTTTCCGGGCTCCGAATGGCTCAAAAGCTTGGGGCGTGCATCATCAGCACGGCAATCATGCTTCCTAGAAACATGAGAAGCACAACAGCCAAACCGATAAAAATTCCATTGCGAAGTGGGTCCTTCTGTTCTTTTTGGCGCCGGAACGGAGAAACATTGGTAAAATCCGCAGGGGCGGAGCTCGATTCTGCCGGTCTCGCTTTGATCTCCTCGAGCCGGGGGAGCGGTCGCGATCCGCTCGCGTCCGACTCGAAGCGGGCTTCGGTCGCGCCAAATCGGATCCGATCATCAAAGCTTAGTAGTGTTTCGGTGACCGGCTTACCATTAACGTGTGTCCCGTTGGTCGAACCGAGATCTTTCAACTGGTATGTTTCGCCGGCCAACTGCAAATGCGCGTGCCGTGCCGAGACCGAAGGATTGTTGATGATTATTGTGTTGTCCGGACCGCGCCCGATCGTGATCAGGTCGTCAACGAGTTCATACGTAGTCCCGTTGATAATGAGCTTTGGCATGCTTGCAGTAATTTAGCCGAAAATTTAATGTTTGGTCGAGCGATTCTTATACCTGAACCGCAGCCCAACGCGGACTGACCCATTTCAGGATAGCGGAAAGGTTATTTGGGCAGGTTCCCAATTCAGACGATTAGCCTATTCCTGCGCAATTGACGCTTGGACTCGGCATCCGTAGCGTTCGTTTTACTTCGTTCGGACCGAAAGCGATTCCGAGAATATTTAAAGGAGACATTATGGCGACGTACATCAGTTTGGTGCAATTCACAGACAAGGGTATTCGGGCCGCAAAGGAGACGACCCAACGGGTGGCGGACTGGGGCTCCAAGGTGGAGTCGGCGGGAGTAACCATCAAGCAAATGTATTGGACACTTGGCCAATATGACCAAGTCTGTGTCTTCGACGCTCCGGACGACGAGACGGCCGCCAGCGTGTTGCTGGGCGCGGATATGCTTGGCAACATTCGGACGCAGACATTGCGCGCTTTCACCGCGTCCGAGATGGAGAAGATCCTGGCCAAGGTGCCCTGATCAGGTTGAGGCAGATTCTGGAATTGCGAGCCCGAACAGGGCGAAAATCCCAGGGTTGGAGATTGCGCGAGGCTTTACTGTCGAGCGCTGCTTAGTAAGAATAAGCTCTGACGCCGTTCATCGTCATTGGTTATGGCCTGGCGAGAAGTCGGACAAACGTGCGGCGTCGGCGCCGGCATCGGTGTTACTCTAGGCGTAGCGCCAGGCCTTGGAGTGGAACTGCGTGTTCGCGTTGGGCCGGATCAGGTGCAGTGTCTCCCACCAATGTTCCAATAGTTCTTCCAAAATCACTGCGTTACGTGCAGTCCATCCTGAATCATCCCGTTGAGTAGGTTTGCGAGGTAGTGGTGTTCGATCACGAGGGCAGGGCCAAACCACTGAGAATCATCTTGAGCGTGCCGGCTAATCCATTCACTCGCCCTCTGAGTAAGCGGCCTAACGAGCGCCAGCGTTCCCTGTGGCAAAATCCAGATGTCGGTTTTACGCGCGGGCCGGTTCATTGCTTACGGTCTGTGTGTGCAGATGGCGGCTCTGACTTGATCGGAAACAGCGGCCGTAAGACCGCGAATGTTTGCGATAAGCACGCAAAAGAAACGACCAGAAACATTGCTAAATACTTCACTGTGCCTGCTTTCATAATTCTTCTCCGGAAATTGGGAAGCAAAGTTCCTGAAGATGTTCCGAAAGAAGGACAGGGCGCCATGAGCGCCGGACTCTTGACCCTTAAAAGTTTAGCGGTAATTGACGACCGTTTGTGGTGCGCGATTGCTTAGTTCTAGCCGTCCGCTGACCCGCGGCGGTGCCTAGAACGAACTTCCAAACGCTAATCGCGACGATTTCAACCGATAGGAGACGTCGCTGACGTCGACGTACATCGACACCAGACTGCGCGGTCGACCAATTTCTCTGGGATTTCGGCTGGCAGCCAGTGTGCACTAATTGACCGCGCGCGGACGCGCCCGCATAGTGGCCACTTCCATGGAAATCGAGTTTACGCGCAACTTCTGCATTATCGCGCACATCGATCACGGCAAAACGACGTTGTCGGACCGGTTGCTCGAGCGCACTGGCACGATCCATGAGCGGGATAAGCAGGACCAGCTCCTTGACTCAATGGACCTGGAGCGGGAGCGCGGGATCACGATTAAGGCGCATCCGGTCACGATGCGTTACGCGAGCAAATCCGGGCAAAATTATCACTTGAACCTGCTCGACACTCCCGGGCACGTCGATTTCAGCTATGAAGTTTCGCGCAGCCTCGCGGCGTGCGAGGGCGCTCTTTTGGTTGTCGATGCGGCCCAGGGAGTCGAAGCGCAAACAGTGGCAAACGTTCACCTCGCTCACAAACAGGGACTCACCATTGTCCCAATTATCAATAAGATCGATCTGCCAAATGCCGATGTGGCCTCGGTGCATCGCCAGTTGGAAGAAATTCTCGCGATCCCAGCCGAGGAAGCGATCGATGCGAGCGCGAAGATGGGAATCGGAATCGATGAAATTCTTGAGGCAATCGTGAAACGTGTTCCGCCCCCGCGACCGCCGATAGACCAGACGTTGCGCGCTCTGGTTTTTGATTCGGTCTTTGATGTTTATCGCGGCGTGGTCGGCTACGTGCGTGTCGTTTCGGGAACAATGGAAGCGAATCACGCAATCACGATGATGAGTAATAATGCGCGCTATGAGATCAAAGAGGTAGGCGTCTTTACGCCGAAGATGCTCGCCCAGGAAAAGCTAAACCCTGGCGACGTCGGTTATTTCATCGCAAACATTAAGTCGACCGCCGATATGAAGATCGGCGATACCATTACCGATCAGCGTCATCCAGCGCGCGAACCGCTTCCAGGTTTTCAGGAAATTCATCCCATGGTTTTCAGTGGAATCTACCCCATCAATACCGGCGACTTTGAACATTTGAAGACGGCAATCGCGAAGCTGCGTCTGAACGATGCCGCGTTCATCTATCAACCGGAGAGTTCCGTTGCACTTGGATTCGGATTTCGCTGCGGATTTCTGGGACTGCTACACATGGAAATTATCCAGGAACGGCTCCGGCGCGAGTATAACATGGACATCATCGCCACGAGTCCAAGCGTCGTCTATGAGGTGATCACCACGGGTGGAGAAAAATTGTTGATCGATAATCCCGCTCACCTGCCAAATCCGACGATGATCCAGGAAATTCGTGAGCCGATCGTAAAGGCGTACGTGCTCTGCCCGAATGAAAATATCGGCGACATTCTGCAATTGATTCTGGAGAAACGCGGCCAGATGGATCGCACCGAGTCGCTCGATACACGTCGGGTAATGTTGCATTGCGAATTGCCGCTGAACGAAATTCTCGTCGATTTTAACGACAAGATTAAGAGCATTACACGTGGCTACGGCTCCATGGATTACGAGCGCGCCGGCTATCGCGCGGCGAAATTGGTAAAGCTGGACCTGCTCGTGAATGGGGAGCCAGTCGATGCGTTTTCGACGATCGCGCACAAAGATCGCGCAGAGGCGAGGGGGCGCCAATTGGCGGCCAAACTAAAGGAAGTGATTCCGCGACAGCTCTATCAGGTGGCGATTCAGGCAGCTATCGGCGGAAAAATTATTGCGCGTGAGAGCGTTTCGGCGTTGCGAAAAAACGTAACCGCGAAATGCTACGGCGGCGATATTACGCGCAAGCGCAAGCTGTTGGAGAAACAAAAGGAAGGAAAGAAACGGATGAAGAGCATCGGCAAGATCAACATTCCTCAGGAGGCGTTTATTGAAGTGTTAAAGGCACAATGACCCTTGCGATGAGAGATTCCTCCCCTGCGCTGCGCTCTACTCGGAATAACGACGGGCGCGTGGAAGGTGTTTATAGAAGTGCTAAAAACAGAGTAGCGAAATCCTAAGGACGAATGACGAACGAAATCCGAATGACTAAATCCGAAGCCAGAACAATGTCGTGCCGTAGTCTTTGCACATTCGCTTGCGGCGCCGTAGCACAGCTAACGCGGGAGTTCCGTCATTCGAGCTTCGTCATTTTCTAAGTCATGTTTACCTCGCGCCAAGTGAAACATGGCCGCCTGCTCCTGCGGCACGCCCGGAAGTATTTGCGCTACAAGGACGATCAGCTCAGTAGCGTGGACCGCGACCAAATCACAACGGGCATGAGGAATCTCCGCGAAGCGTTATGGCAGAGAGATCGCGAGAGAATACACAGCGCAGCCGACGCGCTGGATAAAACTCTTCACAGGCTGACGCCAGTGACATGGGAGTCGCATTGGCGAGAGAATTGCGAGGTGATTTTGGTGGCCATCGTTGTGGCGGTGGGCATTCGCTCCTATTTCTTGCAGCCGTTTAAGATTCCCACAGGCTCGATGCAGCCGACCCTGAACGGAATTATTGGTTATCCGAGCACAGCTCCAGCGCCGAACATTCTGCGACAGATTGGCGAGTTTATCGTCCTGGGTCGCAACTACATTAACGTTGTTTCCCGCGAGGATGATCAGCTTCTTGAAATCCAGCCAAAGAAAATGTTTTTTTTCTTTACGCTTTCACAGCTGATCTGCCAGCGGCAAAAATATCTGGTCTATGCGCCGCCCGACACGCTCAGCCACGATTTCAATGTTTTCCCGGGCCGCATTTATCATCGTGGTGATATCATTGCCAGAGGCGCAATTGATACAGGGGACCAGGTCTTTGTCGATAAGTTTAGTTACAACTTTGTTAAGCCGCATCGGGGCGATGTTTTCGTCTTTCGGACCGATCATATTCCAGGCATTCGCGAGGATCCTGAGGCAGGCTCGCCATTTTATATTAAGCGCCTGGCCGGTTTGCCCGGCGACACGCTGCGGATTGACCCGCCGTTTCTCTATGTGAATGGCAAGAAAGCCGAGGGCTACGGGTTCGCCCGGGTAATGTCAGTGAAGCCTCCTTACCGCGGCTATGCACCGGGCCACGAATATCTGTCGCAACCAGATCGTACCTTCACCGTGCCGCAGCATGGCTACTTTGCTTTGGGTGATAACAGTTATAACAGCTACGATAGCCGCTATTGGGGACCAGTGCCTGAAGAAAACCTCGTTGGGCATGGTTTGTTAGTTTACTGGCCGTTTGCTCCGCACTGGGGACTGATTCGGTAGATGATCTTACAACTGGTAGGGATCCCGCAATTGCGGGAGGCCATCCGTTCGTGTTCGGCGCGCCCGGCGGTCGCGCCGTACCGAAACATTGCTTGCTAACATGTGGCGACACCTGCCGCATCTGTATCCGCTACTTGGACTTTGCGGTGGCTATGCGATCGTGATGTTCTTCAATCCGGTGCGGCGAGCACTGGGAGATGGTTTTCGTTGCATTCGGCGATATAAACGCATCTGGATTGCTTTTGCGCTCCTTGGGTTTGGCTATTTCCTTTTTCAGTTTGTCACCTTCACTCCGATCCGAAACTGGGCCGATCTTGATTTAAACCAGATCATCTCGTTACCGCGCTGGTATTGGCCGCGATTTGTGGAGATATGGCGCGAGACACCGTTACCCGCCCTCGAGGGAGTCGCAGGCATTTTCGATAACGCCACGACAACTTATCCGCTTTCTGTCGTGGCCGCCGTGTTCATGCTGGCTAACTGGCGTGGACTGCACGGCGCTTTGCTTCGAGCATTGTGGAAGCGTTATCGTTTCTGGGGTCATCTTACTTATTTGATTCTGTTGCTGAGCGCGCTGGCGTCGCTCTTGAAGCCGATTGTGTTCTGGCGATTGCCGGAGTGGAGTGGTTTGGTCTCGGCCGCCGGGCTCCTGCGAATCTCGGCCACGGTCGATGCGACCGCGTTCATTTTCGAATACCTCCTGGGAGTCTACATCCAGGTGTATCTCATTACCGTCTGTCTGGCTTGGATAAAGGGCGTGAGCTTCGAAGAAGGAGAACTCTTTCGCTTCGCCATGCGCCGCTTTAGTTATGTCTTGGAATGGGCTGGGATAGTCGTTGCGGTAAGCATGCTGATCGTCCGATTACCCCTCCTGCTTGCCTATTTCATTAACATTCCCGGTGTCCTTGATTATCTGCCAATTGCGAGGGTGCTGATGAGCATTTTGATTATTGCCTTTTGCTCGGTCCAAATCTCCCTGGCTCTCCATAATGAGACGCTCATCGAAGCAATGCGGGCCCACGCCCTGTTTATCCGGAAAAACGCCGCTCGGCTTGGGTGGTTTTTAGTTATCTGCGGCATCCATTTTTTTTGTATTATGGTCTGCGATGCCATAGTACGCAGCGCAATTGCCGATCGATTAGGCGCACTGTTTCTTTGGAAATTGAGTTTCGCTTTTCTTCGTGGAGTAATCACCGGCTGGCTCTTAGCTTCGTGGGTCTGTTTGTTTCGCCAGTGCGAAACCGGCCGCGTTAGCGGCGAGAAATGGATTCAGTATTAGAAAACCGGCCTTCAGAAGGGCAAACGTGAATGCGGCGACGATTACGCGCCAGAGCAAATCGAATCTCGCCCTCGCGTTCATTTCCTTAGGACGCGAGCGGAAACGCGATATCACCGTTTTTTACGCGTTCTGCCGCGTCATCGACGATATTGCTGATTCCTCAGAGCTAAACGTCGTGGAAAAGCGAGTGCGCCTGGCGAAATGGCGTCAGATGCTTCACGCCACCGCCCAGGACGAGCCGCTTCTTGCTCGCGACGTAAGACGGTTGATTGCCAAATATTCGCTGCCGACCGCTATGCTGGAGGAGATTATTGCCGGTGTAGAAATGGACCTGAGCACAATGCGATATCCCACTTTCGAAGATCTCCGGGTTTATTGCTATCGAGTCGCCAGCGCGGTCGGCCTGGTAAGTATTGAGATTTTTGGCTATCGGAACCAGCGCTGTAAACAATACGCAATCGAGCTGGGACTGGCGTTGCAGATGACGAACATCATCCGTGATGTCGGTAAGGATATGCAGAACGGCCGGATCTATCTTCCGCAGGAAGATCTGGCGCGATTTCATTATTCGGAGACCGAGATGATGCAGCGGCATTACAACGAGCGTTTTGTTCAACTGATGGAGTTCCAAGCGCGGCGGGCGCGTCAGTTTTTCGCTAATGCAGCCGCGGCTTTGCCCGTGGAAGACCGGAGAGCCATGACGCCGGCGGAAATCATGGGCTCGGTTTACCGCGGTTTGCTCCGGCGAATTGAGCTGGACAAGTTTCGTGTCTTTGAAAAAGATTACCAGCTAAACAAGATGGAGAAGGCAGGTCGGATCGTCGCGCAACTTTTCAAATCTTTTTTGAATCCGCCGCGGCAAACATCCGTCTGACTTCCCGATTGCGAACCTAACTTACCAATATGAAAGCAAATTCACTTAAAATTATCTCAGCCGTTGTAACTGGGCTGTTTGTGCTGGGCACGAGTTTGTACGCGCAAGGAGGGAGGGATGCAGTTGATTCCCGCACGAGCCACCCGGTGATGACAGCGACAGCGATCACTAAAGCAGATGCGGAGAAAAAATACCCGCCACCTCACGGAGGAACTATCCGCCTGGGACCCGTAGCCCGCATGATCCTTCGGGCGTTGTAACCAGCCCATATCCGCCATATCAACAGTATGACTGCACGAAAGTTGTTGCGCATGGCGGGCTAGTCTTGGACGTGCGTGCAAAGCACGTATTTGTATATCCCTAGCACCAGTCCGGGCCGACAAAGGCTGTCTTGAGAGCGTCCCCGCAACATCCGGCGGGCTGCGCAGTTTAATGTGCAAAGGGAATTGCACTGATGGGAATGAAGATTCTTACGATTACCTCGGCCATCAGTCTGGTTTGTCTCGCTGCTCACTTCGTGCGACACTCCGGTTGGTCAGGGCGCAGCATGGGGTGCTGCGACTGGGGCGATCATCGGCGGCGCGGCGACTGGCCATGTTCGGGCCGCATCAATTGGCGCAGCCGCAGGAGCCGCAGCAGGCGCGTTAACCGGCGCAGCCATTGAGCAGGATCAAGCTGCGCGTTATGGCCCGCCTCCGCCGGGTGGCTTTCCCTTCGCGCGCTGGGCCGGGACGCCAGGTCTTTATTACAGTCCTTATACGGGACGCGTCTATGACCTTCGAGGAGTTCCACCCGGCGGACTTACGCGTGACGTCGATACCGGCCGCCTTTTTCGCAAACCGTAACTGACTGCCAAAAATCGGATCAGCGCGCTTGCGCCTGGAGTGCATCCACCAGCGCTCTCGCTTCATCGGTCATCTTCAACAATTCCGGCCATGGACGATGATAATTTTCGCCGGGCAATTTGCGCGTTGCATCGAACCCCATATGTGAGCCGATATTTTGTTCGCTCGGGGCGTGGTCGAGCGAATCGCTTGGATTCTTGATGACGGTCGTGTCGCGCGCGGGATCGGTGTTTGCGCACAGTCGGAACAGCACTTCGCTTGTATTGCGCACATCGCAATCTTCGTCCACGGCCACGATGTATTTGCTGAACATCATCTGGCCCATGCCCCACAGACCGTGCATCACCTTAAACGCTTGATAAGGATACTGCTTCCGGATGCTGACGAAGACCAGGTTGTGAAAAACGCCTTCGGGCGGCAGCGTCATGTCCACAATTTCGGGAAAATTCATTTTGAAGACCGGCAGAAAAATACGCACGCACGCGTCTCCGATGTAATAATCTTCCATCGGCGGGATGCCGACGATTGTTGTTGGATAAACTGCGTCACGTCGGTGCGTGATTGCGGTTAGATGGAATACGGGATAATCCTCGATGGCAGTGTAATAACCAGTGTGATCGCCGAACGGTCCTTCCGGGCGCAGCTCGCCAGGTTGGACATACCCTTCCAAGACGAAATCAACATCCGCTGGTACCTCAAGATCGATCGTCTTGCAGCGAACAAGCTCGATTGATTTTCTTCGCAGAAAACCGGCGAACAGAAGCTCGTCCAACCCATCCGGCAGTGGTGCAGTTGCAGCGAAGGTATATACGGGGTCGCCACCCAGTGTGACTGCGACTGGCATGCGTTCCCCGCGCTCGTAATATCGCTTGCCGTGTCGCGCGCCGACCTTGTGTAGCTGCCAGTGCATTCCGGTCGTGTGTGTATCGTAAACCTGCATCCGGTAGACGCCGACGTTGCGGGCCCCGGTCTCGGGGTCGCGCGTGTGCACATTTGCCAGCGTGATGAAACGTCCACCGTCTTTGGGCCAGCATTTGAGGATCGGGAGGTCTTCCAGGGAAAAGTTGTCTCCATTTTCGATGCGATGCACGACTTCATGGCACGGCGCATCGCGAACGGATTTTGGGCGCGCATGCAGGAGATGAATTCCCTGTTTGAGCAAGTTCCAGCCCTCGCGCAGATCAGTAGGCGGTTTTGCTTTCAGAATGAGTTGAATTTCCCGGGCAACGTCTTCGATGTCTGCAACCTGAAGCGCGAGTGCCATGCGGCGACGCGATCCCATCGTGTTAATTGCAACGGGGAATTCTGATTTTTTTCCGTCGACAATCGGCTGCTCGAACAGAAGTGCTTTTCCGCCACCGGGTGATTTCATCTCGCGATCCGCCCATTCTGCGATGAGCAGATCGGTATCGACCGGAAGTGCGATGCGTTTCAGTTCGTCTGCTTTCTCAAGAGCGTCGAGGAAACTGCGGAATGAGCGGTAAGCCATTGCTGAGGCGTGGCGCTATACTGATTCGTTTCCTGGCAGAATGCGAACGAAATTGTTTACCAGCCTAATGGCGGTGGCGACGGCAAGTGGCGGAAAAAAACAACTCTGCCGTTCGCGAAAGTGACTCCTTTGGATGGATAGGGGAACTTCGGCGGAATGTACGACCAGTCGAATGGCCCGTAATAGTACGGCGCCCCGTAGCTGGGAGGTGTTTCATAGCGCAGATACACCCACGTCTCCGTGGGACGACCGTGCGCGTCGCCCGGGATCTCTTGCTCTGGTGTACCCCAGGCCAGCCATACAGCGTCCATGGTCATACCTGGTCGGATCTGCCCTTGACTGACCAGCGTCTGGTCCTTCGGAGAGAGATGTTGATAGATTTCCGGATGTTGGGAAATGCGCTGTCCGGTTGTTCCACAACTCGTGAAAAGCAACGCGGCGGCTGCTATCCCGAATGTCAGCGCGACGCGTTTCAGTTCGTCCGCTTGTTCAAGAACCTCGATGAAACTTCGAAAATACGGGTAAGCCATTGGTTAGGCGTGGTGCGATACTGATTTGTCCGTCGGTGAAATGCCGCAGAATTTTTTTATTCCCTCTAGTTCGGTGCCAGGTATTGGAAGGACATAACCCTGCTGCTGGCGAAAGGTAACCGCCTTACCTGGATAGGGAATACTCGGCGGGAGCAGCGAACAATAAAATGGATCGTAGAAAGGGGCTGCCAAAAAACACGAAGGTCCGGCCGACATGGTGATGCACACTTCCCCCTGCCACGTTGACTCCAGCGCGTCCCCCCGCCGCCCCTACCCTGGTATATCCAAAGTACCGGGGCCGGAATAATCGAAGCCAAAGGACCCCAAGGGCCATGAATAAGGATAGTAGTAAGGATAGGTTGACGTAATCCACATAAACCCATGTCTCGGTAGAATGGCCACGCATGTTGCCTATAATTCTTTGAATCGGGCGAACCCCATGCGAGCCAAACCGCGCTTCGTGACATTCCCGAGCGAATTTGCCCCTGGCTTACCAGTGCTTGGTCGCGGGGGGAAAGACTTTGGTAAAGGCCGGGATGGTCGGAAATTCGCGTCTGTGGTGTTGAACAACTGGTGAGGATCAAGACGACGGCCGCGATGCCGAGCACCGATGCGCCAGGAGAAAAATCGACGCCTCATAATGCAGGGAAAATCATAGCGTCACAGAATTGCGAGTCAAACCATGCGGTTTCTTGATTCAACATCGCCTTGCCCGTAACGTTCTCCTGCATGCAAGATCACTACGGTCATCGGATTTCCTATCTGCGCGTCTCGATCACTGATCGTTGCAATGAGCGTTGCACCTATTGCATGCCGCAGGAATTGCAGGAGTGGTTACCGCGCCAGGAAATATTGACCTTTGAAGAAACGCATCCGCCTGATATCGCATCGCGGCAGAGTTGGGCGTTTCGAAAGTGCGAATCACCGGTGGCGAGCCGTTGACGCGCCGCGATGTGCTCGATTTCATTAGGCAAATCCCTGGGATCCCCGGCATCAGAAGCATCGGCCTTTCGACGAATGGAACATTGCTCGCGCGCGAAGTCGCGTCCGGAGCAACAATGGCTAGCGCTCTGCGGGCGGCCGGTGTGCAGTCAGTCAATATTTCACTCGATACATTAGATCCGGCGATCTATTCGCAAATCACCGGACGCGATTTCCACGAACAGGTTCTCCGTGGGATCGACGCAGCCATGGCTGCGGGCTTCGAGCAAATTAAATTGAACACGGTCCTCATGCGTGACCGAAATGAGGACCAACTAATTCCGTTGATAGAATTCGCAGCGTCGCGCGGTTTGATTCTTCGTTTCATCGAGATGATGCCGGTTAGCACAACCGAAGTGCTCGATGACAAAAGCTTCATGCCGATCCACGAGGCGAAGAGGATCATCGAATCGCGTTATGGCGTTTTGATTCCTGAAGCTGAGTTTCGAACGAATGGCCCGGCTACATATTACCAAATCCCGGGACGCCCACAGCGCATCGGCTTTATCGGAGCAATGACCAACCTTCATTTCTGCGAAAGCTGCAACAAGCTGCGTCTCACTTGCGACGGAAAATTGCGTCCCTGTCTCGGTAGCTATCTGGAGTTCGACATCATGAAACCGCTGCGAGCAGGTGCTAGCGACGCGGAGTTAAAACAATTCTTTTTGGATGTTGTCGATCGAAAACCCGAGCAGCACGACTTTCGAAATAACTATCAGCCAAACCGCAAGATGATCGCCATCGGCGGCTAACGAATGCAGCGACTCACTCATATTGCCAGTGATGGCCGGGCTCAAATGGTCGATGTATCGGCGAAGCCAATGAGTAAGAGAAAAGCTGTTGCGAGTGGAAAGATTCAGCTTAAGCGAGCAACGCTTGAACTGATTGCGGAGGATCGAATCGCGAAGGGGAACGTTTTAGCCACCGCGCGGATTGCTGGAATTCAAGCCGCGAAACAGACGGCGCAGCTGATTCCTCTCTGTCACACTTTGCCGCTCGGGGATGTTAAAATCGACATTGCCACGTCGAACGAAGGAGCACAGGTAACGTGTGCTGCACAGACGGTTGCGCAGACCGGCGTTGAAATGGAGGCGCTAGTCGGCACGACCGTAGCGTTGCTCACGATTTATGACATGTGTAAGGCGGTCGATAAAGAGATGCAGATTTCCGATGTTCGTCTAGTCAGCAAGACCAAGCACGATGTGTAAACGCGACGAGTTTTCGTTGTCATTCAGTGCTTGCGCTCAGGATGACAGTGCTTTTATGTGCGCGGGTTGTTAGGGCATGCAGATACAAGTTGGTATTATCACGATCTCGGATCGTGCCAGCGCAGGTCATTATGAGGATCTCGGCGGACCGGCGCTCAGAGAAGCGGCGCAAAAGGAAGGATGGCAAGTCTTATCGGAAGCAATTATTCCCGACGACACGGAACGGATTAAGCAGACGATCCGCTCGTTTTCACAACAAGGTTGTGGTTTAATCCTGACGACGGGTGGGACAGGCGTCGGACCGCGCGATGTCACCCCCGAGGCGATTCGCGCAATTATGCGCGTGGAGTTGCCCGGTTTTGGTGAGGTGATGCGCGCTGAATCCATGAAGATCACGCCCAATTCCATTCTCTCGCGCAGTTTGGCGGCGATCGTCGATCTTTCGCTCGTGATCGCCCTTCCGGGAAAGCCGAGCGGTGCCGTCGAGTGTCTCGGCTTTGTGAAGGGAGCGATCCCTCACGGAGTTGCGCTCGCGCAACGCAGCCCGACCTCGTGTTAAGCACTGCCGGACACCAACGCGTCGCCGCGATCTCGCTCACACATTAGGCGCTGCGTCCTCGAGTGCGTTTGGTTCTCCGGCGCTTTTTCGCAATGCGTCAGTGGGGCCAAATCAGCAGCTGCATCAATTGCCTGCCGTAATCTGTAAGATGTGCATTTGCGCCGTGGCCGGAAATTATGTCTCGGGTCAAGTAAGAATAATTTACGGAGCTTTTCTTGACGTAACTCAGCTCCGGCTGCGTCACGCTTTTATCGCTCGATTCTATTCTGAGAGGCACGCCGGATTGCGCAAATGAGACTTCCCAGGAAGATTTTTCGTTTCGGCTCCCTGTCGTGAGCATCCACGGATAAAGTCTTGGCAACTCGAAATGCCGCGATTTGGGAAGGGTCACTTTGTAGAATGTCTCTTCACGGCTGAGGAATTCGGGAATAGTCAGTGAGGGATTTTTGTGCAATGCAAGATACAGCCGCGCGATATCGAGCCCGATTAGATTCATTCCATTGTAAATGCCGTTGTGATTGGGATCGTTTCTGAAGAATGTGTTGTACCAGGCGTCGAATTCATGACTAAGCATCAGATTCAATTCCAAATGCAGGTGCGCGCGTTCCCGGTTTAGTCCCGTTCCGGTGTAGCCCATCACAGCGATGCGCTGGCCGCGTTTCACCGCGTTCCCCGGCTGAATCGCAATCGAACTCAGGTGGCCGTACAAACTGTAGTAATCTGAGCTGTCCCAGTGATGCTCAATCACGATGTATTTCCCGTAGTTCGAGTAGCCGGCAACGGAGTTAACGTGCACCACCTTGCCATCGGCAATGGCCCGCACTTCATCCAGCGGTTCACCATGCGCATCACGGTGCAGGGGGCGAATGTCGATCCCCTCGTGAAAACGGGTATAAACGACGCCACCTGCCGTGTTCGTGGGATCACGCACGAAACCGTATTGACCGCCTTCCCATGGCGTGGATTTCACGCCGTTGTAGTTGCGTTCGATGTACTGGTAGAATGCAGCCCCGCCGCCTGAAAACAGGGCGTCATTGTCAGTTGGCAGCACGAGATCGACAGGCTGATTCTGCGCGAGAATGGGAATGTGTGAAAAGGCGAACAACACAAGTCCAAGTATAATCCCCCGCGGTTGGCAGATCTGTCTCTGGGGAGCACACGCCCCTGGCCTGTAGCATCCGGCGGCTTGACGAATGCGTGTTGGTAAACTTCCGGAGTGTTCGCGGCGAGTTCGCGGCAAGCTGCCGCGAACTACAGGCTGGCACCTTGTGCTCCCCAGAGACAGATCGCGCGGCGTTGCCATTTCAAGTTACCGCTTCCGTTGCCCAATCACGCGCCAGTCCTTTTTCATTAATTCGATATCCGCCGAAGTTAGCCCAGAAGGGATATAGATTTTCCCGTCGGAAACGCGTTTGTCGATTTCTAGTTCGGTAATCGGGCGGCCATTGATGAATACAAAAAGAAGACTGCCGCGGCGTTCAACGCTTAAAGTGTCGAGCACGACTCGCCCGTGCTCGTCGAGTTGAAGCAGCGCGCCATAAGTTCCGTTCGCGGCCGGGTACGGAGAAAACGCCATGACATCGCGCTCCGAAATCCACGGCATTTTTTCGATTGCCACATTTTTACCCGACACTTGGGCGCGAACAGATGTCGCGAATGTCTCGGTATCCCGAGGGTTTGCTTGTGCATGCAACCGGAACGTGCAATGTCGTTGTTTCGCCACGCCTTCGGTAGCGGCGAAAAGCAGGCAAAACGCGAATGCACAGAGAGTCTTCATGCGGATTGGATAAAGGGTTTGACAGGGTTTTTGCAACCTCGAAAGCTTTCAGGTCTGTTTTAACCCGCCCATGAAGGGACGAGCAGTTTTGCACATTCTGATGTTTTTCGTCGTCGGGAGCATATTTGCTCAAGACGTTTTGCCGACGTCCACACCCCCACGCAAACGTCGTTGGTTGGGCCGCCTCCTGCACCCATTTTCTCCGGATTCGGTTCCCCAATACAAGGATGCCAGACTTCGCGGCCTTACGGTCGATCTCCAAATCACACCGCAAACCATCAAGCTGTCTGAAGTCCGCCAGCTTGGGATAAAATTGACGCTGGCAAACATATCCAAGCGCCCTGTGACCCTCGATTTTCCGATCAACCAGCGGATTGAAATTTATTTAATGAATTCCGAAGGAAATATCCTGACAAAATGGTCCGACAACCACGCTATCGCGGAGAAACCCGCTACAATTTTGATTAACCCGCAGGAGAGGATTGAGTATAACGAAACAATCGCAACGCGCGACCTGACGCCAAACAAGGTCTTTATCGCCGAGGTTTTTTTTCCTCAGTATCCGGAGTTGCGTGTTCGGCAAAAATTCCTGGCTGTGCCGTGAGAGGTTGATAGTCGATAGTTGATAGAGCTGAATCGTGTCCGTCAATCAACTATCAACTTCGAACTATCACCTCTTCTCCGATTACCACACTCATCCACAGGGACATCGGGTGCAGCGTTACACGCCGGCGTTGCTTCAACCCTGGGCGGATTCAGCGCGTAAATTCGGTTTGATCGACATCGCCTTTACCGATCACGATCGTTATCATGCCGGAATCGACTTCGATGAAATCGATCGTTTGCGGGAGAGAAATCCGGATCTGAGAATCCGCGCTGGCATTGAACTCGATAACGATCCCATCCACTCGGCGGCCGGCCGAAAATGGATTGAGAAGCATTGGGACAAACTCGATTTTGTCCTGGGCTCCGTGCACTTCCTTGATCGCGACGATCAAATGTTCGATAGCGTGCCAGATGGCGCTGAGCAATTCGAAGGCCATCACGTCGATGTGATTTATGCCGATTACTTGTCCCGTGTCCGCGAAATGGCGGCGACAGGGTTAATCGATTGCCTTGCTCACCTCGATCTTATTAAGATTCATGGTCATCGCCCCCGTGCGGAAATCGGAGCCATCGTCAATGAAACGCTCGATTTTATTCGCGCGCGAAATCTCGCAATCGAACTTTCCACCGCTGGATGGCGCAAGCCTGTGAACGAACTCTATCCAAGCGATCGGATCATTGAACTGGCAATAGAGAAGCAGATCTCTTTTACGATTGCCTCCGACGCGCACTCGCATGCGCAATTGGGCCACAATTACCCAAGGCTTGCGCAAAAGATGGCGGCCTTTGGGGTTCGCCAGATCTGCATCTTCGAAAACCACCAACGTGTTATGCGCGCTGTTTGTGCCGAACCGCTGCTATAACTGAAGATCGAGCTGGGACCGTTTCTGCGCTGAGGTCGCTTGATCCGTTTCCGAAGGCAGGCTTGCCTTAAGCCCCAAACGTTGGGCGAGGCGCTGGCAGGTTTCAGGCGCAAACCCTTCGAAATGATTGCTAACGAATGCCCAGACATTTCGCACTTCGGGAAGATGCCGCTCAATCTTAAGCGACCAGCTTTCAAGTGCAGCTTCGCGTTTCCAAAGCAACTTTTTGTAACGATGGACCTGCCCGCCATCGACATCGTATTTGGTTGCATAATCGCCAAGGAGACGCAGATAGAGAAAATCAGAAGTGCGCGGTAGGAATTCGAAAGGCGCAAGATTTCGCTCGTTAAGAGGAGTAGTGTCCGCCCACACCCAGCAGATGCGATGCTTTTCCAAAAGCCGGATGAACTGCGGCCGATGCCATCCGGCGTGACGAAATTCAACCGCGAAGCGGAAATCCCCTGGCAGTTGGGTAAGGAAATTGCGCAGCGCCAGCTTGCCATCCTTTGGAGCGAAGGAAGGCGGAAGCTGGATCAGGATAACGCCGAGTTTTGCTCCAAGCGGTTCGATGGCGCGGAGAAACGAGTTTAGCTCGGCGGTGCAATCGTGTAGCCTGGAAACGTGTGTGATCTGACGGGGAAGTTTACAGGTGAAACGGAAGTCAGTTGGAGTCATCTGGACCCAACGCCAAACGCTGTTTTCCGGCGGAACAGCATGAAAAGTCGAATCCACTTCGACTGCCGTGAAATAGTTGGCATAAAATTCCAACCAACGAGCCTCTGGCAAATCCGGCGGGTAGAAAACGCCATGCCAGTCTTTAAAGCTCCAGGCGCACGAGCCGATGCGTATCTTCTGCTGATCGGTCAGGTTCAAAATGAGATTGCAACGTTAGCCAGTCCTCCGTCCTTGGAAAAGCGTTCACTTTTGGAAATGTGGCGAATATTCCAAGGTTTGTTGGCAGCCTCCGAAACTTGACTGAGCGCATAAGTCAATTACCCTGCCACACCCATGCATTTTGCTATACGTGTGCTTCTAGTTTTCGGGGTTGCCGCATTTCTTTTGCCCGAATCCGGCAAGGCCTCTGTTGTCTTCAAGCCGGGTAAAAAACCGGAGTACGTAGGCCCGGGCGGCGAAGAAGAATTGAGCGGCGATGCTGTCGACCTATTCCAGATTGGTCAGGCTGCCGAAAAAGAAGGCAACACCAAGCGCGCCATCAGAGCTTACAAAAGTCTCGTCAAACGCCATCCCAAAGACAAGGTCGCCCCGGAAGCGCTTTATCGTGCGGCTCAATTGCAGGAACAAGAACACAACTTTTTTGCGGCGGCAGATTCATTTTCGCAGTTAGTAGAAAAATATCCCGGCAGTCCGCATTTCGAAGAAGCAATCGAGGCGCAGTTCCGAATCGGCGAAATTTTTCTTAACGGGAAAAAGTTGAGGTTCCTTGGCATGCCGCTTGCCTCGGCATTGGATCGTGCTGTGACTGTTTTCGCCAACGTGGTCCGAACCGCGCCCTACGGAAAATATACGGCCAGGGCGCAATTTGATATTGGTCTTGCTCGCGAGAAACAAGGCGCCAACGATGCAGCCATTCAGGCCTACCAGGCAGTTGTGGACAAGTTTCCTAACGAACCTGTCGCCGTGGATGCGCAATACCAGATCGGCTACATTTGGTTTACCGCCGCGCAATTAGGCACAAAGGACGCCGCCGCCTCAGCGAACGCCAAGACTGCGTTCGAAGATTTCCTTTTCCATTATCCTAAGAGCGAGAAAGCAGCCCAGGCGCGCGCTAACCTCGAAATTCTCGAGCACAAGCAAACGGCTAACTCATACAAGGTCGCAAAATTTTACGACAAGCAGAAATATTATCGCGCCGCGGTTATTTACTACAACGAAGTAATTCGCCAGCAGCCAGGTTCTCAGGAGAGCAACGAGGCAAAGAAACGGATTGATCAGTTGCGCGCAAAATTTGGAGATGCGGCGCTTCAGCCTGCGCTTCCTGTGGGACAGGTCAGCAAGAAAAAGGGTGACACGCACGGCGAGCGAACTGCCGAAAGCGGATCGGCGAAACCAGGCCCGGCAAATAACGAAGCACCGTTGCCGACCTCGGCGGGCGATAGTTCGCTTCCGCCACCAGCTTCGCTTGCTCCCGATACCACCACCGCACCTGACCCTTTACTGGCTCCGCCGGGTGCCAGCACAAGCTCCAATGCGCTGCCGACGTCTGAGGCATCGGCTTCTCCCGGAGCGTCCGCCTCACCGGCGCCTTGAAAGCCCTATTTGCCACCCTATTCTGCTTCGCCCTGGGTGGTTGCCTTGGCTATCGCATTGGTCCAGTAAAGCCATATTATCTGCGTGATGTTCACACCATCGCAGTACCGACATTTACAAATCGCACTCTCGTTCCTCGAATCGAAGTGTTGGTTACCGATACTGTGATCAAGCAGTTACAACAAGATGGTACATACCAGATTACCAACGGGGATAAAGCTGACGCTACCCTGACAGGTGAAATATCCCGGATCACGCGTGCACCGGCGCGCTCGGTGCAGGGCAACGTCCTGCTCACCACCGAATTTAGCCTCGGTACCTAGTGGTACGGTACTCGGTGGCTGGACGGGACGGCAAACCACTGGTACCACCGAACGATGCGATCGGAACGACCACCTTCTTTGTAAGTAGCGCCGCCACCCAGAACATCACTAGCGGCGACGTGACTAGTGACGAGCGTCAGGCTTTGCCCCTTGCGACTGAGGACCTCGCCGGCCGGCTAGTTACCCAAATCAGCGAGGGTTGGTGATGAGTAATGAAAGGTGAAGAAAAGCTTTGGACCATCCTCAACGACAAACTCGATACCCTGCGTGCCACAAACCAGTTGCCTCAGGCGATTCGAGTTGCCGAAACAGCCCTTGAAATCGCCAAGCGCGCCTTCAGCGGCACCGACCTTCCGCTAGCGACCAGCTTTGAGAAGCTAGGACAGCTTCTCGATCAAAAGGGTGATCGCGCCGCGGCCAAAGGATATTTACTCAAGGCGCATGCAATTCTGGAAAAGGTAACCCCGCCAGACCAGCGTGCCATCTACCGCTCTGCGAGGCGGCTTGCATTTCTATGCGATAGCCTTGGCCAGTCTGAAGAGGCCATTAATTTCTATCAGAAAGCAATCGCAGCGGGTGCCGAAATCGACGACATTCATTATTCGGATCTCGGGACCATGTTAAACAATGTCGCTCTGATTTTGCGTAAGTCGGGACGACAAAAGGCGGCTGAACCGTGCTACCTGCGTGCATTGCACATTTACGAGAAACAGCTCGGGCCGGACCATGAAGATGTCGCGTCAGTTCTGAATAACCTCGCCGTGTTTTACACGAATGAACGCCGTTTCACGGAAGCAGAGAAAATACATATTCGGGCGCTGGCCATTCGCGAGAAATTAAGCCCGCCTCCGCTTGCCGATATTGCCCAGTCAAAATGCAATCTGGCGGTCGTCTATCATTCGCGCGGCGATTACGCCAAAGCGGCGGAACTTTACCAGGCTTCTCTCAAAATGTGGGAGCAGGTGAAGGACAAACCGTTGAAGGATTACGAGATTGTCGTATCCAATTATGCCGACCTTTTGCGCTCGCTTGGCCAGGTACGCAAAGCGCACCAATTGGAAGTTCGCGCACGAAAGAAACGTTCGGGCTAACTTCCAAGGATTGCTCGTTTCCCTCCTTGAGTTGTCTCCGGTTTGACCTTGCAGGCGGCCCGCATGTACGCATTGTTGGAGCCACCGGTTTTGCTCGCGTGGCGGAATTGGCAGACGCGTACGGCTCAGGACCGTATGGGGAAACCCGTGGAGGTTCGAGTCCTCTCGCGAGCAGTAATGGGCGTCCCCCAATCGACCTTACCTAGAACCGAAAACTATCGGCAAGCGGCGGATTCCGGTTGTATTAATGGACTACTTGCGTCCCGCAGCTTTCCGTCGCGCCGCCCAACGAGCCTTCATCAACTGTGAGAGCCTTCTTCGTCCGGCAGCAGTGAGTCCACCTTTCTTCGCTGAAGGCGCTGCTTTGGCTGCTTTGGTTCCTGCGCCCTTTCTTCTTGCTGCCCAGCGGGCCCTCATTAGCTCAGAGAGCTTTCTCCGACCAGCAGGCGTCAGCGCGCCTTTTTTCTTGGTAGGGGCTGGTTTCGTCCCGCCTTTTAATCTCGCCCAACGGGCCCTAGCCGCAGCCGCAAGCTTGGCTCGGGTTGAAGGCGAAAAGTAACGCCCTGCCTGTCTAGGGGCTGTTGTGGGTCTGGCAGGTGTGGGTCTGGCAGGCGCACCTCCCAGGATTGAGGAAAGACGTCTTTCCAGATTATCAATTTGCCGGCGTAGTGAAACTGCTTCTTCTAAAGCTTTAACAGATATATCCATGCTTGTGACATAGACGGGGTTTGCCGCATTCGCAATCCTTTTTTATAACAAACTTTATGCCTAACGTTTCCGACTCGTTGCTTTCACGCATTAGTTACATGCATGTGGTAAACAAGAAGTGAGTTATCGTAGAATCGTGAGTCTGACGTTTTATCAACCTTCAAAATGACAAAATCGGGTACCGCAACAGAGCCCACACGAGTTCGGCAAATGTTTGGCGCCATTGCCAGACGGTACGATCTCGCTAATCACACGCTTAGCTGCGGCATCGATTTTTATTGGCGAAAGCGGGCTGCCAACACGGTCGCAAGCTGGCGCCCGGTCAAAATCGTCGATCTTGCTACTGGCACGGGAGATTTGGCGCTTGCGTTGCAAAAGAAGCTGCCGGAGGCGGAAGTCACAGGCGTGGATTTCGTGCCTGAAATGCTGGAACTGGCACAGAGAAAAGGAGTGCGCCAAACAGTTCTTGCCGATGCGATGAAGCTGCCATTTCCCGATGCTTCTTTTGATTGCGTTACAATCGCTTTCGGGTTGCGTAACATGGAGAATTGGAGAGGCGCGCTTACTGAGATGTCGCGGGTGCTTAGGCGAGACGGCCATTTGTTAGTGCTTGAGTTCTCACTGCCAACAATATCGATTGTGCGTACCATCTATCGTTTGTATTTGCATCGCTGCCTGCCATTGCTGGGCTCGTTTTTGACTGGAAGGAAAAGCGCCTACGACTATCTCGGGGATTCGATCGAAGAATTTCCCAGCGGTCATGCAATGATCGATTTAATCGAAGCGAGCGGCTTTCGGCACGCGACGCTTCAGCCGCTGAGTTATGGCATCGTGACGATTTACACCGCACAGAGTTTCTGACGGCGAACGTTGTTTACAGGATCAACGGGTAACGCTCGGTGTCGGACTTGGGATTGGCAACGGTTGCGCCACAAGAGGGAACCTCAAGCTATTGAAATCCGAATCGCTGATCACAAACGTACCTTCGCGGCCGTCTACATGAGCGCACCATGTTCCGTCACTGGCCGGAGCGCCGATGATCAACTTATGTGATGCCTTATTGTCAGGCGAACTTGTGAATGCAAGAGTCAGCTGCGGCTTTTCGAAGCCATCTTGAGGTTTCGTCGGTCCGAGCCAACGCACTGCATGCAAGCTCGACAACGTGTTGAGTAGAGACCGCACATTTGTCGTATCGATCGCACCACTTCCTTTTAACCAATGCCACTGGTTATTTTCGCCGCGTTCCAGCGACAGCTCTTTATCCGTCGTTATGCTTAGGCGATGAATTTCGTCGGGTTTGAACTTAAAGATCGATAACTCCTGCCATTGCAAGGGATCGATCGAGATCTGGTCCAGCAAACCACGACGAACTGCCACGACAAAGGGCTCATCGGTAAGTCGCGCATAAACGGTGTCTCCCTCTTCCTTTCCAAATGCAAGTGTAGCAAATGGCTGCTCACCCGCTTTGGTCTCAGCAGTGTTCTCCGACGCGAACGAGCTGAACGTTATTTGCACATGTGGTTTGTCCAGGCCGTATTTGGGCAAGTTCGAAGCGACGTCTTCCACGAACTTTGTCACTCGCTGGTTTTGCAACGTGTCAATTAAGCGGCGGACGGCGCCCGGATCTGCGGTCGTATTATTTCGGCTGGCGATTGTCCAATTTCCATCCTTACGCGCAAGAACAGTCTTACCTTTACCTGGAACATCAATCGTGATCCGATCGAGAACGTTTGTGTCAATCCGAACCAAATGATAGTCGCGTAAATCGGCTGGCTTAGTGTTGAGGACCTCTTCAATCTTCTTGGGCAATGTGTAAACGGCCCCGCGAGGAGCAAACCGAACATATACCTGATCCTTTTCCTTCTCAGGCACGCTGCCGACTTGCAGCATCTGACCTTTGTCCTCCTGGCCAAAGACTTTAATCGAGTCAGCGATCTCAACCTTTTGGTCTCTTTTCCCTTCCTGGCTAAATAACGTGATCGACCCGCGTGGCTCTGCCAGTCCATAAGGTCGCAGGTCGCCGTGATCGTCGGCCACAAATTGTTGAATGCGTGCCGTTGTGACCTGCGCAATCAGGTCGCCGACTTTCTCGTCATCCGCCCGCGCGCGGAGTGGTTTCACGATGTCCCAATGATCGCCCTTCTTCTCCAATTCCATTTCACCGGCAGGCGTCTTTAACGCGATTCGGCGCACCTGCGCAGTTGTCAGATCAGTTAATTTTTTATCCCGGAATTCTTCCGCCTTTTTGTCGATGTCCTTTCTGACCGATTGTTTGGCGAGAAACGTTTCCTTGGAATTCTCAAAGCGGACATACATCCTGCCTTCCAACGCAGCGTCCTTTCCGAAGAGGATTTCAGGCGGTCTGTCAGAGCCGATCAATTTTAGCTTAAGCTTTGGCCGGTTCAGGCCGTATTCATTCAGCTTGCTCTTATCGGCGTCGATATCTTTTGCCGGAATTGTTCCCTCTTTCTGCCAGCTCTCCAAATCCGACAATAAATTTTCGACCAAGGCACCATCTGCTTGATCCTTGAATGGCGTTTCGAGCTGCCATTTATTGTCGTGGCGCCGTATTTCTATCTTTTCATCGCCATTTTGAATGACCACGCCATCGATCTTGTTTCGATCGAAATTCACCACATTTTGCGCCTGCCGCCTCGCTTCCCCAGTGCTCGGCTGTTTCATCTCGAAGAATCGGAGGTAAGCGAATACAGCGAGCACAACGACAGTGAGAATTAGCGTAGTTCTCCAATTCATATCTTAGCAAGGGAACGCGGGAAGCCTTCGGTGCTGTCGATAACGTGAGGCGACCGCGCCGGCCTGAGGATATATGTTATCGCGACGCTCAAGTCCCATCGTATGTGCTACACTCGCCGTTGCCACCAAACCACCGTTCCAATCACTGCCGGGATCATTGGCAGAAAAATGAGAACGATCCAGCGCAGACGAGCCAACTCGTCTCCATTCAGACTGAAGGTGAGAGGTTTTGAAACTTTTGGTGCGATACCGATTAGCTTTTCCCGGCTCAACAGCCAGTTCACACTTCCGGACATGAAATCGAGCCCTTGCTGATCTTGCGTGATTGCATTGTCTTGAACGAAGGTCGCATTGCTAACGACTACCAGGCGCGATGAGTTCACCTGCACCCGCTCATCTGCGCTACCACCTTTTTCAATGGCTGCGCCTATTGTTATTTGCGTATTACCTTCCCGTTTCGCGTCAGCCTGCAATTTTGCTTGATCGTCCGTGTTGTAATCAGTCTCGGCAAAATAGCCTTTTTCCGCCTGGATCAGCGGTTCGATCCGGATATTGGCAGCGCGGGCGCGGTCGGGGTCGAGCGTGAGCGAGGAAGTACCGCCTAAAAAGAGCGCCTGCACATCGGCTAGTCGTCTTGTGATCGGGCTGTCGCCCAGGAAATGCGCTTGAACATCTCGTGTCAGTGCCAGTTCCTGGATCCCAGTTCGCAGAAAAACCATCAATCTATCGTCATGCACATTTACGCCTAGCTCGCTGACAAACGCGTCTAACTTCGGCGTTTTCGCCGCCGGATCGAGGAGAAGCAAGATCCGCCCCTGTTTGTCCCAGAAGTTGCGCAGCAATTTCATTTCGCGGTCCGAAAAATGGTCCTGAGGCCCAATTATCATGACGGTTTTTACGTCCTCGGGAATCGCATCCAGATCGAGCAGGTTTAGTTCTTTGAACTGGATGTTTTCGTTCTCGATGAATGTCTTGAGGACGGAGATCGTGCTGCCTTCCGTGAGTGGTGGTTCCTTGTGACCGAGAACGTAGCCAAGAGTCTTCTTTTTTCCCTCCACAAGATCGACCATTGCGCTGGTGATGGCTTGTTCGCCTTTGAACGCGGCAACGCGAGGACCTTCACCCAAGGCCATCCCGCTCTGGTCGATGTCAGCCATCTCCGAGGCCTTGACTGTTTTGTTGCGTCCTTCGTAATCGACTACCAGAAGAGGCTCGTCAGTAACAACCTTGTATTTGTCGAACAACTCCTTTGCCCGGGAAAGATTGCGCTCGGGATCAATGTGCTCAATGTCGATCTTTCCTTTACCGGCATACTGATATTCCGTCAGCAAATTCTGAACATCCGTGGTAATCGGCGTGGTCGGCGGAAAGAAAACCGTGATGCGCATCTTGCTCTTGAGTGTATCGAGAAAACGCTTCGTTTTGTCTGAGAGCGCATATTTTTGGTCGCGCGAAAAATCCCAGCGGGCGTAGTGTTTGAAGGCGATCGAATTCACCATCGCGACCAGAAATAAGACGAGCACGATTTGCGCGAGAACGTTGAAACCGATTCGAACCCGACGAATTTTTTTCCGGGAATGTGTTTGGCGCGGGGTTGTTTCCTCAGCCATCGCTCAAAGCCTCCATTTGCGGGATTGGAATGCCTGATGCGTGAGCACCAGCATCACGATGGTCATGCTCACGTAGAGAACGATTGGCCGTGTATCAATCACGCCACGCGAGAATGTTCCCATATGTTCGATCGCGGAGAAGTACCCCAGCAGGTCGCGCGTTTCGGAGCTCACATCGAGCAGAATGAACTGAACCAGGCCGAGAAAAAACAGCAGCGTAATTGCGCAAAAAGAGATGACCGCCGCGATGATCTGGTTTCGGGTCAGCACGGATGTTAGACAACCAATCGAGAGATAAAACATTCCGAGTAATAAGAGCATCAGATACGACCCGGCGTATGCTCCGGCAGAATGGGCAGCAGGCTTGTTCGTGACCTTCAGGAAGATGGCAAAGTAAAGCAGCGTCGGGATCCAGAGAATCACGTAGAAGACGAGCGCGCCAAAAAATTTCGCAAGGACTATCTGCCAGTCACGTACCGGAACAGTCGTCAGTGGCTCAATCGTGCCGAGCTTAAATTCTTCAGCAAACAGACGCATCGTGATGAGCGGAAAGATTAGAACAAAGGCAAACCAGAAGAAGACTGAGTTAAAAAATGCCTCCTGCACCGTGTACTGCACCTGGCGCTGGTTCATAAAGGAGACCTGGAAATAGAAATCGATCCCGCTGACTATCAGGAAAAAAATCAGCACGATGTAGGCGATCGGGGAATGGAAATAGCCGCGTACTTCGCGCGAAAGGAGAGCGTAAAATTTTCTCATAAAGCAAACATTAGGTTTAACCCCAGGCCGTTTCGCAAACCATAGTTACACTGCGTCTGAGTGCGTGATTTCTACGAACACATCCTCAAGCGTTGCTCGACGCTGAGTCAGTTCGCGCACGGCCCAGTGGCGCTGTGTGGCGAGGCGGAAAATCTCTTCGCGTACATCGACGCCTGATTCGACCCGCAGGGAAAATCTCTTCCAATCATCCTCCCCTTCAGTGATCACTTCCCGCACACCTGAAATCTTCTTTAGCTCATCCGCGCCGTTATCCGTTCCAACTTTTGCTTCAACAACAACACCGCCGGCCTGCCTGATTTTTCCCAACAAATTTTCCGGAGTATCGCATGCCTCGATTCGTCCTTTGTGAATGATGATCACGCGGCTGCATGTCATCTCCACCTCGGGCAGAATGTGCGTGGAAAGCAAAATAGTATGCTGCTCGCCCAAATTCTTGATTAGCTCGCGCACCTGGCGGATTTGGTTTGGATCGAGGCCAATGGTCGGCTCATCGAGAATTAGGAGGTCCGGTTCAGCGAGGAGCGCGTCCGCGAGCCCCACCCTCTGCCGATATCCCTTGGATAGGGCCCCGATCAGCTTGTTCTCTACGCTCTTGAGACCACAAAGTTCTTTTACGTCGCCAACGCGCTCGGTGATGCGACGATGTTGGACACCCTTAAGGGCGGCGCGATAACGCAGGTATTCTGTTACGCGCATGTCGCTGTAGAGCGGCACGTTTTCCGGCATGTAGCCTAGATGCGCTCGCGCCTGGAGCGATTGTTCAAAAACATCAAATCCCGCGATCGTGGCGCGGCCGGAAGTAGGCGGCATGAAGCTTGCCAAAATCCGCATCGTAGTGGTCTTGCCGGCACCGTTGGGCCCTAGAAATCCCATGATTTCGCCCCGGCTAACCTCGAAATTCAAATTCCGGATGGCAGGCTGGCCAGCGTAGCGCTTTGTCAGATTTTCGACCTTAATCATTTCGCAATATTTCCATGAGACAACCGAAGCTCGATTGCGTTGCCGATTTTTTTAACGCGCCGTCATGCTCAAAGTGGCGAGCTGCCGGGTTTGTCGGCCGGTCCGGATCACGCCAACCGTGAATTCGAGTTTCGTTCCGCTCTGCACATTTCGAAGCAATTCCTCGATTTGTTTGACGGAGTTCGTTTCGGATTTGCCCACCCGATAAATTACCAGGCCGCGCTCGAGGCCGGCTTCATCTGCGGGGCTATCCGGTTCGACGGCGGTAATCAAAATGCCACGTCCTCGGATGTAACCGAGTGCATCGCTTAGTTCCTGATTTAAATCCTGTAGCTGCAGTCCAAATAGCTTTTCCGCATTCGACGCGGTGCTATCGGCGGTGGACGCCGGCTGGTTCTTTGGAGTGGCCTGTTTTTGCGCGACCTTCTTAAATTGATTTACGCTATCGCGCACTACGTCCGCCGGAATTGCGAAACCCATTCCCTGAGTGGGGACGCCTTGCGGCGTGAAAGCCATTTTCGCCGAGCTGATACCAACTAGCCGGCCGGATACATCGATCACCGGTCCGCCGCTGTTACCAGGATTAATTGCCGCGTCAGTCTGTACCAGTCCCTTATACTCCGTATCGTCCACGGTGATGTCACGCTTGACCGCGCTAAGCACTCCGCGGCTGATCGAACTACCATATCCAACTGCATTGCCTACCACGATTACCGTCTGGCCCAGTAGGTTCGGGGAAATATTATCAAGACTGATAAAAGGAAATGCTGTCTCGGCGCCGATCTTGATGAACGCCAGGTCGGTTTTATCATCGCCGGTAATGTAGTGCGCATTGTAGGTCTTGCCGTCGTTCGTCGTCACGTGAATCTTCAAGTCCGCGGCGCGCTCAACCACGTGCTGGTTGGTGACGATGTAGCCTGCCGGATCGATAATGAAACCGGAGCCGAGACTTTGCAGAGTCTGGCGGATTTCGCGCGGCCGAACGCGATTATAGCCGAAGAATTGCGCGTAAAAATCCTCGGTTGGATCGCGCACCGTGCGCCTCACTACGCGCTCGGTATTGATATTCACCACTGCCGGCAAGACCTTAGCCACCGCCAGCACGGCCGGTTCCGACGCCGGATCGGCCTGGCCAAAACAAGCTCCTGCTTGCGCCAGAATCAGTAGCGCAACAAACAGCTTTTGGTGTGGGTTTGTCTTCATCCTCAGATCGCTTCCAACATTCCACGATCTCTGTTGGAGCCTTGCGCACCAAGTAACGAGCCTGCCTGCGCACTGTCAACTTGCCGCACCGCGTAATCATCGGAGATTAACTTCGCTATGCGCACTTCAATTAGTGCTCGCGCAAATTTAGAACTGATCGAAGAGAATTATCGCCGCTGGCAGCGGAATCCTGAGTCGGTAGATTCCGGATGGTCAGCCTTTTTCGAAGGGTTCGAGCTTGGAAATCTACCGCAGCGCGACGGCGCGTCGGCAACCGCGGCTCGCGAAGCTGCGTTACAGACGCGCGTTGATGGTCTCATTTACGCGTATTGTTCGCTTGGTCATACCATTGCGCGAGTCGATCCCCTGGCAGAGACGCGGCCGCAAAATCGATTGCTGAGTCTTCGCGAGTTCGGCTTCAGCGAGTCGGATTTGGACCTTCGCGTTTCATCAAAATTCTTCCTCGACAATCGGCCCATGACGTTGCGCGAGATGGTCTCCGGCCTGGAGAGAATTTATGCGGATTCCATCGGCTCCGAATTCATGCACATTCAAGACCCCCGAGTGCGTGACTGGATCCGCAAGCGATTGGAGACGCGACCGCACAAGCATTCGACTCCAGCGGCAGTGCAGGTGGCTCTGTTGCGGGCACTGCTTGAAGCGGAATCCTTCGAGATTTTTCTGCATACGCGTTACGTGGGGCAGAAAAGATTCTCACTACAGGGTTCGGAATCGGTCATGGTGATTCTCGACACGATCCTGCACAAATCTCCGGAAGGCGGCGTCGAGGAGATTTGTATGGGCATGGCGCATCGCGGCCGACTCAATATCCTCGCAAATTTTCTGCGCAAATCGCTCAAGGTCATCTTTACCGAGTTTAGCGAAAATTACGTTCCGGAGTTGGCAGCCGGCGACGGCGATGTGAAATATCATCTCGGTTATCACTCGGTACGCAGACTTGCCTCGCGTGCGGAGGTCGAGATCCGGCTCTCGTCGAACCCGAGCCACCTGGAAGCTGTCGATCCGGTAGTCGAAGGACAAGCGCGCGCCAGACAACGACTTCGTGGGGACACCGAGCATAGGCGCAAAGTCCTGCCGCTGCTGGTGCACGGTGACGCTGCTTTCATCGCGCAAGGGATCGTGGCTGAGACGCTCAATTTGTCGCAGTTACCCGGGTACAGCACGGGCGGAACCATTCACATCGTCGTGAATAACCAGATCGGGTTCACTACCCTTCCGAAAGATGCGCGTTCCTCGATGTATTCCACCGATATCGCGAAGATGATCGAGGCGCCGATCTTTCACGTGAACGGCGACGATCCGCTGGCGGTTAAGTTTGTTAGCGATATGGCGTTCGATTTTCGCCAGCGATTCGGGCGCGACGTGGTAATCGACATGTATTGCTATCGTCGCTATGGCCACAATGAAGGGGACGAGCCTTCGTTTACCCAGCCTGATCTTTACGCAAAAATCGAGAAACGCCCATCAGTCACGCAGCTTTACAAGCGCGAGTTGCTGGAAGCGGGAACGCTGAGCGAAGACGATGCCGCCTCGCTGGAAACCGAGTTCGGTTTGCGGCTCGAAATGACGCGAGATGAAGTCGACGCCATCGAGAAACGCAAGGCCAGCGAGAAAGCCAGGTTCAGAGAATCCACAGCGATATTTCAACCTGATTACTCGAGCGAGTCTGAGCCGACTGCGATCAGCCAGAAAACGCTTAAGACTATTGTCGATGGTCTCACCCGCGTTCCGGAAGGCTTCGAAATCCAGCCGAAGATCAAGCGCATTGTCCTTGATCATCAGCGCAAAGTTTTCGAGGAGGGCGGTCCCTATGAGTGGCATTATGCCGAAGCGCTCGCCTTTGGATCGCTGCTTCTGGAGGGAATTCCAATTCGATTGTCAGGCCAGGATAGCTCACGCGGCACTTTTAGCACACGGCACTCTGTGCTTTACGACGCAAAGACGGGGAAACCCTACGTGCCACTCATGCATCTCGCCCAGAAACAAGCGCGCATTTGCATTTACAACAGCCCGCTCTCAGAGGCTGCGGTGCTCGGGTTCGATTATGGCTACTCGCTCGATTATCCGAAGATGCTTTGTTTGTGGGAAGCGCAATTCGGTGATTTCTCCAACGGCGCCCAGACGATTATCGATCAATTCATCGTCTCAGCGGAATCGAAATGGCAGCGGCCGAGTGGGATTGTGTTGCTGCTTCCGCATGGCTATGAAGGTCAGGGCCCCGAACATTCCAGCGCGCGGCTTGAGCGTTTTCTGCAAGCCTGCGCCGAGGACAACATGCAGGTCTGCAATCTGACTACGGCCGCGCAGTATTTTCATGTGTTACGGCGCCAGATGAAACGCGACTTCATCAAGCCCCTGATCATTATGACCCCGAAAAGTCTGTTGCGTGCCAGCTTTGCTTCCTCGCCTGCCGAAGAATTCATCCATGGCCGTTTCGAGGAAATTCTCGGCGCACCTGAAACCGGTTCTGCAGAGAGGATAAAGCGGATCATCTTTTGCTCGGGCAAAGTTTATTACGATCTGCTCAATTACCAGACCCAGCGCAAAATCGACGACGCTGCGATCATTCGCATAGAACAGCTTTATCCGCTGGCGGAAAAGAAACTGCGCGAAATGCTCAAGCCATTTTCAAAGAACGCGAAACTCGTCTGGTGCCAGGAAGAATCGGAAAACATGGGGGCATGGACTTTCATCGAACCACGCCTGCGCACGATCTTTTGCAGTGAAATCGCATATGCCGGTCGGGAAGCGAGCGCCAGCCCCGCCGTTGGCGCGCTGACTCAGACATAAGCGCGAACAGGCCCGCTTGGTGGCTGACGCGTTTGCGGTTTGAGCCGCCGTATTCGCCTCATCTATTGACGAAACGCATCTCGACCGCGACGCTCGATTAGACTACGTAATTCTCAGCTATGGCGATTGAAGTTAAAATTCCATCGGTAGGTGAATCGATCACCAGCGGTGTTGTCTCTGCCTGGCACAAGAAATCCGGCGAGTTCGTAAACGAAGGCGAAGCCCTCTTTACGCTCGAGACCGACAAGGTTTCTACCGAAATCGTCGCTGAAAAAGCCGGCATACTCGAAACGAAAGTGCCCGAGGGCCAGGAGGTGAAGATTGGCGAGGTAGTTGCCATAATCGACGATTCAAAACGCCCACCCGAGGAAAAGAAAGTCCCCGAAGCAAAGAGGGCTGAGAAGCCTGCGGAAAAAAAGAAGGAATCCGAGGAGAAAAAAGAAGCTAAAGAGGAAAAGAAACCTGTGGAAGAGAAGGAAGCTGTAGTCGCGGGCGTTGACCGCGGCGGGCGGGCTGTTTCGCCGGCCGTTCGCCGGATTATCGAAGAGGAAAAACTCGAACCCGGGAAAATTCGCGGCACAGGCGAAGGAGGCCGCCTAACGAAAGGAGATGTGCTAGCTGCGGCACGACAGCGCGGCAAAGCTGATGTGTCCGCCATAGCCTCGGCGAAGGCGGAAGACAAGGTTGAAGCTCGCGAAATTGAACAATCGGGTGACGGGCGATTCGTCCGCAAAAAGATGTCGCCGCTGCGCCGCAAGATCGCGCAGCAGCTTGTAATGGCCCAGCACACGGCGGCGATCCTGACGACCTTCAATGAATGCGATATGAGCGCCGTTCAGGAGTTGCGCCGAAACAAACAGGATGAATTCACGAAAAAGAACGGGGTCAAACTGGGTTTGATGTCGTTCTTTGTTAAAGCATGCGTGGAGGCGCTTAAAGCCGTGCCGGTAGTCAATGGCCGCATTGAGGATGAAGATTTCATCCAAAACAATTTCTATGACATCGGAGTAGCGGTTGGCACTGAACGTGGACTCGTGGTGCCGGTCGTGCGCGATGCGGATAAGAAAAGTTTTGCGGGTTTGGAGCGCAACATCGCCGATTACGCTGGCAGGGCGCGCGACGGGAAACTAAAAATCGAAGATCTGCAGGGCGGCACGTTTACTATCACAAACGGCGGAGTGTATGGGTCGCTATTCGCCACACCGATTTTGAATCCGCCACAAAGCGGTATCCTGGGCATGCACAAGATCATGCCGCGACCCGTTGCGGTGGACGGGAAAGTGGAAGTTCGCCCAATGATGTATCTTGCCCTCAGTTACGATCACCGCGCGATCGATGGAAAAGAAGCCGTCACTTTTCTGATCAAAGTGAAGGACTGCATCGAAGATCCAAAAAAACTACCGCTGGATTTTTAGAATAAAAGCGGCAGAGCACCGCCGCACTCCAAGACACCAGCGCAGATGTGACCTGCAACGACGGCCACGCTTTGGAGTGCGGCGGTGCTCCGCCGCTTTAGTCTGGATGATTGCTCCACTCCAGCTGGCATGAGAAAATAACTTATGGAAAAATTTGATGTCGTTATCATTGGTTCTGGACCCGGCGGTTACATCGCTGCGATCCGCTCTGGCCAGCTCGGTTTAAAAACAGCCCTGGTCGAAAAAGACAAGGAGCTGGGTGGCACTTGCTTGAATGTGGGCTGCATCCCGAGCAAAGCGCTCCTGACTTCGAGCGACCATTTCATGTTCGTTAAAAAGGAAGCAGCCAAGCACGGCATCGTGATCGACGGCGCGCGCGTCGATCTGGCGAAGATGCAGCAGCGCAAGGACAAGGTCGTGAAAACATTCAACGGCGGGGTGCGCTCGCTGATGAAAACGAACAAAGTCACCGTCTTCGAAGGCACGGCCACCATTGCCGCGCCTGGAAAAGTTTCCATTAAACCTTCCAATGGCGAGACGCAGGAGATTGAGACGAAAAATATCGTCATTGCCACCGGCAGCACACCGATGGAACTGCCATTCGCGAAATTTGATGGGAAAACAATCGTGAGCAGCACCGAAGCGCTTACGTTCGCCGAGGCACCAAAGAAGCTCATCGTGATCGGCGCGGGTGCGGTCGGCCTGGAGTTGGGCTCCGTCTGGAACCGGCTTGGTTCAGAAGTAACCCTATTGGAATTTCTCCCCCGCATCGCACTCGGTTTCGATCTTGAGCTTTCCAACCTGCTTCAGCGTTTGCTCACCGCTCAGGGCATGACGTTTCACCTGGAAACAAAGGTTAGCGCTGTGAAGATCGACAACGGTCACGCCACGGTGATTGCGACCAAAGACAAGGAAGAACTGAAATTCGAAGCCGACAAAGTGCTTGTGTCAGTCGGACGCCGCCCATTCTCTGATGGCTTGGGCGCAGAAAAAGTCGGCGTCGAGTTTGACGAGAAGAAGCGCATCAAAGTGGACGAACATTTCCGCACGAACGTCGAAGGCATTTACGCCATCGGCGATGTGATTACGGGTCCGATGCTGGCGCACAAAGCAGAAGACGAAGGGATCGCCTCCGTGGAAATTATCGCGGGCAAAGCTGGCCACGTGAACTACGAGGCCATCGCCGGTATCATTTACACAAATCCCGAGCTGGCGGGCGTTGGTCTTACGGAAGATCAAGCGAAGGAAAAAGGGATCGATGTGCGACATCGGCAAATTTCCGTTCCGCGCCAACAGCCGCGCGCTTTGTAGCGATGACGTGGAAGGAATGGTGAAGTTCGTTGCTGACGCAAAGACCGATCGCATTCTCGGCGCACACATTTTGCATCACGCCGCTTCGGAGCTAATTGCCGAGGCGGTTTCGGTCATTGAGTTTGGCGGCAGCTCCGAAGATATCGGCCGCACAACTCACTCTCACCCGACTCTGAGCGAGGCCGTCAGGGAAGCTGCGCTAAACGTGGAGAAACGCGCTCTGCATATCATAAACCGCTGATCGCACCACCCGTGCCACTGCCGTAAGGCGTCGTTCGGGTTTATCTTGAATTTCTCGCCTCACGGCGCTGAATCACGAACAGCGTCACGAGCGCCGAGACGGCGCAAATAATCGCGCCAAACGCGAGCGCGAACGGCGTGCCCAGCCAATGCGCGACCGCTCCGGCTTCGAGGCTGCCCAGTGGAATCATCGCGCCGAAGACAAGCGACCACACACCCATCACGCGCCCACGCATTTCGTCCGGCACGATTGTTTGCAGCACGGTGTTGGAAGTGGAGAAAAACAGGAGCATCCCAAATCCGGCAACGAAGAGAAATGCGAAGGCGGTGTAAAAATTTCGACTTAGCGACAGCGCGAACAGCGCAATCGAAAACAACCAGACGCCGCCGAGCGCCAGTCTTCGCGGTGTAAACAGATGTCCGTAAGTGGCTACCACGAGTGCTCCGACCAAGGCACCGGTCCCACTTGCCGACATCAAGATGCCGTAACCGTTCGCACCGCGACCGAGTACGTCGCGCGCGAAAGCTGGCATCAGTACACCGTATGACCACCCGAAGACGCCCACTGCGAGGAAGAGCAGCAGGATCGTCCGCACACGCTGATGTCTCAGTGAATACACGATGCCGTTCCAGGCGTGTTTACTGGTAGAGACAACGTGTGCCGGCCGTTTAAAAGGGGGCAAGCGCATCATCAGCAAACCGGCAATTACCGCAACAAACGTCAGACCATTCAGAAAGAAACACATTGCGACACCAACCCACCCGATCAGTAAACCAGCAACCGATGGACCGATCACACGCGCGCCATTCACGATTGAGCTGTTGAGCGAGATCGCGTTTAGCAAGTCTTCGCGGCTTGTCATTTCGACTGTGAACGCCTGGCGGGCTGGCATATCGAAGCCCATCGCGACGCCGTTCAATGCAGCGATAACGATAATGAACGACGGCGTGGCGAAACCCGCCCAAACACCGGCTGCAAAAAAGAACGCGCAAATCATTTGCGCCGTCTGGGTCGCGAGGAGGATTGAGCGTTTCGGATGACGATCGGCGAGCGAGCCGCCCCAGATCGATGACAACATCATCGGGCCGGATCCGATGGCGGCGACGATCCCCAGCAGCAGCTTTGAATTCGTAATTTGATACACGAACCAACTCATCGCGGTTTGCTGCATCCACGTGCCAATGAGCGAGACCAGTTGTCCCCAAAAAAACAGTCGATAATTGCGATGCCGTAGTGCGCGGAACGTATGCCGCCAGGTCACGCTGCCAACAGGCACGCGACGTAGCCGTCCACTGACGTCTTCTGGTACGCGTGCTGTTTCCGTTCTTGCCGGCATCAGAAAAGAGATCACAGCTCCTCAGGTTTCGCACGAGGTGCTTTTCGAAGCGCAATGGAAATGCCCAGAGTCAGCATGCCATGACTGACGCTGTCATGTTGAGCGAAGCGAAACATCTCTGACTATTGTTCTCGTCTCGCCGGAGAAATGATCAGAGATTCTTCGCTTCGCTCAGAATGACATTCTATGGTGTTTTGGAGTGGAAAGCACCGCTGCCATCCTGTTACGGAAACGAAAATTCAGCGACACCAGCCTGATCATTTCGTGGTGCACGGAATCGTTCGGTTGTATCCAAACGATCGCCAAAGGTGCGCGCCGTCCTAAAAGTCCGTTTGCGGGAAAGCTGGATTTATTTTTTGAAGCTGAAGTTTCCATCGCGCGAAGCAGGAAGTCAGATTTGCACACACTTACTGAAGTGGTGCTGAAAAATCCATTTGCCGGGATTCGCCGCAATTATCTGCGCACGCAGACAGCGGCGTATTTTATCGAGCTAATTGAGATCTGCACAGAGCGAGATCACCGGGAACCGGAATTGTTTATGCTGTTGCAGCGGGCTTTCGGTTACCTCGATACAAACGATCCGACGCCCCGCGCGGTCTCACATTTCGAGACAGAGCTGGCGCGGATTGCCGGCGTGCACGACGAGAAAAAACTGAAAGCGCATCCGGCGTTTGCGCTGGGAAATTTATTCGGGCGATTGCCGCTCTCTCGCACGCCGCTCTTGAAAACACTGGCGACGGAGGCGAAAAAGAGAACGAAGCAAAATTTGAAATGAAATTACTTAATCTTGTCGCTGCAGTCGCAGTCGCTGCCTTGAGTCCCTCCGTATTGGCAGGCGAGATATACAAGTTCGGTCCGTCAGGATCAACGATCGGTTTCAGTGTGCATCAATTTCTGGGCACGACTCAAGGCAAGTTCACAAAGTTTAACGGCAAGATCGACGTCAACCGCGAGCATCCGGAGAATTCCTCGGTGACGGCCCAGATCGATGTGCGCAGCATCGATACGCAGATCAAAAAGCGAGACGATCATCTGCGCAGCGCGGAATTTTTTAATGTCGAAAAATATCCTCAGATCACGTTCAAGAGCCGAAGCGTAAAACAGACGGGCCCGCAAAGCGGCGACGTTCTTGGCGACCTCACCATCCACGGCGTGACCAAGCCAATCACGCTTCATGTGAAATTACTTACACCGCTCAACGACACGAGCCGCACCCGC
Organism: uncultured Verrucomicrobiae bacterium; assembly: GCA_963719605.1. Taxonomy (GTDB): domain Bacteria; phylum Verrucomicrobiota; class Verrucomicrobiia; order Chthoniobacterales; family UBA10450; genus Udaeobacter. The sequence continues at coordinate 332,493 of CAVRCO010000003.1, forward strand.
TGGGCTGTAACGGTCGATCCAATCACGCGGCGCGACTTTAACCTGATGTTTGCTCCGGCGACCGAGACGGTCTCCGGCATAAGCCAAACGGTTCCAATCAACATCGAGATCGAGGCGAAGCGCGCAGAATAAAAAGTGAGTGGCCACTAAGTCGAGCGCGTTGAAGTATGGTCATCCTGAGCGAAGCGCAGCGAAGTCGAAGGATGCCGGGGAATTACCATTGGTTGTTCCACGGGATTCCTCGACTTCGCTCGGAATGACAGAATGATGGAAATTGTTCCCCTCGGCGATTCCGCTCTTATCGTGCGTGTGCGCGAGCGATTTGAGGACGCGCCTGAGGAAACTCTGGACGAGGTGCTTCGTACATTTCAGCGGATTCGAAACGCAGCAATTCCAGGCGTCATTGAACTCGCGCCTGCTTACACAAGTGTCTCAGTTTTCTTCGACACGATTACCGTCGCCAAGGCGACTGAAACACCGGATAAATTATTCGATTGGTTTGCAACGCGTATTCGCGCTGCTGTAGCCGGGGGTGCTGACCCCGCCCGGACCGCGCGATCGTCGCGCACCGTTGAAATTCCTGTCTGCTACGATTCAGAATTTGCTCCTGATCTGGATCACGTCGCTGAACATGCAAAAATTTCGCCGATTGAAGTGGTCGATCTTCATAGCACAGGCAAATACCGAGCGGCGTGCATTGGGTTCGTTCCCGGTTTTCCGTTTTTGAGCGGTCTTGCGAGGAATTTAACGACGCCGCGGAGGGACGTGCCGCGCAAGGAAATTCCTCCTGGCTCGGTCGGGATTGGTGGCGCGCAAACGGGAATTTATCCGTTGCGCTCGCCCGGCGGTTGGAATCTCATCGGACGCACGCCCCTAATACTTTTTGATCCAACAAAAGATCCGCCTGCGCTTTTACGCGCTGGGCGATCGCGTGCGCTTTCGCGCGATCACCCGGGAAGAGTTTGAAGAGTTAACGCAATCGAAAAGTTATCCCGAGCAAGGGCAGCCGCGGGAGAGGGATCACTCGCGGACGTGCAGCATCATCGGTCGATCAACGCGGGAGATCTTTCAGTTCGTTCAGGATGATAATGCGATGAGGTGATTGTAAAACGGGCGGGATTTCTGACCTCCGTGCAGGATCTGGGCCGAACCGGGTTCCGCCAGTTTGGCGTTTCGACCAGCGGCGCGCTCGACCCGTTTGCGTTGCGCGTGGCCAATTTACTCGCCAGTAACGATGAGGCGGCGGCCGGACTCGAAATTACGCTCGGCGGTTTGCGACTGCATTTTGAGGATGAACGAGTCGTCGCCTGGTGCGGTGGCGAATTCGACGTGCGTGTTGGAGCGAAATCGTTGCCCGGCAGGTCACGCGGCGCGGGTGCATGCTGACGAAGAAGTGAAATTCGGCCGGTCTCAAATTGGCTGCCGATGCTGGCTGGCGATCGCCGGCGGACTCGATATCGGCGTTGTTCTCGGGAGTTGCTCCACGGATTTACGCGCACAGTTTGGCGGATTTGAAGGCCGCACATTGCGCGACGGCGACGTTCTTCCGCTTGGCACAAGGCCGGGGTCATCGCCCCCGGCTACGGGAATTTCCACGTGGACGGCACCGCACGATTGGGCGAGTCCGGCAAAGCGCGATCCGATGTTGCGCTTCATCCCCGGAGTCGATTGGAACCGCTTCAACGCTCCAACTCTTCGGCGCCTAACGAGTGAAGCATTCACTGTCTCGCCGGATTCTGACCGCATGGGCGTGCGTCTTGATGGGCCGGAACTTGAAGCGGATGGAGAATGTCGATCTAATCTCCGAAGCAGTAGCGCCTGGCACGATCCAGGTGCCGCCGAGCGGAAAGCCAATTTTACTTTTGGGAGATTGCCAAACCATTGGTGGATATCCGAAAATAGCGCACGTGATCACGGTTGATCTTGGCGTTGCGGCACAATTGCGTGCCGGCGATCACGTTCGCTTCTCCGAAGTCTCTCTGGCCGATGCGTATCGGCTTTTGCTGGAACGCGAACGCGAGTTCCAACGTTTCCGCGTCGGTATCAGTCTCCAAAGCTCGTGAAACTATCTATCGATCTAAATGCCGATCTCGGCGAAGGCGCAGGCCACGATGATGAACTATTCGAGTTCATCAGCTCAGCGAATATCGCAACCGGATTTCATGCTGGCGATTCGGATACCATGCATGCTGCAGTTTCCGCGGCGAAGAAGCACGGAGTCGCTGTCGGAGCGCATCCGAGTTTTTTCGATCGCGAAAATTTCGGACGCAAGGAACTGAAGGTAAGTAATCAAGAAGTGTTTGATGCTGTGGCGTTACCAGCTGGGAATTTTTCAAGCGATCGCCTCCGCTCTGGACGTGCAACCGAACCACGTCAAACCGCACGGTGCACTCTACAACATGGCAGTGCGCGACCAAACTCTCGCCGATGCGATTGCTCGAGCCAGTAAATCGGTCGATCCGAAGTTAATTCTGTTCGCGCCCGACAAGAGCGAGCTTGCTCGTGCAGGCGAGGCGCATGGGCTGCAAATCGCACGCGAAGTTTTCGCCGATCGTAATTACCTGAATGACGGATGGCTGGTTCCGCGCACCCGACCAGATGCATTGCTTCGTGATCCAAACGAAGCCGCTGAACGCGTTCTGCGGATGTTGCGCGAAGGCAAAGTGCGTTCCGTCGAAGGTCGCGATGTCGAGGTGCGCGGAGAGACAATTTGCCTTCATGGCGATACGCCGGGCGCGGTTGAGTTCGCGCGTGAATTGCGATCACAGCTCGAACGCGAAGGCGTGAGAATCAGAGCGCCGCAGAGTTTGCTGTGAGCGATAAGGTCGATACTCGTCATCAAGCCGGTCTCGTTCGCGCGCTCGGACCGATCGACGCCACCATGATCGTGATGGGCTCGATGATCGGGTCAGGGATCTTCATCACGTCGGCCGAATCATCTCGACTGAGTGGAGCGCCAGGTTGGTTGCTTCTAGCCTGGGCAGTCGCCGGTTTGTTAACAATCACTGGCGCGCTTTGTTGCTCTGAGCTGGCAACCATGATGCCGCGCGCGGGCGGCGTTTATGTCTTTTTACGCGAAGCATACGGGCATTCCATCGGATTTTTATATGGCTGGACTTTGTTTCTGGTAATTCAAACCGGGACCATCGCGGCGGTAGCGATTGCGTTCGCAAAGTTTCTCGGGGTCTTTGTCACGGCAGTTTCGCCGGAAAATTATTTGGTCCCTCCGATGTCGTTAGGCCACTACGCGATCAGCTTATCAACGGAACAACTCGTCGCGATTGGCTTGATCGCGTTGCTGACGTGGAGCAACACGCGTGGGCTTGAAGTCGGGAAAATTATTCAGAACACATTCACATTCGCAAAAACGGCCGCGCTCGCCGCTGTGGTCGTAATCGGCCTGTCGTTAGGCTGGAATGTCAACTCGCGCTGCGCTGACATCAGCCTGGTGGAATTCGTGGGCGAACGGCTGGAGCTCGCAGGTCGCCCAGCCTGGCTTCACGTTGGCCGGTGGCCTTGCTCTCGCACTGCTTTTCGGAAAATCGATGGTGGGTCCGCTCTTCGCGCAAACCGCCTGGACGAATGTCACGTTTATCGGCAGCGAGATACGCCATCCGGGAAAAAATCTGGTGCGCGCGCTGGTAATTGGCTGCGCCAGCGTGGTTGTTCTTTATTTGCTGGCCAATCTTGCGTACGTCGCTGTGTTGCCATTCTCGGAAATCCAGCATGCCCCGCAAAACCGGGTAGCCGTGGCAATGATGGACGCCATCTTCGGTCATCCCGGTGCAATGTGCATGGCAGCAGCAATCATGATTTCTACTTTTGGTTGTAACAACGGTCTGATTCTTTCGGGAGCGCGCGTTTACTATGCGATGGCGCGTGACCATCTGTTTTTCGAAAAGGTCGGGACCACCAATCGCTTTCATGTCCCAGCAGCAGCGTTAGTGGCGCAGGGGATCTGGACCGTGCTTCTAACTCTGCCACGCACGGTGACAATCGATGCCGCGACGCACAAGGTCGTTCACGGAAATGTTTACAATCAACTGCTCGAATACATCATTTCGGCGGATTTACTTTTTTACCTTCTGATGGTTGTCGCCGTAATGGTTTTACGACGCACCAAACCGCATGCAGATCGCCCGTACCGCACGTGGGGTTATCCGATCGTGCCGATCGTCTCGGTCTTGCTCGCTGGATTGTTAATTGTCGATCTTAGCTTTCTCGCGCCCGAAACGTCCGGGATCGGGATCCTCATCGTCTTGACCGGTGTGCCGGCTTACTTCTTCTGGCGGAGGTTCGCTGTGGTCGGAACAAATCCGGTTCGCGTCTGAGACACGAAATCTTTTTGTATGCCTGCAAAATCAAAGAAACAACAAATGGCTGCTGGTGCCGCGCTTGCTGCAAAGCGCGGTCAACGCTCCAAGTCATCACTTAGAGGTGCGTCGCGAGGGATGTACAAGTCGATGAGCAGAAAAGAGCTGCGCCGAATGGCCAAGACCAAGCGCAAAGGGAAACCGACAAAGAAAAAGCGGCATTGAGATTGCCAATGCTCTGGGAGGCGGCGGAAGTGGTTACTCCTCTTGCATCATGGCCATGGCCTGTCTCAAAGGTTCCAGGCTCACCTTGCTCGTCCCGGTAAAAGGATGATCGAGGACATAGATCAAAAATAAAATCAGCGTGATCGTTACCGTGAGGGTGGTGGTAATTATGTATTGCGCCTTGATGTTTTTCATTCCAAAGAAATACGCGAAAGAGATCGTGAATAGGCCGCCAACAAGCAAGACGAACCAGATAACGGGTGGATTTGTATCGTTCCCGGCAAATATTCTTAGTCGACGGTACTGAGCGAGATTATTCAAAGATCGCAGCGATTCGGCGTAGAGCTCTCTGTTGGGAAACGCGTTCGCGTCCATCTGAGAAAACAATATTCTGAGATTGGCGTAAGCTCCGCCAGCAAGAAAGTCTATGTCCCCCTGTGCCATCCTGTGTACCTCATCGTTATAGACCGTAGCAACGTAATCTCTTAGTCCCTGCTGTATTATTTTCTTCGCAGGGTCCGGAATATGATTCGGCGCTGTGAAAAATGTCGAGAGCCTCGCTGGACTCCAACTGCAGATTTTTTGTTGCGTCATCGTAACCACTCCACGTGACAAACACGACAAACGCCACCATCACACCGTAAAAGAGGCCGAAGGCGTTGAAGATGATGGCGGCGACTTCGTGATTTTCCTTTAGCACTTCCGCCGGATACTTCCTTCTCACCAGATAAAGGCCCGCCAGCGCGATGAACGCCGTAATCCCCGAGACGGTCAGGAATGAGAGCGGAATTGGCCAATCAAGGAGAAATCGCATGGCTCTTCTCAGGTTCTCTCCAAAATTACCTCAGCTTGTCCAGAGAAAAGAATCGATTTTGCTGTAGCGGGCAGTGTTGGGTCAATTATCAGTTGCGAGCGCCGCTAACGGGATGTCAACTGACTCGCCCTTTTGAAATTGCCGCAGCGTCTCTGTCTGGCTATCATTCAAAACGTGAACGACGCGGCGGGCGCAAAGGATCGAGAGCACTGGAAAACGTCCGGCGTGAATGGGCGGCCAGATAGTTTTTGATTTCGCTAAGGAACGCCTCCGCAAAGTCCTTCAGCTTTTGCTCTCCCACGCCAGGAATTCGGCGAAACTCAGTCTCGGTCGTCGGATAATGTCTCGCCATTTCACGGAGCGAAACGTCGGAGAAGATGACGTAGGCCGGCACATTGCGTTCGTCGGCGAGTTTGCGGCGCAGGGCGCGTAAGCGTTCGAACAACACTTCGTCGCATTCGATCGCGCCTACACGAGCTTTTTGACCCCGCGACTGAGAGACAACTTCAATCTGCTTTGTGAGCGTGATCGGTGTGCGGTGGCGCAAGGCGTCACGGCCAGCCGGTGTGAGACTTAAGGTTGCGAACTTTCCAGGCGCGCTTTGGATGAGTCCCAGCCGCAGCAGCTCGCGGCCGGTTGCCTGCCAGGCTTCGCGTTTCAATTCGCGGCCAATCCCGTAAGTGGATAACTCATTGTGGCTTCGTTGCCGGATGGCCTCGGTGTCTGCGCCACGCAAAACATCGACAATATGATTCAACCCGAATCCGAATCCGGTTTTTGCGTGGATACGATGGACGCAGGAGAGAAACTTCTGAGCCGGAATCGTGCCATCGAATATCTCGCGTGGGGTGAGGCAATTGTCGCAACCGTCACACGCTGGCTTTGTATATTCTTCGCCAAAATATCGGAGCAAAGTCACGCGCCGGCATTCGCGCGTCTCGGCGTAATGAACCATCTGTTGAAGTTGCGCTCGGGCGATTCGCGCTTCGCTTTCACTCTTTTCGTCGATGAAATGGAGCTGTTTGGCCACATCGCTCGCACTGAACAGCAGCACGCATTCGCTTGGCAATCCGTCCCGGCCGGCGCGTCCGGTCTCCTGATAATAGCTCTCCAGGTTTTTCGGGAGATCGTAGTGCACCACGAAACGGACGTTTGGTTTGTTGATGCCCATTCCGAATGCAATTGTCGCAGTGACCACGCGGACATCGTCTCGCAGGAACGCTTCCTGATTTTTCGTACGCTCGGCGCTGGTCAGACCGGCGTGATACGGCTTCGCGTTTACGCCGTCTTCAGTGAGATTCCGGGCCAGCGAGTCGGCGCTCTTTCGACTCGCGCAATAAACGATGCCGCTATCGTTAGGCCGGCTGCGAATGAACGTCAGCAGTTGTTCGTACGGCGCCGTTTTGGGAACAACACGGTAAGTGAGATTTGGCCGGTTAAAGCTGGCGACATAACAGCGCGGCTCCCGCAGTTTCAGTTGCTTTACAATATCGGCCCGCACCCGCTCTGTAGCCGTCGCAGTCAGTGCCATCATTGGCACGTCCGGAAAATGCGTCCGCAATTTCTTGAGCTCGCGATATTCCGGCCGGAAATCGTGGCCCCATTCGCTGATGCAATGCGCCTCGTCGATGGCGAACTGCGCGATGTTCCAGTTTACCGCGCGCTCCAAAAACGTATCGAGCATCAACCGCTCGGGTGCGACGTAAAGCATCCGGTACTCACTGCGATGCAGTCCGCGCCAGCGTGCTACAGCGCCCTGGCGATCCAGTGTCGAATTCAAGTACGTGGCCGGGATCCCGCTGGTTTGCAGCGCATCGACCTGATCTTTCATGAGCGAAATAAGCGGCGAAACCACAATAGTCAGGCCTTCGCGTATCAGAGCCGGCAATTGAAAACAGAGCGATTTCCCGCCACCCGTCGGCATCAGCACAAGTACATCGCGTCCTGCGAGCGCGTCGCTGATTATCTCATGTTGCAGCGGCCGGAATTGGTCGTAGCCGAAATGCTTCTTTAGCGTCGGGGCTAGATCCATTCGTTGATGCTCCTTACTGGCTTTTGTTGTCTCAGCGAAATTCTTCTGTAGCGCGACAACTCAGTCGGGAAACGGCGTTACTTCTGCCGTTTCAGACGAAAACCGTCAGCATGCGCGCCGTAGCCGCTCGCGTATTCAACTAATCCAACGCCCTTTTTCCAAACGATCTTTTTGAAATGACCGGAGGGATGGCTTGAATCGTAAACGCATAGATCGCCTTTGAGATTGATCGTTGTTTTCCATAAGCCATCTTCGTAATTGAAGCTACCGCGGGCGATTCCGTAAATTTCGCCCTGCCCGAATTCCGGCGGTTTATCGAACGCTGAAATCTTCCTAACCGCAGCGTCATTGTCCTCTTCGTTTAACAGAACGACGCGGTCATCTGTCGCGATGAAATAATCCGGCCGAATTTCACGCTTCTGTGGCGCGCTCGATTTGAGATCGGTGAATTCGATTTTGAAAATTGCGCCCCACGGCATCTTGGCGACGCGCGTCGTAACCACTCGCGCAGTAAGTGGGATTTCGTCCTGCTGAATCTCGTCGCCCCATTCTGTCCCGCGAAATTTGGCGAAGACCGGCTTGTCGTCCTGCGCATTGAGAAATGGGTTTGCCGCGTAAGCAGAAACCGCCAGCGAGAGCAACATCGTCATTGTTGCAATTCGCGAACGGTTCATAGTCCGATCTTAGCGATCATAAGATCGCCATTGCACGCCATTTTCCAATCTGCTCAGTAGCTTCGCTGTAACGCGGGCTACTTATCGCTGGCCTTCGGCGCGAGAGAGGCGACAATTTTTTCAAAACGCGGGTCGCCCCGAAGCGGATCCCACCACGGCATCAGTTTGAGTTGGCCGTAGGTGACGCCGCTCGGAAGTCGGGTGGCAATGGCTAGCTGTTCGCAAGCCAGATCGTTTTCGCCAACCCAGGCGGCAATCTTCGCCAGATACCTGATCATCGCCTTGCCTCTGATTGCGTCCTTTTCCATCGGAAGAAGCTCGACCGCTCGGCGGCCTTCACGCAACGCTTCCTCTTTCCGTCCGAGAGCGGCGTCGATCAAACCAAGTACGCAACGCGCCGGGCCGTGATTTGGTTCGGCCTGCACGACCTTCTCCTGGTCCGCGCGGGCTGCCGTGAAAGCGGCGCGCGCTCTCGCATCATCTTTCATCATACGCGCGATAAGGCCTTCGACGAGCGGATGATTCCATTGAACACTTCCGTCCACGAAAGGCGTTTCGCCCAGTGCGATCAAAGCGTTTTTTGCGGCGGCAGCGTCGCGCTCTGCCAAAGCGCAGATGAGCCAGTTATTGGCGATCCCCCGAACGCCAGCCGGATTTCCTGCACGGATTTCATCGATCACCTGATGCAATGGCTGGGTATCGGCTCTCCAATCCAGGTCCACATTCGCGCGGATCACTTTGGTCTCAGCGTGGTTCGGTTCGATGGCCAGAGCACGATCCAGTACCAATGTTTCTTCAGCGTAGCTTCGGAAAAGGTCGTAATTGGTCGCGATCTGGTGCAGCGTCTCGAGATCGTGCGGGTCGAGCTCAACTGCGCGCTCAAGGTCTCGCGCGGATTCGTCCCAGCGCCCCTGCCGCCTCTGGACGTAGCCCATCAACTGGAATATCCGCGCATCGTTTGGGAGGCTCTGACGAGCAACTTCCAGTTGCGCCAGAGCACCATCATAGTCCAGGTATCCCCAATAAAGATTTTGGGCACGCGCGAGGTGTGCTTCACCTGCATCCGGACGTAGCCGAAACGCCATCTGGATTGCCGCTTCCGCCAGGGCGAGGCGCGCGGGAGTATGATCGAAGCCATCGAAGTAAAGGCGATCATGAGTATAGGCCAGTTGGCAATACGCCTGGAAAAACGCCGGGTCTCGCGCCACAGCCTGATTCAACAGGTCGGCCGCCTGCCGCAGATGCGCTCTGTCATCATCTCTAAAGCTCGCCGTTAGAAGAAGATTGTTCGCGCGAGTGTAGAGATCGAACGCAGTTATATCGCCCGTCGTGGGACGTTCGATTTCACTCTTTTCATTTGGCGAGAGTTTCGCATTGAGTTCGCCGGCAATGGCTGTTGCGATTTCACTTTCAATTGCGAATACGTCTGCAAGATCGCGCTGGTAGATCTGTCCCCATGAACGGCGGTCGGTGCGCGCATCGACCAGTTGCGCGTTGACGCGAACGCGATTGCCAGAGCGCTCAACGGTTCCTTCCACCAGATGCGCCACCCCGAGTTGCTGGCCGATCTTGCGCACATCGCGCGGCACTCCGCTCTTGTATTGCAACACGGATGTGCGCCCGATCACCTTGAGATCGGCGATCCTGGCAAGGTCCGTTAGAATTTCGTCCTGCACGCCATCGGCGAAAAAGGCGTTGTCCGGGTCGCGGTTCAGGTTTTCAAACGGAAGCACTGCGACGCTCTTTTCGGGAACCGGGGTTTTAGGCGCAACAAACTTCTCCCCGAGTAGCCAAACAACGGCAAGCGCGAGCAAAAGACATGCAGTACCCGCGCTCGCTAAAATTGGATTTCGCCGCGACCAGCGGAAAACTCGCGCTGGTGCACGCACGGGCCGCGCAATGATCGGTCGTCCCTCCAGCCACCGCTCGAGATCTTCCGCAAGCGCACCAGCGGTCTGATACCGCGCTTTGGGATCGCGTTCGAGGCAACGCGCGACAATTATTTCGAGATCGCGATCGAGCGATGAGACGAATGACCGCAGCCTGGGCGCCGGAGTTGCGGCTGCCTGCCGAATAACCGAAAGCGCATTCGCGCCGATGAAAGGCGGCCGGCTGGCAAGCAAATTGAACAGGATCGCGCCGAGACTATAAATATCCGCGGCCGGACCGAAGTGGGCGCCCTCAGCCTGCTCGGGAGGGATGTAGCCGGGGGTACCAAACGTGGTCAGGGTTCGGGTGAGGTCGCTATCTTCGTCGAGCAATTTCGCCAGGCCGAAATCGCTCACCAGCGGTTCGCCGCGCGCGTCCAGCAGAATATTTCCCGGCTGAAGATCGCGGTGAAGAATCCCGCGTGTGTGCGCATACTCAATCGCGCGGGCGATCTTCGCCATCAGCCGTACACATTCGCGCGGTTCCCTGCGAAGGCCGGACGCCCCAGTGCGCAAGCTTCCTTCGGTAGCGAATTTCATGCTGAAAAAAGGAAGTCCATCCTTTGTTTCGCTGACTTCGTAAACGGGAAGAATATTCGGGTGATCGAGACTGGCAGCTGCTGTAGAGAACCGCGCGAGTGTCTCATGCGAATCCGAGTGATAAGTGACCACCCGCTTCAATGCCACGATGCGTCCAGAGTGGCGCTGCCGTGCACGGTAAATCACACCCATTCCGCCGCGTCCGGCTTCCTCCAGAATTTCGTAATTGCCGAGCCGCCATTCTTTGTCAGGCACATCGGCCTCGCCCAGCACGCCCTCGAAAACTTCCGCAGAGGATTCGACTTCTGCTTCAAAGTTTTCTTTGAGAAGACAACTCACGCAGCAACCGTTACCAAGGCGGGTGGCAGCACCACACTGCTCGCATTTTGCTGTGCCTTCCACGCCCACGACTGAGCCGGAGGAATCTGCCACAGCTTTCATCAGTTAATCTCTGCCAGCACGGCACAGAGGTGGCGAATCTCGTCGTCAACGTCCGCCACGTTTTCCACAGTGTGCGCGACTTCATCGCGCAAGAACCACCGGTAACGCTTCCGCAAATTGTGGAGCTGCTTTTTTACCATTGTCTCTGCGATTCCCAAAGCAGCCCCCAAATTGGCATACGACAAATCGCTGCATCCCGGGGCAAGATGCGCGCTCAATATTTCGAACAGCCGGAGCCGGCCTTTGCCTTCGCATTCCTCGCGCAGACGTTGCAGAGCGTGTTCCACGACTGTCGCCGCCCAACGGAGATCAAAGAGATGCTCCGGCGGAATATGTTCGAGAATCTCGGCCGGGACGGACAACTGCGACGGCGCTTCGGCAATCCATTCGTCCCAGGAAACGAACACCATTCTGCCACCGCGCTTAACTGCGCGAGTTCTCTCTTTGGCATGACTGAGAGAATTCTGAAGCGACTTAAGCAGAAACGAGCGGAAGCCGCCGCGATGTTCGTCGGCGCGCCGTAGCCAGTTGCTCTCCAGGATCATGGCGAAAAAATCCTGGGTGAGATCCTGCGCTTCCTCCACGGGGTAACCCTGACGACTTACAAACACGAAGACAGGCCGCCAGTACGTCCGGCAAAGTTCAGCGAGCGCTTCGCGCGTTTTTTGGCTCGTCGACATTTGAGCCTGCCGCGGAAAGAATCAGGCTCCAGTGCGTCGTGCCAAACCCGCGCGGTTCGGCTAAACCCCCAGGCGCGGTCTCTGATCTCATCAGAGCACAGGCTGACCATTGTCGGATTCTTTTACAAGCGTAAATACCATCCGCCGGAGCGCGAGTTGCAGGGCGTCTGTGTCAGACGCCGAGCCAAGGCGTTTCGCAGAATGGAGTCGCGGAGGCGCAAGCGATATAGACGGGCAGCCCATGTGGGCGAGAGAGCAGGGGCGAACAAGTCAAACGCCCTACAAATCGGGATGAACCGTCGCGGATACAACTTTCCGAAAATTATTCCGGAACTTACGTCCTCTACTTCGTTAGAACCTTGATGAAAGGAAAAATTAATTTATGAAAAATCGAAACATTATACTCACAACGATACTCTTGGCGCTTGGTTCCTTTGCGCTTCCGCAGAGGACGCAAGCCGTCAGTCCGGCGCCGGATGGAGGCTATCCTGGGTTTAACACAGCAGAGGGGCAAAACACCCTTTTTAGCCTGACCACAGGCGCTGCGAACACAGCAGTTGGTTGGTTTTCGCTCAGGGGCAACGCAGCGGGCAGCTTCAACACCGCTACGGGCGCGGGAACGCTTGTTCTCAACACCGCAGACGAAAACACGGCGTTTGGCGCGGTGGCGCTTCTAAACAACACCAGTGGCGCCCGCAACACAGCTACTGGAGCGGCTGCCCTTTTAAACAACGCTACAGGCAACGACAACACGGCCAACGGGACGAGCGCTCTAGAATAACACCGCGGCACAGCAACACGGCCGTCGGTTTTCAAGCGCTCCAAAACAATACCACCGACGCCAACACAGCTGTCGGTGCTGATACGCTCTGTTAACACACCGGCGACCACAACACGCAGCGGCGGCTCGTCAACACTGGAGATGGAACACCGCCGTCGGCCATGCGCGCTCTAGCCGATACCACTGGCAATTTGAACACGGCACCGGCAGCTTCCACGCTCGACCAAACCGGGGCACAGCAACACGGCCATGGGTCAATGCGCTCTTTAGCGATATGAGCGGCGACAACAACACGGCCATCGGTAGGGGAGCGCTCGGTGAGCACAACCGGCAGCAACAATGTTGCCTTGGGCTTTGGAGCCGGCAGCGGCGTCACAACGGCCAGCAACGTTATTTGTATCGGCACGAACGTCGCAGGTAACGACGTGAACGACAGCTGCTATATCGGCAATATCTTTGGTGACACTTCTTCGGGTGGAACCGCTGTTTTCGTTAACACGAACGGCAGACTCGGCACCGCTACTTCGTCCCGGCGGTTTAAAGAAGAAATTAAGCCAATGGACAAAGCCAGCGAAGCGATCATGGCCCTCAAACCGGTTACATTCCGCTATAAGAAGGAGATCGATCCGCAGGAGATTCCGCAATTTGGGCTGGTCGCCGAAGACGTGGAGAAAGTGGATCCAGACCTGGTGGTGCGCGACAAGGAAGGAAAACCTTACAGCGTGCGCTATGATCAGGTGAACGCGATGCTACTCAACGAATTCCTGAAAGAGCATAAGGCGTTCATCGAGGAGGAGCGCAAAGTGCAGGAACAGGAAGCGACTATTGCGGAGCTGAAGTCCGGAATGAAGGCTCTGGCCGCAACCGTGAACAAGCAGGCGTCACAACTCCAGAAAGTAAGCGCCCAGGTCGAACTAAACAAACCGACGCCGCGAAAAGTTGTCGAGAATCGGTAAAAGCACGCAACCAAATATCTGGGGCTGTAGACCGGATTCTGGGGAGCATAGGCTGCCAGGCTGTAATTGCCGGCAGCTTGCCGGCAACATCTACCGTGACTTTCATACCTGAGCCGCCCTATCCGTGCTATCGGTGGAATCCGTGGTTAAATCTTCGAGGCGGAAACAATCCATAAAGACTGGGAACCACCATGGATCACACGAATGCCACGGATAGGGAGGATGCCCACGAAACACACCAACGACACGAACGTAAAAGGCGCCTGTCTCTGCCCCGAAAGCATTCTGGGTTCGCGTCTTTTCGCGTATTTAGTGGGCAATAATAAAGCTATTGACAGATCTTTCTCGTCAGGCTGGCGAAAACTGTTATTCAGAGCTGTCGCCTGATAAGGCAGTAATCATCAAAACCAAACTCGCCCACGGTTATCTCTTCGATAACCAGTTTAACAAGGCGAACGCCATCTATCTGGAAAACAAGAACGCTAAACTTCGTGACAGTGAGCAGACCTTTAGCCAAGTGGTGCTGGATGACTTCAAGGCGTTACAAGACGCGGGCATTACTCATCCCGACATGGAGAAGATCAAAGCGCTGCTGACTTCAAAAACGGAGGCATCGTGATCATTTCGGAGGAAAGCTATTATGAGCAAACCGTTTAGAAAGTTCCATCGAAGGAGTAGGCGATGCGTTCAATGAGAAAAAACATCGTTGTTATTCTTGTTGTCAGTTCAGTCCTAGCTCGGTCAACGTTGTGGGCACAGGACGCGAAGTTCGTGGCGGATAATCTGAAATATAGCCGCGACTTTTATTCAAAAGTTCATTTTGTTGCGATTGCGGAGTTGCCAGAGCCGTTCAAATACGACCAGTGCCCGTCCGGCGGGCCGGAGCGGATTCAGTGTGACGCGGGCACTTACTTGCGCCAGAGCGCCAAGCCTTGGACGCATGTGGACCAGAAGATGCGCTCGGGGTTACCAATCGACTACGCTGAGCGCGACCGATACTTCATGACGTTTGCGTTAAAGGATGATTGGGGCCGCATGGGCGAACCCGTTAATAAGGACGCAACGCGAAAACTAGATGGCTGGATTAAATTGGTCGATGCAGCGCTGAACGCGGTGCCGGCTGCGGTCAAGCTTGTGGACAAGTCGGAAACCGAAGGCAAGACCCAATGGATCTTCGAAGCGCCGTCGGAAAATCCTGACGGAGTTTCAATTCGGTTTACGTTCAGAAAACCGATAAGCGACAAGACCGAGAAGGTCCTCTTGCATGAATTTTCGGGATCACTGCGGCTAGAGGGAGACAAAGTAGCTTCAGGAGGCGCAGCCGACCGGGTAAGGTTCGGGTTCGGTTACATGATGCGCGGCCCAGAGGGATCCGAAGTGTCGGAGCGCGTTTGGGAGGAAATGCAGCAAGCTCGCGAGGAAAAAGGCGCGAGCGGCGACGAGAAACCCGAGTCGCGAGCGACGGCAGACGACTTTTTCAACCGCGCCAGAGCTAAAAAGGCCGCGGGCGACCTAGATGGGGCTATCGCGGACTACGATCGCGCCATTCAACTCGATCCAAAAGAAGCTGCGATTTACAATAACCGCGGCCTCGCCAAGCAAGAAAAGGGCGAGCTGGACGCCGCTATCGTCGATTTCAATCGTGCCATCCAAGTCAATCCGAAAGATGCCGTCGCCTGCAGCAACCGCGGCACCGCAAAGCGTGACAAGGGTGACATGGATGGAGCTATCGCCGATTTCAATCGTGCTATCCGACTCGATCCGAAATATACCATTGCCTACTACAATCGCGGCCTTGCCAAAAAGCTTAAGAACGATCTGGACGGAGCGATCGTCGACTACAATCGCGTCATTGAACTCGATCCGAAATTCGCAAAAGCCTACTGCGATCGCGGGGTGGCCGAGCGCAGAAAGGGCAATCTGGATGGAGCCATTAGCGACTACGATCGCACGGTCGAGCTCGATCCGAAATATGCCATTGCCTACTTCAATCGCGGCAACGCCAGGGATGACAAGGGCGACCTAGAAGGGGCTATTGCCGATTACAATCGCGGCATCGAACTCAACCCGAAAGATTCGAAAGCCTACCACTACCGCGCCGACGTCCACGCTAAAAAGAAGGAATACGATGCCGCGGTCGAAGATACATTGAGGGCTATCGAACTCGATCCGAAAAACGGAGAGTACCATTTATCTCTCAGTTGGTATCAGCTCTTCAATCGGAAGCCTCGTGAGTCGATTGCGGCGTCTCTGAAAGCTCTGGAACTCTCGCCGGATAATGCAGTGATGATCAATGGCAATCTCGCCCACGGTTATCTGTTCGATAACCAATTCGATAAGGCGAAAGCGATCTATTTGGAAAACAAAGGTGCCAAGCTCCACGATGGACGGGCCTTTAGCCAAACCGTGCTGGATGACTTCAAAGAGTTTCAGGAAACGGGCATAACTCATCCCGACATGGAAAAAATCAAAGCGCTGCTGGCTTCGAAAACGGAGGCACCGTGATCAAAGGAAAACTGTTATGAGGAAGCCGTTGAGAGAGATTCATCGAAGAAATGGGCCGTGATTTTAATGACAAGAAAAATCGTTGTTATACTAGCTGTTGGCAGTTCAGTCCTGGCTCTGTCAACATTGCGAGCACAGGATGCGAAATTTGCAGTCGATAATTTGAAATACAGCCGCGACTTTTATTCGAAGGTCCATTTCGTCGCGATTGCGAATCTTGATTTCGGCGCAGCGGGCACGGCGCAATTCAAATACGATCGTTATCCAAATGGCGGTCCGGAACGGATTCAGACTGGCGACGGTGAGTTTGCACGGAAGGATGGAAAGACCTGGCTTAAGTCAAATGACTGGGGCGAAACCGGCAAGCAGGTGGACGCACAAACAGCCAAGCGATTGAACAATTGGGTCGGCTTAATCAATGCGCGATTGAACGGCGAGCCGGCTTCGAACGATCCGAGCGAAGGCGCGATCGTGATGAAGTTTGTGAGGAAAGAAGATCAGGGCCAGCGGGAAGAATTCGTGTTCGAAGAATCGAAAGAAAAACCCAAAGCCGCATCTTATCCGCATATTAGCTTCGGACGATATAAGAATGCAAAAGATGAGCAGGTACTGCTTTCGCATTTTTCCGGTCCGATGCGACTCGGCGCGCGTGAAGCGAAGGTAGATATCGACTTCAGCCACCTGGTCGCCGTCAACGTGACGGAAAGGCGCACGGTCTGGAGTGAAAAGGAACACCGTTATGTCGAAGCCGATGATAGCAAAGCCCCCAAATCGTCCCCTCTGCCGACGGCGCCAGCGGCTGAAGAGCCAGATGCAGACCTCGTTAATCGCGGGATCGAAAAAGGGAAGAAGGGGGACTTGGATGGAGCCATCGCGGATTTCACTCGTGCGATTGAGCTCAATCCAAAGGATGACGCGCCTTATTATAACCGCGCCCAAGCCAAATGGCTGAAGAAGGACGGGGCCGGCGCCATCGCCGACTACACGCGAGCCATAGAACTCGGTTCCACAAACCCCGCTGCTTACAACAACCGGGGCAACGCCAGAGCGGAGAATAACGACAGAGATGGCGCGATTGCTGATTATACACGCGCCATCGAACTCAACCCCAATTACGCACGCGCCTACTACAATCGTGCTATGACGAAGCAGGCTAAGGGAGACATGGCCGGTGCTAAGGCCGACTTCAAAACCGCCAAGAAACTCGATCCGGAATTGGCCAGCGAAGAGTCCGCCGCGGATTCAAAAGACAATCGTCCGCGTGACGGGAGCGGGGGACAACAGTGAGCCTCCTGGACGGCAAGCTCAAGATCGATTTACCGCCAGATTTCTCACACGATCCTGACGATCCGAAGGATCCAAAGACGCTGGCAAAATTCTCCGGCCCGGATGGCGCGTGGGGGGCGGTCTTGCGCGGCACACACGGACTCGCGCCGGATAAGCTCGACCGTTATCTGAAAATCGCGTGTAGGCGAATACAGCAAAGGCTTCAAGTGGCTGCCAAAGGATTCTCATCTGCAATGGCTGAAGAAAGATATCGTGACGATTAGTGGCCGTAAATGGGCAGACTGGCGCTTTGTCCCGATGTTAAAAGGAAAGAAGGATTATTCTCACAATCCCGTCTACACACGGTTCCTAACAACTTCTTACAAAGGTCAACTCTTAGAGATCAATTTTACGAGTAACTTGAATACTAACCCCGAGGTAAAGCAGGAAATAGATGGCATCATGAACTCGGTGCACGTCGAAGAATGAACTGGCAAAAGCGGGACACGAATTTCACGAATTCACACTGAATGAAACTACTCTTGGCCGTATTAGCAATAATCAGCGCGGGCCCAGCTGCCGCCGATTGCCCGAAGGCCGCAGATTGGGCACGCGCCTTCTACTCCGAGCACTATTCCTTTTATGTCGGCGCACCAGATCCTATCTTGCAGTTCACCACGCCAGAGTTCGGAGCGCTGCTCAAGAAGGAATGGGCGTATTCGAAGGGAGAGGTTGGGCATATGGATTACGACCCCTGGCTCGGAGCCCAGGACGGAGAAATTGGCAAGCCGGTTCGCTTCTCCGTCGAAACGGAGTCGCCGGATATGGCAGTTGTCTCCATGTCATATCCGTACGTGCTTGACCCCAAGCGCCCGCCCGAACGGCACACGGCGCACTTGGTACTGCGCAAGCGAGAACACGAGTGCTGGCACCTTCACGATTTCATCACTCCGCTCGGCGAATCGCTGTCATAGTGTCAATCAGCTGCGCAGCCCTAACCGGGCCCTCCATGAAACAATACGTAATTGGCCTTGCTCTATTAATCGCTGCACTGGTCGCATTTCCGACAAGCCACGCCAACGCCCAGAGTCAACCCGAGATGAACCGCCAAGCGGCAAAAGACTTCGAGAAGGCCGATACAGAACTCAACAAGACTTATGAAGCACTTCTAAGAAAGCTTCCGGATGCTGAGGGCAAGGAAAAGCTAAAGCAAAGTCAGCGAGCATGGCTCACCTTTCGGGATGCCGAGGCTGCCTTTGCGAGTGATCAGGCGCGCGGCGGGTCAATGGCTCCCACAATCCGCTACGAAACCATGACAGAACTCATTAAACAGCGAATCAAACAGCTAAAATTGCATCTCGAAGAATGAAGCACCAGCTGCAACGTATTTACAATCGATCAATTTAAAATCGATGAGTCCAAAATTTTCCGCGATCGCTTGTGTTTTAATTTTCCTTTGGCTCTTGAGCCTGGGATCCGTGTTCTGCGAGACGCCAGCGCCGACAGCGTCGCCGGCTTCGAGTTCACTTTCTCCAGATAAAAAATGGGAATATTCTGATGGAGAGACAGCAAAGCTTGTTAAGGCTGGCACCAGCGAAGTTGCATTGAAATTTTCTGACGACTGTAGCCTCGGCGCCTTGGGTGAAGACTCACGCCTCGTTTGGGCACCGGATTCAAAACTCTTTGCATTTTATAGCTGTGGTGCTGGGAAAGAGCATCTTACTTTGCTCTATCAACTGCGCGATGATCGCTGGGTAGCCCTGACTACGCCTGGCGATGGCGATGAGCTTTTCGAACAGGCCGGTAAAATTATAGAAGCGCAAGCAAAGAGAAAAAGCCTGCATAGGAAGACCTTTCTCCATATGCAATGGTGGACGGTAGAGCCGAAGCAGTGGCTCGACGCGAGCACTCTGATTATCCATGCGTCGATGGCAGAGGTCGTGCACAAGAACGATGGTGACTACGTAAGTCCCGGTTTCGGTAGCGATCTTCTTCTAACTCTAAAGTTCGACGACGCCGGCAACTGGAAGGTCGTCAAAACGCACCGAATGTCGGAGAAAGAAGTCGAAGAGGCAGGCAAAGAACAATGAAATTGTTATGAGCAATGGTATTTCAAACCTATGAGACACCTAATTGTCCCGGCCGTGGTGTGGCTGGCAACGATGCTCGTTTCAATCAGCGCCAGCAGCTCGAATCTGGCCTTCGACCACTCCGGCAATCTCTTTTTCGAGGGCAGAAACACCGGCACGATTTTCAAATATGCGCCGGATGGGACAAAAACCACATTCGCCACTGGAACGAAGGAAACCCCGATCAATGGCGATCTTGCGGTGGACGCGTCTGACAACGTTTTTGCTTGCGCGAATTTTACCACAATCCTTAAGTACGCTCCGGATGGAACCAGGAGCGTTTTCGCTACGGGTGTTGGCAAGTACTGGCCTACTGCGCTCGCCGTGGACTCGGCCGGGAATCTATTCGTGTCTTCAAATAACACGATCTTTAAATTCACTCCTGATGGAACGAAAAGCGTCTTTGCTACCGGAGTCGAAGCCTACGGCTTGGCCTTTGATCAGGCTCGCAATCTCTTCGCCTCGGACAGTCATGGCGGGAACGGCCATCCCGTCAGCGCGATCGTGAAATTTACTCCGGACGGGACGAAGAGCACCTTCGCTAACACGCATGGTTATGGTCTGGCCTTCGACAAGTCTGGCAATCTCTTCGTCTCAGGTGAGGAAGGGATTCTTAAATTCACGCCAGATGGAAGAAAAAGCACGTTCGCCAAAGTTGACGCTTCTGAAGGCCTCGCCATTGACGCAGCCGGCGATCTCATCGGTTGCGACGGCAATAACCGGATTTTCAAATTAACTTCTGACGGAACCAAGACCGCTTTCTCCGGCAGGCGGCCTGAGCCGGGAGCCACTGATGAAAATGGCGAAGATACGTCCACCGGACTGTCGGCGAAGTATGCAAAAGATTATCTGGTCGCATCGAGCACTACTTCGCCTGACAAAAAATTCGCGGTGATTTATCCCACGCTCGATATCTCCGAATTGCCTGAAGCGAAGGATTACGTGGTCGCGCTCCAGCCCTTCACTATTCTCCGCGCCCTGGAAACGAAGTGGCCCTATTTTCAAAACGAGAGCAATGGAGGGATCAGCGCAGAATGGTCGAACGATAGCTCAGTGGCGTTGGTCACGCTGGATGGCAAGTGGGGGCCACATGACATTTTTCTGGTCGAGTTTCTCGATGGCAGGCTGAGCCGGATCACCAATATTCTCGCAAAGGCGCACGATCTTTTGCTTCCCGATTGTCGCAAAGCGAAACCGGAGAGATACAATGAATACTTCGATTTCATCTTCGAAAGCGAGGATGAACCCATTTGCAAACTCGACGGGACAAAGCAGGTCCGAATTGAAGGAAGTGCCACGAACGATCCAAAAGGACTTTCCCGCCACAAATGGTCTGCACAGGTAAAGGCGGTTTGGGACATCCCACAGGCAAAGTTCACGGAGCGGAGGATCACACGAGCGACAGCAAACAAGAGCGACTAGCACGTTAGGCGGCCGTTCTTCGGGCAACATGCGTCCTGAATTCCTTAGATCGATTTCAATAAGCACAACAAACTTCCAGCTGACGCGAAAAAGGGATACAAACCTGCAAATCCCAGTACACGTCATGAAACCGCTGTCCATCATTTGCACTCTTTTACTTTTCATTTGCGCCAGGAGTTTCGGACAGGAGACCTTTCGCGGCGGAATCGTTTACGGCCCGAAAGCCGCCTTTAACATCGCTGCGCCCGAAGTATGGGTTTTGGACAATCAGGCCGGCGCCAGTCAAGGATTGCCGTGCGTTCTTTACCGCAAAGGCTCATCGTGGTCGGACGCGAAGTCTGTGATGTACGCGAAAATTGCGGGCACTCAGTTTGAAGACGTAAACGTGTTCGTGGCAATGGCGATCAAGGACATGGAAAAGACGCACGGAAAACCGAAGGAAAAAATCGCTTCCGGCAAAACCACGGACGGCCACGACTATTTCATCAACGAATACCCTGCGACGAAAACTTACTCACGATGGGAACGCGTCGCTTATGTCCAATTGCCGCAGGCGGTCGCGTACATCGTCCTCTCATCACGAGATCACACCAGCTACCAGAAGGATTCCGGTGCGCTTCAGCAAGTGCTCAAGACATTTGCTTACCTAAAGCCGGAGACAGCGCAGCAGAAAGACGAAGAGCTGACTGCGAAGCAGGACGCACCGAAAGTGATTGAAACTGACGATATGAAGCTGGCGATGAAAGCCGGTCAGCTCGAAACAGCCGGGAAATACGATGAAGCATTGAAGTTATATGCGCAAGCTATTGACCTGAAAGGGCGTTTTACGCCGTTCGTGTATCACAATCGTGGAATGTTGTACCTTCACCGGGCAAAAGCCTCGCAAGATCGACAAGCGCGAATTGCCGATCTGCAACGTGCCATCGCTGACTTTCAGAGTTCCATTAAGCTCGGCGCAGCTTCCAACGAAGAGCTCAATCGTGGATTAGAAAAGGTCGCTACTAGAGCTAATCTCGATGAAGCAACCAAGCTGCTCGACGAGGAAACTCATCGATAGCTTGAACCATAAATGAGCGTCACGTCCAACCACTGCATGCCGTGGCTACGTCGTTCTTTTTCGAGTGATCGCCGAGCTATCAGAAAGTTTCGGGTGTGCTCCAGGAAGTCTAATTGTTTATTTGATGATATTAATATGAGAAAGGGATTTTTTGTGAAGAGAGAAGTTTTTTGGTGGATAGTGTGGTTTTGTAAGAGTTGATATTTTTGTATGTATTATTAGAAGATGATAATTTGTAGTGTTAGTGTGTTGAAGTTGTTTTGTTGGAATGTAGTTTTGAGATAATTTTGATATTGTGTTATTTTTGTGATATTGTTGTAAAGTATGATATTATTGGTGATGTTTTGAGATGTTTTTTATGAATAATTTGTGTGTTATTAAATTGTTTGTTATATGTAAATTGATGTGAAGTTTTGTTTATTGTTGTTGATTTTTGTTTAAAAAATGTGTTTTATTAATTTGTGTGTTGGTGGTGATTGTGTTTTGTGTATGTTTTGGTGTGTGAGTGTGATATGTTTTTTGTTTTGTGATATGATATGTAATTTTATTTGTTTTGTGTTTGTTTGTTTTTGGTGTTGTTGAGTGTGTGTTATTTGATTTGTGTTTTGTTGTATTTGCTTTTTTTGTTTTGATTTTTTTGTTAGAGTGCTGTAAGATTTGTTTTGATTTAGTTTGTATGTATTTGGTTTTAATGTGTTTGTGTGAATATTATGTTGTTGTATGTGAAAGGTAGATTTTTGTATTTATGATTGTTTTATTGATAGAAGATTTGATGATTTGAGTGTTTGATTATTATTTATTTAATAAATTTATGTTTGATAGTTGTTTTATGAAGATTTTTTTTTGTGAATGATGATATATTAGTTGTTTGTGATGTGTAATGTTTTTTTTTTTTGTTTTGTTGTTTGTTTGTTTTTTTTGGTGATTTGATAGTGTTTGTAATTGTGATGTTGGTGTGACTTATTTTGGATTATTTGTTTGTTGTTTGTTGGATGTGATTTGTTGGGGATTTTTTCTTATGTGTCTGCATTTGTCTGTGTGTGTGATAGTGAGTTTAGTTTTTTGTGTGGTTGTTGTGTTTTTTACCGCTGGATCCATTTGTAGAATGCCAACAACGACTCGGTTTGCGCGCTTAGTGTAAACGAATTCATCTCCGTTCGACCAGTTTGAATCGAGTCCTTCTAGAAAAATTCCGATGCAGGTTTCCGCTTCCTAAGGCTGTTTACATCGGACGAACATCGTTTCGTCATTACTGTCCCGATACGATATAGCGTTTCATTTAAGATTAGTTGCTATTCGCCCGCCAACCAATCAAATTTGAATTCTTGGCTGTCGCTCTTTGATCGCCTGTAAAATCTCCGCATGGCTTCGCTGCGTGACTTCGCGCTGAGATTGCTTTTGTCTTGGATGCGGACGCTGACTGCGTCGGAGTTCATGTCGCGTTTGCCGATGACGAACATGGTGTGGATTTTCATTTGTTCGGCGCGCTAAATCTTAGCGTCTTTATGGTGTCGGCTGCGCTTCTGTCGTGTTCGAATCGTCCTGGCTTTCTGGCGTCTCCACAAACCAGTGACGCTCGATTGCTCCTGGCCGATTTTCGTTTTCGCGCAGCGGCGCTCGATCGCTTGATAGAATCGATCGGCCGCTTTGTCGTCACCGTTTTTCAACCACGAGCCTGCGTTTCAGGACATTGGCGGTCTGTTCGTCGTTGTCCGGCATAAGTTGCGCGGCGCGCCAGGCCAAATCCGCTGCGACATAATCGGCGTGATATCGATGCACCCCGGCACGATGTTCGATTTCAAACGTTTCTTCTCCGCCGCTGTAACTGGCGGAAGGACTTGATTGGTTCGCTATAGGATTTTTCCGGCGGAAAACGCTACCTCGGCCGGGTTCACGTCCCGCCGGCAATCTGCCTGCCATCGCTGCCGGCAAGTCATAATCGAAGACCCTGCCCTTCATGGTCTGCGATTAACTTCGCCGCTTTCCACAGCGCGTCGGCCCGGCTTTGTTTCGAGCGCGCGTGTCTTTTCCGGCTTTCAGTAGATCGACATACTGGTCGAGCGCTTTCTGCTCTGCTTCGGCAAAATACGGCCGCGCCTCGGCAGATTTCCGGAGCGCATTAAACGGCGGCCGACGACTCGCGGAATGTTTGTGACAAATCTTCTTGCGCGCTGGGTTCCTCGCTTTCTCCTTCCGCTGTTGTTTTTTCCGGCAGCTCCCAATGAATTTTTTCAACTCTGGCAAAGTGAGAACGCCTCGGCGAGATAAACGGCGTCATCACAATTGCGCACGTTTACGAACAATCTCGCCGCGGCGAGGAAATCAGCGCGGCCGACTTCCAACAGACCGAGATCACCCTTCGACACGTCGCCCGGCATTGTTTCAAATTCCATGGAGCGCGATTGAAGGTCTTGATCCGGAGCAGCTTCGGAAGAGCGCGAGAGAGCAGCTTTGCCGCGATATCGGTCTTGCCGTCGCGCAGCGCCAGCTTCGCTTTTAGCCAAAGTGAATAGGGCGATTCAGCGTCAGCCAATTTCAACCAGCGTTCCGCGGTTTTGTAGTCGCCTTTTTGATATTGCTCCATGCCACGCATTCGGCGTCTTTCACCTGTTTCGCATCAGCTTTCTCTAAAATCTGAAGCCATTGGTTCGCAGGGTTGGGCTGTTCAGCATCGACGCGTACCCCGAAACACCCATATTGCGGCCGCAGTTGCGAGCCGTTGCAAAAGCGGGTCGTTCATAAGTTGCGACAGATCGGGTTGCGCTTTGACCAGTTCCTCCATCAGCGCGTGCAGCGAGTTCACGGCCGTAGGATCGCCGGTTGCGAGTTGCTCAAGATAAAGCCGCCGGCTTCGGGAAAATGTTGCGCAGTGAGCTCGATCAATGCTTCCAGCCGATAGTAGCCGCAGCCAGGCCTAACGAATCAATCGATCCAGCTTTGGCCGCGTCACGTGCTTTTCGAAAGTGGTCGCGCGCCTGTTCCGGCAAGCCGCCATCAAGCGCCATCTTTCCGAGCATGTACTCGGCCCAAGTTGTCCGGTACTTACGCTGGCTCTCGGGACGATCGAGCAAAGCCTGCCATGCTTTTTGCGCCGTGTCTTTGTCGCCACTGTGAAAAGCGAAAGCCCCGCGGTGATAATCAGCGAATTCACTGTCGAACTCGTTAGGCACGCTGCTAGTGGTCTTTGTTGGTGCCGAGGGTTGTGGTGTTAGTGATGGCGCTGTGATGACGATGCCGATGACGGCAGCGGAGGCGACTCTGATTCGGTGCTGTCAGTTCCGTTAGTTGGCTGTTCGCTCTGGGACGTGCGATTCAGCGCTGTGACGCAGCATTGTGCGCGTCGCGCGCTTTTTGCGGATCCGGTGGTTGCAGTGCGCCAGTTTTAATCGCGTCATCAAAGTCGCAGCGTCGGCTTCATCGGTCTGCTTTGGTAACTCCGCTCCGAACCAATGCCTGGCGGCACCTTGGCCTTGAATTCTGGATGTAAATCCCGTGCAATGCGTCTGGTCTCTACCTCAAAGAAAAACTCGGGTGGATCGAGAATTATCTGTGAACAAGCCCCAGCCAGCGTGTCGGTTCTTCAAGGCCGGTTGCGAGCAAGACTCGCTGCCAATTCAGGAGAACGAGGGGAATCAGCAGTGAACGAAACATCAATCGCCGTTGGAGGTTCACAGCGAACCCATCCTATCTTATGCTGACTATCGGGAGGCAAGTGTAAAATCTCGCCAGACCGTTCCGCTCGAAGATGAGCACGTTTTTGTCGACGCTGTTCTTTAGCTCGTAACCTTCCAGTGCATCCGCCGCAACCATCCTGGCTTCGCTCCAGCGCGCCGAAATTGTTTTTGGTAAGAATTCGTCGGCTTCGCCCTCGTTGATCGCCACGATGTCGCTTGGCTGCGATGTCGAAGCAACAACGCGCAACTGGTGTTTCGGCTCTCGTTGCTGCATTACTACCTCGAGCGTTTTCCAACTCCAATTCAGGCTGTCCGCTGCAACTGGTAATCGGTCCAGCATATGCCACGCACATCCCGGACGCGCGTGCTGCCCTTCGCTAACACTTCGCCATCTTTTCTGGTTGCGCTCCCAGCGACTACGCGCGCTTCGCGCGCCAACGCGCCGAAGGTCCTTCCGCTGAAATTCGCACAGTTTTCCGGTCGCGTCGAACGCGACGAGATAAGAATACGTCGGGAGCGAAACGCGAAAGGAACGCCCACGCATGCCGCTTGCTTGACCCATCAGCGGTGCGCGCCGGATCGGTTAGTTGACGAGTGTCCTCGACGCTCTGTGGCAATGCCACACTGTGGACTTGCAAAATAAAACCGCCACACTCATGGGCAAGTTTGGCAAACGCGCGATGTTTCAGCCAACTAGGCAATATGGTCGGCATCACCGGTAACGGAGCCATAGCCACACGAATTTGCCTTAGCCATGTGCGATAACCATCAAGCTTCCACTCGCCACAATCGAAATCGATCTGCAACTCCACGGGATCGAGATCGTGATCGTGCGCGGTCGCCACGACGTCTCGCGCCAGCTTAACCACCGCTTCCGCGGCACGATCTTTTTCATTGAATGGTCCGCTAAAGGGATCGATCCGAACCGTGAGTGCAATCGATCGACCGGAGGCCTTGAGCGCTGCATACTTCAAATCCGGTCGGAAGATTTTCGGCGCGGTTTCACGCACATCAATCTCTGCCGCCAGTACCGCAAAACCAGCCGCGGATTTGCCCACCTTAGCCACAGCTGCTTCGACCTGCTCGTTCCAAACACGCTGCCACACATAAATCTCCTGAGGCAGTGGACCGGAAACAATGTGGCGTCGAGCACACGCCGTGGTTACCACCAGACAAACTGCGACCAAAAGCAGAAGCTCTGTTGCCGTTTTGATGTCTCGCTTCAAATGACGCGGCGCTCTTTAATCGACAATAAAATGTCTGCGACAGCTTCGGCACGCGGCCTCGCGCCGAGATTGCCCTTGCCATGGACGCGCACGCTGACGGCACCGGCTTCGAGATCGCGTTTCCCAATGACAAACATGGTGTGGACTTTCATTTGTTCGGCCCGCTGAATTTTGCCGTTGATCTTATCGCTGCTCTCGTCCAACTCCGCGCGGACCTGGTGAGCGCGCAGTTCACTTAGAATAGATCGAGCGTAGTCCATCAACTTGGGATCATCGCCGATGGTGAGAATGCGTACCTGTTCCGGCGAGAGCCAGAGCGGGAAATTGCCGGCGTAATGTTCGATCAAGAATCCGATAAAACGTTCGTGCGTGCCAAGTGGCGCGCGATGAATGCAGATCGGGATCTTGTCGATGTTGTCGCGGTCCTTGTAGCGAAGATCAAAACTGCGCGGTTGTGCGAAATCGACCTGGTTGGTCGCGATGGAAAACTCACGTCCGATCACGCTCCACGCTTGCACATCGATCTTCGGACCGTAAAACGCCGCTTCGTTTGGCACTTCGACATAATTGATCCCGGAATTCTTTAGGACGTTGCGCGTCATCTCCTCGGTCTTTTTCCAAAGCTCCGGTTCGTCGACAAATTTCTGGCCGAGCTTTGCGAGATCGTGGGTCGAGAAGCGCATCAAATATTTGTCGATCCCGAACAACTTGAAATAATTCAGATACATCTCGTTCACGGCGTTGAACTCCGCCTCGAACTGCTCCGGCGTCATGTAGAGATGGGCGTCGTTCATCTGTAGCGAACGCACTCGCATCAGGCCGAACAGTTCGCCGCTCTTCTCGTACCGATAATCCGTCCCATACTCCGCCAGCCGCAGCGGGAGGTCGCGATAGCTGCGAGGCAGCGCTGCAAACAACTTGTGGTGATGCGGACAATTCATCGCCTTGAGATAGTAGTTGTCGCCAACTGCTAGAATCATCGCATCGATGCGGGCGAGCTGCGCGCGGTCTTCATCCTGAACCGGATTCAACAGTCCAATTTGTTCACTGATGTCTTGGCGCTTAGCTTCGTCAACGTCCGGCGAGGCAAGTTCTGCTTGGATGGTTTGCCACGCTCGCTCGCTCGCTGCATCGAAACTCGCTGAGAAGCGGGCACGCGAGATCTTCAGATTCTCAAGAATCTTGCGATGCCTCTCCTCAAGCAAAGTCATCGGGGGGAACATCGATTCGGCGTAGTAGGGAAGGTGACCGCTCTTCTTGTATAGGCTTTCGCGGGCGATGTGCGGAGTGCGAACCCGTTGATAACCGGCCGCAAACTCAGTTTCTTTCGCCAGTTTCTCCAGTTCTTCGGCAATGACCGCGCCGCGAGGGAGAAACATTGGCAAGCCCGGGCCCACGTCATCGTCGAAGACGAACAGCTCCAGTTCGCGTCCGAGTTTGCGATGATCGCGCTTCTTCGCTTCCTCCAGCATCGCGAAGTAGTCGTCGAGTTCCTTCTTGGTTTTGAACGCGGTGCCGTAAACGCGCTGTAACTGCGGATTTTTTTCGTCGCCCTTGTAATATGCGCTGGCGACGTTCGTGAGTTTGAATGCGCCGATGTTTCCGGTGCGCATGACGTGTGGGCCGGCGCAGAGATCGATGAAATCGCCGTTGCGATAGAGCGAAATTTTCTCGTCGGCTGGAATGTTTTCGATGATGTCGAGCTTGAATTTGCTCGGCTCGGGTCGCTCGCTTAACGCAGCAAGGCGGCCTTTCTTCCCAAGCTCAAGCGCTTCATCGCGCGAAACTTCAATCCGCTCGAACGGATGGTTCGCTTTGATCTCACTTTTCATTTCCGCTTCGATCTTTTCGAAATCGTCGGGCGAAATGCGGTGCGGAAGATCGACATCGTAATAAAAACCGTTCTCCACCGGTGGCCCGGCGGCAAACTGCGCTTCGGGCCAGATTTTCAAGATTGCAGTGGCGAGTACATGCGACGCCGAATGACGGAGCCGCTCCAAATCCGTCATTTGTTCGCGTTGGTCTAACGTTTTGCGTTCTTCCTTCATCAACAGGGCGCGATAATTAACCACGAAGCGCACGAAGGACACGAAGAATTTGTTCGCGCGTGACGTTCGGAGCAGGTGTCACAGAATTGTAACTTGGCAGACATCTCGCTTCCTCTATAGGTCTCTGGCCGACTAAACTGCATTTATGAATCCTGCTGAGCTTTTTCGCCAAGAAACCGACGCGCGGCAGCTCGCCGCCGGCGATTTCCTTTTCCGGGAAGGTGACAGCGGCGACAAGATGTACGTGTTATTGGATGGCGAAATAGAGATCTTTCTTGGTGATTTTATGCTCGAGACGGCAGGGCCAGGCGTGCTGATTGGTGAGATGGCTTTGATTGATGACAGTCCGCGCACCGCCAACGCTGTGGCAAAGGCCGCCTGTCGACTGGCGGAAATCGATCGACGACGGTTCCATTTTCTCATTCAGCAGCACCCGCATTTTGCGACGCATGTGATGAAAACGCTGGCTGATCGCCTGCGTCACATGAACGCTGTGACGGCGGCGCGAGAAGAAATGTCAACGAATTCATAGCGCCGCTTTCGTAGCAGCGCACCCGGCATTATTCTTCAGGGTGCAAAGCGTCGCGCAGTCTTTGATTCTTGCTGCGATTGCTGCGAGCGGTTGCGGGCAAAATGCCTCGTCCGTTTCAGATTTTGCAGCTCAGCGTCAGCAGATGGTTCAGCGACAGTTGATGACTCGTGGGATCAATGATGCGCGCGTTCTCGCTGCGATGGCGAAAGTGCCGAGGGAAGAATTTGTTCCCCTAGACGCGCGTGCTGCCAGTTATGGAGACGGCCCATTGCCGATTGGTTACGGTCAAACGATTTCGCAGCCATACATCGTAGCGTTTATGACGGAGCAATTGCGTGCGAAACCGAATGACCGCGTTTTGGAAGTTGGGACGGGCTCAGGTTATCAGGCGGCGATTCTGGCCGAGCTCGTGTCGGAGGTTTACTCGATCGAGATCGTCGAGCCGCTTGCGAAAAATGCCGAGGCTATATTGCAACGGCTCGGTTATAAAAATGTGCATCTGAAAATCGGGGACGGTTACCAAGGCTGGCCCGAAGAAGGACCGTTCGATGCGATCATCGTGACCTGCGCACCAGCCAAAGTTCCACAGCCGCTCGTTGATCAGCTGAAAGACGATGGGCGCATGGTTATTCCTGTCGGCGACCGATTCGCTCAGCAATTGTACCTGCTCGAAAAGAAAAACGGACAGTTAAAGCAAAGCGCCACGTTGCCGGTGCGTTTCGTGCCGATGACGAGCAAGGTGGCTAACCCGAATTGAAGCCGTCCTCGAACCTGTGAGATCCTTTGCGGAGCCTGTCCTGAGCAAGGCCGAAGGGCTCAGGATGACAAGCTGCTGCCGCTTGTCACTTAATCGTTGCTAGCTTCTTTAAATCGACGCGTTTGACCCATTCCTGCAATTCCTTGGGATCCTGGTTCTGCAGCTCGATTTGAACGAAATAACGATTAGCGATCATGACCCAGAGAGTAGCATGCTTGCTTTCTTTTTCGAAGGCTTCGAAACCAGGGTTACGATCGATGGTGACAGATTTGCCGTAACCTTCGTTGGTTTCGCTGTTGTTGTTCCAGGCAGCCGTCGTGGCGTTCACGTAATCCGGGTTCGCCACAGAATCGAGTATGCTGATCGCCGCTGTCGGGGCTTTGCCGCCCTCACCCTTGTGATAATCGCGATGCACGTTTGTGATTCTGAATCCCCCGACGTCTTCGGTTGAACCTTCCGCTTTGTCAGCGACCCAGCCTTGCGGCGGGTCCGGCAAAATGGGGAGCAGTTTCTGATAATCAACGGCGTCGGGCACGAGAATCGGTTCGTTCTGAGCGCGCACCACGCCAATCCCGGAAATGATAAGCAGCGCCAGTGCGAACAAACTCGCACTCGCGGCGGAGCCAAACTTCGGCTGAGGAACGAGAGCCGTCGATTTCATGCTAACCTCTTTCTCCGCAATTAGAGACTCCCCTACACGATTGACTTTACAGCGGCTGTCAAGACGCTTGCGTGATGCGCATACGAGAACGCGTACGTGACCACTGTCTGAGGCCGTCGCCTCTTCCTTCTCAAGGGAGAGGGTAGGGTGAGGGTTGCTTTTGGAACTCACGCCATGTCGGAAACCCCTCACCTCAGTCCTCTCCCCTCGCGGGAGGAGAGAGGCGAATCAATCCCTCCGCAGAGCGCCGCAAACTTCCGAGCCAACGCGGTGTCGCGCCAAACTGCTTGTGGCTATTTGGACCTTTGCGGTGGCGGCGCGGCTTATCCTGATTGATCAGCCCTACGTCGATTATTGGAGTTGGAGACAAAGCGATGTCGCCGCGATTGCACGCAACTTTTTCGAATACGGTTTTCGCTTTGGTTATCCGCAGATCGACTGGGCTGGCGGATCAGCTGGGTACGTGGGAACAGAGTTTCCCATTCTGCCTTTTTTCGCGGCGATCTGTTACAAATTTGCCGGCATTCACGAATGGATTGGGCGCAGCCAGTCCGTGATTTTCTTCGCTATTTCGCTCCCATTTTTCTTTTTGCTCGCGCGCGAAATCTTCGGCAACACAGCGGCGATTTGGGCCGCGTTTTTCTACGCTTTTGCGCCGCTGAACATCTTTGCCGGCCGCTCATTCATGCCGGATGTGCCATCGCTTAGCCTGGGAATCATCGGATTGTATTTTTTTCTGCTTTGGCTTCGCGAGCGCAAAACGGCGCAGTTCTATCTGGCTGGGATTGCGATTTCCTTGTCGATCCTGATCAAGGTCACGAGCATCGTGATTGCCGCGCCGATTTTGTATCTGGTTGTCGCCGAGAGCGCGGACCTCGGCGCTGGTCAGGCTCGTTACATCTGGGGCAGCCGCAGTCAACGCCCGCGGCTACAACTGGCAGCGTTTGTCGCGATCGCCGTCTTACCTTCGGTTGTGTGGTATTGGCATGCGCGTCAAATCGCCGAAAAATTCTATCCGTATCATTTCTTCGGTGCCGGTGGAGTTCGACTGGAAAGTTTTTCCTGGTACTGGGACATCGCGCGACAAACTGCGACGTCGAGTCTGACGCCGGTTCTCGCAATCTTAGCGCTGATCGGTTTGTTCGTAGCGCCGCGTGGAAAATTCGGGTGTCTGTTTGATTGGTGGCTGGCTGCCATGGTTCTCTTTGTTGTGGCCGTCGGTTACGGCAATCGCCATCCCTGGTACCAGCTTCCTCTCGTGCCCATCACCGCTGCATTTGCTGGCGCCGCGTGCGCGTTTTTTGAATCGAAAATTTCTTCGCGCGTTGCAGTCGTCGCCTGGTCGATCTTGCTGGCAGGCTCGTTTGCAATTCTGGCCTTCCTGTACGTACGACCTCTTTATGAATCATCGGCCGCACAACTTCGCGATGCTGGTCTGGAATTAAACAAGCTTACGGCGAGCGATGCATTGATTGTCGCCGTGGACGGTGGCAATCCAACCATATTCTATTATGCGAAGCGCAAAGGCTGGCATTTTCTCGAGCAAAATGGGATTTACGACGGCAATCCTAAGAATAGCCAGCAAGCGATTGCCGATCTTGAGAGACTGCGTCGCCAGGGCGCGACGCATTTTGTTTTTACCACGCCCAGGTTTTGGTGGTTGGAATCTTATCCTGAGCTAACACAGCATCTCAGCGAAACCGCCACGCTGCTTGAGGCGACTCCAGAATTCAAAATCTATAAGCTGACCTCTGGCGCAAGGTGACAATGTATCACGTTTCCGAAATTCAGAGATTCCTCGACTTCGCGGAGTTTATCCTGAGCGAGCGAAGCGAGTCGAATGGGCTCCGCTCGGAATGACAACGGCGTTAAAGCCTCGTCGTCAGCTTGGATTATTCGATGCCACCATGATAGTCATGGGCGGCATCGTCGGCGCGGGGATTTTCGCTAATCCATCCGAGGTAGCGCATCGCGTTCATACGCCGTTCTTAATCCTCGGCGTTTGGGTGCTGGGCGGGATTTTTGCAATGTGGGGCGCGTTTATCTGGGCTGAATTGGCAACTCGTTTGCCCGGGACCGGTGGCCAGTATCTGTACTTGCGCGAGGCATATCATCCTGCGGTTGCTTTTGTGTATGGGTGGGGATTGCTTCTTGTGACGCAGACCGGCGGGATGGCTGCTGTGGCCGTCATTTTCGCATCCTACTTTCGCGCGCTTACGGGAGTAGCCTGGAACGACAGCGTGATCGCAGCTACGGTGCTGCTCGGACTAACCGGCATTAACTGCCTGGGCGCGCGCGCTGGCAGCAATGTGCAAAGCGTTTTCATGTTGTTAAGGATCGCGGCGATTGCCGGGCTTGTGGTATTTGGATTTGCGTACGGCGGTGGCTCGCTGAAATCCGAGCCGTTGCCTGCCTCTCCTTTTTCTATTGGCGTTTTGGCAAGCATCGGGTCCGCGATGGTTCCCGTTGCGTTTGCTTATGGCGGATGGCAGACCGCGACTTTTGTTGCAGGTGAAATGCGTGATGCGCGTCGTGATTTATCGCGTGGACTGCTGATGGGCGTGGCTGGTGTTGTGGCCCTTTACCTTGCCGTCAATTTCGTCTGCCTGCGAGTAATCGGTCCAGCTGGCTTGGATGCAACGACGACTCCTGCGTCCGACGTAATGCGGGCGGCGATCGGTTCACGCGGTGCGCAATGGATTGCAGCCGGAATCGCCATCTCAACCCTCGGATTCCTCAGCCAAAGCGTGCTAACGGCTCCGCGCGTGTACTACGCGATGGCGCGCGACGGCCTTTTCTTTGCAAGCGTTGGCAAGCTCTCTGAACGCTCGCGAGCGCCAGTAGTCGCGATCATACTTCAGGGTCTGGCGGCAATCGCTATCGCTTGTTCCGGGACGTATGGTCAAATTTTGAACTTCGAAGTGACTGTCGATTTCATTTTTTTCGCAATGACAGCGGCATCGCTGTTCGTTTTGCGCCGGCGTCAGATTGGCTCAGACACAGTTACCTTTCGGGTACCCGGGCATCCGTTCACGACGATTCTTTTTGTTTTGACGTGTGTTGGAATTGTCGGAAGCGCTATCGTCGCTTCACCGCCGAATAGCGCAATCGCATTGGGTATCATGCTGGCAGCGCTCCCGGTTTACTATTATTGGAGAAAGTTCAGACGAGCAGATCGATGACACACAAGCATTCGGACTACATGCATTGGTCCAAGACGCAAAGCCGCGCGCGATTAAATCTCGCGACAAGTGGTGTAGCGCCGTTTCCGCTCCGGGAACTGCCAGTCCAGTTGGAGACACTCGAAATTAATGGCGACAGCAGCTACGGCCACGCGCCCTTACAAAGAGCTATCGCGATGCACCACGGCGTCGACCCCGAATGCGTGGTAGAGGCCGCGGGCACCTCCATGGCAAATCATCTTGCCATGGCTGCAATCCTCGAACCTGGCGACGAAGTCTTAATTGAGCATCCCGCGTACGGACCGATTCTTGATGTTGCCCAATATCTTCACGCGAACGTGAAACGGTTTCGGCGCATGAAGGAAATCAGCTGGGCCGTCGAACCGCAAACGATTCTTCATTGTATCACGCCGAAGACGCGGCTCATCGTGATCACGAACCTGCACAATCCTACGAGCGCGCTTACACCAGATTCGGTCCTGCGCGAAGTTGGCGACATCGCGCGCAGCGTTGGCGCGCTCGTGCTGGTGGACGAAGTTTATCTCGATGCGGTTTACCAGCGGACGCCGCGAACATCGTTTCATCTGGGGCCAGAGTTTGTAGTGACCAGCAGTTTGACGAAAGTTTACGGCGTCAGCGGTCTGCGGTGCGGTTGGATCCTTGCGCGCCCCGACCTCGCGTGGAAAATGCGCCGCCTGAATGATCTGTATAGCGCAACGCCAGTTTACCCCGGGCTACTTCTCGCAGTCGCCGCATTCAAACACTTGAATCGGCTGCGCGAAAAAGCGCGTCGGATTGTGGATGCGGACCGCAAATTGCTTCGAGATTTTCTTAGGCAGCAATCTGGCCTTGCTGCAGTCTGGACAGATTGGGGTACGACTTCGTTCGTGCAATTGAGAGCTGGTAACGCCGATGATTTCCTGGAAAGGCTGCGTGCGGAGTTTGACACTTCCGTAGTTCCAGGTCGCTTTTTCCAAATGCCCGATCACTTTCGTATCGGTATGGGCGTGAACACGGAAATGTTCGCTGAGGGTCTTGATCGCATTGGTACAGCGCTTGAAGACCACTGAAATGAAGAGACCCAACCAATTCCAGATTCGTCCCGCCCGCGTGGAAGACGTGCCAATCATTCTTGAATTGATTCGTGACCTGGCGACGTACGAGCGAGCGCCAGACGAGGTGACCGCGACGGAGAAACAACTTATCGATGTTTTATTCGGGGAACGACCGACGGCGGAAGTCCTCATTGCATTCGAGGAAAAATCTGCGGTCGGGTTCGCAGTTTACTTTTATAATTTTTCGACATGGCTGGGGCGACCCGGGCTTTACCTCGAAGATTTGTTCGTGAAACCGGAAAAGCGCGGCAAAGGTTATGGGCGCGCATTGCTCATTGAGCTTGCGAAAATTGCGCGGGATCGGGGCTGCGGCCGGATGGAATGGGCTGTGCTCGATTGGAACGAACCGGCGATCAAGTTTTATCGCGCGCTGGGCGCAAAGCCAATGCACGAATGGACGGTGTTCCGGTTGACGCGTGACGGGATCGCGAGCCTTGCGGATTCGGGGCGAGTCGATCAAGAGTAAGAGTAAGAGGCAGAGGAAGAGCAAGAAGCAAATGGCGAAGGAAACGACAAAGATCGAGGACTATGCGTTTCTCAGCGATACGCAGACCGGCGCATTGGTGAGTCGGGATGGATGCCTTGATTGGCTTTGCTTCCCGCGGTTTGATTCACCGGCATGCTTTGCGTCGCTTCTGGGTGATACGAGAAACGGACACTGGCGATTTTTCCCAGAGGAAAATGTTGAAGCGACGCGTCGCCGTTACCGTGGTGACTCGCTGATCCTCGAAACGGAAATCGAAACCAAAAGCGGCGCTGTGCGGCTGATCGATTTCATGCCGCCGCGTGGCGAGAACCCAGACATCATCCGCATCGTCGAAGGGTTGCGCGGCAGGGTGTCGATGCAGATGGAATTGATTGTCCGGTTTGATTACGGGCAGATCGTGCCATGGGTGCGTCAAAGGAATGGCGGTTTGGAAGCGATCGCCGGCCCTGATGGCTTGATTTTGCGAACGCCAATTGAAACGCGCGGCGAGGACCTAACTACTGTTGCGGGATTCACAGTTGGCGAAGGCGAGCAAGTCCCGTTTGTGCTCACGTGGTTCGCATCGCACAAGAATCCACCAAGGGCGATCCACTACGAGCATGCCCTGCGCGACACAGAAAGGTATTGGCGAGCATGGTCGAATCAGTTTCAGGGGCAGGGGAAATGGCGCGATGCAATGATGCGCTCGCTGCTTGTTCTCAAGGGATTGACTTACGCGCCTACAGGTGGCCTTGTCGCCGCCGCGACGACATCATTACCCGAACAAATCGGTGGACCTCGCAACTGGGACTATCGCTACTGCTGGTTGCGCGATGCCACGTTCGCTTTGCTCTCGCTGCTGCGCGCCGGTTATCGCCAGGAAGCCGAAGCATGGCGTGAGTGGTTGGTGCGGGCTGTCGCTGGCAGTCCTGCCCAGATGCAGATCATGTACGGCGTTCGCGGCGAACGCCGCCTTGATGAAGCCGAAATTCCCTGGCTTTCAGGCTACGAAAAGTCTGTGCCGGTACGAATCGGAAACGCTGCTTCGAAGCAATTTCAGCTCGATGTGTACGGCGAGGTACTCGCGACGATGTTCGAAGCCGATCGCGCTGGAATCAAAATGGAGGAACCTGATTGGGCCTTGATGGTACATTTGATGAAATTCCTGGAATCAAACTGGCAGAAACCAGATGAAGGAATTTGGGAAGTGCGGGGCGGACGAAAAAATTTCACGCACTCGAAAATGATGGCGTGGTTGGCGTTTGATTGCGCCGTCAAACTTGTTGAGGAATGCGGGTGCGCGGCGCGAGCAACATCATGGCCGCTGGCGAAAGGTTAGAGAGCAAATTCACCGGGAGGTATGCGAGCGCGGTTACAACTCAAAGAGAAAGGCGTTCACTCAAGTTTATGGCTCCGATGCGCTGGACGCCAGCCTGCTGACAATGCCGCTGGTCGGCTTTCTGCCTGCAACAGATGAGCGTGTCCGCAATACGGTCGAGGCCATTGAACGGGAGCTGATGGAGGATGGCTTCGTCCTGCGTTATCGGCCGGAGGAATGCGGAGTCGATGGATTACCGGGCCGCGAAGGAGTTTTTATCCCTTGCTCTTTCTGGTTGGTGGCCTGCTGGCACCTGCTCGCTCGAAAGAAGGAAGCGCGCGAATTGTTCGAGCGTTTGCTGGATGTGCGAAACGATTTGGGACTTCTCTCCGAGGAGTACGATCCGCGCGAGAAACGACAGCTTGGGAATTTTCCGCAGGCATTTTCGCACGTTGCGCTCCTTGGTGCCGCCCGAATCCTTGGCGGTGAACAGGAAGTGACGTCGGCATGATGTCAAAGACGAGCGGTCTTGAGTCGGCCGCACGCAAAAAGGCAGGTTGAAAAGCGCGCTTCGCTGAAACATGACGGCTTAAAGCCGTCATGTTTGCGGCGTAGCAGCTCGTTGGGAATACAATGCGATGAAACTAAACCCGGGTCTCGCTTGAAGAAACGAGCCGCCGAATCAAATCCTCGATAGTTACAATGCCGCAAAAAGTTTTCTTTCGGTCCAGGACAGCAGCAAGGCCGAGCCGGGCGGCGCGCAATTGCTGCACAACCCGATAAGCGGACTCATTCTCAGTGGTCGTCACGATGCGCCGGGCGTAATTGTGCAGCGGTTTGTTTCCATTCTGATCGAGCAGGATATCGAGGATGTTAATCAAACCGTCAGGTTGTCCTCCTTGCGCGATCACTGGCAGACGATCAAGGTTGGAAGAAGCGCCGAGCTCGATTGCTTCCCGGGTTGATGCGCTCGGTGGCAACGCGACGACTTTCGCCGACGGCAGCATTACATCGCGCACTTTGACGCTGCGAAAGTCCACCACGTTATGAATCATCGCGCG
Organism: uncultured Verrucomicrobiae bacterium; assembly: GCA_963719605.1. Classification (GTDB taxonomy): domain Bacteria; phylum Verrucomicrobiota; class Verrucomicrobiia; order Chthoniobacterales; family UBA10450; genus Udaeobacter. Next base: position 370,296 of record CAVRCO010000003.1, read on the forward strand.
TTCCGTAGCAGTGAGGGAGCCCTCTAGCTCGCTTTGCGTAGTGATCTGCTTTAGGTCTTCGCGTCCGGCAAAAAGACGAGCGCGTCTCGCTGCGCGATCCGGCAGGAGCAGCTTGCCCAGTCGCGCACCGAGTTCGAGCAAGGGCGCTAACAGGGCCGAAACGAATTCGAGCACGCCAGCAATTTGAGCGAGGGCGCGAAATGGAAATCGCCGGAAAAGCGATTTCGGGAGAACTGAGAGCAGAAACAGATAGACCGGAAGCGCAATGGCCAGAGAGACAAAGTAGCCGGCGTAGTTCCATAATCGCACTAACTCCCGCGTCAGTAGGAACAGACCGAGTATGTCTGCCGCGTTCGTGAAGAGCAGAACGGTAACCAGCAATCGCTCCGGGTGTTTCAATAAACGATTCAACCGCACCGCGGCAGGCACGCGGCGCTTCACATTTTGTCGCAATCGAACCGGATCAATCGAAAGCAGTCCGCTTTCGATTCCGTTGAATAAAAACGAAACAATCCAGCAACAAAAAATAATCAAAGCGATCATCATGCGGCTGCTCCAAAAGCTTTCGGGGTTATTTTCTCCAATAGGATTTCCTCGATTCTTTTGCGTGCTGCGCGACGCACCGTAATTGCAAGGCCGGGGATCTCCAGTTTTGCGCCCGAGGCCGGCAAATAACCGAGCCGCGTGAAGACGAATCCGCCAATCGTGTCGATCCCTTCTGCGTCGATTTGAAAACCGAGATATTCGCTTAAATCGTCGAGGCGCGCATCGCCGCTAACAAGAAATCTCCCATTCCCGAGCGGCTCGATATAAAGAGCAAGATCGTCCCGTGGCACAACATCGGAAAGGATTTCTTCCACGATATCCTCCATCGTGATAATCCCTTCGGTGCCGCCAAATTCGTCAACCACGACTCCCATCCCTTGGGGACGAGTCAAAAAGAGCTTGAGCAGCTCCAACGCGCCCATCGTCTCGGAGACGAACGAGGGCGCGATGAGCTTCTCAGTGTAATGCTCCGATGCATCGAGCAGGAACAATTTCACATCGATGATCCCGAGAATTTGATCGGGTGTTTCTGCATAAACCGGGACGCGCCGATATCGATTTTTCTTCACGCGCGCAATTGCTTCGTCGTTCGTTAAATCATCCGGCAGCATGAAACTATCAACGCGCGGCGTCATGCAGTCCTTTGCGGTCTTATCACCGAGCTTGATGATTTCCTGAATGATTTCGGCTTCGCCTTCATACAAAGCGCCTTCCTCCTCACTCATCTCGAGGAGCGTCTCCAATTCCTCGTCGCTCAACCGCGGTCGAGTGCGTAGGCGCGACCGGGTGAAAAGATCGACCACGCGCACGCTAATCATCTCGAGACCGCGGCCGATGCGGTCAAGAAGCGGCATCGAGATCTGCAAGGCGAAGGCGCCGATCGTCGAGAGTCGATAAGGCGCTGAAAGGGCGAGGAGCTTTGGGATTAGATCGCAAAGCAACACAACAATTGCGAAGATCACAAGCGCTGCCACCCATTGCGAAATGCGCCCCGCCAAAGGGCCCTCCCACAAGGAAAAGAGACATAGTATGATCAGCAGAACATTTATTAGTCCATCGCCGAGGAGCAGGACATTAAGGACATGACGCGGATTTACCCGGAAAAGTTGTACAAATTTCGTGAGCCTTGGATGATTCGTTTCCAGACGGCGCAATTGATGCGGCTTAAGGGAGAACAGGGCTGTCTCCACGCCGGAAAACAGCGCGGAGCAGAAAATCAAAATCGAGATGACCACCAGCAGGATGGCCAGGGCCACGGCTGTCATTTTCTATGGCGACACAGCCAGGATGACTGTTTAACTGCCCGAGGCGGGCAGTCTCGTTCCCCTGAAAAACTAGTGCATGTGGGTTTGCCCATTATCTGAGCCGTTGGCAAATTAAGCCCCTTGATGAGTAAAGGCGAGAGGATTTCGCGATTTGTGGCCGAGTTGGGTGCCGAAGATGCCGATCCAAACCAGAGCGACATCGCAAAGCATCCATTTTATCGCGCGTTTTTCCATTGCTGGAACGAACAGCGTTATTACGAGGCGCATGATGTTCTGGAGCAGCTTTGGCTCAAGACCAAATCGTCCGACTGCAGACTATTTCAAAGGATTGATTCAGGCGGCTGGCGCTTTCGTTCATCTTCAAAAGCGCTTCGAACATCCATCGCACGCAAAACACAGCAAGCGTTTGCCTCCTGCGGTGCGTTTGTTCCGGCTCGCGGAGAGGAACCTGTCCCGGTTCGGTCCGCGACATCACGGGCTGGACGTCGCCGGGTTCTGTCAGCTTTTGCACGAATGCGCCGATCGGATCGTTGCATCCGATTACAAGACCAATCCCTGGTCGCCAGAGACGGCTCCAAAATTGAAGCTGTTCTAGCCACGGCGCGGTGCCGATGTGCTTGAGATAACGGGCGACTCGTCTTGACGCAGCGAGGCGGCTACAAGCGCAGCCAGGTCATCTGGTGAAAAGCAATTTCATCCCCGCGATAAGAAGGACGGTCGCCAATAAAAACGAAATCACCCGGACAGCAAAACGCCTGCTGCCCAAATGCGAGCTCACGATGCCGCCAATGATCGCGGCTGCTGCGAGGATGAGACCGAGCGAGGGGATAGAACGAACTTTTGTAAAGTAACCAACAAGCCCGGCGATGAGTTCACCCAAATGAACAACGCCGAGACAGCGCGGCTTGGCGAATGTGCGCCCATCGACAAAAGAGTAATAGCGGCGTGAGAAATATTCCGCCGCCAGTTCCAGTTAAACCGGAAAGAAAACCAAGACCTGCTCCTGCACTAATCGCCACCGGACGCGAAGGGGGGACGTTCGAACGCTGCTTGCAGACTGTGCGCACTCACCGTCGTTGCAACCAATCACGGTGCAGTAGGAAAGATCGTTTGCGGCGGGTCGCTTCGGCGAAACACCAGTCGCGCGGCGGAAAAAAGCAGCACAACGCCTATCAAAATTCGGAGAACCGAAGCAGACGGCTGAAGATAACCGCCGACGTATGCGGCCGGAACGGAAAACAGCGCGAATGGCCAGAATAATTTCCACGAGAAATGACCTGCCCGCCAAAATTGAAACGTGCCAATGGACGCGACCAAAATGTTAAGCACAAGCGCCGTCGGTCGAATAACCGTCGGTGCAAGACCGAACAGCGTCATCGTAGCGATGTAACCCGACGCACCCGCATGGCCGACGGATGAATAAAGAAAGGCGATCAGCCCAACGGCGAGAAAGAGAAGAATCAAATGTGTAGTGTCCATGCTTTGTGATGTCGAGCGGAGTCGAGGCATCTCTTACTCTCGCAAGACTCCAGTGAGTACGCCCATCAAAAACAGCGAGAGATTTATCGAGTTCGCTCGGAATGACAAGAAACGATGATGTAAACTTGTTCCGCGTTACACGTCATCTCATGACAAGTCGCTTCCGCTTTGGATTTCTCGCGTTAACGTGGTTGGTGACATCGAGCGACACTTTTGCTGTGACCACGCCGGCGCGTCCCGAACACACGAACCGCTTGGCGCAGGAGAAGTCGCCTTATCTTCTTCAGCACGCGCATAACCCTGTCGATTGGTATCCATGGGGCGAAGAAGCGTTTGCCAAGGCTAGGCGCGAAAACAAACCAATCTTCCTTTCGATTGGTTATTCCACCTGCCATTGGTGCCATGTGATGGCCCACGAATCGTTCGAAAATGAAGAAGTCGCCGCGATCATGAATCGCGAATTTGTGAACATCAAGGTAGACCGGGAAGAGCGCCCCGATGTTGACCGCGTTTATATGACCTTTGTCCAGGCGACGACGGGTGGAGGCGGATGGCCGATGAGTGTCTGGTTGACGCCTGATCTGAAGCCATTTGTTGGAGGAACGTATTTCCCGCCAGAGGACCGATATGGTCAGCCCGCTTTCAAAACCGTGCTGGAACGAATCGCGACGGCTTGGAAGGAGAATCACGACAAAATTGTCGAACAAGGCGGCAGGATCGTCGCGGCGCTCCGTGAATCTCAATCAACGGCAAGTGCGGAAGGGAAAATCGATCCAGCTATCTTAGATGCCGCTTACCGGCAGATTGACCGGAGCTACGACCCGAAGGAGGGCGGCTTCGGCAATGCTCCAAAATTTCCGCGACCAGTGACCCTCAATTTCCTGACGCGGTTTTATGCGACGCGATCCTAAGAGTGAACCCGGTAAGCATGCCCTCGAAATGACTCTGTTCACGCTGCGCAAAATGGCTGCGGGCGGAATGCATGATCATATCGGCGGCGGGTTTCACCGTTATTCGGTCGATCGCTACTGGCACGTGCCGCACTTCGAAAAGATGCTTTACGACCAGGCACAACTCGCCGGCGCATATCTCGACGCATTCCAAATCGCGCGAGATCAACAATACGAAGCAGTCGCGCGCGACATTCTTGATTATGTAGCGCGAGACATGACATCGAAGGAAGGCGGCTTTTTCTCCGCCGAAGATGCCGACAGCCCCGTTGTAGCCGCGCGCGCCGACCGTGGCCACGTAGAAACCAAGGAAGGCGCATTCTATGTCTGGGCGAAAAAAGAGATCGACGATGCGCTTGGTGATGACGCGGAGATTTTCGATTTCCATTACGGCGTGCAGCCACACGGAAACGCGCCGGAAGGAAGCGATCCACAGGATGAATTTCGCGGCAAAAATATTTTAATTGAGCGTCACACGATTGCGGAGACCGCAAAGCAGTTTCGGAAAACCGAGGAAGAAATTGGAAAACTACTCGCGCAGTCTCGCGCGAAATTGTTTTCCATTCGTTCGAAACGGCCGCGGCCTCATCTCGACGACAAGGTTATTGCCGCTTGGAACGGCCTGATGATTTCGGCTTATGCCCGCGGTGCGCAAGTGCTCGACGAACCGCGCTACCTGGAAATAGCAACGCGCGCCGCGAAAGTTGTTCAGGCCAACTTATTCGATCCGGCGCGCAAGATTTTGTATCGCAACTATCGCGGTGGCCGCAGCGATATCGAAGGTTTTGCCGACGATTACGCGTTCGTGATCCAGGGTCTTCTCGATCTTATACGAAGCCTCATTCGATGTCGAGTGGCTGAAATTCGCGGTCCAATTGCAGGAGACGCAGGACCGCTTGTTTTTTGACGAGAAGAACGGCGGCTATTTCAGCACGAGCGGGAACGATGAAAGCGTTTTCCTCCGAATGAAAGACGATAACGATGGCGCGGAACCCGCGGCCAGCTCCGTCGCAGCGTTGAATCTTTTGCGGCTGACACAATTTTGCGATGACAAACAGATGGCGGAGCGCGCGCGAAAAACGATCGACGCATTCGCGACGACTCTGTCGCACTTTCCCAGCGCGATGCCGCTAATGCTGGTAGCGCTCGACTACTCGCTAAGCAAGCCGCGCCAGATCGTGATTGCCGGGAAGAAGGATGCCCCGGCAACCAAAGCGTTGATTAAAGAAGTGCATCGGCATTTCACGCCGAACACGGTTCTATTTCTCGCGGATGGCGCTGAAGGCCAGAAATATGTCGGCGAGAAAAATGAGGCGATTCGCGCCATGTCGCCGATCGATGGCAAGCCGGCCGCTTACGTGTGCGAAAATTTCACCTGCAAAGCGCCTGTTACCGATGCGAGACAACTCGCCGAGTTGCTAAGATTGTAGAGGGGCCCGCCACGGCGAGCGCCTTTGGCTATTTACTTCCGGGCTTAACGGCAGGAATTTTTGCTAAATCAGGCGGCAGATTATCTGCGGGAAACGTCTCAACGGTCATCTCGACGAGGCTCACGAACGGACACCCAAAATCGGGTTTGGCTTCAGCGCTCCGATCGACAATCACGCCGACCGCCAGGACGATACCGCCGTGTGCGCGGACGATGTCGATTGTTTCCTGCACGCGTCCGCCGCGCGTCACCACATCTTCCACAACGACGAATTTTTCACCCGGCGAAATTTGAAAACCGCGCCGCAAGACAAGCTTGCCCTCGTCTTTTTCGACAAAGATATGGCGCTTACCTAACGAGCGACCGACTTCCTGGCCCACAATGATTCCGCCGAGGGCAGGGGAGATCACCGTGTCGCAATCGAATTCGCGCAGCTTGATCCGCGAGCCATCCACAAACTTTTGCAGCGATCTCAGTGTCCTGAAGAAGCAAAGCGCATTGGAAATACTGGCGGCTGTGTAAGCCGGAGCGCAAGATGAAGTGGCCATCCAATAGCGCACCCGTTTTGCGAAAAAGGGCGAGAAGATCTTCGCTCATCTGTTGAGGGCGATCAGCGAAACGCCGTCTCGTTGCTTCACCGGAGGTGTCATACGCTACCTGAGCGGTCGATCCACCCTCATCTGCGATCGCGATGACTTCGATTTCCACATTTGCTCCCTTGGGCAACGCCGCGACCTGAACGGTGGAACGGGCTGGGGGATCCTGCTTGAAATACGAACCATAAATTTCGTTAACCGTTTGGAAATCGCCAAGGTTGGTGAGGAAAATGGTTGTCTTAACCACATTATCGAAAGTCAATCCCTCAGCCTTCAAAACAGCTGCGATGTTGTCGAGTACACGTCGGGTCTGCGCGGCGATATCGCCGGGAACAATCTGGCCCGATTTGGGGTCGAGTGGAATTTGACCGCTGCAAAACAAGAAGCTTCCGCTACGCACCGCCTGCGAATAGGGACCAATCGCCCCCGGGGCTTCGCTTGTGGAAATGATTTTTTTCATGCCGCCGATTGTAGCTGCAAAACTAGCTGGCACAATGGTAGGGCGCGACCGCCCAGGCGCGCGCCGCGGACGAGCACTCGGCGAACCGTCCCTACCCAGATTGATAGTGCGGGAATCTGACCGATATTAAAAGCTCAAATGGTTAGTTGGATTTTAAAGAAGATCCTCGGGTCGAAAAATCAGCGCGAGCTCAGGCGGCTGACGCCAATTGTGCGCCGGATCAACGAGGTAGATGAACAGTTCAAGAGCTTGTCGGATGACGAGTTGCGCGCCAAGACCGCGGCCTGGAAGGAAGAGTTCACCAAAATTCCCGAGCTGGAGGATCAATGGAAAAAGTTGGATGAAATTTTGCCGGAAGCGTTCGCTGTGGTGAAAAACGCGGCGCGCCGGCTGAAAGAACGACAGCACAGCTTCACGGTATGCGACCAGCCCATGGTCTGGGACATGGTGCACTTCGACGTGCAATTGCTCGGCGGAGTCGTCTTGCATCGAGGCCGGATCGCAGAAATGGCCACCGGCGAAGGTAAAACGCTGGTTGCAACTTTGCCCCTTTATCTAAACGCGCTCACTGGCCGAGGCGCGCACCTGGTGACAGTAAACGATTACCTGGCGCGGCGCGACGCGGAATGGATGGGGCAACTTTACAGCTTCCTCGGGTTAACAGTTGGCTGCATCGAACACGACCAGGAGCCGGATGTTCGCCGCGAACAATACGCGATGGACATCACTTACGGGACGAACAGCGAGTTCGGTTTCGATTATCTGCGCGACAACGGCATGGCCACAACGCGCGAGCAACAGGTCCAGCGCGGCTATCACTATGCCATTGTCGATGAAGTCGATTCCATCCTGATCGATGAAGCGCGCACGCCACTCATCATCAGCGGGCCGGCGACGATTTCTACTCATCAATACGACAAGTGGAAGCCGCTGATTGAGCAGTTGGTGCGGAAGCAGACAATGCTTTCCAATCGAACCGCTAACGAAGCCATCGACGTGTGGGAGCGGTTAAAGGCCGACAATTTTGAGCCGAAAATTCCAGACGGCGCAAAGGCGAGTGCGGACGTCGTCCGCTCGGCAAAAGAGCTACGCATCCATCTTACGGAAGCTTTCCCGACAGGAAAGAAAGGTGAGTACACGGAAGCCGACATCCGCGCCGCCGCGGCGCGAAAGGATCCCGGTTTGCTCATGTTCAAAGTGAGGCTTGGTCAGCCGCGCAATAAGCAGCTTTTGCGCATGATGGAAGACCCTGACAAGCGCCGCGCCATCGATAAAGCTGAGCTCTCCTTTTACCAGGACACGCGCAAAGAGGAACTGTTCGCGCTCAAGGAAGAATTATTCTTCACCATCGACGAGAAATCGAACGAATCCGATCTCTCGGAGCAGGGCCGTAGCTTTCTCAATCCCGATGATCCAAACGCATTCGTGTTGCCGGATTTGATTAACGAATTCACGGAAATCGATCTGGATCAGACACTCTCGCCTGAGGAGAAGGACAAGAGAAAAGCGGAGCGCCAGCAACATTGCGACGCGCAGGCCGAGCGCATCCACAACATCTCGCAGCTACTTCGGGCGTACTGCCTCTTCGAGAAGGATGTCCAGTACGTGATCGAGGACAACAAGGTTGTAATCGTCGATGAATTCACCGGGCGTAAAATGCCGGGCCGGCGGTGGAGTGACGGATTGCATCAGGCGGTGGAGGCGAAGGAAGGCGTCCAGATCGACCGCGAGACCCAAACTTTGGCGACGATCACCATTCAAAATTATTTCAGGCTTTATCAAAAACTGGCTGGAATGACCGGTACGGCCGAAACCGAAGCCGCAGAGTTTCACGACATTTACAAACTCGACGTGAACATGATTCCAACGAACCGACCGGTGCGGCGCGCGGATCACAACGATCGCATCTACAAGACGCGCCGCGAAAAGTACAATGCGGTCATTAAGGAGATCAAAGAAGCTCATGCGAAAACTCAGCCCGTGCTGGTCGGCTCGGTGAGCGTGGAAGCCTCTGAGTTGCTCAGTCGAATGCTCAAGCGGGAGAAGATTCCGCACAACGTATTGAACGCGAAATTCCACATGCAGGAAGCGGAGATCGTGGCGCGCGCCGGTCAACCGGGCACGGTCACGATTTCGACGAACATGGCGGGGCGCGGTACCGACATTAAGCTCGGTCCGGGCGTAATAGAGCTGGGCGGATTGATGGTGGTTGGCACGGAGCGTCACGAAGCGCGTCGAATCGATCGGCAGCTACGCGGACGCTGCGCGCGCCAGGGCGACCCGGGCGCGTCGCGGTTTTACGTCAGTTTCGAAGACGACCTGATGCGCAATTTCGGCGCGGCCGATCGCATGACGAGAATCATGGAACGCTTCGGGCTCGAAGAAGGCCAGGAACTCGAGCATCGATGGCTGAACAAGTCGGTCGAGACGGCGCAGAAACGTGTGGAACAACGCAACTATCTGATCCGAAAACGTACGTTGGATTTCGACGATGTGATGAATATGCAGCGCGAAGTCGTTTACACGTACCGCAACGAAGTGATCGATTCCGAGGAGCCGCGCAAACTCATCTACGAAGTAATCGACGAAGCCGTGCCGGCGAAAGTGAAAGAATATCTCGATGTCGATGAACCCAATTACACGGGTCTCATCCATTGGGTAAACACGACTTTCCCGCTCGGTTTGACGAAGGAAAAAGCGCAGTTCGACACGCGCGCGGTCGATGAGAACGTGCAGTTTCTAATCGAGAAGATCAAGGACGCGTACGAGCGCAAGTCGAGCCACGAAGAACCGACTGCGGTCAAAAGCCTGGAGCGCTACATCATTCTCAACGCGATTGACCGGCTCTGGCAGGAACATCTCTACGCAATGGACGCATTGCGTGAGGGCGTCTATCTCCGGGGCTACGCGCAAAAAGACCCGCTCATCGAGTACAAGACCGAGGCATACGACATGTTTGTCGAATTGATGGCGAACATTAAGAACGAAGTGCTGAACAATTTGTTCCGCAGCACTTCAAACCTGCAGGCATTCGAGAATTTCCTGGCCACGCTGCCGCAGTTCTTGATGCGCGAGCATGCGCCAACCGCGCCCACTGCGAGCGCCGACGCGCGCATGCGTCAGCCCGTTGGCGCCATGGCGGGAGCCGCAGCCGGAGATGGCGATGGCGCAGGCGAGGTGTCGATCGATCTTCCCGTTCGCCGTTCAATAGCAAAAGTGGGGCGCAACGAACCGTGTCCCTGCGGCAGCGGCAAGAAATACAAGAACTGCTGCGGGCGAGTGGCCTAGAGATTCCTACCTCGGCCACTAATTATGCATCGTACGCGCCGTTGCGCCAGATTGTCATTCCGAGCGAAGTCGAGAATCTCTAACTATTTCGAAATATCGAGAGATGTCTCGACCCCGCTCGACGGGACAAGTCAGGACGACTGGGGGACTTCGTAAGTCGTGATCTCGAGGTTGTGGCCGTCGGGATCGCGAAAATAGATCGAATGCGAGATTTCGTGATCTTGGAATTCGAATTCGATCCCGTGCTTTTCCAGCTCGCGCTTCGCGGCGAGAAAATTTTCGCGGTCCGCGCGAAAAGCGAGATGTAGCATCCGAAGTTCGCGGTGACTTGACGATGTCGGTTTTGCATCCGGGTTCGCAGGGAACAGGGCAATTCCGGTATTTCCTTTGCCAATAAAAGTCGGCACGCCGTGCCACATATCTTCATGAAGCCGCTCGAAGCCGAGAACTTCGGTATACCATTTCACGGATCGCTCGATGTCGCGCACGCCGAGAGCTACGTGATCAATTCCTTCGAGTTCCATGAAAAAGTTAGACAGAATTTACAGAATTGCTCAGGTCAATAAAGACGAACAGTTATCAATTTGCCGCCGGCGGCAGCAGGAGAGGTTGTCGAGTTCGTAGATCGTACTGGCTCGAAGCAAGGAAAGCGATGCGAAGACGCATCGCACTCCTAAAGCACTTCGTGCGAAATGCATGAGAGAACCTTCTCCGTCTCGCGGAGCTTTTGGGAGTGCGCACGCGCCCTCGCGTCGCTTTTCGGTAATGTCACTACGCGATGCGGCACTCCTCAACGCTGGTAGTCTAAACGGTCGTCCAGCTTCCCCGTTCGCAACGTGCTTACGAATACTGCGTAATCTTTGAGCGGACTTCCAACGGTGCGCCAAATGATCTTCGGCTTCGCGTAGTTCTTCGCGAGTTTGGCAACCAAGATGTGAAAGCTGTGATCGATTCCGCCGCGCTCGTAATGCACGATGTAATAATCACTCCCTACGGCTGCCCAAACCAGGCGCTTCCATGGGAGCGTTGGGTCCGTGATGGCATCAGTCGCGTTCCAATTCTGGCCCGGGTCCGCGAGCCTGCCTTTGTCGTCGACACAAAGCGCGAGAATGGCAGGTGGCAAATCCCTGGTCGAATGAACCTCCTGAAAGCGCGAGGAATCCTCCAAGATCTTGCGATCCTCCGCTGGAAGCTTCGTGATTTCTGCGTAGCAGAGGCTTTGAATAGCGACCGCAAAGAGCAGGTAAAGGCTGACCTGTTTCATGCGCAGCCTAACGAGAAAGAGATAAGCCACGGCAGGGTGTCGATGGCAAACACTCTGAAGTTCCCTCGCAATGGGGCCGTTGGCTTCATCGATGGGTTAGATCGTCCTGATCGCCCACATGACGACAAGGAGTCCAGTAATTGCATCCCTGATAACACCGCTCGGGATCACATATGGCGCGTCGCCCGATTTCGGACCGCCTTTCGCGAGATAAACCACAAGAGCAAAGGCGAATCCATAGAACGCGCCGATGACCATCGCGTACCACCATCGTGTACTTGCAGTTACCGAAAACGCTGTAAGTAGGGCAACCAGTACGCCTCCCAACGTGGCCGCACAGAGGATTTGCCATTTGTATGGCTCCCTTGGTTCAAAAAAAATAGTCGCGCCCTCCAGACCGACGAGCACCGCACCGATCATTATAACGGCAGGCAAAATTCATTACTCCAGCATCGGCTATCATTGCTTCAGACAACTCACAAAATACGCGAAGGCACGTCATCTAACGAGACCAAGCTCAACACCGCCTAGCGACGGCGAGCTTTGCTTTACTCTCAACTATCATCTCTCAATCCTCAACTTTCTTAGTACAGCGGCCAGCGGTTGGCTGCAGCGACTGGTTAGGTGGCGTTCCCTGGTTCACCACGATGTCTTCGCACCTGGTAACACAGCTCCACCATGCCGCTCTTGTAGGCTTTGACCTCCGCCAGATGGAGGGCGATGTCTCTGTCGAGCTTCTCGAAGAACGGTATCCCATCGCCAATCAAGATCGGCAGGATCGAATAACGAACCTCGTCGGCTAGCCCGAGACGAACGCATTCGCCGGAAACTACACCGCCTCCAACAAACCAGATGGTACGGAACCTGGGCCGCAGGTGCCCATTCACCAACTGCGCAAGATCGCCTGAGTAGAACTCAACCGTATCCCGGGTTCGCGGCAGATCGCGACTAGTGAGGACGAAGGTGGGTTTGTCGCCGTACGACCACCCCAATCCTTTGGCTTCAAAACTCAACGCGGTCTCATAGGTTCGCGACCCCATGACGTAGCAGTCGATACTCTTGAGAAAGGTTTCCACGAATCCTGGGTCTAGGGTGTCCCCGCCTGCGAATTCGTCTGAGGTTTCGAGCCAGTCGACGCGCCCGTCCTTTCGAGCGATGAAGCCGTCGAGGCTCGCCGCCATGTGAATCGTTACGCGAGAATCAGTGTTTGCCATCATGTCGCCCTGTCGTGGAGTGCCATGGCTCGTAGCATTGCCGGTGCCGCCACTTGAGTCAACCTAACGAGAAGTAGGCGAGTTTTCGTAAAAAAACGCGAACATTTCGTCGTCTAATCCGGCCATTACATCGCCGCTTGCTTCCACGCAGCCGCATGGGCACGGACTGGGTAACCGAAGCCTTTCAGGGTCACTTCACCGAGGTCTTCGAATAGGAGGCCTTTGCCGAGGCATAACTCGGCAATGACATTTGATACGAGGATTTGCTCTGGGTGTGCGTGAGCGCACAGGCGGGAGGCCAGTTGAACAGTCGATCCAAAGAGATCGTTATGCTGTTCAACAGGTTCGCCGGCTGCGGCGCCGACTCGGACCTTGAGCTGGCGGTCCGGGTTTGCTTGCGCATGCTTCTCCAATTCGCGCTGAATCTGAATTGCGCATCGCACAGCGCCCGCTGCCGACACGAATGAGGCCATGATGCCGTCGCCCGTGTGCTTGACCTCGCGACCGCCCAAGGCCGACAACGCATCTCGCACAATCGCGTCGTGCACACCGAGGATCGCAAGCGCCGCCTCGTCGCCGAGCGCTTGAGTCAACGTCGTTGAATTCACAACGTCCGTGAACAGAACGGTTCGAATTCCGGGATCTCGCGCATCGGCTCCAGCGTCCGGCAGCACCGCTGCTCCAGCTGCATTCGTTTCGACACCACCCAGAAAGCTGTCCGCAAGTTCGGGCTGTATTTCAATAAGCTTCTCCGCCATCATCCCGTGCGCTTCGCGATGGACGCACTCGGCTGCTTCAGCGTTTGGTGCGTGGCAGAGACAAAAAACTTTACCTGCCTTTTCATTGAGCCAGTACTTAGTGTATTCAACGCCATATTTCTGCTGCGTCGCCATATCCTTCGCGTGAGCCTTGGCGATGTCTTCCGGAGTGGTTCCGTCCGGAAGAGTATGAATGTCCATGTACAACGGCATAGCGAGAGACTTTACCGCGATATTACGCGATGCAAAACGCTGATGCTCGCTGGGTGGCTGAGTGTCTGGTAAACGACACAATAGCGTTCGGTCAGACGAAGCAATGTGGCGAGCTGTTCTTCGCTGGCGTCGGTATCCAAATCGACGTTTAGCCGGATTTCTTTGAACCCAACTGGCACGTCTTTTGAGACGCCGAGTGTACCGCGAAAATCGAGATCGCCCTCTGCTCGAATTGTCGCGCTGCGTAAGGGAATGTTTAGAGCGGTAGCGACCGCGCGCAGAGTGACTCCCGCGCAGCCTACGAGCGCTTCGAGCAACATGTCCGCCGAACATGCGCTCTGTCCATCGCCTCCTGTGGCTGGATGAAGTCCGGCTTCGACACGCGTTTTTCCCGTATTGATTTTGCAGGTGATATTTTCGCCGATTCGCCCTTCTGCACGCAGGGTGACCAGGGCGGTTTCAGGACGCTCTCGATACTGCGCCTTAAGCGGCGCCTGCAATGATTTTAACTGATCAGCGTTCATCGATTTGAATATTGCTAGTCGCACGATATGCCAGGACCGTGCAAAAGCGATGCGAGGACGCACCGCACTCCAAAAGCACTTCGTGCGAAATTGGCAAGAGTGCGTTGCGGTTTTGCGCAAGCTTTCGGACTGCGCACTCGTTCTCGCGTCGCTTTCATTAGCGAACACGAATATCACGGCGCCGCGACGCTCCCAGCTCTTACTTCCCAGTCGGCTTGATGTTTTGATTCACGCGAAAGAAATTATCGGCATCGTATTTGCGTTTGATGGCAACAAGGCGGTCGTAATTCCCGCCGTAAGTGTTTTTCACGCGTTCTTCGCCTTCGTCGCCCATCAAAAAGTTTACGTAGGCGCCGCCGGCGGAATAGGGATGAAGCGCATCGTAGTAGCTCTTGGTCCAGGAAATGATTTTTTCCTTATTCGCCGGATCAGGATCAACACCAACCATTACCTGTGCCCATCTGGCGTCGCGATAATTCCAGGCAGTATCCGTTTTGCCGACGCGCGACGCGGCGCCATCGATCGGATACATATGCATGGTGGAATGCATCGATGGAAGCGCCTCCGCAAAGGGAATGTGCTTGGCGATCGCCTCATCGCTCAATTCATTTACAAAATCCGCGCGCCAGTACCATTGAAGGCCGGGAGGGTACAGCCCATCGAACATGCTCTGCAGAGCTGGCTGCGGCAGGGGACCTACAAAATCGAGCGCAGGCTTCTTGAAAGCGCGAATCGGCTTGAACGTCTCCTCGCCTTTATCCTGAGGCCCCGTGTATGCCCAGACAATGCCGCACATTTTTTTCATGTGCAGATGTTCCGGGAAAGGCGGCGCAGGCGGGACCGTGAGAAAGGCGAAAAAGCCATTTAGATCATCGGGAGCCGCGGGAATCAGTTCGCGATACCATTTCATCACGTCTGCTGTTTCGGTTAATTCATAAAGCATCGGGCCGCCATAGATCATGTCCATCGGATGCAGCTTGAATGTAAACGCTGTTACGACGCCAAAATTTCCACCGCCACCGCGAAGTGCCCAGAACAAGTCGGAATTCTCATCAGTGCTCGCCTTAACAAAAGTGCCGTTGGCCAAAACGACATCGGCCGAGACGAGATTATCGATAGTCAATCCGCATTTGCGGGTCAGATATCCGACTCCGCCACCGAGGGTCAATCCGCCAACGCCGGTAGTGGAAATAATTCCGCTGGGCGTCGCCATTCCGAACGCATGAGTGGCGTGGTCCACATCGCCCCAGGTGCAGCCGCCGCCAACCGTCACAGTGCGCGCCGCCGGATCGACCCGCGTATATTTTATCGGGCTCAAGTCGACGACCAAACCATCGTCGCAAATTCCCAAGCCTCCCGCGTTATGTCCACCGCTGCGGATGGCGAGAAGAAGATCATTTTCTCGCGCGAAGCTCACTGAGTTAATGACGTCGGCCGCGTCCGCGCAACGGGCTATCAGCCGGGGCTTCTTGTGGATCATTCCGTTGTACACCTTCCGGGCTTCATCGTAATCTTTGTCGCCCGGTTGGATCAGTCGTCCGCGCAGGTTCGCCTTGAAATCGGCAACAGCATTCTCGTTGAGCATGACGAAGTGTCAGCGAAACGGTCTTATGGTCAAGACAGTGAAGTCTCAGCATTTTCATTGAGATATTGATCTGTGCCGCGCTAGTATTCCGGCAATCGAAATAGGCGATGTTTGACCCGGACAGACCTTGGACGCGGCGGGAGTTTTTGAAACTCATCGGTCAAGCGGGACTGATAAGTGGTGTCCCGACACTCGCGAGCGCTGCTGCTACGCTCAATCCCGACACGGTTTGCATTTCGATCCTGCACACAACGGATTTACACGGTCATATCCTTCCAACCTCCGATTACGACGGAAACCTGGATCGGGGCGGATTGGCGCGTTGCGCGACACAAATCAGGCGTTGGCAGCGGGAAAATCCCAACTCGATCTTGATAGACGTCGGCGACGTATATCAGGGCACTGACGTCAGCCTTCGAAACAAAGGCGCGCTGATGATCGATCTGCTTAATCATCTCGAATACGACGCATGGGTTGTCGGAAATCATGAATTCGACTGGGGGATGGAGTGCTTCGAACACGCATTGCAACAATCAAACATGGCAGTTCTTGCCGCGAACGTGCTGATGGAAGGAAAGCAGGCCGGCGAATTTCCAGATGCGAAGCACCCGTTTGCAAAAATTCAGCCTTTCATTTTGAAGGAAATTGGTGGAATCAACATCGCGATCGTTGGCATCACCACACCAGGGATGCCGTTTTGGCTTTGGCCGGAATTTACCCGGGGACTTGATTTCCGGCATCCGGTCGAGCCTGTTCGCCGCGCGATCGCGACTGCGAAGAGGGGAGGCGCGGACGCGATCGTCTTAACGGGTCACATGGGACTCAAGACCCGCACCGGCGGCGATGATTTTGCCAATACCGTAATGGCGTTGACTTCGGAGTTTCCGGAGGTGGCTGTGTTTATCGCCGGCCATACGCATCAGGACGTTCCCAGTCGGCTAACGAACAGCGTGTTGTTTACTCAAGCAGATCATTTCGGGATTCACGTGGGGCGCGTCGATCTTCTTTTCGATCGCAATTCGAAGAAACTGCTGCGCCGCGAAGCGATCTGCGAGCTGATGGATAACCGCTTCGCCTGTGATCAGACGATTCTTTCGCGAGCGAAATCGCATCTCGCCGAATCGAGCGCCGCTGTGTCGGAACCGATCGGTGAACTGGCCGAGACGCTGCGTGGTCGAAGCCACCCCGGCCAGCCAAGCGACGTCGAGAGGATGATCGGAGCGGCAATCATGGAAATGTTGCTGGAACGAAATGCGCCGGTTCATGGAGTCGTGCACGGGACGTTCGATGACAAGGCCGATTTGATCGCCGGGCCGAAAACGGTTAACGACGTCTGGGACATCATTCCTTTTGAGAATTACATTGTGACGGCACAACTCTCGCCCGAGGAAATAAAAATTTCGATGGAGGATGTATTTGCCAGCCACGAAAAGCGCAATCTGCTTGGCTTCGAACTGAAAACAGAAGGTCGCCGTGACGACTGTAAGATTGTCTCGATGGCCCTGGCCAATCGGAAGCCGCTGGATCGGAACAAGAAATACGTCATTGCGTTTAACAGTTTCGATGCACGCAGCGGTGGCCATCATTTTATGAAATTGCGCGCGTTCCTCGAGCGACCGGAGGCCAACTGCATCCTGCATTCGATGCAAACGCGTGATGCGCTGATTGGTTACTTCCAGCGTCACAAAATCGTCCATCGGATGGCCGCGGTGAACCCGCTGGCAATCGCGGCATGAATTCAGTTCCGCTTGCAAAAACGACACATCCTGCTTGCCTATTCCGCCATGCGGCTCGGAACATTTTGCATAATTGGTTTGCTGCTCACTGCTCAACTGGCGTCGTCGCAAACGGCAAAACCTGGGTCACCTTCACCGACACCGGTGCTGCCGGAGTTCCGGCCTGCACTGCTCGGGGCAGGACCCGATGCCCTGATAAACAAGATCGACACTGCCGATTTGATTAAAAAGGGTCAGAAAGACGCTGCCATTATGTTTTCCTGTCTTGTGGCGCCGACTGGCGATGTCGTTCGAAGTGCTGCTTATCGCGGCACGCGGGGATCAGAGCTGCTCGAGCAGGAGGTATTAAAACGCCTGGCACACGCGAAGTTTGTTCCCGCGATTCACAATCACCAACCGGTCGTCGCCGTTTTCTACGGCACGGCAACGTTCGCGGTCGTGAATGGCAAACCGCGACTGCGCATCTTTTCCAATCAGCAGCTGGAGGAAGTGAAAAAGGAAAACGATTTCATCGATCCACAACCCTATGCTGGTCCGGACTCAAAGTTCACCGGAATACATTATCCCGACACGGGAACTACAGTGGCGCTGACTGGTGTTGTCGAACTTGCACTCGATGTTGATGCTGCGGGCAATCTGAAGAACATCCAGGTCGTAACCGAGGAGCCTCCGTATCTGGGTTTCGGCCAGGCGGCCCTGTCCGATTTCAATGGCGCAAAGTTCATTCCCGCCTTCCGCAACGGCAAACCCGTCGACAGCAAAGTCAAGGTTCCGATTTATTACAAGCCATCAGGCTCCTAGATTGGTTGGTCGCCGATTTGCCATGTTGGCAGCCTTACGGCCTGAGTCTGCGAATCGAGACGACCCACGACTTCGAGCGCGCCGCGCGATTTCTCCTTTTGTACAACGGGCATTATCTGAGCCCCGTGTACGTTTTCGAATTTAGTTGATCAAATTTGGGCGTACAATTTTTTTCATGGCTCGTGGATTTGTCGCTGTAGCTGCTTCCTTATTGCTCGCCTCGTCTGTTTCTGCTCAGAGCACAAATTCCAATACACGGCCTCGCGCTTTGGATTCAGGACTGAAAGTTGGCATTCTGCCGCGTGGCCCACTTAACGCCATTACGGATGTTGCCGGAGTTAAAGTCGGTCACACGACAATTATTCACGGGGCCAATGTCCGTACCGGTGTGACAGCCGTTCTGCCACATTCAGGGAATCTCTACCGCGACAAGGTTCCCGGCGCGATTTTCGTTGGAAACGGCTTTGGAAAACTGACTGGCTCTACGCAAGTCGATGAAATGGGCGAGATCGAAACACCGATCGTGCTGACAAACACTGCGAGTGTGCCGCGAGTCGCAGATCCGGTGATAACGTATATTCTGACTTTGCCGGGAAACGAGAATGTTCTCTCGGTCAATCCGGTGATCGGCGAGACCAATGACGGATACCTAAACGACATTCGCGGGCGTCACATCACCGCAGACGACGTGTTCGCCGCCATCAAGAAAGCGAAGACCGGTCCGGTTGAAGAGGGGAGCGTCGGAGCTGGTACCGGGACGGTGGCGTTTGGTTGGAAGGGAGGGATAGGAACTTCGTCGCGAAAACTGCCTCAGAATCTCGGTGGGTACACGATCGGGACTCTAGTGCAGACGAATTTTGGAGGCGTCCTCTCGATTGCTGGCGCTCCCGTCGGTCAGGAACTGGGTCGGTACTACCTGCATGATGAATTGCAGGAAGGCAGCGGGAAAGACAAGGCAGACGGTTCGTGCATGATAATCATCGCGACCGATGCGCCCATCGATGCACGAAACCTTAGGCGCCTTGCAGCGAGGGCAGGGCTGGGAATGGCCCGCACGGGGAGTGCTGCCTCGAATGGCAGCGGGGATTATGCAATCGCATTCTCGACTGCGCCACAGTTACGGATTCACACTTCTGAGAAGCCGCCCACCCGAAATGTCGAACTACTAACCAACGATGCGATGTCGCCGCTGTTTCTGGCTGTGATCGAGGCGACCGAAGAAGCGGTCTACAACTCGATCTTTCGAGCGACGACAATGAGCGGGAATGGGCACACGGTCGAGGGCCTGCCAATCGATAAGACTATCGAAATACTGAGGGAACACCGATCCATCAAGTAAGGAGTGTCGCGGTGGCGAACAACGTTGTGCGTGCGTCTTTTTTCGAGCGTGATCCGCTCAGTTGTGCGCGTGAGTTGATCGGAACAGAACTAGTCTGGCGTGGTTGTTCAGGGATCGTTGTCGAGGTGGAAGCGTACGCGGCAATCAACGACGATGCCGCGCATACCTTTACACGGCCGAGCGCTCGCAGTTTTATCGAGCGAAATAATGCCGGTGCTGCTTATGTCTATTTCAATTATGGAATGCATTGGATGCTGAACGTGTTGGTGAAAGGCGATGAGAATGGTTTCGTCCTGATTCGCGCGTTAGAGCCGAGGAGAGGAATCGAACGAATGAAGAAACGTCGTGGCCTTAACGACGTGAAACGTCTCTGCTCCGGACCTGGCAAGCTCACGCAGGCGCTTGGCATCACCAATCGTGATCATGAAATGGATTTGTGCTCCGATCCGCGACACTGCTTCGTTCGCAACGCAAAAACGTCTTCGGATGTGGTGGCCGACAAGCGTATCGGCATCACGCGCTCCGCTCATTATCCATGGCGTTTTACACTGAGGGGCAGTCCGTTCGTAAGCCGGGCTGTGAAACTGTAGGTGGAGCGCGTTGTCCTCAACGCGCTGGTAATAAGGTATCGATCTCGCATCGTCTTCAGGTGAAGCCGACCACCGTCATTGACTCGCACTGTGATTGATCGAAATTCTTCGCTCAAAATGGACAAGGCCAAACAACGCGTTTTACTTGGCATGAGCGGGGGAGTGGACTCCAGCGTGGCGGGATATCTCCTGCGCGAGCAGGGCTACGACGTCATTGGCGTTACCATGAAAGTTTGGCCGCAGGATTGCATTTCGCGAGCGGAAGACAAATGCTGCGGGCCGCAGGCTGTGGCCGATGCGCGCGGCGTGGCGCACTCGCTGGGTATTCCGCATTATGTTGTTGATGAAGCTGATCAGTTCGAGCGGTTGGTCATCGATTATTTCTCAAGCGAATACCAGGCCGGCCGCACGCCAAACCCGTGTGTGATGTGCAACGAGAAGCTCAAGTTCGGCAATCTTTGGAGCAAAGCAGCCGCCTTGGGATGCGACTATATCGCAACGGGGCATTACGCGATCATTGAACATCACGCTGATCACGCAATCTTGCGAAAGGGCCTCGACCCGCGCAAAGATCAGTCTTATTTCCTTTTCAGTTTGCGCCAGCCCCAGCTTCGACGTGCGTTGACTCCGCTCGGCAAAATGACGAAATCGCAAATCCGCGAAATCGCGCACTCGTTAGGCCTCAAAGTTGCGGACAAGGTTGATAGCCAGGAAATCTGCTTTGTTCCCGGGAACGATTACAAAACATTCTTGCGCTCGCATCTGGGCGAAAATGAGTTTCATCGCGGCGAGATTTATGATGTTGCCGGGAATTTTCTGGGTGAACACGATGGCCTTGAGCTTTTTACGATTGGACAACGCAAAGGATTGCCGGGCGGCTCACCGCGGCCGCGCTACGTTGTCGATCTGGATCCGGCGACGAATCGCGTGATTGTGGGAGATACTGATGACTTAGTGGCGGACGAATTCGAGCTCGATCGAATGAATTGGCATCCCGTCACCGGAGTCGGTTATCGCAATCACGAGGAAGCTGCCGTGGTCATCGAACCCGGCTACAGCAAAGAAATCGAGACAACAGTAAAGATCCGTTATAGCCACCCAGGGACACGCGCTGCGCTGACGCAAGTCGAAGACGGGCGCGCCCACGTGCGGCTGCACGATCCGCAACGGGCTGTGACTCCGGGGCAAGCAGCGGTGTTTTACGATGGTGACATTGTGCTTGGTGGCGGTTGGATTTGCCGAGCTTCTCATCCCGAGCGGAGCGAAGCGAAGTCGAAGGAGCCCGCAATGGTACCCTAAAGTAATGCAACGGGATTCCTCGACTGCGCTCGGACGATGGTTTTCCGCGTGACCCATGACCGATCAAGTCTTACTGGCCGTCAGCACTTTTCCTGATGTGGAGACAGCCAATCGCATCGCGGAAGCATTGGTTGCGGGAAAGTTGGCCGCGTGCGCCAATCTCATGCCGGCTGTTCATTCCATCTATCATTGGAAAGAAAAAATTGAGAGCGCGGGCGAGGTCATGGTGTTCTTCAAGACAACCGAGGATCGACTGGCGGCGTTTGAAGGAAAGCTGCGCTCGCTTCATCCATACGAGGTCCCAGAGCTGATCTGTTTCAATGTCGACAGTGGATCGCCGGATTATCTGCGCTGGGTAATGGATAACTGCCGCTAAACTCGACCGCTTAAAGCACTCGGGTTCTCAAACGGTTCCGCGGCGTTTGTAGTTAAATGCAAAAATAGTGATGCCGATGAGATTGGCTACGAGAGTGACAGCAATGACTTTTGCGGCGAAAAGTAACGGACTGGGCACATCAATGATCGGATAGATGGTGAAGAAGATAGCCAGCAGAGATACCAACAGACCGGCACCGGCGGCGAGTCGCAGCCAGGTACGTGCGCTCGCTCGTATCGCGGCCGCGCCGGCGATCGGGATCGCAAACATCACGGTATAAACAATCCCGTAAAAAACGTTAGCGGCGTTATCTACGAGTTGAAATGCTTCCTGCAAACCCGCGCCGATCTGGCTGGAGATGGCAATCACAAGCGTGATCGCGCCGACGAACATGATTGAGTTGATCGGCGTTTTGTAACGCGGGTGCAATCGCGAAAACCATACCGGCAAGAGGTGGTCCCAGCCGGCCACCATCGGCAGACGGGAGCTACCGGTGAAATGAATACTCATCGAAGATATCGAGCGCACCGTCATGAGCAGAATCGCCACCGAAGCGATCGCGCCGGCGATTCGGAACGAATGCAGACCGAGCCGCAACGTCTGCGGCACCGGGCCGATCAAATCGATTTGGTTGTTTCCTATGAAAGCCAAAACCGAGCTCGTCCCAAGGACGAACATCAGC
Organism: uncultured Verrucomicrobiae bacterium; assembly: GCA_963719605.1. GTDB lineage: Bacteria > Verrucomicrobiota > Verrucomicrobiia > Chthoniobacterales > UBA10450 > Udaeobacter. Next base: position 392,690 of record CAVRCO010000003.1, read on the forward strand.
GCGATGATCGGAGCGGCGATAATAACGGAGCGTCCGATGTTGCGTGCGGGTGCATGAGCTTCACCGGCCAGAATGCCAACATATTCAAATCCGCTAAGTCCGCCGACTGCCAGTTTGCTGAAGATGTTGAAGCAATAGAAGAGCGGCATCGCGGGCGCAGCGATTTCAAGTGGGCGATACGTGCTGAGATCGCCGCGAGCGAGACTAATGAATGGGAGAACAATCAAGGCGCCATAAGCCAGGAACACCGCGTACCCGCCGATGTTGTGAACCCATTTGCCTAACGACAGCCCGCGAAGGCCGGTCCACCCGAGGCCACTTACCAGCACGCAACTGATCAGCGAGACGCACCAGGGACTGTCTCGCATCCACGCGGCTGCGTCGCCCAAGGCATACGAGACGTTTGTTGTGATGAACATTCCGCCCAGGGCGATCACCATGATAGACAAAAGCCAGAGGTTCCAAGCGACGATGAAGCCGGTAAATTCATTAAAAGCAAGCTTTGCCCATTGGTAAATTCCGCCTTCCAGCGGCATCAATCTGCTCAGATAGATGACGACGGCAGCTTGCGGAATGTAAAAGAGTAAAATGGCGAGAAGCCAGAAAAAGAGATGCGAGGTTCCAAGCTTCGCAGCGGTGCCGACCCAGCTTGAGCCAACCACAAACACAATCTGTGTCAGGACGAGATCGCCAAGTCCGAGCGGCTTTTTGAGTACAACGCTCTGTTCTTCGACACTGCGTTCTGCGCGATGCAATTCAGGTGTCATCGTTAAAGCCTTGAAACGTTGAAGCGGCTCCGCGTATCCTCTCAGGTTGAGCGAAGCGAAACATCTCTGATTCTCACGTTGGCTCGGTGCGAAGAACTGATCAGAGATTCTTCGCTTCGCTCAGAATGACAAAGTGCCTGTTGCGGCTTAACGCTTCAACGCTTTAACGATGCAACGATCGGTTAATGCTCGTGTTCGGGTCTCTTTGGCGGCGGCGGTTCGTTTCGAAATTCGCGATGACGGACTCTCCCACCGGCATAGGCGATGTAAGCCCCGCTTCCCAGGGTCACCACTCCGAGCAAAATCACCGCGACAGCTAGCGGCATGGAAGATTTGGGCCATTTGATTGGCGCGGCGATAGCGAACGCGCTCAAAGCTGCGAGCGCATAGAAAACCCAGATGAGATTCTCAGCGCGATGCATGTGTTCATCAAGCCAGGCTTCTCCGGCCTCATCGGTCATCGATAAAACACGGTCGTAACCCTGCTGGCCGAATTCGTAAACGGGCCACGCTGAAATAGAGCTAAGTAGCACGAGCGTCAGCGTTGCGATTTGCGCGCGGCGACTCCTTAAAGCCAGGCCAATGACGAGTCCAACCCAACCCACGAGCAACCCATAAACGGGCAATGGATTGAGCAGCACATGAATGTATTCTGGTTGCCGCAAATCACGGACCAAGGCCGCGATCATAACTTGCCCTGCCACTGGGTACCGGAGACCTGTGCGGTTCGTGTCGCCCCGTTCGGCAAGTATTTTTGCCAATTGGCAATCGTGAAATGCCACCACTCGGTGCGTAATCCCCAAAAGCCTGCATTTCGCATTGCAATCTGTAGCAAATGCACGTGCGCGCGAACATCGGCGTGAGGACCCGTGTAACGCCACATTGCCGCAGGTGTAAAATCGTCAAAGTCGCTGGGCATGCGCACGGGCCGATTCCACGTATCGACTAGCGTAGCATCGACAGCGACACCCCAACTGTGCAGGGACCCGACGCCAATTTCGGGATTGGCAACGTAATCGCTGTTGTGTGACGCCTGCCAAAGCTTTTCCTGCACGGCCACAGGTCGGTACGCATCCCAGATTTTCAGCCCAAATTGGTAGCGCCGCAGAAACGCCTGTGCCGCAGCTAAACCTGAAGCGACTTCTGGACGGGCGAGAGCGCATGTTCCCTGGGGATAAAGCGGGTATCCAACCAAATTGTTTCGCCGCGCATAACGCAACTCGACAACGATCGTCGGATCGACTGATCGGACATCGACCAGCGGGCCGCCAGCGTTTGCCTCCAATGACGACAGAATTACTGCCACCAAAACAAATAAGGGAGCGTTAAGGCGTCGCATTTATTTGATTAGTGCATTGTCACGGCTTGGGCAGCGTCCGTTTTTGCCAGGCGTTCAAGGAGAAGGAGAGCGCTATTTTCGGGTACCTCGAAACGCAGTTCCAAATTCGAACTGCCCGGTCTTAGAATCTCGGGTGGTCGAGTGTAAAGCAACAGTTCAGAGTCCTGCAAACGCAGCCATTGCTGTGGATTATCGTGCAAATTTCGCGCGACCTCGGCCGCATTTTTAGAGGAGTTCACTTTTATGAGCACTCTGGCTTTTACCGGATTTTGTAGATTGATCGCAAGACCCAGCAATTGGGAGGCGTCGAGCAGTTCGTGGGCAAAGATTGGATTAAAAACACGTGAGAGATCGGGGGGATCTCGGGAAATCAGTCGTACCGCGCTCTCGCGGTCGAGCGCTTGGAAACGATCAAAAAGTTGGCCGGTGATTTTCAGGTCGGGTTTCATCCCGAGCCGCACCAGCACCAACTCATCCACCGCAGTTGGTACTCCAACGGCAAGGGTTGCAGGTCCGATCCTGGCAACTGCAAAATCCGGCGGTCGTTCCCAAACTGGCAGTCCGCTAATGGCGCGCTTTTGAAACGCCTTATCGTCGGCGATTGCACGAATGACCTTCGGAGCGGCACGGTGCGCTTCAACCAGGACGAACTCTCGCGTTTCTCCAGATTCATTAGTTGTGATTGCACGAGTAATGCGTGCTGCATCCCGAGACAGGTTCAATCCCGGCGTCGAAGCGGCAGCGCCGATTAATGCCGGCCACAGTTTGGGCTGGTCCTTGCGCCAGCGCCTTGCGGGGTCCGCCCGTTCAAATTGATCGGCGTTGATCGACAAAATCGTGTCGGTTTCCTGTGGCAGCCATTCGCGACCTCGCGGGGATTGGAAAATAACAAGGAGAGTGATCGCAAGCAGGACCAGCACCGAGAAAATGCTGAAATAAAATTTTCGGAGCTCCTGCTTGTCGATCTGACTTGAGAGTGAGGCCAGCTCTGCCTTGTGCGCCAAATGCCGATCGACTGCCTCACGGCGGCGATGCGCCTCGGTCAACAGATTCGGCGCGTTTGGTGGGGCAACGCCCTGCGCAGCAAGGTGCCGGCCAATGTTCAAATACGCCGGGTTTTTCCGCTCCTCGACTGTCTGATGCTGTGCGCGCGCATTGCGCGCTGCTTCTTGCTGAGCTCGGATGTTGTCATTCAATTTCCGATCGCGCGCTTCAAATTCGCTTCGGGTCCGCGCAATGTTTTTTTCCACCGCAGAAAGTTCCGCTTCTGCCGCACTTAATTTCTCCGTGGCCAATCGCACCGCTTCCGCGCTGCCGAGACGCGCCCGGACCAGTTCTGCCCGCTCTTCCGGAAGCCTTGCCCGCCGAGCACTGATACTGGCAGATCGCGCATCCAGATCGGCAGGAGCCGGGTTAAGCGCATGAAGATCGGAGAGTTGCTTCAAGAGATCGCGATCGGCAGCCTCGCTCTCCCGAATACGTCGTTCTACGGCGGCTAGTTCGCGCTCACAGACGTCAACATTGCTTTTCGTTCGGTTGCGCTTTTGAAGAAGTGGCTTTTTTTCCGCCTCCAGCTTTGCGATGGCCTCAGCTTGTTCGCGCGCATTCTGTTGCCGTTCTTCTTCGATCTTTTTTATTCCTTCTTCGATCCGCGAGATTCGAACTGCGACTTCCTTCTGTTCCTGCTCCAACTTCTTAAGAGCGACTATCTCATTGCGCAGCTCGGGAAAATTGGCCGCCTGGGCAGTGCCCTCGCGCCCCAGGTTAATTTCGCTCTTCTGCAGGAGACGCTTCTCATGACGAAGCGCAATGCGCGTTCGCTGGCGTCGGATTTTCAATCCGATCTCGCGAAAGCCGGTGCGAATGAAACTCACGGGTGAACGCTAACCGAATGCACGCTACGAAAAAGAAATTTCAGCGGCGCGCATTTGTCTCGTTGTGACCGCACGATGCATGGGACGAATGGGACTGACGGAGTTACTCTTCCGATTCGGCCAATTTTGCCAACACAGTGAAGTCTTCAAGCGTAGTCGTGTCGCCTGTGACTCGCGCGCCACTGGCGATTTCTTTCAGCAACCGGCGCATGATTTTGCCGCTGCGCGTCTTTGGTAGCGCTTCGGCGAAACGAACTTCGTCTGGTTTTGCAATTGCCCCAATGTGCACGCCGACATGCTCGCGCAGTTCTGCTTTCAGTCCGCCAGTGGTATTTACGCTCGCTTTCAGCGTCACAAACGCGACTACGCCTTGCCCTTTTAGTTCATCCGGCCTGCCAACTACTGCAGCCTCGGCGACCTGAGGGTGGCTGACCAGCGCGCTTTCAATTTCTGATGTACCAAGCCTGTGGCCTGCCACGTTGAGGACATCATCGATACGGCCAACGATCCAGAAATAGCCGTCTTCATCGCGTCGCGCGCCATCGCCAGTGAGATAATTTCCTTTAAATTCGCTCCAGTATTGCTGTCGATACCGGGCCTTGTCGCCGTAGATGGAGCGCAACATCGAAGGCCATGGGCGGCGAATGATTAGCTTGCCGCCGACATTCGGTCCGACTTCCCGCCCTTTCTCATCTACAACAGCTGGATCCACTCCAAAGAACGGGAGCGTTGCGCTGCCCGGTTTCGTTGGAATTGCGCCCGGCAAAGGAGTGATCAGAATCGATCCGGTTTCAGTTTGCCACCACGTATCGACAACGGGACAACGCTCGCCTCCGATATTTTTGTAATACCACATCCACGCCTCTGGATTAATTGGTTCGCCGACCGTGCCGAGCAGGCGGAGCGATGACAGATCGCGTTTCGCGACCCAATGATCGCCCCAGCGAATAAATGCGCGGATCGCTGTTGGCGCGGTATAAAGAATGTTGACTCGATATTCTTCGATAATTTTCCAGAACCGATCCGGTTCCGGCCAATTCGGCGCGCCCTCATACATGACCGTTGTCGCGCCATTGGCGAGCGGACCGTAGACGATGTAGCTGTGACCCGTAACCCAGCCGACATCAGCCGTGCACCAATAGATGTCCTCCTCGCGAATATCGAAGACGTATTTGGTCGTTGAATAAACGCCCACAAGATAACCGCCCGTAGTGTGGAGGATCCCTTTTGGTTTCCCAGTGGAACCACTTGTATAGAGAAGATAAAGCGGATGCTCGCTGTCGAGCGGCGTGGGCGGACAGTTCGCATCGACATACTCCAGCTCGCGGTGCCACCAGACGTCACGGCCTTCTTCCATGTGAATCTCGTTTCCTGCGCGACGGAAAACGATGACACGCCGGACTGACGTGCCATCACGGAGTGCCTCATCAACGTTTTTCTTTAACGGCACAATTGCACCGCGCCGATAGCCACCATCAGCTGTAATCATCGCGATCGCGCCGCTGTCGGCAATTCGATCTCGAATGCTGTCGGCGCTAAATCCGCCGAAAACTACTGAATGCACCGCACCGACCCGCGCGCAGGCGAGCATGGCGATCGCGGTCTCAGGAATATTCGGGAGATAAATGATGACACGATCGCCTTTTTTTATTTTGTTTCGCTTCAGGACATTCGCGAAGCGGCAAACTTCGCGATGCAGTTGTTGATAAGTAAGCGTACGTTTGTCGCCGGGTTCGCCTTCCCAGATAATTGCCGCTTTGTTCCGGCGCGGCCCAGTCAGATGCCGATCCAGGCAGTTTTCCGAAATGTTGAGTTTGCCTCCGACGAACCACTTCGCGAACGGCGCTTTCCATTCGAGCACCGTTTTCCATCTTGCGCGCCACACTAGCTCGCTCGCTTCGCGCGCCCAGAATTTTGCCGGCTGGCGAATTGATTCTCGATACATCCGACGATATTGAGCGAGACTCTTGATTCGGGCATTTTTTGCAAAATCAGTTGGTGGTTTAAAAATACGCTTTTCAACCAGGTGCGACTCGATGTTGTCGTGCATGAGCAGTCCCTAATATGCCGAAGAAATTCTCAGGGCAAGGATCGTGTAAGTTAAAAAGTTGAAAAGTTAAAACGTTGCAGCAGGCGAGGCGTTTGTAACCTTTGAACTTGGTAACTCTGGTAATTCCTTTGAATCGATGATCGAACCGCTAGGTGACGAGTATTTCATGCGCGAAGCGTTGCGACAGGCGCTAAAGGCAGGCAAAGCCGACGAAGTGCCGGTTGGTGCAGTTATTGTTCGCGCGGGCAAAGTTATCGCGCGCGCTCATAATCAGGTTGAATTGCTGAAGGACGCCACCGCGCATGCGGAAATGCTCGCATTGACGCAAGCTGAAGCGGCGGTGGGCGACTGGCGACTGACCGATTGCGATCTGTACGTGACCAAGGAGCCATGCGCGATGTGCGCGGGCGCGCTCGTTCACACTCGGGTAAGCCGCGTGATTTTTGGCTGCGCAGATCCAGCCGCTGGGGCCGCAGGAAGCGTGATCAACCTCCTGCAAATGCCCACTTTGAATCACCGGTGCGATATCGCAGCAGGTGTTTTGGAAGACGAATGCGCTGCGATCCTAATGGATTTTTTTCGCGAAAGACGCGACGCACGCGACAAGATCGACCACCTTTAGGCCGGCTAACGTCGAGTAAGGATTTCGGGCGCGATCATCAACTATTCCGCTTCATCGTTGCTGAACCGGGGATCAGACGGTGTGTTTCATGCGCCACAAAATCTTGAAAGGGCGGTCAAGGAATCTCTCCATGCACCATGCACCATCTGAAAGCTTTTCTCCCGGATTGGAAAGCGTTCTGTTTCGCACACTCTCTTCTCGTTGTCGAGTGCCGGATAAATTTCCGCGTAGTGATACAGAAAGATGACAAATTTACGTGCCGATGATGCAGATTATGGGTTGACTGATTCCGGTGCATGGATTCTAATTTACTTGTCTCTCTTTAGTCCTCTTCGGGGTGTGTAATTCGGGGCAGTTTTGAAAGTCGCCGGGTAATCACTCCATTCTGCAGATTCAGCCATTGCTCCAATATGAAAAGAACCCATTCTCCAACACTGATCGGAATTATCGGAGGACTAATGATCCTGCTTGCTTTCCCTGCTGAAAGAATTCACTCGGCAATCCCGACCATCAAAGTTCCTGGTCCCTATCCGTATGAGACACCTGTGCGAGTTCCAGCGCCGGCCATTTCCGAATCATCGGTTTTACCCACGCCGGCTCCTTATCCCTATGCCGAATCGTCACCCTCGCTCTCGGCTGCTCCGGATCATGCTTCACGAACAGTGAATGGCCGCCGGCCGGTCACGGCGAAAGCCGTGCGCGAGGCAGCATTCAAATACAACGGAGTGCCGGATTTTTGTGAATTTCTGGCAGCACTCCCTGCCAATGTGAGTGTGTTCGATCCAAACGCTCGGAAGGACACGGACACTTGTACAAGGAGGCCACGTAATGCACAAGAATGCAGCGTGGCTCGGCAAACGCAAGCAAGCGCGCCTGAAACCAAACGACCGAACGCTCGTCTCAGTCGAAGAACTCGGGACCCGGAAGTCGGGGGATTTGATCAACCCTGTGGTTGCCGGCAATCGCGATTTTCATTTCAACTGATTTTTGCAGTCCAAAACTGGATCGCGAACGTAACTATTCCGAGAAGGATTAGAATTGTATTTCTAGTTTCGTCCGTCATCGGTCGTGAGTGCTGCATTTGGCGTGGTGACTTGTCATGTTTTAAATGCGCTGGAATTGCGGTTGCAGTCTCACGGTGTCCGCGAGAATCGTTCAACGATGAAGATGACGATATTTAAGGGCAGCGAGATTGAGGTAGAGAAAGAAATCAACAACTGGCTAAAGGCTGAGCGGATCAACAAAATTCGCCATGTTACGCACGTGAACTACGGCGCAATGGTGTACATCACTGTTTGGTGGCATGGGCTGGAGGCGGGTAAAAATGCGCCGATGGCGCACGGGCTGTCTTGATACATCTGGCGGCTTTGCGATGCTGCGCAAAGCGCCAGTGGTCTAGGCAAATGGTATCACTTTTAATTCTGCCTCGCTCGGATTCGAACCGGGTAAAAGCCCTCAGTTCCCGACGCGGTTTCTGTTTTCTATCGCGACACCGTTATTGCCACGTGAGACTGCAAGGCCTTTTACGTGGCTGCCTCGCTAGGATTCGAACCTAGACAGAGAGATTCAGAGTCTCTAGTGCTACCGTTACACCACGAGGCAAAAGCAGCGAAAGCTAATGCGAAATTCGCAAAATCCGAACTTCGAGGTCTCCCGGCGGTCACGCGAATTAACGCGAATCAGCTGATGATTTCCAATTGCTTTTTATTTGGGGCTATTCGCGTGGTCGGCGGGGAGTAATATTTCTTCGCCTTCGCGTGCGCCGTCCACTTCAAGATCTTTCCCACTTTCGCGGATTAGTCGTCGCGCATCGTTCACCATGGCATCGACCATTGCGTCATCGTGACTTGGATCATGATGAAAAAGCAGAAGCCTGTGGACTTCCGCATCGAGCGCCAGCGAAACGGCGCTGGAAACCGAACCATGTCCCCATCCGACGTGACTTTCGTACTCTGTGTCGGTGTATTGCGCGTCGAGAATCAGAATATCGCTGCCGCGAAGCAACTCGACGAGGGCGATTCGCTCCTCTGTCGCAGTCTTTTTTGCCTGTTCCGGACTCATGTCATTGGCCCGTGCTGAGTGCAAAAATCGATAGGGCTCATGGTCCGGGAGGAAAGCGATTGACCCGGCGCTGGTGAACAAACGATAACCCGCGCAAATGCCAGGATGATTTACGAACCTGGCGCGGACTTGCACTTTTCCCAAGGAGAACTCCATCTCGGTTAGTTTTTTAATGTCGACCCTGGCGGAAAGTTCGCGCATCGCGATCGGAAAAAATGGCGCCTTCATCGGTTCAGCCATAATTTCGCCAAAGCTCATATCGATGCCGTGGTAGCCGCGTACACGGATTTCATTCTTCTTTTCGTATGCTGGGGCGAAGAAGGGCAATCCCTGGATATGATCCCAATGAGCGTGTGTGATCAATAGCGAGAGCCTGATCGGTTGCGACTGGAATTCTTTTTCCAAAGCGATCCCAAGGCAGCGAATCCCGGAACCCGCATCGAGCGCAATAATCTCGCCATCCGCGCGAATCTCGACGCACGTGGAGTTGCCGCCGTAACGCAGTGTGCCAGGCCCCGGTACGGAAATGGAACCGCGCGTCCCCCAAAATTTGAGTCGCGTGGGCGATGCTGAAACGCTAGACATGGCGCGAGAGCGTCCGACTTTGCCACGCGTCTTTGACGAAACCAAGCGTTTTTAGCCCACAATAGCAGGGCGCTCGCGCCGCCAAGGCTTTAAAAGAAAATCGGGATTATCAAGATCGCCAGAATATTAACGACTTTGATCATGGGATTTATCGCAGGACCCGCGGTGTCTTTGTAAGGGTCGCCTACAGTATCGCCCGTTACTGCTGCGGCATGTGCGAAAGAGCCTTTGCCGCCGAGATTTCCTTCCTCGATAAATTTTTTCGCGTTGTCCCATGCAGCCCCACCTGATGTCATCGCGATGGCGATAAATAAACCGGTCACGATTGTCCCGACCAGCAAGCCGCCGAGTACCACGGGCCCCAACGGTTTAATGACCGCTACAAGCACCACAGCGACCAATGGCAGTAACGCTGGAACAATCATCTCTCGTAGTGCCGCTTTCGTTACAATGTCCACGCAAGTCCCATATTCTGGCCTGTCCTGCCCGGTCAGGATTCCCGGCTTCTCCTGCAATTGACGCCGCACCTCGCGCACAACCGCGCCGGCTGCCTTGCCTACGGCGTCCATGCTGAACGCCGTGAAAGTGAACGGCAGCAATCCACCAATGAAAAGTCCGATGATTACTTTCGGGTCGCTGAGTGAGAATTGAAACGAAAACACTTCGCCGCGGGCGGTGATATGCCCACGCAATTCTTCCACGTACGATCCAAACAAAACCAGTGCCGCCAGCCCGGCTGACGCGATAGCGTAACCTTTGGTCACGGCTTTCATTGTGTTCCCGACCGCATCCAGGTCATCGGTGACGACGCGAATTTCCTTGGGCAACTGGGCCATCACCGCTATGCCGCCAGCGTTATCAGTAATTGGGCCGAATGAATCAAGCGAGATGATCACACCGGCCATGGATAACATCGACATCACCGCGATTGCGATTCCATATAGGCCAGCGAAATGAAAAGTGAGCAGGATCGCCAGTCCAATGAACAGCACAGGGAGCGCTGTGGCATGTTCTCCAGCCGCGAGTCCGGCAATAATGTTCGTGGCGTGACCGGTTTCGGATGCCCGCGCAATCTTTTGCACCGGTCGGTAATGTGACGAGGTGTAGTAATTTGTGAGCGCGACGATAACCGGTGTCATGATGAGACCCACCAGCGAGGCAAAGTAGAGCTGGGCAGGTGATCGCAACACACCGTCGATGGTTACGCCCGCCGGAAAGAGGTTTTGCGTGACAGGCCAAAACAAAATTGCCGAGATCAGCGCGTTGATTAACACTGCTCCGATCAGCACAGCCGCTGGTTTCCCGCGCGCCACGTTTACAAACACAATTCCGCAAATCGCCCCCAGAACAGAAATTCCGCCAAGTACGAACGGATAGACAATGGCCGCCGGATTTCCACCAAGCGTCAACAGCCCCGCCAGAATAGCGCCGACCAAACTGACGGCGTAGGTTTCAAAAACATCCGCAGCCATGCCAGCGCAATCGCCTACGTTGTCGCCGACATTATCAGCGATCACCGCGGGATTACGTGGATCGTCTTCTTCGAGACCACTCTCGATCTTGCCCACAAGATCGGCGCCTACATCAGCCGCTTTGGTATAAATGCCGCCACCCAATCGCGCGAAGACGCTGATGAGACTGCCACCCAATGCGAGTCCAACCAAACTGCGTATCGCCGCATCGCTTCCGATCAGTTTTGCAGCGACCGTGTAAAAGATAGACACGGAGAGCAACGCAAGCCCGACTACGAGGAGACCGGTCACGGAGCCGCCGTTGAATGCCACGCGCAACGCATTGAGTCGTCCGATACTGGCGGCTTGCGCTGTGCGAACATTTGCCAGAACGGCTACGCGCATGCCGATGAAGCCCGCCACGAGCGAGCAGAAAGCGCCGACTACGAATCCAATTGCCGTCGGGTGATCTTTGAAAAAGAAAAGCAAAATGAAAATGACCACTGCGATGACGCTGATAGTCTTGACTTGCCGATTCAAATAGGCTTTGGCGCCTTCCTGCACGGCGGCCGAGATTTCTCGCATCCGTTCAGTTCCAGATGGCGACCGTATCACCACCGCGATCAAAAAGAACGCGAACGCAAGTCCAATCACGGCGCACACCATCGACAATGGCACGCCTGAGTTGAGAATCGTTAGGCCAAATAAAATGCTCATGAACGTTCCGGCTGAAAGTTGGGGACTTTAGTGGGTTTTCATCCACTGGCAATTCGTTATTTGGGAGTCCGTTTTGTCATCCCGAACGAAGTGAGGGATCTTGCATTTGGGACGTCGCGTAAAACGGGTGTGACGTGATTCACGGTTGCGAGGTCCCTCGCCGTCTATGCGGCTCGGGATGACCGCACGCGTATGCTTAGCGGCGGCGCGGGTCGCAAAGGGCCTCTACAGCTCGAAAAACGTCTGCAAACGGTGCAGGAAAGTGGCCTTGTATTCGCGTTCTTTTCTCTCGTGCTGGCCATGGGAAACCGCCTCTTTCAGTAAACCTTCAGTTTCCATTTTCCGTTTGGCGAGCAGTTCGCTGAGCCGTTCGAGGCAATCGGGTGAAGCGCGGAGCACCTCTGCCATCACTGGCTTCCCAATCTCCATCACCTGGCAATCGGTCTCGGCGCGCACCGTTGCTGTTCGATGTTCGCCGGTGAGAAGAGACATTTCGCCGAAACAATCGGGGGCCTTCAGGGTGGCCACGGGAATTGAAGTACCATTTTTCGAGATCGACACTTCTGCTGCCCCGCTCAGTAACACAAACATGGATTCACCCTCGGCGCCTTCTCTGATCACCCGCTCACCCCGACCAAAATGACTGACTTGGGACTGCTGCACCAAGCTGTCGATCTGCTCGTCTGACAAGCACTCGAACAAAGCTTCAGAGCGCAAAATCGCCCGCGCTTCCTGGTATTCCTCTTGCATGGCTGCGGCCGCTTTGCGCTCCACGTGCAATGTGCGAATCGGGAAGGGGATGGTGATTCCCTGGCGCTTGAGCTGATACCAGACATTGGTGCGCACGGCGTCGTTGATCTCATTGATTCTGGAGTGATTGCCCATGTAGAACTTGATCTCATAGATCACAGCGGACTCGGCAAAATCGACCAGAAACACCTTGACCTTCGGTTCTGTCAGGACGCCCTCCGCAGTCGAAGCGGCTCGGAACAGCACGTCCTTCACGCGATTGGGCGGGTTTTTATACTCAACTCCGACTCGAATCCGCATCGCATGGACTTCGGTTGGGTAGTGAAGATTGACGATGGTGTGGCTCACCATCTCGTTGTTTGGGATGTCCAGATAAATCCCGTCATTGGTGCGCAGCCGTGTCGAGCGCCAGTTGATCTCCATCACTTCGGCAAAGCGCTCGCCCACCTGCAACCAGTCGCCGACCTTATAGGGCCGGTTAATCTGGATTGATATTCCACCGATAATCCCGGCGAAAAGATTTTGCCCCGCAAAACCGAGGATGATCGCGACAATCCCTGAGCCGGCGAGGAGCCCTTTCAATTGCGCTTCGGCGTGATAGCCTGAACTCAGGACAAAAAGCAGCGCAATTAGAAAAATGATGCCTCCAACAACCTCGCGTAGAAAATGTGGAATGAGCGTGTGCCGCTTCTTTTCGAAATAAAGATCCCAAACGTAACGATTCACCAGCGCGACGACCAGTGCCGTGCTCAATAAGATCACCGCTGCGCCAATGTGATTTCGCCAGGGCGCATGAACTCCGTAAACGGCGATGGCCGCGTAGAACGCCAGCGTCAGGCAGAAAAGCCGAAATAGCAGCCCAAGATGCACCCCTGCGCGCCGCTTTAAAAACCGCCCTGCGCCGAGCGCCACAAAAAACGTCCCGATAAATACGACCGCTGTGATCGCATCTCGTTCTGCCTCCGACACTGCGTTAAACATCGAGGCGGTAGTATATCAGAAGGAGACCCCTGGAACAGCATTCTTGTGTCAAGCGCCAAGGTGGATCGGCTTCTCATGAAGACGATGCCACAAGGCGGTCGCTGCGGAGGAGTATTAATTGTTAACGCGTTGAGGACAACGCGTTCCAGCTTTGCGATCCAACCTCGCCTACGGACGCGGCGCGATCGCCAGCCATGCCCAGCCCGCAAGAAAACAGAGACCGCCGATGGGCGTAATCGCTCCAAGCCATCGAAGACTGGTCAACGCCATCACATACAAACTTCCACTAAAAATGAGAATGCCGGCAAAAAGTAACCACCATGCGGTGCGATTGGCGGCGCCGAAAAGCGCAAGCACCAGGAGCGCAAGCGCGTGAATGAAATGATAAAGCACGGCCTTGTTCCAGACATCGAGCATCCTGTGTGCTTCAAGCATTTGCTTGAGGCCATGTGCCCCAAAGGCACCGAGCGCGACGGCGAGAAAACAAAGCAGAGCTGCGATCCGAAACAGTGGAATCGTCATCTTGATTTGGTTTCTGTTATTTCGAACGTGTTCGACGCGTCGCCAACTTGTTTTTAAGAGATTGCTTTTCGAAGCCGGAAATAGGATGCAACTACTAACTACGTTCTATGACTACCGAGCAGGCGTTGCTTTCGTTCACATTGACTGGTGGTTTACTGACCATCACACCGGGATTGGACACGGCACTGGTGTTGCGAACTGCGGCTGTGGAGGGCAGAAAGCAAGCAATGCTTGCCGGGATGGGAATCTGTTCCGGTTGCTTATTCTGGGGCGCTGCGGCTTCTTTCGGGTTAAGCGCACTGCTCGCCGTTTCCGGGTTCGCCTACAAGATGCTACGGATTGTTGGCGCAATTTATCTGGGCTACTTGGGAATCAAATTATTCATTCGCGCATTCTCTTCGACGTCTCCAAGCAGCACTGCCGAAACAGGCGTGCAGGTAGGTAGAAGTACGCACCATTCTCTGTGGCTGAAGCGGGGTTTATTGACGAACCTTCTTAACCCGAAGGTAGGCGTTTTTTATTTGAGCTTCCTTCCGCAATTTATTCCAGCGGGCATTCAGGTTTGGTCCTTCAGCATGTTGCTGGCGTTGATTCACGCGACTGAAGGGCTGCTTTGGTTTCTCCTGTTAACAAACGCGACTGAATTGATATCGGGCTGGCTAAGGCAGCGCAGCGTAATCATCGCGCTGGACAGCACTATGGGCGCCATTTTCATAGCGTTTGGCCTTAAGCTCGCGTTTGACAAAGTGCGCTGAGCCACGCGGTCCTTTTTCAATTTTCTCGCGGCTGATCCATTTCATGAGCTAGACTGTTTTCTCATGGCAGCTTGGTTCTGGTATGCGGTCGTTGCTGCGGTGCTTTACGGTGCGCATCAAATCTTCACCAGGATGGCAGCCGAACGCATCGGCGAAGGTCTCGGTGGTTTTATTGTCGAAGGTAGCGCCGCATTATCGATCCTGATCTATTTGGCGATTGTCTGGCTTGGGGGAAGGTGGAATCAAAAATTCAGCGGAGCAGGTTTTTACTATTCGCTGCTTACCGGCATCTGCGTAGGCGCTGGAACGATCGCGTTCTTCCTGCTTTTTCAAAAGGCGGTCCGCTCTCTTCGGTTCCAGCTCCAGCTGTCCTCGCCGGAGGCGCGGCAATCATGGGCCATTGCTGGCATCTTATTTTTCCGCGAGGCACCATCATGGCAGCGAATCGTTGGCGTTGCATTCGCCATCCTCGGTTTGTTTTTGCTACGCAAATAGAATCGGTTTCCGAAGCTGCCAAACTCAGGGGGCTTACGCGGAATTCCGCGCATCGTTTCAATGGGCGTTATGATCTGAGAGCCATTTTCTGGCCTTTTGTTCAGCTACTTCCTTCTTCTCGGTGATGGGCGTCTCTACCTCAACTGCGGTGATCTTGCCTGTTGTCGCATCTACCCAAACGTCGGTAAGGTCTTTCTTCGGCGGCTGCGCAATGTCCACTGACCAGATCAGCACCCCGTTCTCTTTTTCAAGCTCAACGCACTTGATCGCGCCACGCTTAACTCTAGCCAGTGCAATTTTTTTAGCCTGATGCTTCGTGACGCGCGCTTGCTTAAGCAGTTCCGTCTCACTTTGCTGTGCCCATAAATTGAAGGGTGTCCAGCTCGTGGCGAGCACCCATGCGACAACTGAGCACGCAATTGGCTTCATAGGAACTTCCGACCGACCCATTGTAAATACATTCAGTTACTCTCGGGACGCAAGCCGTTATTCAGCATTCCTCGTTGCGCCAGCAATCGTTCTACACGGCCCTTTCAGAGACCAGCCCCGATCATAAATTACGAACTTCCAAATTTGCGCTGCATTGCGAAAATCCCCGACGGCTAACCGAAAGGAAAGCAATGCACACGCGTGATTCAAACCTCAACACCATTGTCAGTAAAGTTCCGCAGGTTACGCTTGCGTTCTGGGTCGTTAAGATCCTCGCGACAACGCTCGGCGAAACCGGCGGCGACGCCGTAACCATGTCGTGGCTCGGCGAAACGACCTCCGAAGCGAAGGGCACAGGCTATCTTATCGGTACGGCAATCTTTGGCGTCATTTTTATCGTTGCGGTCCTGGTGCAGATCAAGGCAAAAAAATTTCACCCATTCCTTTACTGGCTGACGATTGTCGCGACGACGACCGTCGGCACAACGCTGGCCGATTATTGCACGAGATCGCTCGGCATCGGCTACACCGGCGGTTCAACCATCTTGCTCACCTGTGTGATTGCGTCGCTTCTGATCTGGCGCTGGTCGACCGGGAGCATTTCGATCGAAACGGTAAGTACGCCGAAGGTCGAGATTTTCTATTGGGTGACGATCATGTTCTCCCAGACCTTGGGGACGGCGCTTGGCGATTGGGTGGCCGACACAAATGAAATGGGCTATCTCGGCGCTGCCGCCGTTTTCGGCGGATTACTTTTGTTGACCGCTCTTCTTTACTACCTCACGAGCTTTTCGCGCGTCATTTTGTTTTGGGCTGCATTCATTTTGACTCGCCCGCTCGGAGCCACCCTGGGCGATTTTCTCGACAAGCCGATCGCGCAAGGCGGCCTGGCTCTGAGCCGTTACACCGCATCGCTCGCGCTCCTGGTGGTGATCGTCGCGTTGATCCTGATCTTTCCGCAGAAGCCCGCTTCAAAAGCGCATTGATCTCATTCAATAAACGAATTGCATCCCAAAATAGCCAATGAGCGCTGTCGGCTGGTCAGGCGACCGAAGCTCATGTCCCATGGATAAAATCAATATGTAGTTTTCGGTAAACTCATGCCGCAAACCGAAATTCAGCGTGAGTACGTCGTGACTGAAGTTGATTCGCGATTCGTCATGAAGCTCTGCCATCAGCATTGTTGGTTTGGCAAGATCGAACCCGCAGACAATTCCATATAACCATTCGCTTCGACCAATCGTGCTCGCTCGCGGACCGACCTCGACGTCCGCATGCCAGCGGCCTAAGGTCTTCGCTATCTGAAATGGAATTTGAAAGCGTGTGCCGTCTTCAGCGAGACCGCGACGCACTGATGACTGCACGATGTTAAAAATGACGCGCGGAAACATCGACACGTCGAAGCCGCTCGTTGCTTCATCGAAGAAGCGCCATTTCACTGCAGCTTCAGTTCCGCCAAGGCCGCCGATCAGCCCATGACCGCTGCGCTTCAGGAGTACCGGCGCATTTTGCAATGTGAGCTGAATGTGCTCGCCCACTCCATAATTCAGATCGATCTCTGGCGCGTCGATCGAGGTCTCCTTCGGGCGATGTTCAAATATGATCGCAAAATTGTTTTCCCATTTACCGTTTCCAGGGGTGCCGGGATCATCAGTGATCATCGGCGGTCCGCCTTGCCCAAATGCAACGCGCGCCGCGCACGCGAGACTTACCGCAATCGCAAATCGTCGCACATTTAATCTTTTATCGGTTCCCCCGAAGTATAGACGAGTAACTTAAGCGTGTTGGGGACAATTCTGGGACGTGTCGGCGATGCACCCGGCGAAGGCGAGGGCGCCGGCTCAAATTTCGCCGACGGTAAATATATCCGATGGGTTTTGGGATCGAGCGCCATTGTCCGCGCACCGCGCTCCGTCTTCAAAGTTTGGATAACGGTCAATTTCCCGGGTGCTACTTCTCTCGCGATTGTCGTGGTGCCGTCTCCGCAAGAAGCGAACGCGAGCTGACTTGCGTCATCAAACGCACAGCCATCGACGCCGGCGCCAATCGGGACACTGCCCACCACCTTTCCGCTTTCGGTATCGAGCATCACCATCATTTTGTTGTGGCAGCCCGAGAACAAACGATGGTGCGGAGCATCGAACGCGATTCCGCTTGGTCCTTCGCCCGGCGCAAGCGACCAGTGCGCGACGACTTCATGTTTGTCCGTATCGATCACCGCGACTTCGCTCTTATCTTCGATGTTGCAGTAAACACGCCCTGCGTTTTCATCTACCGCCGCGAATTCTGGATTTCCTCCGAGCGGAATGGTTGCTGAGACAGTAGCGGCTTTCGCATTGATAACGGTGACCGAATTTCCAGTGTGATTGAAAACGTAGACTTCACCATGACGTGGCTCGTAAACAATAGCGTCTGGATTCGGGCCGGTATCAATTTTCGAAACCGTTTTTAACGTTGTTAGATCGACAACGCTCGATTTCGATTCTTTGCCGTTCGATGAGAAACCGCGTTGTATTTCTGGTACGGC
Organism: uncultured Verrucomicrobiae bacterium; assembly: GCA_963719605.1. Lineage (GTDB taxonomy): Bacteria > Verrucomicrobiota > Verrucomicrobiia > Chthoniobacterales > UBA10450 > Udaeobacter. The sequence goes on from CAVRCO010000003.1 coordinate 410,615, forward strand.
CACGAATCCGTGGACGCCAGGCGTATCGGCAATTTCGCCGGCGACGGCATTTTTACGCAAATCGACAACGACGACCTTCGTCGCGTGCGAAAGGTAGAGACGGCTCGCAGCCGAATCTATCGTCAAAATGTCCCAGCCGCCTTCGCCGCCAATCGGTATCTCAGTTACGAAGTGGTAGGGCCCGTTGCCCATTGCGGTCGCACAAACTAAACCAAGCCAACAGCCAGCTATCCATCGAGAAATCGAAATCACTTCTTAGCTTCTCATTAAGAGACCGTCAGTGCCAGAGTGGCTTTGATACTTTCTGCTGTCATTTTCATCGGACCGCGTCCCTGATAGTGGAAGAAAATGATACGCGGTTACCGGTGCGCCTCGTGCTGATGGATGGCGACAGTGTTGGTGTTCCCTTGGCCAACGCTTTCAGAACAGGTTGTGGTTGATTTCAATGAATGCGAAATCTCCATCGACAATCGTGTTGTCATGCATTTCATAAACCTCATGCCGCAAAATCGAAAGCAGTGCCGATACCGTCCGTGAGCGCTCTTTCATAAACTGCAGCCGCGGCCACAGCGTCTTCAATGGCGACGCCGGTGCTGTCAAAAACAATGATTTCATCGTCAGAGACGCGGCCGATTATTTGGCCGGCAACGATTTCGCATAGCTCCGCGTAAACATCTTCTTTCCGCATCAGGCCATGAGCGATTGCATGATGTACGTCCCCGATCGCGCAAGATTGCTCCAAACTGTCCACAACAACTTTGGCGGATGCCATCAACGTCGAATGAATTTCCTGCTTGTGTCCATCGTCCGCGCCCACGGCTGCGATAAAAGTGCCGGGCCTGACATCTTCCTTGCACACGAAGGATTCATTCGCAGTCGTGCATGTGATACAAACATCGCTCTTCTGAATTGCGCTCGGCAGATCGTGAACAAGTTCGATATCGATCTTTAGCTCGGGCGAAAGTTCGTTTCTGAAATTAATCGCTGCACGTTTGTTTACATCGAACGCATAGATTCTCGTCAGGGGTAAAACCAGAAGAACGGCACGAAGTTGTGCGCGACCCTGCTGTCCACAGCCACAAATCGTTGCGACAGATGATTCCTTTCGGGCGAGATATTTTGCTGCGACTGCTGAAGACGCGGCGGTTCGCTTAATTGTAATGTCGATCGAATCGAGAATCGCGAGCGGGACACCGTTTGCCGCATCGAACAGGACAATGACGCCTTGAATAGTCGGCAAACCGAAGTGCGCGTTGTTGTTTGGGAAGTTCGCGTTGACCTTCGCAACAAAATAGCTTCTATCGCATGGCAGCAGTCCGGCTTTAACGTGCAGTCCGCCACCCGGGGCCTTCACTCCAAGAATTCCAGGCACCGGAACTTTTCCCTCGCCTTGCAGACGAAAGATTTCGTCTATTGCAACGATGCACTCGCTCAAGCCGAGCAACTCTTCGACATCGCTACGACGCAGTAAAAGCGTTCCTTCAAATTGCATTCCGTCCTTCGACTAACCTGGAGATTTCGCTGCCGGGCAGCACTTCGACTGGAGCGTGGCCGCGACGGAAAATTCTCGCTCCCGTCTGGCCTTTCAGTGTGACGGTACCGTTGTTGCATAACAACCAAGCTCCTTCGCGAATGCCGACAACAGGTGTGTCGTTTTCTTCCAGAAACTGGAGAATGCGTTCCTCCTGCGTTTCCCCCATGTGCGTCGAATTTGGATCCGGGTCCTGAAAGTGCGGACTGATCTGGAATGGAACCAGGCTTAAGGAGTCGAACGAACGCGGCTGCACAATAGGCATATCCTTCGTGGTTTTGATCGTCGGTCCGGCGACATTCGAACCAGCGCTACTGCCAATATAGGGCGCTCCGCTATTTACCTTTCGCCGGATCAATTCGATGACTTCAAGATCCTCAAGCGCTTTCAGTAACCGAAAAGTATTGCCTCCGCCGACAAAAATTGAGTCCGTATGTTCGATAGCTCTGTGCGGATCCTTAGCTTCGTGGGCGGATTCGAGAGAATAGCCCATGGCACGCAGTCGCATCTTCGCTGTAGACGTGTAAGCCTCATAGTCATGTAGGGCGAACGGAAAAAATAATACGCGTCGCGCGACGCCAAGAAAGTTTCTAATCTCGCTTTCAACATGGTCGAGATAGCCGCGGCCGTAAACCGTCGAGTTGCTAATGAGCAAGACTCTATCCTCTAGTCCCATCGTGTTATATTTATTACTTTATGATATATATATAACTCAAAAATGCAAAGCGAGCATTGCGTCCGCTGTCATCGGTTTGTTTTTGCTGCGCAAATAGAATCGAGGTTCACCATATGATCTCCGCAGGCTTGCTCGGTATTTAAGAGCTAAAGCCGTGAATCATTCGATTTGATAGCAGCGAACTTCCGCTTGTTGTGAGCCTCTATGCGGGACAGCTACGAACAAGACGTCGAGTTCCGAAACAAAAATGCCGGTACGCGCGCCATCCGCTGTGCCGATCGTAGTTGAGAGTCTATAGGTATTTGGATCGATTTGGTCGATGACGTTGATTTTTCCCGCTCCGCAGATCGCGTATACACGATGGCGTTTCGTATCGTAGAAGAGATCGTCGCAATCGCCTGAGATATTCATCTTTGCAACAACATCGCCCGAATCAGTGTTGAGCACGACCATCTTGGAGGGAAGGCGACAGCCGACAAATAATCGATGATCCGCTTCATCAAGTGCCATGGGAAAATTCGCGAACGCCAGGTCCGTTTTCCACCTCCCAACTACCTCACCCTTGTCGCGATCGACCACTGCGACATGACGCGAGTTGGGAACATTGACGAAAATTCGGCTGCCCTTTTTCTCCAGCTGAAAAGCTTCGGGATGTGCGCTGAGTTTAATGGAGCCGACCTGTTTTCCGTCGGGAGCATTAACAATGGCAATGCCTCCGCTGCCAAATCCGACATAGATTTTTTGGCTCGTTTCATCATAACGAACATTGTCGGCGTCATCTTCAAAACGCAGTTCCCCGATAGTCTGGAATGATTTTCCATCGTAGATCTTGCAAATACCGCCTTTGTCATTGGCAACAAACAAACGATTCACTTCCGGGACATACCCGACTCCCTGCGGTGCGCCGAGACCGGTGATCGAGTGGGCGCGTTCGCCCTTACGCAAATCGAGCACTTCGACGGTGTTATTGCCGAGCGCACAAACAAACAATCTTTCGCCAGTGAGATCGAACGCGAAATGGTCGATCCGTCCTTCGACACCCGGCAGCGCGATTGTCTGTTTTAATTTGAACGGTGCTGCGCTCTGCCCAGCTACAATGGCAATTGCCGTGCAACACAGCGCGACGGCAGCGTAACCTGTCTTCCTGGACAAGGGGGCGCTCAATCTTGCAATGGTGAGCTGATCCCGAGGAGCCCGCCAACCAGAAATCCGCCTTTGACCGCCTGGGCCAGGTCTTTAGCCGGGCCTCTGCCCCAATAATGGAAAAACATGATTCGCGGCTCTTCGTGAGTCATGTGTTGATGGATGGCCACAATGTTGATCTTGTCCTTGAGCAACGATTTTAAGACCGGTTGCAATTCGTCTTCAGTGACTGCGAAATCTCCATCCACAATGGCGTTGTCATCGCTTCCTGCGAACGCCGCCCACGTGTTCACTCCCATGTCTTTATCGATCGTGACGCCGTGCATTTTGGCAGGACGACCGATCGTGAATTTTACCATTCCATCCTTTGATTCACCTTGAGTTCCGAAGATCTCGTTAAGAGGGGCAGCGCTGATCGAATTCTTTTCGGGCAACGGTCTGCCCCCGAAAGAATCTTTCGGCTGCGGATTGGCTGCGCGAGTTTGTTTGACAGCGTCATAGACCTTTCTGACCGCGCTGGCCAATTTATCAACCGTGGCTTCGCCTTCGATGTGCATGAAATACACTTTTGGCTGATCGAAGAAGAAATGGTTATGCAACGCGGTGACGCTGAGCCCGTTGTCAAGCGCGGCTGACATCGCCGCGTTCACTTCGTCTTCGAATAGAACGGTGTCGCCCATTACCATCGCTTCCGTGTGCACGCCTTTCGTAAACGCAGCCCAGGTGCCCAATCCCATGAAGGGCGGCATGGTCCATCCATCGACAACGATCTTCACGTCATTGCGCGGAGAGGTGACTTTATAAACGCCTTCCTTCTCGTTCATTTTACCTTTGAGGCCGGTGAGATTGTCGATTTTCGCCGTATCGAGATCGGCCGCCAACGATGCGTAAGTGAACGCCGCGAATATTAAGCCAATGATAAAAATTTGTTTCATAATTTTGTTGTGAAGCGAGCACATCACCGCCGGCTGCTCGATCGCAAAACTCGCGGCCATATCCATTTCTCCATTAATAGTTCTCGCCTTCATCTTCCTTCTCCTTGCTTTCCTCGTACTCCTTCAGGAACTTGCCCTGTTCGTTCACCTCAATACCCCATTCCTCGCCGTTTCTATTCACGACGGCTTCATAGACGATTTCGCCGTCCTCCATCTTTTTCTCGATCTTCTCGATCGCGTCGGTACCAGCTTTATCTTTGATCGTCGTCTGCACCGCGGCGGGCAAATCGGACAATTGAACGGTCTGTTCGTTTTCTTCCTCAGCGGATAAAAGAGCCGAACACGCCAGGCTCGCGATCACTGCGATTGATAGTACTGCGATTATCTTTTTCATTTCATAAAGATTCGGGAGGGTCCAGAAAGCGGCCACGAAGCAATAGCAGGGTTTTTAATTCCAGCAGGAGAGGGAGCGCACGGCACCTCCTTCGGGCGAGAGGCGAAATGCGAGGTTAGATGTAAGATGCAGGATGACATGCTATACATATTTCATTTATAGGCAGCTAATTTATGCACGCAACTTCTTGGCTTCTTCTTCTCTACAGTCTTCCGACCCGGCAAAAAACTGAGCGTGTTGCGGTTTGGCGGAGGTTCAAGAAGATCGGCGCCATTCAGATAAAGACCTCAACTTATCTGCTGCCAGATGAACCGGCCCAATATGAGCAGTTTCAATGGCTGGCTCAGCAGATCCGTGATTACGGAGGTGATTCGACTCTCGTCCGCGTGCAAGAAATCGAGGGCCTGAACAAGGAGAAGGTCGTGGCGATGTTCAATGACGTCCGTGCAAAAGACTACGGGGAGCTACGAAAAGCTCTTCAGAGTTTCATCGCGCGTCGAAAAAAAATGGATACAGAAGCGGCAGCGGCAGAACTCGAGCGGTTTACGCGGCAGTTTCGGGAAGTTCGCGCAGTCGATTTTTTCGACAGTCCGCGTGGACACGATATTGCGATGCTGCTTCGGCGAGCCGAAGGACCGATGCGTTCGCGACAACTGCAAACACTGGACGCAAAACAATATCAGGGAAAAACATGGCTGACGCGCCCGCGCCCGGAGATCGATCGCGTTGGGTCAGCGTGGCTGATCGCACGATTCATTGATCACAAACCAAAATTCGTCTTCGCGCCCACGGCAGACGCGATTCCCGGCGCCATTCCGTTCGACATGCTTGACGCTGAGTTTTCGCATCACGGGAATTACTGCACCTTCGAGACGCTCACCAAGAGGTTTGCGATTTCAGACAAGGCTCTAGCCAAGATCGGAGAGATGATCCACGACGCGGACTTGGACGACGCACGATTTCAGCGCGTCGAGGCGGTCGGAATTGATCGTGTTCTCAAAGGTTGGGCGAAAGAAGGATTGTCTGATCAGGAAATTTTGCGACGCGGCTTTGAATGCTTTGACGCCCTGTACGCGTTCTCTGCTACCACGATGAATCACGCCCAAGAAAACGAGCGAGACGCGGATCATCAGATGCCGTCGTGGCGCGAGGTATTTCTCTATTTTCTCTTTCTGGGCTTCGTCAACGTCGGCGGACCAGTCGCGCAGATCACCATGATGTTTAATCACATGGTCGAGAAGCGCCATTGGCTGACGAAGGATCGCTTCGTCAAGATCATGGCGTTCTGCCATATGCTTCCCGGTCCTGAGGCACTCCAACTTGCGATCTATGTCGGCTATCTGAAAAGAAAGCTTTGGGGCGGTATTCTGGCTGGTCTTACTTTCATTCTGCCGGGAGCAATCGTGATGATCGTCCTGAGTTGGTTTTATGTTAAGTATGGCAAGCTGCCTCAGGTTGACAACGCGCTCTACGTTCTTAAGCCGGCTGTGCTGGGCATTATCGCCGCGGGTATCATCAAGCTAGGCCGCGCCTCAATCCGGAATTTTTTCCTGGCAACTCTGGTCGTAGGTGCATTTGCAGGAATGTATTTTGCCGGAATCAACTTTCTGCTGATTCTCCTAATCGCCGGTGTGTTGAATCTGATCGTCGACCGAGGATTGCGGTTGCCAAGAAAAATTGCGCCGACACTGCCGCTGGTGGTTGGAGGACTCGGTCTGACGCTTCCATTACTCGATTCTCGATGGCTTCAAGTCGCCTGGCTATTTCTTAAGACCGGATTGCTGAGCTTTGGTGGCGCCTATGCATCGCTTGTCTTTGTGCAACGTGGTGCAGTTGCCCAATATCATTGGCTATCCGACGGCCAGTTACTCGATGGCGTCGCTCTCAGCGTCGCAACGCCCGGGCCGTTCATGTTGTTCACAACATTTGTCGGTTATCTCGCCAGCGGTATCCCGGGAGCCGTGTTAGCAACATTCTTCGTCTTCTTGCCGTCATTCATTTTTGTAATTGCGGGCGCGCATTATGTCGAAAAACTCAGGGAGAATCGCCCGATCCAGGCCTTCCTCGCCGGGGTTAGTGCCGCAGTCGTGGGCGTCATCGCAGTCGTATCGCTGGATTTGATTCCCGAGGCGCTTGTCGACTGGCCCACTGTCGGTATCGCGGTGATTTCCTTTCTTCTGATCGCTTTGCTAAAGCGAGACGTTGCTTTGGTGGCTATTGGAGCAATGCTCGGTGGAGTAATCTACTCGAGCATTCGCGGGTTCGCTTGAAAACAGGTACTCGGGGTCAGCGACGCCGCGTACACTCACTTAGAAGTGCGAAGGCGGCGAAGACGACGTTAAATACAATCCGTCTTCGCCGCGCTTCACCCACTACCGCGTTGAGGACAACGCGATCCACCCATAATTAGTAATTCTCGCCTTTTTCTTTGTGCTCTTTGGCTTCGTTGTGCTTGCTCAGCACTTTGCCGTTGGCATCCATTTCGACACCAATTTGCTTGCCGTTCTTGTTGATCACGGCTTCAAAGTTGGCGCCCTCCTTCTCCCAGCGAACAATCGTTCCGCCTTTGGCTTCCGCCTGCGCAGCCTGCTGCACAGCGGCAGGGACGTCAGCAGTGTTGATAGTTTGTTCTTCGTGTTTTTCTTCCTTCGCTTGTGCGGTCACGCCGAATGTGAGCCCGGCGCTTATCACTGCTACTGTGAATAGGTTTTTCGTTTTCATGTCTGTTAAGTTTTGACTGTCAGGTTAAAGGATTGTTCGAAACTGAGTGCTCGTTGGCGCGCAAAAAGATTGCGCGAAAAGAATCGAAGTCTGGTCGGATCAACAGCCGCATGTCAGGCGGAGCCCGACAAACGTGCACACTCCGCTTCGTAGTTTTCAATCAACTTCAATATTTTGGTTTGAAATGCGTCCTGCGCGGCATAAACGGCGCCGATCGCATCACCGAACGCCTTTTGCTTAAGCTCCTCCTCAATGGTCAAACTGAGTTCAGCTAGCTTTTCGATATTCGCTCGTGAATGAAACTCCAGCTCCTTAAGTTTGGAGAGGACTACAAGCGATTTCTCCAGCTGCGCCGGTTCTACTGGTTGAGTTGGCTTCGGAGCTTCGGCCGTCGGCGCAGTTCTCTCGGTGGCAGCTTTCGTTTCGGCTTGGGCGTTCTTAGTGCGCTGCGTCGGAGCAGGGCCAGCCTTTGGAGCATGCTTTTCTTTATGATGCTTCTCCTGGCTGACTTTCTTGGCGTGCGCGACGTTTCGTGGATCTCCCATCAACTTATTTGACGGCTCTCAAAGGCTGGCCGGTCGTATGTCGCAACGCGATTGCTCACGTGTTCGAAAATAAACCGTCCCCGCACGCCGCCTGTACGATCCCCTCGAACAGGCGACTCAACCCATTAATCCGCTACCTGGAAAAGTCCGCTCACCCAGGAGCAGGCAATACTCGACCCGACTCGCGCTGATTAGTATCCCTTGGTCTTTGCTCGCCGCCTTCTCCGGATGAGTGCCCATGAACTTGCCGTTGGAATCCACCCGGATAGCCACTTCTTTCCCGTTCTTGTTCACGACAGCGTCATAGCATTCCTTGCCTTTGCGAGTCTCCTTTGCGACCCGAAGAATCTGATCGTTCCCGGCTTTTTCCTTGATAGTGGTTTGCGCCGGGGATGGCAGGTCCTTCATGTCTACGGTAGTCTCTTCTTGCGCCAACGCGGCCGGTCCAAGGATGATACCAGCACTGACCGTTATTGCGGCAATTAGCCTTTTTGTCTTCATGGTTTGTTCCTTTTCGTTGATGAATAGCTATCAAGGTACGGTTCGAAAACGAACAGTGGTTTGCGCGTAGAGAAATGATTACGCGAAACCGCAGCGGAAAATTGCATTGCGGTTAGCGAACGGATTTAACACCGAAGATGTCGCGCAGTGCTGCGCGGGCTGCGTGAAAACCGCACATCCCGTGAACGCCACCTCCCGGTGGTGTGGAAGCCGAGCATAGATAAAGTCCTTCAAGCGGAGTGCGGTAAGGCGTGTGACTAAAAATCGGCCGAGCAATCAACTGTGCCAGATCCGCTGCACCGCCGTTGATGTCTCCCCCGGTTAAATTGCGGTTCCCTTTCTCAAGCTCAGCGCCGTTCATTTTGTGACGAGCGAGAACACAATCGCGAAAACCGGGAGCGAATCGCTCGATTTGGGCTTCAATTCGATCCGACATATCAATGTTGCAATCGAATGGAACGTGGCAATAGACCCAAAGCGTATGTTGTCCGGCTGGAGCTCGAGTTTTATCAAACAGACTCTGTTGTGCGACGAGTACAAACGGCCGCTCAGGAATTTTTCCTCGCGAAATATCGCTTTCCGCCACCGCGATTTCATTCATCGTGCCGCTGAGATGAACCGTGCCGGCCCGGCGGCAAGCCTCGGCTTTCCACGGAATCGGCTCACTTAGGGCGTAATCGATTTTGAAAATTCCAGGTGCATGCCGAAACGATTCCAGTCGCCGGCGGTACCGTGGCGGCATTCGGTGAGCAGCGATGCGCAAGAATTCCCAGACAGAAATATCCAGCATAACTGCGCGCGATTTTGGCAGGTCGTTTAGATCATCGACCCTATGTTCAATCTCGATTTTGCCGCCGAGCTCACGAAGATAAGCAGCGAGCGCGCTTGTAATTTGCCGCGAACCGCCGCGCGGAATTGGCCACCCGACGACATGCCCGGCAAGCCCGAGCACCAAACCAAACGCGGAGGAGGCCGGCGCTTCCAAAGGAAGAAATGAATGCGCAGCAATTCCAGCGAACAGCGCGCGGGCCGGTTCATTTTTAAACAAGAACTTCGCCAGAAACGTTGTCGGGCAAAGTCCCAAAATCCCGAAGTGCGCTAATATCACTGGATGTCGCGGCAAGTGGAGCATCGGCTGCAGGAATTCGTTCGCCAAATTTTCCCAGTGGGAAACGAGCGGCTTCATTAACCGACGATAAGCGCGCGAGTCGCCGGCAAGTTGTTCTGCCGTTCGATGGATATCTTGGTACAGGCACGCCGCCGAACCGTCATCAAGCGGATGCGCCAATGGGATTTCAGGTTGAATCCATGTAAGACCAGATCGCTCGAGCGGAAGAGTGGTGAAAAATGGAGAACTTGCCGCGAGCGGATGCACTGCCGAGCAAACATCATGCAAAAAACCTGGCAGCGTCAGTTCCGCCGAGCGCGCTCCCCCGCCAATTGTCGCGTTCGCTTCGCAAACAAGAACTGAACAACCCGCGCGTGCGAGCGTGATCGCGGCTGCAAGACCATTCGGTCCAGAGCCGACTATGACCGCGTCGTGTTCAACCGGCATGTTGAAAAGGTCGAGCCAATTGGGCGCGCGGCCCCCGATTATCTTTCGTTGCGAAACATCCCGGCATGAAACGGATCGGCATCATGTTATTTCAGTTGCTCGTCACTGCGGCTGGACTCTGGTATGTCTTTCACGATCCGCAAAGACGTCCCGACACGCCGTATTCGAGTTTGATCGAGTCCGATGTGCCTATCGTAGTGCAACACACGCGACTGGATTCCCGTCAGGCCGGGAACGCCTTGCTTACTACGATGGCTTTCCCATGCGATTAGACTTCGACGTGCGAATTAAACAATAGAATGGAGCGAATCGAAATCGAACGGATTCGGGCAGCTCAACAGGCGTTTGAGGAGACGGCTGGTTCGCAGTGATGTTTTCTAATGGGGGCGCCTGGGACAAACAGTCGTAACGGGAAAGCACTCGACGCAACTGTTGCTAATGATTCTGTGGAGGCGGCTGAGGGAGCCGGTCTGCAATATGTTAGCGATGATCGTCCGGGTTATACACGCAGAGCGAACGATGGCGAGTTCGAGTACTTAGACACGCAAGGTAAACTGATTCGCGACGAGCAACGCCTCCTCCGGATCAAACGTTTAGCGATTCCACCTGCGTGGACGGATGTCTGGATCTGCCCATCGGCCAGCGGGCACATCCAGGCGACCGGCCGTGATGCACGCCGACGGAAGCAATACCGTTACCACGAGCGTTGGCGCGAGATTCGCGATGAAAATAAATTCGAACGTCTCGCCGCGTTTGCCCAGGCGCTGCCAAGGATCCGATCTCGAGTAGCCACGGATCTCAAATTGCCTGGCCTGCCGCGGCAAAAAGTGCTCGCGACCGTGGTGCAATTACTTGAACGAACTTTCATCCGGATCGGCAATGAGGAGTACGCGCGCGAGAACAAATCATTTGGTTTGACCACAATGAAAAATCGGCACGTGACCGTGAAGGGCGCACGGTTGCGCTTTCGATTCCGTGGAAAGAGCGGACGTCAACACGAAGTGGACCTGACGGATCGGCGAATCGCAAAAATTGTGGCGAAGTGTCAAGATCTGCCGGGCCAGGACCTATTCGCGTACATCAGTGACAAGGGCGAAGTGCGAGACGTAACATCGCAGGATGTGAACGATTATTTGCGCGAGATCACGGGCCAAGATTTCAGTGCAAAAGACTTCCGGACATGGGCGGGAACGCTGCTTGCGGCGTTGGCTCTCAATGCGCAAGAACCGTTCGAAACGAAGAAACAGGCGAAAGCGAATATTAAAACAGCTATTTGCGCGGTAGCCGAGCTTCTTGGCAACACACCTGCGATTTGCCGCAAATGTTACGTCCATCCTGCCGTGCTCGAAACATATCTCGCTAATACCAGTGTCCCGGGAATGAGCGAAGCCATAAAAAATTCCAGAGGCAATCAGCTTAAGTCTGCTGAAGCTGCGATCCTGAAATTTTTGACGTCTCGAAGAGATTGAAATGCACGCAACGAAACACGACTGCACTTGCCGATAAAGTGGCCGCAACAAAATTCCCTTACGGCATCGGCTGCGATGTTGGGCTACAGGAGCGCGAGCGATTTGCCCTCGCGGTGCTCCACCTGGTCCATCGTGCACTGACGAGGTTCTTTGTCCACGCGCCAGCGAAGAAGCCTCATGCCGTGCCGGAATCGCCCGCCAGTAAAGTGGTCATAGGCAACTTCCACGACTACTTTAGGAGCAACCGGTTCCCATTCACCCGTGCGGTCCGTGCTCCAACGGCTAGGTCCTCCTGGAGCGCTGCCAGTAAATCCAGGTGGTCTTTTTAGTGCTTCAAATTTCTTTGTCAGCCCACGGCGTTCCGATGCTTTGAAAGCGGACGTAAATCCGACGTGATGGAGCAAGCCATCTTCGCCGTAAAGTCCAAGAAGGAGCGAACTGACTACGCGCGTGCCACGGGCGTAACGAAATCCACCAACAACGCAGTCGGCCGTGCGGATTCGCTTTACCTTCACCATGACTGTGCGTTCACCAGAGGCATACGCGGCGTTCAAGCGTTTCGCGATAACACCATCAAGGTCGCCGCCGGCTCTCTTAAACCATTTACTGGCAGTCCGGTGATCCGATCGTTGCCGGTGAAAGGCGAAAATTCTTGGCCGATCTGAAGTTCAAACGTGCGAATCTTTCAAGAAAGCACCGGCGTATATGCAGAGGTTGCTTCAGGTAAACTCGCCCATTCTCCGCGAGGAGATCGAAGACGATGTACGTTGCTGGGTTGGCTTTGGCCAGTTTCTGAACGCGACTCGCGGCCGGATGCAAACGCAGTTGTAATTCATCAAATGAGAGGGCGCCGCTGATGGGGACTACGAGCTCGCCGTCCAAAACAAACTGATGCGCGGGCAACTGAGCGATAGCATCCACAATGTCGGGAAAATAACGCGCCAGCGGCTGACCGGCCTTCGATTGCAAGTGAATCTGCTCACCATCGCGAAACGCAATACAGCGAAAGCCATCCCACTTCGGCTCGTACTGCCAGTCGTGTCCTGCCGGAATTTCATCGACCAAACGTGCTTCCATCGGCGGCAACGGCGGTTTCAAACGCATCTATTAATGTAGTTCGCAGCGCAGTCAGTGCTGGACGCTCCGAGCGAAAAACGGAGCTTTTTTGCGAAAACCAAACACGACGTTACGAGCGAATCTTGTTCGAGGTTCGTCGTGGCAAAGCAGCTCAACTTGGCGGTAACAGACTCAACCTTTTTTCCAAGCAATGCGTTGAGCCTTTTAAAGCAAACATTTCAAGAATGGCTGCAGGATAAAGCGCCGCAACTAGCCGCGGCTCTTGCCTATTACGTTGTTTTCTCGCTCGCACCGCTGGTTCTCGTACTGCTTGCGATTGTCGGTGTGATTTTCCGCGACGATCCGGCAGGCGCTTGGAGCAAACTCACGTTACAGATGAGCTACTTTCTCGATCAAAGTGCGGTGCAGACTGTACAAAAGATTGCCGAAACGGCGTCGCAACCGGGGAAAAGCACAATCGCCACAATCATCGGGATCGCGCTGGCACTCTTCGGCGCAAGCGGCGTCTTCGGTCAGCTTCAGGATGCCTTGAACACAATCTGGGGCGTGAAAGCCACGCCCGCGCGCGGTCTTTGGGGATTTTTACGAACTCGCTTTCTTTCTTTTGCAATGGTTGGCGGCATTTGTTTTCTACTGCTTGTATCGCTGGCGATCGAAGCCCTGCTCAAAAGCTTTAGCCATTACGTGCAATCTGCTTTGCCGGGCGGACTTGTTGTGGCGTTAGCGGTTTACCTCGTTCTTGACTTCGCAGTTGTCGTCTTACTCTTTGCCATGATCTTTAAGTTCCTGCCCGATGTCACAATTCAATGGCGAGACGTTTGGATCGGTGCGGTCATGACTGCAGGACCTGTTTGGCCTCGGCAAATGGCTGTTGGGATTCTACCTGGGCAGTGGCGCTGCCGCTTCCGCTTACGGGGCAGCCAGTTCACTTGTTACGTTACTGTTGTGGGTTTACTATTCGTCGCAAATTCTCCTTTTTGGAGCTGAGTTCACCCAAGTGTATGCGGCGCGAGCCGGTCGAGAACCGAAACCGAGCGAATACGCAGTGCGCGTCGAAATGAAGGAAATCGAAGACCGTTAGCGGAAGATGAATATTTCGCGTCAATTTCTAAAAACCAAAACCACGCGGGTATTCGATTTAGAGGACAGTTATGATTTTTGATTCATGCAGACCTCAGGGGCGCTGTGGTGCCAGCCCAACTTTTCGGAACCAAAACATATTTCGCTACTGCTGCGGGTAGCAAAGAACGTATCGCGCAAGGGAACAGGGAGGGAATATGCGTATCGCCCAGGTAGCGCCACTATACGAGAGCGTGCCTCCAAAACAGTATGGAGGGACGGAACGAATCGTTTCCTATCTTACTGAGGAATTGGTCCGCCAGGGACATGATGTGACCCTTTTTGCAAGTGGGGATTCACAGACCGCCGCTCGACTTATTCCCGTGTGCCACCGCTCACTTCGACTGGATGAACGCAGCGTGGATCAACTTGCACACCACGTCCTGCTGTTGGAGCAGGTATCTCAGCGCGCGCACGAATTCGATGTGATCCATTTTCACATCGATTACCTGCATTTTCCAGTCTCCCGGCTTTTGCGGATTCCGCAGGTCACAACCCTGCACGGCCGGCTCGATATCCCGGACCTTGCTCCGCTCTACGATCACTTTCGAGATATGCCGGTCGTGTCAATTTCGAACTCCCAACGTGACCCTTTGCCCTGGGCGAATTGGCAGGCGACCGTTTATCATGGGCTCCCGAAAGACCTCCTTCGGTTTAGGCCGGAAACAGGAAGATATCTCGCCTTTCTAGGACGAATCTGCCCCGAAAAACGGGTCGACCGCGCGATCGAAATCGCCAAGCGGACGGGGATACCATTGAAGATTGCTGCCAAGGTCGATCCTGTAGACAAGCGCTATTTCAAACGGGTCATCGAACCGCTGCTACGTGACTGTTCGATAGCGGAATGGGTTGGTGAAATCACTGAGCGACAGAAAGACGAATTCCTCGGCAATGCGTGCGCTTTGCTATTTCCTATTGACTGGCCGGAGCCGTTCGGACTCGTCATGATCGAAGCCATGGCCTGCGGGACTCCAGTGATCGCGTATGAGGGTGGCGCGGTTGCCGAAGTGATAGAAGAAGGGCGAACGGGCTTCGTCGTAACAGAACTGGAAGACGCGATAGAGGCGGTTCAACGGGTTCCCGATCTGAGTCGGGCACGCTCCCGGGAAATTTTTGAGGAGCGCTTCACCGTGAGCAGGATGGCAAAAGACTATTTGAAGGTATATATGCGTGTTATTGATCCTCGGATGAGGGAGCTGGATCGTTCCCACCTGGAGCGAGTTACAAGCCCTTAACGCCGATGGGAGCTTTCATGACCAGGCTCTCAGGCAGAATCCTAGGATAACACCAGCCGGTGCAGTTTTAACAATGCGAGTCGTCGATTGCCCGACGAGGAGCCGTTTGATAAGAATACACACGAGGCAATCAGCTAATTCGATTCAGGCCTTAAGGAGGCGACATCATGTCAGGTTGGGCCGTAACGGCCCCGGTGAAAGCCCAGGCGCTTCCGAGAGCGATTGAAGAATGACGGGCAAAGACCCGAAATGCGTCGCTTACCATGCAAAAGAAATCCCGCGCCTTTTCCTTTTTCCTAAACTTTTCGGTTTGGGTTTTCACACCATCGCCTTAACTTCGCACGCAACCCCACAAGTGGTTGCAAACAGTCACTAGGGTCCCAGGGTAGCCAGAAGTGAGCCGCTAAGCCGGTAGAGACGCGCCGGGCTGATAAAGGCTTCGAGGATAAGATCGTCAGCTATTCGATAGGGTTTTGTCTGATTAGACAATCATCCGGCATCCCGATTGTGTGTTTTCAGCAATCGAAGCAGACTCTCGCGTACACGAATCAGTAAACTCAATAACTAAAATAAAGAAAGACACTATGGAAACACAACGCAATCCGAACGAACCCACTAATCCTACGGCTACCGGACAAGAAGGTAGTCAACAGGGCGGTGGCAGCCAGGAGCGCGATCGCAACAAAGAGCGTGATCGTGACAAACAAGGTGGTGGCAGCCAGGAGCACGAGCGCGAAAAACAGGGCGGTGGTAGCCAACAGGGCGGTGGCAGCCAAGAGCGCAGCAGCCAAGAAGGCGGCAGACGATAAGCTTCGCAAGGGGACAGCCAAGGCGTTTGGTGATTGTGCCTTGGGTTAATGAGCGGCGGGAGGCAACTCCCGCCGTTTCCCAATGTCATCGACGACGGTCAGTTTGTAGAAACGCTGACCACTGGAACTCAACCTGATATCAGTCACGGTATCAACAGAAACATCTTCTACATAATTGGGTAATTGTTGTTATCGTAATCGTCCTCAAATTGCTCGGTTTGTTTTAGAAAGTTGGCCTTGCAGGTAGCTGCCGCGAACCAAGGACCGTCGGCGCTGATGCGTATGGCGACGCTCAGCGTTCACTGTCAGTTCCGAAAAGTTGACAGTGTTTCTCGAACTTGAAGTCAATTGTCGGTTGCCAATGAGTGTCACAGGGCATTTTTAACTTTGTTAAGGCTATGTCGACCTTGTCATCCGAAGTATCTTTGTAGCGAACGAAGATATTGAGGAGCCCACGCTTATGCCTAACCATCCAAAGCCAGAAAAGAAAAGCAGCCCGCCATCATCTGAAGAAATCCAGGTTCCGCCAATTCCGAAGCAAACAGCTGGCGCCGTAACGGGTGCAGCGATCGGCAGCATGGCTGGCCCGACTGGCGCAGTCATTGGCGGGGTGATTGGTGCTGTTGTGGGAAAAGCTGCGGCCGACGGGCGGCCGGTCCGGAAGGGTGTTAGACGCGCCACGGCAGTCTCGAAAGGCGCACTCAAAGGACAGCCGTTAAAAAAGTCCCCGACTAAGTCGCGAAAAGTCGGCGGGTGGCGGTTACGCGCCAAGGATGCGAAAAAGGCGAGATCTCGGAAATCGTCCGCAGCGAAGTCGCATGCGCGAACGGTACGCGCGTCGCGCAAATCGAGAAGGTCTCGGCAAAGATCGACATCGTCGCGTGCGAAGCAGAAACGCCGTAGCGGTCGCACGAAAAGGCGTTAAAACGCCGGTCACGTTTGTTAGTTAGGAACATCGCCTTTCACGCTGGCACTCTAGTTAAGCTGACTCCTGTTTTCTGTCTCTTACAATTTGGTTGGGCTGCGAGTGAGAAAGCTGGGGACACCTAGCGTAGTTCCACGTTTCGAGCTAATCGTCGGATAGAGGATAGGATTTTGTCTGACTAGACAACCATCCAACAGCCCGATTGTGTGTTTTCATCAGTCGAAGCAAGTTCCTCCGCACAACGAACAGTTCCGAATCAATAACTAACAAAAGGATATCTGAGATGCGTTTAACAAATAAAATCAAGGAAGCGGGTGTAACTGGGTACATTTTACTTTGGCTTCTGGGAATTCCGATTCCGATTTTGCTCCTCATCTTTCTGCTGCGAGGTTGCGCATAGATGGGAACAAACCGCTTTATCGAACCAGGTGAATCAAGACCAACAACATTAAACCTACACATATGAAACTAGAAACACTCAAAGACCTATACATTCAAGAACTGAAAGATCTCTACAGCGCGGAGAAGCAGATTATAAAAGCGCTACCGAAAATGGTTAAAGCCGCTACTAACAAACAGCTTGCCGCAGGATTCGAAGAACATTTCAAGCAGACGAAGGAACACGTGGCGCGTCTTGAAAGGATTCTAACGAGCCACGATGAGTCAACCCGCGGCCCGAAATGTGAGGGCATGGAGGGTGTGCTTAAAGAGGGAGAGGAAATGATCAAAGAAGATGCTGAAGAGGAAGTGCGCGATGCCGGGCTAATTGCTGCGGCGCAGCGCGTTGAGCACTACGAGATGGCTGGTTACGGCTGCGCTCGGACATACGCCGAGTTATTAGGTGATCCGGATGCCGCGCAGTTACTTCAGGCTACCTTGACCGAAGAATCAGACACAGACAAAAAGCTAACCAACCTGGCCAAATCTGTGATCAACATCAGGGCTAAATAAATAAAACCGGTGGGCGTGCTGGTTGCGATCAGTAATACCGATACCCCCACAAACTCAAACGAAAGGAACCATGAAACGAACTTTACTAGCAATATCTTGTCTCAGCGCACTTAGCCTAGCGGCATTGGCTGACGACAATGAGAAGACGAAACCCGATAACACGGCAACAAACGAGCGCGATCGCTCGGGAGAAACTAAGACATCTGGCGACCAGTCAAACAGTTCTGCGGATTTAAAAATCACGCAGGCTATCCGGCAGGCGCTAATGAGAGACCGCGAGCTTTCAATGACCGCGAAAAATATCAAAGTCATTACCGCCAACGGCCAAGTCACACTCCGCGGACCTGTTAGGAGTGCGCAAGAAAAAACAAAAATCGATCAGATTGCGAAATCAGCCGCAGGCGGTGCCCAAATCGACGATCAACTTGACGTCAAAGGATCGAAGTAACAAACAACCTCGCACAAAAGAAAGAAAATTATTATGTCTAAATCAGTATTCGGTATTGCAACTACACAGGGCCAAGCTGAACGAATTGTTCAGCAGCTCCAAGGTCAGGGCTTTGCAACCTCGGAAATTTCAGTGCTAATGCCTGATACAGCCGGCACGCGTGATATTGGTCACGTTAAAGCGACAAAGGCGCCTGAGGGCGCAACTACCGGTGCAGCTACTGGTGGCGCTACTGGCGGCGTGATTGGATTGTTGGCAGGAATTGGCGCCTTGGCAATTCCCGGCGTCGGTCCGTTTATCGCAGCAGGTCCAATTATGGCGGCGCTTAGTGGCGCGGCCGTCGGAGCAGCGACCGGCGGTGTCGTCGGCGGTTTGATTGGTCTCGGCATTCCGGAGATCGAGGCAAAGCGCTACGACGAGAAGTTGAAAAAGGGGAATTACCTGATCGCGGTGCACACAGATGAAAGCGAAGACGTCGATCGAGCGAAACAGATTTTCAAAACTGCCGGCGCTGAGGATATCAGCACTGTCAGCGAAGCGTCGGCAGCGAAAGCCTAAACAAATCACGAAGAAAGGGAAATCTATGGCTCACGAAAACCAAATGGATTACGGTCCTGCAGTTCCACCGCAAGCGGCAGAACAAGGAGAGCGTGCCGCGACGCACGCTCGCAAAGCGGCGGAAGATCTCCGCTCGGCCGCAGGCGCAATGGCCGACGAGTATCGGACGCGCGGGAAAGAAGTATTGGACGACGCGCTCCATCGCGTCCGCAATCTTCAGGACGACAGCAAGCAATACGTCCGCCAAAACCCGACGAAGGCAGTCTTTACCGCGCTTGGGGTTGGTTTCGTCCTCGGTTTGATCTTCCGTCGTTAGAGAGCAGTTGACGGCAGGTCGCGGGATGTGCGGCTCCGCAGTTTCTTGATCGATACGGATAAGGCGCTTCTGCTTGCGAACGGTCGAACCCAATATTATGGCAATGGAAACGAAGGAAAAACTTGGGCAACGTGAAGAATCGCGAAATTTCTTTTGCGTGGTGAGCGATGCTTTTCGGATTGTTGCAAGGCGCTCGTCGATGGTACTCGGTAGTGCTGGGGCTTTTGCCAGCGCTATTCTCATTATCGTCATTTGGGGACTAGCCGGCCCCACGTTTCATTATTCGGATACCTGGCAGCTCATTATTAATACCGGAACGACAATTGTTACTTTCCTGATGGTCTTTCTCATTCAGAATACGCAGAACCGCGATGCCAAAGCGGCTCATTTGAAACTCGACGAAGTAATTCGGGCGCTGAAATGCGCTCGAAATGAACTTATTGATCTTGAAAAACTTGCCGACGAAGATCTCACCAGCATTGAGAAACAGTTCGAGCGCGTTCGCAAAAAAGCAGAGCGGAACGGAAACAATCTTGGCAGCATGAGGCGAGCGAACCGCGCGTCCAAGGGCAAGGGCGTTTAGGAGCGCACCGGACTTTGCCCCCACGCATACGGGACTTGTGCCTAACGCCATCCGTTTATCAGAACTAAAAGTCGGGGCCATAAATCAACAAGTCCAGGACATTCCTGCGACGCTCGATCGAGAAGCAGTAAATTTAGGCAGGAGCGCGGAGATCGATTTTATCTCGAGAGCAGTCAGCGTTATAGTCCCTGCGAAGTAGGTGCGCCTAGAAGCTTTTTGATGCGGGCTATTCCGGGCAGTGTCTTTTGCGATTAGCTTTCGCCTTAAATGAAGCCTGCGCGCGCGAAGCACTTTCGGATCGAGCGCTCTTTTAAAATTGCAGTCTCAGAACTACATTGTGGTGAAAACAGAGTCGTCGCCTTTTGACATCAATATTGTGAAGCGCAAATCAATCCGGAAGGCCGCCACAACTGTCTCAACCGACCTCGCCGACGAACGCTGCCCCAGCGGAGTCGAGGGATTCGACGATATCCTCGCGGGTGGGTTGCCGCGCGATTGCTTCTATTTAATTCAAGGGGACCCAGGCTCCGGCAAGACGACGCTGGCGCTTCAGTTTCTTCTCGAGGGAGTACGGCGAGGCGAGAAGGTCTTTTACATCACGCTTTCAGAGACCAAACAGGAGTTGCTCAAAGTGGCGCGATCACACGGCTGGTCGCTCGATAAAATCCCAGTGCTAGATTTGTCCGCCGTCGAAAACCTGCTGCGGCCCGAAGCGCAAACCACCGTGTTTCATCCATCTGAAGTTGAGTTAACTAAAGTCAGCCAGCTATTGCTCAATGAAGTTCGCAAGGCGCGGCCATCACGGGTCGCCTTCGATTCGCTTTCCGAATTCCGATTGATGGCCGAAACTGCTTTACGCTACCGGCGCCAGCTTCTTACGCTCAAACAGCAGTTCGCAAAATTCAAAAGCACCGTTCTTTTGCTTGACGATAAGATGGACAAGCGAGGGGTGGTCGACCCGCACGTGCTCAGCCTCACGCACGGCGTCATTGACATGGAACAACTCTCGCCTGACTACGGCACATCACGCCGCCGGCTCCGCGTTTCAAAATTACGGGCCGTAAAATTCCGGAAAGGCTATCATGACTACATCATCGCCACCGGCGGTTTGCGCATCTTTCCACGTATGATCGCCGCCGAGCATCGCGGCCATTTCCGGAACGAGCCCGTTTCCAGCGGCATCAAGGAGTTGGATACCTTGTGCGGTGGCGGGCTGGATCGAGGGACGACCACCCTCATCCTCGGCCCGGTGGGCACTGGCAAATCTACTCTGGCTTTGCAATACGCTGCCCGAATGGCCGATCAAGGTGACCGCTGTATGATATTCACGTTTGACGAAACGCGCAGTGTAATGCTGAGTCGAGCTAAGGCGCTGGGGTTCAAGTTGGAAAAAGCAATCGAAAGCGGCAAGATTACGGTCCAGCAAGTTGATCCCGCCGAACTTTCTCCCGGTGAATTCGCCGTTCGTATTTTGGATGGCGTAAAGGCAGGTTGCAAACTCGTCGCGATTGACAGTCTCAACGGTTATCTCAACGCCATGCAGGGGGAGAATTATCTCAACAACCAACTGCACGAACTCTGCTCTTACCTCAACCAACAGGGATCGTAACGATCCTCATTTTAGCTCAGCACGGACTGGCCACTGCTGCCGAAGCGCCTGTGGACCTGAGTTATCTTTCGGACACCGTGGTAAGCCTCCGATATTTCGAAGCTTACGGAGAAGTGAAACAAGCTATCACGGTGGTTAAGAAGCGCAGTGGCGCGCATGAGAAAACGATCCGCGAATTCAAATTGATGTCGGGCAAAGGCATCGTTATCGGCGAGCCTCTAACACAGTTTCAAGGCGTGCTGGCCGGCGTGCCCATCTTCCGTGGCAGTGAAAAACAAATTATGAAGGGACGCTGAAGGCAACGATGCGATCGCGGAGCAATTTCAATTCCCATGCGCCGATCCGTTGATAATGATGCCACTCGCGACAAACACGCACGCATCTCGCGAAGGCATAAAGGCGAGTGCGTCTTCATCATTGCGCCTGTCGGCCAGGATGCCGAAACCATTGCGGCTTTGCTAGACGCCAAAGGTTTTGAAACACAAATTTGCCATAAGTTAGATGAATTTTCCCGACAAATCGCGGATTGCGCCGGCGCGCTACTGCTTACCGAGGAAGCGCTGGAATCAACGCGAGCTTCGCTTCTTTTGGACGTGCTTAAAGCGCAGCCACCCTGGTCCGAATTACCGCTTATCATTCTAACGAGCGGCGGCGAATCGCGCCGGGCGGGATTACTGAATTTGGCGGCCGCCGCTGCCGGAACTGTGACTCTGCTGGAGCGGCCCATCAGCACTCTAACGCTGCTGCGCTCGGTGCAGGTTGCGTTACGTTCTCGCCGGCGGCAATATCAGGTGCGGGATCTCGTCACAGAGCTCGCCACCTTGAATGAAACGCTCGAACAGCGGGTCGCCGAGCGCACTGCCAAAGCAGTCGAACAGGCACAGAAGCTCCGCCTTCTCTCGGCTCAATTGTCGCTTGCAGAGGAAGCGGAGCGCCGGCGCATAGCGGAGATGCTGCATGAAAATCTACAGCAATTACTGGTCGCGGCGCGAATGCAACTTGCCGCGCTATGCAAAACGCAAGACGTCGCCCAACGAGAACCGATCGCCCGCGAAATTGCCGATGTACTTGAGCGTTCATTCAGGTTAACGCGATCTCTCAGTGTGGAACTCGCGCCGCCAGTTTGTACGAGCACGGTCTAGCCGCAGCACTTGAATGGCTCGCGGCTGAAACACGTAAGCATTACGATATTGAAGTCACGGTCGAAGCTGACCCTTCAGCGAACCCGAAAGCCGCCGATGTGCGTATTTTCCTTTTCAGAGCCGTGCGCGAGTTATTGCTAAATTCGGTGAAGCACGCCACTGGCAGCGCCCTGCACGTCACGATGCAGCATCTGCGGCCACACAAGGTCCGCATCATCGTGGCCGATGACGGTCCGGGGTTCGATCCTACCTCGCTTGACACGCAATTAACTAGCTCCCAAAAATTCGGCCTTTTCAACATTCGCGAACGTGTAAGTAGCTTCGGAGGCGAGTTTCATATCAACAGCAGCCCCAAGCGCGGTACCCAAATAACGCTCTCGCTTCGTCGCGGCTTCGCAACACAGGTTAGGTCGCGAGCCGCTCGCAACTCCACTTAGTCAACGGCCTCGTGGCCCGACTTAATGCGATCCGGAGGCGTAAGTTGTAGCAGGGTCAGAAGTTCCGCCGCATGAAGGTACGGTCGTGAACTGCATCGACCGGCGATGTCCCCTGGCGGTAACCTTTTAATTCGCATGTGATAGCCGGCACCCCTCCTTACTGCATGCGGGTCGCCGCGCAGGAACTCGATATATTTCCAGTCGTAGGGCGCGCGGCTTCGTCCGCTGCCAAACAACCCACGGCTTAGCCTACGTAGAATCGCTAACGAACTTGTGTCGGCAGCTTTCAGCAACGGTGTGCCGTTTTCCTCCTCGAGCCAGAGATCATTCGCGCGGGTGGCTCGGCGATTATGCAATCGAGCACAAGTGCGTCGAGCACGTCTCGCCTTAGCAGGACCTCTCTTCGCAATGACTCCTCCGTTACCGATTGTGCAGAGTCGAAGTTGCTGACATTGATTTGAGCTTGACGCCAGTCGATACCCTTAACGGCGTGCCACGGTAACATCATCTGTTTACCCTCGGAGTTTCGATAGAGAAAGTGCGTGACGGCGGGGTAGTCAGTTTTTAACGACGCAACGGCGATGTCCGCTAATGCATATCGCCTTCCACCATCATCGAGGAGACGGAAATACTGAAGCTTGGAAAGCATAGCCATATCAACGGCGATGGAAATTGCCGACTCGATATATCAGTAGCACGTTGGGATGCTACGGCAACGCGGGCCGCTTTGCTCCGAGACTACCCAGGCCTTGTTGTGTTGTTTAACAGAACTGTAGCAGTGTTTTTCTTCTCACAGGAACGTTACTCCTAGGACAATTTGTCACGCGGTATAGGATTTTGTCTGACTAGATAACCATCCGCCAGCCCGATTGCGTGTTTCATCAATCAAAGCAGGTTCTTGCGCACACGAAGACTCCGATTTTGCTCCTGATCTTTCTGCTGCTGGGTTGCACATAAAGGTTTTGGGAGCTAGGTCGCTTCAAAGCATGAAGGTATGGTAGTGAACTGCATAGACCGGCGATGTCCCCGGGTGGTAACCTTTTAATTCGCATGTGATAGCCGGCACCCCTCCTTACTGCATGAGGGTCGCCGCGCAGGAACTCGATATATTTCCAGTCGTAGGGCGCGCGGGCTTCTTCGCCGCCAAATAAACCCACGGCTTAGCCTACGTAGAATCGCTAACGAACTTGTGTCGGCAGCTTTCAGCAACAGTGTGCCGTTTTCCTCCTCGAGCCAGAGATCATTCGCGCGGGTGGCTCGGCGATTAGACGCAAATTGAGCACAAGTGCGTCGAGCACGTCTCGCCTTAGCATGCTCCTCTCTTCGCAATGACTCCTCCGTTACCGATTGTGACAGTCTCTTAGTCGCTGACATTGATTTGAGCTTGACGCCAATCGATACCCTTAACGGCGTGCCACGGTAACATCATCTGTTTGCCCTCGGAATTCCGATAGAGAAAGTGCGTGACGGCGGGGTAGTCAGTTTTTAAAATGCTACGCAACGGCGATGTCCGCTAAGGCATATCGCCCTCCACCATCATCGAGGAGACGGAAATACTGAAGCTTGGAAAGCATAGCCATATCAACGGCGATGGAAATTTGTCGACTCGAGATACCAGTAGCACGTCCGGATTTTACGGCAACGCGGGCCGCTTTGCTCCGAGACTACCCAAGCCTTGTTGTGTTGTTTAACACAACCGTAGCAGCGTTTCTCTTCTCGCAGAAACGTTGCGCGTCCTCGAGACAATTGGTCACGTGTTATAGGATTTTGTCTGATTAGACAATCATCCGCCGTCCCGATTGTGCGTTTTCATTAGTCGAAGCAGGTTCTTGCGCACACGAAGAATTATCGAATAATTTTTTTAAAAACCAAAAACGTTAAAAAGAAAAGAATATCTGATATGCGTTTAACTAATAGAATCAAACAAGCGGGGGCGGCTGGGTACATTTTACTTTGGCTTCTCGGAATTCCGATTCCGATTCTGCTCCTGATCTTTCTGCTGCGGGGTTGCACATAAAGATTTAGGGAGCGAACAGCTTTATCAAAACCACGTCGAACAAGACCAACGATATCAAATTGACACATATGAAATTAGAAACACTCAAAGACCTTTACATTCACGAACTTAAAGACCTCTACAGCGCGTGGAAGCAGATTATCAAAGCGCTGCCGAAAATGGTTAAAGCTGCTACTAACAAACAGCTTGCTGCGGGGTTTGAACAACATTTGAACAGACGAAGGAACACGTGGCGCGTCTTGAAAAGATCTTAGCCAGCCATGATGAGTCAACTCGGGGCCCGAAATGTGAGGGTATGGAGGGTCCGACGGAAGAGGGAGAGGAAATGATCGAAGAAGATGCTGAAGAGGAAGTGCGCGATGCCGGGGCTAATTGCTGCGGCGCAGCGTGTCGAGCATCAACCAGAGATGGCCGGTTACGGCTGCGCTCTGGACATACGCCGAGTTACTGGAGGATCGTGATGGTGCGCAGTTACTTCAGTCTACCTTGTACCGAAGAATCAGATACAGACAAAAAGTTGACCAAGTTGGCCAACTCGCGAGATCAACGTCGCGGCTAAATAAAAGAAAGCCGGTGGGCGTACCGGTTGCGATCAGTAATACCGGCCCCCCAAACTCAAACGAAAGGACTTATGAAACGAACTTTACTAGCATTAACTTGTCTCAGCGCACTTAGCCTAGCGGCATTGGCTGACGACAATGAGAAGACGAAACCCGATAATACGGCAACAAACGAGCGCGATCGCTCGGGAGAAACCAAGACATCTGGCGACCAGTCAAACAGTTCTGCGGATTTAAAAATCACGCAGGCTATCCGGCAGGCGCTAATGAGAGACCGCGAGCTTTCAATGACAGCAAAAAATATCAAAGTCATTACCGCCAACGGCCAAGTCACACTCCGCGGACCGGTTAAGACTGCGCAAGAAAAAGCAAAAGTCGATCAGATTGCGAAATCAGCCGCAGGCGGCGCCCAAATCGACGATCAACTCGACGTCAAAGGATCGAAGTAACAAACAACCTCACACAAACGAAAGAAAATCATTATGTCTAAATCAGTATTCGGTATTGCAACTACACAGGGCCAAGCTGAACGAATTGTCCAGCAGCTCCAAGGTCAGGGCTTTGCAGCCTCGGAAATTTCAGTGCTTATGCCTGATACAGGCGGCACGCGTGACATTGGCCACGTTAAAGCGACAAAGGCGCCGGAGGGCGCAACTACCGGTGCAGCTACCGGTGGCGCTACCGGCGGCGTGATCGGATTGCTGGCAGGAATTGGCGCGTTGGCAATTCCCGGCGTGCGGTCCGTTTATCGCCGCGGGTCCAATTATGGCGGCGCTCAGTGGCGCGGCCGTCGGAGCAGCGACCGGCGGTGTCGTCGGCGGTTTGATTGGTCTCGGTATTCCGGAGATCGAGGCAAAGCGGTATGACGAGAAGTTGAAAAAGGGGAATTACCTGATCGCGGTGCACACGGATGAAAGCGAAGACGTTGATCGGGCGAAACAGATTTTCAAAACTGCCGGCGCTGAGGATATCAGCACCGTCAGCGAAGCATCGGCACCGAAAGTTTAACAAATGATGAAGATGGGGGAATTCTATGGGTGACGAAAACCAAATGGGCCAAGGTCCTGCGGTTCCGCCGCAGGCGGAAAGAAGAAGCAAAGCGTGGCGTGACGCACGCGCGCAAAGCGGCGGAAGATCTCCGCTCGGCCGCAGGCGCAATGGCCGATGAATATCGGGAGCGCGGGAAAGAAGTATTGGATGACGCACTCCATCGCGTCGCGCAATTTTCAGGACGACAGCAAGCAATACGTCCGCGAGAACCCGACGAAGGCAGTCTTTACCGCGCTCGGAGTCGGTTTCGTGCTCGGTTTGATCTTCCGTCGTTAGAGGGCAATCAATTTAGTGTCGAAGGCAGTCACTGTTCTCGCGTCGGCCAGTAGTTAGATGCATCTATTCGTTATGGGAATTTTCGATGAATGGCTGATAACTCATCAAGCAAGCAAACGGCGGAAGTTTTTTGATTTGTCCGCACTAATCTTAGTATCGTAATTGATACTGAAGGATGATCGTCAGACGATGAGACTTTTATTCCCTGTGCCTGGAAGCGCTAGACGCAAAAATAAATTGCTATCCCGCGTGGAGCTTAGATAGCCTTGGCTTATGCGCCTAATTCTTATGATTATTCTGCTTATTTTGTTACTCGGGGCTTTGCCGACTTGGCCATATAGTTCTGGTTGGGGCTACTACCCAAGCGGTGGGCTAGGCCTTGTCCTTTTGATTGTCCTAATCCTTTGGCTAATGGGACGAATCTGAGTTGGCGCGCTGCAATCTGCTCGTATTCTCGATCGAAGGCGCAAATCCCTCCAATTCTCCAATCCAGAGGCCTATTTCAAGACGATCACTTAAAGACAAGCATCGTAAACTGTTACAGAGCTAGTCAGAAGTCACTGAATAAAACGAAAGGGTATTATGGAATCACAACACAATCCGAACGAACCGGGCAAACCTGGTGGTCCCGGACAGCAGGGCGGCCAGGACAAAGATCGCGAGAGACAGGAACGGGAGCGGCAACAGCGCGAGCGCGAAAAACAGGGCGGTGGCGGCAAACAGGGTGGTGGCGGTCAACAAGGCGGTCATCAACAAGGAGGTCACCAGCAAGGCAGACGATAAATCTGGTTTTATCGGAGTAGTCAAACGGCGGGGGGTTACTCCCGCCGTTTTGTTTGTCCGTATGCTGATAGCCTCAGTTCAAATTATACTACAACCGCCGCGTTCATAGCGCGCGATTTTGTTCTTATGAAATCGAGCACAAAGGATAAGATCAAGGGTGGATTTAGGGAAGCGAAAGGCAAAGTGAAAGAAAAGGCCGGCAACGCAACAGGGAACCCAAACTTGCGCGATCGCGGGACGGCAGAAAAAGCAGGCGGGAAGGTGCAGCGTAAAATCGGCGACCTGAAGAAGATGTTCGAGCAATAGGTGGAGGCCTGTGGAAAGGCTGCCACTGATCGGCTTTTTGCCACCAAGCGGAACGCGCTCGGGTGGGCAAATGCGCATCCACATTTTATTATGGTACGAATTCTAGTCTGGAGGCGAGACACATGAAATTGCCTGATGCGGTTATTGATAAACTACAAGATGGAGAGTCGCCTGTGACCCACGCTGCAATCATCGAAGGCATCGACATGATCATTCGTTATACCTGCGATGGGAAAGTAATTGGCCAGACGATGTTTCACTACACGCCAGAAACATACG
>CAVRCO010000004.1:0-19034 GCA_963719605.1 uncultured Verrucomicrobiae bacterium
TAGCGCCGCGATTGATTGGAACCTGGTGGTCTTCAATCAGCTCACGATTAAAGGGATTTATGGCCGGGAAATGTATGAGACCTGGTACAAAATGACCGCCATGATCCAATCCGGTCTCGACATCTCACCGGTGATTACCCACCGCTTCCCCTACACGCATTTCAAGGAAGCCATCGAGCTGATGAAATCAGGCAACTCCGGCAAGATCGTTCTCAATTGGGGCGAACGCTGAGGATAAACCCCGAAAAGGTTTCGCGGATGTGCCCGGATTCCTTTGTTGTCATTCCGAGCCCTTCGACTTCGCTCAGGACAGGCTCCGCCGAGGAATCTCTGAATATTGTTCCCCACTGCTGCCCGGCCAGTCGTGTACGCTCACCGCAACGCGGCCGCTTGGTCATGGCGACCTTCCAGCTCAAGCACCATTCGCTTAATGTGCCTGTAGTCCTGGTGCCGACTCAGGAATTGCAAACTTTCGTGCGGGTCGCCCCATTGCAGAATCTGGATGGTTTCCTGGCGAGCGCCCCACGAATTCATTTCGCGTTGATTGGGCATGTATAGATCAATCGTGTTGCGGCCAGCGAGAGCCCAGCCGTAATCGTCAACGCGATAAATTTGTCCAGTAGAGACCAGTCGGAACGCCGTGCCCGCCGGCCAGCGCGACCAATCAGCTGCAGCGCTGCCAACACGCGGTTTGGCGAGCACAACGGCGCGCTTTACGCTGCGGGTTGTTTTCGTCCCGCCTTTTGTCGTGCGCGTGACTGTTCGCTTTTCTTCCATCGAGAATGGTTGGAGCTGTGGTGAAAATGAACCGGTGTCGTCCACGGGCAGCGCGCGCGGCACACCATCAACGGAAATCGCGCGCCGCGTTACTTCGGCTCGATGGATGGGTGGGCCAGCTGCCTGCAATTCCCCACCCAGAGCATTGTGATTCCCGTACTCGCGATGATCTGACTCGGTGTGCGTGTACGCTGTCGTGTGCACATGTTGAAAATCCGTTTTCGCCAGTGGCGGCTCGTAAGGAGGAAGCGCATGGTGACTTGTCCCGCAACCACTAAGCAGAATGATCGCGATAAAAGCCGCGAGAATGGCCCAGGCAAGATTACGACGTTCAGCGTAGGTCAAGGCGAAACACCGGGGAACTTATTAACAGTTGTTCACAAGGCGCGCAAGTCCCTATTTAAGGTAATAATATACTTGACTCACCTTTAATAGGGGTTATGTTTTCTAAATATGAGGGACAGTGCTTGGCTAGATAAGTTTGAAGTTACGTTTGAAGCAGGTGTTTCCTGCCACTTTGGTAGATAAGGACAACCAGCCTCTTGCCACTGGTAGAGCGATTCTTGAATCACTTGAGCGTGGTTCGTTTCAACCAGACCAGCCAATACCTCAGGACAACTAACCAAAGCAAAAGGTCTTGTTCCGCTCGGTGCTTGGACATCAATACCGATAACGGCTCTGAGCAAGTGCGTGATCGAAGGCCATAACCATCATTCGTTTTTAGTTGATCAGAAAGACTCATAGATCGGAGCAAATATTATGAAAGAGACAAGTTCGTTTCCTCAAACGCTTCATGAAGCGTTTCGATACTTCGCGGACGAAGATCACGCGTTGGATTTTATGAAGTCGATTCGCTGGCCTGATGGCATTGTGAAATGTCCCCGATGCGGTTCTAAAGACGTTTTCTTTCTGTCCACGCGCAAGATTTGGAAGTGCAAGTCTAAGCACGAAAAGCAGCAATTTTCTGTGAAGGTAGGAACCGTGCTTGAAGATTTGCCTATCGTTCTGGACAAATGGCTTTGCGCTTTTTGGCTGATTGCTAATGCGAAGAACGGAATCAGTTCTTACGAACTGCACCGTTCTCTTGGAATCACGCAGAAAAGCGCATGGTTCTTGTTGCACCGTATCCGTTTGGCAATGCAGGATGGCTCCATCGAAAAGTTTTCTGGGCGCGTTGAGGCGGACGAGACTTTCATTGGCGGAAAAGCACGGAACATGCACGCCGACAAAAAGAGCGCCGTTAAAGCCGGAGTTGTAGGCAAAGTCGCAGTCATGGGACTTCTCGAACGCAACTCGCCCAACAGACATTCGCGCGTCAAGGTCTGCGTTGTTAGGAACGTGCGCCGCCCGCAACGGCAAAAGGAAATCAAAGAGACGGTTGCGCAAGGCTCCGAGGTTTTCACTGACTCTCTTCGCTCTTATTCGGGCTTGGAGAAACAAAATATGTCCACAAAGTGATAGAGCCACGCGGAGTGCTACGCAAAAGGGCACGTTCACACGAACGGACTTGAAAACTTTTGGAGTCTGCTTAAGCGCGGAATCAAAGGGACGTATGTGAGCGTTGAGCCTTTCCATTTGTTTCGCTATTTGGATGAACAAGCGTTTCGGTTTAACGAGCGAAAAGACAACGACGCTGGCCGCTTCATTAAGGCTGCACGAGGCATCATCGGGAAGGGGCTTCGCTACGTGAAGCTGACCGGCAAAATCGATGATGGCGGGCTTCTTCACGAACGGCAAGGGCGTGGCTCTCGGAAACGTGGCTGCTGAATCATCTTGGATTTGACAGTGAATAAAGAGGCAATTCTCGATAACTGCATTGAGATTGTTGAGAAGCGTCGCGCGACATTTGTTCGCGCAGAGATTTTAGATCGGGACAACCAGCTTGTTGCCACTGGCGAAGTGATCTCCTCCATCAGAAGGCGATTTTCAGGTGTTTCACACCAGACAATCCAAAAGAAGCGTACATTCTCAGCATCTCGCGCAGCAGTTCTTCGTCGCTCGGATGGTACTTCGCAGAAGATTCTGCGTTGCGAACGGTGCCAGCATTCGCTCCACTTCCATCTTGAGATTGAGCCGTGACATGAACCGGCGACAACAAATCGTGATGTTTACTCGTTGTCGTTGCTCTGATGATGACTTGGCTTTTCCCGGTACTGGATTCATAGGTATAGCGGAAAAGGGAATGTATTTGCTTCGGTGGCGGCTTCTAGTGACCCTACTGGTTACTCCTTTCTATTTACTCAGTCTGATAGCGAATTAAGGATTGATTGGGGTCGGTTAATACTTACGGATTTAATCATTGTTGCCGTTGGCGCACCGATTCTGTACGCATTGCGTTCCAAGTCGTGAAATGATACGGTTGCGACGTGGAGCAGCCCGAAGCCACCAAAAGACGAAACGCCATTTGAGCGTTTCAAACGCCTGACAAAACAAGTCATCTCTGTTCCGCACTCTGAGATTCAGAAGCGGGAGAACTACGAATGGAAAAACGGACGCAAGCAGCATAAGAGTCATCATCGGCATCGTTGACCTTCATTCCTTGAGCTTCGGTAGCCAAATGGCGCATGAACGCCTTCGTGTGATTAAATACGGCTCTCAGCTTGCTCCTCGTCATATCGTTCAAAGACGTGCATGGAATAATTTCTCCAAGCGTCTTTTATGAAATCGGAAATGAGCTATCGCCTCTGAAAAAAACCGCTCGTCTTGTTTCCAATTCTTCGGTTTTCGTTTGGCCTGCCTGACTTTTTTAAGACGGCTGTCAGCAACTTCAATTACGTAATTCCAAGGCTTATTGTCGAAGGGCACGTTCAACTGCTTTGCTAGTCCGCGGAGACCGCTTTCAAGCACTCGCATCAGATGACAAACCGAGGCCGTATTTCGATGAAGAGCTAGGCACTTACCGGCCTCTCAGAGGAATTTCAGGCCTGATTGACGGAAATGCCTGTTCAACGCTTGGACCGAATAGCTGATTCGCCTGATAATATGGAACATGTGGACTTAAGGTTAAAATAAGAAAAGATTGTCAGCGATTTCATCCATTGAGATGCGGCTATCTAGATCTTTCCATCCCGCATGTAATTGATCGGCGGTTTTATTTGTGTCTACATCCGTTGCTAGTCGTTCTACCGACTTGAGGGACATTGTTAAACCAATCGCTTCGCAATGGCCGCGAATATTTTTTAGCGCCCCCGAGAGATTAATCTTAGTGTCGCCCCCTAGAACTGCATTCGGTGGAGAGTTCTTTAGGACAACCACCAGTGTTCCAGCCGCTCGTCCAATCGCATAAAAGGCATCAGCACTAAATCTCAGTATTTCCATCCACGAAAGTAATCGGAACCGAGATTTTATCCAAAGTGCTGCCGCCCTGTCACTTCTCTTTAGTTCAAGCATCCATTAGGGTGAGTCAAGTATATTGTTACCCTATTTAAGATGTTTTTGCTAGGAGGTTACGGTTGTGCCTCAAAACCTGGCACCGACAATGGGGATAAGTCGAAGCTCAATTTCCTTGTGATTCGACACTCCTGCTTCGCCATTTTATTAATCCGCGTAAAGCCTCGCGAATTCCCATTCGCTCGCCCTCCGGTCTGCCCGTCCATGTCGTTCGCTTCCCAGTGGCTCCATTCTACGGCTTCGTCTTTCTTTTCCGTCCGGCCGAAATCTGTGTAATCTGTCGACTAAATGGTCTCGGAATTCGAAAATCAGGTCGCTCAAACTCTCGAAGAAATTAAGGCGCAAGGTCTTTTTAAAACCGAGCGTGTCATCACGAGTCCGCAGGACGCGCACATTGCGATCACGGGCGGCAAACGGGTGCTCAACATGTGTGCGAACAATTATCTTGGGCTCGCAGATCATCCCGCGCTGATCGCTGCGGCCAAAGAGGCTCTCGAGACGCACGGATTTGGAATGGCGAGTGTGCGTTTTATTTGTGGCACACAGGACATTCACAAGGAACTCGAAGCAGCGCTTACCAAATTCCTCGGCACCGAAGATACGATTCTTTATCCATCCTGTTTCGATGCAAACGGCGGCTTGTTCGAGACGCTGCTCACCGACAAAGACGCCGTGATTAGTGATGAACTGAATCACGCCAGCATCATCGATGGCATCCGGCTGTGTAAAGCGCAACGCTTTCGTTACAAACACAACGACATGGCCGATCTCGAAGCGCAACTCCGCGCTGCAAAGGATGTGCGCTTTCGACTCATCGCCACGGATGGCTGTTTCTCGATGGACGGAACCATTGCTGAGCTCAAGTCGATTGTTGAGCTCGCAGAAAAATACGACGCGCTTACGATGATCGACGACGCGCACGCGACCGGATTTCTCGGTAAGACAGGACGAGGCACACACGAATATCGCAGTGTGATGGGCAAGATCGACATCATCACTGGCACACTTGGAAAGGCGCTCGGCGGCGCGAGCGGCGGTTTTACCAGCGGGCGCAAAGAAATTGTCGGTCTGTTAAGGCAACGCTCGCGTCCGTATTTGTTTTCCAACACGATCGCACCGCCTGTGGTCGCGGCGTCACTGAAGGCGCTTGAGCTTCTCAGCGCATCCACTGAACTGCGCGACAAGCTTGAAGAAAACACAACGTATTTCCGTGCCGCGTTGACAGAGCGTGGCCTGACGATCAAGCCCGGCGTTCACCCTATTGTCCCGATCATGATTGGTGACGCTGCCAAGTCGCAAAGGTTCGCCGCTCGAATGCTTGAGAAAAGCGTTTACGTCATCGGCTTTTTTTACCCTGTCGTCCCGCATGGCACGGCGCGGATCCGCACACAGGTGTCAGCAGCGCATTCGCGCGAAGATTTGGAATTTGCTGTCAACGCCTTCGCAGAAGTGAACCAAGAGTTGAAATAGCGGTAAACAGACATGCCTGCAAAGGTGGATCGTGCTTCTCCGAAGACGATGGTTCGAGCAGTCGCTGAGGGCGCAAGAAAATCGGACGGCAAAGCCGCAATAACTTAGCCAACGCGTTGAGGACAACGCGTTCCACCTTCGAGCGGCTGTTACCGAAACCTCGCTCGTCTTCAAATAAAGTAGCGCGTTGCCGTGCGCGGAGCAGATTATGGAGTGCACAAGGTTGCCGACACCACCGTGGATTGGAAGAGCCTTCGCGAAGATTTCCCGATCCTCCGCGAACAGGCGCATGGCCATCCGCTGATCTATTTTGATAGCGCGGCGACCTCACAGAAGCCGCGGGCCGTGATCGAGGCACTTCGGAATTTCTATGAACATCAGAATGCAAATGTCCATCGTGGGCTGCATACTCTGAGTTCGCGCGCGACAGAAGCTTACGAAAAGGCGCGGAAGCGAGTTGCGGAATACATCGGTGCCCCGAGCGCAGACGAAATCATCTTCACACGCGGGACCACTGAGAGCATCAATCTGGTGGCCCAGGCGTGGGGCGGAAAATTTGTTCGCGAAGGGGACGTCATTCTCCTGACGGAAATGGAGCACCACAGCAATCTTGTGCCTTGGCAATTGTTAGCGGAACGAACGGGAGCGCGGCTGCGTTTTGTGCCGGTTCTCGATGACGGAACTTTGGATCTCGAACAGCTGCCTGCGTTACTTACACCTGAGGTAAAGCTCTTTGCCTTTACACACATCTCGAATTCTCTGGGCACAATTAATCCTGTGGCCGAGTTGTGCGAGAAAGCGCACGCTGTAGGCGCCCTTACGCTGGTGGATGCGGCACAGAGCGTGGGACACTTAACGATCAACGTGCGGGAGTTGGGCTGCGATTTCCTGGCCTTCTCCGGACACAAGATGTGTGGACCGACTGGGATCGGCGTGCTTTATGCGCGAAAGGAGATTTTGGATTCCATACCGCCCTGGCACGGTGGTGGCGAAATGATCGTGAGCGTCGCTTTGGAAAAGAGCACGTTTAAGAAAGCGCCGCATCGATTCGAAGCTGGCACGCCAAATATCGCGGATGCCATCGGTCTCGCCGCGGCGATTGATTATCTTGATGGAATCGGACGCGCGGCGATTTTCGAACATGACTCGCAACTGGCCCGCTATGCATTCGATCGCCTGAACGAACTACCGCGGACACGTGTTTTTGGACCAGCCGGGGAGCGTGGCGCGCTGGTTGGATTTGTGATGGATGCGGCGCATCCGCACGATCTCACCACGTTCGCCGACCAATACGGACTGGCATTGCGAGGCGGACATCATTGCAACCAGCCGTTGATGCGACGGTTTGGTGTGTCGGGGACGACGCGCGCCAGTTTTTATTTTTACAACACGACGGAGGAAATCGATCGAATGATTGAAATCCTGCAAAAGGCTGTGCGTTTCTTTTCATGATCCCGGAAATCGAAGAGCTATATCAGGAAGTCATTCTCGATCATTCGCGCCGGCCGCGGAATTTCGGAGAGCTGCCCGATGCCGCGGTTCGTGTGCATGGCGATAATCCGGCGTGCGGCGATGAAATTCATCTCGCAGTTAAATTCGATGCTGGTGGTGGATTGGAGGACATCAAGTTTACTGGGACCGGATGTGCGATCAGCCAGGCGTCAGCGTCATTGATGACGATGAAACTCAAGGGGAAAAGTCGCCCTGAAGCGATCGAAATGCTCCGTGCATTCCACGATCTGGTGACAAATGACGCAGAGGAAGCGCCCAAAATGCTGGGTGATCTCCGCGTTATGAAAGGCGTGCGAAATTTTCCGCAACGGGTCAAATGCGCAATGCTGCCGTGGCGAGCAGTGGAGCAAGCATTTGAGCAGGGCGCCGGCGAAGCAACGGTTTCAACCGAACCGGCGTAATCGCGCGCCCGAACGACGTATGCTGTACATGGTGGTCGAACGGTTCAAAGACGCGCCTGCGATCTATCAGCGTCTGCGCGAAAAGGGCCGGATGATGCCCGAAGGACTCGAATACATTTCCAGTTGGATTGATGTCGATTTGAAAATCTGCTGGCAACTGATGCGCGCCGAAGACGAATCGCTCTTCCAGCGCTGGATCGACAATTGGAAAGATCTAATGGAATTCGAAATCGTCCCCGTCCGCACGTCAGCCGAAATGCGAGAAATGATGGAAAAGCAGCCGTAGCGAGTGTCGTCGGGGTATCGAAATCCGTGCGCTACGCTCGTGCAGGGCGATGCTGGCGCCGACCCAGGTTTTGTCGATGTTGAAATCGACGCCCATCATTTTGCCCTGACTCATTCGCACAAGATTGTTTACCAGGGTTGGATCGCGGTCGTTCTCCGGCCAAACAAACATCATGCGAATTTCGGCCTTCGATTTCTGGCCTTCAGCCGTCGGCACAAACGCGGCGTAATCGACTTTCCTCTGCAAAATCCATTCGTGCGGATTTTCCAAAGCAGCGATTTTCTGGCGTGTTGGCTCCATGTCCACGCCGTGACCGGCAAACGAATAGAGCGGTTTCAAAACGTAATTGTCGATCTTTTCGCTGGCCGGGAATTCGTCGGCAAAAAACGTTGGCGAAGTGTGTTCAGTCTTCAGAAACGGCAGTGAATGTTTGCTGATCCGGAAGTACCAATTCGGATGGCCGACCCATGTGACATCGAGATCATCTTGAAACCGGAATGGCAGATTCAAATCGGGTCTCTGAGTTAGCTCATCGAAAATTACCCGGTTGTAAATCCGCTCGATCCGCACTTCGCGTCCATCGCGATCATAAAATAATTGGCGACCGCGCTTTTTGATTTTCGTCACGCAAACCGGCCAGATACCGAGAAGGGTTTCCGTAGCAGCGAAATCGATCCGCGTTTTTTGCTTTTCCGGCTCGATCTCGAGCAGGACGACATTTTCTGGAGCTGAATCGGCGATAATTGTGCGTCGCAACAGATGGAGATACGCCTCGTCTTTGATTCCGCCGAACGAGGAGGTCCAGTTGCGCGGAATGGCCGGATACGCCTTGCGAATGCAACCCAGCAACAATAACTGAAATCCGAACAAGCTCGGGAAGGCTTGCAATTCAATCAAGCGCGGAACGAGACGGTTTCCTTCTTCACAAATCGCGAAATCGACAACGAGAAAATTTGGATGTGCCGATTCGTTCGGGACTGCCAAACCTGTCGGAACTGCCGATGCCGCGTGCTGTGCAAACTCCAGCGTACGCGTGAGAGCGACAATCGCATTGGCCGCGCGCGTGACTTCATCCGTGAAATCGCGCGTCAAAAAAATCGGCGTTTCTGAGATCCGAAAATCTGCTGGCCACTTTTCGGTTTCATTCACGCAGCGCACCAGCGCCCCGTATTTCTCCGGCGTGAAGTCGGCGTTGAATTGCGCGCGAAGTCAGGTTGCATATCTTAAATGACGAATACCGAATGGCTAATGACGAAGGAATGACGAGGTCCCAGTGACGAAAAAATCTGCCCGGTGACTTCGGTCATTCGCAAACGCGGACTTCCTTCGGCATGCGTATTCGTGCTCGTCATTGGCTCAACGGGTCCAATGGCAGCCTAGCCGCGACGATCTCGTTACAGCAAAATCACACCAAAAACTTCCCTGCCCGCATCACCTGTTCGCCGTCGAACCAGATGTCGAAATCACGGCCGACGCAGTCGATATGCGTCTTGGAAACCCAGTTTGCGCCGGTGTGCTCGGCATAGGGATGACCAAAAGCGATGTGGACACCGGGGATTTTTTCGTCCTGTAAAATGTGGCCGATAACATGCGTGCACGCGGTGTTCGTGCCGATGGCAAATTCGCCGACGCGGTTGCTGTTCTCGTCAGTGCTGGTGTAAGCGCGAAATTCGTCGCTCAAATCCTTGTTCTCCGATTTCAGAGAGCGAATGCGATTATTTTCCACTTCGATCGTAAGCGGGTTGGATTCGAGATCGCCGAAGCGTTCGCAGAGATAATCGCCCACCACGCCATCGACTACGAACACGCCGTTAGTGTTCATGGGCGCAGTGAAAATTTCGCCCCCCGGCAAGTTGCCCCATTTGTCGCGCGTGATGATCCCGCTCGTTTTAAGCCATCTCAATTTCGGAGAAAGCTCAGCCTCAAATTCAGTGCCGTGAGGCGTCTTGCAGATGATGCGTTCAGCTTTACGGGCGCGTTCGACCAAGCGCTCACTCAAGTCATCCACTTTCACAAAGTCGGCCCGCATGCCCTCGAGCATGATTTGTCGGTTGATGTTCACCATATGACCGTGTCGGATCCGATGCTTGTTGACGACACTGGTCATTTGCGTCCGGGCAGGGAGCTCGCCTGGCTGCGTTTGGGCTGCGAAGATCGATACCTGCGAGCGCGCCAGATCGTCCAGGATGATCTCCGGCATGAATTTCAGCGGACGCCGGGCATGATGCTCCAGCACAAATAAGCTGTAATCCGAACCCACGCGCTCCACTTCTGTTTGCAGCGCCGCCGCGATCTCGCGCGTCGCGGCGTCTGTAATGATTGTGACCCGCTCCTGTGGTTTTAATCGAAGACAGACATTGATCGCATTGCGCGCGCCGGGAATTAACTCCGGATCGATTGGATGAAGATACGCGCGGTCGGGCATATAAAAGTTTTCAGAATTACGCTGAAATCAAGAGCAGGCAAATCTTCTCTGACGCGTGTAAACATTGGCGGCATCAGAGTCGTCTGGCGCTGCTTCAATTACGATACACACAGATAATGGGTTTTCGACGAAGAGAGTTTGTGACTTTGTTGAAGTCACTTTACATGAAGATCGTAGAGCAAAACTTTTCCCGGCGCGCGCTATGAAATCGCAAATTCAATCGCTGACTTACTTTGGTGCTGTGCTCGCAATTTTTGGGGCGTGGGCCAGGCCAGCTCTCGGCGACCAACAACAGCAGCCCATTTCATTCCAAGTGCAAAAGAGTGATGTTACGAAGGCCGGGAAACTGGCCGGCGACGTCGGGTCACTTTCGCCAAGAGTGAATCGTGAAGAAGCAACTCTGCTGGCAGACTGCGCGTTCGCCACCGTAAGCAAGCTCAGGCGAGAATACCGCATGTTTGGGACGCCGATCTTCAATAACTTCCTCATTTATCATGGCCTGAGGAAACGCGGTTATTGTTACCAGTGGTCCGAGGATCTGCTTATCGCCCTCGATGCGTTGCGACTCAAGAGCCTCGAACTGCACTGGGGCGAATATGATCCCGGCACGTGGCGCGAGAACAATTGCATCGTTGTGACGGCCAAAGGCCAGCCGTTCAATCGGGGGATCATGCTCGAGTGTTGGCGGCATCTGGGACACCTGTACTTCGGTCTGGTTGCCAGCGATTATGAGCATTACGCCGAGAACAGCGCATACGCGCGTCGTGTTCTGGCCCGGTCAGCAGCGTCGAACCCTTCCGGAGGGAATCGTCGGTCGCGTTCCAGAAGAGGGTTTTGGCGAGCGAAAAAACCGCCAATCACTGAAGCACTGGTCCTTCCGCTTGCCGCACTTCCGACGAGTCGCGAGTTCAGGTTCTTTCGCAACACGCCAACAAACCCAATAGATCAGTCGGCCTTTTCCTATTGTGACTTTCGCAGGAAATCGCTTGCGCAAAGTCCGCGCCGGAGAGAAGATCGCAGCGCAATGAGCACGTTTGCGCGTTCAAATAGCTACGGACGCGCCTTTGTCGCGGCGCTTGTTTCCGGAGGATTCCTCTGGGCGCTCGCGCTGGGTGCTTCACCGCAATTGCATCAGCGCGTCCACAAGGATGCGAATCGTGCCGAGCACAACTGCGCGGCGACAATGATCGCTGCCGGCAGCTACAATCATGCTGCTCATCCGCCGTTGGTAAGCGCACCGGTCCCTCCCATTCAATTTTCCGAAATTCTGGCGTTGACCCCGTGCTGGGTTCAATCGCCTTTTCTTGGTGCATGCATTTTCGAGCATGCGCCACCCGCGCGCGGTTAGCACGCAGCCTGTAGTCGTCGCTCTCTGGGCGACGCGGCGCGCGGGTGATTAACAACTCGGGACTGCGCGTCGCACAGTGGCGTGGCTACAGCGCCTCGTGCAAGCCGTCGTTTTCATATTGCCTTACGGATTCGTTAGGCAATCGAACCATTCAATTTTCAAAACAAAATTTCCAAACAATTACCAATGAAAAGATTTTTAACCGCAGCAAGTGTGCTGCTTTTCTGGGCGAGTATTGTAATGGCGCAAGAAGCCGCCACAACCGCGCCAAGCCCCGTCCCCTCGACCACGGCAACGCCGGGCACTGCCACGACTGAAGAAGTCATCGTCCAAAGTCAGGAGTTCGACATCTCGCGTGAGCAAATCGTGCCGAGCCTCGGTGCGACCCGTTACACGGTCGGCCCCGACCGGCTCGATTCGCAGGCGCAGGGCGAAGACGCTCCATTTAACCAAACGATATTGCGTTTCCCTGGTGTCGCGCAGGATTCGTTCGGACAGCTTCATGTCCGCGGCGAACACGCGAATTTGCAATACCGCATCGACGACGTACTGATCCCGGAAAGTATTCCGGGTTTTGGTCAGGTCCTGGAGACCCGCTTCGCGGACAACATTTCGCTCATTACTGGCGCGCTGCCGGCGCAGTTTGGATTTCGCAATACCGGCATAATCGATATCCATACGAAAAACGGTGCCACTTTTCAACAGGGCGACGCAACGGTTTACGGCGGAAGCTTCGATACCATCACGCCGAGTTTTGAGTACGGGGGTGTGACTGGGAAACTGAATTATTATTGGACCGGGAGTTATCTGCACAACGGCATCGGGATCGAGAATCCAACGAGCAGCTCTGACCCAATCCATGACGACACCGATCAATATCGAATGTTTGGGTATTCTTCGTACATTATCGATGACACCAGCCGATTCGTGTTGCTGACCAGCGGCTACCACGGTGATTTTCAGATTCCAAACACTCCAGGCCTGCCGCCCGTCTTTTCCCTCAGAGATGTTCCAACGTTTGATTCTGCCAAGCTCAATGAGATCCAGGCCGAACAGGACGCCTATGCCATCCTCGCTTATCAAAAGAAGAGTGATGTTTTCAACATGCAGGCGTCTGTTTTCACTTCTTATAGTTCGATCCTGTTCCGGCCCGATAATGTGGGTGATCTCATTTTCAACGGTGTTGCCTCGCGCGTTGATCGCGACATTTTCTCAAATGGCCTCGAGTTCGACGCGAGCTACAAGCTAACTGATCAACACACGCTCCGCGGCGGTTTCTTTTTAATCGCGCAACACGCCACGGTCGGAACGGTAACACTGGTTTTCCCGGCCGACGCCAATGGTAATCAGACGAGCGACATTCCTCTCCATATCGTCGATAATAATGGCAAATACGGCTATCTCTACGGGTTTTATTTACAGGACGAATGGAAGCCTTTCGAACAGCTCACGATCAATTTCGGCGGCCGTTTCGACGTGGTGGATGCGTTCAGTAATGAGAACCAACTGAGCCCCCGGCTTAACATCGTCTGGGAACCACTCAAGGGCACGACGTTGCACGCAGGTTACGCACGCTATTTCACCCCGCCACCTCTGGAAAACGTGCAGCAGAGGCACCATCGCCAAATTCGACGACACGACTAACGAG
This sequence comes from uncultured Verrucomicrobiae bacterium, assembly GCA_963719605.1. Lineage (GTDB taxonomy): Bacteria > Verrucomicrobiota > Verrucomicrobiia > Chthoniobacterales > UBA10450 > Udaeobacter. Next base: position 13,258 of record CAVRCO010000004.1, read on the forward strand.
TCAAAAACCACCAAGGATTCGCCTGTGAAATCGGAGCGCGCGCATTATTTCGATGCGGGCGCTACCCAGAAGATTGCCGAAGGTTTCAATGTGAGCATCGATGGTTTCTACAAAAGCTCGCATGACACTCTCGATGAAGGCCAATTCGGCCAAGCACTCATTCTTTCGTCGTTCAACTACAACCGCGGCGAGATTTACGGCGGCGAATTTACCGCAAACTATGATCACGGTCCGTTCACCGCATATCTGAACGCAGCCTACGGATGGGCGCGCGGGAACGTTGTCAGTTCCGCTCAGTTTCTGTTCGATCCAGAGGAGCTCCATTTCATTCACAGCAACTGGGTATTCCTCGACCACGATCAGCGTTTCACCGGTTCGTCCGGTATTTCCTACACATGGAAGGATTGGAGAGCAGGCATCGACGGACTCTATGGAAACGGATTACGGCAGGGTTTTGCCAACACGCAAAAACTCCATCCCTACGAGACATTCAACGTGAACCTGTCGCGCCGGATCCAGATCACGGAAAAAACCGCCATCAAAATACGTTTCGATGTGGTGAACTTGTTCGATAAAGTCTATGAACTGCGCTCTGGCAGCGGCATCGGTGTGTTCGCGCCGCAATTCGGCCAGCGTCGCGGTTTCTACGGCACGGTTGCCTACGAGTTTTGAGGTTGGTCGCTCATTGCCACGCTTATGATCCGACCTTTTGTATATGCTTTCATTCTCATCTGGTCGGCGTACGCCGCCTCGGCGGACGCGCAAGATTCGATATTAGCAGCGACTTCGCCTACGCCGAATCCTTCGAGCACTGAGAAAATTACGTTTTCGGAGGTTAACGTCGATGGACCATATATCGCGATGACCTTTGATGACGGCCCGCACGCGACCAACACGCCCAAGCTGCTGGAGATTGCAGCAGAGAGGCACATCAAGCTCACGTTCTTTGTCCTTGGCGAATGCGTCGAACAGAACCCGGACGTTCTCCGCCGAGAGGTCGCGGAAGGACATGAAATCGGCAATCACTCCTGGTCGCACCCTAATCTTGCGAAACTCTCGGACGCGAATGTTCGAAGCCAGCTTCAGCGGACCGAAGATTTGATCGAGAAGACTGCCGGTATAAAACCGAAGTTGATGCGTCCTCCGTATGGCGAGTTGACGAAACGGCAGCGCATATTGGTGAATCACGAGTTCGGCTACAAAGTTATCTTGTGGGACGTTGATCCCCTGGATTGGAAGCGACCCGGCTCTGACGTCGTCGCGCAACGCATCATCGCGGGCGCGCGGCCTGGGTCGATCATTTTGTCACATGACATTCACCCGCCGACGATTGCAGCGATGCCCCAGGTTTTTGACGCCTTGCTCGCAAAAGGATTCAAATTCGTCACCGTCTCCGAGCTGCTCGCCATGGACAAAGGCGGCGAGCGAAAACCGTCGAAATGATGCTGCTGGTTTTCAACGGAAGAAGCAGCTTCGGTCACTATTCGTTTGATCTCACGAGCTTTGCCGACAAAGATCTACCAATGGTGCGAGGCCTCGGAGCGCCGCCATTTCGACAACGCCACGTCTTTTACGGAATGGTTACCCGCGATTTTTGAAGAGTTCGAACTAACATGAGTAGGTGTGGGGGAGAATCCTGTCGTCTGGGGCAATGCTTACCCTGCACCGCCCGTAGCGGCGGTGCATAGAAAGTCCTTGCGAAAGAAATCGCTCGAAAGCAAAATCGCGCTCGATGCCGTGCCGCGCGCTTCGCTTTCGATCGGGCTGGTTTGGCGGCATCACTGGCCTGTTCTCGCTGCGGCGATTGTTTTAATGCTGGGCTCTCAGTCGCGCCGAATTTACACGAACGACTTCATCCCGCGGGCGCATCGCTTCATGAATGCGCGGTTACGCTGATCGTTTCTGGCAGTTGTCACCACAGCGCTGCTGCGCCGCTAATGATTGCGCCGGCAACAGCCGTACAATTTTCGAGGATTCTTGTTCTTAATCCCGTCTGGGTCGAATCGCCATTTCTTGGCGCACGCGTTCTCGAGCACGCGCCCCCTGCGCACTCCTGAAAGCGTTGATTCTTTCCGCCTGAGGTGGATAGCGGCGCTTAGTGCGTTCCTTAACGCCGCTGGATCAACGCGCGCCGAACGGAGCACGGTTTGAATTGTTCGGGCGTTGACGCCCGAGGTTTAATTCAGGAGTTTTGAATGAAAAAAATTATTTTGGTAACGCTGGCGATTCTGCCGACGGGCATTGCTTCCGCGCAGAACACGACACCGAGTCCGAACTCGCCAACGCCAGTAGTCTCAAATTCAGCGCCCGCTACCGCGAGTGATGTCGAGGCGTTGCGGCAGCAAGTGCAATCCCTCACCGAGACGGTGAAAACGTTGCAACAACAAGTGAAAGATCAGCAGGCCGCGTTGGAAAAGGCAAACCTTACTGGTGAGTCTGGGCTTCCGCAAAATCCGGAGCCTTCTCCCATCGCGGGCGCCGAGAGTTCGCCCGTGCCCGCTGGGAGCGCGGCAGCTCGTTTTCCAACTGAGGACACATCGGTTGTTTCATCGACAACTGCGCCTGCCGTCAAGCGGCACCCCTGCCGCGGGAGGTTTTCCGACAACCGACACCTCAGTCGTGACATCGGCACCGGAAACGATCTCAAGCACGGGCATCGGCGCATCGTTAACGCAGCCAATCACGATCGGCGGCGGGAAAAATTATATGAACATTTCGTTAGACGGATTGTTTGCGCTGGCTTATTCCAGCGCGACGCGATCTCAATAACATCGAGGTCGGCGACCACGATCCGCAGCAACGCGGCTTCAATGCTCGCAACATCGAGCTGGCGTTTGACGGTGCGGTCGATCCTTACTTCGAAGGTTTCGCCAACATCGTTTTCAAGTTGGACAACGACAACCAAACCGATGTCGAAGTGGAAGAAGCGTTCATGCAAACGACCAGTCTACCGTTCAACCTGCAATTGAAAGCGGGGCAATTCTTTGCCGCCTTCGGCCGGCTGAACCCGACTCATCCGCACACTTGGGACTTCGCAGATACGCCTCTCGTCAACGGCTTGTTTCTCGGGCCCGACGGATTGCGCGGCGTCGGCGCGCAAACTTCCTGGACGTTGCCTCTACCGTGGTATTCGCAGTTAATCTTTGCGTCGCAAAATGGACGCGGCAGCACAGGATTTTCGTTTCGGAATCCTGGTGACAACGGAATGTTTTTCGACCGCATAACGACCGATCGTGAGGCGCGCGGCTTGCAGGATTTCGTCTGGATTCCGCGCTTCGAAAATTCCTTTAATTTGAGCGACACGCAGACCGTGCTGGCCGGCGTTTCGGGCGCGTTTGGTTCCAACGAGACCGGCGCAAATTCGCGAACTCAGATTTACGGCGCAGATCTTCTTTACAAATGGAAAAGCTCCCGCGCCGAAGGCGGGTTTTCCGTTTGTGAAATGGCAGACGGAATTCATGTATCGCCGTTTCCAAGCCGGCCATGGGCGCTGATGACTCGTTTCCTGTCGCGGAAACGTTTCACGATTGGGGACTGTATTCGCAGGTGCTGTGGGGATTTAAAAAAGGATGGGTCGCTGGCGTTCGTGGCGATTATGTCGACATGCAGGATTCCAAGTTTACCGACGACTTAGATCGGCAATCACGTTGGCGGCTCAGCGCCAATCTGACCTGGTATCCCACTGAATTTTCAAAAATCCGATTGCAGTACAATCAGGATTTTCTGGAGCAGAACTTTTTCCTCTCTGCGCGGGAAGTCGAGTCGGTCTTTCTCCAGTGGGAATTCATTCTCGGCGCTCACGGTGCTCACAAATTTTAGCTCATGAAAAAAATTCTTTTACTTCTGCCTGCAATTCTCGCCTGCACTTTCTCGGCGCATGCAAAACTTAAACGTCGTCGCGACGTTGCCTGACTTCGGGTCGCTCGCCCGCGAAATCGGCGGAGACAAGGTCAATCTCGTCGTTTTAGCCAAACCAACTGAAGATCCGCACTTCGTCGATGCGCGCCCAAGTTTCGTGGTGTCGTTACGTAACGCCGATGTCTTGATCGACGGCGGCGCGGAGCTTGAGCTTGGATGGTTGCCGCCACTTTTGCAAAACGCGCGCAACCCAAAAATCGAGATCGGCAAGCCGGGACGCGTTCAGGCTTCGGAAGGAATTCGTCTCATGAACGTGCCGACAAACGTCACGCGCGCCGCTGGCGACGTGCACGCGCTCGGCAATCCGCATTTCACTGTCGATCCGATCATCGCGAAGGCGATTGCGCAACATATCGCGCAATCATTTTCCGCTCTCGATCCGGCAAACGCCGCGTTTTACGAAGCGAACTACAAGAAATTCGAGGCCACCATTAACGCAAAATTACAGGGGTGGGGCGCGGCGTTACTTGCCGTTTCACGGCCAACATGTCGTCGCATATCACGATTCGTGGCCGTACTTCGCGCACCGTTTCGGCCTCAACATCGATATCTTCCTCGAACCAAAGCCGGGAATTCCGCCGTCGCCTTCGCATCTCGCCGAAGTGATCGCGCAGATGAAAGCGCAGCACATCAAAGCGATTATTGTCGAGCCATTTCACGATCGGCGAATCGCGGAGAAAGTTGCGAGCTCGACCGGCGCCAAAGTCGTGGAGTTTTCACAATTCCCGGGTGGCTTGCCGGGCACGGACAGTTACGTCAAGTTGATCGACACACTCGTCTCCCGACTTGCAGCGGCGCTGAAATAGCCATGTGGGAGGTAATGTTTTGGCCGATCGTGGCCTGCGTGCTGTTGCCGTGGTTGCTGGTTTATCTCGGTCTGCACGTCGTTCAACGCGGCATCATTTTCATCGACATCGCCATGGCTCAAATGGCGTCGCTTGGAATTTGTCTCGCCGTGCTGTTCCATCTCGATCTTCGAAAGCTGGACAACTTTCAGCATCGCGCTGGACTTCACATTGATCGGCGCGAGCGATTTTTTCTGTGACGGAAAACGTTCGAGCCAAATTCCACAGGAAGCGGTCATCGGAATTTCTTATGTCGTGGCGGCCGCGGCGGCGGTCTTGCTGCTCAGTCGGGCGGCGGAAGGCGACGAGGAAATCAAAAACATGCTGGTCGGAAATATTTTGCTGGTCACACCGCGAGAAGTTTGGAAGCGCTTCGCGTTATTTGTCGCTGTCGGTGTCTTTCATTTCGTTTTTCGCAGAAATTTCCTGCTGGTGTCGTTCGATCGTGACTGCGCCTACCAGAAAGGATTGCAGGTGCGCTGGTGGGATTTTTTCTTCTATGCCATTTTTGGCTTGGTCGTGACGAGCTTCGTCCGGATCGCAGGCGTGTTGCTCGTCTTTAGTTATTTGATTGTTCCGGCGGTTTGCGGAATCAATCTGGCGCCGCGAATCTGCAAACCGCTTGCTCATCGGTTGGTTCATCGCGCTTCTCGGCGGCGTCGCCGGATTGTTTCTTTCCTACTGGTGGGACTTGCCGTCCGGTGCAGCGATCGTCTGCACTTTCGGTGCGATACTGATCATCATTTCGATCGTCGGGCTGTGGCGTCGCCGCGCCAAGCTGTAGTGGCGGGCGGGCGCCCGCGTTCAAATAAAATTGCAGCCGGCACGCCTGCCGCTGCAGAAAAGGATTCTGTTGGTCTCCGGTTGAACTTTCTCGTTCGAGAGAGACAGTGTTCCGGCACGCTCGCCTACTAATTTTGATCTGATTTCTCGATAGCTGCTATCTTACTCGGAATGGAATCCTCAGATCATTCCGAGCCTCCCGCCCACGCGGCCGAGTACGTCCGGCTCGGG
>CAVRCO010000005.1:0-128927 GCA_963719605.1 uncultured Verrucomicrobiae bacterium
TTTCTCCAATCAATTCCTCGTGCTCAAACCTGCGCCAGGCGGCGCAACGTTTGCGACTCCTGCTGACGCAGTAAAGGCGGGCGCGATCACGTGGAACTACGGCAGCTTTATCACGCTATTGATAAACTTTCTCATCGTCGCTTTCGCGATCTTCCTCATCGTCAAAGGGGTGAACAAAATGAAGCGCCCCGGGCCAACCGCGGCTCCGGTTTCCAAGGAGTGCCCGGCTTGTGCAATGACTATTCCCATCAAGGCGACGCGTTGCCCACATTGCACGAGCCAGCTGACACAAACAGCGACACATTGATGCTGTAGTAGGCATCGCTGATGCCGTCCGGCAAATCAGAATCTAGAGTCACTTGGATCGGCCATTCCGCCCTAGGGAATTTTCTTAAATTTATGCTTGCCCTTGTCCGCTTGGGCTGGTATTGAGGGCGTAATATTGCCAATGCCGAAGTGCCTTAACCTTACGGTGGCAGCAGCTGGCGCTTGCTTAGTCGTTGGTTGTGCCACGCAGTCGAAACCGAGCGTTAGCAGCGCGGGCCACATACGAAACGTCCGCACTACTGCCTATACGCATAGTGAGGGAAGCGGATGCCACAACGCAATCGGCTGTCGTCTTTCCGGTGATAAAGTGATGAGTGCTGCGTCTGATTGGTCGCGTTATCCGCTCGGCACACGATTTCGCATCGCCTCGACAAACGAGGAATACGTTATCGACGATTATGGGTGGGCGCTCGTCGGGACTGATACCATCGACCTGTATAAACCGAGCCGACTGGAAATGAGACGTTGGGGCGTCCGCCACGTGGACATCGACATCTTGCAATGGGGATCGGAGGAACAAAGTTTGAAAGTGCTCGCACCGCGCTGCAAACATCGTCGCGTGCAGCAGATGGTGACGGCTCTCGAGAAGAAAAAGCCGAAAACGACCGTCGCACAAACCTCTCCTCCTCGTAGTTCGCTTTGATTTAAGGCCAATCGCGCCGCATTTTCCCGGCGCATGAGAATTTTCGTTGTTGGCGGCGCCGGTTATATCGGAAGCGTTTGCGCTGAGCTATTGTTGGATGAGGGCCACGAAGTAGCCATCTTCGATAATCTGACCGAAGGACACGGGCGCGCAGTCGATTCACGCGCTAACTTCATTCAAGGCGAGCTGGCCAACCGCGAGCAAATCCAGGCTGCGCTGTCCGATGCGCGCCCGGACGCCGTGATGCATTTTGCAGCAAACGCGCTCGTTGGGGAATCGATGCGCGATCCGTCGAAGTATTTTCGCAACAATATTTGCAACGGGTTGAACCTGCTCGATGCCATGATCGCAACGCGCGTTCAGCGAATCGTTTTTTCATCGACTTGCGCGATTTTTGGATTTCCCGAGCGGTTGCCAATCGAGGAGACGACGCCCGCGCGTCCGATTAATCCATATGGCGAATCGAAACTCGCTTTCGAAAAAATCCTGCAATGGTACGATCGGATCCATGGATTAAAGTTCGTGTCATTGCGTTACTTCAACGCAGCTGGTGCGACTAAGGAGTTCGGTGAAGATCATCGGCAGGAGACACATTTGATCCCCAACGTGCTTAAGGTCGCGCTGGGCCGAAAACCGAATGTCGAAATTTACGGCACCGATTACGAGACTCCAGATGGAACATGTGTTCGTGACTACATCCATATCGTTGACCTTGCGCGAGCACACGTCCTGGCGCTTGGCGCGCCTAGCAGCGCATTTTACAACCTCGGCACCGGCGGCGGCTCCAGCGTTCGCGAAGTAATCGAGGCTTGCGGTAAAATCACCGGACGAAAGATCGCCACAATCGAAAAGCCGCGCCGGCCGGGCGATCCGCCCCGGCTTATCGCATCTTCGGAAAAGATCAAAAAAGAACTCGGTTGGCGACCGCAATTCCAGTCGCTGGAGGCAATTGTCGAGAGCGCGTGGAAATGGCACGAGAAATTTCCGAACGGCTACGAAGATTAAGGCCTAAGAAATCCAAGTCCTTTTGCGAACCGGTCGCACCGGCTGGGAGAGTCACTCTTGTGTGACATGTGTAAGAGAAAACTGTCATTACGCTCTTGAAAGAGTCGAACGCAAGGCTGTCGTCAGTGCTGCTCGAACTTGTGCGATGTCCAGATCGCTTAGTCTGCCGCTTTGCGCGTGAAGAACGCGCACATTTTTGTTCCTGGGCGCCCAAACGTTGGGATCGGTCGGACCGAAGAGCAAAATGCAGTTTGCGCCTGTGGCGGCGGCAAGGTGCGAGATTCCGCTATCGTGTCCTACAAAGGTTATGTGCTCGAGGACTGCGGCCAGATGCGGTAGTGACAAGTTTTTTGCGAAGCGAACATCGCCATCCTTCCACTCATGCTCCAATTGCGCGGTCTGCGCGTTGTCTGCCTCGCCTGAGACGACGATAAGAGAGAGCTGCTTTCCCATTCGCCCCGATTCGTCTTTCGCGGCTGAGAAATGGCCGTTGCTTGGGAATAACTCGATCCAATTTTGCACCGGCCAGTTTTTTTCCTGGCTGCCGCTTCCAGGATGAATCGCGACAATCGATTGGGATGAACCCCGGAGAAACTCTCGAGCGAACTGACGATCCTCATCGGAAAAGAAAATTTTTTCAGTAAGATCGCCGATTTTGATTCCTAACTCCTCGATGGGTCGCGCTAGCTGCCTCGCGGCATGCCTGCTCTTTTCGACGACCTTGGCCGGTCCGCAGAGCAGATTTTCAACACCACACCGGTGGAGGTTGCTTTCAAAGATTCGATCCGGATCATACAGATAGCTGATGATCAAATCGAAACTCGCAAAATAACCTGCCAATTCCGGCGGTATCTCCGAATTTCTCGCGAAGAAGCTGGCGAGAGGTCCGTGTTCAATTGAGCGAACTGCTTGCGCGTAGAACCGATTTTCAGCGAGCATCGCGATATGCTTGTAACCAAGAATCTCAATGTGCGCATCAGGATGAGCCTCGCGGAGCGCCTTGAGCGCTGGAAGGGTAAGAATGAAATCACCGATTGCGCCGCCACGGATTACGAGAATGCGTTGGAACATAGACTTTCAGTCTGTACTGCCCAGCGGGTTTTCAAGCCGCCGTGTCCAGAAAGCGGAGAACATCTCCGCCAGGCCCACAGAGCAAAAGCCCTATATTCCTAATAGTGGGTAAACGCGAATGTGAGAATCGCGCAGCCGTAAATCAGCGCGATAGCATGCAAACAGCGCCAGCGAAACGTGCTGCGCGCGGTCCAATTGATTTGATCACGCAGCACGTACGGGATCGCGACCCAGAAGAGACCGGCAAGAATCAAGAAATAAGCGAGCACAGTTACGAGCAAGCGGCTTGTCTCGTAGCGAAGAAAGGCCGCGTCGAGCAGTGGCTCCGCGGCCAACAGACAAAGAATTCCAAGAGCGCGCACGGCGAGGAATTCTCCAACAAAACGCAGCGCGAGTCCGTAGCCGATGGGCAATGCAATGAGCAGGGGACGCCGAAACGCGGAAAATTCACCCATCTGGATGGTCGAGAGAAGCCAGAACGTCCAGACAAGGCAAATGGTTAGCAAAAATACCCCCGTCACGTGAGATCGCGGAAATTTTTGTACAACGCTGGCAAGATTCGGTTTTAGCAAACCAGGCAGACTGATCAAAACGAGAAGTACGCCCGCGATGATTCCAGCAGCTTGTAAAGAGAGATGGTAAATCACTGGCGGCAGAAGTGCGCCACGGCGGATTCGTCCGGCGGGCGGCGAATTTTCAACTCGCCCTTTGGCGGATGCAACTTAAAAAGTGCTGCGATCTTTCAGGAGCGGCGCCCCGTACAAGCTGAACCCGTTGGCGTGTTGCACGTGTACATCAATAATTTCTCCGATCAGTTTTTCGCTGCCCTCAAAGACGACAATCTTGTTTGTGCGCGTCCGGCCCATCAACCGCGCTGAATTGGTCTTGCTCGGGCCTTCGCAAAGAACTTCAACAGAGCGTCCCACGAGACACTGCCCAGAGCGGCGCGTTGATTCGTTAACCACCCGGAGCAAATCCTGATTGCGCTGTTCTTTGATGTGCTCATCGATTTGATCTGGCACCTCCGCAGCCGGAGTATCGCGCCGCGGCGAATAGCGAAAAACAAACGCATTATCAAACTGGATTTCTTCAACCAAATCTCGCGTCTGTTTGTAATCCTCTTCGGTCTCACCTGGAAATCCGACGATGATGTCGGTGGTAATTGAGATGCCTTCGCGTGCGTGTCGGATGCGGCGGACGAGATCGACGTATTTCTCCGCCGTGTAGCCTCGGTGCATTGCCTTGAGAATTTTGTTGGAGCCGGATTGCAACGGCAGATGGACGTGCTCTGCCAGTTTCGGAAGACGCGAGATCGCTTCGATCAAGTCGTCGCGGAAACCGATGGGGTGCGGAGAGGTGAACCGGAGCCGCTCCAAGCCGTCAATTTCATTCACCGCTTCCAGCAACTGCACAAATGGACTTTTGCCATCGCTTTTCGGAAATTCGTGACGTCCATACAAGTTCACAATTTGTCCAAGTAATGTGACTTCCTTCACACCTCGCGCCACCAACTCTCGCGCTTCACCGACAATTTCTGCAACGGTACGGCTGCGCTCTGCGCCGCGCGTCTGCGGGACGATGCAAAACGTGCAATGCATGTTGCATCCCTGCATGATGGAGACGAACGCAGTGCTCTGCCTCGGCGCCAGCTGTTGATCGCGAATCGTCGATTGCGACCCTGGTTCCTCCGCAGTATCGACGATTGAAAAACGCAGATCGTCCATTGCGCGATTCTGATAGGGCGCGATCGCAGAGCGCGCCGTTTTTTTCGCCACCAATTCTTCCACGTAATCTGCAACGCGGTGAAATTTTTGCGTGCCAACCACCAGATCGACGTGCGGCAAATTTTTCAACAACGACTCGCCCCGTGCCTGAGCCATACAACCGAGGAAACCAAAAAGCATGTGCGGCCGCTCTTTCGCCAACCGGCCGAGCATTCCCATTTTGCCGACCGCTTTCTGATCGGCCATGTCGCGCACGCTGCATGTGTTCAAAAGCACGACATCAGCTTCCGTTTCGTGCGCGACGCGCTCATACCCTCGGGCGATGAGAGAGTGAGCGACCTGTTCCGAGTCGCGTTCGTTCATCTGGCAGCCATAAGTCTTGATGAAAAATTTCGGCATGGACGGGCGAAAACAATACACGCCCAGGCTGCTTCAGTCCAAAGGAGGGCACGAATTTCGCGCCCTCGCATGGATCAATTCCCCTAGGTTCGTGACAAATCGTATATTCGTGTCTTAAATCGCGGCATGCCTGAGAAGAAGGACGAACCGCCGGCAATTGGAATCATTGGCGGCAGCGGTCTCTATCAAATGGAAGAATTGCGTGATACCAACGAACTCAACATCGACACCCCATTCGGGCCACCGTCGGACGCGCTCGTTGCCGGAAAGATTAGCGGACGCCACGTCTACTTCTTGCCGCGACATGGCCGCGGTCACCGGATCTTGCCGCACGAAATCAATCACCGGGCCAACATCTATGCGCTGCGTTCTCTGAACGTTCGCTGGATTATCTCCGTGGCAGCGGTGGGCAGTCTGCAGGAAAGATATATGCCGCGAGATGTGTTGTTGCCTTCGCAGTTTTATGACCGAACCAGCGGGCGCGCAGTGCACACATTTTTTGGCGAGGGCATTGCCGCGCACATCGCGTTTGCTGAGCCAATCAGCACGAACCTCCGCAATCTTCTGGCGGAATCAGCGAGATCTCTCAATGTTGCCGTGCATAACGGTGGAACCTACGTGAACATGGATGGCCCTGCGTTTTCCACGCGCGCGGAATCGGAATTCAATCATCGCAACGGTTTCGATGTGATCGCGATGACGAATCTACCGGAGGCAAAACTTGCCCGCGAAGCGGAGATCGCATTCGCGACAATGGCGATGATAACCGACTACGATTGCTGGAAAATAGAAGAAGAACCAGTCTCGGCAGAAATTGTTCTCAGTCATTTAATGGCAAATGCGGAAACGGCGAGGAAGGTAATCCTGCAGGCGATCCCACAAATCCCGACGGAGCCGAATTGGCCGGAGCATTTCTCCCTCAACACAGCGCTGATTACCGATCGTAGGCTTTGGCCCGAAGCTACGGTCGAAAAACTGAAACCAATCTTGGAGCGATTCCTGACGGATTAAAGCTTTCATCGGCAGCGCAGCCGTTCGATCGTCTGACACAGCGCTCGGATTTGGGCTGGTTCGTGCGCGGCAGTCACAGTTATGCGCAATCGCGCGGAGCCTTTGGCCACGGTAGGATACCGAATTGCTGGAACGAGAAATCCTTCGCTTTGCAACCCGGCTGCAAGATCGAGTGCGGCTTTCTCGTCGCCCACGATCAGTGGGAAAATCGCGCTGCCAATGTCATTGAGCGCTGAGCATTGATTGCTGTTGTTCAAACGTCCAACGCTCAACGGCGACCTTCCAACCTTCAACCGAGGAAGAAGCTCACGCATCAATCTAATTCTTTTCCAAAGCGAAAGCCTTCGCTCCTCGCCTTCTGGCGAGGAAAGAAAATCGACTGCCGCGAGGGCGGCTGCCGCGATTGCTGGCGGCGGCGCAGTGGAATAAATGAACGACCTGGCGCGGTTGATAAGCCATTCGATGAGCGTGCATGCGCCGCAGATGTATCCGCCGCTCGCCCCGAGCGCCTTGCTCAGTGTTCCCATCTGTACATCGACTTCCTCGCTTAAGTTTTCGGCCGCTGCGAGGCCGCGTCCATTTGGGCCGATTACGCCAACGGCGTGTGCTTCATCGAGCATAAGCATCGCACCGAACCGTTTTTTTATTTCAACCAACTCGCGCAACGGCGCGCGATCCCCGTCCATCGAAAAGACGGACTCAGTGATGACGAGAACGCGCCTGCCCGGATGTTCACGGCGAGCCCAATCGAGATGACTCTCCAGTTTGCCCACATGATTGTGTGGAAACACGCGCAGGACCGCACCGCTCAGTCTTGCGCCATCGATCAGCGAGGCGTGACAGAGCTTGTCGAGCAAAACGACATCATTTTTTGGCGACCAGGGCAGGAATTGTTCCAAGCGCCGCGGCATATCCGCTGCTGAAACAAAGTGCGGATTCGGTTCCTTTCCATTTCGCCAGTGCGCCTTCCAAACGCAGATGGGGTGATTGCGTTCCGCTGATCAGGCGCGATGCGCCGACGCCGACGCCAAATTCGCCAATCGCTGAAGTCGCTGCCTCGCGTAATCGAGGATCGTTTGCGAGACCCAGATAATCGTTTGACGAGAAGTTAATGAAACGGCGGCCTGCGATTTCAACTTCGGGTCCTTGCGCACTGCTGATTTCGCGAAGATGGCGGTCCAACGAACGGGCACGCAGCGCCTGCAATTGCTCTGCGAAAAGTTCCTGCATCACAGACAATTGAATTGGGACGCGAACCATTTGAGAATCACAAAGTGAAAAAGCGTTGCTTTGATCATATCGACTTACGAGTGAAAGACATGGCTGTGGCAAGAAAGTTTTACGGAAAATTCTTGCCGCAGCTTGGATTTGTTCAGGAAAAACCGGGGCGATACTACCATACTTTTTACTCTGCCGGCGGTGATAGGCCGTCGGAATTCTTTTGCTTCTCACCGGACAAGAATCATAAGCCCAACCGGACACGCATCGCGTTCTGGGCAGATACTCGCGAAGAAGTGGATCGGCTTGCGAAGTTGGTGCGTAAGGCCGGCGGCAAGGCGCTCGAAGGTCCGGAAATCTGTAGCGGTTACAGTCGCGGCTACTATGCGTTTTTCTTCGAGGACCCGGATGGTAACAAATTGGAAATCTGCTGCCGCGAAAGACCGATCATTGCGGAATGACGTAGTTTCGGCGAAGAGTTGAAGAATGGATAAACCGGCGCACGAGCCTGCCATTTTGCAAGGCCAGCGTCGCGTCCGCTATCTCAAGCTGATCGCGCTCTTCAAAATAGCCAAGGGCGTACTCGTCCTGGTCCTTGGTGCTTCACTCCTTTCTCTCAACGCGCGGACACGCTGGATGGACGCCCTGTCGAATTGGACTGCTGACGAAATCCTGCTGGAGCATAGCAAGGCGATCGCCTATCTGCTCCATAAACTACAAGCCGTGCTCGCAGGCGGCGCGCTCCGAGCTACTGGCTTTTTAGCGCTTTTTTATACGGCAGTTTTTCTCACCGAGGGAATCGGCGTTTACCTGCAGCAACGCTGGGCGGAGTTCCTAATGATTTTCGCGACCGCGGCGCTAATTCCGTTAGAAATCCGTCATCTGTGGCATCGCCCGGGTTTGGCGGGTCTGCTGATTCTGCTGGCGAACTGTTTTATTGTTTGGTTCCTGTATCGCGTGCTGAAGCGCGACAAGCCCAAAGCGCATGTCACACAGCCGCGCGAACTGGTGGAGACACGTTAGGCAGATTCGTTTGTGGGCGCCGACACGCTCGCAAGACCCGCGAGCGGCGATTTAGTTTTACGTCACATATCGGACTTGCGTGGTAATGAAGATGCCGAAAATAGACGATAAACTGAGGCTGCAGGTGGATTTTGGTGAAACCGATGCAATCTGTGTGGAGGTACTCAAAAATCCAGCTACCGAGGAGGGCGTTTTGCTCAAGGTAATGACCCGCGGCTCATTCGAGCAAGGCCATCAGGTCTGGATAGTTGATCGGGATGGATCGAAAGTCGGCGCCACGGTTGAAAACGTTCTTGAGCAAACCATCGACAACGAAGTGACTCTCTCAACGGTGTTGCCGGCGTAAGCTGCGCCGGGAGGAGCGCCTGAGCCGGTTACGCACTGCAGCACTCCAGCTACAGATCGCAGCTTCTCGAAACGGTCTTCCTCTGTGCGAGATCGGTCGTGAATTGACGTGCCAGGCAAAGTTCGCAATCGCGAAGACGCGCTCGCCCGCACACAGAACGCGTGCGCTCCCCAGACGACCATTCACGCGTCACGTTCCGTTCCTTATTGAGACGAATGGAATCGAGACCGACCCAACGCAGTTTTCCGTTCCTGCGAGTCAATGAGCGGGAAAATAAGCCGCGGAAGCGCGGTTTAACGGAGATCCGTGGACCATATTACTCCGTCATTGGCCGGCGTTACCTTGAAGATCTATTCGAAACGATGGGCGCCTACGTCGATTCGCTAAAGTTTGCCGGCGGCTCGTTCACGCTCATGCCAAAAACGGCGGTCCGAAACATCATCCAGCTTTGCCATCAACGTGATGTCATTGTTTCAACCGGTGGCTTCATCGAACGCGTTCTCGTGCAAGGTGATGACGCCGTGCGGCAGTATGTCGCCCAATGCAAAAAGCTCGGGTTCGATATCATCGAGATCTCGGCGGGGTTCATCTCGATCCCGACGGATGATTGGCTGCGGCTTATTGAATTGGTTCGCAAATCCGGATTAAAAGCGAAACCGGAAGTGGGGATTCAATTTGGCGCGGGCGGCGCAACAGCATCTGCCGGGCTGAAGGCGGAAGGTACTCGCGACCCGAGCTGGGCCATCGCCCAGGCAAAGCGATTTCTCGACGCCGGTGCAGAGATCATCATGGTCGAAAGCGAAGGCATTACTGAAAACGTCGATCCGTAGCGCACGGAGGTTCCCGCGAAATTCGTAGACGAAATCGGCATGGAGAAACTGATGTTTGAGGCCGCCGATCCCGATGTGTTCGAGTGGTACATCAAAAACTACGGGGCAGACGTGAACCTGTTTGTCGATCACAGCCAAATCGTTCAATTGGAATGCCTGCGTGCTGGGATCTGGGGGACAAAGAGCCTTTGGGGACGTGTGGTGACTTATAAAGGCACGCGCCAATAAGAAGCCGGTGTCATCCTGAGCGAAGCGAAGGACCTCTCGCTGGATGCTGCGTCACACAAGATAATCCGTGTGCAAATTGCTTCGATTGTGAGGTTCCTCGCTCCGCTCGGAATGACCGGTTAGTGTGAGCTAGCGTTCCCGATGTGTTTAACGAACCAATTGCTTGCGAGTTGTGCGACTGTCTCCAGCGTCCCTGGTTCTTCGAAGAGATGCGTCGCACCGGGAACGATTTCGAGTTTCACTTCGCATTGCATCCTATCGCGTGCTTGCTCGTTTAACTCGATGACGATGTCGTCGTTGCCGCCGACAATAAGCAGGGTTGGTGCCTGCACTTTTGGCAAAGCTTCACCCGCCAAATCTGGACGCCCGCCGCGTGATACGACCGCGCCTGCATCCTCCGGAACATCGACCGCCGCCACCAGTGCCGCAGCGCCGCCTGTGCTCGAGCCGAAATAGCCAATCCGCAAATCGCGCGTTTGTGGTTGCTGCTTTGCCCACTTTGTCGCGTGAACAAGGCGTTCCGCCAGCAAGTGGATATTGAACCGAAGCTCGCGAGTCTGCATGTCGATTGCTTCCTCCTCCTGCGTAAGCAAATCAAAAAGCAGCGTCGCCAGTCGAACGTCATTGAGTGTGCGCGCCACCAATTGATTCCGCGGACTGTGACGGCTGCTGCCGCTACCGTGGGCGAAAAGCACGAGCGCGGCCGCGTCCTTAGGAATATGCAAGTTTCCCGAGAGACGTGCCCGCCCGACCTGAATTTGCACCTCGCTCATGATCGAAGAGAATCGCGATTCGGCGCGCCCGGCGGTCGCGCCCTACCAAATCTGTCTTCGTAGATCCGCCGATTAGCTCGAGAAACCCATCATAATCACTTACGCCGCCAGAGAGCGGCTGTGCGATCTCGCGAACAAATTCGGCGTCTGTCATCGTTGTTCTTTTTGGTTTCTCTCAGGCCCGCCTTGCGCGGCGCTGGTCAGCAATTCGCGCACGTCTTCGTCAGTTGTCTGCGAGAAATCTTCGTAATACTGGCCGACTGCTTGAAAGAATTCAGGCGTGTTCAGGCAGATCGTTTCGTCGGCTTGTTCTTCAATCTCGTGACAGGTATCCGGTGGACCGACCGGCACGGCTACGACGATTTTCGCAGCGCCGCGCTGTCGGAGGGCCTTGACCGCGACGCGCATCGTTGCACCAGTGGCCAATCCGTCATCCACCAAAATAGCAATCCGATCTCGCAACTCCGGTGTCGGACGTCCCTCCCGATAGGTTTGTTCGCGCCGCTGCAGTTCCGCTGTTTCCCGTGCCGTTACGACCTCGATGGCTTCGTCTGCATGCGGGATCGCGCGCATGACATCTTCATTCAAAACACGCACGCCGCCCGAAGCGATTGCGCCGGCAGCCAATTCCTCGAAACCGGGAACACCGAGCTTGCGCACGATAAAAACGTCGAGTGGCGCACGAAGGCGTTTTGCAACTTCGTTGGCAACAGGCACGCCGCCGCGGGGTAAACCGAGCACAATCACGTCGTCGCGATCTGCAAATTTCTCGAGCTTCTCCGCGAGTACCCGCCCCGCTTCGATTCGGTTTGGAAAAGCTCGTTCCATGCGGCTAATCTCGCCGCTTAATGCTGCCAAGGCGAGCGCCCGAAATGACGACTGCATATCGTGAGAGAAACTATGCATAATCTCTGAAGGAAATCCTTCCTCTTAGGATTTCGCTTCTACGCGCAGTGGCGCGTGTGCTTTACAACGAGCTTGAGTAGCGCCAGTTGTTAAAACTTCAGGTTCAGCTGGCGGGATTCCGATTAGGCCACGGTGGGGGCGGCGGAAGGTCGTAGCGTTTCGTCTTTAGTTCTTCCTGAATCTCCTGGATCGCACGGTCGAGTTGCTGGTCTTCGCCTTTGAATTCTTTCCCAGGATCGTTATCGACTACGATGTCGGGATCGACTCCGTGTCCTTCGACGATCCATTGTTTGCCGTCTTTTGAGTACGGAGCGAATTCTGGTTTGAAGAATTGGCCGCCATCGACAAGCGGGAGCGACTCGCGAATACCAATGACGCCGCCCCACGTGCGTTTCCCGATCAGCTTGCCGAGACCCAGCGTCTTGAACCGGTACGGAAATATGTCGCCGTCGGACGCGGAGAATTCATCGATCAATGTAACCATCGGGCCCGTGAATGTTTGCGGCGGGTTGGTTTGCGGCATGCCGTTACGCGCGATCTCGATCATCACTAGGGCGCGCCGCAATCGCTCGATCACAAGCGGAGATACGAAGCCGCCACCATTGCCACGAACGTCGACAATGAGCGCGTGTTTGCGGATTTGGGGAAAGTAAAGCTTTGTGAACTCGTTCAAGCCGGGTTGACCCATATCGGGGATGTGCAGGTAACCGACTTCGCCACCTGTTTTTTTGTTTACGTAATCGATGTTCTTTTGCACCCAATCGAGATAGTAAAGCGGCGCTTCATCGTCAGTGGGCACAACGGTCACATCACGCGCCCCGGCGTCCGTCGGTTTGGAATTTACCCGCAGGATGACTTGCTTGTCGACGGTGCCGATAAGTGCGTCGTAAAGATTCGGTAATGTGGAGACCGGAGTGTTGTTGATCGCGAGAATGTAATCCCCGGGTTTCACGTTCACGCCAATCTCTGTGAGCGGCGAGCGCGCTTTCTTATCCCAATTTTCGCCCGGCAAAATCCGTTCGATGCGATACGCGCCCGTGGCCGGATCGCGCGAGAATTCCGCGCCGAGCAGGCCAAGCTTGATGCGTGGAGTGTCCGGGCGCTCCCCGGCGCCGACGTACGTGTGGCCGTTGTTCAATTCCCCAATGAGCTCGCCTAACAGGTAGGTGAGATCATTGCGGTGATTCACGTACGGGAGCAACGCAGCGTATTTGTCTCGCATCGCTTTCCAATCAATCCCATTCATCGTGGGCGAAAAGAAGAAATCGCGCATTTGCCGCCAGCATTCGAAGTAGATTTGTTTCCACTCGGCGTGCCGATCCAACTGCATGTCGAGGCCCTCGATCTTATGCTCGTGGTCTTTAGTCTCGAGCTTGTCCTTTGGCACATCGATAATGGCGTAATCTCTCTTGATCTTCACAAGCATCTTTTTGCCGTCAAAGGTAATTTCGTAATTATTCGCGTCGCCAAGCACCGTCTCCTTGCGATCGTCCACGTTGTAAACACAGAGGTGTGATTTTCTATCTCTTTCGCCGAATAGACCTTCTTCATCCTCGCCGACTTCATCCGCCGCGGTGCGGCGCAGATAGAAGATTCGCCCATCATCAAGCATGCGGATGTTGCGATAATTCCCCGGCGTAATTTCCAAGCCAGCAATCCGGTTCTGGATTCCATCAGAATCCACCTTCACAACGATCGGTTTCTTTGATTTTTCTTCCGTTTTTTTCGACGCTGGTGTTTCCTCCTTTTTCGCTTCAGCTTCCTTTGCTTTTTCCTTTTGTCGTTTTTCCTCAGCCTTGCCGACTTCGTCGCTCTTCGGAGCCAGCGGGTTCGCCGTTTCTTTGGCTAGCGTGACGAGATAAACGCGCTGCATGTCGCGATACACATTTGCAAATTCTTCTTCACCAAAGGTCGGCTTGAAATCGCGCTCGGAGCTGAGCAACAAATATTTTCCGTCATCGCTGAAGACTGCTTCGCCAGAGCCATACCAATTGTCAGTGACAGCAGTCTGTTGTTTGTTCGCGAGCGAATAGAGATAAACGCGCGACATCTCATTTTCCTCTGGGCGCGCCCAGGTGATCCACTGACCGTCCGGCGACCAATTATAACCTTCGATCTCGCCGTATTTGTCCTGATCGACTAGCGTGATCGCTTTGCTTGTAACATCGACGTAGCGCAATCGCTGCAACCGATCACTCCACAAAAGCTTCTTGCTGTCGGGTGACCATTTGGGCGCGTAGTAATAAGTGTCTGCGCCACTTGTAATCTGCTGCGGCTCGCCTTTGCCGTCCTGCGAACGCACGTACAGTTCGTTTTCGCCGGTCACATCCGAGTTGTAGGCGATCCATTTTCCGTCCGGCGACCACACTGCATCGCGCTCGTGCGCGCCTGAAGTTTTGGTTAGATTACGCGGCGTTCCGTGCTTTGCCGGCACGGAAAAAAGATCACCGCGCGCGACCGTGATGGAGCGCTCGCCATCCGGCGCCAGGTTCACCGATTCGATATGTTTGGCTGCATCGACAAACGCGGAGCGGCCAATCGCGAAATCTTCCTTGATCTCAATGGGCACTGGGGTTGCCGTTCCCGTGGCGAGGTCGTAACGCCAAATATATCCCGCTTGCTCGAAAACGATCGAATCCTTGCCGATGGATGGGAACTTGATGTCGAAATCTGTGAAGTGCGTGAGCTGCTTGGTTTCCTTCGTCGCAAGGTCGACAACGAACAAATTCATGCGGTTGTCGCGATCGGAGATGAAATAGATCTTGTTGTCTGACCCCCACATCGGACAGATGTCTTGCGCGGGATTGTCCGTCAGATTTTCGGTCGCGCCGGTTTTGAAATCGTAAATCCAAATATCATCCGCCATGCCGCCACGATAATGTTTCCAGGTGCGAAACTCCCGGAACACTTGGTTGTAAGCCATCTTCGAATCATCCGGCGAAAACGAAACGAAACCGCCGCGCGGCACCGGCAGCTGCTGCGGTAATTCCGCGTCCAGCCCGACGGTAAACAGTGAACCGATGAAATCGTTGAATGACTTCATACGCGAACGGAAGACGACGAGTGGCTTGGTGTTTTTCCATGCCATCACGAGATTGTTAGGCCCCATGCGGTCGGAAATGTCGTCCCGGCCGAGAGTGGCCGAAGTCGTCAGCCGTTTCGGCGCACCGCCCTCAGCTGGCATAACATACACTTCCGTGTTGCCGTCGTATTGCGAAGTAAAGGCGATCTGCTTCCCATCCGGTGAGAAACGCGGGAACGAGCTATAGCCAGGACCGCTAGTCAGACGCCGCGCGATGCCGCCGTTTTTGCCGACGGTATAAATCTCACCGGCATAGCAGAAGACGATTTGCGCATCGTTCGTCGTCGGGAAACGCAACAGGCGCGTTGTGTCCGGCAACTTCTGTGCATAGACGCCGGTGATTGAAATCAGACTGGAGCAAGTGAAACAGAGAAGAGCAAAAAACCGAAAAAGCATGTTCATAGGAAAAAAGGATGAAGCGAGGAAGCTGCCGATTAACAAACGGGATGCAACTGTGATTTCATCCCATGGGCGGCATCGAGATGATCATATGATGAAGACGTCGCCAAATGCCGATCTTGTCTAAACAAATAACTGTTTGGCCACATGCCATTTTGAGAGAGCCAACGGAAGGGGTGGGATTCGAACCCACGGTGGGTTTCCCCACGCTCGATTTCGAGTCGAGTGCCTTAAACCGGACTCAGCCACCCTTCCAATCGCTCGGTATTGTCCGTGTTATTTCCGGACGCGCAATTGCGGCCCTCTGAGTTTGCAAGGCAAAGCATGGCCCGAGCGCTTCGGTGATGCGATGGACATTACACTCACCGATGGTGGAATCGAGGCGCGGATCATTTATGAAAGGCGAACGCCTACCCGGTTGCTCCCAAGGAACTGGACAAACTCAACCATTTGGGCGACCGACGTCCAGATTTGGGTGCGGGATGAATTCGCATGCGCGCAGAGTTTGATCTAAGCCATTCTGGATGGCTGTTGGGGAACCGACGAACATTATATCGATGCGTTGGCGAAGGCGGAAGTGGGGTAGATCGGGTAATGCTTCCGGAGTCAAAAAATGTTACAATTTTAGGCTTGCCACGCCTTTACCGATGGCTGCATATTGTATGTCCTAAGGACAGCCAACGCTATTACTTGTTGTTCACTACGATTCACAAGTTGTTTGCGCCGCTGTTCACAAGAATTCGCACCTTATTCAGAACTTCAACCCCCTCACTGCCATGATTCAACTAAAACCCGGAATCCCGCCCGCCTCACTTAAAGGACCACCTGAACCGACTGTGCGCCGAAGAAACAGGGCCGACAAAAAGAAAAAGACCGGCCTGCGTTTTAAGCGTGTGTTCAGCGATAACGCTGTTGCGCCATTTGATCAAGTTGAATGGGAGCGGCGCACCGCAGAAATCACCGATGACAGTGGCAAAGTTATCTTTAAGCAGGAGGACATCGAAGTCCCGAAAAGCTGGAGCGCGTTGGCGACCAAAATAGCTGTCTCGAAATATTTTTACGGAGACATCGCCAACGGTACCGATCCATATAAGGGCGGACGAGAAACTTCGGTGCGGCAGCTGATTCATCGCGTCACGCGTACCATTGCCGACTGGGGGCTGGCGGATGGCTACTTCGAGGACGCGGAAACTGCGGAGGTTTTTTACGATGAACTGACCTGGCTGTGCTTGAACCAGTACGGCGCGTTCAATTCGCCGGTCTGGTTCAACGTCGGCTTGTATCATCAATATGGCGTCGGCAAAGGCGCCGGGGCCGGCAATTATTTCTACAATCGTGAGACAGGAAAAGCGGAACGAGCCGCGTCGCAGTACGAGTATCCGCAGGGGAGCGCGTGTTTCATCCAGAGTGTGGAGGACACGATGGAAGACATCATGCGGCTGGCGACCAGCGAAGCGATGCTCTTCAAGTACGGCAGCGGCACCGGCACCGATCTTTCTTCGCTCAGATCAACGAGAGAAAAATTGAGTGGCGGCGGCAAACCCAGTGGACCGCTCTCCTTTCTGAAAGTTTACGACCAGGTTGCGAACGTGGTGAAGAGCGGCGGCAAAACGCGGCGTGCCGCAAAGATGAACACGCTCAAAGATTGGCATCCGGATATCGAAGAGTTCATCGATGCGAAACAGAAGGAAGAAAAGAAGGCATGGGCGCTTATCGAACAGGGCTACGACGGCAGCTACAACGGCGATGCGTACGGCTCGGTCATGTATCAGAACGAAAATGTGAGCGTACGGGTAAGCGATGAGTTCATGGAAGCGGCGCTGGAAAGTCGCGAATGGTGGACGCTTCGTGTTACGGACGGCAAACCATGTGAGCGCAAAGACGCGCGCACGCTATTGCGCAAGATCGCAGAAGGGACATACATCTGCGGCGATCCTGGAATGCAGTTCGATTCCACGATCCACAAGTGGCACACCTGCAAAGGCACAGGCCGCCAAAATTCCACGAACCCGTGCTCGGAATATCTCTTCCTCGATAACACCGCGTGCAATCTGGCTTCGCTCAACTTGATGAAATTTAAAACTCCGGAGGGCGACTTTGATGTCGATCGATTCAAAGCAGCGGTGCGCATTTTCATCACAGCGCAGGAGATCATTGTCGACAACGCGAGCTACCCGATCAAGGAAATCGCGGAGAACTCCCATATTTTTCGTACGCTCGGACTAGGCTACGCGAACCTCGGGTCGCTCATCATGAGCTACGGGTTCGGTTACGACAGCGTGGAAGGCCGGGCACTCTGCGGCGCGATTACTGCCATCATGACCGGCGAAGCTTACGAACAAAGCGCGCGGTTGGCACGGACGATGGGGCCGTTTTCAGGTTACCGCGAGGCGCGGGCCAGCGGCGTGCCGAAGCCAGTCGCCAAGGACAACGTAGCGTCGATGCTAGAAGTAATTGAGCTGCATCGCCGGGCGGTGCGCGAAATCTCGGACGCAGAGGAATTCGCACATTTGAAAGAGGAAGCCGCGAAGGTCTGGGACAGCGCGGCAGAACTGGGAAAACGCTATGGTTATCGGAACGCGCAAGTCACGGTGCTCGCGCCGACCGGCACGATCAGTTTTCTGATGGATTGCGACACGACTGGAATCGAACCGGACATTGCGCTGGTGAAATACAAGCTGCTGGCGGGCGGCGGAATGCTCAAACTTGTCAACCAAACCGTGAAACCCGCTCTGGAGAAACTCGGTTATAATTCCGATGAGATCGAACGCATCATCGCGCACATCGACGCTTTCGACACCATCGAGGACGTAACGGACACGGATGGGTCGACAATTTCATCCGGATTGAAGCCGGACCACCTGCCGATTTTTGATTGCGCGTTTAAGCCGTTCAAAGGCGAGCGCAGTCTCAATTACATGGCGCACCTGCGAATGATGGCTGCAGCGCAGCCGTTCCTTAGCGGTGCAATTTCGAAGACGGTCAATATGCCGGAGGCCGCCACAGTCGAAGACATTATGAACACCTACGTCGAAGGGTGGCGGCTCGGTTTGAAATCGGTAGCGATTTATCGCGACGGCTCGAAGCGATCTGCGCCTCTGAACACCCGAAAAACAAAAGACATGGGAACTGTAGCCGCTGGCGACGACAATGCCCTCTCCGCTAATTCCGACCCGGACGCGCTTCAAAAACGGGTTCTCGAACTGGAGCAAGAACTCACGGCGCTACGTGGTCGGCTCGATCAACCAGTCCGGCATCGCATGCCAGACACGCGTATATCGTTGACCCACAAGTTCGAGATTGCCGGTCACGAAGGGTACATCACTGTCGGTTTGTACGAGGATGGTCAACCCGGCGAGCTCTTCATCACCATGTCGAAAGAAGGCAGCACGATTGGCGGATTAATGGACACCGTTGGCACGCTCACCTCGATCGCACTGCAGTACGGTGTCCCGCTCGAAAGTCTCGTGAAAAAATTCGCCTATCAACGGTTTGAACCGAGCGGGTTCACAAAGAATCCTGATATTCGCCACGCTACCAGTATTACCGATTACGTATTTCGCTGGCTGGCTTGCCAGTTCATTAAAGGCTACAAGGAGGCGACCTCGCCCAACCGATCCCAGCCGGACCTGCCGCTCAAGGAAATTGCTGAGATCGAAAAGAAAGCCCTGAACCGGCCGGTAACCGATTTGGCGCGCACCGGTGAAAAAGAAGTGATCGACGTGATCACGAGTCACCCATCCAGCCGCGCGAACGGCGGGACGTCCGCGGAAGCGAACGGGAACGGCGACAAAAAGCCGGACCGCGTAACAGTAGCGCTCGGCAGCATCTTCATGGGCATCACCTGTTCGGTTTGCGGCAGCGACAAAGTCATCCGCGCCGGCGCCTGCGGCGTTTGCACCGAATGCGGTACCAGCCAGGGGTGCAGTTGAAAACGAAGCGCTAACCCCCTGGACCTCTACACCGTCTAAATTTTCAGATTACGCCGCCGCCAACCCCGGGCCGCTGCCTTGGAGTTTCGGGCCATCGGAATCTTGCGGATTTCTGAAAGACGATGTGCAGCATACGGCGTGGGATTGGACACGCGCTCGCGCATGGCTACAATGCGTCGCCCGTTTTTCTAAAGATAACCTGAATGAATAAGCTCGACGCGCAGCGACAGAAGGAAATCCAGCAAGCCGAAGAACTGCTTTTTGCAGGTCCGCAGGCCCTCGGTTTTGCCAAAGGCCTTTTCCAAGGGCATTTCGTTGCTGATTGGGTGATGCCTTATCCGCGCATTCCGGCGGCGCAACAACCCGAATTGGACGGAACTCTCACCGAGCTTCGCCAATTTCTGGATGAGGATCTTGATGCTGCGGAAATCGATCGGAAAGCGGACATACCGCGCAGTGTGATTGATGGCCTTGGCCGAGTTGGCGTGCTCGGCATGACTGCGCCGAAGGAATATGGCGGGCGTGGATTTTCGCAGATGGCCAACTGCAAAATTCTGGAAGAGATCGGCCGCCGCTGCGCATCGACATCCGTTTTCGTGAATGCGCACCACTCGATTGGGATTCGCGCGTTATTACTTTTTGGAACGCACGAGCAAAAACAGCGATGGCTTCCAAAATTGTCGACCGGCGAACAGCTCGGTGCGTTTGCACTGACCGAAAAGGAAGCCGGATCAGATGCGGCAAACGTGCAAATGCAGGCGCGGCCAAGCGAAGACGGGTCGCATTTCATTATGAACGGTGAAAAGCGCTACATCACCAACGCGGCAATCGCAGATGTGTTGACCGTCATGGCGCGAACGCCGGTGCCCGGATCGGACAAGACAGCGATCACAGCTTTTCTGGTTACACCCGACATGCCCGGGTTCGAAATGATCGAGGCGCGGATGCCGAAGATGGGAATCCGCGGCACGGCAACCGGCCGATTTGCGTTGCGCGACGTCAAGGTTCCGAAAGAAAATGTTCTAGGCCCGTACGGCAAAGGTCTGAAAGTAGCGCTGACGGTTCTCGATTTCGGACGCACAACATTCGGCGCGTGTTGCACTGGCGCTGCCAAGACTTGTTTGCGTTTGGCCATTGAGCACGCAAACACGCGCAAACAATTCAACAAAACGCTCGGTAATTTTCATCTGGTCCAAAAGAAAATCGCGCGCATCGCGGCGGACGCTTACGCGATGGAAGCGATGACGACGATCACTGCATCGCTGATTGATCGCGGCCTTGAGGATTACATGCTCGAGACGGCGATGCTCAAAGTCTTCACCACCGAGCGGCTGTGGGAGTGCATCAACGATGTATTTCAGATTTATGGCGGCTCCGCGTATTTTGTCGACCGTCCGCTTGAAAGAATGATGCGCGACGCGCGTATTAACCAGATCGGCGAAGGCGCGAACGAAGTGCTCACTTCCTTTATCGCGTTGGTGGGGATGCGCGGGCCGGGCATGGAATTCAAGGAAATTTACGACACGATGATGAAACCGACACGCGAGCGGGGCTTCGCAAGAGCATGGACAGCCGGCAAGCATCGGCTCGGCGCGAGCGTGCGGGTTCCTGAGATTCCGGTGCGCAGCCCCGAACTGCGTTGGTTCGCCAATCAACTTGGGCGTCTGATCCGCCGTTTCAATGTAGCCGTGAACCGCGCACTGATCACTTACCGAGAGCCGATACTTGATATGCAGCTTGTCCAGGAGCGGATTGCAAACGCGGCGATGGATCTTTTAGCGTCAGCCTGCGTCCTCAGCCGTCAGGATGCCGAGCTTCAGTTTGCGCAACGAAATGGAAATTCATCGACCCCGGACCAGCTCGCTGCCGATTTGTTTTTGCGTCAATCGTTTCGCCGGATTCGCAGTTTCCTCGCCGGACTGACCAATAACGACGATAAATCGGTGCTTGCGACAGCGACTTCCATCTTGGGTAAGCCAGGCAAGTAACTCCGAACGCATTCGCGAGTAAAATTTGGCCGCGCGTATCTATACCGACAAGGACGCTGATCTGCGTTGGTTGAAGGGAAAAACGTGCGCAGTGATTGGGTTCGGCGCACAAGGTCGAGCACACGCTCTGAATCTAAAGGACAGCGGGATTAACGTAATTGTTGGCCTCTATCCAGCAAGCCAATCCCGCGTCCGCGCCAGGCGCAGCGGTCTCGAAGTGCTGGACACATCCCGAGCGACGCAGCGCGGAGACGTCATTTTTCTTGCGCTCCCAGACAACGAGATGCCGCGAATTTATGCGGACCAAGTCGCGCCGAATTTGCGGTCTGGTCAAACGCTACTCTTCGCGCATGGCTTCGCGATTCATTATCGCACTATCGTCCCCCGGAGAGATGTGGACGTTGTCATGGTGGCGCCGAAAGGCCTGGGGCCAATGGTACGTCGCGAATTTGTTAGAAGGCGCGGTGCGCCCGGTCTGATCGCAATTCATCAAAATCCCAGCAGGCATGCGAAGCAAACCGCCCTGGCCTGGGCGAAGGGAATCGGTTGCACGCACGCCGGCGTAATCGAGACAACTTTTCGTGAGGAGACGGAGACCGATCTTTTTGGTGAGCAAGCAGTCCTTTGCGGAGGAACAAGCGCGCTCATTCGCGCCGGTTTCGACACGCTTGTTGGCGCCGGCTATCCTCCTGAGCTTGCCTACTTCGAATGCCTCCACGAACTCAAGTTCATCGTCGATCTCATCCACGAAGCGGGAATTTCAGGTATGCGCAAATTGATCTCCGATACCGCCAAATGGGGCGAGTTAACAGTTGGGCCGAGAATCATCGATCAAACTGTGCAAAAGCGGATGAAATCAGTGCTGCAAAAAATCCGCTCTGGCCAATTCGCGCGTGAATTTATTCGAGAAATGAAACCTCCCCGCACGCGCTACGCGCAATTGCTGCGGGACGCCGAAAAGCATCCAATTGAAAAGGTGGGCGCGCGATTGCGCCAGATGATGGCTTGGCGCGCAAAAATGTAATCTACGTTCGCGCTGCCGCAGTGGCAGCACGCCCATTATCGCCCAAATCGTCGGAGTTTTGGTTATTGCCCCGTACGGTGGCCTAAAATATCCAGTGCGCCATGAGTGGTCGGAATTGCAGCTAGCCGATCGCAAGGTTGCGGAATGCGTGAGTTTCCGGTCACAGTGTAGCACATCTTCTTTGAGGTCTTGACGACCTGCTGTGCTTGTGGCCGAAGGACGACGTCCTTGCTCGGATCAGCAGCAGCCGATGCGCAAAACGCAAGCGCAAGCATGACGCTTGCGCATCGGACCGACCAGCCGCCCAAGCGACTTGGTCTGTCTACTGTTTTCACGGCCTAAGTGTGATGCGGCTTCGGATTTCGCGCAAGCTTATTTACCGACGATTTGAGACAAAAAACCGAGATTTTCGGCCACAGACTTCTTGCCATTAATCCGTCCAGAGGAAATGCTCCAGCCGAAGATTGGTAAGACGCGCTTTTGCTTCTTCGCTCCGGCTGCCCCCCGCTGCGGTAAGTTTCTCATAGATAGCAGCGGCAGATTCCCACTTCGAATCTTCCTCCAACAGGCGCGCGGCGTTAAACCCTGCCTTGTAATACCAGAAGAGTTCGCGCCGCCGATCCGGGCGCGCGTCTTCCTCCAATATTTTGTAAAACGTTGCAAGCGCATTGGCGCGCTCGCTTTTCTTCTCCAAACATAGTCCCTTCTTAAAGAGCGCTTGGTTGCGCCAGTGAATCGGCTCGTCCTTATCAGAGGCGAGTTGATCATAGATGTCGATGGCGCGCTGATAATTGCTTGGGTCGCTTGTGCCCATCTCAAAGAAAATGTCGCCCTTGCCGCACATGGCCTCGCGTTTTTCGGGGGGGCCGGCTTCGCTCTTTAATACCTCATCGTATAGAGCGAGAGCGTCCCTGGGTTTGCCAAGCTTGCGCTCAATCACAGCCTGCTCATTGCGCGCCGCCCATCGGAGCGAGCCGTTCTGCCGCACGACCTGATCAAACAGAACGATCGCCCGGTCCAGCGAATGTTCACCCATACTGGACATTGCCGACTCTGCCGCGAAGAAGAGGGCTTTTTCACCAAGCGAATTATCGGAAGTCTGCTGCGCAATAAGTTCAAACTGCGTCTGTGCGTTCGCAAAATCCTGGCGTTGGTAATAAAGCTCAGCCAACTTCATTCGAACTTCCAGAGCGAACGGCGAGGTTCCATGTTGTTCGAGGAAGCGCTTTGCAAGCTCAATAACTTTCGCTTCGTTGCCGCCGGTTGATTCCTCAATCCAGATGTTGAGATAGTCGCTGCGTTCCGCGGCTGCAGCCGTTGGCGATTCGGTCGCGCGAGTCAAATACTTGCGCGCTTCGTCGAGGCGCGGCGGCGAGGCATGAAAGGCCAGCTCCGCCAAGGTGACCAAAGCTTCCGACCTCCGAGGATTTTTAGGAAAATCATGAATGAACTGTTGCAGCGATTTTGCCGCTTTTTGCTCGCCTTTTGCTGCTTGCAGCAGGCCTTCCTCTAATCGCAAGTTGGCACGAGCCTCTTCGTCACCACCTACTTTTTCCAGTTCGCTGTAGTCAGCTAGAAAACGTGAGTGGTCATCGAGTTGGAGCCAGCCGGTGGACGCATTGAAAAGCGCAATCTTTGCCCACGGCGAGCGAGAGCGCGCGATTTGTTCGAAGTCCACAGAAGCTCTTTCAAATCGCCTCGCGAGGTATTGTGCCTGGGCCGATAAGAAATCGATTTGGGTCAGCAAAGACGGCGCAGGACGAAACGAGCGTGCATCGTCCAAAATCGCAATCGCCTCATCGAAGTGTTTATCTTCGACTTCGAATTGTGCAAACTCGAGTAAAGCAGGTGCAATAGGCGGAGACTTTACGCCGGTGCGGCGAAGATCGGTAAATAATTGTCGCGCTCGCTCTCTGCGGCCTGCACGAATTTCGAACCGCGCGAGATACCACCGCGCGAATGTTCGTCGTGGCTGTTCCGGGCTGCGCACCCACCTCTCCAACTCGTTGCGCGATGGTTTGTGTTCCGCTCGATACAGCTCATCCAGTCTTGCGAAGAGAACGGGAAGATCCGGGTCCGCCGGATGACCATCAATAAACTGCTCAATGACATCGTCTGCGATTTCCGGCGTTTTGACTTGAACTTGCGCTTCCGCGACACCGAACACTGCCGCAATGAGCGTGGAGTGAGCTGCTCCTTCTGGTCTTTTCACGAGACCCTGAAAAACGCCGACCGCTCTTTCAGGTCGCCGCTGGATTAACTCCAGTCGCCCCCGCAATACACGGCGTTCTCTTCGTTCCGCGATTGATGTGGGCCGCGTCTCTTCAAGAAGACGACGCGCGCTGGCAGCATCGCCTGTTTCAATGTACAATTCGGCCGCTCGCAATTGCGTTCGCGTCGCCCATTCCTTGTCATGAGTGAGAAGCGTAAATTTTTTCAGCGCTTCATCGCGTCTTCCCAATGCACGCAGCATTTCAGCTGCCCCAAACGTCGCCGCGCTGCGAAACGGCGACCGCTCGTCGCTAGCCAGTTGCTCGTAAAGCGGCAGCGCTTCGGCCCATCGATGCAGGCTTGCGAAGGCTTGGGCGCGCCAAAATTTTGCCCAGGGCAGGTCACGTACCCGAATATCGTCCAGCAAGATCAGAGTGTTTTCCGGCTGCTTTGCAGCTAGCTGCGCTTCGGCAAGCTTTTCCACGACCGCGCGCCACTGGACTTCGGGCAGATTGTTATTTAACAACGCCTGCAACCGCACGAGTGCTACTTCCGGCACCCCTTCTGCAATCGGTGCGCTAGCTTCGGAAATTTCGCTGGAGACGTCTGCCTTGGCGAATTGCGCGAGCAGGGTCATCAGACACACCAGTCCTATGCGTCTTGTGTGGCTCATGTGTTGTTCAATGAAGCTCGCAGATATTGGCCCGTATAGCTGCGTGGCAGCTCGGCAATCTTCTCGGGTGGACCTTCTCCCACGATGTCCCCGCCGCCCTCTCCGCCTTCTGGGCCCAGGTCAATGATCCAGTCCGCGCACTTGATCATCTCCAAGTTATGTTCGATCACAATCACCGTGTTACCTGCGTTGCGCAGCTTCATCAAAACTTGCAGCAGTTTTTCGATATCGGCGAAGTGCAATCCGGTCGTCGGTTCATCGAGGATGTAAAGCGTGCGGCCAGTTGCCTTTTTCGCAAGCTCCGTTGCCAGTTTGACGCGTTGGGCTTCTCCGCCGGAAAGGGTCGTTCCGGCCTGACCAAGTCGCAGATAGCCCAGGCCCACGTCTAGTAATGAGTCTAATTTTTCTGAAATGCTGGGCACATTTCGGAAAAAACGAGCTGCTTCGTCCACCGTCATATCAAGCACGTCGGCAATGTGCTTGCCTTTGTAAGTGATCTCGAGAGTCTCACGGTTATAGCGTTTGCCGTGGCAGACCTCGCATTCGACATAAACGTCGGGCAAAAAGTGCATCTCGATCTTGATTAGCCCATCGCCTTCGCAATTTTCACAACGGCCGCCCTTGACATTGAAACTGAAACGTCCCGCGTCATAACCGCGCACCCGCGCCGCGGGCAATTGACTGAACAATTCGCGAATCGGAGTGAACGCGCCCGTATAGGTCACCGGGTTCGACCGTGGCGTTCGGCCAATCGGACTTTGGTCGATCACAATTGACTTGTCGATTTGTTCCACTCCGCGAATTGCCCGATGAGCCCCCGGTTTTTCCTTCGCATTATAGAAACGTCGAAACAGCGCACGCCGCAGAATGTCGTCCACCAAAGTGGACTTGCCGCTGCCGGAAACGCCGGTCACACAAGTAAAACAACCGAGCGGAAAAGAAACAGTAATGTCCTTCAAATTGTTCTCCTTCGCCCCGACCAACGTTAGCCAGCCTTCGGATTTGTCGGTCGACCGCGGTTGAGCGCGCTGCCTGGGAATGGAAATTCTCGCGCGACCCGAAAGGTAATCGGCAGTCAAAGAATTCTTCGCACGCAGGATGTCTTCGAGTTTACCTTGCGCAACAATTTCGCCGCCACGCGGACCCGCACCGGGACCAAGATCGATAATGTGATTCGCAGCCCGTATCGTTTCTTCGTCGTGCTCGACTACAATGACGGAATTGCCGAGGTCGCGGAGACGGCAGAGCGTCCCCAGCAGCCGCGCATTGTCGCGCTGATGCAGCCCAATGCTTGGTTCATCCAAAATGTAAAGGACTCCCGCGAGCCCGGAGCCGATCTGCGTCGCCAACCGAATTCGCTGTGCTTCACCGCCGGAAAGAGTCCCGCTCTGGCGATTGAGCGTGAGATAGCCTAGGCCAACTTCGACGAGAAATTGGAGGCGGGATTGAATTTCGCGTACAACATCGCGGACGATGGCCCGTTGCTGTGCAGTCAACTCGAGCGCCGCAATAAAGCGCGCGGCCGCTTGAGTCGTCAGCTCACTCAGTTGATGAATGTTCAACTCATGTGCGTGCCGATCCTTTATGGTGACCGCTAAGATTTCCGGTTTGAGCCTTGCACCATGGCATACTTTGCATGGTTCGTATGTCATGAATGATCGAATACGATTGCGAGTGAACTCGCTTTGAGTCTGCTCGTATAGGCGCTGCATCTGCGGCACCAGTCCCTCGAATGGTTTTGCAACTTTAGCTTCGCCATTCTTGCTGAGGTCCATCTCGATCGGCGTTCCATTGGTGCCGAAGTAAAGCGCCTGCTTGAATTGGTCCGGCAGTTCACTGAAAGGCATGTCTTCATCGACGTGAAAGTGCTTCACGAGCGCCTTTTGCAGGTGCCGATAGTATGCCTGCATTCGCTTTGTCCCACGCCGCCACGGTGTGATCGCGCCTTCAGCCAATGTTTTGCCCGGATCGGAAATCATAAGCTCGGGATCGCAAACCAACTGGGTGCCAAGTCCATGACAAGCCGGGCATGCTCCGAGATGGCTGTTAAAGGAAAAATGTCTCGGAGTTAGTTCGCCGATTCTAAAGCCAGTAGCGGCATTTCCGTAGTCAGTCGAATAAGGCAACTCCTCCCACTCCGCCGTTGCAGTGTTGGGGTGCTGGAGTGCCGGAGTAGTTAGTTTCTCATTACTCCATTTCTCTATTTCTCCATCACCGCGTGCTTGTCGCAGGACAACCACTCGGTTTCCGCCCCATTTGAGCGCAGTCTCAATGGAATCATTGAGACGGACGCGAATGCCATCACGAACAACCAACCGATCGACCACCACCTCAATCGTGTGCCGTTCGTCCTTGTTAAGCCGGATCCGCTCCGAGCGATCCAACTCCACAATTCGACCGTCAATCCGCGCGCGCACGAATCCTTCGCGCCTGATTTTTTCTATTATGTCCCGAAACTGGCCCCGCTGATTCTCGATCAGCGGCGCCAGCAAAATGATTTTCGACTCAGGCTCGTAAGCAAGGATTTGATCGACAATTTGCTGAGGCGTTTGCCGGCTCAACGGCTGGCCAGTCAGTGGATCGTGCGGCTGGCCTATAGCCGAAAAGAGGATCCGTAGATAATCGTAAATTTCGGTGGTGGTTGCGATGGTAGATCTGGGGTTAGCTCCAGCGCTGCGCTGTTCGATGGCGATCGCGGGTGAAAGTCCCTGGATGAAATCCACGTTTGGCTTTTCCATTCGATCGAGAAATTGGCGTGCATAAGCGGAGAGGCTTTCGACGTAGCGCCGTTGACCTTCGGCATAAAGAGTATCGAACGCCAGAGAGGATTTCCCAGAACCACTCAGACCGGTAATAACAACCAGCTTTTCCCGCGGAATTTCCACGTGAAGGTTCTTGAGATTGTGCTGGCGGGCACCGCTAATTTTGATAACTTGCGCAGGCATTCTGGCCACAAACGTCGAACCTTCCAGTTAAGCACAACCGTGCTTTTTCTCCAGCTAAATTGCGCAATCGAAAGTACGGTAGAATGCTTGCGGCCGCGCGACTGTGTGTGCGTTTAAAATGAAAGTCTCAATCGTCATCCCCTGTTACAACGAAAAGAGCACAATCGAAAAGATTGTTGAGGCAGTTTGCAATGCGCCGCTTGAGTGCAGAGAGATCATTGTGGTGGATGATTGCTCGCAAGACGGGACGAGGACTGTTCTCCAAGCGAGGCTTTCGCAGGTGGTTGATCGGATTATTTATCATCCGGTGAATCGTGGGAAGGGAGCGGCCTTACGCACCGGTTTCGCAGCCGCGACCGGCGATATCATCCTGGTTCAGGACGCAGACCTCGAATATGATCCCGCAGATTATCCGTC
Organism: uncultured Verrucomicrobiae bacterium; assembly: GCA_963719605.1. Classification (GTDB taxonomy): domain Bacteria; phylum Verrucomicrobiota; class Verrucomicrobiia; order Chthoniobacterales; family UBA10450; genus Udaeobacter. Next base: position 28,176 of record CAVRCO010000005.1, read on the forward strand.
GCTGCTGGAGCCGCTTATGTCAGGTAAAGCGGATGCCGTTTTTGGCTCCCGATTCATGGGTGGGCGGCCGCATCGGGTCCTTTTTTTCTGGCATATGGTAGGCAACAAATTTTTGACCCTGCTCTCCAACATGTTGACGAATATCAATCTTACAGATGTGGAAACGGGCTATAAGGCGTTCAGCGCTCCTGTTATTAAATCGATTCAGATTGAAGAAGATGGTTTTGGAGTTGAACCCGAAATTATCGCCAAGCTTGCCCGCAAAGGCTGCAGAATTTACGAAGTGGGAATCTCATACAGCGGACGAACCTATGCAGAAGGAAAGAAGATCAACTGGAAGGATGGCGTCAGGGCAATTTACGCCATTTTTAAATACAATTTGGAGGCACGTCGGCATTGAAGGAGGTTGCGCAAGACTCAGCGGGGGCGAAGGCAGATTCGCAGTTACGTGAAGCAGCTGAAGTAGATGCTTCTCTGAAGCACTGTGCGCCGAGCACGGAGACATGGGGAACGGCCGCGCTTGATCAAAGACGCAAGCGCACGCGGGATCATCTGGCCGGGATTGCCCCTCGGCGCCAGAGCTGGATTAAGCATAACAGTTACTATTACGAGTTGTTAGGCCGTCTTCTTCGGTTTCTGGTGGAGCCTCAGAAAAATGTGCTATCGGTTCGCTGTGACACTGGCAACCTTTTAGCTGTCGTCAGACCAACTAGGGGCAAAGGCATCGATATCTGCGCCGAGATAGTCGAAATCGCGCAGCAACGTAATCCCTCCCTCAACTTCGCAGTCGCTTTCCCAGACAAGGACGAGTTCCAACAGGCATTCAGGCAGGGTGAGACATTCGACTACATTCTCTTTAATGATATTGGCGACACCGTGGACGTTCTTCAAGCGTTCCGGAATCTAAAGCCGCTATGCCAACGGCATACTCGGGTGTTGGTAACAACGTACAATCATCTTTGGGAGCCACTCGTCACCTTCGCGGAATGGACCGGGATGAAGGTTCCACGCACCGAGCAGAACTGGCTATCCACTGTTGACATTCGTAATTTGTTGAAGCTAGCCGGTTTTGAAGCTCTTGAGACGCATCGAATCGTTCTTTTACCGAAGTATTTGCCTCTGCTGTCTGGTTTTTTGAATCGCTTTTGCGCACGTCTGCCATTTCTGAGCAAGCTTTGCATGACGCAGGTGGTCGTTGCGCGCATAGTTCCGCCGCCTGTTGCGCTGGAAGACCTTGCCGTATCGGTTGTCATCCCATGTAAAAACGAGAAAGGAAACGTTGAGGACGCCGTTCGCCGTATTCCGTCCTTGGCGGGCCGGACAGAGATCATTTTCTGCGACGACCAATCGACCGATGGCACTGCCGAGGAAGTGCGGCGGGTGCAGTCGTGCTATCCGGAAAAGGATATTCGCCTTGAATATGGGCCGGGAGTTTGTAAATCGCGAAACGTCTGGACAGGTTTCGATGCAGCGAAAGGCGATGTGCTTCTGATTCTCGATGCTGATCTGACAACAATTCCAGAAGAGCTGCCTTACTTCATTGAGGTCATCGTTTCGGGACAGGCGGAGTTTGTCAACGGATCGCGACTGATTTATCCGGTTCCAAAGGGAGCAATGAACGGAGCGAACATGCTGGGCAACAAATTTTTCAGCGCTGCTTTCACCTATCTCCTCAGTCAAAGAGTAAAAGACACTCTGTGCGGCACAAAGGTCCTCTGGAGAGGCGACTGGGAGCGTATCAAGCCAATGCTCGGGAGCTGGGGAACCGAGGACCGTTGGGGAGACTACGAACTCTTATTTGGCGCGGCGAAATTGAACCTTAAAATTTTAGACTTACCCGTCCACTACCAGGAACGTATCTATGGTTCGACAAAGATGACCAAGGTCTTTCGAAACGGACTTGTTATGCTAAGAATGTGCTGGCACGGCTTCTTGAAGTTAAAACTCGGATACTAAGTCGTTATCAGCTCCCAAATTTTCAGACTGCCGATGAGGCCATCCGAGTTTTAAATTCACACTTAGTGAAAGTTTTCTAGTGCAAGAACGTATTGCCAAAGAAATTCAACACGGCCGGTTCCTGGCCGAACACGGGGCCGGGGAGATTTGGAATTGGGAGAGCCCAGCTGGCAAACTGCGCTGGGCTCGGCGGGTGAAGATGCTAAGCAAGCATCTCGGACCGGGGATGAGCGTTCTTGAGTTGGGATGCGGCGCTGGCTATTTCACTCGCGAACTGGCGTGCTCAGGAGCGGAGGTCGTCGCGATTGACGTCTCACCCGAGCTCCTGGAAATCGCGACCGCGAATTGTTCCGCACCAAACGTTCGTTACGAAATCCAAAACGCCTATGAATTGAGTTATCCTGACGCGGTGTTTGATTCTGTAGTGGGTAGCTCGGTTTTACATCACCTCGAGATCGAAGCGGCATTACGGGAAATTTACCGGGTTTTGAAGCCCTGCGGCCGAATTTCGTTTACAGAGCCGAACATGCTGAACCCTCAGATCGCGATACAAAAGAATGTCCCCTGGGTTAAACGGAAACTCGGCGACTCACCGGATGAGACCGCCTTCTTTCGATGGCCGCTCCGGCACCTGCTTGAAGTAATGGGGTATCGTGAAGTTCGAATTGATCCATTCGATTTCTTACATCCCAAAACGCCACGTCCCCTGGTTAATCGATTGAACTCCGTGGGCCGATTCCTCGAAAACGTGCCGGTGATCTCGGAGTTCGCCGGTTCGCTGTATATCCGCGCCGTCAAATGAGCAGCACGATGATTATGCAGACCGAGGAGGCGAAAGATCGAGCTGTAACACTACGTAACCGCGCTCGGCTCGGCGCCAATAAAAACCTTCTTGTTTGGTATCGCGAACTTTACCGCGATCAATTCAGGGACCTTCCCAATCCGGCGTCGCTGTCGATATTAGAAATAGGAAGCGGCACTTCGCCGCTGAAACAATTTCTCTCAAACGTAATCACGAGTGATGTGCTTGATCTTGATTACCTTGATCTTGTGTTTGACTGCCACGAAATCGACAAGCTAGACGCAATCAAAGACAACAGCCTCGATGTTATTACACTCACAAATGTGTTGCATCACCTGAAAGGTCCAATTGCGTTTCTGAACCGCGCGGCCAGCAAGTTGAAATCCGGCGGCAAGGTTATCGCGACAGAGCCTTTTTTTTCAACCGTATCAACTCTCATCTTCAAATATTTGCATCACGAGCCGGTCGATTTCCGGATTGCCGAGCCGGAACTGGCCTATGTGGAAGGACCACTGGCATCCGCCAACATTGCATTGCCGTGGCTAATCTTTTTCCGGAGACCCGACTGGCTGCAACGCTTGAATGATCACTTCGATCTTATGAGCATTTCCACCAGGCCTTTCAGTGCTCTCTCGTACATGGTTACTGGTGGAATATCGCGTAGGTTGCCAGTTCCAGGCTTTCTCTATCGCATGTTATTCCGCGTAGACCTCTCCCTCAGTCGTCGCTTTCCGAGCTTCAGCGCAGCTTTCTTTACCATAACGCTGACGCGACGCTGATTGGTGATAACTGTCGGGTGCGACGCCACACAAACGATCGTCGCGGACGCTTGTTAGTCCTTCTTCCTGAACAGCATGAAACGCCCGCGGCGATCAATGAGTGCGTAGTCTTCGAGGCGCACCATGCAACGCCCGTCACGATCAACAAGCATGTCTTTTTCAACGTGGATGTCATCGTATCCATAGTTGCTGGTGCCGTCGCTGAGGACCCAAATGGGTGCCGGCCGGCCGTACATTCGATTCAAACAGAAGAGATTTCGGTCATGCGCGTAGCGGAATAGCATAGGTGAGGCAACGACAGGCTCCTCGGGCTTGCCTTCACGGCGGTAGCGCTCGAAGAGCGAGTCTGCTTGCCGCCGCTCAAGTCGCGAATAACCGCTGCCAGAACGAACCAGGTAACGCGTTTTGGGTACAAGCGCCAGTTGCGCAAATAGTGAAATCGTTGCGACGCCCGTTGTGACCGTAAGCGCCGTCGCCCGCGCAGTTCTCCCGCTGGATCTCATCGTGCGCACAACTGAAGCAAAACCTACCAGGGCCACGCACCAAAGAAGTGTCTCCGTTGGGTAAAACCGCGGCGCCCACAAGAGGTCGTTGCGTAGCCATGCGAACGTCGTCGTCGGCACATCCAGGTAACGCGGGAAAAGATCATCGCGCAGCCATGCGACCAGCGTCGTCAGCACACCCGGGATCAAGTAGTACGGACGCAGTAAGATCACTCCAAAGCTACCTACGACCATAACCCATAGCCATAGCCGCACGACGGCGCTACCCGGCCATTGAGTAACATTCGCGGCCAAGACGAAGAAAACGCTTCGCGGATCAGGCGAGTGACGAGCGTACTCGGTGTGGGGCTGCAACCAAGAAATTGCCAGCAAAACTGGGACCGCGAAAACGGAGAGAAGCAGTACAATCAATGCAGGGTAGTTAAGGCGACTGTGTTTGTCTGCGGATGAAATCCAAGTCTCAACCCCTGCTACTATCGCCACCATGGCTGCGGCAATTGGCGCATCCTCCTTTACACTGATTACCGCAAGGGCCATCGCAATTGACGGGATCATTCGCCGCTGGAGCAGAAAATAAAACAAAACTAAGCATAACGCCGGAGTGAGAAGCTCAACATGAAATCCAAAGAACCGTTCCTGATAGAATGCAACCGAAATCGGCGAGGCAAGGAGCGCTCCGGCCGCGATTACAGCGACGGGTCCAGCGACGCCGAGAAGGCGCAAGATACGTACGCCCCAGAAATAAACCACGCCTACCGACACGGCGAGCGCCAATAGCAGGCCGGGTGCTCCAAAGGGCTTGGCAATGAGTCCTAGCGGCACAAGCAGAAAATAGGTGTGTGTAGCCAGGGTTTTCCCAAAACAGTTGTCATTGAGCAGACCGCGTCCTTCAAGCCAACTCCGGGCAAGCTGGACGCTTACGAACAGGTCCGACGAGTAGCCAAGATTGTAGAACGTTCTAAGTTTAATCGCGAAGACCCAAATCACAATGAACACACCGACGACGAGAGCCTTCGAATCCCATCGATCCCAAGGCACCCCCGCTTCCACCTTCGACATGAACAGGTTTCTCCACAGAACGCGCATCGTGCGAACGTATGGTTTCTCACCGTGTTTTCCAATGTTATAATCGCATCAAGCACGTCCAGTGGCCATGACGTCCGAAATTGCATTTCTCAATCATCTTCGCCGAGTTGGCAACAAGGTCTACGACCACGCCTTTCCCTTTTACGCGCTGTGTTATCGTGGCTTGAAGGCGTACACTGATCGTGCGGAGCGGCAGCTTTTGAAAAGGATCTTGCCTAAAGGCGCGGTCGTGGTCGATGCGGGCGCGAACATTGGCATCTATTCACGGTTTCTCTCCCGCTGTGTTGGTCCGACCGGCGTTGTTCACTCATTCGAACCGTCACCGGAAAATTTCAGTCGCCTGCAGCGTGCCGTCCGCAAGCTCGCAAACGTGCGCTTGTCTCAAGCTGCGCTGGGAGAGCGCAGCGGCAAGTCTAACCTGTACGTTTCAGACAAACTAAACGTCGATCACCGGACATACGCGACCCAGGGAGATTCGCGCCGTATTGTACCCATCGATATCATCGCGCTCGACGATTACTTCAAATCCGGCCAACGCGTTGACCTGATCAAGATGGATATTCAAGGATACGAGCTTCATGCGTTACGCGGCGGACAGCGCGTGTTACAGGAGAACCCCGACATCAATCTTTTGCTTGAGTTTTGGCCTGCTGGCTTGGAGCAGGCGGGCGTCGGGTGGGAAGGACTTGTCGAGATGCTTCACGGCTTAAATATGAATCTGACTCTGGTGAGAACCTGTGGTTTGGTTTCCTTCGATGCACAAGATGTCCGAAACGATATATCCTGGTATGTTAACCTTTTCGTCCATCGTAGCCGCGTCCAGATCCACAATTCGCCGGACTAATTGTGTGTGCCCATTTCACAAAGTGATGTGACCGGGATTCCTGGGCAAAATTGTCTTAGCGATTATCGTCGAGTAAATGCGCACAATCATCGTCACTGGATCCGCGGGATTGATTGGTTCGGAAACCGTGAAACGGTTCGCGAAGGAAGGAGCGCATGTTGTTGGGATCGACAACGACATGCGCGCACAATTCTTTGGGGCAGAAGCATCGACGAAGAAGACGCGCGATAATCTAATCGCGAACGTCCGCGGCTATGACCATTATGACCTCGACATTCGGGATGCCTCCGCAATTGCCGAGTTGTTCAAAAGTCAATCCGGAAAAATCGATGCGATTGTGCACACGGCCTCGCAACCATCGCATGATTGGGCGGCCCGTGATCCTCAAACCGATTTTGCGGTAAATGCAAATGGCACGCTGAACTTGCTCGAAGCAGCAAGACGATTTTCTCCCGAAGCGCCGTTTGTCTTTACTTCGACAAACAAAGTTTACGGCGACACGCCGAACCAGTTGCCACTGCAAGAACTGGCGACGCGGTGGGAAATCGAGCCAGGGCATGAGTATGAGCCGGGAATTTCAGAAACCATGAGCATCGATTACAGCAAGCATTCGCTCTTCGGGGCATCCAAAGCCGCCGCCGACCTCTTGGTGCAGGAATATGGACGTTATTTTGGAATGCCGACTGTTTCTTTTCGCGGTGGCTGCCTCACCGGGCCGGCACACGCGGGCACGGAGCTGCACGGTTTTCTTTCTTACCTGATGATATGTACGGTGAGCGGAAGGCCCTACCGCGTGTTAGGCTACAAGGGGAAACAGGTTCGTGATAACATTCACAGCTTCGATTTGGTCGACGCATTCGTCGAATTCATTCGCGCGCCGCGCAGCGGAGAAGTGTACAACATCGGCGGCAGCCGGCACAGTAACTGTTCGATGCTAGAAGCGATCGCCTTATGTGAGGAAATAAGTGGGCGCAAACTAACCTGGAGCTATGAAGAGACTAACCGCATTGGCGACCACATCTGGTGGATCAGCGATGTTAGAAAATTCCAGAAACACTATCTGGCCTGGAAATTTCGCTACGGTTTGCGACAAATTCTTGAAGAAATTTATCGCGCAATTACTCAGCGCATGCAGTAGCCGCGAGCTGATCCACACGAGATGATTCGCCCATTAACAATTCCATTAACATCCCGCGGAATCCATAGTGGCAGAGACGTACCAGGTAACGAGCTTCATGTTTTGCAAGGAACCAATCGTGTCCTGGCAGACAATCGAGACATAAGCTTCTATTTGGGTTTTGCCTACAGATCAGAACCCGCCGGGCGAACTGGGCATTGATTGCGGTGTTGGAGTAAGAAGGTATGCCAGAAGATAGTCATAGCCCGCGGGTCTCGTTCCGTTCCCACCGGCTCCGCGAGCTAAGCGCGGCATGGTATGTGAATCGATGCGCGTCGCGAATTCTAGTGTAACAGATGGGCTCATGACTTATTAGAATGGTCTCCTAGGCGTTCTCAACTGTTCATCGGAACCCACTGCACTCAACTACTGGTCCTCGATGTGCAGGAGTTTGCTAAAATACACAGGTGGGGAGACGACATGACCCGTTTGCTCCGGCAGTGGCGTGAATCTTTGAACGCGGGCATCCTCGTTATCGAGTACCAACGAAACCCAATAAGGCAGCGCAACGACTTCCGTCCCGGGTGGCAATTGCTTGAATGTTGGAGAGAGCGGCAAGTATCTTCCTCCCGGGACATTCCGAACGAAGTCTTTTCTGGAAATATTTGGCAGCCAGGTGGGGTGGGTATCATCGGTCACATGTAAGTCGTAGCCTGCTTTCAACGAGCGAAGGTCGAAAGAACTCACCGAAGGCCCTCTGACCGTCAGTTCATCGATCATTAACTCGACCGGGTGGAAGCGATTGTTGGAAGCGGAGCCGGTGCCAAAACACCATGAAGCCGAGACGATCACCACCGAAAGCGCTCCCCCTATGACCAGTGCTGAGCCAATAGCAATCTTCGGCTGGGCGTCTGCTTTCGACTCGGGGGTGATCTCTTGAAATCTTTTGACAATCAAGAGATAAAGGCCGCCTACCCCCGAAGCGGGCAAAAGGAAGAATAATGGAAGGGTGGCGGCAAAGATACGCGTCTCCCCATCCCAAGGCGGTGCGAAGGGAAGTGAGGCAATCATCCCCAGCAACGCAGCCAGATTAAGCCAGCTCAATGCTTGATAGGTCTTGAGCTTCGGAGCGAGGTGCCTGCCTCTCAGCAAGAAGAACAGGGAGAGCACAACCCCGAAAACTGCACACCAACGAGCAGATTCTGTAAACCAAATGGAAGGCATTTCCGGATAGGCAGAGCGAAATGGAGTGTTCTTCGACCAAAGAAAGCGCAGCGCGCGCCACGATCCGGCCAAGCAGCTTGCCTGGGTGGCGGCTAATCTCAGTCAAACAGTTCTCTCTCAGCAAGCGCAATGCTTGTGCATAAACTAAATACGCCGCTGCCCGATCGGATGGCACCGCGCTAGCTTTGTCTCGCCATAGCTTTTCAGCATGGTTCCGGCCATCCACCCAAGTCCCGCCATTCAGCAATCCATAAATGCAGAACCATGCGTTGGAAGGAGCGCGCGATGCCACGACCCAGCAGTACGTTATGCTATGCAACAACAACGATGCGATCACGGCTACCGCACTAAGGACAACCATTTTTCCTTGGGCCTTGAGGTTGCATCGAAATAATTCCCACGAGGCCAGGACCAGAAACGGTAGCGTCATGTAGGCGGCCGGCCTGGCATTGAGGGCCTGGGTAAGCAAGAAGAGACCGCCACAATAGAGCACGATTTTCGCCTTTCCATGAGTCACGATGCTTTCGACCAGCAGCGCAACGGCGCACAGGGAATAAAGCAGGGCCATTTGCTCCGTCATAAACAATCCTGCGCAGTGGATACGTATGTAGAATGTAACGCAGACCAAATACACGGTTGCCGTCAGGCCACCCAAGCGAAGACGAATCACTTCGAAAGCCGACGGGTCGCAAGGACCGATAAGAATTGTAAAGAGGAAACGTGATCGATTCGGAAGTCGTGTCTGAAGATTTTTAATAGGACAGCTAGAAGAAGAGGATAAGGATGCCTGGCGCCAGCCATGGCCGTGATCTGTTGTCCATTAAGCAGATTACTGGCTGCAGTATAATACAAACCCGCATCAGTTGCCGGCAAAATCCCCCAGATTTGAAACGGATTATGTGCAGGGTGGGAACCGGTGTTATAGCACCACGCTTGAAAGATGGCCTGGGTGAGCGCTATCATCGACAATGACCAAGCGCCGTCGCCCCGGCGATGAAACAATAAGGGCAGAGCCCCTGCCATCGCGGAGGCTAGCACGATAGGCCAGGTGTCCTCGCAGACAGGACGCAGCCACGACACCGGCATGGGATGACTTAGAACCCAAACGGCAGGTAGCAGTGCGGCCAAAGGATATACAATGAGAAGGGTTTTTCGAACCCAGCCTAGTCTTGTTTGCTGCAACATCCCAATTGCCAACTTGCCGATATCAGGGCGATTTGGTAAAGGAAGTCAAGGAGGAAAATCTTCGCCTCAACGCGTGCGCAGAGCGGCTGCTCGAGAAGGATTTTGTTTGTGAGGGTGTAGCCACGGCCGCGGGCAGTGAATATTGGTATCTATTCGCTTTTCTCTGCCGCTGTGTTGGTCCGACCTGCATTGTTGATTCATTCGAACCTGCCCCTGATAATTTCAAGCGATTGCAGTCTGCCACGTGCAAGCTGGCAAATGTGCGTTTGTCCCAAGCTTCCGTGTGAGCCATAGATGGTTGTACGACAAGTCTCAAGGAAAAGGCTAGTTCCTTTCAGGTTTGCCAAAAGCGACTTGAGCGGGGCGGCGTGCCTGTAGATCATCATGTTCATCATTTCGTCTTCACGAAAACCCCCGCTAACGCCGGAAGAGCAAAGTGAAAGGAGTAAGCGATGAGACAGGCCACGCAAATCGAATCAGATATGGCGGCTTGGTGCGTCCGTTCTGTTTGTCCACTGTTCATAGTGTGGAAATCAACGAACGGATACGTCTGCGGCAATCGGCAATAGAAAAACATTGCTGGCTTGGAATTCGGCTTGCGTCTTGTAAGCTAGCGCGAACTTCATCTGCGAATTCTCTAGCTCAGGTTAGGAACATTGGAGCGAAAGAGCAAAATCAATGGAAAGGGATACGTCATATCTTGAGGAAAGCGCATGAGCTTAAACTCGTGTCCAAAAATCCGTACCGGAACTCGATAGCTTCTGGCATATCTAAATATTCCCTGCGCTTCGATCTGCCGAACGATTGCGTTAATTTGCGCCGGGTCAATTTGAGGTGGGCAATCCTACCAGAAGATAGTCAGCGTCTTCTCCGGCATCCTGCAACTGAACCACGACTTTGTCGCTGGTCAGTGGCTTGGCGGCTGGCATTGCGGTGTAAAAATAGGGTCCGTAGTGCAAAATACCGACTCTCGTTGGCACCTCTCCTATGGAGTTCCGGAGGTCCTGGCGGAGAACCTCGCGAGCGTCTTTCTGTTGCATAGCTCGATCGTATGCCAGGTCGAAGACCAAGGATGGCACGAAGATAAGCAGCAGTGCGCCAGCTTAAAACAACAGCCGCTGTCCGTTTGTTTTTAAACTTTCAACTGTAAGTCGTTGCAGGCGATTCCAACGAGCACGCAAAAGCCGGGAAACAAGAGTATGGTTATTCGAGCAAAGTACGGTCCAAGATATCCTTTCCCCATGAAGTATAGATACACAAAGGAGAAAATCAGTATTGGGACGGATAGGCTGTAAAGGCCTCGCCTGAAGAGAAGATATAAGATTGCGCAGTAAGAAACCAACCACAGCACCGGATACATCGCGAACGGAATGAGATATGTAACATACCTCCAGACAACGGATAAATTCACTAATTGACCCCTGCTGAACTGTTGTAACGAGGCATATTTTAACGTTTCGTTGGTGATCGCTTTTGTAACACTCGAAGTATCCAGGAATAGCATCGGATGACCCAGGAACAGCCCAATTACAAATGCCGAACCGATCAGCCAAACTTGGCTGGCAAAGAAGTGTTTTGCCCGTTCTGAAAATCGAGCCTGCAGCTTCGCACGTCGCTAACGCCATCAAATAGTAGATACAGGCACGGAATCGCCACGATGATTCCAGCGGGATACCGGGTCGCTGCTCCCAAACCAGAAATTAGGCCGACGAGGACGAGCAGCTGCCACGACTGGGATTTCCGAAGCTTAAATGACAACCAAATAACCAGGGCGCACAATAGATTGCTCAGGATGTGAGTTCTCATGAAATGTGCGTAGATCACCTGCATTGGCAGAACGGCGTAACAAAGCGCGCCCAACAGAGACGGATAGAACCTCCGAGTCGCTTCTCTGATGGCGAGAAAGACGATAACTATTGTACAAACATCGACTAACACCGACATCCATCGACAGATATACAAGAGAGAGCCGTGACCTTGCGCGTTCACTGAGTCGCTGAGATCAGCGTGTTTGTTAGCGGCAAGCTTCAGCACCGCTTGTGGGACAGCCCAGAGGTAATAATTGAACGTACCCTCAAAGTATGCGTCCGGGGCCTTGATACGGCCTGCTAATAAATCCAGCTGGAGGACGCCCCTAAGGCTTACAAATTCGTCCGGCTGAAAGTTCAGATCGTGACCATACCCGCTGTTGACGCCCCAGCTCAACCCCGTTATCCGAAGGTAGGCTCCCAGCAACAGCAACGCTGAAAATAATGCGGATCGAAGAGATTTTTGCACGAATCGACGTTCGGTCGTGCCGTGCTGGAAGAGGGCTGCCAAGCGCATTACTGCAATGCGGGTGATGCTTGAGCTGATCCGACGGCAGTAAGCTTTAGGATCGTCGCATTGCCGTGCGAGTTGTTTAGAATACGCCATTCGTATCCAGAAATACTCGGTAGGCGTGACTGTTTCGTGGCGGCGTCGTCTGCGGAAACAAATAGCGCGTAAACCGGAAGCGACTGTTGCAGGCCATGTTCAACGAGGGCCAAAGCCTGCTGCCGATCGTAACGCCATGTATAGCTCCACTTATAATGATGCTTTCCATCGATTGGGGCTGCGACGATCGAGGGTGGCAAGAGAGCGTTCAAGTAAACTGGATCAATATCACTGAGAACGATTCCGGGCTGCCAACCTAAGAGTCTGGTGAAATCCCGCTGCGCGACAAACTGAATCGATTGGGGAGGTGAAATGGTAAAATGAAGAGCGTCCCAGGCTTGCGACCGGTCTATCTCGATGTGTGTTATAGCCAGAAAGTGAAGGGTAGCCAAGACACACTGCGGCAAATAAAACGAAGATGGTAAGAGTGGCGACAATTCGTTTTCCAGCGAAAATGTCATTCGCGGCCCACGTGACGGGCAGAACTGCGACGGCGACTAGAAGGATCAAGAACGGCAGGTAGAATCGCCCGTCTGCGCCATATAGGTAGCTCAACGTCACGGCAAAAGAGGTCAACCCCGCTAGAAACGCGCAGCCAATGAACCAAGTGAGACGGATAAAGAACAGGCCGGTGCAAACCAGAACAACAAAGGCAGGGACAAAAAATGTGCCGGTACCAAAAATATTTGCCGCGAAGTATCCGTGCGGCTGCAGGATCAATTCCCTCCAAATGGTCGCCGCGTTAGTCGGGATATATCGCAAACGAAACAGAAGATGGTTCCTGCTAAAATATGGGGCCCACAAGTCGTAGCCTGTTTTGAACGGCGAATGGAACTGGATAGTGTTTAGCATCAGCATGGGACTAGCTGCAAGCACGAAGACAACCGGAATGGCAGCGCAATGAAGAAACCAGCGCCAGGGCATTCCTCTTATCGGAAACATAGCCATGGCTAACAGCACTGGGGCGAAGAAAAGCGATTGAATTCGAATGTTTAGTGAAAGACCAAGAAGAACCGCAGATAAATACACCTTCCAGCGACGTCCTTCCGTAAGACCCAGGTAGGCGAACATAAAGGCTAGCACAATTAGCAGGGAGGCACTCACTTCGCTCAGCGACGCACGACAGAAAGTGAAGAAGCCAGGGAGTGTCGCCAGTAAAAGCACTGCAAACCCGCCTGTCAAAGGCATCGCCAGGTACGCATAAAAGGCAAACACCACCAAAATCAGGAGCAACCCCATCGTTTGACTGGTGCGAAACGGTGCCAGCACGGCGTCTGCTTCCGGCAGGACCTTCAACCACGGAAGCATCAGCACCGGGTATCCAAAAGGGTACCTTGATGGCAGTTTCTCGTAACCAATCTGTATGGAAGGCCAGCCGTCTCGATAAAGCGCTTTTGCCTGCGCGAAGTATTCCGTCGCATCAGGGTGCGGGGCGAGATCGAGCAAGTTTGTCCTGTTATAATCGATCTTAAGGACTGCAAGATAATAGAACGTTAACGCGCACAGAAGAAGCAATACGCCGATCAGGACCGGCGTTGTCGCAAAGGTCGTTCTTGAAAAAGGTTTCATTAAACTCTGGCGCATCTCAGACTGCGATGATCCGGCATTTTCGCTGGGTCGTGGACCGCCAGCGCAGTCGGACGAGTGACATAATCAAAAAACTGACAAGCAACACCATCGTAATTCGATTCAATATCATCAAGATTCGAAACAGAGTGGGACGGTACTCAAATTCAACTCGATTTTTTCCAGCGCCTAGGAGCACGCCGGTTTGCCACTGGTTGACACGCAGAACGGACTGCTTTTTGCCGTTCACTCGGACCTTCCAGGACTGGAGTGAACCATTCGTTCAAGACCAGCAATGAAGTCGAGTCCGAATGAACAATCGACGAACTTCGATTGGGTTGATCGACAATCTTTACAATACTGTCTCCAAGATGCTCCAAGTTCCGGGAGCTTCCCAGAAACGTTTGTAATGCCTCGAATTCCGTAGCGCCCACGTAAGCTGTGGACAAGTAGTCAAAGCCTTTCACAACAATGTTTATGAATTCCTCCTCATTCTCGATAGGGCCCGACACCCCATGCACCAGGGTGAGTCGCCCCATAGGGCTGGGATTTTCGTACAGCCGGTAACCTTCAGTTTCCAAGATCTGTTTTGCCTTCGGATCCAGCGGTGAATCATGATCACCGCATAAAACATAACGCGCACCCATCATCTCACGCAGATGAGGAATGTTTACTAAACCGCTGAAACGAAACTGATCGAAGGGCTGAGGAGTTAAGTCGTTGTAAAAGCTCCTTATCCCGCAGTAACTTGCGTTCAGCGCCCAGAACGCATTCGGAAACCTCCCGTCGCGAAAATCCACCCGATAGTCTCTTGCATCGACCTTATGCGCGAAGTCCCGAACAATGCTATGACTAAGTAGGTTGATCGGCTTATTGAACTCTGACCGCCAAACCGGAACTCCCCATATCGGAACAACGATAGCGGCCATCGAAACAAGTGTCGCGGCAGGCAGAAGTTTGTTATAACCCGGTAGTGAAAAGAGACGGCCAATAGCAAACAGAATCGGAATCAAGGCCAAAATCCAAAATCGTGCCGGCAGTCGAAGATAACTGTATTGCCAGAGCTCCCATAGAACAACGCCAACAAAGATTAACAGCAATATTGCCGGCAGAATAAGCAAGCGAACGCGATGCCTCTGGTTATATCGCTCGATGCTTCTCGCGAGAAGGTTGTATCCCAGGCCACTTAGGAATGCAACGCCTATCACGAACAGAATAAGATGTCGTCCAGCTTCTCGAATCCGATTAATGAGCGGAAAGTGGAAATTTAGATAGGCCAACCCCAGGTTCGTGCCAAAACCGGAAAGCAATCCATACAGACAGATAACTCCAAATGCCACCGCCAGCATCCGCTGAAAGGAGTCGAGGCGGCTAAAGTAGATTCCTGCGAGTAGCGCGCCGATCACACCAAGTGGGCCTACGTAAGGGCTGCCGACAATGTTAATCCAGATCGGTCTAACTAAAATGCCTGCTGCCTGGTTCAAACTGAGTTGACTCAGATTGAAGCTTTCCCATGGAATGTGCGCATGCCCAATCACCGGCGCACTTGCGCCGAGATGCCGGATCATCTCACCGGTGGCGATATACATTGGGAGTATCGCAGCTCCCGCGAGTCCAAATGCGATGCAACCGCAGACTAACAGCGAGCAGGCCACGTGGCCCATGTCTGCGAAACGCCGCTGGATGCACAGCCACGCTATACCGATCCCAAATAGCATCAAACAACTTAAAGCAGCGTGAATTACTGCCTGTGATGGGCTCGCGAGGGCTAGCACCCCGGCAGCAATAGAAAGGGCGAGGATCCCATGAGGCCTCCTGGGAAATCGGAGTATCAGCACGCCACCGGCGAGGACGAGGGGCAGCCAGGCGTAGCTGGCTGTGATTGTAATCCAGGTTGCGTAAATTTCTGTGTTCCACGCCAAAAATCCTACGGATGCCCCAACATAGGAAGCCCAAGGAGCAATCGCAGCGCACCGTAGCAAGACGTAGAGGTTGAGGTAAAAAACGAACAGATGGAATAGTGTTAAGTGGGTCAGCGTGTAAAGGGATGCCAGTGGGCTGCCATAGTTAAGGAGCCCAAAAAAATAAAACGGATAAAGAATCGAGAAATGCGGACTCTCGAATACCGGAAAGCCTGTCCCAATATCTAGAAGATAATACGGAACAGTACCGGACAAAGCGAGACGTGAGACCTCGGAAAAGATGGGCCCGTAGATATGGACATTGTCCAGAAACGGCCCAAAAAGCAGACGCGACACTAAGAATGGCCCATACCGAAGCAAAAATGTGATAGCCAGCGTGAGAATAGCAAAAGCATCCGAAGCACGGTCGGGGTGGGGTTGCTCTTGAGTCATTAGTTTAGCAGCCGCTACTGATTATTACATTTAATGTTGTCTATGCGGAGACTTTGAGAGAAGCCAATGCGCAGTTTTCCAGATAGGCGGCGCGCGTTCCTGGCGGGACGATAAGATGAAGGAACGCACTAAACTCTAATTTCCATTCGATTGTAAACCAACGCTGAAAAATCGGAATAATCTCGCTTGATCGGATCGACTCGAACGGAGAACCCAAGCTGCCGGGTTCAGGGCATTTGATCTCTGTCGTCATCGTATTGGTAATTTTATTCTGCCTAAATTTTTCTGGCAAAATTGCCAACAGCTAATTAGCGATGGAGAGGCGTTTGGAGTCATATTGCCACTGCATTTCGCCGAAGAAATCATGAATCCAGAGATAGCCGTCATTTTTCAGTGAACGCCATACCTGTTCCGCTACTCGTTCGAGAAAAAGGATGTGATGAAGCGAGGTCTGGGCGGCCACGAGATCGAATGTTTTCTCGGGTAGCTCTACCAAGTTGAGGTCGGCTACTTCGTAAGTTAGGGGGAGGCTCTGCTTTTTTGGCAATCTGTCGCGCTGCAGCGATGGCCTTATCCGAGATGTCGATCCCATGAAAGGTGCTACAAATTCCCTCGTGCGCGAGCGCACGCTCGAGCCTTCCCGCGCCACATCCAAGTGTAAGACCATTTATAAACCTTAAATTCTTCTCACGCGCGACGCCTATTAGATAAGACTGATGACGATTGGCATTGAGTTTCTCGGTAGTCGCAATATCATCGAGTCTTGCTTGGGAATCTTCTAGAGCGGGCAAGACCGTACCCCACACTTCATTCTCACTCGCTGCCATGGCATCGTAAACGCTTCGGTGGGCCATCGCCTGCTTAAGGTTCTCCCGAGCTTTATCTAAACTCATGAATTAAGGCGCCCTATGACAAGAACCAGAGGCTATCGCATGGCTTTTCATCCGCAATGCGTTTCTCTAAGTTGCGCAAAATTTGAGTTGGCAAAAAGTTCGCTGGCGAACCGAAACAGTTTCGGCGATAAAAGCAAACTGCCATGGAAGCTGCGTCCGGAAACACAGTCCTGATCATTGAGGACGAACGTGATGTGGTCGATCTGCTTGCACTTAATTTGCGCAAGGCCGGTTTCGCGACCTCGACGGCGCCCGATGGCGCTGCCGGGCTGGAGAAAGCGCGCAGCGAAAAGCCATCTTTGATCATCCTTGATCTCATGCTGCCGAAGATGCCCGGGCTGGAAGTTTGCAAAATTCTGAAAAGCGACCCAGGAACTCGCCAAGTCCCGATTATGATGCTCACGGCGAAAGCCGAAGAAATCGACCGGATAGTCGGTTTGGAATTTGGCGCCGACGATTATGTGACAAAACCGTTCAGTCCTCGGGAAGTGGTGTTACGCATTCGGGCAATCATGCGACGTGGCGAGGCGAAACAAGACGATGAACGCTTGACAGCCGGCCCTATCACGGTTGATCCGGCGCGTTATGAAGTCTTCGTCAACGGCAAGCGGATCGGCCTTACGAGTCTTGAATTTAAACTTTTGCGCACGCTGATGCAGCGACGCGGCCGTGTCCAGGCGCGTGACCGCTTGCTCAACGATGTATGGGGTTATGAAAGTGTTATTGACACGCGAACAGTGGACACGCACGTCCGACGGTTGCGCAAGAAACTTGGCAAAGCCGCCAATGTGATTGAAAGCGTCCGTGGGTTTGGCTATCGAATGAAAGAAAAGTAAGGTCAGATGTATTGGCTAATCCTCGGCGTGCTCTGTGCCCTATTCGCAGTGACAGCGCTGATTCTCTGGCAAAAATGGGCCGCGCCCTGGTCACAAATCGAGCAACTCGTTTCGCAAGTAGCCCGGGGTGAATCTCCGTCCACGTTTTTGATAAACGGTGGAGCAGGCCCGCACCGCATTGGTCTGGCGTTGGAGAACATTTTCGCCCGCCAGCAGGAACTCGAGCGCCAGATCGCGGGGCGCGAATCCGGCACGCAAACAATTCTGGGCGCGATGCAGGATGGCCTGCTCGTCGTTGATGCGCGCAGTCGGATTATGCTGATGAATCAATCGTTTGAAAAACTGTTCGAGTTGCGTGACCCAGCCGAGGGCGTTCCCTTGATTGAGGCAGTCCGGCACGCGACGCTCGATGAATTGATTGCGGAGACGCTGGGCACCGGCGAGGCAATGCGAAGCGAGTTGAGTGTGACCGATTCACGCACTCACAGCGAGCGGCATATCGAAGTCAGCGCCGTTCCAATCAAGAAGGCTGATGACGAAACGTCTGGTGCGGTGGTGCTTTTCCACGATATCACCGAGTTGAAGCAGTTGGACCAAATCCGGCGCGAATTTGTGGCGAATGTTTCGCACGAGCTGCGAACGCCGTTGTCGATTTTACGCGGGTACATCGAGGTGTTGCTTGATGAGCCGGAGACGCAAAGCGAGGAACTTGCGCGGATCCTTTCGATCATGGAACGGCATTCCAAACGACTCCAGCGGCTCGTTAATGATCTGCTAAGCCTCGCCCAACTAGAGTTGTCTCAGGCGACACTGGAGCTCAGCGCCGTGCGGATCGATGAGTTGTTTAATAACCTCATCCGTGATTGGAAAGAAAAACTCGCCGCAAAAAATCTGAAGGTGATTGTCGATTTGGCTCCGGAGGCGTTCACGCTTCACGCCGACGGAACGCGCTTGGAGGAAGTGGTCTACAATCTGCTGGATAATGCGGTGAAATTTTCACCCGAGAATGGACAGATTCATCTGCGGGCGACATCTCGCGGCTCTGACATCGTACTAAGCGTGGCTGATAGCGGACTTGGGATCGGCAAAGAGCATTTGCCGCGAATTTTCGAGCGCTTTTATCGCGCAGACAAAGCTCGCAGTCGCGAACTGGGAGGTACCGGCTTGGGGTTGGCGATTGTGAAACATATCGCCCAATTGCACGGTGGACGTGTCGAGGCTGAGAGCGAGCCGGGGCGTGGAACCATAATTCGAGTAGTGCTGCCGGTGCGTTCGCCGAGTTAAGCGTTGAAGCGGTACGGGCTCTAAAGCACGAGACCGAGAACGCGCATTCGTTTTACCGGTTCAACCGTCAACGATTGAACGAACGCGAAGCCTCGTGTCACACAAAAGTAACATTAAAAATTTTGACGCTTCCGCGCGCTCTACGGCAGGCTGGCGGGTCTATGAAATCCCGCAATTTCACCCACAAAATTCTAGCAACAGTGCTGTTAGCCGGCGTCAGTGCGACCGCTTCGGCGCAGATGTTGATTAACGGCGCAGGGGCGACTTTCCCCTATCCCATCTACTCGAAATGGTTCGATGAGTACGTGAAAGTCGATCCGTCCGTCCGGTTCAATTATCAATCCATCGGATCTGGCGGAGGCCAAAAACAGATCCTCGCGCAGACGGTCGATTTCGGGGCATCCGATGGGCCAATGAGCGACGAGAACCTTGGCAAGGCGCCGGGGAAGATTCTCCACATTCCGACGGTCGCCGGTGCGGTGGTGCTGACGTACAATTTGCCAGGCAATCCAAGCTTGAAACTGGATGGAGATACCATCGCAGGAATCTATCTCGGCCAGATAAAGAAATGGAATGATCCCAAGTTGGCGGCGTTAAATTCTGGCGCAAAATTACCCGATCAGGAGATCGTGGTGGTGCACCGATCGGATGGCAGTGGAACCACATTTATTTTCACCGATTACCTCAGCAAAGTGAGCAGCGAATGGAAGCAGAAAGCCGGCAATAATACATCGGTTAATTGGCCGACTGGCATCGGCGGCAAAGGAAATGAGGGTGTGTCAGGGCAGGTAAAGCAAACTCCCGGTGCGATTGGCTATGTGGAATTGATCTACGCCATACAGAACAAAATGCCATATGCCGAGCTCAAGAACGCAGCTGGCGAATTTGTGAAAGCGACGCTCGAATCAGTGACTGCTGCGCTTGCAACGGCCGAGATCCCGGATGACTTCCGGTTTTCGATGACAAACGCGCCGGGAAAAGACGCCTATCCGATTTGCGGTGCGACATGGTTGCTCGTTTACGAGCAGCAGAAAGATTCCGCGCAAGGGGAAAAAGCTCGTGGAGTTTCTAAAATGGGCTGCGAAAGACGGTGAAAAGATGGCGAAAGACCTCGATTACGCTCCTTTGCCGGACACCGTGCAAGAGCGTGTCTTGAAGCGGATCAACGAAATCAAAATGTGATGTGAGGAAGCATGGAGATTGCTACAGCTCCAGCCTCAAAAGCTTTCGGGGCACCCGGTGAGCCCGGATCAGCGCGCCAGGTGATGGCGCGGCCCTCTCGTTTCGGCGACAAAGCGTTTGAGTGGCTCACATGCGCCATGGCGCTCACGGTGGTTGTGCTGGTGATTCTGACCGGGTGGGAGCTGTGGATCGGGTCGGTGGGAGCCATCAAAAAATTTGGGTTCCATTTCCTTGTCACATCCACATGGGACCCAGTCGCCGACCAATTTGGCGCGCTCCCATTTATATATGGGACCCTGGTTTCTTCTCTAATTGCGCTGTTGATTGCGGTTCCGTTGGGCATTGCAACGGCAGCGTATCTGACGGAACTTGCTCCGCTCTGGATTCGGCAGCCCCTAGTGTCGTTGATCGAGATGTTGGCTGCAATTCCCAGTGTCATCCTTGGGCTCTGGGGCATTTTCGTAATGATTCCGTGGCTGCGCGATTATCCCTTCGCATGGCTCAAACGATTCTTCGGTTGGACACCCTTGTTCAGTGGATCGATTTACGGTCCGTGCATGCTCGCCGGCGGAATTATTATCGCGGTTATGATTTTGCCGATCATCGTTTCGGTCTCGCGCGAGATTTTGCGCAGTGTTCCGGACTTGCAAAGAGAGGCCGCCTACGGTCTTGGAGCGACTCGCTGGGAGGCGACCCGGATTGCGGTGCTGAGTTACGCAAAGAAAGGGTTGTTCGGCGCCGTGATTCTTGGGTTGGGTCGCGCTCTGGGTGAAACGATGGCCGTAACGATGGTGATAGGCAACACCCCGCAGATCGTAGCGTCGCTGTTCCAGCCCGGATACACCCTGGCCAGCGTGCTTGCCAATGAATTCACCGAAGCGACAACTGATATTTATCTGCAAGCATTGTTCGAAATTGGGCTGGTCCTTTTTGGGATAACCATCTTGGTGAACCTTCTCGCGCAACTGCTTCTGCGGACTATTTCAACGACGTCAGCAACCCGCGCGGTGCAATAGCCATGCGTTTGGCACGAGCACACAATCACACCTGGCGCAAAATCAAAAGCGCGCTTGCATGCGGGATCGCCTTTGTTTCTGCCGTTCTTGTGATCACGCCTTTGGGGCTGGTCTTCTTTCATCTCGTCATCAATGGCGCCAGTTCCGTCAACTGGGACTTTTTCACAAAATTACCGGTGCCGGTAGGAGCCGTTGGGGGCGGCATGGTGAATGCGATTGTCGGCTCACTCGAATTACTCGCAATTGCTGGTGTCATTGGAATACCGATTGGCGTTTTGGGCGGAGTTTATCTGGCGGAATACGGCTCGGCGCGGCTCAATTCGGTTCTCCGTTTCTTGGCTGATGTGCTCAACGGCGTTCCGTCGATCACCTGGGGTGTCGTAGTTTACGGTTTGGTGGTTTTGCGCTTCAAAGGCTTCTCGGCGTATGCCGGCGGGCTCGCGCTTGGTCTAATCATGATTCCACTGATCCTGCGCACGACAGAAGAGGTTGTTCTGCTGGTACCGAATGGTTATCGCGAAGCCGCCCTCGCCCTGGGTGTTAGCCGGTGGAAGACAATTGTCCACATCGTGATGAAGACCGCGTCCAAGGGGATCATCACCGGGATTTTGCTTGCCCTCGCTCGCGTGGGCGGCGAGACCGCTCCGCTTCTTTTCACTGCTTTCGGCAATCGTTTTTGGAATCACAGCCTTAGCCAGCCCATCGCTGCGCTCCCATTGCAGATTTTTACCTATGCGATCTCTCCCTACGATGATTGGCATCGGCAGGCTTGGGCCGGTGCGCTCGTGCTCGTCACCGGAATTTTCTGCGTTAATGTGCTTGTAAGAATCCTGACTCGCGGACGCGGCGCGCCAGTCGTATAGCATCCTAAAAAATGGTTAACGTCATTATGACAACACCCGAACAAAGCGTCACGGAGCGCATCGAGCGGCCTGCCCAGCCGCCCGTCAGCGCCGAGCCTGCACCAAAGTTAACTTTTGAGGCGAAGAATGTCTCGATCTGGTACGGGGAAAAGCGAGCCATCGAGAATGTGAGCCTCGACATCGCTTCCAATGCCGTGACAGCGATCATTGGGCCTAGCGGTTGCGGAAAATCAACGTTTCTCCGGGCCCTCAATCGGATGCACGAACTGGTGCCAAAGACGCGGATGGACGGGACGGTCCTTCTTTATGGCGAGGATCTTTATTCCAAAACCGTTGATCCCGCAATTGTTCGACGCCGAGTTGGCATGATCTTCCAGAAATCGAATCCGTTTCCGACCATGACGATTGGCGAAAATGTCGTCGTCGGCTTGCGATTGAACGGGGTGCGCAATCACAAATTTCTTAATGAACGCCTGGAAAAATCGCTGCGCATGGCTGCTCTTTGGGACGAAGTCAAGGACGATTTGCACAAGCCAGGCACGAGTCTTTCGGGTGGCCAGCAGCAGAGGCTCTGCATCGCGCGCTCGCTCGCCGTGGAGCCGGAAGTGATCTTGATGGATGAGCCTTGTTCGGCGCTCGATCCGATCGCCACGGCGAAAATCGAGGAACTGATCCACGAACTAAAAGCGAAATACACCATCGTAACGGTGACGCACAACATGCAGCAAGCCGGCCGCATTTCGGATTACACCGCCTTCATGTATCTCGGCCGGCTGATCGAGTTTGGACCGACGACCAAGATTTTCACAAATCCAACCGAAAAACAGACGGAGGACTACATTACTGGCAGGTTTGGTTGATGAGTTAGCGGGGTGTGTGCAGGAGTAAGAATACGAGTGAGAACAGGAGCAGGAGCGAAGAAAGGTAAAGGTCGATAAACAATGGTCGCAAACAGGCATATTCTTGGAACATTTGATGAATCGCTGTCGGCATTGCGCAACAACGTGCTGATGATGGCCGGCCTGACTGAGCGCAGTCTGGAGCGATCGATAAAAGGCTTGTTCGAGCGCGATGACGATCTTTGCGCAACCACAATCGCGGATGATGAAGAGATCGATCAACTCGAGATGCAGATCGATAAAGACGGCGTCGATATTCTGCTGCGCTTTCAACCGGTCGCGTCGGATCTGCGCCGTGTCGTTGCCGCAATGAAACTTTCAACAAATCTGGAACGTATGGCCGATCAAGCAACTACGATTGCGCGGCGCGCGCGGAAACTGAATCGGCATCCGCCCCTGGAGGAAATCGAACTGATGAAGCCGATGTACGATCATGCCATGTCGATGTTCAAAGACAGCGTGGATGCCTTCGTGCGAGAGGATGTCGATCTTGGCTGCGCGGTGGTTCCGCGCGACGAAAAACTGGATGAGTTAAACCATGAAGCCAGTCGCAAATTAATCGAGCGCATGGCGCAGGACCGGAAACAGTTGCGCGGCTACTTGAACCTGATTTTTATTGGCCGCTGTTTGGAACGCGTCGGCGATCACGCCACCAATATTGCCGAAGAGGCAGTTTACGCCGCCGCCGCCCAGGATATTCGGCATCCGTCCCTAAGTGCGACAACATGAGGCGGGCCAACAGTCGCCTAACCGGTCTTGCGTAATTTTCCAAGCAGTGGTTGCTTGAATTTGCGCGGGCCCGCCGTAGCAGGTGACAGACTGTTGGGAAGGCTGCCAGCCTCCCAAGGGAGCCAATGGCTTCCTCTACAGAGTCGCCGCTCGTCGCGGTCGGCGACTTATTCAACCACGACGTAATATGCCTACAGCAATCGCCAAAACCAGCGTTGTCCAGGAGCCTTCTGCAAAGGTCGAGCTGCTCCCGAAGGATCGTCCCCAGGAAGCGCGTTTTTCGGATCCTGAAAATTTTATTAACCGCGAGCTGAGCTGGCTTGAATTCAACCGGCGTGTTCTCGAGGAAGCACAGGACCCCACTCAGCCGCTTATCGAACGAGTGAAGTTCCTTACGATCTTCAGCTCTAACCTGGATGAGTTTTTCGAGATTCGGGTAGCCGGGATCAAGCAGCAAATCAAAAGCGAAACGAGCGACATCGGGCCGGACGGTCTAAGTCCGACGGACACATTCGATCGTATCCAGAAAACGGTGCGCGACCTCGTGGCGACGCAATGCGCGCTGTGGAAAAATGCACTGCTACCCGAGCTGGCGCAGAACGGGATTTACGTTCGCGAAATGGGGGAGCTGTCGGCAAAACGCGCGGCATGGGCGCAGCGTTATTTTCAGCAGGAGGTTCTTCCCATGCTTACTCCCCTGGCCGTAGATGCCAGCCATCCATTCCCGCATCTTTTGAACCGAAGCCACAACCTCCTGGTTCGCGCAAAATTGCAGCGAGGTGGCGAACCGCTGCATGCCATCGTGCAGGTGCCCAGGGCGGTATCGCGTCTGATCGCCCTGCCACGCGGTAAGAGCGCGGACGAGCCGTGGGATGTACATTTATCTCGCGTCCCTTATCAAACAGCACATCGGCGAACTGTTTCCCGGTTTGATCCTGGATGAGGTTCACGCGTTTCGGGTCACGCGCAACAGCGATCTGTATATCGACGAGGAGGAAGCCGAAAACCTGCTGCGCAGCATCGAGCAGGAGCTGCGGCGTTCAAGTCGAGGCAAGGCTGTTCGGCTCGAAGTGGAAGCGGATTGTCCAAAAGATGTTTTGGAATTGCTGCTGCGGTTCTTCGACCTGACACAGGCTGACGTTTACAAACTCGACGGCCCACTTTCGATGACGCATCTCATGCCCCTGGTGACTAATGACGCGTTTGCCAAGCTGAAGGACCGGCCATTTCAGCCGGCGCGCGATCCGGCGCTTCCGCCTCACGTTGATTTTTTCGAAGTGTTACGACGCCAGGACGTGTTGCTCCATCATCCGTACGACAGTTTCGATCAAATTGTCGAGTGGATCGAAGCCGCAGCACGTGATCCGCAGGTGTTGGCGATCAAAATCACGCTGTACCGCACAAGCGGCGATTCACCAATTGTGGAAGCACTCATCGATGCAGCCAATGCCGGGAAACAAGTCACTGCTATTGTCGAGCTACGTGCGCGCTTTGATGAGGCAAGCAACATTCAATGGGCCCGACGCCTGGAGGAGGCCGGCGCGCATGTCATCTATGGAGTGGTCGGCTTGAAGACCCATTGCAAGGCGTTGCTGATCGTTCGCCGCGACGCAGACCAACT
The DNA here is from genome assembly GCA_963719605.1 of uncultured Verrucomicrobiae bacterium. Classification (GTDB taxonomy): domain Bacteria; phylum Verrucomicrobiota; class Verrucomicrobiia; order Chthoniobacterales; family UBA10450; genus Udaeobacter. The sequence continues at coordinate 53,330 of CAVRCO010000005.1, forward strand.
CCGGCGTTACGTTCACCTGGGCACTGGCAACTATCACTCGCGTACCGCGCGCATTTACACCGACTTTAGTTTGCTCACCAGCGAACCGAAATTGACGGAGGAAGTCGCAATCGTTTTCAATACCCTCACTGGGCTCGCAGGTTACCCTGGCCTAAAAAAATTGATGGTGGCGCCATTTGATATGCACAGCCGCCTTATCCAATTGATTGAGCGCGAGCGCGATCATGCCCGAGCAGGCAAACCCGGTCGCATTGTCGCGAAACTGAACGCGCTGGTCGATCACGAGATCATTGAAAAACTGTACGAAGCTTCCTGCTCGGATGTGACCATCGACCTAATCGTCCGAGGTATCTGTTGCTTGCGGCCCAAAATGTCCGGCTTGAGCGACAATATCCGTGTCATCAGCATTGTCGGCCGGTTTCTTGAACACAGCCGGATTTTTTATTTTGAGAATGCCGGTCAGCCCAAGGTCTTCCTCTCAAGTGCGGATTGGATGCCGCGTAATTTTTATCGCCGCATCGAACTGGCGTTCCCTGTCGAGAATCCGGCGTTGCGCGACCAGATTATCAACGAAGTGCTTCCCAGCTTTTTGCACGATCGTGTCAAGGCACGGGAGTTGCAGCCTGATGGAAAATACCGTCGTTTGAAGCCCGAAGGATCGGAGCCGCGTGCGCAGGCGCAATGGCATTTCCGCGAAGTTTCTCGCGAGCGCACGAAAAAAATGAGCGGATCGAAGAAGAAATTACGTGCGGCCAAATTAACTCCGATCACCGTCGCCAACGACAATCCAGCTCCAACGAATCCGGAGAGTGAAAGCGCTCAGAAATTGACGGCTATGCCAGAGTCCGCTTCATCCACCCTGGCTAACACCCAGAGAAATCTTGAAGAATAAAATCCTCGTCATTGACGTCGGCGGCTCAAATGTGAAGCTGATGTTCTCGCGTACGGAGAGAAGGAAATTCAAATCTGGACGAAAGTTGACGCCGCGCGCGATGGTGGACCAAATCAAACCGCTGGTTGCCGATTGGGAATTCGACGCCATCTCAATCGGGTTTCCTTCCCCTGTGCGCGACGGTAAGTTCGCGAGCGAACCGAAGCATCTGGGTAAAGGCTGGGTGGGGTTCGACTTCCGGAAAGCGCTGGGCAAACCAGTGCGAATCATCAATGACGCAGCCATGCAGGCGCTTGGCAGCTATCACGGCCGCCGGATGCTCTTTCTCGGGCTCGGGACAGGACTTGGGTCAGCTTTGGTTTGGGACAACTACGTTCTCCCTCTCGAATTAGGCGACTTGCCCTATCGCAACGGCAGCATCATTGAGGATTACCTCGGCGAAGCCGGCCAGACACGGCTCGGCGAAAAAGCCTGGCAGCGCGATGTTCAGTACGCCGTCGTGCAACTCAAGAAGTCGCTCATTGCCGATTATGTCGTACTTGGTGGGGGAAACGCCAAGGAGTTAAAGAAGATCCCGAAGGGCACTGAACTTGGACACAATCGGAACGCGTTCCTCGGTGGAGTTCGTCTCTGGCAAATTGACTCCCGGACGCGGCGACCGAAGTGGCGGATTCTTTAGACCAGCATCCCAATGAAACTTTATTTTCTCAGACACGGCGGGGCCGATTGGCCGAACTGGAAAAAACCCGATGACGAGCGCCCATTGACCAAGCGCGGAAAAAGAGAAATGCGCGACGTGGCGAAATTTCTGGACCGCCTGAAAGTGCGGCCCGACTTAATCGTGACCAGTCCATTGCCCCGGGCGGCGCAGACCGCTGAAATCGCCGCCGACTATCTCAAGGCGAAGGTGCGCAAGGATGAATCGCTTGCACCAGGATTTGGGAGAAGCAAATTGCGAACAGTGGTGAAGCGGCATCGAGCAAACATTCTGATGCTTGTCGGCCACGAACCGGACTTCACCAACGTTATCTCAGGATTGACCGGGGCCTCGCTCAAGCTTTCCAAGGCTGGCGTCGCGCTGGTCGAGGTGGATCCTGAATCCGAGGAAGGAAAACTTCTTTGGCTTTTGCCGCCAAAGATCGGCAAGAAATAGGCCAGGCTCGCTAATGGGTCACTGTGCGAGCAGATAAATTGTGACCAGCGTCAGCAAGAAGTACGGAACAAGCACGGCCGCCCCAGCGTAATCCTTCGCCATGCGTTGTCCGAAGAACAGCGCAATGAGCGCAACGGCTGAAGTTCCAGCGCCGTAGAAGGCGATGGTCGTTCCTCGCGAAACGATTAGCATCAGGCATCCAATCGCGCTTAGTGCTCCGGCTGCAACTTCGAGAAGCGTGATCGCCGTCAATAGAACGGGCACCACTCCGGCCAGCGGACTCTTGGCAAAATGTCCTTTCAGCCATTCAAGGTTACCGCGGTAATCGACGACTTTATCAATCCCTGATTGAAGAAAAAGAATTCCGAGAAAGGCGGAAGCGAACGCTTGCATCAGATGCATCGCTCCAGCGACTGTGTGCAAAGGTGACATGGTTCACGTATTTTAGCGGGAACGACCCAGTTTTGTCGATATCCCTGCGAACACGAGCGCGGACTAAGGAATACAAGGTGCGTTCCTAATAGAGCCTTCGATTAACGGTCAATTTCAGTCGCCTTGGGCCACTGCGTCAGCGAAGGCAACGTCTCCGGATTTGAAATCGAACTCCGCTTCCGCCGCCGTCCCGAAAACGCGGGCGCGGCTTTCATCAAATTCTTTTTCCCAACGCGCGACGACCACCGTTGCCAGGCAATTGCCGATCACATTCACGCAGGTGCGACCCATATCCATCAATTCATCCACGCCGAAAATAATCGCTACCCCGATGGGTCCCAGTCCTGAGGGCACAAACGAATTCAATGCCGCTAGCAAAATGACAAGTGACGCCCGCGGCACGCCGGCCACGCCTTTGGAAGTCAGTATCAAGGTTAACATCATCGTAATCTGTTGGCCTAACGACATGTGCCATCCCATTGTTGTCTCGGCTGCTTGCGCCACAAATACCGAGGCCATTGCCAGGTATAATGTCGATCCGGTGAGGTTAAAGGAGTAGCCGGTCGGCATCACAAACCCGACAATGTGCGGCGGCACGCCGAAACGCTCCATCGATTCCATCGCTTTTGGCAATGCCGATTCGCTGCTCGTGGTCGCGAATGCGAGTGCCGCAGGCTCCCGCACTGCTCTGACGAATTGCCGCACCGGAATCCTCGCGATCCAAATCACCAACCCGAAGATCGACAGGATGAAAATCACTAGTGCGAGGTAAAGCGAGCCGATCAATTTGCCGAGATTCACCAGGACGCTCGGACCCTGCGTGCCAATCGTGTGCGCCATCGCCGCGCCTACGCCGATTGGTGCAAACAACATCACGTAATTCGTGAACTTGAACATGATCTGGGCGAGACTTTCCATCGCCCGGATGATTGGTTTCCCTTTTTCGCCAATCGCTGATACAGCGAGCGCAAACAGCACGCTGAACATGACGATTTGCAAAACGTCACCGCGCACCATTGCGTCAATCACGCTTGAGGGGAACGCATGGACGATCGTTTCGACCAGAGTCGTTGGATGATTTTGCTCGATAGTCTTAATTACATCGGTGCTGGTAGCGGCGAGAGTTACACCTGCGCCAGGCTTTGTGAAATTGACTACAGCCAGGCCAATGAACAACGCGGCTGTGGTGACGATCTCGAAATAGATGAGCGCTTTCACGCCCATCCGTCCTACTTTTCGCAACGCACCTGCGCCTGCGACTCCAACCACAATGGTCGAGAACACCAGGGGCGCGATGATGGATTTGATGAGGTTAATGAAAATGTCGCGCAAAAAATAAACCGCGTTCCCCCAATCGGGTCTTAGCCACCCGATCACACCGCCGACAACCAACCCCATCATGATCTGCATCGTCAAAGAGGGCCGATACCACGGCTGATGCATGCGCTGAGAGACTCCCTTGGTCATCGCCACCGTATTAACACAACGCTGAAATCGGAGACAGGCGTTTCAGGCTTTGGCCGTTAGCCGGCGTGCAGCGAACCCCGGGGATCAATCTATCATCCGCTGGTCAAGCCCGCCGTAAGCATCAACGCGGCGATCCCGCAAAAATGGCCAATGCGTTCGCTGCTCGTTTACGCGGCTCCATGCCACATCGGCCATAACGATCTCTTCTTGATCGACGGAACCTCTTGCGATGATTTCGCCGTCTGGTCCGCAAACAAAACTTTGTCCCCAAAATTCAATACCATCGCCGCCTGCAGGCGCTTCATAACCGACCCGGTTTGGCACCGCGACATAGCAGCCATTCGCGATTGCGTGACTGCGCTGGATCGTTTCCCAGGCGGTATGTTGCGCTGCGCCGAACTCCTTCTTTTCCGAAGGGTGCCAGCCGATCGCCGTGGGATAAAAAATAATCTCTGCCCCGTGCAACGCCGTCAGGCGCGCCGCTTCCGGATACCATTGGTCCCAGCAGACACAAACGCCAATCTTGCCATGTGCTGTTGGCCACGCCCGAAATCCGAGATCGCCTGGCGCGAAATAAAATTTCTCGTGATACAGCGGGTCGTCCGGGATATGCATCTTTCGGTATTTACCGAGCAATTTTCCATTCGCGTCGATGATTGCCGCGGTGTTGTGATAGATGCCTGCGCTGCGTTTCTCGAAAAGTGAGGCGATAATCACCGCGCCGGTTTCTCGCGCTACTTCTCCCAATGCCGATGTTGATTTGCCCGGAATTTCCTCCGCCAGATCGAAATTCTTGTGATCTTCTGTCTGACAAAAGTATTGCGACCGAAAAAGCTCCGGTAAACAGACGATTTGCGCGCCTTTTCCTGCTGCCTCGCGGATGAATTCAATTGCACGCGGGAAATTCTTCTCCGGCTCTGGGCCGCATCGCATCTGGATGAGAGCAATGTTAGTTGTGGTTGGTTCGGTAGCCATTGAAGCGATACTACGGTCGGATGACAGGCAACCTTCCTGTCCCGGACGACACGCTGCCAGCATGTCGAGGATCCGGCAAGCGTGGCAGCTCGCCGGCCGAGTCAGGCTGGCAGGCTGACCTCCCTTCCTCTACTTCACCGAATTCGCAGGCACGATTTTCACGCTTTCGATCACCACGCGCTTCGTCGGCTTGCTCATTTCGCCTTGTGCATTTCCCTCGACCGGGGTGTTGCCGATTTTGTCGAGCACATCATCGCCTTTGATCAATTTGCCGAACGTCGTGTATTGCCCATCAAGCCGCCGAACAGGCGCAAGACAGATGAAGAATTGCGAACCGGCCGAATCTGGATCGGGCCCGCGCGCCATCGAAATGACACCGCGATCGTGGGAATGATTGTTAAACTCGGCTTTGATTTTGTAACCAGGATCGCCTGCTCCGTAAGTGCTCTCCTTTGCCGGGTCTTTCGAGTTTGGGTCGCCGCCCTGAATCATAAAACCTTTGACGATCCGGTGGAAGATGGTGCCGTCGTAGAGACCTTGACGCGCCAGTTTCTTAAAATTCTGGATCGTGTTTGGCGCGGCATCAGTCCAGAACTGGATGACCATTTCGCCTTCGTTGGTTTTGATAACAGCAACTTCGTTTGAAGTGTTCATGGAAGTGTTCTCTTGTTTCTTCTCTTCGGCGGCAAGGAGTGCCGAACTCAAAATTACAACTGCTACCATCGATAACTTCATTTCTCACAAGTGGCACAAGTGCGGCGCGCTGTCACACAGTCTTAATGACGAAGCAGGAATGACGAATGACGAAGGACGAAGGAATAGCTAGGGCAGAATGACGAAATTAGATCCTTGTGAACTTCGCGATCAGTTTCGGATTATCGATTATTCTGATTTGTTTCGTCATTCGTCATTCGTGCTTCGTCATTTAAACATGGTATTCCTGTAAACTGCGCACCTGAACTTTGCGTTTTTGCAGTGACCGGATTCCATTCGCGCTCGCCAGCGCAGCGCGCACCGTCGTCATGATCGGAATTTTCGCCGCTAGCGCCGCGTTGCGAATGACCACTTCGTGCTCGCGCGGAATTTTTCCGCTCGGCGTGTTGATGATAAAGTTGATGTCGCCATTCTTGATCCGGTCGAGGACATTTGGGCGTCCTTCGTGAATTTTGAAAACCTTGGTCACTTTGATTTTCGCTTTCGTTAGTGCGTCTGCGGTTCCGCTCGTGGAAATGATTTCAAAGCCGAGCTTCACAAACTCGCGCGCGACCGGGATCACCCCTTCCTTATCAGTGTCCTTGACGCTGATAAACACTTTTCCTTTTCTCGGTAGTGGCGGTGGTGCGGCCATCTGCGATTTTGCATAGGCCAGGCCGAGATCCACATCGATGCCCATCACTTCGCCGGTCGACTTCATTTCCGGCCCGAGCGAGATATCCAGGCCTTCGTAGCGCAGAAAGGGGAACACCGCTTCTTTCACTGAGAAATGTTTCGGCACGATTTCCTCTGTGAAACCGAGCTCGCGCAATGATTTGCCGGTCATCACTTTGGCAGCGAGTTTTGCAAGCGGGACACCAATTGCCTTACTGACGAAGGGAACCGTGCGCGACGCCCGCGGATTCACTTCCAGCACGTAAACGTCGTCGCCTTTCACGGCGAATTGCACATTCATCAGGCCTCGCACGTTCAACGCGCGCGCCATCGCTTTTGTGGCGGCGGAAATCTCATCCAGAACTTTTTGCGACAACGAGAATGTCGGAATGACGCATGCGCTATCACCGCTGTGAATGCCTGCCTCCTCGATGTGCTCCATGATTGCACCGATCACGGTCGTTTCGCCGTCCGATATGCAATCGACATCGACCTCGATCGCGTCTTCCAGAAAACGATCGATCAGTACCGGACGATCAGACGTTACCTCAATTGCGCTGGCCATGTAACGGCGAAGGTCCTCCTCATTATAGACAAGCTCCATGGCGCGCCCGCCCAGAACGAAGCTCGGCCTAACAAGTGCCGGATAGCCGATTTTTCTGGCTATCGCGACAGCGTCCTCGGTGCTCGTCGCCGATCCATTCGGAGTTTGGCGCAGACCAAGTTTGTCCAGCATAGCCGCAAACAAGCCTCGATGTTCTGCGGTCTCGATGCTTTCGGGCTGAGTGCCAAGAATGGGTACGCCTGCCGCCTTCAATCCGCCCGCCAGATTCAGCGGCGTTTGTCCGCCAAACTGGACGAACACGCCCTCGGGTTTCTCTTGGTCATAAATGTTGAGTACGTCTTCGAGCGTGAGTGGCTCAAAGTAAAGTTTGTCGCTCGTGTCGTAATCCGTGGAGACCGTCTCCGGATTCGAGTTGACCATGATTGTTTCGAATCCGAGTTCGCGCAGAGCGAACGCCGCATGCACACAGCAATAGTCGAATTCGATTCCCTGGCCGATCCGGTTCGGTCCGCCACCCAGGATCATAATCTTGCGTTTACCACTTTCACGCCGCTCGTTCTCGTCTCCATACGTCGAGTAGTAATACGGCGTGTAAGCTTCAAACTCTGCTGCGCAGGTATCGACGAGGCGATAGGTGGGCAAATACGCCTGACGACTGCCGTTTCGCACGGATTTCAGTTCGCGCTGACTCCGTTTGCCACAGCCAGTTGGCGATCCGAAAACCCGAGCTTCTTCGCGCGGAGCAATTTCTCTTGCTGGATGTCAGGCTGCCAGCCTGACTCGGCAGGCAGGCTGCCAGCCTGCCCATCGTCGGGGAGGAGCGCATCCCTGCGCTCCAAGGCGAATTCATTATCTTGCAAGCTTGCTCGGTTCGGATTACGCGCGATATAATCTCGACAGGCGAGAAGGTGCGCGTAATCGCGGATGATCGTGTCAAATGTTTCTGCCATCCAAAGTGATCCTGTTCTCTTGAGGAGTTCATTGATGCGGTTGCTCGTATAAGATTTCCAAGAATGCAGGACTTCGCTGAGAGAGTTCGGCTTCAGCGGTTTCACGATGACGTGCACATGGTTCGGCATTACGACAAAGGCATCGATCACATATTGGTGGCGATTGAACTGATTGAAGTTCTCTACAATGACCTGTTGGACGCGCCGATCCCGGAGAAGACATGAACCGTGACCTTGATCCAGCCACTGCTCGCGTTCTTCTTCGAATCGTCGCATGTATTCGCGAGCGCTTTTCCAGTCCCAAGGTGGCGGATGAATTTTCAGCCAAAGAGCGCGTTCTTCGCGCCATTGGGCGAGCACGTCATCGGCGACTGAATCTGCCAGTCGGAAGGTAACGAAATACGTCGCGCCGGGTTGCTCCCAGTGGGGCAGGTGGCGTCCAGTTATTTTGATCGGCACCTGTTTGTCGAGGCCGTGGAACTGGATGTCAGCCCTTCCGCCACAGAACGGATTCGCCGTGGCAAACTTGGCTGACTCGGCGCTGGTCCCCAAGCTGTCAGGTTGGCGAATAGGATCGGGGCAGGCTGGCAGCCTGCCCGCCGAGTCACGCTGGCAGCGTGACATCCGAGTCGCCTCCTCTGCAATCTGCGGCAGATTCCGCAAAAACCACCTATCGATCTTGGTTAATTCGAAAACTTCGTCGATCGACATTCCGTCTTGAAACGCCTGGGCTAGATAAAAAATCCGTTCCGCGTTCGGGATCGCCAGCTTCAAGCGCAACGTCTCAGGATCGACATCCTTATTTGCGCCGTCGCCGCACAAGCCGAAGCGCTTGATCTCCAGACTGCGAAGCGCTTTTTGCAAGGCTTCCTTAAACGTCCGTCCGATAGCCATCGCTTCGCCGACGCTTTTCATTCGCGTCGTAAGCGTCGCTTCTGCCTGCGGAAATTTTTCGAACGTAAACCGCGGCACCTTAACCACGCAGTAATCGATGGTCGGCTCAAAGCATGCCGGCGTTTCGCGGGTGATATCGTTTTTGATTTCGTCGAGCGTGTATCCGACCGCAAGTTTTGCCGCGATTTTCGCAATCGGAAATCCCGTTGCCTTCGATGCCAGCGCACTGGAACGCGAGACGCGCGGGTTCATTTCGATTACGACCATCCGGCCGTTGTCAGGATTCACCGCAAATTGAATATTCGACCCGCCGGTCTCCACGCCGATCTCGCGAATAACGGCGAACGCGGCGTCGCGCATCGACTGGTATTCCCTGTCGGTGAGCGTCTGCACGGGAGCGACAGTGATCGAGTCGCCGGTATGCACACCCATCGGATCGAAATTCTCGATGGAACAAACAACCACGCAGTTGTCCATCCGATCGCGCATCACTTCCATCTCGAATTCTTTCCATCCGACCAGCGATTCCTCGATCAGCACTTCGTGGACCGGCGAGAGATCGAGACCGCGTCGCAACGATGGCATCGAGCTCTTCGCGATTATAAGCGATGCCACCGCCGGTCCCTCCAAGAGTGAACGCCGGCCGAATAATGAGCGGGAATGTTCCGATCTCGCCGACGATCCGATCGATATCTCCGAGAGAACGCGCCACGCCGGAACGCGGCAGGTCCAGCCCGATGCGCAACATCGCTTCCTTGAACAATTGCCGATCTTCGCCTTTTGCAATCGCCTGGGCGTTTGCGCCAATCAACTTCACCCCGTGTCGCGCCAACGCGCCGTTGCGGTTCAATTCCATCGCAGCGTTCAATGCCGTTTGCCCGCCCAGGGTAGGCAAAATGGCATCCGGTTTTTCGCGTTCCATGATCGCCTCGATCACTTCCGCAGTGATCGGCTCGATATAGGTGCGATCCGCGAATTCTGGATCGGTCATGATGGTGGCCGGGTTGGAATTCACCAGCACGACCACATAGCCTTCCTCGCGCAACGCCTTGCACGCTTGCACCCCTGAATAATCAAATTCGCAACCCTGTCCGATTATGATTGGACCGGAGCCGATCAGCAGGATTTTGTTGAGTTCGTTATTTCGCGGCATCTGCGCCAGCGGGGACGGTAAACGAAATCACGCGCTCGTCACGCGAGAACTGCTAATGGATGTCAGCCAGCTTGGCTGACTGGGCAGGGCTGGCAGCCTGCCGGCCGAGTCAGGTAAGCCTAACCTCCGCTACGCCACCTGCGCCATACGCTGCCGGTCGAGCCAGACTTTGCAGATGCTTTTGATGCGTGTGAGCACGTAGTAGACGGTCTGACTCCGGATGCGCACCAATTCCGTGCCAACGATGCGGGTCACGAAATCGCTCGGAAGATCGAGAATTTCCTGCGGTGTCGAGCCCTCCAGTCCCTTGCAAAGAATCGCCGTCATCGAGCGGGTAAGTGTTTGCACTTCCGGACCGAGCGTCATGCGAATGTGCGCCCTGCCACTTTCGTCCACGTGCAGATAAACACCGACCGTGTCTGTGCATTCCTCGTCTTTTCGCACATCCATAAGATCAAAGTTTTCGCCTTCGCGCGGCTCCTGCTTCTTCGCGTTGTCCGCGTACGAAACAAGTGTCTCGCGCCGCTCATCCTCGGGGAGCGACTCGAAGAGATTGATGATCTTGTTTAGCTTGGTCGGATACATGGACGATCGATATTCTATCACGGCTTCGCGCTTTGCTCAGCAAGGCGTTTATGCCTAATTGCATTATGAAAACTCCGATTAAAGTCGCTGTGACGGGCGCCGCCGGGCAAATTGGTTACGCGCTTTTGTTTCGCATCGCCTCTGGGCAGATGTTCGGGCCGGACCAACCGCTGATACTCCATTTGATCGAAATTCCGGATGCGCTGGGCGCGCTGGATGGCGTCGTTATGGAATTGCACGATTGCGCCTTTCCGCTGCTCGAATCAGTTGTGCCCACGGCTGACCTCAATGAAGGCTTCCGCGACATCAACTGGGCGTTGCTGGTCGGAAGTGTTCCGCGCAAGGCCGGCATGGAGCGGAAAGATTTGCTGGGGATTAACGGCAAGATTTTCATCGGACAAGGTCAGGCGATCGAAAAGAACGCCGCTGCCGACGTGCGGGTGCTCGTGGTCGGAAATCCTTGCAACACGAACTGTCTGATTGCGATGAATAACGCCAAAGAAATTCCGCGCGATCGCTGGTTTGCCATGACCCGGCTGGATGAAAACCGCGCACGCGCGCAGCTCGCATATAAGGCCGGTGCAGGCATTGCCTCGGTTACCAACATGACCATCTGGGGGAATCATTCCTCAACCCAGTATCCGGATTTCTACAATGCGAGAATCGACAATCGTCCCGCGGACGAAGTGATCGGAGACGAAAAATGGTTAAAGGAAGAATTCATTGCCACGGTGCAACAGCGCGGCGCTGCAGTGATCAAAGCGCGCGGACTTTCGTCCGCTGGTTCGGCGGCGAACGCGATCGTTGATACCGTCTTTTCACTTGTGAACGAGACGCCTGGGAACAACTGGCACAGCGTGGCGGTTTGTTCCGACGGAAGTTATCATGTCGAGAAAGGATTGATCTCGTCATTCCCGGTTCGTGTGCTCGGTGGAAAATGGGAAATCGTGCAGGGATTACCGATCAATGATTTCAGTCGCACGAAAATCGATGCTTCCATAGCAGAATTAAAAGAAGAAAAGTCGCTCGTTAGCGGATTGATTCCATAGGTAGCGCAATCTTAGGAATTGACCTATTTCCTAGAGACCGGCAATGTGGGTTTCTAGAAGTTTCATGGTCTGTGGAACAGGGAAAATTCGAATATGCTACGGCATCCGCCCAAAGATTTTGGGCACGAGTTTAACCTTGTGTGGTTTCGTGCAGGAGTTACCTATCCGTTTCCAACGATCTTGTTTTTTCGACCCAGGGCCACAACAGGGAGTCCAACTCCCTGCTGACTCAAAAGGCTATATCATGACAGGTTCCTAACGGATCGTTGTAAGAGAGCCCGCATTCTGGAGAATTCGAGGATAGAGTTGATGCTTATTTCCCAGAGGTCTGCCGAATCTCGCGCCGGCGATGTTTTGCTGCTGCCGATAGCCGGAGTCGCATTTTGGACGCTCGCCTATCAGCTTGTTCTTATTATTAGATGGCCAGCGAAAACGATCACGTGGTGCTTCTTAGCTATTGCTATTCCCGGTTTCTTTTTGCTGGGGCGCTTGTTTAAGAAAACGAATGCAACGCCGGGCAATGGATATCGGTTTCATCTGTCCCAGATCTTTCTGTTAGTTCTGGCCATAGGCTACGGAACAACCGTTCTTTTCGTGCGCCGTCCGAATCAAGATGATGTCGTCTATTTCCATCGAGCTCTCACTCAGCTGTCAATGCTCGACCAGCCGATCTGCCTTCGTCAGACCAGCGTCGACATCGACGCCGCGGCGTTCTCACCTGTCCATTTAGCAACGAGCTATGAAATGCTCATGGCCTTTTCAGGTCACTGGCTTCGAATCGATCCTCTCTACTTCTACCAGGTGGTTGGTCACGTGTTTGCCGCCTTTTCGCTCCCGTTTGTGCTTTATTGGTGCACTCGGAGGTTCGGATTGAATCGCTGGGCAGCGGCGATCGGTGCATTGCTTGGAATAGCATTTTTGCTTGTCTCCGACCCGTCTCCGCTCGGAGCGCTACTTGGAACGGCAGCTTCGAGTGTCGCTGGCCAGCCCCTCGAGTCGATCAATACTGCTGGACTTTTCGGGTTTGCAACCGTTTCTGGTTATATATGGCAGGGCAAACCGATCGTTTGGCTTTTATTTCTACCGATCGGTCTTGCGCTCACTTACCGATTCCTTGATCGCGGCAACGTAAGCGACCTGGCGTGGCTCACTTTGTTAGGGATTGCTGGTGTAGGCCTAAGTAACCCAGCGCTTTATTTGATTCCCGCCGTTATTGGATGCTCCTGGCTGGCTTTTTTCAGCCTTGACCGATTCGAACGCAAAGCAAGGGAAGATTACTGGAAACAAATTCGCCGCGGCTTTTTTCTGATAGTTCCGATGGCCTATCCAATCGGGATATTGGTCTTGCTGAACTTTGATATAATTCCCAAGCCAATCGACGTTCGGATGTTTGGACCAACTTACATGCCGTGGCGTAAAGCCTTAGATTTTGTTATTGGAGGGCCTGCCGATTACGTTCGCGACACGGTATTAATGATTGTTTACCGCTGCTAATTGTTAAAGGAAGGAATGGACTTTTCCTCTTCCTTTACCTATGCGCTGTGTGGCTGCTTTGCTTGAATCCACTGTTGCGCACTGGTGGATGAAGAACCTATTTGCTTACTGTTATTTTCGACTTGTGTATCTTCTGCAATTACCGCTGCTATTTGCTATGCTGGGGGCGGCAGGTTCCCAGCTGGTCCAGGCAGGCCAGCCTTCAAAAAGCCGATCACTAACTCTGTTAGCGCTTTTGCTGATGTTTGTGAGTTGCTTTTACACCTGTCGCGGACTGTCAATAATGCCGCGAGATCCAAAGCTCGGCATCGGCTGGAAATCACCCATGGAATATCAGCTGCTTCCCGCGAACACTGATTTCGCTAAAGCTGCCGGCAGATACATCGCGCATGCCAAGCTGCTGGCTCCGGGCTGGACAGCTAGTTGCGAGTTACCGCTTCTGTTCCCGGAAATGAAAGTTGTAGCTCCGCGACTCGTCACGCACTATTTTGCGAATGCTGGAAATCCGGATGAAGGCATTCTCCGCAGCAAGGCGCAGACTTTTATCGAGGGAGACAAGTCCGGAAATCTCCAACGACTTCGATTATTGGAACCGGAATTTCGCCAAGTCATCGAAACTGGTCGGGCAAATGCGGTCGCCGCTCCGGAATCTCAAAGCAAGAGAGTTTTGGCGACGCTCAAATCGATAGATCCCGGCTGGCATCGCGTTTTGGAAGCTGGCGGGTTGGTCTTGATGTTACCAAGTAATACTCAACCGGAGATTTAAGTCATTGGGACGGAATGCGAGCGCGTGCTAAGCAACCCGCGCCATGCATTACCGGTGGAGGCAAACCTTGCAGATGTGGTCTCGTAGGATTGCTGTTGCCAGCGCGAAGCCTTTCATTGCCGACGTCCGACGACAGTGAAAAGCGTGTATGGTCTTCCGCGGTGACGCTGTTGATGTCGCAAAACTTCTGAAGCGCTAAATCCCATCACCGCTAAAAATTGAGTAAAAAATTGTGTACTGAAATGCCACCACGTATGCCACAGGAAATTCTGTGGCGTCGGCGCGAGGCGGCAAACGGGCGCGCCTTCCAGGTCCGGGTGAAACATGTCCACAATGATAAGCGTCTGGGCGATTTTTCCGCATTGCTCGACAATTCGGAGCCGGTCGCGGCAGTGTAGCAACACCGAGCCCATGACTGCTATGTCGATTGTCCGAGGGCGGCAGGCAAATTGTAAACATCGCCGTAATACACCTTGGCTTTGATTGTAGAGCGGCGTGACTAAACCAATAGGAGTTCTTCAGCTGTTGCATCACGATTCGACGTGAACCGAACACTTCTTCCAATCTTTTAGCTGGATAGGGGACAAAATTCCAGCCGTGCTCGGGCGTTACTTCGATTGAGACTACCTCGGCACCGCGCTTTTCCATCTCGAAAGTGAGAAAACCGCTGGCGGGTCCAATCTCCAAGACGCGCTGACCAGCGAATGAAACTTTCCCAAGGTCCTTCATCTTCTTCCCCACGCAAATCCCGATCCCGTCCCTTTATCACTCCATGACCAGGGAGTTCCATGGTGTCATAAAGGTACGATCTGCGATATCCCCACCTTGAGTGAGATAGCAAAAATTTGCTCGTCGCTCACGGATAATTCACCGGCTCATGCTTTTGCCTGAGCGCTCTTTCAAGCCCTGCGTTCCAGGTGAGAGGTTTGTTGTTGAACCAACCCGAGTCGAACTCGGGCGCCGCAAAAAGCGCCCACGTCTGCCGGGGATGCTTCCAATCCAGAATTTGGAATCGTAAATTCACGTCTGCGGCTGCGCGTTCCAGTGTCGACAAGCGATAATTACATTCCGGATAGGTCCAGCCCATTCTCGGAGAGTCTTCCTCGCCGATCAAAAATGTGGCAATCAAAGCGCCATTCTGCGCAAGTGAACGTGAAATGGCGGACAGCCAATTCTTGATCAGGTCCAGCCCGCAATGGCTGAAGATTGATTGAGCCAACACGAAGTCGAACGAGCTGTTGGCTGAGCAATCATGTCCGGTGAATCGGAAAGAAAGAAGGTCGGGGATTTAATTTGCAACAACGTCTCGCCGAGCTCGCGCTCGATTCCTTCCCGGACGAGCCATTCATTCGCTCGATGCCAAAATATTTTCCGCGATTCAGTAGGGAATTGGCCAACGGCCGATCCGAAGGGAACCGCATCCAACGTCGAGCAGTGAATGATGCTGCCGCAACCCAAGCGTCGTCAGCAGGTTGAACGTCATTGCTGCGATCAAGTCGTAATCTTCCGGAGGGCCGACATACGCACGGTAATGAGCTTCCCCTGGCTTGAGACCGACGCCCAGACTTTTCCCGGTTGTCCAAAGGCAGTTCCATATCATTCCACGCGCTTCAACGTGGCGCGATCGAAACCTTTCAATGCGTTCTCTGGTCAATCCGGAAATCCGACGACCCCGCGCGACCTGTCGAATTGATAGATGCGTGTCCGTGGGCGTTCGCGGAAAGGAAACGCGCGTAGCTGGTCGCCATCGAGGGCGTCTATCGCGCCTGGCACCTGACATGCTTGCACACCCAAAGCGTGCAGATCGTTCCTGATTTTAGAATCCGATCCGACGCAGTTGGACACTTTACTCATAATATGCCTGAGATTGAAGAGCTGTTGCCGTCCACCGTTTGTCATGAAAATGTATTTCCATTCGTCAGTGAGGACCATGAGTTTGAAATCGTGTGAACCGGGAGGTTCAACCATCCCGATAAGATATTCACGCGGCGCGCACTCGCCTCGCAACATTTTCAGAACGTTCGTCCCTTCGCGCGCGTCGCATTCGCCGGCAGCTTGGGTCGCAATTCCGAATAAGTCCGCAAGACTGACCAACTCGTTCCGGACAGTTCCCGCGGGGAGCACCGCCGGCCAACTAAGAAGGAAAGGAACACGGCAGGCGGCCTCAAAGAAGTTTTGTTTTTGCCAGCCGTGATGATCACCCAAAAGATCGCCATGGTCAGAAAAAAGCAGATTAGAACGTTCTCCGGTTTCGGACGCGCTTCCACAGCATCGAGAATTCGGCCAAGGCAGTGATCCAGATAACTGATCTCGCCGTAATATCGGGCCTTTACGATTCGCGCCAGCGCCGGATTAATTGCGTCTGCCCAAACGGCATATCGCATGTAAGGAATTTCTTCATCCAAGTAATCTTCCTCGATTTTACCAAGGACAAGGTCCGGCATTCTTTCGGGATCGTACATCCGATTGAAAGGAATTGGCGGCGCGAACGGCGGATGTGGGCCGAAAAACGATACAAATCCGAAAAAAGGCCGCAAGTGATCTGAGTTTGTGATCTTCTGCACCGCGCGATCCGCAGCCCACCATTCAACGCCTAACTCCGCGGGAAGCGGACTACGCTGCGGCAGGTAATACATCTCGCTGCGTTCCCCAAGAGGCTGCTCCAGAAAATCGAATGCTGGATGCTCCCGGGTCAGCCACGAACCGTAGTCGTCGCCTTCGCGCGCTGGCGGATGGTAAGTCTCTTCGCTGCGCCACAGCGTTTCGTAGCCGAGATCTTCGTTCCAGGGATACGTATGGAACTTCCCGATTCCAAAAGTCCGGTATCCCAGGCGCGACATTGTGCGCGCCAGATACGGTCCGCAACGCGCTTCCATTTCTGCGGCCTGCCCCGCCGCCGGCTTTGGTCTTGCATTGCTGAAGGCGCGCGTGGTTACCGGTTCGCATCCTGTACGGATCGTGTACCGCGCGGGGATGCAAATCGGACAAGTAGCGTATGCATTGGAAAAGCTGATTCCCCTGCGCACCAGGCGATCCATATTCGGCGTATAAATGTCTGAATTACCGAGGCCAGCGATGGTATCGAACCGCTGCTGGTCGGTCATGATAAACAATATATTGGGCCGGGTGGTCGATCCCGGAGCGGTCACTAGAAGTGGTTCCATAAGGTTACAAAGTTGGCGTTGCCCCACGGATCGCGAGGAGCATCCTAGCAATCATCCACGCAAATCAAAACAACGCTGCATGTCGTAAACCTTGTAGCCGTCAGACTCAAATGACGGGTGATCGCGGAACTCGGCTGGCCAGACATTGGAATCACCCGGATGAAGCAAATACCAGCGAATGCCGGTTTCGCGGATACTGCGCTGCAAGTCTGGAATGTTTGTCGCCTCCTGCAGACTCTGCAGCTTCCGTAGCCGCGCCTGGTAAGGGGACTCTCGGAAGGCTTTACTTGCTAGCTTCCACATCTCAGGCCTGGCAGCAAAAGAAGGCCGCTCGCTCAATCCACCCAGGATAAGAAGCTTCTCCAGATGCGAATCCTGCGCTACAGCGTTAGTAGGAGGCTGGCTCCGGATGTAATGCGCAGACTCAACTAGGCCGCGATCCAGGCGCAGGCTGGAATACGCCTTCGCTCCCGGCCACTTCCCTGGCTGCAGCCCCGAGCCATACCGCGCTGGAACTCAGCATTAAGGCTACAATACTAACGATCACAATCGCAGTGGCAAAGCGCATACACCGTTCTGCCGCTATGGAAAAAAGGCGCCCAGCGGTCAGCGAGGCCACCAGCCAGTATGTCCAGACAAATGGCCGATGTATCAATTCACTCGATCGCAAATCGCCGCTCAAACCAAAGGTCATCAGCAAGAAGATAGCTATCGCCGTCACCGAAATTCCGTCAGATGCCTGCCATGTTTTGCGCCACACCGCAAAAAGCCAGACAAATGGAGCGACAACTGCGAAGATTCCCAGAGCGTTAATCAAGAGTAACCCGATCGCTTCCACCAGGTGGAGGGAAATGGCTGCCCAACGCGGAAAACCTCATACCAGCTCTCGGTGGGCGTGCCCCTCGCCATATTTGCCAACAGTTTCCAATACCAATCACTACCGGAGAAATCAAAGCGCACATTCGGTCCCACGTAAAAACGGTTTGTCAGCGGGAGGAGGGCTAATCCAGCTATCACACACGCGCCGAGCACGAGCCATCGCCAGCGCCTACGCGGTGGCCAAGCCAGAACGGCAAAGGAAAGCAGCAGCGGAAATGCCGCCGCGAAGATCTGAACCTTGAAAAAAACCACCAGCGCACCGACTACCGCTCCCGACGCGACCCAGGCACGCCGCCCTTCGCTCGCTCCGCGTGCGATAAGTATGAGCGCGGTTCCAGCAGTCGCGACAGCATACGCACCCGCAGGAGCAACCTCTTGGATCCAGAAATAACCGTAAATGGGGTGGGCCACGTTCAATAACCAGGCGTCAGGTATCAGGAAGGTAGCCATGAGAGCTGCCAGTCCTGCTCCCTGACTCCAGATGGCCCTTGCCAGGGCATAACTGGCTAGTCCAGTGAGGAATGATCCGAATGGCGCCCAGAAGCCCACTACCGTATCATAGGCCGGCACGTGCCCCACTTTAGCTAAACACGAGGCGAGTGAGTAGCTGGCGTAATGGTAGAAAAATGCAGGGAAGCCTTGCCACTCGTAGTTACCTACCTGAATCAACGTTTGAGTTCCTAAACTGCGCGCAACGATAGTAGCGTGGAAGAAAAAATCCGCCCCCGGCTTGAATACGACGCCATCTTTGACCGCAATCGTCGGCGAAATGAGATCCTGCGACCAGGCGGTTGCTGCAACAAGGCTTACAATTATCCCCAGCAGCCCTAAACGGGAAAGCGGGTCACGCTGCTGATGGGCGAGAAACTTCGGAACCCCTGCAACTGCGATCAGGATAACAATCAGCGCTACCCAGAGCGATAATGGCACGAAGACTTTCCAGGCCAAAATGAGGACGGAGACGACGGCAACACCTAACAGAAAGTCGAGTGCGAAGAAGGATGGCAATCGTAGGGCGGCGCTGATGATGCCGCCAGCCCTAAGCAGGACCCATGGCAGCACCAAAAGAAAGAGTGCAGAACGCAGATTAAAGCTCCCACTAGCAAGTGTGATCCAGGCGATAAGGAAGGCCGAAATCGCAAGGCAAGCTATCGAGCTGTATGTGTCGAACCCGCGTGTGGGTTGCAGCTTTTGATCTGTTGTCCTAGTCAGTTGTTGAGTGTCACGCATCGCGTCCCTAAGGTTTCGCGTCCAACCACTGGCGCATACTGCTTAGCAATGAAACCCGCGCACAGCGTCGATTACCTGCGCCTGCTCCGAACTGCTCATTCCGGTGAAAAATGGAAAACGCAACAGGCGATCGGCCAAGTCTTCTGTGACGGGGCAGTCGCCTTGGTGGCCACCAAACCGGAGGCCCATAGGCGAGAGATGTAGCGGCAGATAATGAAACACGGCCAGAATCCCTAAGCCCGCGAGGTGCGAGATCAATGCTTGTCTGCTTTCGAAGGACGGCATGATCACGTAGAACATGTGGTAACTCTGTTCGCATTCCTGCGGGATGATCGGCAGCCGAACCCCGTTCGTTTCGGCCCAGGAAGCCAGCTCAAGCGCGTAGGTTTCCCAGATTTTGCGTCGCATCGACTGAATCTGGTCGCGGTGTTCGAGCTGTGCGCGCAGGAAGGCTGCCAGCAGGTCTGAAGGCAGATAGCTCGAGCCGACATCCACCCAGGTATACTTGTCGATTTCGCCGCGAAAAAATTGGCTGCGATTCGTTCCCTTTTCACGAAGGATCTCGGCTCGCTGATTGAAGTTCGCATCGTTGATCAACAGCGCGCCGCCTTCTCCGCACGAGAAATTTTTTGTTTCGTGGAAACTGAGAGCTGCCAGTTGCCCAAGTGTGCCCAGATTCCGCCCGCGATATCTTCCGTAAAGGCCATGTGCGTTATCTTCGACGACCCCGATGCCGTGCCGGCGTGCGATCGCCAGAATTGTGTCCATCTCGCAGCCGACACCCGCGTAATGCACAACGAAAATCGCTTTCGTGCGCTCAGTAATTCGCTGTTCAATTTGGCTCTCGTCGATGTTCAGCGTGTCCGCGCGAGTATCCACGAAAACAGGTCTCGCTCCGCGCAAAGCGAACGCATTTGCGGTAGAAGGGAAAGTGAAGGCGGGGAGAATGACTTCGTCGCCTGGCGCTATGTTTAGGAGCAGGGCAGCCATTTCCAGCGCGTGAGTGCATGAGGTTGTGAGGAGCGCTTTCTGCATTCCAAGCGACTGTTCGAGTAGGCCGTGGCACTGCGCTGTGTAAGGACCGTCGCCGGAGAGTTTCGGCGTCGCGATCGCGGCGCGGATGTAATCGATCTCCTTGCCAGTGGCGAACGGGCGGTTGAATGGGATGCGGATCACAGATCAGTGACTGGTCTCCTCGCGATCAGCAGGAGCGAGCCTCCGGCGGGAAAAGAAATGCCTTTTTCAATCATCGCGCGCTCGGCTGCCAGTATTCTTTCCAAGACTGCGTTGAGCGGTCGACTGATTTCGAATTCCCTCCAGAGTTGAAAGTCGCGACGGGTTCGCTTCATTCGCGAACAGATCATAAATGGCAGAAGCAGCGAAACAAAAGAGGTGATTCGCTGGATACGGAAACCAGCCTGCTCGACTTTTCTGCGCAATTCGGCGCGACTGTAGCGGCGCTGATGCATCGAGTGTTCATCGATGGCGCTCCACAAAAACCGATGCTGCGGCGCCGTTACGAGAATGCCGCCGCCAGGTCGCGTTGCCCTGAACATTTGCCTCAACACCAGATCATCCTCGGCGATGTGTTCAAGAACGTCGAATGCTCCGATGACATCGAACTCATGCTCGAAAGGGATCTGGCGCGCATCCATTTGGTATAAATCCGCCTTGGGCAAACGTGCCCGCGCAACGACCAGACCATCGCTAAAAATCTCGCTTCCTGCCAACCGTATTCGCGGTGAGGTCTCTCGCACGCCACGAAGGACGAATCCTGTTCCACACCCAATCTCAAAGAAGCTTGCAGCATCGGGAAAATAATTGCCGAGCGCCCATTGGATGAGCCGATTCCGCGCGCAAAACCAGAAGTTATGTTCCTCAACGGTCGCGAGCTTTGCAAAATATTCCGGCTTGAATCCGTTGCCGGTGACACGGGTATTTTCGATGAAACACAGCACTCCATTGCGTGCGTCAGGGCGACGCCCACACTGCGGGCAATCCCACTTTTCATTTTCAAAGCAGCACTGGCAGCCGAGGCAACGTTTCATCGTGCACTCACGCTTGAAGCCATTTATGAAAGGAATGTCTTACGCCGGTAATTTTCCAGCCGAGTTTTAGCATTGCCCGATGAACTGGATAGTGGCTGACATGCGCGGGACCGTCGAGGTGACTTGCGAACTTATGCGCCATTCGCATTCCTTCGAAAGTGAGCGTGGTATAAAGGCCTCGGCCAAAAAAGTTCGGGTGGATTCCGGCGAGGGTGCAATGCGCGATGTCGAACGAATGTTTTGTTTCCAGGGCAGACGCCTTTTTCCACACCGAGTAACCGGCAATTTTGTCGTCAACCTCGGCGATTAGAATCCAATCCGCCGCGCCGCTAAACGAGGAGCGCATCCATTCCTGATATACCTTTGTGCCGGTCCCAGGCCGCAGTTTGGGGTCTGCGTTATATCTGCCAAAATGATTGGCGAAAGCTTTTTCAGTGAGCGCAAGGAGTTCAGACAAGTCCTCCGGATTCGCCGCGCGAACCCGCAATCCGTTGAGCGGTTGCGGCGGGCCGATTTTTTCAAACGACGTGCTCGAAAAATCAAAGAGAAAGTCCAGAAGCGTGTCCATGAGAAGAAACCCGTGCCGCTCAAGCGCATGAATGGCCCCGAATTGAAGAGGCTGAACTTTGCACATCAGACAGTGGATGCCGCGATTGGCGGCATGCTGTAGGACCTCCTCAAGCAGGCCGTCGAGCACGCGTGAGTCTTGCGTGTCGTCCGCCCCCACGAGGTATTTTATGATTGCCACTGGTTCCCCGACTACCTTCGTGTCCCAGGGCGAATCGGTGTAAAGTACAAGACCGTTGATGCGGTCCGCGGCACGCGATGCAAATGCGGTCGAGGATTCATGCGCCAAATCCCGGGCGATCTCCTCCAGCCAGTACTCCTCGACTTGATCACGCTTAAGATAAGACAGATGAGCCAGGGGCTTGTGCGCGAAGCGCGGTAAGGCGTTCTTTAGGTCATCAATCGCCGCCAAATCGAGTCGTGCGATCATCGGCGCCCTTATTGCCGGTTGGTTGTTTCACCGCTAACGCTTCGAACAAAGTAAACTGGACGATTCATCGTCCGGAAATGCATGCGAGCGAGGTATTCGCCTATCACTCCTAATGCGAAAAGCTGCGCACCGGAAAAGATGGCAATGATCGAGGCGAGAAACGGAAATCCCGGTATGCTTCCTTCCAGGCAATAACGGACGAAGACATAAAGGAAAACGCCAATCCCAAACAGCGTGCAGCTAAACCCGATCAGGCTTGCAAGCTGTAGCGGCACAGTGCTGAAGCCGGTCATCATGTCGAGCGCATGGCGTACCAGTTTCGTGAAGGTATAATTCGAAGAGCCAGAGTGGCGCGGCTGGAAAGGTACGGTTATCGCGCCGAAGCGAGTTGTTGCCCAGGTGAGTAGCACATCGATGGAAACAAACGGAGATTGGTAATCGGTAAATGCCTCGCGCAATCTTGTCCGGAAGACACGAAATGCGCTAACGTTTTTCGCTATCTCGCTTCCGATGGCTGCGCTCAGTGCCAGTCGCGTGATGCGGGACGCGAGAGCGCGCAGAAGCCCGTGCTGCACCGTCTCTGGCGCGCCATAAACAACGTCGAATCCCTCACAGAGCCGTGCGAGCAGCCGCGGGATTTCCTCGGGTGGATGTTGCAAATCGTCATCCATTGTCACGATCACGTCGTATTTTGCCGCCCGAATGCCGCAGAGCAGGGCATTATGCTGGCCATAGTTGCGCATAAGACAAAGACCACGCACCGTCGGCAAGCGGGAAGACAGTTCCGAGATTATCTCCCAGCTTCGATCTCGACTGCCATCGTTGACGAGAATGATCTCGTGCTGTGCCGCGATACGCGCCAATACTTCGACCAGGCGCCGGCATAGTTCAGCGAGAGAATCCTCGCCATTGTAAACTGCTGTGACAACCGAAAGCGAACGCCCTTCGAGAGATTGCGATGCTGCAGCCATTTTCCAGAAAGCTCGGGAAATTAAAACACGGCTTGGACTTCGTCACGATCTAAATTCAAAGCGACGGGTGCTTAGCCTAGGCGAGCTCGTGACCCGTCAGGCGGCGAAATGCTTCGAGGTATTTCGCGGAAGTTTTTTCGATCACATCCTTCGGCAGCCGTGGCGCGGGCGGAGTCTTGTTCCAGTCGAGCGTTTCCAGATAATCACGCACGAATTGCTTATCGAAACTAGGCGGGCTTTGTCCGATGGCGTATTGATCCTTCGGCCAAAAACGCAAGAATTCAGCGTGAGGCATTCATCGATTAAAAGCAAATCCCCGTCGATCCTGCCGAACTCGAATTTCGTATCTGCGACGATGATTCCCCTCTGCGCGGCGTGCTCGCGACCCCGCGAATAGATTTCGAGACTTAACGTTTTCACACGATTGGCGAGTTCGTCGCCAAGAATCTGAGCACATCGTTTCATGTCGATGTTCTCGTCATGACCTTGTTCTGCCTTTGTCGCGGGCGTGAAAATTGGTTCCGGCAATTGCGACGCGAGCTTTAATCCGGATGGAAGCTCAATTCCGCAAACGCTCTGCGATTCCTGATATTCTTTCCATCCCGATCCAGCGAGATAACCGCGCACGACGCATTCCACTGGGAACGGTTTCGTTTTCTTTACGATCATCGACCGTCCGGCAAGCTGTTCGCGGAACCGTTGCAATTCCTTCGGGAACTCTTCGAAATTCGCCGTGACAAGGTGATTTTCGATTTCTCGAATCGCTTAAACCAAAACGCGGAAATTTGGTTCAGGACTGCACCCTTGTATGGAATCAGATCAGGCAGGATCACGTCGAAAGCCGAGATGCGATCCGTGACGACAAAGAGAAGCGTCTCGCCAAGGTCAAAGATTTCGCGCACCTTGCCGCTGCGCAGTTTTCTGATTCCCGGAAGGTCGATGGAAGATTGTGTGGCGATTTGCATAGGCAGATGCTCAACGCTCCACGCTTAACTTTCAACTCATTTTTCATGTGGTGAGAAGTCGAGACATGTGTGTAAGTTATGAGAATTGATTACTTCTCACCGTCACATCTCACGGGGGGGGGGGGGGGGGGCTCCTCGACGGGCCTCCGCTCGGAATGACAGAGTAATTGAGCGTTGGAGATTGAATTCACTTTATGGCCGGAATTGTTGTCAAACCGCGGGCGCGAATATTGCACGGACACGATTGGGTGTTCTCCAGCGAAGTTCTGAAGGTTTTTGGAAATCCGGCAGACGGCGATGTCATTTCACTCAAGGACGGAAAAGATCGCCTGATCGGCAGCGCCATTTACAATTCGAAGTCACAAATTGTAGCGCGCCGTTTCTCGCGCCGGAAACAGGAACTGGATCTGGATTTCTTCAAGCGACGGATCGCGCAAGCGGCGGAATACCGTGCGCGGCGAGGGATCGACCCAGGCCTTTGTCGCGTTGTCTGGAGCGAAAGCGACGGATTGCCAGGGTTAATCATCGACAGATACGGCGACCATTTCGTAATGCAGACGCTCACGCTGGCGATGGACACGCGGAGAGATTTGATTGCCGATGCGATTATCGATCTTTTCGGAAACGCCACAATCATCGAGCGAAATGATGCGCCGGTCCGCAAGGCGGAAGGATTGGAACTGCGCACGAATGTCTTGCGCGGAGATGCTTCTTTGCAGATCGAGATCGAAATGGAAGGCGTAAAGTTTGAAGTGGATCCTTTGCACGGGCAAAAGACCGGTTTCTATCTCGATCAAAAACACAACTACGCAATCGTTGCCAGATATGCGCGTAACCGGCGCGTGTTGGATTGTTTCACAAATCAGGGAGCATTTGCGCTAACGTGCGTCCGGACAGGCGCGCCAGATGTGACCGGCGTTGAGGAAAATCCTGAGAACATCGCAGCTGCAAAGCGGAATGCAGCTCGTAATGACTTGAAAGTGCGGTGGATTGAGCAGGATGTCTTTCAATTCGTGCGCGCCGCCGAAAAAGCCGGGGCGCAGTACGACTTGATTGTTCTCGATCCGCCGTCGTTTACAAAAACCAGGAGTGGATTACGCGACGCGTTACGCGGCTATCGGGAAATGCATATGCGAGCGTTCAAGCTCCTGTCGAAAGAAGGTATTCTGGCGACTTTTTCATGCTCGCATCACGTGAGCGACACGGCGTTTTCGCAAACAATCTCAGATGCGCTGGTTGATGCCCGGCGTTCCGCGCGACGGTTGCGCCGACTCGAGCAGGCATCGGATCATCCCGTGCTGCCGGCGATTCCTGAAACGGAATATTTCAGGGGTTTCCTTCTGGAAATGATGCCGGGGCGTTGAAGTCGATTAGTTGCGATGACAGCGAGAAATATCTGGAATTCTCCATTGAGCCATTTAATATGGCGCTACAGCGAGCCCGGACGGCGAGTCCTGATTTGTCATGGCAGAAAAAGTTCGACCGGTTGAACAAATGCTCGAATTGAGCGAGGACGAAGCCGGTTCTCCCGAGCATCTGGACTCGCAAGTGCAGAAGGCTCAGGACCAACTGCTCCAGCTCAAACGCCAGCAAGAGCAGATCGAGAAACAAAAGCGCGAGTTGGAAGAGCTGAGCCGGCGTCAGGAGGAATTGGAGCATGGCCGGGCGGAAATGGCCGACAAACTGACGCGTGCACTGGTTGTGCTGGAACGCGAAGCGTACACGCGCAAAATCGACTCGAGCAAGTCCGCGCGGCTCGGGAGAGTTTCGCGCAGCATCTGGAGTTGATCGAAGCGATCGATCCAAGGAGCTGGAATCCGGCGGATCTGCATAAGGAACTGAGCCGGGCTTTGAGCACGGTCGACGAGGCGCGCACGGAATACAGCGAGCAACGCAGCCGATTGCAGGCAGCCGGCGGAAATGAGGGCGAGGCATCGTTGCCAGATGCCACAACGGATGCGTATCAAAGCAGGGATGGCCGCTCATTTTTCCAGTGGTTCCAGATTGGTTTTGCACTCACTTTGCCGCTGATTATTTTCGGCGCAATCGCCCTTTCTCGTTTTCTTTTGGCTGAAGCGAGCAAGTGATGGCGATGTTTCGGCGTTCACGCAAATCCAGTCCGCCGCTTCGCCGCAAGCAAGAAGAAATAGCACGACAGGAAGCGGAACTGCATGACAAGCTCGACCGGCTTGAACGCATGGTTACAAAGGGCGCTCGAATCGAGAAAAACAGGGCGGAACAAGGACAGGGAGCATCAAAGCGAAAAACGATTGTCTCGCTCGCGCTTGCGGCGCAAGTCCTTTGAGGCAGCACGACGCGCCCGGCGACCTCGCGCGCTGCGCAAAGAACGTCGAGAAGGCCGGATGATGTTTCTGCTTCTCTTGGCTGCGCTTGCCGCCGCAGTCATGTGGCTCATCAGCCACCTGCATTCTTGAAATTCGACAACCATGGCTAAAACTTCCGACCTCGATGTCGCATACGTCGCCAGGCTGGCGCGCATCAATCTGACTGAAGCCGAGGCGAAAATTTTCAGAAGCAGTTGGATGATGTGCTGCAGTACGTAGAAAAACTTCGTCAGGCAGACGTAAGCGATGTGGAGCCGGCGGCGCATGCCCTCCCAATTTTTAACGTCTTCCGCGAGGACGCGCCGCGTGACTGGTTCACTGCGGAGCAGGCGCTGAGCAACGCGCCTCGGAAGGCGAACGGCCTTTTTATCGTCCCGAAAGTGGTGGAATGACCGAGCAGGATCTGCCGGCGCTCACCATCGCCGATCTGCAATCACTCTTGCGTCGCCGGAAGTCTCGCCGCGCGAAGTAATTGAGGGTTTGCGCGCTCGCATTGAAGCAGTTGATAAAGAAATCGGCGCTTATCTCTCGCTCGACATTGAGGCCGCCATGAAAGAGGCGGACAAAGCGAATGTCGATCTTCCGCTGGGCGGCGTCCCGCTTGCGATCAAGGACATCATCAGCGTGATGGGTCAGCCGTGCACTTGTGCGTCGAAGATCTTGCAGGGTTATCGCGCCACTTACGACGCCACCGTGATTCGGAAGATTGCGCGCAGCGGGCGCGATTCCCTTCGGTAAGACCAACCTGGACGAGTTTGCCATGGGTTCGTCCACGGAAAATTCCGCAATCAAGCCGACGCGCAATCCGTGGGACCTGTCGCGGGTGCCGGGCGGTTCTAGCGGCGGCTCGGCAGCAGCAGTTGCCGCGGATGCGGCGTTCGGCGCGCTCGGCACAGACACCGGTGGCTCGATTCGGCAACCGGCTGCGCTTTCGGGTGTCGTCGGTTTGAAACCGACGTATGGCCGGGTTTCGCGCTTCGGCGTCGTCGCGTTTGCTTCGTCGCTCGATCAAATCGGGCCGTTGACGAAAACCGTCCGCGACGCTGCGCTGATCATGAACGCCATCGCAGGTCATGATCCGCAAGACTCGACGGCTCTCAACGAACCGGTGCCTGATTATGCCGCGAAGCTCGGAGACGAGTTACGCGGAGTCCGTTAGGTTTGCCGAAGGAATATCTGATCGAAGGCATTGATCCGCAGGTGAAAGCTGCGATCGACGCCGCGGTGAAACAGATGAACTCGTTAGGCGCTGAAATTGTTGATGTCTCGTTGCCTGATACTGAATACGCGATCGCCGTCTATTACATCTGGCTACCGCTGAAGCCTCGGCCAATCTCGCTCGCTTCGATGGGGTTCGTTATGGATATCGAGCCGAAAATCCCAAAGAATGCTCGATCTTTATGGCCGTACTCGCGAGGAAGGTTTCGGACCGAAGTGAAACGGCGCATTATTCTCGGCACCTACGTTTTGAGCTCCGGTTATTACGACGCCTATTATTTGCGTGCGCAAAAAGTGCGCGAGCTGATCCGGCAGGATTTCGCAAAGGCATTCGAAAAAGTCGATGCGTTGATTTCGCCAACTTCGCCGGTGCCGGCATTCAAGTTCGGCGAACGCACCGCCGATCCGTTGCAAATGTATCTTGCCGACATTTTCACGATCGCGGCTAACCTGGCTGGAATTTGCGGGATCAGCGTGCCGTGCGGTTTCGCCAAGGTGGATGGGTATCGCCTGCCGATCGGTTGCAGTTGTTAGGCAAACCGCTGGACGAAGCGCGCATTTTGCAAATCGCGCACGCGTACGAGCAGAGCACGGACTGGCACAAGGCGCGTCCGCCCATCGCTGCGACTAGTAGAAAAAAAAACGGAATGAATGTCGCGAGCGAGTTCTCGAAAAGCGGCGGAGCCCAGCCACGTCCAAAACGCAAGCGTCCCCTCTGCACTCTACAACGACGGCCGCGTTTTGGAGTGCGGCAGTGTTCTGCCGCTTTTGGGCTACGCTAAACAGAGCTGCGAAGAAGGTTCTTTGAAGAACCAGGATTTCACCTTCTCCGAGTTCTAGCGCGAATTGATTGGTCGGCGTTCAATCGTCGATTCAACAGCCCCGCGGGGGCTTCGCGTTTTGCTCCTGGTCTTTTTCGTTGACGGCGACTGTCTTTTCCGTGGCTTCCACTCCTGCGTTACTTCCGTGGCCAGACCATTTTTGATTACGAACTTCGTACAACACGGGCAAACATGTGCTCGCGGGCGAAGAAATCTTTTCCTTTCGGCTGGGAAATACGACTTCATGTATCCGCCGCTCTGCGCGCTTTTTCTGGCTGCTGCAAGCCTGCTTGGCCAGGGAGGATTGATTCTCTTCTTGTCACGATCAACTCAGTCGCCTGGTTTTGCAGCGCGAAGCTGAGTGCCGCTCTCGCTAGGGGCCCCCGAGGCATCGCAAATCCATGGCTATATTTCATTCCGAGTCTGCTGGTGATTGTTTACATCTGGTCAAGCTACCACCTTGGCCAGCCCAACCTTGTTTTGCTCGCGCTGATGCTTGGCGCTTTCGTTGCGCTCCGCGCGAAACGCGAAATCGTCGGTGGCGGCCTGATTGCAGTTGCCGCCGCGATCAAAGCATTTCCGGTACCTGCCATCATTTATCTGGTGTATCGGCGTTACTGGAAAGCAGCCGTTAGTCTTGTCGCGACACTTGTATTTCTGCTTCTCATTTTGCCGGCGCCGTTCCGAGGATTTGAACGCGCGTGGGACGACCTCGAGAAGTGGAGCGCCGGAATGTTGAAATACAGCGAAGTCACCGTTGGGCAGCGTCCGATGCGCAGTTATACGTGGAAGAATCAATCTCTTATTGGTGTGAGCAATCGCTTGCTTCGCCATGTCGATGCCGATGCTGCTTCCGGTCCGCAGCACCCGGTTTATGTAAATCTCGCGGATCTTACGTTTCCAGTCGTCAACGCGATCATTGTTAGCGTAGCTCTGACGCTTGGCATCTTGTTTATCACGGTGATGCCTATAAGCGCGGTGCCGGAACGGCGGAGAGTGATGCGATTGAATTCGCTCTGCTCCTGTTGCTGATACTAATGATCACACCGCTTTCGTTTGGCTACTTTTATTCCTGGCTCATGCTGCCGTTCGCGGTAGTCACCCAACAAGTGTTCGCCGGAAAAGGCTCGTCGTTCTGTGGTGGAGTGTGCCGGCTCTTGCATTGCTTGCTCTCGGCATACCATTCCCACGCAGCGCGCAGCTCTACGGGAATACATTTTTCGCCACGTTGCTGCTGTTTATCGGATTATCAGTTGAGCTTTTCCGCTGCAAGCAAAGTCCAGGCCCAACTGGTCGAACATCTGCGTTCGAGCGGGTCGACCTAACGAGAATTAGACGAAATTTCGTGTTTAGAGGCGAACATTTTCTCGTGTAATAAGCAAGCTGAAAGTGTACGCCGCGTCTCAAGCCGCGGATCAAATATCATTTCTGATCGACATTTTTCGATTTGTGACGGCGAACCATCAATTTTAATCCGGACCAGGTTTCATCGATCGCGCACACCTTTACATCGACGAATCCGAGCGGCAGGGCGACAGCGCGAACCACGTCTTCCGTCACATCGGTAGGCACGCCAGACGATCTTTTTGGCCAGGAAACCCAAACTGTTCCGGTGTCCGCGATTTTCTCGCGCAAGTCGGACAATCTGTTTGCCAATTCGCTGCGCTTCTTGATGAAAACGTGGACAAAACTCGAATCCGGCTTCAAGCGATCGGAAAAAGTTACGCCTTCGGGAAGTGTACCGAGCAATCGACGATAATGTGTCGGCGCGTTGATTGTGACCACTGTCAGGTCCGGTTTGATTCCGAGCTTTTGTGGTAGCGGTGTTCCTGAGTAACCGGCCATTTCCCAGTGGACGGCAGCCTGGGTAAAAAGTGATACATCAAAATATCGGCAGTCGACTGTGGAAACTAAATATACTGGATTAGTTTCCGTATTGTGATAAGACTGTGATGAATATGAAACCGGCACACAAACGGCGGGCGCGAAGCCGAAAGCGCGATCCGAACCGGCAGCGAATTGTCGACGCTGCGCGGGTCCACTTTTTCAGTCACGGATTCCGCAGTGTGACCATGGATGATCTGGCGGAGGAGCTGGGCATTAGCAAGAAAACGCTCTACGCGCATTTTCCGGGCAAGATCGATCTGCTCGAGGCTGTGCTGGCCGATAAATTCGCAGGCGTCGAAGCGACGCTGAAGGAAGTTACGCGCGCGCACCCGCACGATTTCTCAGCGACTTTGCAGGAATTGTTGGCCGGTACGCACCGCGAATTGGATGAGATTAAGCCGCCGTTCGTGCGCGATATGCGCCAGAAAGCGCCGGAAGTCTTCAAACTCGTCGAACGCCGTCGGGCCGCGCTGATCCAGCGCTACTTCGGAAAATTTTTCGTCGAAGGGCAACGGGCTGGAATGGTGCGCAAGGATGTTCCGGCCAAACTGATCATCGAGATTTTGCTGGCGATGGTTCAATCGATCATGAATCCGCCGAAAATGGAGGAGCTCGGGATGATGCCGAAAGAAGGCTTCACCGGGATTCTCAAGATTGTTCTCGAAGGCGCGCTGACAGCAAAGGGACGGAAAGCGTGAATGCGTCATTCGTTAGGGAAGATCGATCCGCCACGGGACGGATTCGCCGCGGCGAACAACCCCGAAAGAATCGGGGCTCGCGAAAGCTTTCGGAGTTGATGCGCGCAACGGGAGCTTTGACATTACTTCTCTTGCTCGCCGGTTGCGGCGACCGTGGGAAGGCGGTTTCGGGAACGATCGAAGTGGACGAAGCGCATGTGGGTCCGCGCATGGGCGGACGCGTTGAAAAGATTTTAGCGTGGGAAGGCGACCATTTGCGCGAAGGCCAACTGATCGTGCAACTGGATGCGTCAGAGTTGCGAGCGCGTCGCGATCTTGCCATGGCGCAAATCGACACGGCGGTCCACAATGCGGACGCACAGGAGGCGCAATTGGTATTCTTGCAAGATGAAGCGCACCGCCAGAAGGATTTACTTAAGCGAAGAGTCGTTTCTCCAAGTGACGCTGAGCGGGCCGACAGCTCTGCAAAAACGCAGGAGAAAAATGTCGCAGCCGCTAAGATGCGTGTGGCGCAGGCGCGCGCACAACTCGCCGATATCGATGCGCAGTTGGCGGAAATGCAGGTGACTGCGCCAGCCGATTCGGTTCTGGAGGTGCTCAGCGTGAAAGTGGGCGATGTGCTGCCGCCAAATCGTGAAGCCGCCACACTGCTTTTGACGGGACATCTCTGGGTGCGCGTTTACGTTCCGGAATCCTGGCTGGGTTTAATCAAGCTGGGCGAGCACGTTCGCGTTCAGGTCGATTCGTTTCCCGGCAAAGATTTCGATGGCGTCGTCGAGCAGATAAATCGTCAGGCCGAGTTTACCCCGCGCAACGTGCAAACCGTCGCCGACCGGATCAAACAGGTGTTCGGGGTGAAGATTCGTTTGCCCAGCGACGACGATCACTTCGCGCCGGAATGGCTGCCGATGTTTATTTTCCCAATGTGAAATGACGAAACAATAATGAATGGAAGCAAGAAAACAGGCCAAAGCCGAAACGCGTTGTCTCCAACGCGTTGTCAAGGTCCCGAGCCATCGGATTGGCGAAAGCCGATCCACTTCGCTGCGTTCCTAGTTTCGTGATGACAATGGCTGAGCCGATGATCGAAGTGGAAGGCTGACGAAGCGCTTCGGCACATTCACGGCTGTCGATCACATTTCGTTCTCGGTCGGAAAAGGATCGATCTTCGGGTTTCTCGGCCCGAACGGTTCCGGAAAAACAACCGTGATTCGGATGTTGTGCGGAATTCTCGAGCCCAGCGAAGGCACGGCTCGCATCGGCGGCCACGAGTTGTCCGAGATACCGAGCCGATCAAGGAAATGATCGGCTACATGTCGCAAAAATTTTCGCTCTATGACGAGCTGACCGTGAATGAGAACCTCATCTTCGCAGGAAAACTTTATGGCTTGAGCGGTCGCGAATTAGATCAGCGGCGCGACGAAATGATCGCAACAACGCATCTTGAGCCGTACATCAACAGGCGCGCCTCGCAGCTTTCCGGTGGCTGGCGTCAACGTCTGGCCATGGCTTGCTCGCTTATGCACAGGCCGACCGTGCTCTTCCTCGATGAGCCAACTGCTGGCATCGATCCGGTCGCGCGGCGCGAACTGTGGGATTTGCTTTTCGAGTTTGCCGGTAAAGGCATGACGCTTTTCGTGACGACCCATTACATGGACGAAGCGGAGCGCTGCGATCACGTGGGTTACATTTACATGTCGAAATTGATCGTGTGCGGTGAGCCGGACGAGTTAAAAAAACTACCGGAGGTAAATCCGCCCGGAACGCGCCGGCTCGACGTGACTTGTGATCACGTGACCACCGCATTGCGCGCGATGCACGAAATGCGCGGAGTACGCAGTGCGACGGTGTTCGGTCAATCGATGCATTTACTGGTCGATGAAACTGTCAAGCGCGCCCAGATTGACGAACAACTGCGCAAAGTCGGCGTCAGTCATTCCGAGATTCACGAAATGGGCCCTTCGCTCGAAGATGTATTTGTCGAGCTTTCAGCCAAACATGCTGCTGAACAAAAAAAGGCTGCATGATGATCGATGTCATCCTGAGCGAAGCGAAGGACCTCACAGTTGGAATGCGCGTTTGCTTCAATCAGTTGAAGATCAACGAAGCGAAGATGATCCGGGGTGGCTGGAAAATATTGCCCACCGATGAGAGGTCCCTCACTTCGCTCGGGATGACAGACTAGAAAGCGAAGGACCTCACAAGTTGATGAAGGCATTTTACGTCTACATGATGACCAATCGCAGCCGTGTCGTTCTGTATACAGGGATAACAAACAGTTTAATGAGACGAGTCGCGCAACATCAGAAGAGCGAGATAGAAGGGTTCACGAAGACTTATAAGGTTAACCGGCTGGTTTATTACGAGTGCTTCAACGACCCGCGAGACGCAATCGCGCGGGAGAAAGAAATCAAAGGATGGCGGCGCGAAAAGAAAAACGCATTGGTGGAGACAAAGAATCCGAAATGGGCGGATTTATCGCGAATGCTATTTCAGCATATGGGAGTCATTCCGAACGAAGTGGGGGACCTCACATGACGTGCGCGCGTTACGCAAATGTCCTTTGTGTGATCAAACACCCTATGGGAGGTCCCTCGCTTCGCTCGGGATGACCAAAGAGGGCACATGAAACACAAATTCTTTCGCGGGCTTGGCGCAATTTTGTTCAAGGAATTCATCATCGTTTGGCGCGATCCGATGACGCTTTTCTTCATATTTTTTCCGCCGCTGATCGAGATGGTCGCGTTCGGTTACGCGCTGGACAACGACGTGAAACACATGGCGATGCTTATTCTGAACGAAGACCGCACGGTTGAGAGTCGCCAGTTGATCGATCGGTTCGTGAACACGGAAACGTTTCGTGTGGTGGGCGAAGTGCAAAGCCTGGATCAGCTCAAGAGCGAAATGCGCAAAGGTCGCGCCTATGCGGCGTTGGATATTCCGCCGAACTTCACCCGTGACCTTAATGCGGGTCACTCTGCGCAGGTGCAATTGCTTGTCGACGGATCCAATTCGACGACGGCGCTGCAAGCCCTCAACACCGGCCTCGGCGTGGCGTTGACCCAGTCAGTCGAATCGCTTCTGCGCGAAACCGGCCGGCAGGGAGCGCCGATCGATATTCGGCCGCAGATGCTTTACAACCCGGCAATGCGCGCCCCGAATTTTTATGTGCCGGGTGTGATCGGGATCGTCTTGCAAATCGGAACGACGATCGCGACTGCCATGGCCCTGGTACGCGAACGAGAGCGCGGCACGCTGGAGCAATTACTCGTTAGTCCCTTGAGTCGCGCGGGCCTGATGCTCGGTAAGCTCGTGCCGTATTTGTGTATCGGAATGGCCATGGCGGTGATCCTCTTTCTTATTATGCGATTTGTGTTTTTCGTCCCCATCGAGGGCAATATCGCAGCGATGCTGTTTTCAACGCTGGTGTATGTGTTTGCGTTGCTCAGTCTCGGTTTACTCGTCGGGACCTATGCCGAAAACCAAATGCAGGCGCTGCAAATGTCGATGGTGTTTCTGTTGCCGAGCGTTTTCTTTTCCGGTTTCATTTTTCCGCGTGAAACCATGCCGTGGATTTTTTATGCGCTCGGCACGCTCTTTCCCACGACCTATTTTATCGCTCTCATGCGCGCCATCATTTTGCGGGGAGCAAATCTCTTCGAATACTGGCCGAATCTTGTCATTCTCATTCTGATGTCGAACTTGCTTTTTGCTCTCTGCGCTTTGCGATTCCGAAAAAAGATCGCGTGATCTTCAAACGCATTCTTTTCAGCGCACTACGCGTTCTTATCGCCGTCGTTGCGGTTGTTGCGTTACTCTGGTGGTTCGGAATGAGGATGCCCGGCAAGAATATTTCGAAGGCTGCGCCACTGTCGCCTGATGAAGTTACCCTGCGCGACGAACTCCGCGCCGACGTGCAAATGCTCGCCGGAGAAATTGGAGAACGAAATATGTGGCACTACGCGCAGCTCAACGCCGCTGCCGATTTCATTGAGGATTCTTTTTCACGCGCCGGTCTTCATCCGCGACGGGACAGTTATGAACTGCGCGGCCAAGCCTGTCACAACATCGAAGTCGAGATTCCTGGCACTCGTCCAGAGGTTCTTCTAATCGGCGCGCATTACGATTCAGTATTTGGTTCGCCGGGCGCGAACGACAATGGCAGCGGCGTCGCTGCGACGCTTGCTTTGGCGCGACGCTTTGCCAGCAGAAAAACGCAGCACACGATGCGCTTTGTCACCTTTGTGAACGAGGAGCCGCCTTATTTCTTGTCGGGCGAAATGGGAAGCCTTGTTTACGCCGGCAGATGCAAAGTGCGCGGCGACAAAATCTCCGGCATGATCAGCCTCGAAACGATCGGCTATTTTTCCGATGCACCGAATTCGCAAACGTATCCGTCGCGGGTATCGGCGCCTTTTATCCAAAGGTCGGTAACTTCATTGGGTTCGTCGCAAACGTTCACTCAAGGGCGCTGCTTCGTCGGGTGATCGCTCTTTTCCGACAACACGCAAAGATTCCATCCGAAGGCGCGGCGCTTCCCGCGTTCATTCCCGGCGTTAGTTGGTCGGATCAATGGTCATTTTGGCGAAACGGTTATCCCGCCATCATGGTCACCGACACCGCGCCATTTCGGTATCCGTATTATCATTCAGCAAACGACACGCCCGACAAGCTCGATTACGATCGGTTTGCGCTCGTGGTCAGCGGCATGGAGAAAGTGATCGAAGAACTGGATAAGTTGTAACTGGACTCGCCGACGTCGGTCCGGGAGTGACATCGCTGTCTCAGGTCCAACAACAGGTGGACGAAGAACAACTGATCGAGCGTGCTTGATTGCAAGCCCCACCCAGACTCGCAGCTCAAATCCACGACTTCTTTAGCAGCCATACTTTCACGATTTGGGTCAGCCCCACATAGCAGATCAATGTCAATAGCAGAAGCGGCCAATAAAGTGGCGGTAGCGGAACAAACCCGAGTGAAGTCGCCAGAGGTGAATAAGGAAGATATGCCGCAAATGCCATGATGATGATTGTGGTCATGGTGAGTTGCCAACTGGCCCGCGACTGAATGAAAGGAATCAGGTTGGTGCGAATGACGTGGATGATGAGCGTCTGCGTCATGAGCGATTCGACAAACCAGCCAGTGTGAAACAACGCGGCCGCGTAGGTTCGTTCCGGGCTGGCGGTATTTGCGAAGCGCGCGGCGATTTCTGCCGGTGGCACGAGGTTAAGTCGTTGCATTTAAAAATGAACCACATCATTGCGTAGGTCGTGTAGTCGAAGATGGAGCTGATCGGACCGATGCAGACGATGAATTTTGCGATCTCGCCGATGTTCCAAGGTCGCGGCTTGGCTGTTTGCTGCGGCCCAACGTTGTCGGTTGGAATCGGCACTTGTGAAAAGTCATACAGCAGATTGTTCGTGAGCACTTGAATAGGAGCCATTGGCACAAAGGGAAGCCACGCGCTGGCGCCGATCACGCTGAACATGTTTCCGAAATTGGAGCTGGCGCCCATGCGGATGTATTTGAGGATGTTGACGAAGACTTTGCGGCCTTCCAGAACACCCTCCTCGAGAACCATCAAACTTTTTTCCAGCAAAATTACGTCCGCGGATTCTTTGGCGATGTCGACGGCGTTATCCACCGAGACGCCGACATCCGCGGCACGCAACGCCGGCGCGTCGTTGATGCCGTCGCCCATGAAGCCAACAGCGTGGCCTTTTTTCTGAAGCGCCTTTACAATTCGCTGTTTGTGCGCGGGCGACAGCCGCGCAAAAACATTGAATGGTCGACCAACTCGGCCAGTTCCTCGTCCGACATCTTTTCAACGTCATTTCCGAGCGGAATTTTTTCCGCCTTAATGCCGACCTCGGTGCAGACTTTGCGCGTGACAAGATCGTTATCGCCGGTGAGCACTTTCACCGTGACGCCGTGTTGGTTCAGCGCAGCAATGGCTTTAGCGGCGGTCTCCTTCGGCGGGTCGAGAAATGCCAGATAGCCGGTCAGCACGAGGCCCTGTTCATCGGCTTTCGAGTAGGCGGCGCGCTTTTCTACTTTTTTGCTGGCGACGGCGAGCACGCGAAAACCGTCTTTGTTCAATTCGTTCAATTCCTCGAGGAGGTCGCCCACCAGGATCGGCTCCATCGCGAAAATTTCGCCTTCGTATTCGAAATGAGCGCATTTCTTGAATACCGCTTCCGGTGCGCCTTTGGTCAGGAGTTGACGTTCTCCGTTCGGCCCATCAACCACGACCGACATCATTCGACGCGAAAAATCGAACGGGATTTCGTCGACCTTTGAATATTTTTCGAGGGAGAGTTCCTTGTGCAATTCCGTGTATTTGAGCACGGCGCGATCGAGGACATTTTTCAGGCCGGTCTGAAAATGGCTGATGACATAAGCGTCGCGCAGGACCTCTTCGCTTTCTTTCTTAAAAATGTCGCAGTGGAGCTCCAGAATGATGTGATCCATCGTCAGCGTGCCGGTCTTGTCCGTGCAAAACACGTCCATCGCCCCGAAGTTCTGAATCGAGTTGAGTCGCTTGACGATGACCTTCTTGCGCGACATCGCCATCGCGCCTTTGGACAAACAGACCGACACAATCATCGGCAACATTTCCGGCGTGAGTCCGACGGCGACCGCCAGCGAAAAGAAAAATGCTTCGCGCCAATTGTGTTTCGTTAGGCCGTTGATGAAGAACACCAACGGCACCATCACCAGCATGAAGCGAATCATCAGCCACGTGAATTTCTTGACGCCGCGGTCGAAGCTCGTTTCCTCTTGTTGGCCGGCCAGGCTGCGGGCGATTTTTCCGAAGTAGGTGTTTGGCCCGTCGCAATCACGACCGCCCTGGCCGTGCCGCTCTCGACGCTTGTCCCGAGAAAACAGACGTTGTTGCGCTCCAGCAGGACTACGCCTTGGCGCGTGTCGGGCGCTTCGATTTTTTCGACAGGCAGCGATTCGCCCGTCAACGTGGCTTGAATGATGAACAGATCTTTGGCGGAAATCAGTCGCACGTCGCCAGGAATCATGTCACCGGCGGACAACTTGACGACGTCGCCCGGGACAAGCTGGCTGATCGGTATTTCCTTCGCCTGTCCGTCGCGCACCACCGTCGCCGTGACACTGATCATCGCTTTCAATTTCGCCGCCGCGGTGTCCGCGCGAGTTTCCTGAACAAAGCGCAAGCCAATCCAAGAATAACCATCAAGAGCATGACGCTGCCCGCGCGCAGATCGCCCGTGGCATAGGAAACGGTGGCGAGCACCGTAAGCAGAATCACCAACGGATTGCGGCTGGCGGTAAACAAGCCTGTGAACCCAGGTGTGTGTCCTTTCTTCGGCGACCTCGTTCGGACCGTATTGATCGAGCCTTCTCTCGGCTTCTTCTTCACTCACACCGGCTTTCGTTGTGCCAAGCCTCTGAAAAAGGGCGTCGACGCTGATCGTCGCTAGTTCGTCAACCTGTTTGGAAACACGTGCGCCTTGGGCCTGTTGTTTGTTGTTCATCCGAATCGCAAAAGTTGCGCCTAATTATGCGAGCGCTACACCTAACGGATCAGAGCAGCGTGCCGCGAAGGATGAATAGCGCCACGTTGAAGTAAATTACCAGCCCGGTCACATCGACCAGGGTTGCGACGAATGGCGCTGATGACGCCGCCGGATCGAGTCCGCAACGGCGCAGCAAGAAGGGAAGCAGCGCGCCACTCCGCGTACCCCACAGCACCACTCCGACAAGCGCAGCCCCGACAGTAAGCGCAACCAGCCAGTGATATTTTCCGTAATCAAAAATGTGCAAGTATTGCCACAGCGAGATTCGGAAAAAACCGATGGTTCCAAGAATTAAGCCGAGCGAAAATCCCGACAGCAATTCCTTGCGGACGACGCGAAACCAATCGCGCAGACGCAATTCGCCGAGGGCCATCGCCCGAATAACCAGCGTCGTCGCCTGCGATCCGGAATTGCCGCCACTGGAAATGATCAAGGGCAAAAACATCGCAAGAATGGCCGCCTTCTCGATCTCGCTGTTATAACCCTGCATCGCGGTTGCGGTCAGCATTTCGCCGAGAAACAGAATGATCAGCCAGGTTGCACGTTTCTTTACCATCCGCAGAAACGGAATGGTTGTGTACGGCTCGTCCAACGCTTCCATACCGCCGAGTTTCTGGATGTCTTCGGTCGCTTCTTCCTCTGCTACGTCGAGCATGTCGTCGCTCGTGACGATTCCGACCAGCACGCCGCTGGAATCGAGTACTGGCAGCGCGGCGCGATCGTATTTGCGGAAAACATTCAGCGCGTCCTGCTGCGAATCGGTCACATTCAACGCCACGAAGGTCTGATCGCGAATGTCGCTCACCTTCGCCGTAAGCGGCCGGAGCAGGAACTCACGCATCCGCACGTCGTCGATTAATTTGCCGCGCTCATCGACCACGTAAACGAAGTTTAGCGTCTCAGTGTCGCGGCCATACTCGCGGACGTAGTCGAGCACGTGTTGCACTGTCCAATCCTCCTTCACCTGGATAAAGTCCGGCGTCATCAAACGTCCAACGCTGTCTTCCGGGTAACCCAGAAGTGCCGTGGCCACGTGGCGTTCTTCCGGCGTGAGCAGACGGATTAGTTGGCGCGCCGCGGCGCTTGGCAATTCCTCAAGAAGCGCCGTGCGATCGTCCGGCGACATCTCATTCAGAATGGCGACGACCTGCTCGTGTGCCATCGCGCGTAACAATTTCTGTTGTTCCTCGACTCCGATGTATTCGAAAACACACGCAGCGAGCGCTGCTGGAAGGACCCGAAAGATGATCACCTGTTCGTCTTCCGGCAGGTCGAGGATCACTTCGGCCACATCTGCTTGCGGCCATTCGCGAAACAGCTCCCGCAACGCCCCGAAATTTCGGGCGTCGATCATGCTCTTGATTTCTGGCGCGAGAAGATTGCCAACCACGTCGCGTTTCTAACATTCGCGTTGGCCTAAAGCAATGGCGCGCGAGGACAGTCAAAAAGTTACAAAAGTTACAATGTTAAAAAGACTGCGAGGCTAACGTTATGACCTTTTTACTTTGTAACTCTTTTAACTCTTCTTCTCCGCCTGGCACTTGGCGGAAACCTGCCCTTGTCATTCCGAGCGAAGTCGAGGAATCTCCAGCTATTGTTTTGGCCGCGGCAATTTCGTCTCCGCTTGGAATTGCCCGAAAAAGAGCCAAGATTGTCTCTATGCCTGCAGTCGCTACAGGTCCGATGATCCGGCGCGAGATCGGCGACGATCACGTTTGCCTGCTTGTCTTCGATCGCCCTCAATCCGGCGCGAATATCTTCGACGCAGCTACGCTCGACGAGTTGAATGAACATCTCGATTCTGTTGAGAATGATGGTTCGTTGAGTGGTCTGATCATCGCGTCGGCGAAAAAATCCATTTTCGTGGCAGGAGCTGATCTAAAGACGCTGCTGCAACAAGCGCAAAGCGGCGACATGCGGGCCTTCATTGCTCACGGGCAACGGGTTTTGAATCGACTGGCAGGATTGAAAATTCCGACCGTCGCCGCAATTCATGGCGCATCCGCTGGTGGCGGCTACGAAGTAACACTGGCGTGCGACTATCGGATGGCTTCGGATGATCCGGCGACACGGATCGGACTTCCCGAGACGACGCTGGGCCTTATTCCCGCCTGGGGCGGTTGTACCCGTCTGCCGCGATTGATTGGCGTCGAGAAAGCGGCGGAAGTGATTGCAAAGGGAAAACTTTATCCCGCACAAGAAGCCAGGAAGCTGGGCTTGGTCGATGGAGTCGCTCCACGCGATGAACTTCTCGAGCTGGCGCGGAAAAAGTTGCGCGACGGAAAACGCAAATTGGATGATGAAACTCGGGCGACGCCTACCTCGCAGGAGCTCGTCCCCCCACGGCAACGAGGAAACGCCGCACCAGAACGTGCCTGGGAAATCATCAACAAGACTTTGTCGATTTCGCCAGAGCAATCGCTGCAGATGGAGCTGGATGCGATTGTCGACCTTGGCAAATCGGAATCGACGCAAAACTTGATTCGCAATTTCTTCCTGGCTGAAAAGTACAAAAAAGGAACTTCCAAAGCGGCGCCGGAGAAGGTAGTGCACGCCGCAGTGATCGGCGCGGGCGTAATGGGCTCAGGCATTGCACAATGGCTTAGCTCGCGCGGCGTGACCGTAATTCTGCGGGACGTGAATCGTGAGTTGCTTGATGGCGGTCTGGCTAACATCGAGAAAATCTACAACGACGCCGTGAAGCGCGGTTTGCTGAGCCAAGAAAAAGCGAAGCAGGGTCGCTCGCGAATTGTTGCTTCGTGCGCGCCGATGGAATTGCGCGATGTGCAGTTCGTGATCGAAGCCGCCTCCGAGAAGATCGACATCAAAAAGGAAATCTTCCGCGAGCTGTCGATGCAGGCAGGGCCGAAAACAATAGTTGCGACCAACACTTCGGCCTTGCCGGTGAGCAAGCTGGCCCATTGCACCGTTTCGCCCGATCGCGTCATCGGTTTGCATTTCTTCAATCCAGTCAGCCGAATGAAATTGGTCGAGGTCGTTGTTGGCAAAGAAACTTCGGGCGCGACCAAAGAGCAGTCGCTCGCATTCATCCGGCAAATTGGGAAACTTCCAGTCGTCGTGCGCGATTCTCCTGGGTTCCTGGTTAACCGCGTTTTGTTTCCGTATTTGCTTGATGCCGCTGAGCTTTTCGAGAGCGGCGCAGATGCTGCCAGGATCGACAATGCGCTGGTGCAATGGGGCATGCCAATGGGACCACTGCGATTGATCGATGAAATCGGCGTCGATATTACCATCGATATTGGTAACACACTGGAAAATGCGTATGGGCGGCGCGATCACGT
Organism: uncultured Verrucomicrobiae bacterium; assembly: GCA_963719605.1. GTDB lineage: Bacteria > Verrucomicrobiota > Verrucomicrobiia > Chthoniobacterales > UBA10450 > Udaeobacter. The sequence goes on from CAVRCO010000005.1 coordinate 95,148, forward strand.
TTCGGCGGTTCTGCTCCGGCTGCGCGATGGCCAGTTGCTTGGCCGCAAAGCAGGCGCCGGTTTCTATAAATACGAGGGTAAAACGCAGACGATTAACGAATCGCTCGCGCAGTGGCGCCGTGCATTGCATGGCGAACCGGAGGGCGCCGAGGGGCCGAATATTCCTCCGGACTGGCACGGCGATCCTCGTTTGCGGTTGAACGAAGAGGAGCTGGCGAACCGGTTGATCTTCCTGATGGTCAATGAAGCTGCGCGCTGCGTGGAGGAGAACGTCATCGATTCACCCGAGGACGCGGACTACGGAATGATTTTGGGAACTGGTTTCGCGCCGTTCCGGGGTGGGCCATTGCGGTTCGCGGAACATTTTGGACTAAGGAAGGTCGTCGATGAACTGGAACGGCTGGCGCAGAGTGAGGAGAAATTTTCGCCGTGCGAGATATTGAAGAAGCACGCCGGTGATGGAACCAAGTTTTATGAAAACTAATTCTTCGTCATGTCGAGCGTAGTCGAGACATCCCGTTGCGAAACCGAGGATAATTCCATGGGGTTCCTCGACTTTGCTCGGAATGACGAGTGTTTACGATGAAATCCCCGCTCGAAGCTCCCGAAAAACAAATCGCTGAGGAAACCAGCGCGAAGTCCGGTCGCGGCGGCGACACGGACTCGTCCGGTGGCGAGCCAGAAAAGCCGGCTGCCGCCGTCATTGACACGTCGAAGATGGCGAAAGGCCAGCGCGAAGCGCTCGAGCTGGCGGAAGCGGCGCGCGATCCGCTCGAAGACCGCGGTAGTTTCGCCAGCAATCTGTTTGTCGGTCGTTACGATTTCGATCGTATTTACCCGTATCCTGCCCAGAGCGCTGAGGATCGCGCGGCTGGGGAAGAATTTTTGCAAAAGCTGGAAAGTTATCTGCGCGATCACGTCGATCCGGACGAGATCGATCGCACCGGTGAAATTCCACCGGAAAATTTCAAGGGCCTCGCCGAGATCGGAGCGTTTGGAATCAAGGTGCCGAAGAAATATGGCGGACTCGGTTTGTCACAATCCAATTACGGTCGTGCCGCGGTTTTGCTTGGAAGTTGGGATGGAAACGTGGCTGCGCTCGTTTCCGCGCATCAGTCGATCGGAGTCGCGCAACCGCTGCTCCTGTTCGGCACAGAAGAGCAGAAACAAAAGTATCTGCCACGCGTCGCGGGCGGAGAAATCTCTGCGTTCGCATTGACAGAGACACATGCCGGGTCTGATCCGGCAACAATGAGCCTGCGTGCCGAACCCACGCCCGATGGGAGCGAGTTCGTTCTGAACGGCGAAAAACTCTGGTGCACCAACGGCGTAAAGGCAGGCGTGCTCGTGGTGATGGCGCGCACGCCGTCGAAGATGGTAGGCGGGAAGGAACGCAAGCAAATCACGGCATTCATTGTCGATGTCGATACCCCGGGGCTGGAGATCACCTACCGCTGCCGGTTCATGGGGTTGCGCGCGCTTTACAACGCAGTCGTGAAGTTCACCGACGTGCGAGTGCCGCGCGAAAACATTATCTCGAAGGAAGGCGCCGGATTGAGAGTTGCCCTTACGACGCTGAACTCCGGGCGACTTACGTTGCCCGCGGCCTGTGTTGGCCTTTCCAAGCGGCTGCTCGAAATCTCGCGCACATGGGCAGGCGAACGCATCCAATGGGGCGTGCCCATTGGCAAACACGCTGCCATCGCTGGAAAAATCGCCGAGATGGCCGGCAACGTTTTCGCCATGAAAGCGATGACATTTTTGACGTCGTCGCTGCTCGATCGGAAAGCGGGCGATCTTCGCATCGAAACAGCCATGTGCAAGATGTGGGCCACGGAAATGACCTGGAAAATTGCCGACGACGCGATGCAAGTGCGTGGCGGTCGCGGCTACGAAACTGCGCAATCGCTTGCCGGACGAGGCGAGCCGCCGATCGCGGTGGAGAGATTTCTTCGAGATTGCCGCGTCAATACGATTTTCGAGGGTTCCAGCGAAATCATGCGGTTGTTCATCGCGCGCGAAGCGCTCGATCCGCATTTAAAAGTCGGCGGCGCGATTTTCAATACGCAGTTGCCGATGTCTGAACGGGCGAAAGCTGTTTTTAGCTCAGGAAAATTTTATGCCGGTTGGTACCCGCGCCAGTGGTTACTGAACGGCGCGGGCAAGATCGACAATTTGCATCCGACGTTGCAAGGCCATGTCGATTACGCGGCGCGCACGAGCAAGCGACTCGCGCGCGGTTTGTTTCATGCCATGGCGCGGTTTGGTCCGAAACTGGACCGGGAGCAACTGCTCCTTTCCAGATTTGTCGGGATCGCGACGGAATTATTTGCCATCAGCGCGACGTGTGCTTACGCGCAATGGTTGCTCAGCCAGGGCAAACCTGCGGATGAAATTCTCGCCGTCGCAGATTATTTCTGTCGTTCTGCGCGGATGAGAATCGATCATCATTTCGCCGGCACAATGCGCAACGTGGACAGACGCGGTTACGCTCTGGTGCAAGATTTACTCGCCGGAAAACACGAGCTTCTGCGCGACGGTATCGTGTAGTTGTTTGTAGCCACGGCGCTGTGTCGCCATGCTTCCGCGGACGCCTCGACAAAGCGAGGCGGCTACAACTACCTCGGTTGACCAACCATTTGGCCACGGCTAAACTCACAGATGAGTATGCCGCCCGTGCTCACGGAGGCGGCTTCATCTCGAAGCCGCACCACAAAGAGCGAGAAACAAAAAGCAATATCACCGTCGAAAATCCTCGAAACTATCGAGCAACATGTCTTACTCGATGGCTTCAAATCGTAGTCGATCTCGACAAAAGCCGGGGTTCCTACTTATACAACGCCGTCACTAACAAACCGCTCATCGATCTCTATGGTTTCTTCGGCTCGATGCCGATCGGATTCAATCATCCATACTTTGATGATGCCGCGGTGCAGCGCGATCTTCTTCGTGCGGCGAAAGTCAAAATCGCCAACTCGGACGTTTACTCGGAGGACTACGCGGAGTTTGTGAAGACCTTCGAGCGCGTGGTCGGTTTGCCCCCGCTGGAGCGTTACCTTTTCATCGAAGGCGGCGCGATGGCAGTCGAGAATTGTCTGAAGGCGGCGATGGATTGGAAGGTGCGGAAAAACATGGCCGCGGGCGATGGGGAGCGCGGCACCCAGATTTTGCATTTCCGCCGGGCCTTTCACGGACGCAGCGGTTATACGATGAGCCTCACAAATACCGATCCGCGCAAGACGGATTTGTTCGCGAAATTCGATTGGCCGCGCGTGTCTTGTCCACACGTCGATTTTTCGCTGCCGGAATCGAAGCGCGAAGCCGATGTGATCGCGCGCGAAGCGAAAGCGGAACAGGAGATCCGCGACTTCATCGATCAGCGCAATATCGATATCTGCGCCATCATAATCGAGCCGATCCAGGGCGAAGGCGGTGACAATCATTTCCGCGGCGAATGGCTGCAGAAATTGCGACAGATTTGCGACGAGAACGATATTCTTCTCATCTTTGATGAAGTGCAGTGCGGCATGGGCGCAACGGGACGCAACTGGTGCTGCGAACATTTCGATGTAATGCCCGATCTGCTGGCGTTTGGGAAAAAAGCGCAGGTGTGCGGAGTGATGGCCGGACCGCGCATTGATGAAGTGAAAGACAACGCGTTTCGGTTATCCAGCCGGCTGAACTCGACCTGGGGCGGAAATTTCACCGATATGGTGCGCTCGACTCATTTTCTGCGCATCATCGAGAAAGAACATTTGGTCGAGAATGCTGGTAAGGTTGGCGCATATTTTTTGGAGCAACTGCGCGATCTGCAACGCGAAGAGCCGCTAATTTCCGCGGCGCGTGGTCGCGGACTATTTCTCGCCTTCGATCTTCCCGACGCAAAAACGCGCGAGGAATTTTGGAAAGGCTTTTTCGATCTTGGCGTGTTGACTCTTCGTTCAGGTGAAAATTCAATCCGGTTTCGCCCGCCTCTCGACGTTACAGCGGAGGTGATTGATGAGGCGATGGATGCAATGCGGAAATACTGTCGAAAACGAAAATGAGGCCTAACGAAACGACAGCATTCCCTGGAGCTACGGTCGCTGCCCGCGGGGGGAGCCGCAGCCAACAGCAGCGGCTACAACAATCTTTGACGATGCAACCTGTCTTAGAAAAACTCGGCATTAGCGACGTAAACGATGGCGTTTTCGACGGCGAGTGGCGCGGGGGCGGCGCAAAGATCGACAAGATTTCACCGATTGATGGACGCCGAATCGCCAGCGTACACACCGCATCGGACGACGATTACAACAAGGCGATTGCGCGTGCGCATGAAGCGTTTTTGAAATGGCGCACGACTCCGGGTCCGGTGCGCGGTGAGACAGTTCGCCGTCTTGGCAACGCACTGCGCGAACTGAAACACGAGCTTGGCCAGCTGGTCACTCTCGAGACTGGCAAAATCATTGCTGAGGGCGAGGGCGAAGTGCAGGAGATGATCGATATCTGCGATTTCGCCGTTGGCCAGTCGCGCATGCTCTACGGCCTGACAATTCAATCGGAACGAGCGAGTCACCGGCTCATGGAGCAATGGCACCCGTTGGGCGTCATCGCGGTGATCAGCGCGTTTAATTTCCCGGTCGCGGTTTGGTCATGGAACGCTGCGCTCGCTGCCGTTTGCGGCGACGCAACGGTTTGGAAACCTTCGGAAAAAACGCCGCTCACAGCAATTGCTGTCACAAAAATTTGCGAGCGCGTTTGCCGTGAAACTGGAGCCGATCCGGCGATTTTTACTTTGCTCATGGGCGACCGCAAAACTGTTGGCCAAAAATTGTCCGATGATCATCGGATTCCATTGGTTTCGGCGACCGGATCGGTGGCCATGGGTCTTAACGTCGCAAAAACAGTTCATGGCCGCCTGGGCCGATCAATCATGGAGCTGGGCGGCAACAATGCGCTGATCGTCGCGCCGACCGCGGATATCGATATGGCGACGCAATCGATCTTTTTCGGCGCTGTAGGTACGGCCGGGCAACGTTGCACTTCCACAAGGCGAGTGATCATGCACGAGTCGGTTGCGTCGAAAGTTCGCAATAAGCTGCTTGCCGCTTACAAGAGTCTGCCGATTGGAAATCCCCTTGATGCGAAGACCGTGATGGGACCGCTCATCGACAAAGGCGCAGTCGATCTCGTTCAGCATTCGATCCAGCGACTGAAAGATGAAGGCGGCGAAGTTCTTTACGGCGGGGAGCGGCTCACCGTTCCCGGCGGTTGTTACATGAAGCCGTGCCTTGCAATGGCCAAACCGGATTTTGAAATCGTGAAGCACGAAACCTTTGGTCCGCTGCTTTACTTGCTGACGTATCGCGATTTCGACGAAGCGATCGCGATTCAGAACGGTGTGCCGCAAGGATTGACCTCATCGATTTTCACGAATGACGTCCGCGAAGCGGAGAAATTCGTGAGCGCGGTCGGAAGCGATTGCGGCATCGCGAACGTGAACACTGGTACCAGCGGCGCGGAAATCGGCGGCGCGTTTGGTGGTGAAAAAAATACCGGCGGCGGCCGTGAGAGCGGAAGCGATTGCTGGAAGAGCTACATGCGCCGCCAGACGAACACGGTCAATTTTTCCAGCGAGCTGCCGCTGGCGCAGGGAATTCAATTCGGCGCAGGCGAGGGCAGCGCCACGGTTTAGATTCTCCAGAAAGCGACCGTTGAGCCTGTAGCCACGGCCCTGTGGGCCGTTTTTGGTACCGTGCGCTTAACCGGCCACAGGTCCGCACACCGGACGGATTCGTCCTGCGGCGAACCGGTAGCTACAAGAGATCACGCGCGATCGATGTAAACGATCTCTCCTTGGTAAGGCCAGTCCGCCGCTGATTTCACCAATCCGGCGCGCACAGGATCTCGCGGACGTAGCTCCACTTTTCGAGTAGCTCTCATTAGTTCGCAAAAGATGGTCGAAAAATCTTTCCTGCCATATCTGTCCTTTTGCTCGAGAGAAGATGCCCGCCTTTGCCAGCACTTGTTTTAGCGCACCGATCCATGCGCCTAATCTGAAATTGCATCCTCCTCTAACGAATAGATGAACGTGGTCAGGCATATCACATAGCGACCTGCTGCGACGTTGAAATTGCACTCTGCGCGCTTGGCAAAAAGAACAAACGCAGTGTGGACCTCATCCTTTGCTAAAAATCGCTGTCGTTCGTGTGTGCAGAACGTGACGAAATAAACAGGACTTGTTGCGAAGATTCGTCCCAGACGTGGTGGTCGCCGTCCGAAAGTCCGCTTCATGGGAAATCGTACAGCAGTTTAAATAAAACTGTAGCCGCTGTAGCCACGGCCCTGCGGGCCGTCTCGTTGAACAGTAGCGCGAGGTGGGACCGGCCACAGGCCGGTGGCTACAGGAGCGTGTGTTACTCAGCGTGCGATCGTCAGCTCCAGAAGTTCATCAAGCTTGTCGGCACTGTCTAAATTCATGATGCAGTGCCGTAGTTTCTCGCATTGATCCTTCCCGATGACATCGCCGCCGAGCGCGGTGAATTTCACCGCGATTTCTTCCTCGGTCATCGGATCGCGCGGATCGCCCTTGGGTACATCGACGCGAGTGGAATGCGATTTGCCGTCGTTGGTTGTGATGGTCACGCGGCTCGGCTGGAACTTGGGAAAGAGCGCTTCGAATTCTTCATTCGCCACCACTTTTATCTTGTCCATGATTGGAATCAGCGATTTATCGAGCACGCGTTCTTCGCGGAATTGCAGCGGCGTTACCATGCCGTCAACAAGCCCGACGGCCATGCAATAGGGCAGCGAATGATCGGCGGTTTCCTTCGAAGTTGGCCGATACTTGTGCGGATCGCCAAGAATGTCTGCGGCGCGCGCGATCACTTCTACTTTGATTTCCTTCACGTCGTCGGCCTTGATCTTGTTTTCCTTTACCGTCTTCATCATGGCGGTGAGCGGCGCGTGACTCAGCGCTTCGATCGGGAAACTTTTCATCCCGCAATCCAGGATGCGGTAGTGCGACTTCGGTGATGTCGGCAAATCCTTGACCAACGCCTTCGCCGTCGAAACTCGCCGGTTGTCCCTTGTATTGCACGTGACTCAAACACGGCGAACAGACCTTCCTTTCCATCAATGATGTGCTCGGGACCGGAAAATCCTTCTCGAGCAAGCAGCGCGCTTTCGGCGCCCATGCGTCCGGCCCACGGGTCGACCGTGTTTTTCATGTTGGTCAGCTTGCCGGCGGTGACCGCGCCCGGGCAAAATGTTCGTGATGCGCTGATGCCGATGGCTGACACCATTTGGTCCGGCGTGAGATTCAATACGCGACCCGCTGCAACCGGCGCAGCGAAGGCGCTTAGCGTGGCGTGATGCCAGCCGTATTCGCGCACGCCCGGCCGGCCGATTTCGCAAAGGCGCATTTCAATTTCGTAGGCGATGATCGTGGCAAGAATCAGATCTTTTCCGCTCAGGCCTTCGCTTTCACAGAGGCCAGCGGCGCCGCGATGAGATCGCTCGGATGACATGGATCGGCTTTCCAATAGATGTCGTTGTAATCCATCGCGCGGATCATGTGCCCGTTCAAAAACGCGGCATCGACCGGATTGGTTTTGAAACCGGAAACAAATGCAGTGGCTTTGCTCCCGCTCTGCGACCGGCCATCGCGCGGTGATGCTTCAGCAAAATCTTGGCGTCTTCCTGTTGGCTCCCTCCGAGCGCGCACCCGATGGAGTCGAACCAAAATAATTTCGCTGCCTGGATCGCCTCCGGCGAAAGGTCTTCGTATTTCAGTCCGCAAGCCCACTCAGCGATGGTGTGTGAGAGCAGATGTTTCGATTCGGTTGTTGGTCGTGACATTCTGGTTTCCTCGATTAAGATGTGCCCACCAAACACACGAATTACTCTAAAACAAATCAAAGCTGACGAGTCTGACGGAAAGGCTCGTGTCCTCCTCGCCATTCAGCGGTCTTCTCCTTGCTCATAGATTTGAAGCCTATGGCAAAACCAGAACTATGAATCCAAAAGGGTTCTTCGCCGAGCTAAAGCGGCGCAACGTTTACAAGGTGGCGGTAGCCTACGCCGTCGTCTCATGGTTGCTGATTCAGATCGCGACGCAGGTCTTTCCCTTCTTCGAGATCCCGAACTGGGCCGTCCGACTTGTAGTTTTACTGCTCATTTTAGGATTTCCGGTCGCGCTAATCCTGTCGTGGGTTTTTGAGATCACGCCCGAAGGAATCAAGCGCGAATCGGAAGTGGCGCATGAGCAGTCAAAGACGCACCACACCGGACGAAGGATTGTTGGCCTGACGATTGTCGTGGCCGTAATCGCTGCCGGGTTATTGGTGTTTCAGCTGCTGCGTTCAAAGTCCGCAGTCACGCCTCGATCCGCCTCCGAAGAGCTACGGCGCGACAGGCAGAGCGAGGCGGCTACAGGATCCGCTGGTCCAGCCGCGGAAATTGCGGCCAAAAGCATTGCTGTCCTTCCATTCGATAATCTGAGCGACGATAAATCGAATGCTTATTTTGCCGAAGGAATTCAGGACGAGATCCTGACGCGGTTGTCGAAGATCGCTTCGCTCAAGGTCATTTCGCGCAGTTCGACGCAAAAATACAAGAGCGCGCCGGATAATTTGCGCGAAGTGGGCCAGCAACTGGGCGTAGCGAACTTGCTCGAAGGCAGTGTGCAAAAGGCCGCCAACGCCGTGCACGTCAATGTGCAGTTGATCAAGGCCGCCACCGATGAGCATCTCTGGGCGGAGAGCTACAATCGCAAACTCGATGATATTTTCGGAGTAGAAGCGGAAGTGGCGCAGAGCATCGCCTCAGCTCTTAATGCAAAGCTGACCGGCGAAGAACAACAGGTCCTCGCGCAGAAACCGACGAACAACCCTGGCGCCTACGAAGCCTACCTACGCGGTAAAGCCCTCATGTGGGAGGGAAACGAAGACGCGGTTCGCGCCGCAATCCAATCATATGAAGAAGCGGTTCGCCTCGATCCGCAGTTTGCTCTTGCCTGGGCCGGCCTTTCCAGCGCTCGCTCTGTCGGGTTCTACTACATGGACTCGACGCCGGCGGGACGCGCCGCCGCGGAGCAAAGCCTGGCCAAGGCGGAGGCGCTGCAACCTGAACTGCCCGAGATCCAGCTGGCTCGCGCTAACTTTGGTTACTTTGTCCTTGGCGACAACAAACACGTGCGCGACGTCTTACAGCAACTGCATCTCATTTGGCCTAACAACGCCGAAGTCATTCAGCTACTCGCGTTCACTTATCAACGGCTCGGGGAATGGCAGAAGGCTATCGATGCCTTTGATCAAGTTATTGTCTTAAACCCGCGTTATCTGCTCGTGCGAAAGTTCGCCGCCTACACTCGCTGCGATGTGCGCGATTGGCCCGGCGCTCAGCGGATTGTGGACGAAGCGCTCCAGATTTGGCCTGCAGATGTGAACTTGTTAGGCATCAAAGCTCAGATCTTCCAGGCTAACGGTCAGCTCGATCAAGCCCAGTTAATCGTGGATAAGTTAACGCCGGACCGGCTCGATTATGATGCCGTCGGCGCCGTCTGGTATCAGGCGAAGCTGCAGCGCAAGCCGGCCACAGCGCTCAAGCTATTTGAACCTCTCGCGCGCCGCACCGACTCCCTAAGAGAATGGGTGCGCGATGCACAAATCTTCGGAGAACTTCAGGAGTTATCCGGCGACAAGGCGGCGGCGCGGGCGACATTCGTCACCGTTCGCGATGCCACAGAAGCCATTTTGCGGGAACAGCCTGATAGTGTGCGGTCCCTAAGTCTCCTTTCTTCTGCTCTGGCTGGATTACGAGAGCGCGACGCAGCTCTGCAAGCGATCGACAAGGCTATCTCCTTGCAAACCAACGACGCGCGCACTCAGCCTTACTATCAAGAAACAAAGGCGCGAATATTGGCGCACCTCGGCGATAAGGATGGTGCTCTCGCCATCTTGTCGCACCTGCTGGAGATACCCTTACGAAGGCGGCTTGTTCGGCCCGCCGCTCACACCAACCTTACTCAGACTCGATCCCGATTGGGACAATCTCCGCGGCGATCCGCGTTTCGAGAAACTCTGCCAGGAGAAGAAGAGTCGAATCATATGCCGTCCAGAATTCCTTCAGAGCGTGAAGTTCGAGATCGGGCACGTCTTATTCATCGACATTGTCGGTTACTCGAAGTTGCTCATCAATGAGCAGAGTGAGCAGATTCAAAAGTTGAAAGAGATTGTTCGCGGAACCGAGCAGTTCCGTATAGCCGAAGCTGAAGGCAAATTGCTTCGGTTGCCGACCGGTGATGGCGTGGCACTCGTTTTTCGCAACAATCCGGAAGCGCCGGTGTTCTGCGCGATTGAGATTGCCAAAGCGCTAAAAGTCATCCCGAACTTCGGGTGCGCATGGGAATTCACAGCGGCCCAGTCAATGAAGTCACTGATCTGAACGCGCAAGCGAACATCGCCGGAGCTGGAATCAACATCGCTCAACGAGTGATGGACTGCGGCGACGCCGGTCACATTTTGTTGTCGAAACGCGTGGCGGATGACTTGGAACACTACCCACGCTGGCGGCGATGTTTACATGATCTCGGCGAGTGCGAAGTAAAACACGGTACGCAGTATCACACGTTCAGTCTTTATACCGACACATTGGGCAATGCGCAGATTCCAGAAAAAATTCGGAAGGCCAAAACGGCTCGGATGGCAAAGCTGTGGAAGATTGCGGTTGCCGTCGTGCTCCTCGCTTGTTGGCAGCGGGCGGATTTTATTACCGCTCACTTCAAACCAGGCCGCTGACCGACAGGGACACGATCGTCCTCACCGATTTCACAAACACGACCGGTGATCCCGTTTTTGACGCCACCCTCCGACAAGGGCTCGCGTCGCAGCTTGAGCAGACACCGTTTCTCACTCTGGTCTCAGATTCGATCATCGCCCAGACACTAACGCGAATGTCGAAGCCCAGGGATGCGCGGCTCACCCCGGAGCTGGCACGCGAAGCTGGTCAACGGCTTGGGGCCGCCGCCACAATCGAAGGATCCATTTCCGCCCTCGGCACGCAGTATGTCGTGTCGCTAAAGGCAGTGAACTGCCGTGATGGCAATTTGCTCGCGCAGGAACAGGAAACCGCAACCGGAAAGGAGCACGTGCTCAACGCGCTCGGTCAGGCGGCAACAAAGATGCGGAAGAAATTGGGTGAATCGCTGGCGTCGGTTCAGAAATACGACGCACTGCCCGAAGACACCACGACTTCATCACTCGAGGCGCTGCAGGCGTATGCCCTGGGCATTAAAGCGACCGATATCGACAACGATTATCTTGCCGCGATCCCGTTTTTTCAGCGCGCTGTTACCCTCGACCCGAATTTCGCCATGGCTTATCTGTGGTTAGGCGAATCTTATCAACCTCAAGGCGAGCTGACGCTGGCCGCTGAAAACACGCGCAAAGCATACGAGTTGCGCGAGCGAACGAGCGACCACGAAAAACTCAATATCGCGGCATTTTATGAAATCGTCGTTACCGGAAACCTCGAGGCTGCCCGCCGGGCCTACGAATTACTCGCCCAAACCTATCCGCGCGATGAGAGCGTTGAGGTATACTTTGGTTCATCCATCTCATTTGGAGATTACGCCAAGGCGGACGCGGCGGCGAAACGCGCTTTTAAGATCAATCCCGAGAGTTCGAACAATTACGTCAGTTTGATCTATTGCGACCAGTGGCTAAGCCGACTGGATCAGGCAAGGCCACGGTAGAGAAATCGCGAGCGAAGAAGCTCGATTCGCCTTGGTTTCCATCGTTCTTTACGTCGTCGATTTTCTACAGACGACCCTTCCGGGATGGAGCAACAAGCGGCGGCAGCCATGGGAATACCGGGAGTGGAGGATCAAATGTTTTTCCTCGAATCCGAAACGGCGGCGGATGGCGGCCAATTCGGCAAAGCGCGCGACCTCACCCGCCGGGCGGCTGATTCAGCGCGACGCGCGCAGGAAAAGGAAACCGCGGCAGAATATCAGGGTCACAATTCACTCCGCGAAGCGTTAGTGGGAAAAGCGGATTGGGCAAAGGAAGACGCGCAGTCGCGGTGGCAGAGATAAAAGGAAAACATGGTGAAGGATTTTCTGCGATCGCTTTAGCGCTCGCGGGCGACCTCGCCAACGCCAATCGCTCGATCGACTGATCTGGCAAAACGCTTTCCGCAAGACACCGTTGTTCAAACTCAGTATCTGCCCATGGCTCGGTCAGCTGTCGCGCTCAACAGTGGAAATGCGGGAGCCGCTTTGGATGCTCTGTCCGCGGCTGCGCCTTATGAAATGGGACACACGAACGATGATTTCACCTTCGCGTTGTATCCCGTCTATCTCCGGGGCCAGGCTTATCTGGCGGCGAAGAACGGCGCCGGCGCCGCAGGCGAATTCCAAAGGATTCTCGATCATGCCAGCATTGTGGGAAATGAGCCGATCAGCGCGCTGGCCCATTTAGGACTAGCGCGCGCATATTCCCTGTCCGGGAACACTACCAAAGCGAAAATTGCGTACCAGGATTTCTTCGCTCTCTGGAAAAATGCCGATCCTGACGTTCCGATTCTGAAAGAAGCAAAGACGGAGTACGCGAAGCTGCAGTGATTTCATGAACGCAAGTAACTTCTTCGCCGAGCTAAAGCGGCGCAATGTTTACAAAGTTGCGGTCGCATACATCGTCGCGGGCTGGGCTCTTTCTCAGGGAATCGCGCAGGTTTTTCCGGTCTTCGACATACCAAACTGGGCGATCCGTTTGATTGTTCTGCTTATTATTCTCGGTTTGCCGGTTGCGATTGTTCTCGCGTGGATGTTCGAGCTGACGCCGCAGGGAATTAGACGCACTGAAACGGCTGACGCGATGCCGGCGGCGAAAGGACAAAAGAAACACGCCTGGATTTATGTTGTCGCGATCGGCGCCGCGATTTCAATCGCGCTGTTCTTTCTCGGGCGCTACACCGCCGGAAATAAAACAGCCGCAACCGCGTCTAACGACATTCCAAGCAAATCAATCGCGGTCCTGCCGTTCGATAGTTTGAGCGAAGACAAGAGCAACGCGTACTTCGCCGAAGGTGTTCAGGATGAAATTCTCACCCGTCTCGCGAAAGTCGCCGATCTGAAAGTCATCTCGCGCACTTCAACGCAGCGATTCAAGAGCACGCCTTCAGATTTGCGCGATATCGCGAAGCAGCTCGGCGTCATGAACATTCTCGAAGGCAGCGTTCAGAAAGCGAACGATCAGGTGCGCGTCAACGTGCAGCTCATCAATGCAGTGACCGACGCGCATCTCTGGGCGGAGATTTATGATCGAAAACTTACCGACATTTTCGCGACCGAGAGCGACATCGCAAAAACGATTGCTGAAACATTGCAGGCCAAGCTCACTGGCTCGGAAAAAACGGCGATGTCGAAAAAGCCGACCGCGAATCCCGAAGCTTATGAGCTGTATCTCAAGGGCAGGTTTTTTTGGAACAAGAGAACGGGCGCTGATTTATTCAAGGCGATCGATTATTTCAACCAGGCGATAGCCAAAGATCCGAATTACGCCGTCGCTTATTCCGGTCTGGCCGATTCCTATTTGCTTCTTCCGCCTTACGGGGCTGCTGCTCCAAAAGATTCGATTCCGCAGGCTAAAGCGGCGGTGAAGAAAGCGCTGGAGTTCGATGACACGTTGGCCGAGGCGCACGCTTCCTCGGGCAGAATCCTCAGTGGATTTGATTTTGATTCGATGAAGGCGATCACCGAGTTCGAACGAGCGCTTCAATTAAATCCAAACTACGCTACCGCGCATCATTGGTTCGGCGCCGGACCTCTGCTAGCGCTCGGGCGATTCGACGAATCCATCGTCGAGGCTAAACGCTCAATCGAGTTGGATCCGCTCTCGATGATCAACAACGCCGATTTCGGTAATGATTATTATTATGCGCGCCGCTACGACGAAGCCATCGCTCAGCTTCGCAAGACCATCGAAATCGAGCCGCGTTTTTATCTGGCTCATTACTATCTCGGCCAGGCGCTTCAGATGAAGGGACAGCTGGCGGAAGCCATCGCTGAATATCGTAAAGCGTCCGAACTGGATGACGATCCGTTTGCGTTGGCGCTGCTAGGACAAGCCTATGCGCGATCGGGGCAAACTGACGACGCGAGAAAAATCCTCGCCCGACTGAATGAAGAAGCGAAGTCACGCTACGTGGCCGCTTACGGTATCGGAGCCGTGTTTCTTGGAATGGGCGATAAGAACCAAGCGCTGGACGAGCTGGAGCGTGCTTATCGTGAGAACGACGGCAACGACATCTACAATATCAGGGTCGATCCGCTGCTCGACGACCTCCACGGCGATCCGCGATTCGAAGCGCTCGCCGAGAAAATCATTCCGGCGCGCGAATTCAAGGGAGTAACTGCTTCGAAATGAGCTCGGCTCCCGAGCTTAAGTTCGAGATCGGGCACGTCCTGTTCATCGACATCGTCGGGTATTCGAAATTGCTCATCACCGAGCAGAGCAATCAGATTCAGGCACTAAAAGAGATCGTGCGCGGGACGGAGCAGGTCCGCATCGCCGAAACCGAAGGGAAGCTCTTACGCCTTTCGACCGGAGACGGCGGCGCGCTCGTCTTTAAGAATAATCTCGAAGCACCGGTCTTGTGCGCACTGGAAATCGCACAAGCGCTGAAGAGCCACCCCGAAATCCGCGTGCGTATGGGCGTTCACAGCGGTCCGGTCAACGAGGTCACCGATTTAAACGAACACTCCAATGTCGCGGGCGCGGGCATCAACCTGGCGCAACGAGTCATGGACTGTGGTGACGCTGGACACATTCTTCTTTCCAAGCGGGTAGCGGACGACCTCGAACAGTATCCGCAATGGCGCTCGCGTCTGCAGGAACTGGGCGAATGCGAAGTAAAACATGGTGCGCGCGTCTCGGTCGTTAACCTCTTCACCGATGAAGTTGGCAACAGCGCGCGGCCAGCGCGATTCCTCAGCGCCACGTCCCCATCGCCTGCGCCGGAGAGACGATCCACGACGACTCGCAAGATGAGGCTGGTGACGTTGCTTGCCTTGCTTTGCCTGGGCATCCCCGCGCTCATCTTTACGCCCGCGATTCTGAAATCGCTCCGCTCCACTCCCAAAACCGCAGCAATCCTACCGGCCGGCGAAGCGGCCATTCCCGAGAAGAGCGTAGCGGTTCTGCCGTTCGACAACTTGAGCCAGGATCCAGCGAACGCTTATTTCGCCGAAGGCATTCAGGACGAGATTCTAACCAAGCTCGCCAGCATCGCCGATCTGAAAGTCATCTCACGAACATCGACAGCGAAATATCAGAGCAAACCGGAGGATCTGAAGACGGTCTCGCAGCAACTTGGAGTCGCGAACGTCGTAGAAGGGACTGTGCAACGAGTTGCCGACAAAGTGCGCGTTAACGTGCAGCTCATCGATGCGCGCGCGGATACACATCTTTGGGCCAAGACTTACGACCGCGACATTAAGGATGTCTTTGCCGTCGAAAGCGAAGTTTCACAGGAAATCGCAGATGCCCTCCAAGCGAAGCTATCACCCAGGGAAGCGAACAGTCTGGCAACTGCGCCGACCAAGGATGCGGAAGCCTACGACTTGTTCTTGAAAGCCGAGGGGCAGGAAAAAGAGGCGGAGAGCGCGATCAAACCTGAGCTATTCGATAGGGCAGCGGCTTTGTATCAACAAGCGCTCAGTCGCGATCCGAACTTTGCGCTGGCGGCCGCACGTTTGGTCGAAAGCCGGATGACTCGCCACTGGTTCGTCAGAAGGCTTTCCGATGCCGAACTGCCTGCGGTTAAAAGCATCGCCGAGCACGCGGTTGCTCTTGCTCCCGACCTGGCCGAGGCGCACATCGCACTCGGAATATTCTACTATCTCGGGCATCTGCAATACGATGAAGCTTTGAGTGAATTAAAACGCGCGCTTGAACTGCAACCGGGCAACACCAGGGCGCTGGAATTCTCTGGTTATGTTCATCGCCGCCAAGGCCGCTGGAAGCTCGCCTTGTCCGAACTTACTCAGGCTGAAGACCGCGACCCGCGAAATGGATCGTTGGTGGCTAATATCGGCGCAGCCTATTGTTACATGCGAATGTGGACGGAGGCGAAGCGCTACGGTTTGCGCTCGCTTGCTCTCGAGCCGCATAACGTAGTCGGAATGCGCGCTCTGGTCGCAAGTTACCTTAACGAAGACGGGGATATCAAAGCGGCGAAGCGCGCTCTCGCTACTTTCCCACCGGACGTTATTCTGATCAACAAGGCCGTAATCGGCGAGATCGGTAGCGTCATCGGTGAAGGGACCTATCTTCACGTGATCGAGCGGGACTTTGCCGCCGGTTTGAAAGATTGGGAAGCTGATAGAACCGACCCGGACGAACATCGGATGCAGCTTGCGGCGCGGGTGACAATTCACCTCCTGGCTGGCGACACCGCGAGCGGGCAAGAAGAGATCGGGCAGGCCAGCAATTTGTTGGAGGCGAGGTTGCGAGAGCGGCCGGATGATCGCAACGCCATGGTCCAGCTAGCTTGGGTAAGCGTGGCGCAGAAAAGCAACGGTGACGCACTTCGTTTCGCACACGAGGCGACTGAGTCACTTTCGGTTGAGAAAGATGCGGCCGGCGGTGTCCTGTTCCTCAGCAATCTCGCTCAAGTTCAGGCCCGCGCGGGCGAGCCCACTGAAGCAGTGAAGACATTGCAGCGGTTACTTTCAATTCCCGCTGGTTACAACGTTTCAATTCAGCGGCTGAAAATCGATCCGGTATGGGATCCGATTCGAAGCGATCCCGGATTCCAGCAACTTCTCGCCGGCAAAGAGCACATTGGTCCCTAACTGATCACTTAGCATGGCATTGGGAAACTTCTTCGCCGAGCTGAAGCGGCGCAATGTTTACAAGGTCGCTGTCGCGTACATCGTCGCGGGCTGGGCGCTCTCCCAGGGAATCGCACAGGTCTTTCCAGTCTTCGACGTTCCGAACTGGGCGATCCGCACAATTGTTCTTCTCATCATCCTTGGCTTTCCCATTGCCGTTGTCTTCGCCTGGTTTTACGAGATTACGCCGGAAGGAATCAAGCGCACGGAAGTTGCCGACGCCGCGCGTCAGCATTCACGCGGCAAAGCCTGGATCTACGTTGTCGTCATCGGCGCAATCGTATCGATCGGCTTGTTTTTGCTCGGTCGCTACAGTGCAGCAACATATGACGCCGCTTCAGCCCGAACCGAGCCGGCAGCCATCCCGGCCAAGTCAATCGCGGTATTACCATTCGAAAATCTGAGCGACGACAAGAACACCGCCTACTTCAGTGATGGGATTACCGAGGAAATACTCAACGCGCTCGCACAGATTCCGAACTTGAAAGTGGCGGCGCGCCGATCGGCTTTCCAGTTCAAGGGCAACGATCTCGATGTGCATAAAATCGGCCAGGTACTCGGGGTGGCACATATTCTCGAAGGGAGTTTGCAGAAGGCCGGCGATCAGGTGCGGATCAATGTGCAGTTAGTCGATGTGCAAAACGGGTTGCAGGCGTGGTCCGAAAAATACGATCGCAAACTCGACAACGTCTTCGCGGTCGAGGATGAAATTGCCAAGGCGATCGCGACCAAGTTGCGCGTTCAGCTCACGGGCGGCGCCGGGCAACCGCTTGTCGTTGACAGCACGAACAATCCGCGAGCGCATGAACTTTATCTGCGCGGACTGACTTTACTGGCTGCGCGAGGTCCTGGATTACGCGAAGCACGTGACTTATTTCAACAGACAGTAAAACTCGACGCCAGTTACGCGCAGGCGTGGGGCGCATTGGCCATAACCGAGCTCCTCCTTCCGTCTTATGGACTCGACTCGTTCGACGCTTCGCTCCCGCGAGGCGAGTCGGCCGCGCAACGCGCTCTTTCACTCGACTCCAACACCGCGTCGGCCTACGTCGCGGTCGGGCTCGCGAACACGTTTCGCTGTCGCTGGCCGGAAGCCGGCCAGGCATTCCGCCGCGCCCTTGTGCTGGCACCCGGTGACGCTGAAGCGGTCAATCAATACGCGCAATTTCTCTCAGCCGTTGGACAGCTTGAGGCCAGCTTGCGCGAAATCGAGCGCGCTCAGCAGCTCGATCCATTATCGCCTATTATCGGCGTTATTCATGCAGGCGCCTTGGCTTCCCTGAGGCGTGATGCCGCGGCGGAGGCTCAGATCAAGAGCATCCAAGCGGCGCATCCCGAGTTCGAGGCAGCGCATAATTGGGCCGCCTGTCAGTATATTGACCGCAAAATGTATCCGGAGGCGGAAGCGGAGCTGCGTTCGTTAGGCAAACTCAAAGGCCAAAATGGAGACGCCAAAGCGTTGCTCGCCCGCGGCATGGCCGACCCGGCCCAGCGCGTCGCGGCCGTAAATAGCCTGGAGACTTCGCCGGACAATGCCGATATCCGGCAGGACGCGATTTGGTACGCCTTCTACCTCATATCGTTGGGAGAACGTGGACGTGCGCTGGATGAGCTGGAAATCTATGCGGTCAAGCACAACAGCGCTTTCGCGGGATGGCTCTGGAATCGAGGTTTCGATCCGTTGCGTGACGAACCGCGCTTCAAGGCGGTTCTTGCCAAACTGGCTTTGCCCTACACCCCGCCTGCCGTCACCGAACCATGAGCGGCAAACCCTCTTTCTTTTCGGAGCTGAGACGGCGCAACGTTTACAAGGTCGCCGTCGCTTACGCGGTCGTGGGTTGGCTGCTGGTCCAAGTTGCGACGCAGGTCTTTCCGTTCTTCGAAATACCGAACTGGGCCGTGCGCCTCACAGTCCTTTTGATAGTCGTAGGCTTTCCAATCGCGCTCGTGATCGCCTGGGCTTTCGAATTGACACCGGAAGGACTAAAGCGAACGGAGGATGTCGATCTTGCAGCGGCGAAGCGACAACCGCGGAAGCATGCGTGGATTTTTGTGGTCATCATTGCCGGCGCGCTTTCGATCGGATTGTTTTTTATCGCTCGCTACACGGTGCACAACGGAACGCCTCGACACAGCGAGGCGGCTACAGTTCCGCAAAAATCAATTGCGGTGTTGCCGTTTGAAAATCTGAGCGACGACAAGAACGCGGCTTATTTCGCCGACGGCATTCAGGACGAAATCCTGACGAAGCTCGCGAGCATCGCCGACCTAAAGGTGATCTCGCGCACTTCCACCGCGAAATACAAGAGCAAGCCAGAAGACCTGAGAACAGTCTCGCAACAACTCGGAGTTGCAACTGTTCTGGAAGGGAGTGTGCAGAAGGCTGCTGACAAAGTTCGCATCAACGTCCAGCTCATCGATGCCCGGGCTGACTCACACCTGTGGGCAAAGACATACGATCGCGACATCAAGGATGTCTTTGCCGTAGAGAGCGAAGTGGCACAGGAAATCGCCGATTCTCTTCAGGCGAAACTTTCCCCTGCCGAAGCCAGCACGCTTGCCACCGCGCCGACCAAGGACACCGCCGCCTATGATCTCTTTCTGAAAGGCGAGTCTCAGCTACGTGCGGCAAATGTTTCCTTGAGGCCGGAGTCATTCGACGAAGCTATCGCGTGGTATCAGCAAGCCATTGCGCGCGATCCAAATTTTGCGCTGGCCATGGCTCGCCTGGCCGAGTGTCGTTTGAATCAACACTGGTTCGTGGAAACGTTCAACGAATCGGAGCTCACGGAAGTTAAAAAAACGGTCGAGCATGCGCTAGCTCTGGCGCCAGACCTGGCGCAAGCGCACGTCGCGCACGGCCTTTTTTATTACTACGGTTATCGGCAGTACGAACAGGCATTGGCCGAGTTTGGGCGCGCGCTCCGGTTACAGCCTAACAATGCGCAGGCGCTCGAATACTCTGGTTATGTCTATCGCCGGCAGGGGCAATGGCAACGCGGTTTGGATACACTCAAAAAGTCTCTCGAGCAGGATCCACGCAATGCCTCTGTAGCCGGAAATCTTAGTCAGACTTATTGTATCTTGCGCATGTGGCAAGACGCCGAGCGCGGCGGCAAATATGCATTGGGCATCGATCCGTCCGAAGTGATCGGTATGCGCGCCTTGCTCCTGGCGATTCTGAACGGGAGCGGCGACATCAAAAAAGCGCAAGGCGTGCTGGCCACCTTTCCGTCCACCAACGATCTTATCTCGTCCTCCGCTTCCGGTATTGTTCCGACCGTGACTGGTGACCGCGCTTATGCCTTTGTTATCGCACGTGATTTTGAAGCAGCCGTTAAGATTTGGGAGGCCGGCGCCTATTCCGCCGCGGACGAACGCAGACGGCTCTCCGCGAAAGCTACTATTCGCGCTCTGGCCGGCGATTTCACCGGCGCACAAGGCGACGCAGAAAAAGCGAGACAACTGCTCGAGGAAAGATTACGCGAGCGGCCGAACGAGCGCGTTTCAATGAGAGAATTGATCTGGGTCTATCTCGCGCTCAAACGTGACGCCGACGCTATCAAACTCGCGCGGCAGGCTGTGGACCTACTCCCGCCGGAGAGAGATGCGCTGCTCGGTAATTCCAATCTGGCTGGCCTTGCTGAAGTTGAAGCTCGCACCGCAGCCGCGTCCGACGCCATCGCAATTCTCCGCCGGCTGCTTACCATTCCCGCGGGCGAAACCGTTTCCATCGCACGCTTGAAAATCGATCCGGTCTGGGACCCGATCCGCAACGATCCCGGCTTCCAACAACTGCTCGCTGGGCAGGAACACGTCGGACCGTAACAAAGTGACCATCCCATCTGAGCAATCCTCAGACGTGAAATTCAAGATCGGACATGTCTTGTTCATCGACATCGTCGGTTACTCGAAGTTGATGATCAATGAGCAGAGCGAGCAAATTCAGAAGTTAAAAGAAATTGTCCGTGGCGCCGAACAATTCCGCCTGGCTGAAGCGGAAGGTAAACTACTGCGACTACCGACAGGTGATGGTGACGCGCTGGTTTTTCGTACTAGTCCGGAAGCGCCAGTGCTGTGTGCGCTGGAAATTAGTAAGGCACTCAAGAATCATCCTGAACTTCAGGTGCGCATGGGAATTCACAGCGGGCCGGTCAATGAAGTCACTGACTTAAACGAACAAGCCAACATTGCAGGCGCGGGGATCAACATCGCGCAGCGGGTGATGAATTGCGGTGACGCCGATCACATTCTTCTCTCAAAGCGTGTCGCCGATGACTTGGAGCACTACCCGCAATGGCGTTCGCTTCTGCACGACTTGGGTGAGTGCGAAGTAAAGCATGGCGTCCGTATTGGAGTAACTAATCTCTACCGCGACGAAATTGGCAATCCGCGAGTACCTAACAAGTTGTTAGCCTTGCGCAAGCGTCGCGCAAACTTGCGTTGGGCGATGCTGGCTGCTGCTGTTCTGTTGACTGCTGCTATAGTGGCCGCTTTCCTGGTTTCGCGTCGGCTGCCGCCAACGATAACTGATGTTTCGGAGAAAAGTATCGCAGTCCTGCCTTTTGAGAACCTGAGCGATGATAAGTCGAACACTTACTTCGCCGATGGCATCCAGGACGAAATATTAACGCGGCTCTCCAAGATCGCCGACTTGAAAGTCATCTCGCGCATTTCAACCCAAAACTATAAAAGCACCCCGACAAACCTGCCTGAGATCGCAAGACAGCTAGGTGTCGCTCACATTCTGGAAGGTAGCGTGCAAAAGAGTGGCAGCGCGATACGCGTAAACGTGCAGCTTATCAAAGCAGCCAACGATTCTCACCTTTGGGCTGATACCTTTGATCGCCAGCTAACTGACATCTTTTCAGTCGAAAGCGAAGTGGCGCGAGCTATCGCCGATCAGCTACAAGCAAAACTTACCGGCCAAGAACAACAAGTCATTGCGGATAAGCCAACACAGAACCCGGCCGCTTACGATGCTTATTTGCGCGGCTTGAGCATTGAGCGCGCTCAATCCGGATTTGACGCCGCGAAAACAGCCGGCGTCGCCTATGCCGAGGCGGTGCGAATCGATCCGAGCTTTGCTTTGGCTTGGGCAAGCCTGGCCATCATTCGCAGTCGGCTCTATCTTTACGGGGTAGACGCGACGACAAATACGGCGGCAGCGACCAGAGAAGCTGCCGACAAGGCAATGTCGCTCCAACCCGAGTTAGCCGAGGCGTGGATGGCCCAAGCAGCTTATCGCTATCGCCTCAGCCGCGATTTCCGCGGAGCAGTCCAGGCATACGAAGAAGCGAGCAAACGTTTTCCCAATAGTTCTCAGATCCTCACCGAATGGGCTGTAGTAGAAACTCGCCTTGGATCCTGGGACAAGGCGGAAGCGCATTGGCGCAAGGCGATGGACCTGGATCCGCGAAACTCTGGTTTGCTCAGCACAGTGGCGATAGAATTCCTCAGTCGGCTGCGACGCTTTCCCGAAGCTCATGCTTTACTGGATCGAGTTTCCGAGATCTCGCCGGACGATCAGTGGATTCATGCGGCAAAGGCGGATCTCTTTTTAGGCGAGGGGCGGCTCGACGAAGCGGCGAAGGAGCTTGCCCGCATCCCGACAGACTCGCTCGTCGATGCAGTGGTATCCGACCGTGCGCAACTTCTGACGTGGCAACGCCAGTTCGACGGCGCGATCGCGGTTATAGAAAGAAAGATTAACGCGACCACGCCGGGAGAACCGCTCGATGAATGGAACAAGATCCTCCTCATGGGCGCGGCTTACTGCCACGAATGGGCGGGAAGACCTGAGCAAGCTAAGGCTACATTTACTCGCACACTGCATGAGATTAATCCGAGTAACGAAGCCGTCCTCGCACCGAAGGGCTTTGGCATGCCCGTTTACCTGGCACTGACTTATGCAGGTCTAGGTGAGAAGGACAAGGCGCTTGAGCAGGCGCATCTCGCGATCGAACAATATGCCGACGATGGCTGGGTAAAGCCCGATGCCGAAGCAGCCCTCGCGCAAATTCAAGCTCGCTTCGGAGACACGGACGCGGCTATCGCCGCCATCCCGCATCTTTTAGAAGTGCCGGCTGGAACCACCCGCGCCGATCTTCGCTATAACCCGCTTTGGGATCCACTGCGTAAAGATCGGCGCTTTCAGAAGTTCTGCGAAGAGGAGCGAGACTAGCAGCTACATGACTTCCGACTCTTCATCCAAAGTTAAGTTCGAGATAGGTCATGTCTTGTTCATCGACATCGTCGGCTATTCGAAGTTGCTCATCAACGAACAGAGCGAGCAGATTGAGACACTGAAAAAAATTGTCCGCGGCGCAGAACAGTTCCGCATCGCTGAAGCGGAAGGTAGATTACTGCGGTTACCAACGGGCGACGGCGGCGCGCTCGTTTTTCGCACGACTCCGGAAGCACCTGTGTTGTGCGCCATGGAAATCAGCAAGGCGCTCAAGAATCATCCTGAGCTCCATGTCCGAATGGGAATTCACAGCGGCCCGGTCAATGAAGTCACTGACTTGAACGAACAATCCAACATCGCCGGCGCGGGAATCAATATGGCACAGCGAATCATGGATTGCGGCGATGCCGGTCACATTCTTGTTTCGCGGCATGTGGCCGACGATCTCAAACATTACAGCCGCTGGCGGCCGTATCTGCATGAGATTGGCGAACGCAAGGTCAAACACGGCGAAATCATTTCGCTGGTCAATTTCTACACGGAGGAGCTGGGTAACCCGCAGCGGCCCCAAAACATCAGGGGTGCTGCGCCAGCCAAATCCGTCGCGGTGCTGCCGTTCGTCAACATGAGCGCAGATAAAAACGACGAATATTTGAGCGACGGGATGACCGAGGAACTAATTAACGCGCTGGCCAGGGTACCGGGCCTGCGCGTGCCCGGACGGACATCTTGTTTCGCTTTTAAGGGCACAACCGCAGCGGATATTTTCCGGAAAGTCGGTGATCAGCTGCAGGTCAATACAGTGTTGGAAGGAAGCATCCGCAAAGTTGGCGATCAACTGCGGGTTACTGCCCAACTCGTGAATGTGGCTGACGGTTACCATCTCTGGTCGAAGGACTACGACGGTGACGTAAAAGACATTCTCAACTTTCAGAGCAACGTGGCCGAGCAAGTAGTGCAGGCTCTGCAAGTACAGCTTGGCACCGAAGCGGCGCGCGCATTATCAAAGAAGCCGACCGAGAACCCGGAAGCTCATCGCCTCTATTTGCTGGGACGCTATGAATTTGGCAAATACAGCGAAGCCGGCTGGACCAGCTCGATCCGCTACTACGAGCAGGCGTTGAAACTCGATCCCAACTACGCCTTGGCCTATTGCGGCCTGGCCGACACCTACGCCTACATGGGAGGAGTACTGATGCCGAGCAAAGAAGCGGTGGTTAAAGAGAAGGAATTCGCGCAAAGAGCGCTTCAGCTCGAACCGCAACTGGCGGAAGCGCATCTTTCCCTCGCTTGCGCACTCGCCGGCGCTTTTGATTGGCGGAACGCCCAGGTTGAATTCGATCGCGCCATCGAACTAAATCCTAATCTGGCCTGGGCATATGAAATATATGCGTGGTTTCTGGGCGGGCTTGGCCTATTGGACGAGGCGATTGCGAAAGACAAAAAAGCGATCGAGCTCGATCCGCTGAATTCGTTCTTTCAAGCTGCTCTAGCTTACTTTCTGTATCACGCACGTCGATATGACGATGCAATTGTCCAAATCAGAAGGACGCTCGAGCTGGATCCCGCTGCAACGGTCGCCCGTCATTTGTTAGGCTGCTGCCTCCTGTGGAAAGGCGACACGGCGGGCGCAATCGCAGAATTTCAACGAAGTAAAATAACGGTGGCCGGCGCGTGGTATCAAGGACTGCTCGGTTACGCTTATGCCATTTCTGGAAATCGACCGAAAGCCGAGGAAATCTTGCGTCAACTCGAAGAGATGGCAAAACACCAATACGTCAGTTCGACAGCGTTTGCTATGATCTATGTGGGACTTGGCGAAAAGCAGAAAGCATTGAATTGGCTGGAAAAATCGTACGAGGACCAGGAGAGCGCCTGTTGGTATCTAACGGTTGAGCCGATTTACGACAGCGTGCGGAGCGAGCCGCGCTTTCAGGCGCTGGTGCAGAAAGTCTTTGGCGCAAAACAGTGAAGATCGACAATGGAACCGGCGGGAGCCGAGAGACATCGACGGGCAAGCCCGCGAGGGATGAGGAGCGGGGACGCGAGCCGATCAATTTCTTCGCCGAGCTGAAACGGCGCAACGTTTCGTAATCGCATATGGCCGACGAACAAAAAACGAAACTGCGCCTGGAGATTGCGCACGTGCTCTTCATGGACATCGTCGGCTACTCGAAGCTACTGACCGACGAACAATCAGAAGCGCTTCAGGAGTTGAACCAGATTGTGCGCAGCACCGAAGCGGCGCGCGAAGCTGAGGCTGCAGGAGCGCTTACGGTTTTGCCGACGGGCGATGGCATGGCGCTGGTTTTCACCGGTTCCGTGGAAGAGCCGGTGGAATGCGCCTTGGAGATTAGCCAGGCTTTGCGAGCGCAGCCGAGTCTGCCGGTGAGGATGGGAATCCACAGCGGCCCGATCCATCATGTGAAGGATGCAAACGGGCGCGAAAACATCGCCGGCATAGGCATCAACATCGCGCAGCGAGTGATGGATTGCGGCGACGCCGGCCATATTCTCGTGAGTAAACGCGTCGCCGACGATCTGGCGCAACAGCGTCGATGGCAGCTGTACATCCATGAACTGGGCGACGTGGAAGTGAAACACGGAGTTGTTGTCTCGTTAGTTAATCTTTGCGCCGAGACAATTGGCAATCCCACGCCGCCGACGCGACTCGGGAAAGCGCGCGGTGGCATCCCCGGCTCCAGAGTTGGCACGCGCAAAGCACTCTCTCCGCCCGCCCGAGCCATCTTCATTTTCGCGATTTTACTGCTCGTGCTTGCCATCGTGTCAGTGATTTTCGCCCCCGCGATCATGCGCACGCTGGACCAGCGCCGGTTAGCGACACTGCCTCAACCAACCGCCACAGCGCTCCCTTCGTTGGCCGATACCATCAAGAGCGCAGTCGCCAAGCAGATCACGGATGAGTTGCAGGGCGAACTTTCTCGTAAGAAAAACGCCGTGGTCCAGCCAGCCCCTACCGGTTCGGCGATCCCGGAAAAAAGCATCGCCGTTCTGCCGTTCGACAATCTTAGCCGCGACCCGGACAACGCTTACTTTTGCGAAGGCGTGCAGGATGAAATCCTCACGCGGCTGGCCAAGTTCGCCGACCTCAAAGTAATTTCGCGCACATCGACGCAACACTTCAAAAGCACGCCGGACAATCTTCCCCAGATCGCGAAGCAACTTGGCGTGGCCCACATCTTGGAAGGAAGCGTGCAGAAAGCTAATGACCACGTCCGCGTGAATGTGCAGCTCATCAATGCACTGACGGACGCGCATCTTTGGGCCGACACTTACGATCGCAAACTGACGGACATTTTTGCCGTCGAGACTGAGATCGCGAAAACGGTTGCCGATGTGTTACAGGCAAAGCTGACCGGCTCCGAACAGCACGTTATCGCCGCGCGACCGACTGCAAATACTGAGGCGCACCAGCTTTATTTGAAGGGACGATTCTTTTGGAACAAGCGCACCGGCAACGATCTGAAGAAGTCTATCGATTACTTTCAACAGGCCATCGCGGCAGACCCAAACTACGCACTCGCCTACGCCGGTGTCGCCGATGCTTACGTGTTGATACCCGGCTACTCGGGAGGTAATCCTCGAGATTGTTACCCGAAAGCTATAGCAGCGGCAAAGAAGGCCCTTGAGCTAGACGATACTCTTGCTGAAGCGCGTACTTCATTGGCGCTGGCGATTTGGTATTACGATTTCGATTTCTCTCAAGCAAACAGGGAATTTCAACGTGCCATTGAGCTGAACCCAAATTACGCGATTGCGCACCAGCAGTATGGCAACAACACTCTGTCCGCAATAGGCCGATTCAACGACGCAATCGTCGAGGGAAAGCGAGCGGTCGAGTTGGACCCTCTCTCGCTCGTCATCAATGCGGATCTGGGCGTCGACTACTACTACGCGCGCCGCTACGATGAAGCGATCGCACAGCTGCGCAAACTGCTGGAAATGGATCCCGGTTATTACTTCGCTTATGTTACTCTTGGTCAGGCGCTAGAAATGAAAGGCGCTCGTGACGGGGCGATTGCGGAGTACCAGAAGGCACGAGCGTTAAATGACGATTCTTCGGTGCTCGCGCTGCTCGCCCACGCTTATGGCTTGTCGGGTAACAAGATGGAGGCCGAAAAAATCCTGGACCAACTGAAGGCGCTATCCAAAGCGCGATATGTCTCAGCCTACAGCTTTGCCCTCGCTTATCTTGGACTGGGCAACAAAGAGGAGACGCTCCGCTGGCTTGAACAAAGTTACCAGGATCGCGCCGGTGCTGACGTAGGCTGGATTAGAGTTGACCCGCTTCTCGATCCGCTGCACGGCAATCCGCGTTTCGAAGCGCTCGCCGACAAAATTGTTCCAGCCGCAGAATTCAAATCACCGACGGTTTCGAAATGAACAACTTCTTCTCCGAGCTGAAGCGGCGCAATGTTTACAAAGTAGCAGTCGCTTACATCGTCGGCGGATGGGCGCTTTCGGAGGGGATCTCGCAGGTCTTTCCAGTGTTCGACGTTCCGAACGGGATCATTCGTTTGATCGTGATTCTGATCATCGCGGGTTTACCGGTTGCGCTCGTCCTCGCCTGGATGTTCGAGATAACGCCTGAAGGAATTAAGCGTACGGCAACGGCTGATGCGATGCCGGCGTCAGCGAAACCGAAGAAATACGTCTGGCTTTATGTCGTTGTGATTGGCGCCGTGGTGTCGATCGGATTGTTTTTCCTTGGACGCTATAGCGCTCAGAATGCAAGCGGTGCGGCCCGCGCTGGCGCATCCGAACTTCCGCAAAAATCGATCGCCGTTCTGCCGTTCGACAATCTCAGCCGGGATCCGGACAACGCCTTCTTCGCCGAAGGCGTGCAGGATGAAATCCTCACTCGATTGGCAAAGATCGCAGATCTGAAAGTGATCGCACGAACGTCGACTCAGCGATTCAAGAGTACGCCAGATGATCTACAGCAGATCGCGAAGCAGCTCGGAGTAATGAATATTCTCGAGGGAACTGTGCAGAAAGCCGGCGATCAGGTTCGCGTTAACGTCCAGCTCATCAACGCGGTGACCGACGCGCATCTTTGGGCGGAGACCTACGATCGCAAACTGACCGACATTTTCGCGGTTGAAAGCGAGATCGCGAAAGCAATTGCCGAAACATTGCAGGCCAAGTTGACCGGCGCGGAGAAAACCTCGATTGCGAAAGCGCCGACCGCGAATCCGGAAGCGTACGAACTTTATCTCAAAGGCCGATTCTTTTGGAACAAGCGGACTGGCACGGATCTACGCAAAGCGATCGACTATTTCAATCAAGCGATTGCCAAAGATCCAAATTATGCGCTGGCCTATGTCGGCCTGGCCGACTCCTATCTGCTTCTTTCTTCCTACGCCGCTGTTTCTCCCCGGGAATCACTTCCGCCGGCAAGATCAGCCCTGAAGAAAGCGCTCGAGCTTGACGATTCGTTAGCCGAAGCCCACGCTTCTTTTGGGTTGCTTGCGACCCTTGAACTTGATCTTCATGGCGCGCTGGACGAGCTGAAGCGTGCGGTAGAATTGAAGCCAAACTATGCGACCGCGCATCACTGGCTTGCCTTGGCGCATCTAACACTTGCCCAATTTGATCCGGCCATCTCGGAAGCAAAACGCGCGATCGAGCTCGATCCACTCTCATTGGTCATCAATGCCGACACTAGTTGGATTTATTTTAGTGCCCGCCGCTACAACGAAGCCGAGGCGCAGGTTCGCAAGGCACTTGAAATCGATCCCCAGTTTTTTCTGGCGCATTACTATTGGGGGGAGGTTCTTCAATTTAAGGGACGCCTAAGCGAAGCGATCGCTGAATTTCAAAAAGCGTTCGACTTAAACAACGATCCCTACTCCCTCGCCATGCTCGGTCAGGCCTACGCGCGCAATGGGCAGAAGGATGAAGCGCAAAAAATTCTCGCTCGGCTAAATGAGGAAGCGAAGTTGCACTACGTCGCGCCTTACGCCTTAGCTCTGGTTCAGATAGCGTTGGGTGACAAAGACCACGCGATCGAGGAGTTGGAGCGTGCCTACTCCGAAGGTGAGACCAACTACCTTTTTGCCATAAAAGTTGATCCGATGCTCGACAATCTACGCGGCGAGCCGCGATTCGAAGCGCTGGTGAGAAAAGTAACCGCCGCGAAACAATGAAGGAGTTCTTCGCCGAGCTGAAGAGGCGCAAT
Organism: uncultured Verrucomicrobiae bacterium; assembly: GCA_963719605.1. Lineage (GTDB taxonomy): Bacteria > Verrucomicrobiota > Verrucomicrobiia > Chthoniobacterales > UBA10450 > Udaeobacter. The sequence goes on from CAVRCO010000005.1 coordinate 124,413, forward strand.
GTTTACAAGGTCGCAGTCGCTTATGTGGTTGTGGCGTGGCTGCTTATTCAGGCGGCCTCGATCTTGTTCCCGACCTTCGACGCGCCTGCCTGGGTCATGAAAGTTTTCGTCGTCGTCATTGTCCTTTGTTTCCCCGTCGCGCTGGTTTGTTCCTGGGCTTTCGAGATCACGCCGGAAGGAATCAAACGGGAATCGGATATCGACCCGGGCAAATCTCATACCACGCGAACCGGCCGACGAATCGTTAGCCTAACCGCGGTGCTCGCCGTGATCGCCGCCGCGTTATTCATTTTTCAACTATTCCGCTCTAAAGTTCTGACCACGACGACGAGCTCCGTCTCATCGATTGCCTCCACCATTTCTGCCAAAAGCGTCGCCGTCCTTCCTTTGGTTAACACCAGTGGCGATGCCTCCAATGAATATTTTTCAGACGGTCTTTCCGAAGAGCTGATTGCTGTCCTGGCCAAAATTCCCGATCTCAAAGTCATCGGACGCAGTTCGTCTTTTTTATTCAAGGGAAAGTCGGGTGACAGCGGCGCGATCGGGCAGAAACTGGGCGTCGCTCATTTAATAGAAGGCAGTGTCCGGAAACAGGGCGATCGGGTACGGATTGTTGCGGAATTAATCAATGCAGCCGACGGACGTTCGATTTGGTCGGAAACCTACGACCGCGAATTAAGGGACGTGTTTGGTGTCCAGGAAGAGATCGCGAAGGCGGTTGCAGAGCAAATGAAGGTAAAATTGTTAGGGGAGAAAACCCGATCGGATGCAGTGCCTTCGAATCAAAATCCAGCCGCGCATAACGCCATCCTGCAATCTGATTTTTATTTCCAACAGCAGACGGCCGAGAGCATTCAAAAGGCCATCAGCTTTGCGCAAGAGGCGGTGCGCCTGGATCCTAAGTACGCTCTCGCCTATGCCAAACTATCTCAGGCATGGCGCCAATACGGTGCGAGCTTCGCGACCGGCAATGCCGAGAAAGCGTACGAGGAAGCTCGCGTCGCCGCGGAAAAAGCTGCCTCTCTCGCACCCGACCTGGTCGAAGTGCGAAAGGCTATTGGATGGATATCGATGACCCCGGCGCTTGATTTCCGGGCTGCGGAAAAGGAATTCCGTCGCGCTCTGGAATTGGCTCCCGGCGACGCTGGCGCAAAAAACGCATTGAGTTATTCACTCATGGCCCAGGGCCGGTTGGCCGAAGCGGAGCAAACTTGCCGGGAGGCGATTTTGTTAGACCCGCTTGTGACCGTCCTTTGGTATAACCTGGGCAGACTGGCCGTGGCTGCCGGTCGGTACCAAGATGCGGAGGAAAGTTTCCGCAAAGGACTAGAAATCCAGCCGCACGCGGCGCGCTTTCACACTTACCTGGCAACCCTTGATATCCTACAGAAGAATCCGGCAGCTGCTTTGCAGCAGGCCCAACTCGAGCCAGATGATTTTTGGCGCGAATACGCGCTAACTCTGGTCCAGCAAACGCAAGCCGATCGCGCCGCGGCTGACACCACGCTCAAGAATTTTTCCTTCAAATACGCGACCAACGGCGCCTACCAGATTGCCGTTATTCACGCTCTTCGCAAAGAACCAGATGAGATGTTTCGCTGGCTCGACAATGCTTACGTCACCCACGATTCCGGTCTGACGCAGCTGGTGATAACACCTTTTGTTTTCGAATATCGCGACGATCCGCGCTTTGTCGCCTTATGCCAAAAACTCGGCGTCCAGTTGCCGGCCCGTGGGGAACGATGAACGACGAACATTCTTTCTTTGCCGAACTGAAGCGGCGCAACGTTTACAAGGTCGCGGTCGCCTACATCGTCGCGGGCTGGGCGCTCTCGCAGGGAATCGCGCAGGTCTTTCCGGTATTCGACATTCCAAACTGGGCGATCCGCTTGATTGTTCTGCTCATCATCCTCGGCTTGCCGATTGCCCTGATTCTCGCCTGGATGTTTGAGCTGACCCCCGAGGGGGTTAAGCGCACCGAAACGGCCGATGCGATGCCAGGTATCGCGCGACGGAAAAAACACGCGTGGATTTACATCGTCGTTATCGGCGCTCTTTTCTCTATCGGATTATTTTTTCTTGGAGGCTACATGGCCCGGAACAGCCGCGCATCGTTCAATGAAGTAGCCGCGAAATCGATCGCCGTGCTGCCCTTCGATAACCTCAGTCGCGATCCGGATAACGCCTATTTTGCGGAGGGTGTGCAGGACGAAATCCTAACGCGTCTGGCGAAAGTCGCGGACCTCAAAGTGATTTCGCGCACTTCTACGCAGCATTTCAAGAGCACGCCGGAAAATTTGCCGCAGATCGCAAAACAGCTTGGCGTCACGAACATCCTGGAGGGCAGCGTGCAAAAGGCGAAGGATCAGGTCCGCGTGAACGTGCAGCTCATCAACGCACTTACGGATGCACATCTCTGGGCTGAAATTTACGATCGCAAGTTGACTGACATTTTTTCGGTTGAGAGCGACATCGCGAAGACGATCGCCGATACACTGCAGGCGAAGCTCACTGGCTCGGAACAAACGGCGATGTCGAAGAAGCCAACGGAGAATTCCGCTGCGTATGAGCTTTACCTCAAAGGCCGCTTCTTCTGGAACAAACGCACCGGTAACGATCTCAAGACGGCAGCTAACTACTTCCAACGAGCGATCGATGCTGACCCGAGCTACGCGAACGCCTATGCGGGTCTCGCCCAGTCTTATCTTTTGATACCGCTTTTTGGTGCGGGTATGCCCAGGGATTTCTTTCCCAAAGCCAGCGACGCGGCAAGACGTGCGATCGAGCTGGATGAAACATCTGCCGAAGGACACGCCGCACTCGCGAACCTGTATTGCATGGACGACTTCAATCCGCCCGCGTCGGAAAAGGAATTTCAGCGCGCGATAGCGCTGGATCCCAACTACGCGACCGCGCATCACTGGTTCAGTAATAGCCTGCTCGTCACCATGGGCCGGTTTGATGAAGCGATCAAAGAAGGTAAACGCGCGGTCGAGCTGGATCCGCTTTCGCTCATTATCAATGCGGACCTCGGAAGCACTTTGATGCTGAGTCGTCGCTATGATGACGCAATCGCGCAACTACGGTCTACCCTCGCGCTCGACCCAAATTTTGCCTATGCCCACTGGAATTTAGGCGAAGCGCTTTACCTCAAAGGCGATTCGACCGGCGCCATCGCTGATTACGAAAAAGCCGCATCGCTCGACAACGATCCGGAGATTCAAGCCCTGCTTGCCCGGGCCTACGCCGAGACGGGAAAGAAGGAGCAGGCTCTGGAGATTTTGCGAAATGTAAGCGAGACCGCGCAGCACCAATTCGTTCGTGGCTACCTTTTCGCTTTGATTTACATCGGGCTCGGCGACAAGACGACGGCCATTCAATATTTGGAACGCTGCTCCCAGGAGCGTGAGAACATCGATCTTAACTGGATCAAGGTTGATCCGCTGCTCGACCCGCTCCGCGGCGATCCACAGTTTGAAGCGTTGGTGGACAAGATTTTTGGCAAACAGTGAAGATCGACAGTTTCTTCTCTGAGTTAAGGCGGCGCAACGTTTACAAAGTCGCGGTCGCATACGCGGTCGCCGGCTGGGCGCTTGCCCAAGGCATCGCGCAGGTTTTTCCTGTGTTCGGAGTTCCAAACTGGATCATTCAACTGATTGTCTTGCTGATTGTTATTGGCTTTCCGATTGCGCTTGTTCTGGCGTGGGCGTTTGAGCTTACACCCGAAGGACTAAAACGAACCGAGGATGTCGATCTCTCGCGGCCGCAGCTGAAATCGCAGGCGTGGATTTATGTCGCGGTTATAGGCGCTGTTTTGTCGATCGGGTTATTTTTTCTCGGACGCTATACGGCTGGAAACGCAACGCCTCGACACAGCGAGGCTGCTACAGCGACTTCTCAGAAGTCAATCGCGGTACTGCCATTGGTTAACGAAAGCGGCGATCCGGGCGACGAATATTTCTCGGATGGACTGTCGGAAGAACTGATCGCAGCTCTGGCGCAAATCAACGGGCTGAAAGTCATTGGACGCAGTTCTTCATTCCGTTTCAAAGACAGGCATGAGGAACCGAAAGCCATCGGCGAGAAGCTTGGCGTAAGTACGCTTCTGGAAGGCACGGTGCGCAAGCAAGGGGACAAGGTACGGATCGTAGCGGAACTTGTGAACGCCGCGGACGGAATCGAGCTGTGGACGCGAACGTTCGATCGCGAATTGAAAGATATTTTTGCCGTTCAGGAAGAAATCGCTCGAGCGGTCGCTGAGTCGCTGAAAGTGACTCTACTAGGATCGGATTCGACTCAAAGAAGTGCGCCGAAGAACGTGGAAGCACATAACGCTTATCTGCAGGGTCATTTCCATTTTCAGCGTCGGAATCTGGAGGATTATCGGAAAGCTGTCGGTTACTTCGATCAGGCAATCCAGCTCGACCCCGATTATGCTTTAGCTTATGCAGAGCGCTCCGAGGCATGGACTTTTATCGGAGACCTGACCGGCCAACACGAGCCGGCGTGGTCAAA